>JAURFD010000030.1 GCA_030827125.1 Candidatus Nanopelagicales bacterium
GAACTCGGCGGAGAAAGTTGGGTCATCTCGTTGTCGCGTCAGGAGGTGACGGTGCGCAGGGCCTCGCGCAGCAGATCGATGAGAGCACCGGTGCGCGGACCGAAGGAGAGAAGGATCTCGTCTTCGACGGCAATGACACGTCGATCACGGCCCGCATTGGTCTGGGCGACACCCGGCAGTTCGAGCAGCCCGTCAATGCCATTGACCGACTCCAGGCCTTTCGTCATGACGAGGATGACATCGGGGTTCAGGGCGACCAATGACTCGGCGGTGAGAGGCACGAAGGGCGCTAGACCAGCTTCCGCCCCGACATCGGTGCCACCGGCCGCCGCAATCATGGCGTCGGCCCCGGACTCCTGACCGCCCAGGAGGTAGATCGCCGACGTCCCCCGGAGGTATAGGAAGGCAACGCGCGGTCCACCCGGTGCGGTGGCGTCGGTGCTCGGGAGTGTGGCGATGAGGTCGGTGGCGTTCACTCGGAGAGTGCTCGCGATCGCTTCGGTGCGTGGGGCCATGTCGGCCATAGTCCATGCCTCAGGAATCTCGACGACGTCGACTCCGGCATTCCTGATCTGGTCGATGGCCTCCGGCGGCGAGGTCCGCGCATCGATGAGTACCAGGTCGGGCTGCAGGGAGAGCACGCGCTCTGCGGATACCTCGTGACCCTTGGTCACGATCTCCGCGTCGGCGGGGACTTCGCTGGTCTCGTCGCGACCTACGACTCGGTCAGCAACGCCGAGTGCGACCAGCGTCTCGCCAACCCCGTTCGCCAGGCTCACGATGCGTTGAGGTCCATCAGCGGGAGCCGCAGTGAGCGCCTCCACAGGAGGCAGGTCTGCGGCTGTGATGGTCACCTGCCGGGGTTGGTCGATGGACGTGCTCTCCGTCAGTGAGGCGGTGCGTGAGTCGCCGGGGGACAGGGTCGAGGCTGCGGGCGAGCCGGCGCCACCACTGTCCGCCGCGGGAAGCATGCTGGCGCCACACCCCGTCAACATCACGACACCCGCGATGCCGGCGAGCGCGATCGCCCAAGCTCGCGATCGCGTCGTGGTGGTGCGCATCCCAGCAGTATCGGTGGGTTGCCAGTGCCTTTTCCCGACGCGCTGTCGGGATCATGCCGACACCGCGTCAGGCGAGCTCTCGACGGGCCGATCTACCGTCCGTGTCATGGAAACACGGTTGCCCCGAAGCCCGGGGAAGACCAGCCTGGTTGCCGCCATTGCGCTCGCACTCGGCGCGACACTCGTGCCGGTTGCCGCGGCAAGCCCGTCGGTCGCGGCGAATTTGGGGACCGCATCGCCAACCGCGGTCCCGATGAGCAACCAGGTGACTGCGATGGAGGCGACCACCACCGAGACCACCGTCACTCCGAGTGCTGTTGCGGTGCGCAAGACCAAGAAGGGCGCCAAGGGCCAGCGCCTCACGGTGACGCCGACGAAGGGATTTTCGCCGTACGGGCAGACCGTGACCATCAAGGGCCGTGGCTTCAGTGAACTTGTCGGCATCTACGTCGGCCTCTGTGTGCGACCGAAGCGCGGGGCGAAGCCCACTCCCTGCGGAGGAGGAGCGGATCAAGACGGTAGCTCCGGATCCTCGGCGTGGATCTCCTCGAATCCGCCTCCCTATGGCCGTGGCCTCGCCATTCCCTATAAGCCGGGGGGCCGCTTCACGGTGACGATCAAGGTCAGTCCCAGGATCGGCTCTTACGACTGCCGGCAGGTGCGTTGCGCCATCGTCGCGAGAGCCGATCACCTCAGAGCCAGCGACCGCTCGTGGGATGTCGTGGTCCCGGTCACCTTCCGCTAGACGGCCCATCGCTCGGGACGCACTACCCCGGGGCATCAGTCACTCAGCTCACCTCAACAACCGCATACGAAGAGAGGAACGCATGAAGATCACTCGCGCACTCATCACCACGGTCGGTGCCGCCGCGCTGGTTGTGACGAGCAGCGCTGCCGCGCAGGCGGCGGATGGCTTCTCCGTCACCGCCGGTGGTCAGCCCTCGATGGGGACGATCGCAAACCTCCCGCAGACATCGGAGGTGCCGGTCGATGTGAACAACCTGCCGGCGGGCGTTGGGCTCTATGCCTTCCACTGCCTCGTGCCTACCCCGGGCGGCGATCCGACGCCGACGCGCTGTGACGAGTCCGCTGGTTCGCTCATCTACATTCCGGCCGGAGGAACCACGCAGTCGGTGAGCCTGCCAATCACCGTCAACGCGCAGTTCCAGGGCAAGAACCCCAACCCCTACTCGGGTGACCAGGGCGTCACGGATGTGAACTGCCGCGTGGACATGTGCGCCGTTTACACCCTGGGTGCGGGCCAGGCGAGTACTGATCGTGCCTACGTGAATGTCTTCTTCACGACCTTTGTCGAGGTGGGTCCGCAAAAGGCTGATCGGGTGAGTGCTTCCGTACGTGGACAGGTCATCAAGGGTGACTGGCGACCCAAGGTCTTCTACTCGAAGTACAGCGACTTTGCGGTCACGCTGCGCTCGGGTGAGACCCCGTCGATGTCATCGGATTCCTGTGATGTCACGCGCGACGGCAAGATTCGTGCGCTGAAGAAGTCCGGCACCTGCACGGTCACCATCACGTCACCGGGCAACGCGCAGTTCGCACCGGCCGAGCGTGAGGTTGAGTTCCGCCTGGCGAAGTAGCGATACGAGTCCGGCACACTCGTCGCAACGAGTGATTCCGGAGCCTTATCGGGTCGTAGCGATGCCGGCGAGAGCAAAGCGGATAGCCGCGGCGATCTCCTCGTCGGCATCGCGGCCCGCCTCGATGTGGCGGGTCGCGGCCTCGGTGACACTCCAGATGTACGACGCCGTCCGCTCCGGGTCATCGGCACCGAGTTCACGCAGGGCGACGTACACGGAGCCGGCGAGGCGCCGGTGGAGGTCCTGGACCTGGGCCCGACGCACCGGAGGCAGATCGCTGCGGCCCGCGGCGCGGACGAGCGAGTGCCGGCCATCGGCCACATAAGACAGGGCGGTCGCAATCCAGGTGCGCAGTCTCACCGCCGGGTCCTCGATGTCTGCGACAGCACTCTCGAGGTGGTCGATCCACATCGCGAGTTCGTCCACGAGGACATCGGCAATGAGGTCGGCGGCGGAGTTGTAGTACTCGTAGACCGCGGTCCGTGAGATCCCCGCTCGCGCCGCGACGGCACCTACGGTGACGTCTCCACGCTCACGCAGCACCTGGGCCGCCGCATCAAGCAGCGCGTCACGGCGCTGCTCTCGATGCTCGGCCACAGTGGCGGCGGTGATACGGGGCACATCGTTATGTTGCCATGTCCACCGAGATCGGGCCTCCCGGACGCTAGCCTCCCCTCGTGACTCCACCGGATGCGCCCGCGGGCGCGATCACCGTCGAATCCGTGCGGGACGTCGTACGGTCCCTCATGCCCGATCTGATCACGGACCTCTGCGCACTCGTGGAGATCCCCTCGTGTGCCTTCGCGGGGTTCCCTCGCGAGCCCGTCCAGGAGGCCGCTGAACTCACTCGGCGACTCTTCGCTGAGTCGGGTGCTCAGGCGGAATTGCAGAGCATCGAGGGTGGCGAGCCGGCCGTTGTCGCGAGGATCGGAGCGGGCCCGCGTCACGTCGTTCTCTACTCGCACTACGACGTCCAACCGGCGGGTAGTGAGGACGCGTGGCTAAGCCCCGCCTTCGAGCCCACCGTGCGCGATGGACGCCTCTATGGCCGCGGATCGGCGGATGACAAGAGCGGAATCGCCATGCACCTCGGTGCTATTCGGGTGCTTCGTCAGATTCTCGGCGAAGTACCCCTCCGGGTGACCGCCCTGATCGAAGGCGAGGAGGAATGTGGCGGGCCCTTGCCCGAATATGTCCTCGAGCATCCCGAACTCGTCGACGCCGATGCCATGATCGTCGCCGATGTTGGCAATCGTTCACTCGGTGAACCGACTCTCGTCACCGCGCTCCGAGGTGTTGTGGATGCGACAGTCGAGGTCCGAACGCTCCCGCGGCCCGCGCACTCGGGGATGTACGGCGGTCCGGCGCCCGACGCGCTTCTGGCCCTGATCCGCATCCTCGACACTCTGCGTGATGAGGCTGGGGATACGCGGATCGTGGCGGGCTACGACTGGAACGGTGCCCCGGCTGATGAGGCGCAGTATCGATCTGATCTTGGCCTCGCACCAGATGCCCTGTTGCTCGGAACGGGCCCGCTCGCGGACCGCCTCGTGACGCGTCCCGCGGTCAACGTCATCGGTCTTGACGCTCCACCGGTCGAGGGGGCGATCAATGCGGTCATTCCCTGGGCACGGGCCAAGGTGTCGCTGCGCATTCCGCCGGCGACCGATCCGCAGCAGGCGTTGGATGCGCTCTGTGGGCATTTGTCGGCGGGTGCACCGTGGGGGGTTGAGGTGACGGTTATTCCGGGCGAGACCGCGCGCGGGTGTGCGATCACCACCGACGGCCCGGCCTACGACGCGGCTCGCTGGGCACTGGAGGCGGCGTACGGACGCCCCTCCGTCGAAGCCGGGGAGGGCGGCAGCATCCCGCTCATTGCGTCGATTCTGCAGGTGGCTCCACGCACCGAAGTGCTGCTGCTCGGCGCCGAGGATCCCGGAGCGCACATCCATGCGCCGAACGAATCGGTCGACCTGGCCGAGTTGGAGTCCATGGTGGTTGCCGAGGCACTGTTCCTCCTTCGGCTCGCTGGGGTGGTGTAGTCCCACCCCGCGATGACCTCAGCGCAGCGAATCACCTGATGGCACAGCAGTCACGCACCTACAGGGTGCCGCGTTCGCCCTTGTGCCGCTGTGTCCACTCGCGCATCCGCGGCGGGTAGCCGACGAGTTGGGTGTCGTAGATCGGGATCTTCCACTTCTTGGCTAGATCACGCGCCTCCTGTGGCGTCTCCACGCGGCGGCGGGTCCATTCGCCGTCATGCGCGACGAGGACCACGGTCGTCTCGGTGGCCATGGTTACGGGTTCGAGGTAGGCCTCCACACCGGTGCGAGTCTTGGTGAACTCCTCGAGGTGCTTGATGTCCTCGCGCGTCGATCCGCGGTCCCAGGCGGCATGGCGTTTGCGTCGGTTGAACAGACCCATGATCTCGAGTGTGTCAGGAATTCCGCACCCTTGCTGAGGCGGCTCTGGGTCTGGTCGCGGGCTAGGCGGACTCCTGATCGGTGATGGGGAGGTCATACAGCGGGTGTGGGTGGCTGGGGTACGTCGTATCGCTCGTCGTCGAAGTCCACGTCAGGTGCCTGCCGTCGTCACCCACCACAAAGTAGCCCGCGGTCACAGCGAGATGGTCGGGGCCGCACGCGGCGTGGAGGTTGTCGGTGGTGGTGTTGTGACCGTCGAAGTCGATGGCGTGGTCGAGTTGTGACTGGGTAGCTGGGCGATTGCAGGTATCGGCCGTGCAGGTGATGTCGCGAGCGGCAACCAAGTCGCGCAGCGCCTGACTCGGTCGGTACCGAGACTTGCCCACCTCGATCAGTTGCCGGGATGAGTCGTCAACGAGCCAGCGACGCCAACGCGGGGCGGCGGCGAGGATCTCCCGCCCCAACGCAGCAGGGACCCAGCCGTAGCCGGGGATGAACCCCGGCTCCTCGGCCATCCCGAGAGCGGTGGCGACGTCAATGACGACGGCGGCATCGGCACTTGGCCGAGAACCGGGAACTGCGGGGATGGAGATCTCGCCGTGGGCAGCGAGCCACGGATCGGTGTGGATAGTCCCGGCAAGGTTGCCCGCATGAGTTTCGTCCGGACTGTGGATAGTCCCGGCAAGGTTGCCCGCATGAGTTTCGTCCGGACTGTGGATAGTCCCGGCGAGCGTTCGTGCCGTCGCGATGAGTCGCGCTACGGCCTCGCGAATGACGTCCACGCGGACCGCGCCGATGCGCCGGTCTTCGGAGGCATGCTCGCCTTCGGCCGCGTCCATCGCGGCTTTGCGGATCCGAGCCACTTCCAGCACGTCGCGATGGATGCCCACGATGAGCTCATGTGGCCCTGTGATCGCCAGACGCGATTGACCGTCGGCGAGGGTCCACATGCCGACGTCACGTTGCGCAGCCTTGTCTCGGGTGCGTTCGATCACACCATCGGCGTCGCGCCGGGCGATGGACTTGCGTAGCCGGTCAGTGAGGCGCCGCGGATGATCGGTAGCGGCGTGCGGCAAGACGTCGGCCAGCACCTCGGCGCGTATCTCTGCAGGCACGTCGGCCAACTCTTTCTCGGCGACGCGCAGATGTCCGTAGCCCCAGTGCCCTGACCACGCGGCATCGAGGGCTTCGGGAATTTCCTCGGCGAGAAACCGGCTGCTCTCCACGCGGCGCCCGGCGGTACGGGTCGAGACTCGGGTCGCCAGGCTGACCTCGAGCGCAATAGCCCGCTCGCGGGTCTCCCACGCCTCGGATCGGGCCTCGGTTTCGATGCGCAGTCGCTCACCGGACGGCGCCTTGTCGACGCGCGCCTCGTGGAGTTCGGCGGTGACCTGCTCTTCGACATCGTCTTCCACCCACCCGGTGGTGGGACCACACACGGCTGCGAGTGCGACCGTCGAAAAGGCCTCGAACCACGCGGCCTGGGCGCTCACCGACCGCAGGAACCGGACGCGATCGTGCGCGTCGAGGGACGCGATGTCGATACGTTCGAGTAGAGCGAGGGCGCGGCCACCCACTCCGGATTCGTCAGCGAGATCCAGGAGCCGCCGATCCGGTGTTGACGATGTGGATGGCGGTCGCGCCAAGGCGGCGCTGATGGCCGTGTGTGCGGTCGTGTCTGCGGGTTCACTGGGGTGCATGACCTGACGTTACGTCGGGGGTCCGACAGTGAAGTTCCCCCTGTTCTGGGCCGAACTCTGCAGGATCTCAGGTCAGATCAGGGCAGGAGCGGGGATCGGCGCGAGGGGTGA
>JAURFD010000031.1 GCA_030827125.1 Candidatus Nanopelagicales bacterium
GCGACGAGCGCGAAGAGCATCAACGAGAACACGACGGCGGTCGCGACGTTCACGGCGAACGAGACGGTGACGTGGAGCCTGGACGGAGGGGCAGACGCCTCGAAGTTCTCGATCAACGCGACGACGGGTGCGCTGGTGTTCCAGAGTGCGCCGGACTACGAGACGCCGACGGACTCGGACACGAACAACACGTACGTGGTCGTCGTGAAGGCGACGGACACGGCGGGCAACGAGTCGACGCAGACGGTTACGGTCACGGTGCTGGATGTGGACGAGCCGTACTTGTCGCCTTCAGCTCAGACGACAGTCGCTGTGGACGAAGTCACTGAGCGCATGATCTTCTTCGTCAAAACGGGTAGCGTGAGAACTGCGGTATCCCAGGAGACCACATTCGCTCTGGCCTCGAGCGGCAACGGTACCTTCTACTCTGACAAGGACGCGTCAATCTCGGTCAACACGGCCACCATCGCTGCGGCCGCGGACTCCTTCGTGGTGTACTACCGTCAATCAGACGCCACACGGGCAGGCGCCACTGACGTTCTGACCGCGACTCGATCCGGGGGTGACTTGGTCATTACGGGCGCGGTAAACATGACGATCACTGCGACCGTATCCGAATCGGACAGATATGCCGGCATCGCTTGCATCGCCACGACGGGTAACTCGACCGCGAACTCCTTGACTGCCGCCGGAGGATGTTCAGTAACTGCTGGGCAGCTCGCCATCATGGTCTTTGCTCATGATACGAACAATCAGAACACACTTCCCACGTACAGCTCACCAAATGGCTGGACGCTTCTGAGGGAAACGTCGGCAGGTACCGGTTCCAATCAGCTCACAACGAGAGCCTACTACCAGGTGGCCTCTTCCACCGGTGACCTGACCCCAACCTTCACGAGTCCTGACAAAACCCGAAGCACCTATATGATCGCGGTGTTCGATAGTCCCGACACTGGAGCCCCAATCGCTGACAACGGAGTCGTGTCGGGCAGTGCGCCGTCCGGCGGTGTGATCACGCTTCCCTCTAAGACGGCCTCGAGTGACGGTTCCTCGCTTCTCGGCTTCGCGGCACAAAACATTGGAAGCAACAGCTTTGTCGCTCCGGCCGGTCTGGCAACAGCGGCGCAAGCATCCCAGGGCGGGAACGTCGTGAACATGATCATCTTCACGAAAGACCGCATCTTTTCTGGGCCAACTCCCGAGTTCGATGTGAGCACAGTTCAGACCACGAATGCCTTCGTAGGTGGGATGATCGTGATCAATCCATGAACCATCGGATGACTGCGAAACTCACTCGTACTGTGGGGCAGTTGGCCCTTGGATTCCTTGGGTGCACTGTGCCCTTGCCGTTGGCAGCGCAGGCATGTCTCGGACTGCACCAGTCGGGCTATAAACCGAGGTTCGAACTCGTCAGCACGTTCGCTCGCGACAACGTGGCTGGTCCGTCTGCACTTGGGGTCAGCACGACGCTCGGGGCCGTATTCGGCGCGATCGAGACGGGCGCAGATCTCGGAAAGGGCCGTTCCGCGTTCTCGGGAAATGGCGTGAGTGCTACGATCGGTGTGACGGCTGCGGCGGGGCCCTTGGAGGCCTGCGCTGGCGGTCAGACCGCTCGCGGCGAGACCGTCTCTGGCACGGACACGAGATCTGATGCCCTGTTCGGAGGAGCAGGCATCCAGCTTCTACACCTGGCCGGTGTGGACGTGGCGGCCTTCGGTGTTCTCACCGCGGCCGTGCGCGACGGAGAGCCGTTGCGCGGGATCGTATTCTCAACGCGAGACCTGGCTGCCCGTGCAGGATTCGCAATCTACCCCAGGTCGTGGGTTGGCTTGCGTGTGTACCAAGATTTTGCTTCCGGTGGTTCGCGCCTCGGACTTTCGTTGGGACTCGTGGTTGGCGCACGTGCGTCGACCCGAGATCGATGGCGGCGTGACGTATGGCATGACGCCGATGGGGACGGAGTGGAGGACAGCGTCGATGAGTGCCCTGCCACCCTCCCCAGGGTGCGGGTGGCTGCATCGGGATGCTCAAGGTTGTTTGGTGAAGATGCGGGGATCGTACTTCAGGATCTCCAGATCAGACGGCATGAACTCCCGCACGACGTCCTCGATAGGCTTGATCGATTCGCTCAGGCCATGATGTCGGATCCGACGGCCACGGTGGAGATTATCGGCCACGCCGACGGCACATGGCGCGAGGAATTTAGCCAGCGACTCTCGCTCGAACGTGCAGAGCTCGTCCGAGCATATCTGGTCGGGCGGGGGGTCGAGAGCGACCGGTTCACGGTTCTGGCAGTCGGATCCAGTCGCCCGCTGGCAAGCGACGGATCGGCTGGAGGCCGGGCCAAGAATCGCCGAGTTGAACTACGTCGCACCGGCAGGCTTCGCTGACGTCCGGACCTCGCGAGCGGCCGCGCGAGGTTTCAGATCAGGGGGTGCGTCGCTCCGTGAAGCCGAGGCTCCCCGAAATGCTCTCCCCCGAGGTGTAGCTCGTGACCCAGATATCGTACTGACCGGCCGGTGCCTTCAGCAGTGTCACGCTGGGGTTCACCCCGGAATGCGAGTCGTCGTCGCAGTGCCAGGTGCCGTTCGGGTCGTTGACCACCAGACCGGTGTCTCCGTCACCCTCGTTGAAGATCGCCAGGTAGGCCATGGCGCTCGTGACGTCCAGGATGTAGTCCGGGGACGACGTGGCGTAGCCGACGCACCCGCTCGCCAGATTCAGGGGCGCCACGTGAATGGATCCTCCCGAAACGATGGATACGCGGAACGGGTCCGGGGCGAAGCCCGGGGCGAGGGAGGTGCGGCCGAAGTTCGAGTTGCTGCCACCGATCGTGAGGGATCCGGACGCCTCTGCGGCCTCGCCCCCGCCCGTGCCGAATTCCGAGATGTAGAGCGTTCCGCTGATGCTTTCGCCCGCACTGTAGCTGGTGACCCAGATGTCGTACTGACCGGGTGACGCGGCGTCGAACGAGACCATGGGGTTCGAGCCCGAATGCGAGTCGTCGTCGCAGTGCCACGTGCCACTCGGATCGTTGACGACGAGTCCGGTGTCCCCGCTGCCCTCCACGTAGATCGTGAGGAAGGAGCTGGTGCCGCTGATGTCGACGATGTAGTCGGGATCCGCCGTGGCGTAGCCCACGCATGCCGTTCCGAGGTTCAGGGACGGCACATGAAGCGCCCCTCCCGAAACCACGGAGACGCTGAAAGGATCGGGGAGGAAACCCGGCGCCAGCGAGGTGCGTCCGAAGTTGGCGCTGCCGCCCCCGACGTTCAGACTCTGGGCGGCAAGGGGGACCGTCGCGGCGGTCGAGATGACCAGCGCGGCGAGGGCAACGCGCTTGGCTTGAATCTCCATGAGAGCTCTGTTTCGAGTAGGCCCGAGTACGTGATCCGGCGGGGTATTCCCGGTGACTCGTTCAAGCTAGTCGGTGGCCGCACTCTCGCCAAAGCGCGCGGGATGCCGGCGCCGCCGGCAAGCCGTGCCCTCCTGGAGGACTCCCTCGGCCATCCGGTCCGCTGCATGGTTCGCGGCGCGGGCGCGAGACGCCATGTGCGTCAGCGAGGGATTCTGACAGGCGGAGGACGCCATGAACGATCCGTTGGTCACGAACGGGTTCGCGACGTCGTAGGCCTGGCACCAGCCGTTGAGCACCGACGTCGTGGGGTCGCGACCCATGCGGGCGCTGCCCATCTCGTGAATGCGGTTGCCGGGCGGGGCCAGGTCGACTTCGGCCGAATGGATGTCTGTGCATCCGGGTCGAACCTGGGGCTTCCGGCTCTTTCCTGCGGGGTTCGCGTGCTCAGATCGCGACCAGAGGGTCGGCTGCACGAAGTCGGCAGCGTCAGTCGCACAGGGCGAATTCGGGGACGGAATGCTGCGCTGTCAGGCCAAAGGCAGGAGGCTGCACGAGGATCCTCGTGGAGGATCCGTGCTCGGAGGCTCTGGGAAAGCGTTTGGTCTGTGTGACGATTCCCCCGGATGGTGTAGATTCGCGGGCGGACCCATCGTGGAGGCGTAATGAGCTCATACTCCTTTCTTGCCGAGGCGCTGACGGAGAAGTACGGGATCGAGGCGACTCGCATCCAGCCGGACGCCACGCTCACCGATCTTGGCCTGGACTCGCTTTCGGTGGTCGAGTTCGTTTTCGACCTCGAGGAGGAGTTCGGGATCGAGGTCTCTGAGGAGGAAGCCGACTTCAAGACGCTAGGGGAGGCGGCCGCCCTGGTTGACCGCCTCGTGGCGGCAAAGGGTGGCTGAGCGGGGGCTGCGGGCTTCCTTCGGGGATCGGCGCTGAGCCGGGCGCCGTGAGCCGTCGGCGGGTCTTCGTCACGGGGCTGGGCATGGTCTCCCCCCACGGGGAGGACCCGGATGCGGCCTTCGACCGGATCGTGCGGGGAGAGTCGGCGATCCGGAAGGTTCGTTCCGGCCCTCCCGAGATGGAGGCCGACGTCCTGCTGGCCGCTGCAGATTTCGACCCGGACGGTGTGATCCCCAGGGGACGGCGGATGTTCATGGCTCGGGCGGGGGAGATGGCGGTGGTGGCCGCCCGCCACGCTCTGGCCTCGGCCGGACTCGCTTCGCAGACGGCCGAGGTGGGTGCCGCCGGCGTGTATCTGGGGTGCGGGCTCGGGGGGGCGGAGACGCTCGAGGATGCCTACCGCGTGTACTTCGTGCGGAAGCGCCGGCGCGGGCGTCCAACGACGGTCCCGCTCGTGATGGGGAACGGACCGGCAGCGCACATCTCCATGGAGCTCGGCGTGCACGGGCCGACGGTGACCTACTCCATTGCGTGTGCGTCGTCCGCGGTCGCGATCGGGGAGGGCTTCCGCGCCCTTCGCGATGGGTATCTGGACCGGGCCCTCGCGGGCGGCGCGGAGGCGCAGCTCAACGACGGGTCCCTGGCGGCGTGGGAGTCTCTGGGCGCGCTGGCGACAGAACACCGGGACGGCCCGGAGGGCTCCAGCCGCCCCTTCGATGCGGAGCGGAGCGGCTTCGTCCTGGGGGAGGGGGCGGCGATCCTCGTCCTCGAGACGGAGGAGGCCATGCGCGCGCGCGGTGGGCGCCCCTATGCGGAGGTGCTCGGGTACGGGGCCGCGAGCGATGCGCACTCGCTGACCGAACCTCACCCGGACGGTCAGATCCGGGCGATGCGGGCCGCCCTCGCTGATGCGCGGTTGGAACCGGGTGCCATTGGCCATGTGAATGCCCACGCGACCGGCACCCTGGCGGGGGATCGCGTAGAGGTCATGGCGCTCAAGGAGGTGTTCGGCGCGCACGCCCCGGCGCTGGCGGTGAGCGCCACCAAGTCGATGCACGGTCACCTCGTGGGTGCGGCTGGAGCGCTGGAGGCGCTCCTGACCGTCATGGCGCTCAGTCGCCGCCTGGTCCCGCCGACCGCGAACCTCACGCACCCCGATCCGGCCTGTGACCTGGACTTCGTCCGCGGGGTGGGGCGCGACCTCCCGGATCTCCGCTACGCCCTGTCCAACTCCTTCGCCTTCGGGGGCTCGAACGCGGCCTTGGTCTTCG
>JAURFD010000032.1 GCA_030827125.1 Candidatus Nanopelagicales bacterium
GGGCCACGCCTTCAGACCCAGTAGCCGATCGACGGATCCGACGTATTCGTTGTCGGGATCGTTGTGTGCGGCCATCGCGGCGCGACCGATCTCCTGCAGGGTGACCGGCGTGATCTGATCCGTCTGTCCCATGACGTTCTGAGCTCGCAGCTGGGACGGGGCACCGACGGAAATGTCGAGGTCCTTATTTGCGGACGCTGGGTTCGCACCCAACTGCTGCATCGCCTCGGTGAACTCTGCGAGGCGGCCACCCTTGATCACCGCGCCCACCATGGAGCCAGCACTCGTGCCAATCGTGACGTCGGCTTTGCCGAGGTCGACTCCAGATTCGAGCAGCCCTTGCGCGTAGCCGAGCATCCAGGCGATGAACCACTCACCCCCGCCGCCGAAGGCGACAGCGCGGGCGGCCCCCGCGCCAACAGGTCCGTGAGCCGACATCGTCTCCACGGGCATACGCAACCCCTCTATCGTCAGCACGCGAGCCGCGCCACGTCCACGCCGGCAACCTGTCTGATGCAGCCTAGGCGACGGGCGGCCTCCAGGAGTGCGTGTCAGACTACGGCGATGGCGCGAAGGTCCTGCTTTGCCACATCTCGGTGGTCCGCATGACCGTCCACTACCGGTCCTGCAACCTCTGCGAAGCCTCCTGTGGACTGCAGATCACGGTCGAGAACAATCGGATCCTTGACATCCGCGGGGACGTCAAGGACCCGATGAGCCAGGGCTACGTCTGCCCGAAGGGCATCGCTCTGGCCGACCTGCACGAGGATCCCGACCGGCTGCGTCAGCCCCTGCGCAAGCGTTCCGATAGCGAATGGGAACCCATCGAGTGGGACGAGGCCTTCGACCTCGTCGCTGAGCGCCTTCTCGAAGTTCGTCGGCGCCATGGCGATGACTCGATCGGGATGTATCTCGGCAATCCCATCACCCACGGTTGGGCGCCGGTCACCCTTATTCCGCTTCTCCTCAAGGCTTTGCGCACGCGACATCGCTACTCGGCGGCGAGCGTCGACCAGCAACCGCAGCATCTGCTCAGCTACCTGCTTTTCGGCTCGCCGTTGCTGTTGCCGGTGCCCGATATCGATCGAACGGCGCACCTGCTCGTCATCGGGGCGAACCCGATGGTGTCCAACGGCAGCATCATGACCGCACCGGACATGCGTCGCCGCCTCCGTGCGCTGCGCGAGCGGGGCGGGCGCCTGGTGGTGATTGACCCGCGCCGCACCGAGACCGCCGACCTCGCGGACGAGCACCACTTCATCGAGCCGGGCACGGACGTGCTTCTGCTCGCCGCCATGGTGCACACGCTCTTCGCCGAGAACCTCACAAGACTCGGCAAGGCGGGCGCCTACGTCGACGGAGTGGACAGCATCCGCGCCATGGTCGAGCCATTCAGTCCCGACGCAGTGGCGAGCCGAACGGGAATCGACGCGGACACCATCCGCCGAATCGCGCGCGACTTTGCCACCGCGCCCAGCGCGGCCGCCTACGCGCGACTCGGTGTGTGCCAGACCGAGTTCGGCACCACGGCGTACTGGCTGGTGCACGTCCTCAACATCCTCACTGGCCGCCTGGACAGCAAGGGTGGCTGGATGTTCGCCCTCCCGGCGTTCGACCTGCCTGTCATCGGAGCCAAGACGACCGACCTCATCGGCTACGACCGCTGGCGGTCGCGCGTCAAAGGCCTGCCCGAGTTCGCTGCGGAGTTCCCCAGCATCACGCTGGCGGACGAGATCCTCACTCCGGGCGAGGGCCAGGTGCGCGCACTGATCCTCTACGCCGGGAATCCCGTGCTCACCGTGCCGGATGGTCGACGCATGGATCGGGCGCTGGATGATCTGGAATTTTGCGTATCCGTTGATTTCTACCTCAATGAGTCGAACCGGCATGCCGACGTCATCCTCCCCCCGACCGCTGTGCTCGAGCGGGAGGAGTTCGATGTCGTGTTCGGTGCCGTCAGCGTGCACAACCACGTGCGCTTCGGCGAGCAGATCCTTGAAGCGGGACCCGACACGCGCAGTGATGCGCAGATCCTGCTCGAGTTGCTGTGGCGGATCGACGCCGATCGGGTGGGCCAGCGACGAGCCCGGATCGCCCATGCGGTGCGCACGAAGTTCTTCCCGCGGCGGTTCGTCGACGCGGCGCTGCGCGTGGGCCCCTGGGGAGTGCGCAAAGGCCGCCGGGGACTCTCCCTGGCCAAGATCCGCAAGGCGCCACACGGCATGGACCTGGGCCCGCTGCAGTCGGTGCTCCCTCAACGACTCATGACCTCCGATCGGCGCATCCAACTGGATCATCCGGTAGTGCTGGCTGACTGGTCACGCGTTCGCGCGCTGCTCACTTCAGAGGAGGAGCGAGTGTCCTTCCTCCTTATTGGTCGGCGCCACCTGCGCAGCAACAACTCCTGGATGCACAACTATCCACGGCTGCTCAGTGGGACCAATCGCTGCACCCTGTTTATGCATCCCGAGGATGCGGATCGCGGCGGTCACTCGACCGGGAGCGAGGTCACCATCTCCTCCGGCATTGGCGAGATCGATGCCGAGGTCTACGTCACCGACGCGATCAAGCCGGGTGTCGTGAGCCTGCCGCATGGATGGGGACATTCGGGCAGAGCGAGCGCCGGGCGAACCGCTCAGACCACGGGGGGTTCGAGCGTGAATGACATCACCGACGCGACGAGGTTTGACCCACTAAGTGGCAACGCCGCAGTGACCGGGCTTCCGGTACACATTCGCGCGCGCTAGAACTGGCACACTGGACAGATGACCTGGCGAGTCCTCGCCGTCTCCACGGTGATCATCACGGTGCTGCTGTACATTGTCGGCTCCGCAATATCGGTATCGACCGGGACGTCGTGGTACGCCACCCTGGACAAGCCCGCGTGGCAGCCACCGTCGTGGTTCATCGGGCTCATTTGGCCCTACAACTTCATCGTCATCGCCGTCGTCGGCTCTGTCATCGCGTGGAATGCCGCACCGTTGCGGGTTCTCGTCTTCGTCATCGTGTTGCCCGTGACCGTCGTGCTCGCTATCGCCTGGGCGTATCTGTTCTTCACGCCCCATCAGCTACTCGGATCCGCGATCGTGCTCACCTCAGCCGCGGTGCTGACCGTGCCCCTGACCACACTCGCCTTCAGGGAGAGGTGGTGGCTCGGACTGATCTTCCTGCCCTACCAACTGTGGATTGCGACGGCCGCAAGCCTGTCGTGGGGCTACCTCGCCAAGGCGTCCTAGCGGTTGCGCCGGTGATCAGGGATGTTGATCGGCAGCAGCAATCCGATCCCCCCAGCGCGGAATAGCCCGGGCCACTGCGGCGCCGATGAGCGCGGCCGGGACGAGCGTCCACGTGCCCATGATGAGCCCGATTGCGGCGCCGACCGCCAGGGCGATCGGCCATTTCATCGGGGCCGTAGCGATGACGGAGGCGACTACCCCCACCACGATGGCAGCCTGGATCGACGGTCCGCTGGGGAGGACGAGGGCGATGAGCAAGCCCGCCGCCGCCCCGATGAACATTGCCGGGAAGAACGGTCCACCGCGGAAGCCAGATCCCAGGGACGCGGCATACGCGATCGACTTGAAGACGAGGATCGCCACCACCGTCGCGATGCTCGTCAGGGTGGGCAGTTCGGTGATGAGTTCCTCGCCGGATGTGACGATGAAGAGCACCTCCTCGCCGGTCGCATAGTGCGTCACAATCGCGGAAGCGGCGATGACGAGGGCCGAGCCCACGAGAATTCCGAGGTGCGGTGTGGGTCCTGCCGCACGGGCTAGCAGGGATGCGACGAGGCGAGCTAGTGCAATGGCCACCGTCGCGATGACCGCGACGACGATGGCCCAACCCAACTGGTCGACCTCAATGGCTTGTGGTGCGCCGTCCATCGACATGCCACCCGTGATCAGCGGCACGGCAAAGAGAGCCAGGATGGCTCCCAGCGCTCCGAAGCCCACCACCTTCTTCTGGTCCTTGGCGTCACCGAACCCGAACCACTTCGCGAAGAGCGTGCCGATCACCGATCCGGTCGCCACGAGCGCGACCTCGGGACCCAAGACGATGCCGCCAAAAAGTGAGGCCAAGATCGCCAGGATCGCGCCGAGGTACTCCCGCGGGGTCAAGGGGCTGACGGCGATGCCGGCCAGTGGAGCGTGACCGGTGTCGCCGATTCGGGTGCGGACGACGTAGACCAGGACCGCACCGATCAACAGCACTCCGACGACGTACCAGATGGGAGTGGTGTCCCACGTCGACGGCACCGTCTCCCAGATCAGCGCAATACCCGCATTGACGATCTCCAGGACAACAGATCCGAGGACCAGGCCCACCAACCCGGCCAGCAACATGGCGGGCAGGGGTCGACGGGTGCGAGTGGCCGGGGGGTGAGCCGAGGTCATGGGCCTACCCAATCACCCAAAGATCCGCCGCGGTGCCGTGACACCACGGGATACTACGAACGCAAACGCTCCTCGCGACGACGCTCAGCAGCGAAGAGTGCGGCGGGGGCATGCGTCTCCGTGTCGAAGAAAGCCTGTGCTTGCACCGCGACCTCTTCGGGCATGCGGATGAGCTCATCACCCGTTGACTGGGCCAGCAGCTGCACCTGGGCCGCGCGTTCGAAGAAGTAGAGCCGGAACCACGCCTGCGGCACGTCCTGGCCAATCACCATGACGCCGTGGTTGTCGAGGATGACCGCGATCTGACCCTCACTGATGGCGCTGCCGATGCGGTCGCCCTCCGCCTCACCACTCGCGAGTCCGCCGTAGGGCAGTCGACCCACCCGGTTGTGGAAGTGCGTCGCATTCTGCGAGAGCCGGGTATCAAGCCCGCCCCGGGTGATCGACAGCGCCGTGGCGTAGGGCTGGTGGGTGTGGAAGACGACCCGGGCCTGCGGGTGAGCGCGGTGGCAGCCACGATGAATCATGAACGCCGTGACATCCCACTGTCCGTCGCCTTCGACGATGTTGCCGTCGAAATCGACGGTGATGATGTCGTCCGTGGTGATCTCCGACCAGTGCGGACCGTAGCGGTTGAGGAAGAACCAATCATCGCGTGCAGGGTGCACGGCGGAGAAGTGGTTGTCGACACCCTCGTTGTAGCCATGCATCGCCGCGATGCGGAAGGAGGCGGCGAGGTCATCCTTGACGGCGTGAATCGCCTCCGCTGAGACGGTCGCCTGGTCCTGCGTCATGGTCACGCCGCCAGAGTACTCACCGCTCCCTCGCCGAGTGCGCACATGCGCACGCAACATGGGCGAAATGCCCGCACACAAGTGCGCACTCGCGGAGGGGGTCCCGGGGACCTTCAGCCCTATCTGGGATCGCGCAGTCCGACCTAGCGTGGAGGTGTCTCCACAGCAAAGGGGGCCAGACAGTGACACATCAACGAATACTCCGGAGATCTCTCCTCACCTCAGCCGTCGCCGTCGCGGCGATGGCCG
>JAURFD010000033.1 GCA_030827125.1 Candidatus Nanopelagicales bacterium
CGCTGAGTGTCACTAGGAACCACTACGATTTCCCTCACAAAACCACAGCGGCCAGGGCGAATCTAGGCTCTTCAAGTCCCGTCACTCACCCCAAGAATTCGTGAGGGAATCCCCCAGGCAGGTCCCCGCCCGCCGCCCCCGGTTCTCGGGGGCTGGTTGACGAATCCGAAGACCTCTGGACCGTCCCTGGTGCCATCGACCGACAGGACCAGCCACGGCCTGGATTGAGCGGCGCTAGCGCGGGCAAGTCCCGAACGATGGCGGCAGCACGCAAACGTTCCTGCTCTTTGTTGATTACCCAGACAACTTCATCGTCGCTGGCTAGCGTGACTGCCCATCACTGCGTCACCGCATCCCAGGTGACGCGACCGGCCACAAACGGAGGGCCACAATGAGTCAGTCCATTTCCGCGGCACACGATGATCTGTACACCGCGCTGAACGCGATGCTGACCGGTGACGCCGACCCTGTACTCGCAGTGTGGTCACCGGCCGACGACGTGACCTACGCCGGGCCCTTCGGCGGTTTCACATCTGGAAGAGCCGCAGTCGTCGAGGCCTTCGAAACCACCGCAGCAATGCATCTTCACGGTCGCATCGAGGTGACCGACGTGGCGATGGTGGAGGCCGGGGACATGGGATACACGGTCTGCACCGAGCACGGCATTGACCACGTGGTCGACGGCCAGCCGGTCAACCTCGTTCACCGGGCCACCAACATCTTCCGACGCGAGGCAGATGGCTGGCACCTGGTGCATCACCACACCGACGCTTCCGGCGCCTGAGCGCCACTAACCTCAACGCCGTCTCACGGCGCACCGTTTCGGGCTTCACTAGACCGACGCCTATTCCAACGACCTTGTTTGACGAGTAGCGCATCCGTATTCGACTAGGCCGTTCCAATCAATACCCTCGGCACGGGACAACCACGTCCCGTAGCCACAGATCGTCGCTTCCGAACGGTGGCGGGCGCCGCACAAGCCACATCGCCGTTAGGCGTCGCGCTCCTGAAGGTAGTAGCGAATCTGCATGGCGGCGGCCGCACCTTCGCCCACGGCCGATGCCAACTGCTTCGTCGATCCGGCCCTGATGTCCCCCGCCGCGAACAAGCCAGGCACGGACGTTGCCATGGTGCGGTCGGTGATGACGAACCCACGTTCGTCGAGGTCCACTACCCCCGCCAGCCAGGTGCTGTTCGGCTCCAAACCGATGAACACAAAGGCTCCGGTGGCCACAAGATCAAACTCAACGCCGTCTGCGTCGGCCAGAGTCAAGGATTCGAGTTTGCCATTGTCGCCAGCATTGAAGCTGACGAGGTGAGTGCTAAGCCGCAACGTCATCTGCGGATGTGCCGCTACCTTGTCGATCAGAATCTTGGAACCTGCCGCGGAATCCGACCTGTCGATCACCGTGACATGCTCGGCGAACTTCGTCAGGAACAGGCCCTCCTCAAGACCAGAGTTCCCGCCACCAAGGACGACCAGTTCAGGCGCCCCCTTGTAGAAGGGGCCGTCGCAGGTGGCGCAGAAGTGCACGCCAGAGCCAATGAGGTCCGCCTCCCCGGGTGCACCGGTGCGGCGATAGGTGGACCCGGCTGCGATCAGTGCTGCTCCCGTCGTGACCCGCTGGCCCGTCGACAGCGTGATCACGGCACCGCCACCCTGGGCATCAATGGACTCGACCGAGACAGCGGACAGCAACTCCACCCCATATCGGGCCGCCTGCTGGGCGAAGCGGTCGGCGAGCTCGGCACCCCCGATGCCCTCCGGGAACCCGGGGTAATTGTCGAGGCGCTCGGTGACCCCGGCCTGACCGCCGAGGGCTGACCGTTCGACGACCAACGTCCGTAGGTCTTCCCGTGCGGCGTAGATGGCGGCCGTGAGTCCGGTTGGCCCACCGCCAATGATGACAACGTCGTACGTGGACTCGGCTGCCTCGCGGGTCAGCCCGAGGCGCTGGGCGAGCTCTTCGTTCGACGGTTCAGCGACGTGAGACCCATCCGCGAAGACGATCGTCGGGATGATCTGCTTGCCGTCGTTCAGTTCGAGGACCGTCTCCATCTCCTCTGGATGCGCCTCGAGGTCGATGTAGCGATACGGGATGCGCTGATCTCCGAGAAAGGCCTTGCTGCGTCGGCAGTCGGGGCACCAGGCGGCGCCGTAGAGCACAATCTCAGGATCGGACATGGGTGACTCCCATCAACAGCTCCGGATGACAGCATGCTAACCCGACGAATGCGCACCCAACGGGTCAGCGGCGAACGACGAGCGCATCGAGCAACCGCTGTGTTGACTCAGTCACTTCGCGGACAGCCTCGTCGAACGCCCCACGGTTGTGCTCCGCCGGGGCCCGGAAGCCACTCACCTTGCGGACGTACTGCAGGGCCGCGGCGTGAATGTCCTCTCGGTCAACAGAGTCGACGTACGGCGGTCGGAGGGTCTTGATGCTGCGGCACATACGGGAAGTCTAGGTTCGTGAACTCGTCTCGTAGAACCGCAGGTCAAAACGCGTGAACCGCCTAACCCCCCGGCACACTAGGGGGATGTCCGACAACGTCCGCGCCGCCCTGCTCGCCCGACAGCGAGAAATCGACGCGCGGTCGGCCGAACTGACGGCGCCACCGGATTCCACCGGGGGTATCTCGTTTGGCAAGAGAGTCGGAGACGGCACGAGCATCGCCGTTGAACGTCTCACGCAGGTCGCCGAGCACGAGCAGCTCCTCGCTCAGTCCGAACAGATCACTCGCGCGCTGGCCAAACTTGATGAGGGCTCCTACGGGATCTGCGACCAATGCGGTGAAGCGATCCCCGCAGGACGCCTGGAGATCCACCTCTGGGCGATCCTGTGCGTCCCCTGCGCCAGCGGGGCGTGACGGGGCACTGAAAGTCGGACGGAGGCAGCAATTCCCGCCCCATCACAGCCCGGAATCTGCTAGAAACCTGTGATGCGTAGCCGTCATTTTGCCGCTCTCCTTGCCCCCGCCGCAGTCCTCGCGCTGGCGGCACCAGCCTTGGCCTCTGGGCCGGTATTGCCACCGGACTTCCCCAACCCCGAGCAGAACAGCTACCTATATACGCTCTTCTTCTCTGCCACGCCGACCGAGTGGAGCCCCCAGGGAACGGTAGTCGCTGACTCCGGTTTCCGCCCCGAGGCCAACGGCTTCCCCTACCCCAACTTCGGAGCCAGTTACGCGCCCTTCAACTTGTTCTACGACATGCCCAGCGGTGGTGTCCAGCCAGTGTCGTCCGCGACGATGCGCGATCTCTACGGCGACGGCGTGTGCTTGACCACCAAGGGCACAGAGCCCGGCGGCGATTGTCCGCTTACACCGGCTGCCCAGTACTACGCCGAATACATTTTTGACGCCACCTCAGGCGGGCACTGCTACGGATTTGCCGCCACCGCGTCTGCGGTCTACGACGGCACTTACGAACCAAGTGCAGTAGGTGCATCAACACTCATGACGCAATCACAGCTGACCAATGCCACGCAGCAACTCATCACGCGCAATTGGGCCTCACAGTTCACGGCGTCCTCGAATGAGCTCAAGCTCACTCCAGCCGGCGTCATTGAGACGCTCATCCTTGACCTGACCCCCGGATCTTCGCCATTCGTCCTGTCGATTCGGGGCGAGATCAACGGCGTATTCGAGGGTCACGCCATCACCCCCTATGCCGTCTACGACCGCGGCAACGGCGTGTACGACATTGCGGTCTACGACAACAACTACTCCGGTCGGCAGCGCGCCGTGCACGTCGATACGGTAGCCAACACGTGGGACTACCTCATGCAGACCAAGCCCGACGGTGAGCCAGTGATCATGTCCGGGGATGCGACGTCATTCACTCTCGTCCTGACGCCTGTGTCAGATATTGTCGCCCAGCAGCCGTGCATCATCTGCCAGGGCGGTGAGGCCAACAACCTCGTCACCCTCGATCCAACGCCGTTGTCCGCTGGCGATCTGGAACTCGGCATCATCGGATCCGACGGAGCCCCGCTGCCCGAGGACAAGTACACGACCCTTCCCCCCTTGAACCCCATCGCCGATGAGGAAAGCACCTACCAGGCCTTCAGCGTGGAGCCGGGCACCGGGTTCGGCATCACCGTGTCCGGTGATGCCATCACCGAGTCTGTCCCCGTTGTCATCCGCGACCACTCCGGTGGCAGCGTGAAGGTTGCGAGTGCCGCCAATCTGCCCGTGGGCTTCGGGGCGCTCGCAGAGTTCGATGCCGCCGGGGTGCTGGCGTTTGCCGCTGACGTCCCGTCGAAGCCCAAGTTGGAGCATGTCTTCGCCCAGGGCGTCCGTCACTACACGACGATCGTGTACGGCGGCGACGCCGTGGCGGCCGACAACGGTCGCACCCTCACCGTAAAGACTGCTTCCGAGGCGATCTACTACGGCGACGTGAACTCGGCCGGCGGCACGATGACGGTCAACGCAGCGCTCGACCGAGGGGCCGACTCCAAGAAGTTCCGGGCGACGAACGTGGCCTACCCCGCGGGCGGCCAACTGGTCCTGGACTACAGCGACTGGAAGCGCACCAACCAGCGGCCGACGTTCGGTGTCGACACCAATGGTGACGGCGTCATCGACGTCACCGTCAAGATGAAGCGCGTCGGCAAATAGCCCTGGGCTGGTGTCGCGCTCTCATCTCAGGGGACATTCGGGTGA
>JAURFD010000034.1 GCA_030827125.1 Candidatus Nanopelagicales bacterium
GCCCCGGCCAAGAAGGCCGCCCCGGCCAAGAAGGCCGCTGCGGTCAAGACGGCGGCAGCCGAGCCGAAGCCCGAGGAGAAGAAGCCTTCTCCGGCCAAGAAGGCCGCGGCGAAGTCTGCCAAGGGGGCGACGGAACCCAAGGACGCCGACACGGCAGAGGGCGGCGACGAGGCGAGCCCCGACGCTGAGGACGAGCCGGATCTGAAGGATGCCGCTGGCCTGGAGGCCGAACTCGAGGCCGAGTTGGCGGAGGATATTGCCGACTTGGAAGAGGAGACGAAGCCAGGGTCCGGTGGCAAGCCGGGCGAGTCTGAGGAGATCGTGCTCTCCGATGTCGATGACACAGACGAGCCGGTGCAGCAGGTCACCCAGGCTGGTGCGACCGCCGATCCGGTCAAGGACTACCTGAAGCAGATCGGCAAGGTCCCGTTGCTCAATGCCGAGCAGGAGGTCGAGCTCGCCAAGCGTATTGAGGCCGGACTGTTCGCCGAGGAGCGGCTCAACAGCGGAGCGCGGATCGCCGAGAAGCTACGTCGCGACCTGGAGTGGATCGCTGAGGATGGTCGACGGGCCAAGAACCACCTTTTGGAGGCCAACCTGCGCCTCGTGGTCTCGCTGGCCAAGCGCTACACCGGACGCGGCATGCTCTTCTTGGATCTCATCCAGGAGGGCAATCTCGGTCTCATCCGCGCGGTGGAGAAGTTCGACTACACCAAGGGCTACAAGTTCTCGACGTACGCCACCTGGTGGATTCGTCAGGCCATCACCCGCGCCATGGCCGATCAGGCGCGCACGATTCGCATCCCCGTGCACATGGTTGAGGTCATCAACAAGTTGGCGCGCGTCCAGCGCCAGATGCTGCAGGACCTCGGTCGTGAACCCACTCCGGAGGAGTTGGCCAAGGAACTCGACATGACCCCGGAGAAGGTCATCGAGGTGCAGAAGTACGGTCGCGAGCCGATCTCCCTGCACACCCCTCTCGGCGAAGACGGCGACTCAGAGTTCGGCGACCTCATCGAGGACTCCGAGGCAATCGTGCCCAGCGATGCGGTGTCCTTCACGCTGCTGCAGGAGCAGCTCGAATCGGTCCTCGACACCCTGTCTGATCGTGAGGCTGGTGTGGTGCGCATGCGCTTTGGCCTCACGGATGGGCAGCCCAAGACGCTCGATGAGATCGGCAAGGTCTACGGCGTCACCCGGGAGCGCATTCGACAGATCGAATCCAAGACGATGTCGAAGTTGCGGCACCCCAGCCGCTCGCAGGTCCTGCGCGACTACCTGGATTAGCCCGATAGCGTCGGCCCATGGGCAGATCCGACCACGTCGATGCCGAACGTCTCGCTGACGGGGCCACCGTCGACTACTTCGATCGGCACTGTCACGAGTACGGCCGCAATCGCATCAAGGGTGTCGCGCGCCTGATCCGACCCTACGTCGATCGCGATGCGCGGCTCATTGACGTCGGTTGTGGCACCGGGGCGAACCTCGACCGACTATCCCGGGCGCTGAAGGTCACCGACATCACCGCTCTAGACGCGAGCGAGTCCTCGCTCGTCCGGGTGCGGGAGCGACTGCCGAACGCCGACGTTCGCCTCGGGTCGCTCCTCGATGAGGGCGACATGGCACCGCTGCGTGGTCAGTTCGACGTCGTCCTCATGGCAGCAGTCCTTCACCATCTGGTGGGGACGACTCGATCGACCAGTCGCGCGTACGCCGAGGCCGGGTTGCGCGAAGCCGCCCGTCTCGTGCGGCCGGGGGGATTGGTCGTCGTCCTCGAGCCGGTGTTTACGCCACGGGGCCCGCTTGCTGGGCTGCTCGCTCCGAACGACGCGTTGTTCTGGCTCAAGCGGGCGGTGACGAGCGTGACCGCCGAACGCGTACCGGTCTTGGGCTACTGGAACAACATCGGCGCACCGGTGGTCTCGTTCTATACGTATGACGAAGTGGCTTCGACAGTGATCCGTGCCGGATTAGACCCAATGATCCGAGACGAACGACAACATTCGCTGGGATGGCCGGATGCCATCGTGCGCCGTGGAGACGCCACCTTTGTGGCGCGCGTGCCCGGGGGAGAGGGCCTCAGGCTTCAGGAGACGACACCGCGTTGACGAGTCGGTTGGTTTCGTCGCGGACCGAGGCAGCCTTCTCCTTGACCTTGTCGGCGTGCCGACCCCAGTGGTGGGCGCAGAAGAAGAGTTCACCGCCGCCGATGAGCTTGACGTGGACATACGCCTGGGCGCCGCAACCGTCACAGCGGTCGGCGGCAGAGAGGGTCGGGGCGTCCGTCACAGTGGTGGACATCGAAGACCTCCTTCGTCGGTGGCGCGTGCGGTAACACTCTCACATGCCTGGACTATTCCCGCGCATCCAGAGGTGGCTCTCCCGGCGAGTCGCCGAGGCGCGACACGCCAAATGTGAGGGGATTCACAGTCCTGGATTCCCTCCGGCATGCCACGCCCCCGATGTCGGCGGCGCGGCATAGCCTTCGGGGGTGGCTACGAAGAAAAAGGCGGCGCCCAACGGTGACTACAACGCCCGGGATCTTGCCGTCCTCGAGGGGCTCGACGCGGTGCGCAAGCGCCCCGGCATGTACATCGGGTCCAACGACGGCCGCGGGCTCATGCACTGTCTGTGGGAGATCGTCGATAACGCCGTCGACGAGGCCATGGCCGGTCATGCCAAGAAGGTCGAGGTGATCTTGCACCCCGACGGTTCGGTGGAGGTTCGCGACGACGGCCGTGGCATCCCGGTGGATATCGAGCCCAAGACCAAACTGTCCGGCGTCGAGGTCGTGATGACCAAACTGCACGCGGGTGGGAAGTTTGGCGGCGGCAGTTACGCAGTCTCCGGCGGCCTCCACGGTGTCGGCGCCTCAGTGGTCAACGCGCTCTCCGCCCGAGTCGATGTCGAGGTGGATCGCGGCGCCAAGACGCACGCGATTTCGTTTCGCCGTGGGGTCGCGGGGGAGTACGCCGGACCCGAGTCTGATGCCGCCTTCCAGCGTCGTCACGGTCTGCGGGTGGTGGGTGCCGTACCCCGCACCCGCACCGGCACGCGTGTGCGTTGGTGGGCTGACCCACAGGTCTTCACCAAGGATGCGACGTACGACATCTCGGCACTGCGGGAGCGCCTGATCCAGACAAGTTTCCTCGTGCCGGGGCTCACGGTGACCCTGCGCGACCTGCGCGACGGCGAGGATGTCGAGTCGTTCACCCACAAGGGCGGCGTGTCGGAATACGTCGAGCATCTGTCCGCGGGGGATCCCGTCACGGGCATCATCCGACTTCAGGGCAAGGGCAATTTCCATGAGACCGTTCCTGTGCTCGACGAACAGGGCCACATGTCGTCCCAGGAGGTTGAGCGCGAACTCACCGTCGATATCGCCCTGCGATGGATGTCTGGCTACGAGTCCGATGTGCGTTCGTTCGTCAACGTCATCGCTACCCCGAAGGGCGGCACCCACGTGGCAGGTTTCGAACGCGCCCTCGTGAAGGTGCTGAACGATCAGGCCAAGGCAGCGCGCTCGTTGAAAGCCAGCGACGATGCCATCAGCAAGGATGACGCGCTGGAGGGCCTCATCGGTGTCGTGGCCATTCGGGTGCCGGAGCCTCAGTTCGAGGGGCAGACGAAGGAGATCCTCGGCACTCCCGCGGCGTCACGCATCGTGTCCGGCGTGGTGACCAAGGAGCTCACCGGCTGGATTACCTCGCCCCCGCGCGGGGAGAAGGCGTCCGCCAGGGCCCTGCTCGACAAGGTCGCCAATGCGATGCGGGCCCGCGTCGCCGCGCGCACCCACCGCGACACTCAGCGACGCAAGACCGCGTTGGAGTCTTCGGCCCTGCCTGCAAAACTCGTCGATTGCCGAAGTGACGACATCGAGCGCACCGAACTGTTTATCGTGGAGGGTGACAGCGCGCTTGGCACAGCCAAGATGGCGCGCGATGCCGAGTTCCAGGCGCTCCTCCCGATCCGCGGCAAGATCTTGAACGTGCAGAAGGCCTCGCTGTCGGACATGTTGAAGAATGCCGAGTGCGCGTCGATTATCCAAGTGATCGGCGCCGGTTCGGGCCGGACCTTCGATCTTGATCAGGCGCGCTACGGCAAGGTGATCTTGATGTCCGACGCCGACGTTGACGGCGCCCACATCCGATGTCTGCTC
>JAURFD010000035.1 GCA_030827125.1 Candidatus Nanopelagicales bacterium
CTCAGGCTCGGGGGCCGGCTCAGGCTCGGGGGCCGGCTCAGGCTCGGGGGCCGGCTCAGGCTCGGGGGCCGGCTCAGAAGAATCGGACGAATCAGGATCAACCGGGGCACTCTCCTCGGTCTGGCCCACAACCTCCGGTGACACCGCCTCGGACACCATCGCCGGATCCTCCGCGGCAGGCGCGTCCTCGACCGACCGGGGCTCCTCACTGGCCATTCGGCAACACTACGGCGAACCGGACTCCAACCCTGCCAACGACCCCCGCGACCTCAGGAAATCGGAGGCTGTCCGAAGGGCCGCAACCGGGAAAATCGGAGGCGGAAATGCCCTGACTGCCCTACCGTCAGCAGCACCCACCGACAGGTGGGTGCGCCACGCGCGCCGCGAAAGAAAAAACGGGAGCACCATGACTCATGTGCCGATCAGCGTCACCGTCGACGGCTCGGTGTACGACTTCGAAGTGGAACCACGCCGTCTCCTCGTGAACTTCCTTCGCGAGGACGTCGGTCGAGTCGGAACCGTCGTCGGTTGCGACACCTCGAATTGCGGTGCGTGCACCGTGCTGCTCAACGGCCGAAGCGTGAAATCTTGCAGCGTCCTCGCTGTGCAGGCCGACGGCGCCACCGTCACCACGATCCAGGGCCTCGCCGAGGGCGATGGCAACTGGCACCCAGTACAGACCGCCTTCAAGGAGTGCCACGGTCTCCAGTGCGGCTACTGCACTCCCGGCATGGTCATGGCCTCGGTCGACTTGCTGAGCGAGAACCCGAACCCCACGGAGGAAGAGATCCGCGAGGGGCTCGAAGGCAACCTGTGCCGTTGCACGGGCTACCACAACATCGTCAAGTCGGTTCAGGAAGCCGCCAAGATCATGGGGGGTGCAAAGTGACCGATACTCTGGATACCCAAGCAACCGCGATGGGGCGGCCGCTGCGCCGCAAGGAAGACGCCCGCCTGCTGCACGGCCAGACCAACTGGACCGACAACATCCAGCTGCCGGGCACGTTGCATATGGCGATCCTGCGAAGCCCTATGGGCCACGCGAAGATCACGAATATCGACGTCTCCCCCGCGCTCGAGCAACCGCACGTCGTGGCGGCGTACAGCGCCAAGGAACTCGGTGACCTGAACGGCTCGGTCCCCTGCGTCTGGCCGGTCACCGATGACATCCAGATGCCAGCTTTCCCGGCACTCGCCGTCGACAAGGTTCGCCACGTTGGTGACTGCGTCGCCGTCGTTGTCGCTACCGACAAGTACGCCGCGGCGGACGCCCTAGAGTCGATCATCGTTGACTACGAGGCCCTCCCCGCGGTCATCGACATGGAGGCCGCCCTCGCTGAAGGCTCACCGTCGGTGCACGCCGCCGAAGATGGCAGCCTCGGCACGAACCGCTGCTACGACTTCCCCCTCATGCCCACCGGCGAAGGCTCGCTCGAGGCAGCCATCAAGGAAGCAGGTGACGACGCCGTCGTCATCAAGCGACGCCTGCTCAACAACCGCATCATCGCGGGCTTCATGGAGCCGCGATCGGTGGTCGCCTCGCCCATGGGCATGAGCAACGAGATGACCGTGTGGTCCGCGACGCAGATTCCGCACATCCTGCGTGTGCTGCTCGCCCTCGTCACCGGTCTGCCGGAGAACTCCCTGCGCATCGTGGCGCCCGACGTGGGCGGCGGTTTCGGCGGCAAGTTGCAAATCTACCGTGAGGAAATTCTCGCGGTGCAGATCGCGCGTCACCTGGGCCGCCCGGTCAAGTGGACCGAGACCCGCAGCGAGGACATGGTTGCCTCGCACCACGGCCGCGACCAGATCCAGGACATCACCTTGGCCGCAACCAAGGACGGCAAGTTGCTCGGCATGAAGGTCGATCTCTTGGCCAACATGGGCGCCTATCTGCAGATCATCACGCCAGGTACTCCGCTGCTGGGCATGTTCATGTACCCGGGGATCTACAAGATGCCCGCGTACGAGTTCTCCTGCACGGGTGTCTTCACCAATACGACGCCGACCGATGCCATTCGTGGTGCCGGGCGCCCGGAGGCGACGTACGCCATCGAGCGCATGATGGATGAACTTGCTACCGAACTCGGCATGGATCCGATGAAGCTCCGTGAAATGAACTGGATCAACCACGAGGAGTTCCCCTACACCACGGTGGCCGGGCTGACGTACGACTCGGGCAACTACGAGGCGGCCACCGCCAAGGCGTTGGAGCTCTTTGGGTACGACGCACTGCGAGCCGAGCAGGCCGAGCGTCGCGCCTCGGGTGATCCGGTGCAGCTGGGCATCGGCATCTCCACCTTTACCGAGATGTGCGGCCTCGCCCCGTCGCGAACCCTAGGCGCCTTGAAGTACGTCGCGGGTGGCTGGGAGCACTGCACGATCCGGGCCCTGCCGACGGGCAAGATCGAACTGATCACCGGTACCTCACCGCACGGCCAGGGGCATGAGACGGCGTGGAGCCAGATCGCCTCAAGCATCCTCGGCGTACCCGTCGAGGACATTGAGGTAGTGCACGGCGACACCGGTCGGGCGCCGTACGGCATGGACACCTACGGCTCGCGCTCACTCGCGGTGGGTGGACAGGCGATCAAGAAGGCGGCCGAGCGTCTCGTCGAGAAGGCCAAGATCATCGCCGCCCATCAGTTGGAGTGCTCCCCTGACGACCTTGAGTTCATCCAGGGTGAGTTCCGTGTCAAGGGTGACCCGGCCAAGGCGCAGCCGCTCGGCGCGGTGGCGTTCGAGGCGTTCACGGCCCACAACCTCCCCGACGGTGTCGAACCGACACTGCAGGCCGAGGCGACCGTCGACCCGGACGACTTCTCCTACCCGCACGGCACGCACCTGTGCGCGATCGAAGTCGACACCGAGACCGGCAAGTCCAAGATTCGGTCGTACGTCGCGGTCGACGATGTCGGCGTCCAGGTCAATCCCATGATCGTGGAGGGTCAGGTGCATGGCGGCATCGCCTGCGGCATCGCCCAGGCGCTGTACGAGGGCGTGGAGTACGACGAGGACGGCAACATCCTGACCGCCAGCCTCGCCGACTACCTCATCCCGAGTGCGGCTGACCTGCCGAACTTCACCACCGACCGCACCGTTACTCCGTCGACCACCCACCCCCTCGGCACCAAGGGTGTCGGCGAGGCCGGGGCGATCGCATCCCCACCGGCCGTCATCAACGCGGTCGTCGACGCCCTGCGCCATATGGGTGTCAACGACGTGAAGATGCCGGCAACACCCGAGACCGTCTGGCGAGCCATCCAGGCCGCCCAGGGAGGTGCCCAGTGATTCCCGTTGCCTTCGATTACGTTCGCCCTGGTTCGGTGGACGAGGCGGTGGCCGCGCTCGCGTCAGCGGGCGAGGACGCCAAGGTGATCTCTGGTGGCCAGTCGCTGATGCCGGTGCTCCGGCTGCGGCTGGCTGCCCCGACATCACTCATCGACGTCGGTGGCATCGCCGAGATGAGCGGGGTGAGCGACGGCGGTGACCATCTGGTCATCGGGTCGAACACCACCCATCACGAGGTGATGCACGATCCGCTGGTGAAGCAGCATGCACCGCTGCTCGCGCAGACAGCGGCGACGGTGGCCGACCCCCAGATCCGCCATCGCGGCACCCTCGGTGGATCCCTCGCGCACGCCGATCCGGCCGGTGATCTGCCCACGGCGGCGCTGGCCCTCGACGTCACGGTGGTGGCGGCTGGGCCGAATGGCCGTCGCGAGATCCCCGCGAAGGACTTCTTCGTCGACTACTTCACCAGTGCACTGGAGCCGGACGAGATCGTCGTCGCGGTGAAGGTGCCGAAGATGGGCGACGGGTGGAGCACCCACTACGAGAAGTTCAACCGCACCGCCCAGGCGTGGGCGACGGTGGGCGTGGCCGCTGCGGTCAAGCGGCAGAACGGCACCATCACCGAAGCGCGCGTGGCCCTGACCAACATGGGCCCGTCACCGATTCGGGCGAGCAGTGTTGAGGCTGCCCTCGCGGGTGCGGAGGCTTCGGCTGACGCGATCGCCGCGGCCGCCGCAAGCGCTGCCGACGGCACCCGGCCGACGAGTGATCTGCACGCGTCGGCGGAGTTCCGCGAGCACCTCGCGCGGGTGCTCACCAAGCGCGCGGTGGCGACGGCCGCTGGCGTGT
>JAURFD010000036.1 GCA_030827125.1 Candidatus Nanopelagicales bacterium
TGCGTATCTGGATCGGAGATGAGGGCCATGATTCAGTCCTAGGGGTTTCTATACCAGGGGTCGGCAGGTTGCGAGACACTGAGGCTTGACGATGCGTTGCCGTAGGTGACGAGGATCTTCACGAACTTGTAGTCCGTTTTACGGACAGCGATATATCCGGCTGTGTTCCCGCCGCTGTGCGTGATGTTGAAGGTGGTTCCGCTGGATTCCGTGGCAGCAATCTCGACGGCGGTTGACGGGTCAGACCCGGTATAGGCGCGGACCTCGCTGCCAGCCACGATGCCGGTCAGCGTCAGCGTGTAGCTGACTGACGGGACTGAAACCGTGATGGTGCCGCCAGTGTTGTTGGCGGTCGTGGTGATCACTCCAGCCGGGACCTGAATCGTGATGGCGTGGGCTGTCAGATTGCGGAGGTCGAGCGTGCCTTCGTGGGTGCCGGTGAGATTATAGGTGCTGGGCGCTGTCGGGGAGGCGTTGACGATCACGGTCCCGGTGGTGTTGAACGCGAAGGTGGCCGCGCCGCCGATACCGATGGTCCCAGCCTCCAGCCACGGTAGGGCGGTGGAATCCGTCAGCGTGCCGCCGGTGTAGGTGTAGGCCCCGCCGTCCGTCAGGGCTGCCGACAAAACCCCAGAGGTGAGCGCGACCGACCCCGTCAGGGCGGCGGTCTTGATCGTGATCGTGCCGGTGGCGAAAGCGTAGGCCGTGCCGGCACCGTTGTTCAGCGTCAGGTTGAAGGTCGTGAGGCTGACCACCGACCCGGTTTTTGTGAGCAGCGGGTAGCCGTCATTATCCCGCCATTCCGCCTTGGCGCGGTCGTAGAGCTTCTGCGCCGTCTCAAGCTCGGTGTAGGCCAGTGCCGTCGCCTTGGTGGCGACGAGGTTGGTGTCCACCGGCATGAAGAACGCCGAGAAGGTTTCCGCCGCGCCTGTCGAAGACAGTGTTCCGATAGGCGCACTGATCGAGAAGTTGCTCGCCGGCCCGTAGGATGCGTCGGCGAGGTGTCCGTAGCTGCGAATCTCGATGCGGGGCTGCACCACACGCCAGCCACCGTTTCCGTTTCCGGTCTGAATGAACAGCGCACCGCGTTCGGTGTCTGATCCAGTTGTGCGGGTACGACTGTCTTTTGTTCCAGACAGTCGCCCGTTGGCGTTCGTCGTCCAACGGCCTACTTCTGCAAACGACCCACCTGTGTCGAAGTCATCGCGCAGGATGAGCAAGGCGTCTTGGATCTTGGCAAACGATGTATCCTGAAACTCCCAGCATGTCGTCCACCCTTCGCGGTAGCGACTAACGCCTCCGTCAATGTTATTGCGATTGAACGATACATTGTTCCAGTGATGATTCGGCCCGGAGTTATGCCATGCGTCCCTCCCGCAGTTCGTCGCCTTGAAGTAGTAAATGTCGAGCCGCCCAGCTTCCCAATTCAGGTAGCCATTGCCGCAGTTATCGACCGACACCTTGTAGAACACGGACGGTGCGCCGACGATTTCCCATACGCTGATGCCGTAGAACGACACCTCGTTCATAATCGCGCCGGGGCATGTATACACAAAGTACTGCTTGGTTGCATTTACTTCACGGATCGAGCTCTGAGTTAGCTCGCTCAAGAAGAAATTGCGGCGAGCCGTCCCACGTACCTGTAGATGTGACTGCTGGATGCGGATACTTGCCGACGTGTCTGTGCGCGAGGTGCTATCACCGTTGTAGCTGAGAACGGCCTGGTTAGTTTCGTAGTTCGACGGAAGATCGTTGACGAACAGAATACAGCGCTGGATAGTGATAACGCCGGTAGTAGACGCCCGCAGGTACGCAGACCCGATCATGAGCAACGACTCGTCCGACGCCGTGGCTGTGCCGGTGACGAGGTGCGCGGTGGAGATCTCCTGCACCCCGTTGACCACCGTGGCAGTGATTCCAGTCATGGTCATGCGTCAGACCTCCCGCGCCCACACGGTGTAGTTAGGGTTCCGTATCCGCCAGACGCCAGGCTCGACCTCGACCCACTCCGTCGGGTCGAACACCGCGCCGTCTGCCGTCGCCACCTGGGCGGGCGGGTTGCGCGGGTCGATGGGCGCGACGAGCCCGATGTACTTTCCATCGGTTGTGCGCTCAACGCGGAGCATGTGTCCCCTCTAAATAAGAAACCCCGGCGCGGCACAGCGCCGGCCGGGGTTCGGTTGTGCGACCTGAGACGGGATCAACCGCGGAGGGTGGCGATGCCAAAGCCGTTCGGGGCGAAGGCGTCATAGACGACGCGCATGTACCACGAGGCCATCTGATCACCGACCTTGCGCAGCATGAGCGCGGACAGGCCGCTCACGCTGTCCGAGACGACCATCTGCTCCACGTCGCTGGACTCGGGCTGGAGCATCGGGCGGGCCACGACGATGAGGCTATCCTCGCTGAGGGCCACGTTGCCGGCGTAGCTGTTCTCGACGGTGATGGCGTTGTTGTCGGGGATCGCCACCAGGAGGCCGGGCTCCTGAATGGTGATGGTTCCCGAGGCGGCCACCAGGCCGGTCTTAACTACATACTTGTTGGTC
>JAURFD010000037.1 GCA_030827125.1 Candidatus Nanopelagicales bacterium
CCGCGGCGTAAAGCCGCAGAGCTTTCGTCTCCTGCGGGCTCAGGTTGGGCCGCTCCGGGTCTGCGGTGAGGACGGCTGCGAGATCCATCGTGAGGTGGACGTCACCGTGAGCGACATCCATCACCGCGGACCGGACCTCCGCCACGCTGGCCGTCTTCGGCAGAAAACCGAGCGCCCCGGCCCGCAGGCCGGACAGGATGGCCGAGGGCGGTGCCGTCGCACTGATGAGGAGAACTTCTGCACCACCATCGAGACACTGACGCACTTTGGCCGCGATGGGGCCGCTGTCCCCCATCACGATGTCGAGCAACACGACGTTCGGGCGCAGAGCTAGGGCCTCTTCGAGGTTCTCACCCGCGATGACAACCTCCACCGCCGGATCGTGATCACTGACGGGAACGGCCAAGAGAGCGGCCAGCCCCTCGCGGACGAGTGGATGGTCATCCAGCACGGCAACGCGAATGACCTCCTGCGTGTCCGTCATCGAACCTCCCACTCCCACAGGTGTTCCTCCCCGTCCAACTCTGCCAGCAGGCGGACTACCACTCGATCGTCCTCCCATCCCGCGGTGAATCGGACGAGAGCCCCCGGTGGCAATCGAGTCGACAGCACGTCGATGACCTCGGCTCGCACGGTATCGAGCGGCGGAATTCCCCACGGTGCCGAGCCCGCGCCCAACACATCAGCGTCGACGAAGACGCCACGTTCACGGCCCCGGACGACGACATCGTGCAGGAGCGACTCGATTGCCCCCTCCTCGCGATCGACACGGACGAGGGAGCGAGCGACCCGCTCCTCAAGCAGGCAACGCTGGCGCACGTCAACATCGTGGGGATCCAGGGAACCGTCACTGATGCCATCGAGGAGTACCGCGGTGTAGGTCGCGAGGGAATCGAACCGCTGTCGCCTGCGCTGCTCATCAAGGACGGCAGCCTCGTTGCGTGCTCGTTCATTCAGCAATTCCGCAGTGGTCTGCGCATAGTCGCGCGCGCGTCGACGCATGCTCCAGGCGAAGACAGCGGCGATCATGAGCATCACGGCACCGGGTTGGATGAGTTCGGCCAGTCCACCACCTTGAGCGAGTACCCACACGACGAGGACGGGTGCGAGGGTCCACGGTGGTCCGAGCAGGACGGTCATGAACAACAGGCCAACCGCCACCTCGGAGGACCAGGTGACCCAGACCGGCATCTCGGCTCCCGCGATAGCGAGCACTTCGAGTCGAACGACAGCAAAGGCCGCAAGGCAACTGATGGCCATGCCCACGACGACGCGCCACGACCACCACGGCCCTCCGGTCAATCCCACCCACCGGGCAACGCGTGGGACCGCACCCGCGAAGGGCGCGGCGGCTACGGCAATCGCGAGCCACAGTCCGGCCCACTGCGGCTGCGGGTAATAGGGCCATCCAGCCGCAACCACGAGGACTCCGTAGCCCAGGAAGGCGAAAAGGAACGGTGGTCCGATCGCCGGGAGCACACCCATGGCATCGGCCGCGAGCGTCACAACCGAGTCTCCACCGGCCTCGGAGGATGGCGTCCACCTCAGTTCAACGCGCACTCCCCCCCTCGGGGAGGTGTGCCACGTCGCTGAACCGCCGCAGCCGACCATCGCTCCGCGGATGGATCGCGCCATGCCCAAGCCCGCGACCGCGTCATCCGTGAGCCCGTGGCCATCGTCATCGATCTGGACGATGTGTGTTGGTCCATCCTGTCGTGCCGAGAGCGTGAGGACGGACCCACCTGAGTGCCGGGCCGCATTGCGAATCGCCTCAGCCGTGGCGGCCGCGAAGGCCGCGCTGACATCGTCAGGGACCAGGGCGAACTGTTCCTGGTCGTAGCGGCGATGCACCGTCCAGCCGGGCGGCAGGGTCGTG
>JAURFD010000038.1 GCA_030827125.1 Candidatus Nanopelagicales bacterium
GAGCACAAGCCAACTCATGACGGTCGCCATCCAGTCGCCGACGTACTCCGCCGCGATCGAGAACAAGACGGCCGCCGGGTCGACGAGCGGTTCGCCGTCGACGGAACTGCGCTCAAGAATCTGATCCACGACACCCTCCGCACCGAGGGCGGTGACCATGGCGAAGGTGACGAACGCGAAGAGCACCCCGATGAGGATGATTGCCGTGTAGGTCGCGCGCGGGACCGTCTTCTTCGGCTCGCGCGACTCCTCGCCGTAGATGGCGGTGGCCTCGAATCCGATGTAGGAGGCGAAGGCGAAGGCCAGAGCAATACCCGCCGTGCCACCGATGCCTCCGGCGAGGACGGCCGATGGAGCGAAGGAAGCCTGGAAGTTGATGCCCTCGGGGCCACCCTTGGCGAAGACCGCGATGGCCACGATGACCAGGGAGAGAAGCTCCAGCGTGAGCAGCACACCGAGCAACTTGGCCCCGATATCAACGGCCAGCACCGAGAGGATGAGCACGATGGCCCAGGCGATGAGCACCCACCCCCACCAGGGCAACGCGATTCCGAACTGAGCCTCCATCTGCATCCCCATAACGGCGCCGAAGAAGCCGAAAACCGCCAGCTGGATGGTGAGATAGGCCATGAGAGAGACGAACGCCGAGCCGACACCGACGTTGATGCCCAACCCGCGTCCGACGTACGCGAAGAAGGCACCGGCGTTGGTGACGTGCTGGCTCATGGCGGCGTAGCCGACGCTGAAGAGCAACAGGATGATGCCCACGAGCAGGTACGCGCCCGGGACGCCCGCACCGTTGCCAAGGACCGAGGCAACAGGGACCGCTCCGGTCATTCCCACCAGCGGCGCGGCCGCGGCCACGACGAAGAAGACGATGCCGAGGATGCCCATCCGCCCCTTGCTCAGGGAGGTCTGGGGTGTCTCGGGAGGTGCCGGCTGCAGATCGGCCATGACTGTGAACCTTCCGGTCAGTGGGCCGACTCGCCTCGTACGGCCCCTAATGATCGATGAGGGTGACGCACATCACTAGCCGGGTCAAGCACATTCGACAAATTCG
>JAURFD010000039.1 GCA_030827125.1 Candidatus Nanopelagicales bacterium
CGCTCAGCGCGATTACGTCTGCAGCACCCCCGGATTGTACGGGCGCTCGATGGGCGCTTGGTTCGCAGCTTCGATGCCCAGGGAAATCCAGGTGCGGGTTTCGGCGGGATCAATGATGGCATCCACCCATAGGCGGGAGGCCGCATAGTAGGGGCTCATTTGCGTATTGTAGCGCTCCTTGATGCGTTCGAGGAGTTCCTGTTCGGCTTCGGGGGTCGTGGCGCCGGCGCGGGCTTTTTCGATTTGGACCAACACCTTGGCCGCTTGATCGCCGCCCATGACCGCAAGTTTGGCTGTGGGCCACGCCACAATCAGACGAGGATCGTAGGCCTTCCCGCACATGGCGTAATTGCCCGCCCCAAAGGAGTGCCCCACAATCACGGTGAATTTGGGCACGACCGAGTTGGCGACAGCATTGACGAGTTTGGCGCCGTCCTTGATGATGCCGCCGTGTTCCGCGCGCGAACCGACCATAAAGCCGGTGACATCTTGGAAGAACACGAGGGGGATTTTCTTTTGGTTGCAATTGGCAATGAAGCGGGCCCCCTTGTCTGCGCTTTCGCTGTAGATGACGCCGCCTATTTGCATTTCGCCCTTGGCATTCTTGATGACTTGGCGTTCGTTGGCGACGATGCCCACGGCCCAGCCGTCGATGCGGGCGTAGGCGGTGATCAGCGTCTTGCCATAATCCGCTTTGTATTCGATCATGGAGTCCTCATCCACCATGCAGGCCAATAGGTCTCGCATCGGATAGGGTTTGGCATCCACGGGCATGCGCTTGTACAGCTCTTCAGCAGGGAAGGCGGGCGCCAGGGATTCTGCCCGATCAAAGCCCGCTTGGGGACGCTCGCCGAGCTTGTCCACCAGGCCACGCATGAGCTTCACTGCTTCCGCATCGTCTTTGGCTTTGTAGTCGGCTACCCCGCTGATGGCGGTATGCGTATCCGCGCCGCCTAAGGTTTCGTTGTC
>JAURFD010000003.1 GCA_030827125.1 Candidatus Nanopelagicales bacterium
GGCCGCGGGTGATCTCGCCATCCGCGCGTACTCCGAGCCACTGTGGTCGAGCCGGCAGGCGCGCGCCACGTGTCGGGAGCGCGTCACCGTGCTGGGCCTGCCTGTCGTCGCCGGTCGGACGATCCCCTACGCGCGCGTCGATGAGCCGGCCGCGCGCGAACTCTTCATCCGGCACGCCCTCGTGCGCAATGAATGGCGACACCAGCATCGCGAACTCGAGCGCAATGCCGCTGCCATCGATGAGATCCGCGAGGGACTCGTCCGCTCACGGCTGCCCGAGGACTCCCTCGACGAGGACCTTCTCGTGGAGTTCTACGCCGAACGCATCGGTAGGCGGGTCACGTCCGGTCGCACCTTCGATGCCTGGTGGCGCAAGGCACGTCAGCGTGATCGACACCTGTTGGATCTGCCGCCGGATGTGCTCGAAGCCCTCGGGCGTCCGGCTCCCGCGGAGTTCCCCGGCGAGTGGCCGGGCACCGATCTGTCGTTGAGCTATCAGTTCTCCCCGGGAGATCCGCGCGACGGCGTCACGGTGCGGGTGCCGGTCGCCCTGCTGCCGACGCTTGCCGACGACGCATTCGCCGCACATGTCCCAGGGTTCCGCGAGGACATGGTGATCGCGCTGCTCCGCGGACTTCCCAAGGAACTTCGGCGCCAGTTCGGTCCCGCGCCCGACGCCGCCGCCCGACTGATCCGCGGGATGGAGATCGATGACGTGCGCGGTTCGCTTTCGCGTGCGGCGCGCTCGCAATTCGACATCGTGGTGTCACCTGCCGCCTGGCCTTTCGACACCCTCCCCGATCATCTGCGCGTCCTCGTGAGTGTCCTGGACGATTCCGGCCGCGAGATCGATGCCGATCGCAGTGTCGCCGATGTACGACAGCGGCTGTCGCGTCAGGCGGCGAGCGCCGTACGCCGTTCGGCACCGCAGTTCGATCGCCGCACGGTGACCGAGTGGCCCGACTTCGTGCCCGAGGTGACCACCGAGGGAGTGTCGGCGTACCCCTGTCTGGTGGCGGAGGACGACGGCTCGGTGTCGCTGGTCGCCCTGCCCACCCGCGCCGACCAAGACCGCTTGATGGCACGTGGCGTCGCGCGACTGCTCCGTCTCGTCGAGCCGCTGCGCGCGAAGGATTTGCGCCTGAGCGATACCGACAAGTTGATGCTCGCCCGCAATCCGCAGGGGTCGGTGCGTGCGCTCCTGGAAGAGTGCGCGGAGACCGTGGCGCTCGAGGTGATCGCGGAAGCCGGCGGTGCACCGATGATCGAGACGGAATTCGCGAGCGTGCGAACGGAATTCCGCCAGCGGCAGGCAGCGGCCGTGCGAACCCTGCTGCTCGAACTCGTCCCCATCATGGAAACCTGGTGGGCGGTGTCGAGCCGACTCGATGAGGCGCCTTCCGCTGCGCTGCAGCGCGCGTGGGACGACGTACGCGCGCAGATCGATGACCTCATGTCGGCGGGGGCGGTGCTGCGGACCGGACGAGCGGGCCTGCCCGATCTGCTGCGCTACCTGCGCGCCGCGCAGCGTCGACTCGACGCGCTCCCCGGCGATGCCGCGCGCGACCTGTTGCGGATGGAGCAGGTGCAGCGCCTGGAGTCAGCGTTTGCGGACCTCCCGGCCGACGCACGGCGCAGTCCGGAGGGGTCCGGGATCCGCCAGACAATCGAAGAGTTGCGGGTGAGCCTGTGGGCGCAGGACCTCGGGACAGCTCGCTCGGTCTCCGAGCAGCGCATCAGTCGCGCCATCGCCGCCCTCCGCGCATAGTCCACCGCGGCACCACCTCACCGAGGCGGGTCACTACTCGCTGAACGACGTGCTCGGGAGGTCGCGCTCCCCCTCGACGATCGCCGCGAGCAGCCGCGCCGCCACCGCCTCCGGAGCCAGCCCCTCCGGCATCTTCGGCGCCGTGCCTGCGAGCGGCCGAGTCGCCAGGCCGGTCTCGGTGTGCGGCGGTCGCGCATCGACGAGCCGGATCCCGTCACGCCGCAACTCGCGCATTCCCGCCTGGTCGTACGCCGCCAGAGCGGCCTTCGCCGCGGAGTACGCCGCCATCCCGGCCATCGGTTGCTCGGCGACCACCGCGGAGATGTTGAGGATGAAGGGATCGCGTCCAGCTGTCGCCGATTCACGCAGAGCCGGCAGCGCTACGCGGATCATCCGCATCGGCGCCAGCGCATTCAGCGTGAACAGGTCGATGAGGACGTCATCCTCGGTGTCCGCGATCGTGCCGAAAGCCACAGCACCGGCGGCGAAGACGACACCGTCCACGGCGCCCCACCGCGCCAGAGCCGCCTCCATCACACGGTCCGCCGAAGCCGCTTTGCGGATGTCCACCGCGACGAGTTCCCCGTTGACACCCAGTGCGGCCAGCCGATCCGCCGAACGCCCTACCAAGGTGAGATGCGCACCGGCTTCGGCGAGCAAATGCGCCAGCGGAGCTCCCAGTCCTCCGGTTGCCCCGACAACAATGATCGAACGGTCCGCCACGTCAGCCATGGGCACAGCCTGACAGCCTCCGGGCGGCACGGCATCCGCAGATGTTCTATGCTGAGCCCAGCACAGGGGAGCTCGCGGATCGGCGGGCTGAGAGGGTGACACGCCGTCACCGACCCTCACACCTGATCTGGGTAATGCCAGCGGAGGAAGGGATCCGATGCGCGTCCTCACACTCACCATCGCCGCAGCCGCTCTGTCGCTCGCCGCCTGCTCATCCGGGGCCGACGCGGGGGTCGGTGATACGTCGCCCACCTCGTCGAGCAGTGCCTCGTCATCGAGCACCTCGGCGGACGTGACAGTCCGCGTGATCACCCACGACTCGTTCGCACTCAGCCAGCAACTCATCGACGACTTCACCGCCGAGACCGGAATCACCGTGGAGTTCATCCCGGCCGGTGACGCGGGCGAGATGGTCAACCGAGCCGTGCTGTCCGTCGGTGCGCCCGAGGCCGATGTGCTGTACGGCGTCGACACGACCCTACTCACCCGCGCGGTCGATGCGGGCGTCTTCGAGCCCTACACGAGCGCTGATGCGGGAGCACTCCGCCCCGAACTCGCCGATCTCGGCGGTGGCGTCGTCACGCCGATTGATGACGGCGATGTCTGCATCAACGTGGACGACGTCTGGTTCGCCGACAACGGCATCACGCCACCGACGACCCTCGACGACCTGCTCGATCCGGCGTACCGCGGCCTTCTCGTCGTCGAGAACCCGGCCACGTCCTCCCCCGGCCTGGCCTTCCTCCTCGGCACCATCGCCCGATACGAGGCGGGTGGCGACGGAACGAGCGAGAGTTGGACCGACTACTGGACTGCTCTGCGTGAGAACGATGTGCTCGTCGTCAACGGCTGGTCCGAGGCGTACTACACCGAGTTCACCGGCGGCGGAGGTGGCGGCGACCGTCCGCTCGTCGTGTCCTACTCGACCAGCCCCCCCGCGGAGATCATCTACGCCGAGGGCACACCGCCGGACCGGCCGTCGACCTCCACGATGCTCGACAGTTGCTACCGACAGGTCGAGTTCGCCGGGGTGCTCGCGGGCACCGAGCAGCCCCAGGCTGCGCAGCGTGTCATCGACTGGCTCATCTCACCGCAGGTGCAGGCCGACGTACCGCTGTCGATGTTCGTCTTCCCGGCGCGAGCCGACACACCGCTTCCCGATGCCTTTGCACAGTTCGTCACCCGACCGCAGTCGCCGCTCGAACTCCCGGCCGACGTTATCGCGGCGGAGCGCGACCGCTGGATCGAGGAGTGGACCGAGATCGTCCTGCGCTGATGGGCGCGAGTGCGAGTCGGCACACGCTGTGGGCGGCACTGCCCCTGGCTCTCGTGGCCGTGCTCGTTCTGCTCCCCGTCGCCATGGTCGTTGCGGTCGGCTGGGGACCGGACGCGCTGCCGGTCCTTACCGCACCGTCGACCTGGCGTGTCCTTGGCTATACGACGTTCCAGGCGTTGCTCAGCACGATCGGGTCACTGCTCCTGGCCGTCCCGGCGGCGTACGCGCTCTACCGTCTGCGCGTGCCCGGTCGGCGAACGTGGCTGGCGATCCTCACGATCCCGTTCATCCTCCCCACGGTTGTCGTCGGCCTGGCCTTCCGGGAGTTGTTGCCCTTCCCCGGGACGACGGCCGCGATCGTCGTCGCGCACATGTTCTTCAATGTCGGCCTATCGGTGCGCGTCATCGGCGGACTGTGGGGACACCTGGACCCGCGCCTGGAGCAGGTGGGTGCCTCACTCGGGCTGGGTCCCGTCACCGTCTTCCGACGCATCACCCTGCCGCTCTTGGCGCCGGCGATCTCGGCGGCGGGCATCCTGGTGCTGCTCTTCACCTTCACGTCCTTCGGCGTCGTGCTTGTTCTCGGCGATCCGGCACTGCCGACCATCGAGGTCGACATCTACACGCGCGCGATGCAGCGACTCGATCTCTCGGGCGCGGCTGTGCTGGCCCTCGTGCAGTTCGTCATCGTCGCGGCCGCCATCGTGGTGTCGTCGATCCTGTCCGATCGTCTCGCCGTGCGGCAGCGCATGGGCGACGACGACGTCACCCGCCGACGTCCACGCTCGGCCGGGGACCGCCTTGCTGTGGGCTACGTCGTTGCGCTCGCCGTCGCTGTCGCCATCCCGATGGTGAGCCTCGTGCTGCGGTCCGTGCGAGTCGCGGATGGTTGGGGCTTCACCTGGTACGCCGAGGCAATTTCTCCGTCCGAGGGCACGACGCGATCGATTTCGGCGATCTCGACCCTCACCCGATCGCTGGAGTACGCCGCCCTGGCGACCGTCATCGCGGTCGCACTCGGGGTCATCGCGACGGCCGGCATCCTCGCGGCGCGGCGCCGCGGCCGATGGCTTGACGGTGTCGTCATGCTGCCGCTCGGCGTCTCCGCGGTCACGGTCGGCCTGGGCCTGCTGCTGCTGTCCGTGCGTGGACCGATCGATCTGCGCGGGTGGACGCTGCTGGTGCCACTCGGTCAGGCACTGGTCGCCCTGCCCATCGTCGTGCGGGTGCTCCTGCCGGTGCTGCGCTCCACCGATCCGCGCCTGCGCCAGGTGGCGGCCACGCTGGGAGCCCCACCCCTGCGTGCCTGGTGGGCTGCCGAAGGCGCCATTGCCGTGCGAGCCACCGCGGTGGGTGCGGCCTTTGCCGCAGCCGTGTCGCTCGGTGAATTCGGGGCCACGGCGTTCCTGGTGCGACTTGAGACCCCGACGGCACCGGTGCAGATCGTGCGCCTGCTCGGCCGGCCGGGCGAGGCCAATATCGGGGTCGCCACGGCCCTGTCGGTCCTGCTGCTCCTGCTCACCGTCATCATCGTGTCCGTGGCCGAGCGCATCCGACCCCGACGCAGTGGGGGGTGGTGATCGTGCTCGAGGTGTCCGACCTGCGCATCAACTACGAGGGCAGCGTGCTGCTGGAGCACGTCAATCTCACAGTCGCCGCTGGTGAGATCGTCGCCCTGCTCGGTCCCAGCGGTTCGGGCAAGTCGACCCTGCTGCGCTGCATCGCCGGCGTCCAACACCCCGACGCGGGCACTGTGCGCTGGGATGGTGCCGATGTCACCCGCGTGCCCGCGCATCGGCGGGGCTTCGGCCTGGTCTTCCAGGACCCGCTGCTCTTCCCCCATCGCGATGTGGGTGCGAACGTCGGGTTCGGGATGAAGCCCGCGGATGCTCAGCGTGTGGCGGAGTTACTCGCCCTGGTCGGACTCGCCGGATTTGAGCACCGCGACCCGGCGACACTGTCCGGCGGCGAGGCCCAGCGCGTCGCGCTCGCCCGGGCACTCGCGGCCGAGCCGCGTCTGCTCCTGCTTGATGAACCGTTCGGCGCCCTCGACGTTGACTTGCGCGAACGCCTCGTGCGGGAGGTCCGTGACCTGCTGAAGGCCGCCGGGGTGCCTGCAATCCACGTCACGCACGACCGCAGCGAAGCTGACGCGATCTCCGATCGCGTCGTGACGTTGGCCGAGCTGACCGGCTGACCAGCCAGCCCCACAACGTGCACTTCGGGGACGAGGCCCACTACGCCCGACCAGCAGGCACCGCAAGCCGCTGACATCTGGCAGGATCGATCCGCCCAGGGAGGTACGCCGTGCGCCGTGATGTTGTCGAGGTTGCCCGCGGCGTCTACGTCGCCACCTCACGTCGCTACGCAACGACCTCCACCGTCGTCGTCAGCGGTGACGCGGCCCTCCTGGTGGATCCGGCCTGGGATGCCGACGAACTCGGTGACCTGGCCGACAACCTGTCGGATCTCGGCGTGACCGGCACGGCCGGGCTCTCCACGCACGTGCATTACGACCAATCACCCCGAACGGCACCCCAGGTGGCGGAGCCGACGTTGGCCACCGTCAGCGGGCGATGACGGCACACCGGTTTGCGCCTGCCGAGATCCGCAAACCCTCGGTGCGCAAGACAATCCATGTGCGGGACGGTGTGCTTGTCTCCACGCGCGACTACACCGCAGTCGCGTGCGGGGCGGCCACCCTCGACCGACTGCCAGTCATGATCGCCCAAACCCCGCTGGACAGGAACCAGGCGGGTAACCCCAGCACCAGCGAGCTGATGCCGAGGATCCACAATCCCTCGTTGGCGCTCTCGAATATCTGGCCCATCACGAACACCAGCGGATAGATCAACGCCACCATCCCGAGGACGCAGAGCGGGCGCGGAAGAGTGCGGGAGCGCCAGGCGAGCAGACATCCGGTGATGATCCAGAAGAGTGCCAACATGACCCCGGAGAGCAGCCCGCCCTGCGTCCCGGCCATCTGAACGACGAGGTACGCCGCCTCTCCCCAATCCTGGTCGTAGCCACGAATGTGGTCGATGGGTCCAGGGCTGGAGATCCGCAAGGCTCCGGTGAAGGCCCACAGCCCGGCGGCCACCGAACCGACAACCGTCAGGAAGGGGGTGCGCCACGGGACTGCAGTAGCAGCGCGCATGAGGCCGAGCGCGGCCAGGAGGAGGCAGCAACCACTCAGGACGTACGCCGTTCCATGCTCTTGCAGGTAGCGAAGGCTGTCCGCCGGATTGTCGCCATCCGTGCCCTCCGGACGAGTAGCAAACTCGAGACCGAAGGCGAGCGGGAGGAACAGCCCGACGGACATGAGTCCGACGCCGGCGAAGACTTGGGTGCGCGCCACCCCCGCCATATTGCCGGATAGTGCTCGGTCGTGCAGCCTGGTGCGGCCGTCCGAGGTACACCGCGACCCGCTGCGACCACGTCCTATGGCACCCCGACCTACCCGCGGTGCCTCGCTGGGCCAGCGCGTGGTCGGCACAGCAATGGCGCGATCACCGCGAGGCGTTGGTGCAGCCGCTCGTCGGTGACCTCTCCAACGCACTCATCGACCTTGCCGGTCACCTCACCCCCCTTCCGGGCGAGTCGTTACCCGGTCACGTGGGGGCCACACCCGCACCGGGCCAACCGAAGCCTGCACCAACCCGGCTGCCCTGGTCCGGCCGGGAAATCTGGTTGCACGAGCACGATGCGCACGCGCCGGCGCACCTCGCGGCCGAAGTCGCCGACGTCGGCGTACTCCTCGCCGGGGACATGCTCAGTGATGTCGAGTTGCCCATGCCAGCCGATGAGGACACGGACCTGACGACCTACGCGACCGGACTGGATCGTCTCGCCGCGGTAGTCGCGCGCGTGAACGTCGTCGTCCCCGGGCATGGCACGCCGTCGACGGACCCGATGAGGCGGCTGGATGCCGACCGTCGCTATCTCGATGACCTCATCCGCCACGGCGCCAGCGATGATTCGCGCCAGGGTCTGCCGGGGATGGCCGAACTACACGCGGCGAATATTCAACGCGCCCAGGCAACGCGGCGCTAGCGACTCATTCAGACCACGTTTGCCGACTGTTGTTGGGGTTTACCTGCTAACGGGAACCCCAACGACGGGCGGGAAATCTGATCGCGCGAGTACAGGGCGCGGGAAGTCCCTGATCAACGGCGAGTCATGGCGCGCGGAGCTTTGCTCGCGGCCTTGCCGAGGCGGCTACGCGTGCCGAGATCCTCGGCCATGAACTCGCGCAGGAGGTCGATGGCATGCAGGACCTTTTCGCTGCGCAGGGAATACAGCACGTGCGGCCCCTGACGGTCGGCCACGACCACTCCGCGTTCACGGAGGATGGCGAGGTGCTGGGAGCAGTTGGACTGCCCGATTTCCAGTGCCTCGGCCAGATCGCCGACCGTCAGGGGACCGTTGCGCAATTCATTGATGATGAGAAGGCGCTTGGGATCCGCGATCGCCTTGCACAAGCGTGCATGCAGATCGTGGATTTCCAGCGCCGTCTCACGGTCCATCGATTAGTTCACTACTCCTAGAGCTTGCACTTCTGCGTCGACTTACGCGGGGAGATGTCGACGACGTTGAATTTCGAGAAGTTGGTCGGAGAATTCTTCGCCGTGAAGTTCCACTTGCCATCCTTGAACGGATTCCACGTCGGGCCGTTGACCAACTTGGCCAAGGACGGCGCGTTTCGGGTGAAGTTCACGCCAGCCTGCGTCTTCATGATGAAGTAGGACTGCCCGCCCACGTACTGAGTGGACTGCCACTCAAGGAAGACCTTCTTGCCGCCCAGCGTCTTCTTCATATCCGACGGATACTGCTGGTTGACGGCTTCGCGGCAGGTGCTGCCATCCTTGATGTTGATGTCCCAATTGGCGATGGCGCCCGTGATGTTGCCGTCGACCTTGCCCTTGGGCGACCAGTTGATCTTGGCCCAGACCTGCTTGGACTTGTTGCTGTTGGCGAAGCGGCCGGTGAAGGACTGGTCCGCGAACCAGTCGACAAGAGCGTCGTCATTGACGAACGTGTAGGGGAACGTCCGAGTGATCTGGCCACCCTTGATCTCGCCCTTCACGATGGTCTGGGCGCGCACTCCGCTGGGCACACCCAGCCACTTGCTGGATTCGCTCGCGCTGATTTTGTAGGCCTTGCCGGTCCGATCCGCAAAAACGCCATTGGCGTAGACCACGCCATAGACAATGAGAGACGTGTCATTGGGCACGCGAATGTTCGGTTGACCAGAGTCCTTCCATACCAGTCCGCAGACAGGGGTGGACTGGCCAATGATGATCTTGGAACCAGACATCTGTTGACAAGGAGCAACCGCCGCCGTTGCGGCGCCGGCTGGAATCATGGACATGGTGACGCCGAGGGCCGCGGTGGCGGCGAAGGCGCCAAAAATGGTTTTCTTCATGGTCTCACTCTCTCACGGGGCATTACATGGATGTCGTGGCAGCGCACTGGTTCTTGCCGATTTCCAGAATTTCGATTTCCTCCGCAGTAGCGGCCTGTCCAGCGTTCACCAAACGGATCGTGTCATAGAAATCCGGCGCGGCGGGCAGGGTGCCGATGATCTCCTCAATGAACCGCGCCATGTCGTCCTCGGTCATGATGTCGGACTCGAAGATCTTCGCCAGCGTGGTCTGCACCATGCCGCTTTCGTCCATCTCCTCCATGAGCGTCCAGTGCGCCGGCATCACCAGGGTCGACCGGTCCAGCGGAGCCAGCCGGTCGTGGATCGTGTGGAAGAGCTCAGCGGCGAGGTCGGAGGCCTGACCGGTGAGATCGGGACGTCCAAGGCCCCGGACGAAGACGGTGTCACCGGTGAGGATGAGATAGCCGGGGATGTGCACGCAGATGCTGCCGGGCGTGTGACCGGGCATCTTGATCGCCAAGGCTTCCACCTGGACCTCGCCGAGATCGATGACCTCGCCATCGCCGAGCGGCACATTGGGCCACGGCACGCTGCCGCCGGCCGTGTCCTCCAGGGGCACGTGGTAAGTCGCACCGACCTTCTCGGCGAGCTCGGGGCCGCCGGAGATGTGATCGGCGTGGACATGGGTGTCGACAACGTTGGTGATCGTCATCCCGTGCTTGGCGGCCAGGTCGATGTAGGGCTGAGGGAAGCGCGCGGGATCAACGACGACGCAGTCACCCCCGGGGATACCGAGAAGGTAGGACAGGCATGCCTTCGCGGGTCGGGCGATCTGGTAGCCGACCATCCCCTCCGGGAGATGGCCAATGGGCCGCGGCACGAGGAGTTCGGCCCAGGCGGCGGTGCCACCCTCCAGGGTCCGCACAGCGCGACCCTCATCTTCAAGGACGTCGATGAGCAGGTCGCTGCCATTGCCGTGCGCGCAAACGACGACCGTGTTGTCAGGGATCTCGGCCGCGATGGTCTCGGATTCCTCCATGGCGACCCAGATCGGCACATTGCGCATGCCGACCGGCTTAGTCCCCTCAATCTGCCAATTGGCGTATTCGTCCTGATTGCGTACATCGAGGATGTACGGGCAGGTCCCCTCGTCGATCTCGACGTACAACTCCTGCGGTGTGATCGCCCGTGCCATGCCGCCTCCTGAGCCCTGTGCGAATCGATTTCTCAGATCCCTATCCGGGGATATGCGCAGACGCTAATATCTCGAGCGAGTCGATGGAGGGCTTTTCGGGACACTTCTTGTCGACTTGTGCCCTAGGGGGACTCAACCCCCATACGGTCGCTCGCTAGAACCGCTCGGTCCCCCAGTCACGAAGGAGGCCCCATGGCCGACAAAGACCCCGATGCACCCGACTCCATGACGATCATCGCCTTCAGCGGTGACCTCGACAAACTGTGGCCGACGTTCATCCTCTCCTCCACCGGCGCCGCGAGCGGGATGGATGTCACTGTGTTCTTCACCTTCTGGGGGCTGTTCCCGCTCGTGAAGGACGAGGTCCGCATTACCGGCTACGACTCGATGACCAAGGCCCTAGCCGGCATGAATGCCCCCGGCATGAAGAAGGCCAAGCTATCCAAGCTCAACATGGGCGGATCCGGCGCTTGGATGATGCGCAAGGTCGCGGAGAAGAACAAGCTCGCCCCGCCGGAGGATCTGTTCGCCATGTGCCAGGACATGGGTGTCAACCTGTGGCCCTGCCAGATGACCATGGATCTCCTCGGCATCCAGCCGGACCAGATGGTTGAAGGTCTCGGCGAGCCGGTCGGTGCTGCAACCGCCCTGCAGAAGATGGCCAAGTCCGACATCAGTCTCTTCATCTAGACGAAAGGATTCCTATGACTGACGTAGCAAAGATCGTCGACGCCAAGGGTCAAAGTTGCCCGATGCCGGTCCTGATGACCGCGAAGGGAATCAAGGAGATCGAGAGCGGCCAGATCATGCTCCTCGAGGTCACCGACAACGGTGCCCGCTCCGATATCCCGGCATGGGCCAGCCAGACCGGCCACGAACTCGTCGAGTCCGAAGAGGCCGACGGCGTCATGAAGTTCTACATTCGAAAGAAGTGATCGCGTGCGCTACGGATTCGCCATTGATCAACGGACCTGCATTGGCTGCCACGCCTGCACGGTGGCCTGCAAGACCGAGCACGACGTCCCGGTAGGCCAGTTCCGGACGTGGGTGAAATATGTCGAAAAGGGCTCCTTCCCCGACACCACCCGCGAAATGGCGGTCCTGCGCTGCAATCACTGCACCGACGCACCGTGCGTCAAGGGCTGCCCCACCAAGGCACTCTTCATCCGACCCGACGGGATCGTCGACTTCGACAACTCCCGCTGCATCGGCTGCAAGATGTGCATGCAGGCATGTCCGTACGACGCGATCTACATCGACGAGAACACCCACACCGCGGCGAAGTGCAACTTCTGCGCTCACCGCATCGACCAGGGTCTCGAGCCGGCCTGTGTCCAGGTCTGTCCGACCGAGTCCATCTGGGTGGGTGATCTCGACGATCCCAACTCCGGTATCCGCAAGCTCATCAGCATCGAGCCGGTCACGGTCCGGGCCCCCGAGCAGAACACCAGCCCCAACGTCTACTACGTCGGGGCGGACAAAGCGGCCCTAGAGCCGTTGGTCGCTCCGGTGGACCAGACCTACCTTTGGGCCGAACCGGATATCCTGCGCTTGCAGACCGCGCCGGATCTGCCCGGCGACCCGATCACCAACGCGCGGACGACGTTCAACACCTCACACCCCCACCCGTGGGGCTGGCGCGTGTGGACCTACCTGTGGACCAAGTCGGTCGCCGCCGGTGCCGGTCTACTCGCCGCGCTGATGATCCTGCTCACCGGCAACGATTCCACGCTCGTGACGACCGCTGCGCCGCTACTGGCCGAGGTCTTCCTGCTCATTACGGCGATCTTCCTCATCTGGGACCTCAAGCAGCCCAAGCGCTTCATCTTCTTGCTCAAGCCGTGGATGATCAACAAGACGTCGTGGATGGCGATCGGCGGCATCTTCCTCGGCCTGTACGCCGTCATCGGCGGCCTGTGGTTCCTCGCCGGCGCGGCCGATCTGCTCGACATTGGCGAATACAACTCGGTGATCACGGTGCTCGCCTGGCCGGCGATCCCCGCCGCGATCATGACCGCCGGCTACACAGCGTTCCTCCTCGGCCAGGCCGAGGGTCGCGACCTGTGGCAGTCCCCGGTGCTGTTCTGGCATCTGCTGGCCCAGGCCGGCATGGCCGGCTCGGGTCTGCTGCTGATCGTGGGTGTGTTCGTTGATCCGGGAGCCGACGCTATGACCTGGCTCGCCTGGGCACTGGCCATCTCCACCATCGCCAACCTACTCATCATGGCGGTCGAGTACGGGGGCCAGCACTCCACGCGCAACGCCGCGGTGTCGGCGCACATGATCACGCACGGTCGCTACAAGAGGAAGTTCTGGGGTGGGGCCATCGGCCTGTCGGTTCTGACCTTCGCCCTCGCCCTGGTATCCGCCCTGGGCGCTCCCATCCTGCTCGCGGTTCTCGGTGGCCTCGTGGCTCAGGTGTCCCTGCTCATCTATGAGTCGGTCTTCGTTGAAGCCGGCCAAGACGTCCCGCTCTCCTAGGAGGACTCACATGACCCCGCCCCGCGATCCCCACACCCCGGCCGCGTCGCCGGTGGCCGAGGACCGTCCCGAGCACTACGGTCTGCGCGTCCGCGAGACGCTCTCCAACTACCCGCCGGTCGAGACCTGGGATGACGTCGTCATGTACGACGCCAAGGCCCATCCCAAGAAGGTCGAGAAGCACTACATGCTGGTCCCGACGACGTGCTTCAACTGTGAGTCCGCCTGTGGCCTGCTCGCGTACGTCGACAAGGAGACCAAAGAGGTCGTCAAGATCGAGGGCAACCCGGCCCACCCTGGTTCCCGCGGCCGCAACTGCGCCAAGGGCCCGGCCACCGTCAACCAGACCGAGGACCCCGAGCGCATCCTGTACCCGCTCAAGCGCGTCGGGAAGCGCGGCGAGGCAAAGTTCGAGCGCGTCTCCTGGGATGACGCCATGGACGACATCGCGGGCCGCATCCGCAAGGCGATCATCGAGGGCCGCAACAACGAGGTGATGTACCACGTGGGCCGCCACGGCGAGGACGGGTTTATCGAGCGCGTCCTGCTCGCCTGGGGTGTCGACGGCAACAACACCCACACCAATATCTGCTCCGGTGGCGCGCGCTTCGGCTACTCGCTGTGGGGTGGCTACGACCGGCCCTCCCCCGACCACGCCAACGCCAACGTCATCCTGCTGGTCTCAGCGCATCTGGAGTCCGGGCACTACTTCAACCCGCACGCTCAGCGCATCATCGAGGCCCAGGTCAAGGAGGGCGCCAAGCTCATCTCGGTCGACCCCCGACTGTCGAACACCGCGGCGAAGGCCGACGAGTGGGTCTCGCCGTGGCCGGGCACCGAGGCGGCACTGCTGCTCGCGATCGCGTCGTACATCCTGCGCACCGACCAGGTGGCCTGGGACTACATCAAGCGCTGGGTCAACTGGCAGACCTACCTCGAGCGGGTGCATCCCGACGTCGACTCCAATGACTTCGAGGCCTTCAAGACACGTCTGACCGAGGACTACGAGTCCTACACCTTCGAGTTCGCCTCCGAGGAGTGCCGCATCCCGCTAGCTCAGGTGGAGCGAGTGGCCACGATCGTCGCGAACTGCAACGGCAAACTCGCCGCGCACACCTGGCGTGCGGCGACCGCGGGCAACCGTGGTGGCTGGGCGGTGGCGCGCGCGCTGTTCTTCCTCACCGTGCTCACCGGCAGCATCGGCCAGAAGGGTGGCACCAGCCCCAACGGCTGGAACAAGCTCATCCCGCACGGCCCGGACATGCCCGGCGGTCACAACTCGTGGAACGAACTGCTGTGGCCGCAGGAATTCCCGATGTCGACCAATGAGCTGTCGATCCTGCTCCCCCACTTCCTGCTGGAGGGCCGGGGCAAGCTCGACACCTACTTCACCCGCGTCTACAACCCGGTGTGGACCAACCCCGACGGCTTCAGTTGGATCGAGGCGCTGTCCGATGAGGACCTCGTCGGCTGCCACGTGGCGATGACGCCGACCTGGAATGAGACGGCGATCTGGGCGGACTACATCCTGCCCTTCGGTCACAGCACCGAACGTCACGACACCCAGTCCTACGAGCAGTACGCCGGCAAGTGGCTCGGCTTCCGCCAGCCGGTCCGACGCGTTGCCCTGGAGAAGATGGGCGAGAAGATCGGCGACACCCGCGACGCCAATCCGGGTGAGGTCTGGGAAGAGGTCGAGTTCTGGTTCGAGCTTTCCTGGCGCATCGACCCGGACGGCTCGCTCGGCATCCGCAAGTACTTCGAGGCGCCGGGACGGCCCGGCGACAAGGTCACGGTCGACGACTACTACGGATACGTGTTCGACAACAACGTGCCGGGTCTGCCGGAGAAGGCCGCGAAGGAAGGCCTGACGCCCCTGGAGTACATGCGCAAGTACGGCGTCGTTGAGGTCGTCAACGGCCTGTACCGCCAGGACGAACGTCCGCTCACCGAGGCCGAACTCGACGGTGCGGTCGCCGACGCCCGAGGTGTGCTGCGCAAGCCGGTCACCCCGGAGTCGCAAAAGCCGCTGGTCGGCGAGACAGGCGCGGTCGGCATCGAGATGGAGGACGGCTCCAAGGTTGCCGGGTGGCTCACGCCCTCGCGCAAACTCGAGCTGTACTCCACCGCGATGGAGGACTTCGGCTGGTCGGAATACGCCGCGCCGACGTACATCAAGTCGCACGTGCACCACGGTGAGATGACCGAGCAGGGCGACATGCTCCTGGTGCCGACGTTCCGCCTGCCGACGCTCATTCACACCCGCTCGGGCAACGCGAAGTACCTCAACGAGTTGAGCAACAAGCACCCCATGTGGATGAACCCGATCGACGCCAAGCGACTCGGCGGACTGCAGACCGGCGACATGGTCCGCGTCAACACCGAGATCGGCTACTTCGTCGTTCGCGTGTGGGTCACCGAGGGTGTGCGCCCCGGCGTCACGGCGCTCTCACACCACATGGGCCGCTGGCGCACAACCGATGATGCCGGCAGCCGCTGGGTCACCGGCAAGGTCGACGTCGGCAAGATGCCTGACGGCCGCTGGCGCCTGCGCTACAAGGAAGGTGTCAAGCCCTTCGCGAGCGGTGACGCCGACTCGATGCGCATCAACTGGGAGGATCCCGGCGTTCACCAGAACCTCGCCTTCCCGGTGCATCCGGACACCTGGTCCGGCATGCATTGCTGGCACCAGAAGGTCAACATCGAGCGCGCGCACGACGAGGACAAGTACGGCGACGTCGTGGTCGACACGGCCAAGTCGCGCGAGGTCTACCGCGAGTGGCTGTCGTGGACTCGTCCCGGCCCGGGCCCGGAGGGTCTGCGCCGGCCGGAGTTCATGATGCGTCCGGTGATGCCGCAGTTGCAGGCCTACTGGACCGGTGACATGCCGGAGGCCCGCCTCCAGCAGTAGCCAGTCCCCTTACGCCGAGTGTGCGCTCGCGGACCCGAATTCGCCTGATTTTCGGTCCGGGAGCGCACACTCAGCGTTTGTGGGTGTCCTCTTCTCGCCCCTAGGCTCGAGCCGTGACCGACCCTGTCGCTGCCGACCCCTCCCCCGGCATCCAATCCCGCGTCCTCGTCGTCGGTGCCGGATTTGGGGGCCTGTACGCCGCACGGTCGCTGGCTCGCCATCGGGCGTCGGTGACGCTCGTTGACAAGCGGGGCTATCAGACGTTTCAGCCGCTGCTCTACCAGGTCGCTACCGGCCTGCTCCCCCGCGACGTCGTCGAATACCCGATCCATGAGGTCCACGGGGTCGAATCCATCACGGCGACGGTGGATCACATCGACCTCGTCGCGAGCCAGGCGCGGTTCGCGGACGGGGTTTCCCGCAGCTTCGACTACCTCGTCTTGGCGACCGGGGCGTCGGTGAACTTCTTCGGTACGCCGGGAGCGGCCGAGCACGCACTGCCGCTCTACACCGCGGACGATGCGTTGGCGATCAAGGCGGCACTCCAGCGAGCCGGCCAGGCTGATCAGGACCTCCACATCGTCGTCATCGGCGCCGGACCCACCGGCGTTGAGGTCACCGGGGCCATCCGCGATGTCGTCGACTACGTGCTGCCGCACACATTCCCGGCGATGGCCCGGCACCAGGTCCATCTGCACCTCGTCGATCACGCCAAGGCCCCTCTCTCGCACTTCAGTGCGGAGAGCCAGGCGGACGCGACTCGGGTGCTGACGGAGGCGGGCGTGATCTTGCACATGGGCACCACGGTGACCGAGGTGCGCGGTGACGGTGTCGTTCTCGAGGACGGCTCCCACCTCGCAGCCGAGGTGGTCATCTGGGCGGGCGGCCTGACGGTCAACGCCCCGACGACGTCGCCTGCTCCGGCCACCGACTCGGCCGGTCGAATCACGATCGATGCGACCTTGCGGATGAGCGGACACGACCACGTCTACGCCATCGGCGATGCCGCGGCGACCGCGGTCGATCCGCTGCCGCAACTCGGTTCGGTGGCCAAGCAGCAGGGGCTGCACGTCGCGCACAGCATCCGACGGCAGATCCGGGGCAAGGAACCGAAGGCGTTCACCTACCGGGACCTCGGCGAGATGGCGATGATTCGGCACGACCACGCGGTGGTCGAGGCAGGGCCCCGCCACCACGAGGTCACCGGGTTAGCCGCCTTCACCATGTGGCTGGGCCTGCACGCGGCACTGCTCCCGGACAACGGCGATCGACTCGCCGCCGTCGAGGCCTGGGCCCACGAGAACCTCACCGGCCGCTCGCAGTTCCTCGCGGACTAAGCGCGAGTTGTGCGCTCAGAAAGCCGATTTCCCGCACTCTCAGCGCACAATCCCTCCGTCAGCCGATGGCGTCGACGATTAACGTCCGCTCAGCCTCGGTCCACGGCCGAGAACTCCGCGTCTGCTCATCCCGTACGACGCCTACCGAGATGGCGGTTGCGGCGACTCCCCCACCCGGGAGCAGGATCTGTTCCTCCGTGCGCAAGCTCGACGTGCCGACGCTCACCGGGCGGCAGGTGACGGTGACCTCCGACGTATCGAGGGGGATCTCATCACGGTAATCAATCTCGATCCTGGCGATGACCATCGACAGGTAAACATCGCCCAGCAAGTCGCGCATGAGTCGATCACGGGCGACCTCGAGATAACTGAGGTAGACGGAGTTGTTGACATGCCCCAGGGCATCGAAATCACGCCACCGCAACGTCACCGGGGTGACCACGCTCATCGCCATACCGGCAGGCTACCGGGGGTGGCCACCGCATCCGGATTGTTCTGCGGGTCGGTCGCGATCCACTGTGTGGAGAGCTGCACCTGGACCGTCAACTGACGATGAGCGTTGCCATCGGCTCGCAATGCCTCAATGCGCGCGGCCGAGGCCTTGCAGAAGGAGATCGACATCTCCCCGCCCCACTTGCTGGCCAGGAAGCCGCTCCACGCTGTCGCGATGGTCGACACCCGGAGCAGGACGACCGCGATGAGTTCGCGCCATACTGACGAGAATTCAGGCATCCGCAACGCCGACCTGCTCGCGCCTTCGTTCGCGGTCTCGGGGGCATCGCTCTCGGCCACAGGGCGAAAGAACACCGGGCCCCACTCCACCACGCCGCGCTCACCGAACCCGATTGGCTCTGGGCTCCGGGCAGCGCGTATAGTGGCGGAAGCCGCAAGGCCAGCGCGGGGTGGAGCAGCTCGGTAGCTCGCTGGGCTCATAACCCAGAGGTCGCAGGTTCAAATCCTGCCCCCGCTACCACGTGAGAAGGACCCAGGAATTCCTGGGTCCTTCTCTTTTGCGGAGCGGTTCTTTCGTCAGATGTGGGGGCTAAGCCCGGCGATCTGACGAAAGAACCGACCAGCGACTCGAGCAGCTCAGTTCCGCAGGATCTTCTCCATGGGTCGCCCCTTGGCCAACTCATCCACCAACTTGTCGAGGTAGCGGATTTGGCGCATCAGGGGATCCTCAACCTCCTGGACCTTCACCCCGCACACTGACCCGGTGATCAGTGAGACATTCGGGTTCAGGTCTGCCGCCTCGAAGAATTCCTCGAACGTGGCGCCGGAATCCAACTGGCCCTTGAGCTCAGCCTGGTCAAAGCCGGTGAGCCAGCAGATGACCTCATCGAGTTCGGCGACCGTGCGGCCCTTGCGCTCCACCTTGTTGACGTACGCCGGATAGACATCCGCCACCGCCATCGTGAAGATCCGACTCACAGCGCCGAATGTTACGCCGAGACGCTACGACGCCAGGCTCAACGCCGTGACGCCCACCACGAGCACGACCACCCCCGCAATCTGCAGGCGCCCCAATTTCTCCTTGAAGAGCACGTAGGCCATGACCGCCGCAATCGGCGCGAACTGAGACGCGAGCACCGACGTCACGGCAATTTGGTACTGAGCGCCAATAGCAAAACTGACAAAGCCCAGTACCTCGGTGAATCCCATGGCGATAACGAGTGGGGCCGTGAACCGAGTGATGCGCAGTCGGCGTAGGACTATCAACGGGATCAGGATGATGACCACGCCAGCGAGTCGAGGCGGCAACAGCACCCAGGCAATCGGCAACTCATCACTGAGGTTGCCAATGGCAAAGAGCGAGACGCCGAAGCAGGCCGCACCCAGCGTCGCCAACGTCGCGGCCAGCACCGGTCGCTCATGTTGGAGCGGCTCGGGATCCGGGGCGATCGCCGAGATGACGATGCCACCGACGATGACGAGGAGCAGGAATGCGATGACGGGTGCGATGCTCTCGCCGAGGATCGACGCGATGACCGCCGAGATGGCGCCCTCGGTTGCCAGGATGGGTGCAACGACGCCGACCTTGCCGATGCGGAAGGCGAATCCCGCCACGAGGATGCCGACGACATTGCCCACTCCTGCGATGACCATCCACGGCGTACTGGCCCCGAGGTTCGCGGGGATGCCCGAGATGCCGAGGAAGGGCAGGGTGATGATGAGACCCACCAGCATGGTCCAGGCGACAGACGAGCCGGGTCCGATGATCTTGACGGTGCGCGAGGAGATCAGGCTGCTGCTCGCGAAGAAGGCCGCCGTGAGTAGGCCGGCGACAACGCTCACCACGCAGCGGACACTATCCCCAGGGTTCCCCGGGAGAGGGGCTGGGATGTAACCGTGTTCACATCCCGGCAACATGCCCCCGGTACGGTCGTTCCCGTGACTGTCACGCCCCCCGACGCCGTCGCCGACCTCGACGCCGCCCTCCGCGAGGACATCCGGCGGCTCGGCGCTCTGCTCGGTCAGGCGCTGGCTAGCCACGAGGGGCCCTGGCTGCTCGACCTGGTCGAGGAGGTCCGCGGCGCCGTCCGCGAGGACCCTGGGGGTGCGACCACCCTCATCGACGATCTTGATCTGCGCCAGGCGACGCTGCTGGCCCGTGCCTTCTCCATCTACTTCGACCTCGCGAACGTCGCCGAGCAGGTGCAGCGCGCGCGCGATGTCACGGCCCGACGACGTACCGAGGGCAGCCTCGTCACGAGCACGGCACGTCGCGCCAGCGAACAGGGCGTCACACCCGAGCAAGCCGAACACCTCGCCCGGGATATGTCGGTGCGCCCCGTCTTCACTGCTCATCCCACCGAGGCTGCACGCCGTTCGGTCCTCACCAAGCAACGACGCATCGCGGACCTGCTCCTCGACGACTACCTCGACGACGACACACGTTGGGCACGCATTGCCGAACTCGTCGAACTGCTGTGGCAGACCGATGAGTTGCGCCTGGAGCAACCGCAGGTCGTCGACGAGGCACGCAATGCCCTGTATTACCTCGACGACCTTGCGCGCGGACCGCTCGCCGAAGTGCTCGACGATCTCGCCACGGCCTTCCGACTGCTCGGCGCTGACCTGCCGCCGGACAGCACCCCGCTGACCTTCGGTTCGTGGATCGGTGGTGACCGCGACGGCAATCCCTTCGTGACGCCGTCGGTCACCCGCTCGGTCATCGACTTCCAGCGCGATCACGCCATCGGCGACATCCTCCCCATCGTCGACCGCCTCCTCGAAGATCTCTCCGTGAGCGAGCGCCTCGCCGGCTCCGACCCGGATCTCCGCGCGGCGGTCGAGGCCGATCTCGCTCACCTCCCGGAGTTCGACGAGCGCTACCTGCGGTTGAACGCCGAGGAACCCATCCGGCTCAAGCTCTCCCTCATCCGGATGCGGCTTCGGCTGACCCGTGAACGCATTGCGAACCGCAGCCGTCACGTGCCGCACCGCGACTACCGCTCGACACGTGACCTGCTCAACGACCTCTCCCAGGTGCGCGCATCGCTGATGGCCACGGATGGCACCCTCGCCGCACTCGGGATCATCGACCGCGCGATGCGGGTCATCGCGTCCATCGGCCTCCCGCTCGCCACCCTCGACATCCGCGAGCACTCCGGCAAGTACGTCGACGCGCTCGATCAGTTGCTCGCGCGCGTGGGTGTCACGGCGACGTACCCGTCCATGACGTCCGCCGAGCGTTTCGCACTCCTTAGCGACGAACTCGCCTCCCGCCGCCCCCTCGCCCCCACCCCTCCCCCGCTCGACAAAGCCGGCATGGCCACCTACGGCGCCTTTGTCGCGGCTCGCGAGGCCATCGAGCGTTACGGCCCCCGCACCATCGAGACGTGCATCATCTCGATGACCAAGGGGCCCGACGACGTACTCGCGGCCGTCGTCCTCGCCAGGGAAGCTGGCCTGGTCGACACCGATCGCGGCACATCGATGGTCGGTTTCGTCCCCCTCCTCGAGACCGTCGATGAGTTGCGCGCGGCCCACGAGATCGTCGGCACTCTGCTGTCCGATCCCACCTATCGCCGGCTTCTCGCCTCGCGCGGCAATGTGCAGGAGGTCATGCTCGGCTACTCGGACTCCAACAAGGACGCGGGCATCACGACCTCCCAGTGGGAGATTCACCTCGCTCAGCGTCGCCTGCGGGATGTCGCCGCCGAAGCCGGCATCGGGCTCCGCCTCTTCCACGGTCGCGGAGGCACGGTGGGCCGCGGTGGTGGACCGACATACGACGCCATCCTCGCTCAGCCCTGGGGTGTCCTCGAGGGCCAGATCAAGGTGACCGAGCAGGGCGAGGTCATCTCGGACAAGTACCTCCTGCCCACCCTCGCCCGCTTCAACCTCGAACAGATGCTGTCCGCCGTCATGGACGCCACGCTGCTGCACAACAAGCCGCGCAACCCCATCGACGAGATGGCCCGGTGGGACGAGGTCATGGTCACGGCGTCGGCAGCGGCACAATCGCGCTACCGGTCACTCGTCGACGATCCGGAACTGCCGGCGTACTTTGCGGCCTCGACTCCGGTCGAGGAATTCGGCAGCATGCACCTCGGTTCGCGCCCATCGCGTCGGCCGGACACCGAGTCCGGCATCAGCGGGCTGCGGGCAATTCCGTGGGTCTTTGGCTGGACACAGTCGCGGCAGATCGTTCCCGGCTGGTACGGCGTCGGCAGCGGGCTTGTCGCGGCACGCGAATCCGGCTTCGGCAATGTCCTCGCGACGATGTACGACGAGTGGCACTTCTTCCGCAACTTCCTGTCCAACGTCGAGATGACCTTGGCGAAGACCGACCTCTCGATAGCACGCCGCTACGTCGAGGAGTTGGTCCCCGACCACCTGCGGCGCTTCTTCGCCGACATCGAGCAGGAGCATCGGCGTACGGTCGAGGAGATCCTGCGGATCACCGGCGAGTCGTCCCTGCTGGCGGCCAACCCCACCCTCGCCCGCACCTTTGCCGTTCGTGACACCTACCTGCTCCCCCTGCATGCGATGCAGGTGCGGCTCTTGCAGCGGATCCGCAGCATGGATGACCCCGGGCCCGAGTTGCAGCGAGCCCTCTCGGTGACGATCAACGGCATCGCCACGGGCCTGCGCAACACTGGCTGAGGTGGCCGCCCAGCGGATGAGTCGTTGGCCCGCTAGGTGGAGCGCACCTCGATCGCGATCTTGCCGACAAAATCCTTGCGGCCGAAGTGTTCCTGCGCCGTCGCCAACTCCGCGAGCGGGTACGTCGCCGCCACGAGGGGGTGCACCTCACCGGCCTCGATACGTCGAATGAGCGATGCGAAGACCTCGCGCGGGTAGAAGGTGCCACCCAGCACTGTGAGGTCTTTGAGGTAGAGGTCCCGCAGATCCAGATCGACGTGCGCCCCACCGACAGCGCCGGAGACGGCGTAGCGCCCGCGCGGCCGGAGGATCTGCAGCAGTCGCCCGAATCCGGGGCCCCCGACGAGGTCGATGACCACGTCGATGTCGTCGTCGAGTCCAGCGAGGTCCCGACCGACGACTTCATCCGAGCCTAGGGCGAGCAACTCCTCGGGCTTGCTCGTCAGGGCAACCACGTGAGCCCCGCGCGCCCGGGCCAGTTGGACGACGGCCGATCCCACACCCCCGGAGGCCCCGGTGACCAACACACGCTCCCCCGCGAGGACACCGGCCCGCTCGAGGAGTCCCTCGGCGGTCGAATACGCGCACGGGAAGGTTGCGAGTTCGACGTCTGACAGTGCGCTGTCGATGTCGAAGGCCTCGCCCGCCCGCACAGCGACGTACTCCGCGAAGGCCCCATCGATCTCCGAACCCAAGGTGGTGGCAACCTGCACGCCATCGACCACGCGCGGGGCCTGCATCGTGCGCACGAGCACGCGCTCACCGATGCGTCTCGGATCAACCGCCGCACCTACAGCGACAATGCGTCCACAGCAGTCCGCGCCCTGGATGAGGGGGAAATCGAGGCTCTCCCCGGACCATCCGGTGTCGGACTCGTCACGGGAGTACCAGCCGATGCGCGTATTGATGTCGGTGTTGTTGACCGCGCTCGCTCCAACCTCGATGAGCACCTCATCAGCTGCAGGATGCGGGAGGGGGATGTCGTCGCGCCACACCAACTGCTCGGGTCCACCGTGACCGACGAGAACCATCGCGCTCATCGTGTCGGGCAGTTCCATGCGTGCTCCTAGTCGGTGCCGAACTCCATGGCGGCGCGGTCCAGCATCTCCTCGTCGGTCACCGGCTCCGAGGGCGCCGCGATGGCCGCTGCGCCACCGGCATCGAGATGTCCGACGAGATCGACGTGGCCGGAGCCCAACTGTCCCTGGCCGGCGTACATCTCGAGCTTGGTCCGGGTATCGGCGATGTCGAGGTTGCGCATGGTGAGTTGGCCGATGCGATCGGTAGGCCCAAACGCTGCGTCCTCGGTGCGCTCCATCGACAACTTGTCGGGGTGATAGCTCAACGCCGGACCGCGCGTATCGAGGATTGAGTAGTCGTCACCACGGCGCAGACGCAAGGTCACCTCACCGGTCACAGCGGAGGCCACCCACTTCTGCAGGGACTCGCGCAGCATCAGCGATTGTGGGTCGAGCCAGCGCCCCTCGTAGAGCAGCCGACCGAGCCGGCGACCCTCCGCGTGGTAGTTCGCAATGGTGTCCTCGTTGTGGATGGCACTGAGCAGCCGCTCGTAGGCGATGAAGAGCAGCGCCATGCCGGGAGCCTCGTAGATGCCGCGGCTCTTGGCCTCGATGATGCGGTTCTCGATCTGATCGGCCATGCCCAGGCCGTGTCGGCCGCCGATGGCGTTAGCTTCGCGCACCAGGTCGACCGCGGTGGCGAACTCGCGGCCGTTGATGCGCACCGGACGACCCTGGTGGAACTCGATGGAGATGTCCTCGGTGGCAATCTCCACGGCCGGATCCCAAAAACGCACACCCATGATTGGTTCGACGATCTCGACGGAGACATCGAGATGCTCGAGTTGCTTGGCCTCGTGGGTTGCCCCCCAGATGTTGGCGTCGGTTGAGTACGCCTTCTCCACAGAGTCGCGGTAGGGCAGATTGTGCTCGCTCAGCCACTGCGACATCTCGGTACGACCACCGAGTTCGCCGACGAAGTCCGCATCCAGCCACGGCTTGTAGATGCGTAGCTGCGGGTTGGCCAGCAGTCCATAGCGATAGAAGCGCTCGATGTCATTGCCCTTGTACGTCGATCCATCACCCCAGATGGAGACGTCGTCCTCCTGCATCGCGCGGACGAGGAGGGTGCCGGTCACCGCACGCCCCAACGGAGTGGTGTTGAAGTAGGTGCGCCCACCTGAGCGGATATGGAAGGCGCCACATGACATGGCGGCCAACCCCTCCTCCACCAGCGCCGGGGTGCAGTCCACCAGTCGCGAGATCTCGGCGCCGTACTGCAGCGCCCGGTCGGGCACGCTGGCGATATCAGGCTCGTCGTACTGGCCGAGATCGGCGGTGTAGGTGCAGGGAATGGCGCCCTTGTCGCGCATCCACGCGACGGCGACAGAGGTGTCGAGGCCGCCGGAGAAGGCGATCCCGACACGCTCACCTACGGGGAGGGATGCGAGGACCTTGGACACGAGGCGACCCTATCGGCACACTAGGGCGGCAACCGAACGCAGGAGGAGTAGTCATGGCCGAAGGCAAGGACGTCGAGAAGGGCGGAGTGCCCTGGGGAGCCGTCATCGCGGGCATCATCGCGGTGCTCGCCCTGGTGGTCATCGTCCAGAACAGTGAGAGCACGAACGTTCAACTGTTCGGGCTCACGATCGCCCTGCCCCTGTGGCTCATGCTGGTGATCTTCTTCCTGCTGGGCGTCCTGTGCAGCGGCCTCGTGCGTCGCGGCGTGCGCAAGGCCACCGGGCGCGACACCAAGAAGGACTAGCCCCGCCACTTCCCCTGTCACCGAGTGTGCACTCGCGTGCAGGGATTTCGCCGATTTCGTGCGCGGGAGTGCACGCTCGGCGAGGGAGGGCGGGGATGGCCTAGGCCGGTTGTCCGCCGTCCTCGCCGGTGAGCCTGGCCTCCGCCTCAGCGGCACGACGTAGCGCCGCCTCCAACTCGACCTGCGCCTGCCCGTACGCCGTCCAGTCCCCGGCCGCGAGCGCCGCCTGACCCTTGTCGTAGGCCGCCTGGGCATCGGACAGGGCCGCCTGCAGGTCGGTCAGCGGATCACCGGACGGACTCGGCGTCGGGTTTGGATCAGGGTCAGGGGTGGGTTGCGGATCCGGGTTGGGTCCGGGGGTCGGGTCCGGCGTGGGGAACGGGTCGGACTCGAAGACCTTGGCGAGCGCCTCGTCCAAGGTGTCCTCCAGTGCCACGTTGGCCCCGTATGCGGCGAGCACCTTGCGGAGCAACGGGTAACCGTCCTGTGTGGCGCGGAGGTAGACGGGCTCGACGTAGAGCAGGCCGTCGTTGAACGGCAGGGAGAGCAGGTTGCCCAGATCCACCTCGGAGCCGCCCCGCCGCAGCAGCGAGAGCTCGGCGCTGATGTCGGGGTCGGACTCGAAGTTGTTCTGCACCTGCGTTGGGCCAGGGATCGTCGTGTTGCTGGGCAGTTGCAGCACCCTGATGGTGCCGTAGCCCTCGCCCGGGGCACTATCGACCGCCATGAAGGCGGCCAGCGTCGGTCTGCGCTGCGGCGCGAAGGTCGTGGTCAGCGAGAAGGCCGGCTGCTCTTGACCCGGCATCTGCAAGGTGAGGTAGTAGGGCGGCTGGAACTGCTGGATCGCCTGCGTCGGATCGAAGGGCACGATCCAAAAGTCGGTGCCGTTGTAGAACGTCGCAGGATCCGTCACGTGGTAGCGAGACATGACCACGCGCTGAACCTTGAATAGGTCCTGCGGATAGCGCACATGCGCCTCGACCTGCTCGGGCATCTCCGACAACGGCTTCACCACCGTGGGGAATACCTTCATCCAGGTCTGCAAGACCGGATCTGCCGCATCCCAGGCGTACAGCGACACGGTTCCCTCGTACGCATCCACGACGGCCTTCACCGAGTTGCGGGCGTAGTTGAGTTGATCGTTCTGGGCGATGGCCGACGATCCGGTGCGCACCGTGATCGAGTCGCTCGTCACGTCGCTCAATGACACCCGCGAGGAGTAGGGGTAGTCATTCGATGTCGTGTAGCCGTCGACAATCCACATGATTCTTCCATCGATCACGACCGGGTAGGGGTCTTGATCCAGGGTGAGCCAGGGCGCAATCTTCTGCACGCGGGTCAGGGGATCGCGGTCCCACATGATGCGGGACTCAGGATTGATGAGATCAGTGAGCAGGATATTGCTGTCCTGGAACTTCGTGGCGAACAGGAGCCTGTTGAAGAGCGAGCCGACGGGAACCCCACCATTGCCCTGGTAGGTGTTGTTCACCTGGCCGGTCGGACTGGCGTCGTCCGGATAGTCAAGTTCAACCGGCGGCGTTCCTTCCGGAGCACCGACGATCGAGAACGACGGACTCAGCTCACCGAAGTAGATGCGTGGTTGCTCGATATCGAGCAAACCCGACGGAGGGATGTCGCTTTCGAAGAAGTCCGGCTGCCCGCTCGACTGCGCGGTGTTGTCGTACGCCGCGACGAAGCCATAGCCGTGGGTGTAGACCGCTCGATCGTTTGCCCAGTTGCGCTGATTATCCGGGATGCCGTCGAGATTGATCTCACGAGCCGCGACCACGGCACCACGAAGTTGGTCGGACAGCGGGTAGCGGTCGACGTCCAGGCTGTCATTGAAGGAGTAGTAGGCGCGGATCTGCTGCAACTGGTTGTACGTGGGCGATGCCAGCGCCGGGTCAAGCAGGCGGATGTTGCCCAGGGTGCCGATGTTGTTGCTAATGACCTGCTGCGTGGGTGGCTCCACACTGCCCGTGTAATCCTGCACATCCGCGTCGGCGATGTCGTAGGCCTCACGCGTCGCGTTGATATTGCGCTCGATATAGGGCTGCTCTCGCACCAACTCGCTCGGTCGGACCTGGAACTGCTGCACGACCGCGGGATAGACACCGCCGATGAGGATCGAGGCGAGGACCATGAGACCCAAGCCGATGGCCGGAATGATCCAGTTCCGCACGAAGATATTGAGGACGAACAGCACCGCGACGATGAGAGCGACGAAGGTGAGGATGTTCAGCGACGGCAGCACCGCATTCGCATCGGTGTACTTCATGCCGGTGAAGCCCTGCACGAGGCTCTCGCTCTTCACCATGAGGCCGTAGCGATCCAGCCAGTAGGCCCCCGCCTTGAGCAGCAGCAGGATCGCCAACAGTGCCGACAGGTGCACCTGCGCGGCGACGCTGGCGCGATCGCCCTTGGGCTGCAGGCGAAGTCCGCCGTACACGTAGTGCACGACCACGGCCAGGATGAGCGCGAGGATCACGGCGGTGAACGCAAAGCCGAGGACGAATCGAATGAAGGGGTAGGTGAAGGTGTAGAAGCTGAGATCGAGTCCGAACTGCGGGTCGGTCACACCGAAGGGGGTGGCGTAGCGCCACCGCAGGAAGGTCGACCATTCCGCCGACGCCGACACACCCGCGAGTAGCCCGATGAGACCCACGAGCACCACCGAGATCAACACGCGGAATGGCGCTAGCGATTGCCGGTACCGCTCCAGCCCCGCCTGCTCCTGAGTGAGTGGCGGCAGATCCGGCCGCGAGCGGTAGGCGACCCACAACGTCCCGCCGAGGATGAAGGCCATCGTGAGACCGAACGACGCGAAGAGGATCGCGCGGGTCAGCAGCGTGGTCGAGAAGACCTCGGTCTCGCCGACGGAGTCGTACCAGAGCCAGTCGGTGTAGAAGCCCGTGAAGAGGACGAATCCGATGACGATGACGGCGAGGACGATGATCGTCGGCAGGAGCACACGACCCCGACGGGGGCTGGCACCAGCGGGGGCGGGGGGGACATCAGTGGCCACCACAGCAACCTACGTCACTTCGGCGCCGGTCACATCGCGGGGCAGGCCCGACAGCCGATTGTGATCGAGGTGTGGCCTTGGCCGAGAGCGCCTACGGCGCCGGACAGGTCGGCAGCGGTTCGCCGGTCCGCCAGGCGGTGAGTGCGTCCAGGGAGTCTTGGAGAGTCTGGACCGGCACGACCGCGAGGCCGTCGGGAATGTGGCCGGCCGCCTCCTCGCAGTGCACCTCGGGCATCAGGAAAAGGGTGGCGCCCGACCCCCGCGCTCCGGCGAGTTTTTGGCGGATGCCACCGATGGGGCCGACCTCTCCGGCCGGGTCGATGGTGCCCGTGCCGGCGACGTGCCCGCCGCCGGTGAGGTCGTCGGGGGTGAGCTTGTCGATGATGGCGAGGGCAAACATCATGCCGGCGCTCGGACCGCCGACGTCCTGCAGCGTGAACACGATGGGGAATTCGGCGCGGTAGTTCACCCCGACCGTGATGCCGATGTAGGGCACCTCGGGCTCGTCGGGCTTCGGCGCCGACAGCACCTCGACATCGACCTCCTCGCCGTCGCGCAGGACGGTGAAGACCAGCGTGGATCCGACCGGCTTAGCGCGGACGGCGTCGACGACATCGGAGGGGCTGGTCACCTCGGTCCCGTCGATCGCCAGGATCTGCTCCCCCGCATTGAGTACGCCGAAGGCGGGTGTGCCCTCGATTACGACGGTGACGACCACATCCTCGAGGACGGGTTCGCCGATCGCGTTGAGAGCGGCGGCCACCGCATTGGACTGTGACGTCGAGAACATGACGGCGTTGCGCTGCTGGACCTCTTCGGTCGTCTCGTCATCGCCGTACAAGAGTTCACGTGGCAAGACAGCACGGTTGGGATCCACCCACGCAGCCAAAGCACCGAAGACGGTCAGCGGAGAGCGCGGCTCCCCCTCCTCGCGAATCGTCGTCATGTCGAGCGCACCGCTGGTGGGGTAGGTCGTGGTGTCGCTGATCTCAACCAGCGGCCGACCGTCAACCTCACCGATGGTGTTGAACGTCGGACCGGGCGACAAGATGACGAAGGGCACCGGCAGAACCGCGGCGAGCGCGATGAGAATCACCAGGACAAGTCCGCTGATGAGGGCGGCGACTGCCCGACCGCTCCAGCGACGGCGGGGTGCCGCGGAGGTTTCGCTCACGCGTGGTTGCGACGACGCTCACTGGCCGAGCGGCTCGCGCTCGCAGGACGCCGGGGGCGAGAGGAAGCAGCGGGACGTCGCGCCGGAGGGCGGGGGCGCGCAGGCGGGGGCTGCTCAGCCGGCATTGGCTTGCGCATCGCGGCCCGGAACCGTGCCATGTCACCGAGGGACTCGTGCGTGCCCACCGACCGGCGCGGTCGATTGCGGCTGGCGGCCCATGCGAGGGCCAGCAAAGTAGCCCCAATGGGGATGAGCCACCACAGCAGCGCGGACACGACCAGACCTCCTGTCGAAGGACAACAAGCCTCCAGAGTACGCCCCATTTGCGGATGCGCCGTACCTTGGAGGGGTGAGCGACAACCTCCCCTTTGGATTTGGGGCCCCGGATGACCGTCCTGGCGGCTTCGACATGAGTCAACTCGGCGCCATGCTGCAGCACCTCGGCCGTCTCCTGGAGTCCGGGGGCAGCACTGGCCCGGTCAACTGGGAACTGGCCCAGGACACCGCCCGCCAGGCCATCGTCCAGGCCGGAGACCCCTCGGTGAACGACGCCGAGCGAGCGGGAGTCGCCCAATCCGTGGCACTTGCCCAACTCTGGCTTGATGACGTCTGCACCTTCCCCACCTCATCGGCGGACTCCGCCGCTTGGAGTCGCTCGGAGTGGCTGGTCGGGACGATGCCGGCGTGGCAGCGCATCGTCGCCCCCATCGCCGAGCAGGTGGCCACGGCGATGAAGTCACAGCAGCCTGGTGAATTGCCGCCGGAGTTGGCGCAGATGCTGCCGGAGGGCACTCCGCCGGAGGCACTGTCGATGCTCGCCCCGCTCATGGGCATGGCCCAGCAAATGGGGTCGGCGATGTTCGGCATGCAGCTCGGGCAGGGCTTGGCAGCCCTGGCTCAGGAGGTCCTCAGCGTCGGTGATGTCGGCGTCCCCCTCACGGCGGATGGCCGACCCACCCTGGTGCCGCGCAACATCGCGGAGTTCAGCGATGGCCTGGGGATTCCGGCCGACGAGGTGCGTCTCTATCTTGCCCTCCGCGAATGCGCGCACCAGCGTCTCTTCGCGCACGTGCCCTGGCTCGCCGCTCGCGTCGAGGGTGCTGTGGACGCGTACGCGCGCGGGCTCCACCTGGACACCGATCGGATGGGCGAAGCGATGCAGGGCATCGACCCGACCGCCCTGTCGGACCCCAGCAAACTCCAGGAGTTACTCGGCAGCGACATGTTCCAACTCGAGGAGTCGCCCGAGCAGCAGGCCGCCCTGGCGCGCCTGGAGACCCTGCTCGCCCTCATCGAGGGCTGGGTGGCTGACGTCGTGAGTGAGGCGAGTTCGGCTCGGCTGCCGGCCGGCTCGCGACTCGAAGAAGCGATCCGTCGGCGTCGCGCCTCCGGTGGACCTGCGGAGCACACCTTCGCCTCGCTGGTCGGCCTGGAATTGCGCCCGCGGGCGCTGCGCGAGGCGGCCATCCTGTGGCAGACCCTGCGGGTAAGCGGTGGTGTCGAAGGTCGCGACGCCCTGTGGGCCCACCCCGACCTGCTGCCCACCGCCGAGGACCTCCAGGACCCCGAAGGCTTCGCTGCCGGCAGCGGCCCAGCAACCTTCGGTGACGGCCCGAACGACGCGCCACCGACCGACTAGCGAGTTGCCGGTGGTCCCTTCGAATACCTCGGGTGCGGGGAACGTGTCTGACGATGCCCGCGCGCTGCTCAGCGCCTGGGCGGCTCCCGACCCTGGGCAGGCGTCACTTCGACGGGAGTACGTCGACTTCATCGATCGCCACCCCGATGTGCACCTGCGCTCGTCCCGCGTCGGCCATCTCACAGCGAGCGCCCTCGTCGTGGACCCGGGCGAGCGCACCGCCCTGTTGACTTTGCACCCGACGGTTGGTCGCTGGCTGCAGACCGGCGGTCACATTGAACCTCTCGACACGTCGATGCTCGCGGCGGCGGCGCGTGAAGCGCGCGAAGAGAGTGGAATTAATGACCTGACCATGCACGCGCAACCTCTGCGCCTCGATCGCCACGAGGTCTCGTGCCGCGCCGATGACGGGTCGCGCACCTCGCTCCATCACTGGGATGTGCAATTCCTCGCCGTGGCCGCTCCTGGGTCGGTCGCGGTGATCAGTGCGGAGTCCGACGATCTGCGCTGGTGGCCTCTCGATGGGCTCCCCACCGTGGATGACTCGGTGACGCGGCTGGCCCGTGCGGCGGCATCCCGACTGGGTCTGTAGGAATTTTCGATCCACAGCCCGTGGAGATCATTTGCCCACGTCAGAGCCTTTGGCGCGCCTGGCATCCCCATCGAATCCACAGCGCTATCCACGCACTATCCACGGGCTGCTCGGCAACTGTCCCCAACCTGTCCCCAGTTCTGCCCACAGGGCCCGTTGACGAGTTCCCGGTCAATCTCTAACGTCTGCGCGACGCCCCTGGGATAACGGACCGCATCGCTTCGGCGCTGCGGGTTGCGAGCCCCAGGGGCATTCTTCTTTTCGGCCGTGCGCGTCCACCCTTGGGGGGCCCAACGGAAAGTGCCGTGGATGCCCGGAAGAACGCTCCGCCCTCATGAAAACCCCTCCATCCGTCCGATTTAGGCGATATTTGGCACAAATTCCCCCAGAATTCGGCGTGCCGCTGTGCGGCCATGCGGCTTTGGGGGCTCGATCTGTCCTAGGGTGGCGACGCCGCCCCACATTGGAGCGGCACCGCCCCTAGGGCGGCGCCCCCGCCCGGGGGCCCCGATCGAGGCGCCGCCTCGCGGGCACGAGACGAGGAGGACGGCCCATGGCCGAGTCGTACACGGGTGAGGCGTACTGCGTGAAGTGCAAGGAGAAGCGCGAGTTCACCGGCAATGTTGAGGAGACCAACGGTCGTCGTTTCGCCAAGGGCATCTGCCCGGTGTGCGGCACCAAGGTGACCCGCATTCTGGGCAAGGCCTGATCCACCCAACATCCGCACGATTGACCGCACATGGTTGAGCGCAGCGGATTCGCAGACGTCATCGACGGCGTCGACGGCCCTGGTGTCGTCGGCGCCGTCGAACGTTTGGTGACCATCCCCTCCATCGGCGGCACCACGGCCGAAGTCGAGGTGCAGGACTACTGCGCAGACGCGTGGAGAGCTGACGGTTTCGAGGTCGACGCCTGGGACATTGACGTCCCACGGCTGAGTGCTGAGCCGGGCTTCCCCGGCATGGAGGTCGACCGCACCGAAGCGCGCGCGGTGACCGCCCGCCTGCCCGGTATCGGTGACGGCCCCACCCTGCTGCTGCTTGGCCACACCGACGTCGTTCCCCCGGGTGATCGTGCCGCGTGGTCCGGTGACCCCTTCACCCCGCGGCTCGTCGGCGATCACCTGATCGGGCGCGGCAGTTGCGACATGAAGGCCGGGGTCGCTGCCATGTGGTTCGCCGTACGCGCGATCCGCGATGCCGGGGTTCGCCTGCGCGGCGACATCGTGCTCGCGGCCGTCAGCGGCGAGGAGGATGGTGGTCTTGGCACCTACGCACTCCTTGATCGGGGCATCTCCGCGGACGCCTGCATCGTTCCCGAGCCCACCGATCTCGACCTCATCCCCGCCAACGGTGGCGCGCTCACCTTCCGGCTGCGCGTGCGCGGCAGGGCCACGCACGCCTCACGACGTACCGAGGGCGTCAGCGCGATCGACAAGTTCCTCCCCGTCGTCACGGCATTGCAGCATCTCGAGGAGCGGCGCAATCTCGAGGTCGATCCGCTGATGCAGCGTTGGCCGGTCGCCTATCCCCTGTCGATCGGGACGGTGCAGTCCGGAGACTGGGCATCGACCGTTCCGGACCTCCTCATCGCCGAGGGTCGACTCGGGGTGGCACTCGGCGAGACACCAGAGCAAGCACGCGCCGACCTTGAGGTGGCCATCGCAGACCTGTGCGCGGCGGACCCGTGGCTCGCCGATCATCCGGTCGAGGTCGAGTGGTGGGGCGGCCAGTTCGCCTCGGGGCGCACCGATCCGGGTACGCCGTTTATCGAGCGACTCGGCCAGGTGCACGAGGCGCTCGGCCACGGCACCCCCGAGGTCTACGGCGGCCCGTACGGCTCGGACCTCCGACTGCTCGTCGGCGCGGGCATTCCGACGGTGCAGTTCGGGCCAGGTGAGAGTGCCGCCGCGCACGCACCCGATGAGTGGGTGGATATCCGCGATGTCATCGCCTGTGCCCAGACGCTGGCGGCCTTCGCCGTCGACTTCTGCGGTCGCGCCTAGTCTTGCGCCGCTGAGTGTGGATCCGCTCCGCCGTGAATGATGTGGGGGGCGGAACAACGAGGCTTGGCGCTGCGACGCCGAACCCCACGCAATACGCCTGTGGATGACGCACGCGAGTGCGGGCGATCCCGTGGCACAGTCCCCGGGTGAGCACTCCTCTCCCCCACCGTCCGTGGTGGCGCGATGACGTCACCCTCGTGTGGCGTACCGACTCGTCGGTCTGCGTGGGCGATGGTGAGCGCCGCATCGTCGTCGCCGACGTGGACCACGAACTCATCAGCTGGCTGCTCTCCCTGCGGGGCCAATGGACTTTGATCGAAGCCCTGGAACAGGCGGAGGCGCGCGGTGTGGGCCGACGTCACCCCCGTCGGCTCCTTCGTGCAGTAGCCACCACCGGAGGTCTCGACGACGCCAGCGTGGCGTCGGACGCCTGGCGCGACGCTGACACCGCGCTGCGCGATCGACTCGACGTCGAGCGGGCAGCGGCGCGGCACACGCACGGGTCGGCCCAGGACGCGGCCGCCGCTCTCGACCGGCGTCTGCGCGCTCGCATCACGATCTCCGGGGACGGTCCCGTCGCCGACGCAGTGGCTGCGACGTTGACCGCGTCGGGCATTGGCCGCCTCATGCCCACCGACGCCGTGCGCTCCACGTCGATCAAGGGTCGACGGCGGGCAGGTGCGGTCGCGTGTCAGGTGCTCTGCGACAGCGCCCACATGGAGGCGGCCGTCGACGCCGAGTCACTCGCCCTCGACGTTCCACACCTCCCGGTCAGCGTGCATGGCGCCCGAGCCACCGTGGGCCCACTGGTCCTACCCGGTCGCACGAGTTGCTTGCGCTGCCGCGACCTGCACCGCGCAGACGCTGACTCCCAGTGGTCACGTATCGCCGTGCAACTCCAGAAGGGTCCGCGCCCTGTGCAACCGACCGCCCTGGTGCAGTGGGCCGCCGCCTGGGCATCGGTGCAGGTGCTCGAACTTGTCGATCTGGGCGCGGCGTCCGTCAGCGCTGCCGGGACCGAGTGGACCTTGACCCTGCCGCGCGGCGACATCGCCTCGGCCCCACGGCCGTGGCATCCCCTGTGTGGCTGTCGCTGGTGGGCGGCCTAGCAGGGCTAGAAGACGGACTCGAGATCTGACAGGTGCACGCGCGCACATGTCGGGCAGGCATACGTCACCGCGTCTCCGCGGCGACTGAACGCCCAGTCGACATGGGCGCCGTCATCGACGGCTTGGCACCAGCAGCACGTTACGGCGGCCATCGGCCTATGGTGCGCCTGTCGCAGAAACTTCGCAATCACCTCGTCGGCGCGTCGCAGGACATCCCTGCGCCTAATCGTCGGGAGGGGCCTCGTCGGGAGGGGCCTCGTCGGGCGGGACTGCGTCGACATGGCTCGCCATGAGCTCCAGCAGGGCCGACCCGTAGCGCTCGAGCTTGTCCGGTCCGATCCCGCTGATCGCGAGCAGGTCCTCCTCGGTCACCGGCCTGGTCTCGGCCAGCGCGAGCATCGTCGCGTCGGTGAAGATGACGTACGCCGGCACCGCCCGCTCGCGGGCCTGCTCGAGCCGCCACGCCTTGAGTGCCTCCACCAGCCGCTCATCGGCGCTCGCTGGGCAACTCAGGCAGCGCCCCACGGCCCGCTCCTTGGGTGTCACGAGGGCTTTGCCGCAAACGCGACAGGCCGCCGGGCCCCGGCGCTGACGGGACCCCTTGCCTCCGCCCGAGCCCGCACGCGACCTCGACCGTCCCGGATTCGCGGGACTCGCGCCTGCATCGTCGAGGAAGCGACTGCGCGAGCGATTGCCGCGACCACCGGGTTGCCGGGCACGCGACCAGGTGAGCAGCAGTTCGCGCTTCGCGCGGGTCACCGCGACATAGAACAGTCGCCGTTCCTCATCGAGTGATGGTCCGACGATCGATTGGGAGTGCGGGAAGCTGCCCTCGGCAAGACCCGCGACGACGACCGCCTCCCACTCCAAACCCTTGGCCGCGTGGACGGTCGCGAGCGTGATGCCCTCCGGTGCAGGCGCGTGCTGGATGGACGCACGCGCATCCAACTCGGCGATGAAGTCCGGCAGGGACGTCGACGGCATCTGACGAGCGAGTCCGACCAACGACGAGAGCGACTCCCAGCGCTCGCGCACAGCGCCGGTGGTGCGCGGTGGTTCGTCGGTGAAGCCCATGGTGCTGAGGACGGCGAGCACCGTGTCGATGAGGGTCTCGCCGCCGGCCTCGCCCGCGCGCGCCGCGCCGCGCAGTCGCGTGATTGCTTCACGCACCTCGCCGCGGTCGAAGAATCGTTCGCCACCACGCAGGACCACCGGAAGACCGCGTTCAGCCAACGCCTCCTCGAACGCCGGCATGATCGCGTTGACACGCACGAGGATCGCGATATCTCGCGGTTCGGTGCCACCCGCGACCCACTGGGCGATGGCATCGGCCACCGCATGGGCCTCGGCCACCTCGTCGTCGTACTCGCGGATCACCGGTGCGGGCCCGGGCCCGACCTGGGAGACGAGACCACCCTCGCCCGGAGCCGACACCGACAGGACGGAGTTCGCCAGCGCCACGATCGGCTCGGTGCTGCGGTAGTTGCGATAGAGCCGGACCTGCGTGGCCTCCGGGAAGCGCGTGGCGAACTCCCGCAGGAAGCGGTCGGTGGCTCCCGCGAAGGAGTAGATGGTCTGCGCGGGATCGCCGACAACGCACACCTCGCCGCTGTCACCGAGCCACAGGTCGAGCAAGCGGTTCTGGACCGGGCTGACGTCCTGGAACTCGTCGACCGTGAACCAGCGATAGGTGCGGCGTACCTCATCGGCGACATGCGGCTTCTCCGCGAGCATGCCGATCGTCACGAGAATGACGTCGTCGAAGTCGATAAGGCCTCGGTCGTGCTTCAGGTCGTCGTACGCCGAGTAGACGCGGGCGACGTCGGCAGCCTCCACCGGAGGTGTGCGCTGCTGGGACTCCGCGACGTAAGCGTCGGGACTGATTTGCATCTGCTTGGCCCAGGCAATCTCGGCAGCGAGATCCCGCACGACGGCCCGGTCGGTGGAGACCCGGCATCGCCCCGCGGCCTCGGCGACGAGTGGGGCGGGGCGCCCGACGACCTCGGGTGCGTTGCCGCCGACGACCTGCGGCCAGAAGTGGCGCAACTGACGCAGGGCTGCGGAGTGGAAGGTGCGCACGGCGGGGCCCTCGACGCCGAGACGGCGCAGTCGCTCGCGCATCTCACCGGCGGCGCGGGTGGTGAAGGTGACCGCCAAGATCCGCCGAGGCTCCTGGACGCCGAGGTGGACAGCGTGGGCGATGCGGTGGGTGACGGCGCGCGTCTTGCCGGTGCCGGCCCCGGCCCAGACGACGACCGGCCCCTCGACGGCCTCAGCCACCGCCCGCTGCTCGGGATCGAGGGCGTCGAGGTGGTCGCTGGTCACCGGGGCATCGTTGCATCCGGGGCTGACGGCGCCTGCCCGGGTGGGTCTCGCGTTGCCGACTGGAGCGACAGCCTGCACACTTGGCCCGTGCCACTGACGATGTATACGACCGCCTGGTGTGGCTTCTGCCATCGCCTGAAGAACCAGCTCTCCCGTGAGGGGATCGAGGTCACCGAGATCGACATCGAGCATGACCACGACTCGGCAGTCTTCGTCGAGACCGTCAACGGCGGCAACCAGACCGTGCCCACGTTGGTCTTCGACGACGGCACGACGATGACGAACCCGTCCCTCGCCCAGGTCAAGGCCAAACTCGGCGTCTAGCCGCGACTTCGTCTCACTCCATCCCGTTTCGGGGCCGCCAAACGGTACGCAGCGAGACGACGTGCGGACTAGGGGCGGATCCAGTCGCCGGAGAGCGGTGCGCCGTACCAACGCTCGATGAGTCGGCGCGCGATAGACACCGCCGGTGGCAGGGCGACTTCACCGGACTCGCAGGCCGCCCGCAGCTCCTCGCGACTGAACCACCGAGCCTCGACGATCTCCTCGCCGTCCACCGCGATCTCCGTCGACTCCGCGAGTGCGTGGTATCCCAGCATGAGCGAGCTTGGGAACGGCCACGGCTGGCTGCCGAGGTAGACCATGTCTGCCACGACGACGCCGGACTCCTCGAAGATCTCCCGGCGTACGGCGGCCTCCGCAGACTCCCCAGACTCGACAAAGCCGGCGAGGGTCGAAAACCAGGTCGGTTGCCAGCGCCCCTGGCGACCGAGCAGCGCGCGGTCGTCGACGTCGATGACCAGCACGATCACCGCGGGATCGGTGCGCGGATAGTGATCGGAGCCGTCGGCCGGACACCGCCGGACCCAGCCCCCCTCGGCGATCTGCGTCGGCTCACCGCACTGCGGGCAGCGTGGGTGCGAGGTGTGCCAGTTGTCCAGCGCCACCGCCATGGCGGCGATGGACACCTCATCCGCGGACAACTCCGCCCCGACCTCGCGCAGGCCGCTGGCGGGCTCGGTCGGCGGGCAGCGCACGGCGAAGACCGGCGCTCCGACCGCGTCACGGCCGAGGTAGAGGCGCTCGGCGTCGCTCGGGACACCTGACGGCGTCGCCATCCGCAGGGAAGGAGCCGACCCCCCGAGATCGACCGGAAAACGCCCGTGCGCCACCGGGAGCACCTGACAGCGCGGATCGGCCCAGACGGCGGCCATCACTTCGGCATCGGAACGACGCTCAGCATCGCGGTCCCAATCACCGCGGGCGAGGGAGAGATCGGCCAGCAGCGAGCGATCCGACATCTCCCAGGGCATGGCCTGAGCCTAGTCAGGCGCCTCACATGGCACGATGAACGCGTCTGGAGTTCACCGGACCATCACCGACGAGCAAGGAGCGGCGTGGGCGTCTTCATCCGCCAGCTGACCGGCATCCGCTTCGTCGCGGCCTTCTGGGTGCTGCTCTATCACCTTCAGGATCCACTGAGCCGCATCGGCGTGATGTCGATCCCGGTGCTCAACGACACCATTCGCGTGGGCCGCCTCGGCGTCGATCTCTTCTTCGCCCTGTCGGGCTTCATCATCACCCACACGTATCTGACCCGGATGGGCAAGAAGATCTCTGGCCGGGGCAGTCTGGAGTTCTGGTGGCTGCGCCTGGCCCGCATCTATCCGGTGCACTTCGTCATGCTCAACGTCGCCGGTCTCGCGGTCGTCGCGCAGGTGTGGCTCACCGGAGTGTCCAAGGACCGGCCGTGGCTCAACCCCATCGACTACCTGCGCAACCTCTTCCTCGTGCAGGAGTGGGGCCCCCACCCGGATCGCGGCTGGAACGTCGTCGCGTGGTCGCTGTCGATGGAGTGGTTGGCCTACCTCATCTTCCCCGCCCTCGTGCTCGTGCTCTACGCCCTGCACAAGCGCGTCTCCACACCACTGCTCGTCGTCGCATGGCTCGTCGTCATCACGCCACTGCTGTGGCGCGGCAGCCTCACGATCGACCCCTACTACACCGATCTGTGGGGCTCCATCATTCGCGTGATGAGCGAGTTCACCGCGGGCGCCATCACCTATCTCATCGTGCTGCGACTTATCCCCGACGGCGCCACCGAACCGAAGCCGCGCGTCGAGCGCCTGGCCACCACGGTGTCGGTCGCAATGCCACTCCTCGTCATCGCGGGAGCGGTCTTCCTCGGCAGCTGGGAGACGGCCCAGTCGCCGCTGACGCTCAACGATCCCGATGCCGAACCGCTCCCGCCGTACTTCCACCTGTGGCTCGTGCCGCCGCTCATCGTGTGGATCGGTGCGCTCGCGCTCTCCCGCCATGGCCAGGCCAAGTGGCTCGGGACCGACAAGATCGTGCTCGGCGGGGTCATCTCCTACTCGCTCTACATGACCCACCTGGTGTGGTTCAGCACCTGGCGCGCGGCGATGAATCAGATCGGCCTCGAGTCCGGACCGCTGTACGCCGTCGCCGTGATCGTGGCCATCGTCGGCGCCTTCGTCATCGCCTACTTCATGTGGCGCATCGTGGAGGAGCCCTGCCGCAAGTTCATGCGCAAGATGGTCGGCGTCAAGGCGATCGCTCCGGAGGAGTCGACGGCAGACCCGAGCGCCAAGCGTGAGGGCACCTCACCTACCGACCGCTGAGTCGTCGGGCTTGGCTCGCCTTGTGGGCTCAGAGCACCGTCTTTGGGCATTCCCAGCGCACCATCACGTTGTCACGCCTCCCGATGCCCTCGACGTCGATTTCCCGACCGTTGTTGGGGTTTCGGGCCCCCCAAGACCCCAAGAGCGGGCGGGAAAGGATCTAGCCCGGCTGAGGACCGACCTCAGCCACCGCTGAGGATCCGCACCAACTCATCCCGATCGGCCAACCGCTGCGGCCTGACGACCTCACCGGTCGCGACCAGGAAGAAGGCCGCATCAACCTGCTCCAGCGGAGTGCCGGTCTGCTCCGCCCACGCCAGGCGGTAGATCGCCAACTGCAAGTCATCAAGGCCTCGACGGCTGGATCCGGACTTCCAGTCCACAACCTCGATACGCCCGTCGACGTCACGGAAGACCGCATCGATACGGCCACGCAGGACGTGCCCGCCGATCGACACGGCGAAGGGCCACTCCAGGGCCACCGGGACACGCGCGGCGTAGGGACTGCGCGCGAACGCCGCCTTCAACTCCTCTAGCTTCGGATCGGACTCGAGGTCATCCGCCGCGTCGAGGTCCTCGAGGTCGAACAGGGTTTGTACGGCGTACTGGCCCTCAATCCACTCGTGCAGGGCGGTGCCGCGTCGGGCCGCGGGGTGCGGCTGCCTCGGCATCGGCCGCGCGAGGTCGAGCGCGAACGCGTCGGGATCTCGCCGCAGCCGGATCATCGCGCTGGCGGACAGGTCAACCGGGGTGGTGACAGCGAGCGGCGCCCGCTGACGGGCTGCCTCCGCGAGCAGGACCTCCATGTCGGCATCCCAGCCGGCGACGCGCGCCGCGAGCGTCGGGTCGTCCATCGGCGGTTCGTCGTCGAGGTCCACCATGCGGGTCTGCACGGCGTGGGCCGCCCAACGTCGCGCCTGCTGGCGACGCGGATCGGGTTCGACCGGCCACGCGACCGAGCGTTCGTCAAGCAGCGGGTTGGTCTGGTCATCCGCCGGGGCGTCAGCCCACAGGTCGACCTGCTGCCCGGATGAAAGACACCAGTCATGGATCTGCTGCAGGTAGTCCCCCGGGCCGCGCGCATTCTTCTGATCCGGCCCCCACCAATGTGCGCTGGTGATGAGCGTCTGCTCGGCGCGGGTGAGCGCGACGTAGGCAAGTCGGCGCTCCTCCAATTCCTCGAGCACTCGGCTGGCCTGGACATAGGCCTTGTGGTCCTTGTCCCGTGGGGTCGCCGAGAGGTCGGGAAACCCGCGCAGTGCCGGCGGGGCATCGTCACGCAACGGCCAGGGGACGGCCTTGGGATTGGTCGGCCAGCGCGGCCGCGTCTGCGAAGACGGGAACCCGCCGTCGTACATCCCGGGGACGATGACGTGTGGGAATTCCAAACCCTTGGCCTTGTGCACCGTCATGAGTTGCACCGCCGGACCCGACGCCACCTCGTCGAAGGTGACATCGACGTCGAAGCGCTCGGCGTCCCGCACGCGCGCGAGGAACGCCGTCAGACCCGCCGCCTCTGGACCCTCGACGGCGAAGCGGGCGGCCCACTCGCGGAAGGCGGCGAGTGCCCGAGCGTTGTCAGCGGCCCGTGAACCGATGGCCGCCTCGACGCCAAGGCCGGTCACCCGCAGGATTCGTCCGATCAACTCCGACGGTGGATCGCTGACATGGCGACGCAGGAAGGCGATCTCGCGCAGCAGAGCGCGCAGGCGTTCGGTCGCCTCCTGCGACAGCGGTGACTCGTCGGCCTCGGCGGCGTGAACGACCTCGGCGGCCACCTCGGCAAGGCCGCGACGCTCCTGCGGATCCGAGCCGAGGACGGCCCGGTAGAGGGCTTCATCGATATCGGCCGATGGACCGGGACGATCGAGCCCGGCGGCGGCACCGAGCGCGGCGAGGTCACGGGGACCGATGCGCCACCGTGGGCCGTTGAGCAGGCGCAGGAAGGCGGCGTCGGCAGTGGGATCGTCGAGGACCTCGCAGATCGCCCGCACCTCGGCGACGACGGGCACATCAAGCAGGCCAGCGATGCCGAGCAGGCGCGTGGGGATGCCGCGGTCACGCAACTCCCGATCGATATTGGCAAGCATCGACTTCTTGCGGCCGAGAATCGCGATGCCCTCCCAGTCACCATGCTCGGCGTACAACTGCACGACCTGGTCGGCGACCCAGTCGATCTCATCGCGGTAGGTGGGCAGCAGCGCACAGCGCACGGTGCCCGTGCCGTACTGGTCGACCGCGGCATGCAGCGGCTCGACCCCGGCATGCACGGCCCGCAGCGGAGCCGCCACATCATTGGCGAGGTCCAAGATGGCTGGCGCGGACCGGCGGTTTTCGGCGAGCGGGTAGCGGACGGCGTTCTGGCGCTGCTCGCCACGGATCACCGGGAAGTGCTCGGGGAAGCGGTCGATGTTGTCCACGCTCGCGCCGCGCCACTCGTAGATCGCCTGACATGGGTCGCCCACCGAGGTCACTGGATGTCCGTCGCCGAAGAGTCGCTGCATGAGGATGCGTTGGGCGACCGAGGTGTCCTGATATTCGTCGAGCAAGACGAAGGGGAACTGCCTGCGTACCTGGGCTACGACGTCGGGCATCGTGCGGACGAGTTCGAGGGCGCGCCGAATCTGATCGGCGAAGTCCACCACCTGTCGGTCGGACTTGGCGGCACGGAACTCCTCCACCAATCCGCACAGGGCCGCGCGGATGCGTGCCGCCTCGAGCATCTGGTCGCCGATCTTCTGACGCGAACCCAGCGCGTCCAAAGCCGCGATGAGACCGGTCGAGTGCTCGAGCAGATCCCGCGGTTCGATGTCGAGTTCGGCGAGTTCGTCGTCGAGGCTGAGCATGGATTCCAGCAACGTGGCCGGACTCGAGCCGAGGCCCGCCAGCGGCAGCGATGTCGAACGCAGCACGCGCAGGGCGAGCGTCTCCCGCGCTCCCTCGGTGAGAACCGATGAATGCGGCTCCAAGCCGAGACGAACGCCGTGGTCGGTCAGCAGATTGGCGGCGAAGGAGTGGTACGTCGACACCGATGGCTCGTAGGCCGCGGAGGCGACGGCATCACCGGGCAGCAAGCCCAGCGCAGCGGCAGCGGCGAGACCGCTGCGCGTGCGGCCGAGCAGCTCACCCGCGGCCTTGGTGGTGAAGGTCAGCCCGAGGACCTGATCGGGCTCGGCGTATCCCTCGAGCACCAACCAGAGCACCCGCGCCGACATGACGGTGGTCTTGCCCGAACCTGCGCCGGCCACGATCGCGGCCGGTTCGGCGGGTGCGGACACCGCATCCCACTGGGGGTCGCTCAGGGGGTGGCCGAGGATCGCCTGCAGGTGCGCGCGGGAGTCACCGGTCATGTCGTCACCTCCTGTCCGTCAATCTGAGCGGGGCAGACCGCACGGAAGGAGCAGTGCTCGCACATTGAGTTCGGCGTCGCAGGGAAATCCTCGGCGCGAATGTGACTGACCGCCGTACGCACGGGATCAAGGAGCCAGTCGTCGTCCTCGGGATCGAGGGGTGGCTGCGGCTGGATCTTGGGCTGGTCGGGGGTCGCCTTGCCTGCCTCCTTGCGCAATTGCACGAGGGCGGCACCCGCGAGATCACTGGCGTCGTGCACCTCGTCGACGGCACCGGCGAGGGCCGCCGCCTGGTACATGCCCAACTGCGCATCGGTCCGGACCGAGACATCGCTCGGCGGGTACTTGCCGGTCTTGAAGTCGACGAGATAGACGCCGCCGTCGGGGTCGATCTCCACGCGATCGATGGATCCGCGAATGGCGATGGCGGCATCGGCGTCGGCAGGCAGCCCCTCGATCGGGATGGTGACGTCGAATCCGTGCTCGGTGTCCACCACCGTGCGACTACAGGTGCGGTGGTAGTGGCATAGGCGCTCGAGCGCCTCGCGCAATTGGGTGAGCTCGGCCGCGCCCTGCCACGGCATATCGAAGGCCACCTCCGGCCAGATGCGCTCGGCGTACTGCAGGAGGACCTCGGGGTCTGGCGGGAGTTCACCCGCACCGAGACGCTCGGCGAGCACGTGCACGATGTTGCCGAACGCCATCGCCGACGAACTCGGGCCTTCCGCCCGGGCGGCACGGGAGAGGAACCAGCGCAGCGGGCACTCGTTGAGTGATTGCAGCCCCGAACCCGACAGTGCCACGGGTTGGTCGGGCGGCCGAACCGGTGCCAGGCCGGTCGTGAGGTCAGCGAGCCCCCACCACCGCCGCGGGTCCGCCTGCGGCACCAACGCATCACCTTGATCGTCGCGCGCTGCGGCGAGCGCGGCCAGGCGTCGCGTTGCAGCATCGCGAAGGTCCGGGTCGGCATCGGAATCCTCAGCGACCGAGCGGAGTTCGGCGACCAGGCCATCCAGGGTGACCGAACGCGCGGGCCGGCCGGGCTGCGACTGCAGCGGGACCTGGAGGTCCTCGACAAAACGACTCGGGCGATCGCCGTGCTCACCTTCGCGCTCGATGACCGCCACATGGCAGTGGTCTGTTGCGCGCGACACGGCCAGGCTGAAGAGGCGACGCTCGCCCGCGAGTTGAGCAGTGTGGCGCTCGCGCGTGATGGTGTCGACGTCGGCAGCACCATCGACGAGCAGGTCGAGTTCATCGGCGTGGACGCTGGAGGACGCGACCGTGAGACGTGGCCACTCGCCTTCCTGCGCGCCCACGATGACCACATGGGGCCACGATCGACCGACGGCAAGCCGTGCGGTGAGGATCTCGACCGCCGGGGATGCCCCTGAGCGCGCGGCGATGGATTCGCCCGGGAGTCGCTGACCGGTCAACCCAGCGAGCAGCCCTTGCACGCCGAACGCACCGGAGTAGCGATCCGAGAGCCGCTCCACGGCATCGAAGAGCGCCATCACGGCATCGAGGTCGTGGCCACTGGGTCGATGCCCCGCGAGGGCTGCGGTCCGCAACCGCTCCGGCCAGGGCTCGACTCCGTCGAGGTGGGCGTCCCACAGCATCCAGAGCACCTCGGCCGGCTGGGCATCGGCTCGGATCGCGTCGTGGGCCTCACTGAGGCGTCGCCCGAGCGCGATCACGCGGTCGTGCACCTCGCCGCTGGGGTCGCTGGGCCCCTCACCAGCACTTGCTGCCGGTTGACCGGTCGCCGCGCCCACGAGCAGATCGCGGATGAGCGCCGTGCCCGATGGCGCGACCAAGGTCCCCTCCACCGCGCGGTACTCCCGGCGCAGGTCGCGCGCCAACGCTCGCAGAGCCACGGCATCGACACCGCCGAGTGGCCCCATCACGAGGTCGACGGCTGCACCCACACCCAAGGCGGTCGGATCCACCGCCGCCTGCAACGCCGACAGGAGTACGGCGACCGCCGGCTCCTCCGGCAGCGGCAGCGCGTCGGTGGCCACGCGCACGGGCACCCCGTCGGCCTCCAGTGCGCGCCGCAGCACGTCGATATCGCGCGAGGTCGGGAGCAGGACCGCCATGTCCGACCAGGGCGTCGGCTCACCCGACAACCCCAGGTGGCGCCGCCGCAGGTCGCGGGCTACGTGGGCTGCGAGATCACCCAACGAGTCGTGGCGGGTGATCGACACCGTGCCAGGTCCCGTCTCCGGTGACTCCACCGGCTCCCGGTAGGTGCGCAGGACATCGGCAGAAAGGCCGGGCAGGGCGGGGTGACGGCGTACACGTTGGTAGGCCTGGTGCACCGGTCCCACGCCTCGGTGGAGGGTGCCGAGGCCCACGATCGGTGCCCGCACACGCTCCGCCAGGCGGATCACCCCCAGCGGATCCGCGCCACGGAAGGCGTAGGCCGTCTGGTCGGGACTTGCACAGACGGTTGCGACGACGCCCTGCTCGCACAGGGCCTCAAGCAGTCGGCGCTGCAACGGATCGGCCTCCTGGAAGTCGTCCACGAACAGGTGGGTTATGCCGCCGGTGAGCGAGGGTTCCGCAATGAGCAGGCCGATCGCGACCTCGAGCAGCGCGGTGTAGTCGACGAGGTCTTCGAGCGCCATAACATCGGCCTCGTGTCGGGCGAACTGCGCCAGGGCGGTCCACTCGGGTCGATCCAGGGTGCGTCCGGCCTGCGCAAGTTGATCGGTGTCAATCCCCAACTCACGCACCCGCGCGAGGAACGCGCGAACATCGTTGGCCAACCCGATCGTCGGAAGTGCCGCGGTGAGGTCTTCCGGCCACGGGATCTGACCGTCGGCGACAGCGCCGCGCAAGAGGTCGCGAATGCGCACGTCCTCCTCCGCGCCGGAGAGCAATCGCGGCGGGGACGCATCGGGATCCCCGACGCTCGCGCGGCCCACAATGTCGAAGGCCAAGCCGTGGAATGTGGTCACCACCGGGAGTGCGCCCTGCTGCATCTCGGCGGCCAGGGCGGTGCGCAGGTCGCGGGCTCGGGCTCGGTTGAAGGCCAGCAGGCGGATGTCGGCCACCGGCACCCCATCGAACAGGCGCGCAGCAGCAGCCCGCACGAGCGTGGAGGTCTTGCCCGTGCCCGGGCCGCCCAGCCCGACGCATGCCCCGGGCCGTGCCGGGCCCGTCGCTGCCCCGTGGGCAATGAGGCGCTCCTGGTCGGCGTCCGGACGCCAGAGCACGCGAGCCGGCGGCGGCGCGGGCATTAGGAGGGGCGGGAGCACGGGGACATCTCATCAGAGGGATCCGACGCTCGGGGGCACTGGCGACGCCCCCAACACCGGGCACACCGATCTCCCCCACCGTGACACCCGACCCTCGGCCGGCTCAATCTGTCCACCAGCGGCGCCTTGACCGGCCCCACCGGGCAAAGATGGGACCATCAGGGGGTGAGCGTGGAGGAGGAGCGGGTGCCGGGGACCGGTGAGCCGGCCGCGAACCCACCGGTCGAGCACGCCACGGTGGCCCTCACGCGCGGCCCCGACGGGGCCCCGATCGGGCCCGGCGGGTCACCGACGCCGCAGTCGGGATCGCCTGGCACGACCGTCGTCATCGAGGATGGCGTCATCCCGCGACGGCTACGCCGACCGCTCGACCTCGCGCGGTTCCTCGTGGCCCTCGCGGCCATCGCTGTCACCGTCGGTATCGCCTATTTCGCCAGCGCGACCACCCAGGGGCTGGAAGAGGACCTCACCGGTGGCGCCGAACTCCTGCCATCCATCGTCATCCTGGCGCTCAACGTCATCGGCGGTATCGGCCTGCTCGGCCTCCCCATCGCCGCCGCCGTCAATCTCGTGATTCGACGTCGCGTCCGCCAACTGTCCGACGCCCTCATCGGCCTGCTCGTCAGCGTTGTCATCCTCACCTTGACGTCGTACCTCGTCGAGACCTACGGCAGTGATCAGCTCATCGTCGCTCTCGCGGGTTCCGTGGGCGGTCAGGCTTCGGTGACCGCACCGGTGATCGGTGGCCTCGTCTCCTTCATCACCATCACGCGCCTCATGGGTCGACGGCCCTGGAACGTGCTGTCGGTCCTGGTCGTGGGCTCCCTGCTCATCGTTGCCCTGCTCAGTGGGTCGGCGACTGTGGCGGGGCTGCTCATCTCGTTCTTCGCCGGGTGGGGACTGGGTCTGCTCACCCGCTACGCCGTGGGTACGCCCACAACACGCCCATCCGGTGGCGAGGTCGCCGCCGCCCTGGATCGCGCTGGCTTCCCACTCGCTGTCCTGCGCGCGTCACGTCTGACCGACGTGGGTCGGCGCTACGTCGCGACCACGCGCACCGGCGACTCCCTCGAGGTAGTCGTCTTCGACCGCGACCTCGAAGGGGCGGGCCTCGCCTCGGCGGCCTGGCGGGCACTTCGCCTGCGCGACGAAACCGGTCGCGGCGCCTTCAACATGCGCAGCGAACTCGACCACGCGGCGCTCATGGCCTACGCCGCGGAATCCGCGGGAACGCCTGTCCCCAAACTCGTCGCCACCTGCGAGGTCGGTGCTGACGCCGCGCTGCTGGCCTACGACTACACCGTCGCAACCCGATTCACTGACCTCGATGGCGAGCAGATCACCGACGACGAGCTCGAGGCCGCGTGGCGAGCCATGCAGACAATGCATGCGCACCAGATGTCTCATCGGAGCCTCACGTCCGACAACATCCTGCGCGATCGGGCCGGCAAAGTTTGGCTCGTCGGCGAATCGGCCGGCTCGGTGGCCGCGAGTGACGTCGCCATGCGCATTGATGTCGCGGAGATGCTCTGCAGCCTCGCGATGATCGTCGGGGCCGACCGCGCGGTGCGCACCGGTCGCCGCGTGCTCGGTGTTCCCGGCTTGGCGCGCGCACTCCCCGTGCTCCAACCGGTTGCCCTCGCGGCACCCACGCGTAAGGCCATGCGCAAGCGCAAGGACCTGATGGTGCACCTGCGCGATGCCCTCGTCGAGATCCGTCCCGATGGCGAACTCGAACAGATCAACATCGAGCGGATCAAGCCCCGCACCCTCGTGATGATCGTCGTCGGGACGATTGCCGCCTACGTGCTGCTGTCGCAACTGGCCCAGGTCGACCTCGCCGAACTGCTCACGACCGCGTCCATCGAGTGGATGGTCGTCGCCGTCGTTGCCGCCCTCATCACCTACATCGGCGCCGCGTGGTCACTCACCGGATTCGTACCTGAACGCATCCCCCTACATCGCACGATGCTCGCTCAGGTTGCGGGGGACTTCGCCACCCTGGTGTCGCCACCGACCCTCGGTGCGGTGGCCATCAACCTGCGCTTCCTCACCAAAGCCGGCCTGCATCCGGCACTGGCCGCGGCGAGTGTGGGCGTCTCCCAGGTGTTCGCCTTCGTCGTCTACATCCTGCTGCTACTCGGATTCGGTATCGCGGCGGGAACCCAGTCGGACTTCACCTTCGACCCACCGGCCTGGGCCGTCATCGCGGCCATCCTCGTCGTCATCCTCGTCCTGTCGGCGTTCGCCGTGCCCAAGTTGCGCCGCTACGTCTTCGGTCGGGTTCGCCCGCTCATGCGCGAGGTCATTCCGCGCATGGTCACCGTGGCGCAGCGGCCCATGAAACTCGTTGAAGGCATCGGCGGCAATCTGATCTTGAACTTCGCCTACATCACCGTGCTGCTGGCCTGCGTGCGCGCCTTTGACGGCGATCTCAACATCGCCGCGGTCGCGGTGGTCTACCTCGCCGGCGCCACCATCGGCCAAGCCGCACCCACTCCCGGCGGCCTCGGTGCGGTCGAGGCCGCACTCGCAGCCGGACTCACGGCCGCGGGCCTGCCCGGCGGCATCGCGGTCTCCTCCGTCCTGCTCTACCGACTCATCACCTTCTGGATTCCGACGGTGCCGGGCTACTGGGCCTTCACCTGGCTCACCAAGAAGGGCTATCTGTAGACCCACCACGCAGCGCGCGGGTTGAACGCACCCTCGGTAAGGTCGCGGCATGAGTGACGATCGCGTGAGCATCACCCCCCTGAAGGACGGCCCGCTCGAGGTCAAGGGCGCCGTACGCGTCAATGCCTCGGACGGCGCGGAGATCAAGGAGGCCGACACGGTCTACCTGTGCCGCTGTGGCGCGTCCAACAAGAAGCCGTTCTGCGACGGCACCCACAAGAAGATCGGCTTCACCTCCGACGTTGAGGCCTAACACCCCTCCGATGTCCGACCGTTGTGGTGAGTTTGCGCGGCGCGAAACCCACCACGACGGTCGGAAACCGAGTTAGGCGAGCACCGCTCGGCTAGGTCGACGGCCCGCGGCGAGCGTGACGCGCTGGCAGCGCAAGCAGGATGCTGCGCTCGGGCAGCGGTGGCTCTAGGGGCACGACCAAGACGCCGGTAGCGGCGCCTAGGCGCTTTTCATGCTCATACCTTCGGCCCTAATGTCGTGCCACACCCTCGACCCCATCGAGCCCACCACAAGGGAGAGCCCGTGACTACCACCACCGCCCCGAGACCCGTGGCCGACCTCGTTAGCGAGGACGACATCGCGGCCTTCCACCGCGATGGTGTCCTCGTCGTCCGAGGACTGTTCACTCCGGACGAGGTGCTGACGATCGAGCGCGGCATCGAGCGCAACCTGGCCGATCCAGGACCGATGTTCAAGGTCGCCAGCCAGCCCGACGATCCCGGCCAGTTCGTGGAGGACTTCTGCAATTGGCATCGCATCGAGGAGTTCCGCGAGGTTGCGTTCACCTCGCGCGCCGCCGATGTCGCCGCTGCCATCATGGGCAGTGACGTGCGGCTCTATCACGATCACATGCTGGTGAAGGAGCCCGGCACGCGTCAGGAGACGCCGTGGCATCAGGATCAGCCCTACTACAACGTCGATGGCGTCAATAACTGTTCGCTGTGGGCCCCCGTGGACCCGGTCGCGCCGGAGTCCGCTCTGGAGTTCGTCGCCCGCTCCCATCACGAGGGCTGGCTCATGCCGCGTACCTTCATGGACAACCAGGCCAAGTGGTTCCCGGAGGGTTCACTACGCGAACTGCCGGCCATCGAGGCCGACCGCGACTCCTTCTCGATCGTCAGTTGGTCGATGGAGCCCGGCGATGGTGTCTTCTTCCACATGCTCACGCTGCATCACGCGTACGGCGTACCGGGCAAGAACCGGCGGCGCGCCTTCTCGCTGCGCTTCCTCGGCGATGACATGGTGCACGCGCCCCGCGGCTGGCGAACCTCGCCGCAGTTCGACGGTCTCGACAGCGAGATCCCCGCTGGCGCACCCATGGAGCATCCGCTCTTCCCGATGCTGCGATCGACAACCTGACGACCTGACTGACCAATACCGCCTACAGCCAGGCGGCGACCGCCAAGGTCAGCAGTGGGGCGACCACGAGGGCGGGCAGCAGGTCGGCGACCGGCAAGCGGGACACCTTGAGCAGGCGCAATCCCACCCCGAGGAGGAGTACTCCCCCGGTCGCGGTGATGGCAGCGACTGCGGAGGCGGCCAACACCGATCCCACGGCCGCACCGAGCACGGTGAACAGGCCCTGCACGATGCCGACGGCGAGGGCCGAGAACGCCACCCCCCAGCCGAGGGATGCCGCGAAAGCAATCGAGGCGAAGCCATCGAGCACCGACTTCAAGGCCAACTGGTCGATGCCTTGACCGAGACCGTCTGAGAGCGAGCCGAGAATCGCCAGCGGACCGATGCAAAACAACAGGGACGCGTCAACGAAGCCCTCGATGAAGCGGGCCCGCGCCTCGCTGCCCTCCGATCGACCCACCTTGGCCTGCAGCCACCCGCCGAAGCGCTCGACCTTGTCCTCGATGTGCAGCAGCGAGCCGAAGATGCCGCCGACAACGACAGATCCGAGCACGATGAGCAGAGGGGCTGAGGAGCCCACATCGGCGATCCAGTCCGCGTCGAGCAAGGCGACGACATTCAGTGCCGCCACGACGAGAGTGATCAGACCCAGCGCCTGAGTGATGAGGTCTCGCGTGCGCTCAGGCAGTCGACCGCCCACGAGGACGCCGACCGCGGAACCGACGATGATCGCTGCCATGTTGAGCAGCGTGCCGAGTCCGATCACCTCACATGCCTCGACGGCCGACGGCGAAGTACGCGATCGGGCCAACCGGCTGGACGAACAGGCCGAGCGCCCACAGGGGCTTGGGCCCGCGCACGCAATCAGCGGGGCGGCGGATGAGATCGACCAGCGCGATCGCCGTGAGGACACCCTCGATGACCGCGCCCGTGATGATCAGCCGCTGCTGCGTCGGGCTGAGCTCAGCCCAGGACTTCTTGGTCGCCACGGCGCGATCCTAGAACTCACGCCGATCGCGACGGACGGCAGGAGAAGCGCCGATCAGTAGTACGGCGTGTCGGGATCGACCTGAAGCGACCACGCGTTGATGCCGCCGCCCACGTGCACTGCGTCGGCGAACCCCGCCCCGTGGAGCACGGCGAGGACTTCAGCAGATCGTCCACCCACCTTGCAGTGCAGAACGATCTGCTTATCCTGAGGCAGCTTCTCCAATGCAGAGCCGTCAAGGAACTCACCCTTGGGGATGAGCTCCGCGCCGTCGATAGTCGCAATCTCCCACTCGATGGGTTCGCGGACATCGATGAGGACGAAGTCTCGCTCCCCGCGCGAACGCGCATCCAGCATCTCCTTCAGATCGTGCACGGAGATGGTGCTGTCCCGGGCGGCCTCGGCCGCGGCATCGGAGATGACGCCGCAGAAGGCGTCGTAGTCAATGAGTTCGGTGACGCTCGCGTTCGGACCACACACCGCGCAGTTCGGATCCTTGCGGATCTTGACCTCGCGATAGTCCATCTCGAGGGCGTCGTACACCTTGAGGCGACCGAGCAGGGGATCACCAATGCCGGTGATGAGCTTGATGGCCTCGGTCACCTGGATGGAACCGATCGAGGCACACAGCACGCCGAGGACGCCGCCCTCCGCGCACGACGGCACCATCCCGGGCGGCGGCGGCTCGGGGTAGAGGCAGCGGTAGCAGGGGCCGTGCTCCGCCCAGAACACACTCGCTTGGCCATCGAATCGGTAGATCGAACCCCACACGTATGGCTTGCCGAGCAGCACGCAGGCGTCGTTGACGAGGTAGCGCGTGGCGAAGTTGTCGGTGCCGTCGACGATGAGGTCGTACTGCGCGAAGAGGTCCAGCACGTTGGACGAGTCCAGACGCTCTTCGTGGAGGATCACGTCGACGTACGGGTTGATCTCCTTGACCGAGTCACGTGCGCTCTCGGCCTTCGACCGGCCCACGTCGCTTTGGCCATGGATGATCTGCCGCTGCAGATTGGACTCATCGACGACGTCGAACTCGACAATGCCCAGGGTGCCGACCCCCGCCGCTGCGAGGTACATCAGCGCTGGGCTGCCCAGGCCCCCGGCGCCCACGCAGAGCACCTTGGCGTTCTTGAGTCGCTTCTGACCGGTCATCCCGACGTCGGGGATGATGAGGTGGCGGCTGTAGCGCCGGACCTCGTCGGCGCTGAGAGCGTCGGCGGGTTCAACGAGCGGCGGCAGGGACATGCGGTGACTCCTCACGGGGTTCGTTAGCGCCATAACAACGGCGGCGCCGAATCTCATCCCACCACTACCGGATAAGGTCGGCACCACCGGGCCAGGGCTCATCGCCGGCCACGGCTCCACACCCCCGACGTCGATCCGTCATCCGGCCATGTCAGCCCCGGCGGCGCGTCGACCCACCCACCGGGGGCCCCTGAGGGCGCACCGGCAACCGGGCCGACCGCACCGCACGCCGGATGATCTCGGCGAGGTCCTCGTACTCCTCACTGCGCGCGCTGGTCGATCGGTACGCCAGGACCATCGTGCGACCCGGTGCCGGGTCGGCGAAGCGCGCGATCTCCACCGATGTACGACGTACCTCGACCGGGATGGCAGAGTCTGGGAGCAGCGTGACCCCGAGTCCGGCATCGACGAGTTGAACGACCGTCGACAGTGAGGTGGCGCGTGTCGCTTGCGCGTCGACGCCGGACAGGCCGGCCGCAACGGTCACGGCGAGCGTCTGATCGCGCAAGCAATGGCCCTCATCGAGCAGCAGGATCGGCAGGTCCGACAGATCGTCGACGGCGAGTCCCTCCCGCCCGCCGAGCGGGTGAGTCGCCGGGACCGCGAGCGCGAAGTCCTCGGTATAGAGGGGAATCTCCACCAGGGTCGGATCACCCACGGGCTCAGCGACGATGGCGACATCGAGTTCACCGGACCGGAGAGCGGCGAGAAGGCGCGCCGTCTGGTCCTCGCGAATGACCGGCTCGAGATCGGGTGCTTCCTTGCGCAGCGCCCGCAGCAAAGCGGGAAGCAAGTAAGGCCCGACGGTCGGGATGACGCCGATGCTCCGCGGCCCGGCGAGCCAGGCCCTCTCCCGTGCGATGGCATCCGTAATCGCCTCGGCCGCTTCGACCGCGCGCTGCGCCATCGGGACGAGCCGCTCCCCCGCATCGGTCACCAGGAACGTACGGGCATTGCGCTCAATGAGTTGTACGCCGAGGATCTCCTCCAGCGACGACAGCGCCTGCGAGAGTGTCGGTTGGGCCACACCGAGCGCTCGCGCGGCGTCACCAAAGTGCCGGTGTTCGACAAGGGCCAGGAAGGCCCGCAGTTGCGCGAGCGTCGGAGTTGCCGCCACACGCCTGCCCTGCCACGTCGAAACCGCGGCGTTGTCCTTGCCTTCCGCGCGTGCCACGGGACGAGTCTAGGCACCGTGCGTCAGACTGTTCCGATGAGCACTGCCCGACCCGTCATCGGCATGACGACGTACGTCGAACCCGCCCGCTGGGGTGCCTGGGATGTACGCGCGGCCCTGCTGCACGAGTGGTACCTCGACGCCGTGCGCGCGGCCGGCGGTCGTGTCGTCCTACTGCCACCCGACACCGACGACACCGACGTCCTCGACCGCCTCGATGCCCTGGTCATCATCGGCGGTGCCGATGTCGGGCCTTTGCACTATGGCGCCGAGGCACACGCGACCACCGACGCACCTCGCACCGAACGAGACGCCAGCGAGATCGCCCTGTGCCGAGCGGCCATCGAGCGCGACCTACCTCTCCTAGGCATCTGCCGAGGCCTTCAGATCATGGCCGTGGCCCAGGGCGGCGCCCTCATCCAGGACCTCCCCAGCGAAGGATTCGGCCTCACCCACCGCGAGATGCCCGGAACCTTCACCGAGCACGCGGTACGTCTTGCCCCGGATTCGCTTGTCGCATCGATCTACGGCGCCGCCGACCTGACGGTCAACTCCTCACACCACCAGGGCGTGGCCGACCCAGGGACGCTCACCCCGACCGGTTGGGCGCAGGACGGCCTCATCGAGGTGTGCGAGGTGCCCGGGGCCCGCTTCGGCCTCGGGGTTCAATGGCACCCGGAGCACCCGGATCGACGTACGGCCGAATCGCCCCTCTTCGCGGCACTCGTCTTGGCCGCACGCCGCACGGCAGCATCTGCAGGCAAGCCTGCCGGACCCGCTAGAGCGGAGTGACGTACGCGCCGGAAATACCTCCATCGACGAGGAAGTTCGATGCCGTGATGAACGATGAGTCGTCACTGGCCAAGAACGCCACGGCCGCCGCGATCTCCTCTGGCTCACCGAAGCGCCCGAACGGGATGTGCACGTAGCGACGGGCGGCTCGCTCCGGATCCTTGGCGAACAGCTCCATGAGCAGCGGGGTCTTGACCGGTCCCGGCGAGATGGCATTGACACGCACACCCTGGCGGGCGAACTGCACGCCGAGTTCGCGCGACATGGAGAGCACCCCGCCCTTGGACGCGGTGTAGGAGATCTGCGATGTCGCTGCACCCATGGTGGCCACGAACGACGCGACGTTGATGATCGAGCCGCGTCCCTGCTCGAGCATGTAGGGCAGCACTGCTTTGCAGCCGAGGTAGACCGAGGTCAGGTTCACATCCTGAACTCGCTTCCACGCCTCAAGTCCGGTGTCGAGGATCGAGTCGTCGTCGGGCGGCGAGATGCCGGCGTTGTGGAAGGCGATATCGATGGAGCCGTAGGTGTCGACGGCCACCTTGTACATGTTTTCGTTGTCCTCGGGTGAGGTCACGTTGGCCAGGACGAAGGTGCCGCCGACCTCCGCCGCCGCCGCGGTTCCCGTGGACTCGTCCATATCGGCAATGACCACGTTCGCGCCCTCGGACGCGAGCCGACGGGCCGACGCCAGACCAATCCCACTGGCACCGCCGGTGATGAGCGCCGTGCGACCCTCGAGTCGCCGGCAGACGAAATCAGCCATGGTTCCCTCTCACGAAGAGACTGACGCGGGGTGCGTCAGTCGGCGGCGATAAAGACGTTCTTGGTCTCGGTGAACGCCTCAGCAGCGTCCGGGCCGAGCTCGCGGCCGAGCCCGGACTTCTTGTAGCCGCCGAACGGCGTCCAGTAGCGCACGGACGAGTGCGAGTTCACCGAGAGATTGCCGGACTCCACGCCGCGCGCGACACGCAGGGCGCGCCCGACGTCTCGGGTCCAAATCGATCCTGACAGGCCGTAGTCGGAGTCGTTGGCCATGCGGAGTGCGTCGGCCTCGTCCTCGAACGGCACCACGACCACAACCGGACCGAAAACCTCTTCCCGGTAGACGCGATCGGCCTCCGCGACCGGCGCCAGCACGGTCGGCGGGAACCAGAAGCCGGGACCCGTCGGACAGGCACCACGGAAGGCCACCTGCCCGTCATCGACGAAGGACGCCACGGTCTCGCGATGTGCCGCGGTGATGAGCGGCCCCATCTCAGAGGTCTCCAGGTGAGGATCCTCGACGCGTACACCGGCCACCGCGGGTTCGAGTAGTTCCATGAAGCGGTCGAACACCGATCGCTGCACCAGGATGCGCGAGCGAGCACAGCAGTCCTGCCCGGCGTTGTCGAAGACACCGTACGGAGCAGTCGCCGCCGCGCGCTCAAGGTCGGCGTCGGCGAAGACGATATTGGCGCTCTTGCCACCGAGTTCGAGGGTGACACGTTTGATCTGCGGCGCGCAGCCCGCCATGATCTGCTCGCCCACCTCGGTCGAACCGGTGAAGACGACCTTGCGGACGAGCGGATGGGTGACGAAGCGATCCCCCACCACCGAACCCTTGCCGGGGATGACGGTGAGGACGCCCTCGGGCAAGCCGGCCACGAGGGCGAGTTCGCCAATGCGGATCGCCGTGAGCGGCGTGACCTCGGCCGGCTTCAGCACGACGGTGCACCCCGCCGCCAGGGCCGGGCCGAATCCCCAACCGGCGATGGGCATCGGGAAGTTCCACGGGACGATTACGCCCACGACACCGATGGGCTCGTGGAAGGTCATGTCGACACCACCCGCCACCGGGATCTGTTTGCCGAAGAGCCGCTCGGGGGTGCCGGCGTAGTAGGCCAGCACGTCGCGGACATTGCCCGCCTCCCAGCGAGCGTTGCCGATCGTGTGCCCGGAGTTCGCCACCTCAAGTTGCGCCAACTCCTCGAGGTGATCGTCGATCACCTGGCTGAATCGACGCAGCAAGCGTGCCCGGTCTCCCGGGGATACCTCTCGCCAAGTGGCGAAAGCCGCGTGGGCCTTGGCGATGAGCGCATCGACTTCGTCGACCGGAGTCGGCGCGATATCGGCAATCGGTTCCCCGGTGACGGGGCTGATGACGGCGGTCACAGGCGTTCGAACCCCCGATACCGCTCCCAGTCGGTGACGGCGCGACCGAAGGCCTCGAGTTCCACGCGGCCCATCCTGGCGTAGTGCGCCTGGACTTCTGCACCGAAGGTCTCCCGCACCCATTCGGAGTTCTCCCACAGGGCGACAGCCTCAGCCAACGACGTGGGAACGCGTGCGGCCTCGGCCGCATAGGCATTGCCCTCGAAGGCCGGCTCGAGGGGCACGTGGCGATCGATGCCGTCCAGCCCGGCGGCGATGATGCCGGCCACCGCGAGGTAGGGGTTGACGTCGCCTCCCGGAACCCGGTTCTCCAGACGCAAGGAGTGACCGTGACCGACCAGCCTTAGTGCGCAGGTGCGGTTGTCGTGACCCCACTTGATCGCCGTGGGAGCGAAGGATCCCTCGACGTACCGCTTGTACGAATTGATCTGCGGGGCAAAGAGGAGCGTCAGTTCCGCGAGGTGCTCGATCTGGCCGGCGATGAAGGCGCGGCCTAGGTCGCTCAGGCCGTCTGGCGAGTCGTGGTCGGCCATGACCGCTGAGCCGTCAACCCCACGAAAGGAGAGGTGGATATGACAGGAGTTGCCCTCGCGCTCATTGAATTTCGCCATAAAAGTCAGCGAGTGATTCTCCTGCGCCGCGATCTCCTTGGCTCCGGTCTTATAGATCGAATGTCCGTCGCAGGTCGTCACTGCTTCTGCGTATTTGAAGGCGATCTCGTGCTGGCCGAGATTGCATTCACCCTTGGCGCTCTCGACCACGAGGCCCGCGCCGGCCATCCCGAGCCGGATCCGGCGCAGCAGCGGCTCGACCCGCGCGCCGCCGAGGATGGAGTAGTCGACGTTGTAGAGATTGCCCGGGGTCAGGTCGCGATAGCCAGCCTCCCACGCTTCTTCGAAGCTATCGAGGAAGACGATGAACTCCAGCTCCGTTCCGACGAAGGCCGCCAGTCCTCGATCCTCCAGGCGGGCGGTCTGCCGCTTCAGTACCTGCCGAGGAGAGGCAGCCACGTCGGAACCGTCCTCCCACAACACATCGCACAGAACCCCCACCGCACCCTCCTGCCAGGGGATGCGGTGCAGCGTCGAAAGGTCCGGTCGCATGACCATGTCGCCGTAGCCGGTGTCCCAGGACGACATCGCGTAGCCAGAGACGGTGTTCATATCGATATCCACGGCCAGGAGGTAGTTGCACCCTTCCGTGCCGTGGTCGAGGACGTCGGCGAGGAAGTGGTCAGCGTGGATGCGCTTGCCCTGCAGTCGGCCTTGCATGTCGGTGATGGCCACGACGACCGTGTCGATGGTGCCGTCCTCGACCTCGCGGCGAAGCGTATCGACGTCCAGTGGTGCGGGACGAGGCATGGGATCTCCCTGATCCAATCGAATGAGGTTCCGGGGTGGGGCTCGGAGAGCCCCACCCCGGACGTAACGCCGCCGACCCTAGCCCTTGGGCGGGAAGTAATCCTCCTGCCCGGACTCCTCGAGTTGCTCGGTGACGTCGTAGCCCTCCGTCTCCGGATGGCCATGGGCTCCCCCGGTGACGGCGTACTCCTCCTCCGGTGAAAGCACCAGCCGCTTGCGTCCGAAGAGGGCGAAGAGCACGAGCCCGACGACGTAGACAGCACCCACCCACAGCACCACGGATCGGTAGTCGGTGTTGAACGGCATGAGGATGAGGGTGATCAGAGCGATGACGCCGGCAATCAGGGCACCGATGATGCCCACCGGGCTGCGGTATGGCCGGGAGACACTCGGATACTTCTTGCGCAGAAGGAGGAACGACACCATCTGCAGGACGTACGCGATCACCGCACCGAAGACCGCGATGAGCAGCAGCGCGTTGGCCGCATTGACATACGGCGCCTCCTCCGAACCGTACGCAATGGCACCGAGCCCGAAGATGAGCACGATGCCCACGACGGCGCTGGCAATGAGTGCCACGTACGGCGTCTTGCGCCCGCCGGTGAGCGACAGGAACTTCGGGTAGTAGCCCGCCCGCGAGAGCGAGTAGACGTTGCGTCCCGCGGCGAACATGATGCCCTGGAAGCTCGCGATGAGGCCGGCGAGGGCCATGAGCGACAGAAGCGCCGCGATATTGGAGTCGGGGAAGATCGCCCGGAATCCATCCAGAATGGGTTCACCACTCTCGGCGATCGTCGCCGCCCCGAGAACACCCGGATTCAAGATCAGCACGAGGAAGGCGGTGACCAGGAGGGTGAACATGCCGGCGATGGAGCCCTTGGGGATGTCCTTGGCCGGGGTGTGCGTCTCCTCGGCTGCCAGCGGTAACTCCTCGATCCCGAGGAAGAACCAGATGGCGAACGGCATCGCGAGGAAGATGCCGAGGAAGCCGTAGGGCAGGAACGTCGAGCCTCCTGCCTCGGGGGCGATGTCCCACAGGTTGTCCACGCTGAACTTGCCGGAGAACAGGGCGGCGATGAAGAACACTGCGAGCACCGCCAGCGAGATGATGGCAATGACGAAGGCGAACCGGAACGATGCCGCAGCACCGGCCGCATTGAGGGCGACGAAGATGACGTAGATGATGACGACCCATAGCCAGATCGGCCAACTAATGCCGAAGAGTTCCGCCACGATGGAGTCGGCGTACAGCGCGGCAAAGGTGCCCACGACAGCCGTGGTGATCACGTACTCCACGGTCTCGGCGAATCCAGTGATGAATCCACCCCACGGCCCCATGGCCGAGCGGGCGAACGAGTATGCGCCGCCCGTGTGCGGCATCGCCGCCGACATTTCTGCGATGCTGTAGATCATCAGCAGATACATCAGGCCGATGATGATGGTGGCGATGAGCATGCCGCCCCATCCGGCATTGCCGATGCCGAAGTTCCAGCCGGAGAAGTCGCCGGAGATGACGGCAGCGACGCCGAGGCCCCACAGTGATGCGGCTCCGGCATAGCGCTTCAACCCGCGCTTCTCGAAATACTCCTTGCCCGCGTGTGTGTACTGCACACCGGACACCGACATGTTTTGGTCCACTCACCCTCCTTGGGGGCATCCCAGACCACCGGGGCCTGGTCCGATGGCCGAAGAGTAGAGATCAATATCGGCCAGTGTGCGAAATTGGCCCAGGACACGCGAGAGGATTCTCGAGTGATCCGCGGGCGATATCGAGGAGGTCCTGACCCGGACACACCACCCGAACCCGCCTAGGGTCCCGGAAACGTCACGACACTGGGAGGCATCATGCAGGTCGAAGTCCGCCACAACCCCGCCTTCGCCATCGCTCGCTGCACGCTGGCCAACGGCGAGCATGCCAAGGTCGAGTCCGGCGCCATGGCCGCGATGAGCGACGGCGTCACGCTCGACGCGAAGATGGAGGGTGGCTTTCTCAAATCGCTCGGACGAAGCGCGCTCGGCGGCAACTCCTTCTTCGTCACGACGTACACCAGCTCGGTCGACGGCGGATGGGTGGACGTCGCCGCCATCCTTCCCGGAGACATCACCGTGCTGGAATCAACACCCGAGCGACCCCTGGCCGTGACACGCGGCTCCTGGCTCGCCAACGAGCAGAGCCTGTCCATGGACACCAAGTGGGGCGGGGCTTCCAACCTGTTCGGCGGAGAGGGCGGCTTCGTCTCGCGCTTCGACGGCACCGGCAAGGTCGTCGTCGCGTCCTACGGTGCCCTCGACATGCACGCGCTTCACCAGGGTGAGCGCATGGTGGTGGACTCGGGCCACCTCGTGGCGTACGACGCCTACATCGCGATGCAGGCCCGCACCACGGGAGGCATCATGAAGTCGTTGAAATCCGGCGAGGGCATCGTGGTCGAGATCACGGGCCCGGGCCTGGTCTGGACCCAGTCACGCAATCCCAACGGTCTGGTCACCTGGTTGACCAACGTTTTGCCGTTCTCACGTTCATAGCGACACGGACGCGGCGAGCACGCGCGAGCGGAAGAGATCTGCGACAAGGTCCGGGTGCTCCATCTGCGCAACGTGACCGCAGTCGGGCACCAGCACGACCTCGGCGTTGGGGAAAGTGCGCGCCGCACGGCTGGCGGCTCGGGCATCGACGAGCACGTCGTCCTCACCGTAGAGAGCCAGCACCGGACCGGCGTACTGGCTGGCGAGTTTCCACGGCCGTCGCGGTCCGGCATCGACGAAGGACGCCATGAGCCCGCGCAGTGAGGACAGGAAGGCATCCTGCGCATAGGGCAGCGCATCACGCTGACGTACCTCATCGATCAGGGCTTGGCGCACATCGTTGTCCAGTCGACCCGGTTCGGTGAAGCACGCGTCAACGGTGGCCTGCATACGCGCCTCGGCCGGGACCTGGGCGTAGCGCTTGACGAGGGCATCGCCGACGCCGGGGATCGCCACCACCGGCAGGTGGGCGTTGCCGCGGCCGACGCGACCATGCGGCATGGCCGGGGAGATGAGGGTGAGGGACTCGACGAGATCGGGCCGACGACCCGCGATTTGCACACTCACCGCGCCACCGAGGGAGTTGCCCATGAGGTGGACCGGACCGCCGGGCTGAAGGGCCTTGACGAGCGCAACCACGGCGCGACCGTGGCCCGCGGGGGTGTAGTTGCCATCACGCGGCGGCGGTGAGGCACCGAAGCCGGGCAGATCGAGAGCCACCAGGTCGAACTCACCTTCGAGATGGCGCATGAGCGCGACCCAATTGAGAGATGAACCCCCCAGTCCGTGGACCATCACCAGCGTCGGGCGATCGGCGGCCGGGAGCCGCCGCACCATGAGGACGCGCTCTCCCAGATCCCATTCCTGCGCCTCAATCAACGTCATGGCCCCATGAGATCACGCGGTCCTCGGTCAAGCACGGCGGATCGGCCGGGTGGTCCACGTGCGTTTGGCCCGGCCCGACGTGAGCGACGTCTAGGATGGCGCCATGACCGTGGCTGATGATGCGACCGGACGTCGCACCGAGTCGGCCACTCGACTGCCCCGTGAGGAACGCCGGGCCCAGGTGCTCACGGCGGCCCGCGAGGTGTTCGTCGCGCAGGGCTACCACACGACCGGCATGGACGACATCGCCGAACGCGCCGGAGTGAGCAAACCGGTTCTGTACCAGCACTTCCCCGGCAAGTTCGACCTCTACCTGGCCCTGCTCGATGAGGGCATCCGCTCCTTGATCGAGGCGTTGCGTGAGGCGCTGGAGGCCACCACTGACAACAAGCAGCGCGTCCGCGGTGCCGTGTCGGCGTATTTCGCCTTCGTCGACGACCCCGACGGCGCCTTCCGCCTGGTCTTCGAAAGCGACCTCACGAATGAAATCGCCGTGCGCGAGCGGGTCGAGGCAGCCGACGATGTGTGCTCATCCCTCCTCGGCCAGGTCATCGCCGAGGACACCGATCTGCCCATCAAACAGGCCGAGTTGCTCGCCTCCGGACTGCTGGGCACGGCCGAGATTGCTGCACGCCGATGGCTGCGTGACGGTGATCGCATCGCCCGCGAGGATGCGGTCGAGTTGATCGCGAGCCTCGGCTGGCGCGGCATTCGCGGGTTCCCCCTGTCGCACCCCCCGCAGGCGACCTGACCTATCTCGGACTAGCCTGACCACAACGCGAAGGAGGGGCCGTGGAGGTCAAGATCGGCGTACAGCAGTCGGCTCGGGAGATCAGCCTGGAGTCGGACCGCTCGGCAGAGGACATCACCGCGGACGTGCGCGCAGCGCTCGCTGACGGTGGCGTGCTATCCCTCGAGGACGACAAGGGACGTCGCGTTCTCGTGCCCGCCGATCGCATCGCCTACGTCGAGATCAGCCCGGCAACGGCGCGACGCGTCGGCTTCGGAAGCTAGCCGGACAGGCCCAGGGTCTGCATTCGGCGGGAGCTTTCCGCCGTCACCGCACTCATCAGTGCACCTACGGCCTGCAAGTCCAACCGCCGCTCTGGCGCACCCCCGACCTGCCCCATGAGCAAGGCAGTCAACGCATCACGTTCCGCCGCGACATGTTGCGCTTGCGAGATCGCTTCCCCGACCAGGCGCCGACCCCAGAGCGCCAACCGGCCACCCACCCGCGGGTCCTGCGCGATGGCGGCACGCACGCGATCCACGACGAAGTCCGACTGCCCGAGGTCCTCACACACATCGAGCACGAGTTCACGGGTCTGCGGGTCGAGCGAGTTCGCAATCTCGCGATAGAAGTGCATGCCGATCCCGTCACCGATGTAGGCCTTGACCAGGCCCTCCAGCCAGTCGCTCGGAGCCGTCATCGCGTGGAACCGATCGAGTGCCGGGCGGAAGGGTGCCATCGCCTCGCTCGGGGCAACGCCCCACTCTTCGAGGCGGTCACGGAGTCGCTGGAAGTGCCGGAACTCGGCGACCGCCATCTCGGCGAGGTGGACCTCATCATTCGGATCCGGCGCCATCGCCGCATCGCCGGTCAACCGCTCGTACGCCGTCAATTCACCACAGGCGAGTACGCCGAGCAGATCGATCACGGCCGCCCGATATCCGGGGTCGTCGAGGGCGTCAGGCTCCATGGCGGGCAGGCTAGTGCGTGCCGAGGACTGCTGGGGAGCCGGTCCGGGGCTCCGAGCAGGTAGACTGCATCACATCACGGGCGCGAACGGCGCCCACGATGCGACGATCCGGCCGGATTGTCGAGGGGCGTGAGCCCCATCCGCCCCACATCGTGCGTCGGCGCCCCCGGATCACCGGGTGCGGTGCCCGCGGTGAAATTCTTGGAGTACCTCCCTATGTCCGACCTCGCCCCTACCTTCCTCGAACTCGGCGCCGATCCTGATATCGCGCGCGCCCTGGCCGAATCCGGCATTGAGCGTGCCTTCCCCATCCAAGCGATGACGCTGCCCCTAGCCCTCGACGGCAAGGACCTCATCGGCCAGGCCAAGACCGGCACCGGCAAGACCCTCGGCTTTGGCATTCCGCTCCTGCAGCGCGTCACCCCGGATTCCACTCCCGGCGCGACGCCGCAGGCACTCGTCGTCGTCCCAACGCGCGAGCTGTGCGTCCAGGTCGCCGGTGACCTGGAACAGGCGGGGTCGCATCGCGGCATCCGTGTGCTGTCCGTCTACGGCGGCCGCGCGTACGAGCCGCAGATCGAGACGCTCGCCCGCGGAGTCGAGGTGGTCGTCGGCACCCCCGGGCGCCTCATCGACCTCGCCCAGCGCAAGGCCCTCGACCTGTCTCGCGTGCGCGTTCTGGTCCTCGACGAGGCCGACGAGATGCTCGACATGGGCTTCCTTCCCGATGTCGAGCGCATCGTGGCGCAACTGCCGGCCGTGCGACAGACCATGCTGTTCTCGGCGACGATGCCCGGCCAGATCGTGGCCCTGGCGCGTCGCTACATGACCCAGCCCACACACATTCGTGCGAGCGAACCCGGCGATGACCGCGCTACGGTCGATGCGATCGAGCAGCACGTCTGGCGGGCCCATCCGCTCGACAAGGTGGAGCTCCTCGCGCGCGTCCTGCAGGCCGACGGCCGTGGACTGACCATGGTCTTCACCCGCACCAAGCGCAAGGCGCAGAAGATCGCCGACGATCTCACCGAGCGCGGGTTCGCCGTGGCGTCGGTGCATGGGGATCTGGGTCAGGGTGCCCGCGAGCAGGCACTCCGCGCCTTCCGCAACGGCAAGGTCGATGTGCTCGTGGCGACAGATGTCGCGGCGCGCGGTATCGACGTCGATGGCGTCACCCACGTCATCAACTACGAGTGCCCTGACGATGAGAAGACCTACCTGCACCGCATTGGCCGGACCGGCCGCGCCGGTGCCAGCGGCGTGGCGGTCACCCTCGTCGACTGGGAGGACGTCGCACGCTGGCAGATGATCGACAAGATCCTCGGTCTGCCGTTCAAGGATCCGCTCGAGACCTATTCGACATCGGACCACGTCTACACCGGACTCGGCATCCCCAAGGACGTCACCGGACGCCTCGCCAAGAGCCAACGCACCCGCGAGGGCTTGCAGGCTGAGCAGATCGAGGACCTCGGCGAGACCGGGCGCAAGCCCAAGCCGCAGCGTTCGGGCGACCGTGATCAGGGCGGGCGCTCCCGCCAGCGTCGCTCTAGTGGCGGCGACCGATCCACCAGTGGCGCCAAGCCCGCCGAGACCACTGCCGACAAGCCGCGCTCCGCCAACCGACGTCGGCGTCGCACCAAGCGCGGCGGCAGCACCACGGCCCCCGCTGCGGAGTAGACCTCAGCGGGGCAACGCGCCCCACTGCGCCAATGCCTCCACCAGCCCCGGCGAGGTGGACAAGGACATCAGTTCGCTGCGGGTGACCCAGCGAGCCTCGTCGGCATCATCGGCGGCGACCGGACTCCCGTCCGCGCGGAGCAGGTAGTCCGCGATGACGTACGTCGACCCGTCGGGTGCGGCGCGTTCGACAACCCCGGCGAAGCCCACGACCTCACCGATCAGGCCGGTCTCTTCCTGCATTTCGCGTGAGGCGGCTTGCGCGAAGGATTCCCCCGGCTCGACGCGACCACCGGGAATCGACCAGGTGCCCTTTGCGGGCTCCTGGCCCCGTCGCACGACCAGGAGCCGCCCGTCGGTGTCATGGGTGATGGCTCCCGCGCAGGGAACAGACCAGTCCACGGGTGTGCCAGACGGCGGGCTGGTCCCCCACAGCATCTCCACGCCGGCGGGAATGTCGGTGCCGGGCAGACTCGGCCATGTGGTCACCTGAAGCCGGAAGACGTGGCGTTCGCTCACATCCACGGGTTCGAGCGCCACGTGGATGAAGGGCGCCTCCACGGTCGCCTCGGCACCGAGCCGCGCGCATAGAGCGCTGATCTCGCTGCGCTGTTCGGCGGTGAGATACATCCACATGGCCGAGTGCCACAGCACCAGCGCGCTGCCCTGTTCGAGGCGCAGTCCGCGCACATGCTCGACCGCATCGGCTCGTAACACATCCGCGGGCACCCGCGCCGCTACCTCGAAGGCACCGCGCAGCCGTTCGAAGCGATGGACGTGATCGGGCCAGATAAAGGAGGTGAGGTGCAACCTCCCCTCAGTTGTCGTGATGTCGACAGGAGCGACGTCGACTCCGACGCGCTCCACGATCGGCGGAAGTTCGCCCCACTCCGGCCGCGTGTCCGGGACCACGCCGTCGACAGCGAGGGCGTCCGCGCGCAGCGACAGCCCCGCGGAGGTACCGATCTCATGGAGTCGCACCGGCAGTCCGAACGCCGCGGAGACGCGTCGCAGAACCGCGACCAACCCTTCGGTCCGTCCCACCTCGTTGGTCTGGGGGAACCACGTCAGCCCGTCCGCGATCTCGTCCGCGCGCTCGGCCACCACCGCGTCGAATGCCGCAAGGCACTGCTGCTGCGCCTGCGGACTTGCCGGCGGCGTCCCACCCACGCTGGCGAAATACACCGCCAACTCCGGCGCACGACGTTCGAGGACCAGGCGATGAATCGATCCTAGGAAGCGCAACGGCACCATGTCAGCGACCGGTGCCTGCGCATAAGGCCGGAGCAGTTCGGCCAGCGGACCCGGCCGATCCACCTGCTCGCGAACGTGGTCGGCGAGGAGCGCGTAGGTCGGGGCATCCAAGCGGGCGCAGGATTCAGACATGTCGCCGAAGAGGGCGCCCAGCCCGGGCCGCTCCTCGCGACTCAATCCCATGCGCTCACGCTAGTGGCACGACCCGCCGAACACCTTCCGCGAATCCCCCACTCGCGCACTGATCCGGCGTAGCCTGCTCGTCCATGGCCGTTGACACCGTGAATGCCGCGCCCTGGCGGCGCCTCCTCTTTGCGCTGAATGCCCTGGTTGCGTGGTCCGGACTCGCGTTGTCCTTCACCCTCACCGTGCTCGGGACCTACCCCAGCCAGAACACCGACCCCACCATGCTCGGCAACCCTGATCAGGGAGCCATCGGTCGCATCCTGGACTTCTTCACCTACTTCACCATCTGGTCCAACATCATCGTGGCGATCGTCATGACGATGCTCGCGATCAATCCCACGCGCAATACCTTCTGGTTCCGTGTCGTCCGCCTCGACGCACTCCTCATGATCACGGTGACCGGAATCATCTACAACGCGATCCTCGCCGCCAGCGCCAAGAACGAGGGCCTCGAGGTCATCTCGAACTTCCTCGAGCATGTCGCGACTCCCGCTCTCACCTTCGCCATCTGGCTGGTGGCCGGGCCTCGCGGCTGGATCAATTGGCGCACGATCTGGGCCGCGCTCATCATCCCCGTGGTGTGGTTGGTCTGGGCGCTCGCACGCGGTGCCGTCATCGACGCGTACCCGTACGGCTTCCTCAACGTGGCGGCGTACGGCTATCCCACGGTCCTGCTCAACGTGCTGTACATCATCATCATGGCGATCATCCTGTGCCTCATCTTCTGGGGCCTGGACTGGGTCGTTCGCAAGATGGTGCCGGAGAAGCAGACCGAAGCCGCGTAGCAGCGGCTGGCCGTCCTCAGCTACGAGTCTTGTAGTCCTCAAGCAAGCGTCGAGCGATGATCATGCGCTGGATGTCCGCCGTGCCTTCGCCGATGAGCAGCATGGGGGCCTCGCGGTAGAGGCGCTCGATCTCGTACTCCTTGGAGTACCCGTAGCCGCCGTGGATCCGGAAGGAGTCCTCCACGACGTCACGGCAGTATTCGCTGGCGAGGTACTTCGCCATCCCGGACTCGAGGTCATTGCGCTCGCCGGAGTCTTTCTTGCGGGCGGCCATGACCATCATCTGGTGCGCCGCTTCAACCTTGGTGCCCATGTCCGCCAGGCGGAAGGCCACGGCCTGGTGGTCGGCGATCGGCTTGCCGAAGGTCACGCGCTGCTGGGCGTACTCGACGCCGAGTTCGAAGGCACGGTGCGCGAGGCCACAGGCACGCGCCGCGACGTTCACGCGCCCAACCTCGACGCCATCCATCATTTGGTAAAAGCCCCTACCCGTCTCACCGCCGAGCAGGTCATCGTCCGACAGGTGCAGGTTGTCCATGACCAACTCGGTCGTGTCGACGCCCTTGTAGCCCATCTTCTCGATCTTGCCGGGGATCGTGAGGCCCGGACGGACCTCGCCGAAGCCCTCCGGCTTCTCGATGAGGAAGGTCGACATCTTCTTGTAGACCGACGCTCCTTCATCCGCGTCGCCATCGGTACGCACGAGAACAGCGACGAGCGTCGAGGATCCACCATTGGTCAGCCACATCTTCTGGCCATTGAGCACCCACCCGTCCCCATCGCGAACGGCCTTGCTTGCGATCGCGGAGACATCGGAACCGCAGCCGGGCTCCGACATGGAGAAGGCGCCACGCACTTCACCGGTCGCCATGCGCGGGAGGTACTTGTCCTTCTGCTCCTGCGTGCCGTGCTGCATGAGCATGTAGGCCACGATGAAGTGGGTGTTGATCACACCGGAGACGCTCATCCAGCCGCGCGCGATCTCTTCGACCACCAGGGCGTAGGTGAGCAGGGACTCGCCGAGGCCGCCGTACTCCTCGGGGATCATCAGCCCGAAGACACCCATCTCCTTCAGACCATCAACGATGGCTTTGGGATATTCATCGGCATGCTCGAGGTCGTTGGCGACCGGGATGATCTCGTTGTCGACGAAGTCACGGACCGCCTCGAGGATCGCTTCCTGCTCCTCGGTCAGTCCTTCGGTCTGGGCCAGACGCGCCATCTCAACCTCCTTGAACTACTCGCCTGATGCTAACGGACGTTAACTCGCCATAGCCCGGCGCCGGGGTTGACCAGGGCGATGGCGGCGACGAATGGCACCGCGATGAGCGGCAACGCCTCAATGAGCGGCAGGCCGAGCAGGGCCGCCCCGAGGAGCTGGAGAGCGACGACCGAACCCCAGCTGACGGACCGGGTGACGATGACATGGCCGTGATCGGGCCGGGCGAGGACCGCCTTGGAGACAGCCACGCTCACCGCGGTGGCCGCGACGGCGACCAGCGCGATGCCCCACGGTTGGCCGCTCAGGGGCACCGCCCCGAGGGCCACCACGAGCAGCAGCGAGGTCACCAGTGCCGACCACCAACTCGGCCGCCGGAGCACCTGCGACCAGGGCCGTCTCGGGCGCGGAGTCGGAGTGTCTGACTCCTGGGCGACCGCCGGGTCCATCGGGACCGGTTCCAACAGCAGGGCCCGCGCCGCGCACAGACGGTCGAAGGCTTCCGGTGATCCGCCCTGATCGGGGTGGGTGACCGCTGCCCAGAGTCGGAAGGCACGGCGGACCGCCGCCGGCTCGGCATCCACCGAGACGCCGAGGAGTCGTGCGGCATCGGCTCGGCGCATTGGCCAAGCCGCCCTCGCCGAGCTCAACCGCTCTTCACCGGCCATGCGTGCACGATACTGACCGATTGAGCCAGCGGCATCCGGTCAACTCTCAGCAGATCGTCAGCGCCAGCGGCGCTATCTCAGTGGAAGAACGCTGACAACCGCCGTGACTAGCCCTCGGGCGGGGTGAAGGTCTGCGTCCGGGCCATCCCCGCCGCGCGACCCTTGGCGGCGATGACGACGGCCATCTTGCGCGATGCCTCATCGATCATCTCGTCGCCGAGCATGACCGCACCCTTGGCCCCACCCGCCGCCGAGGTGTAGTACTCGTAGGCATCGAGGATCAACTCGGCGTGGTCGTAGTCATCCTGCCGCGGGCTGTAGACCTCATTGGCCGCCTCGACCTGACCGGGGTGCAGCACCCACTTGCCGTCGAAGCCGAGTGCGGCGCTTCGACCGGCCACGCGCTTGTAACCCTCGACGTCCTTGATCTGCAGGTACGGGCCATCGATGGCTTGCTTGTCGTACGCGCGGGCCGCCATGAGGATGCGCATCAGGATGTAGTGGTAGGCGTCTCCCACGTCGTAGCCGGGCGGCTGCTCACCGACCACGAGCGACTTCATGTTGATGCTCGCCATGAAGTCTGCGGGGCCGAAGATGATCGTCTCTACGCGCGGAGAGGCCGCCGCAATGGCATCAACGTTCGTCAGTCCCATCGCGTTTTCGATCTGGGCCTCGATCCCGATGCGACCAATCTCCAGACCGTGGGACTTCTCCAATTGCGTCAGCAGGAGGTCCAGGGCAACGATCTGATCGGCGGTCTGCACCTTGGGCAGCATGATGCAGTCGAGGTTCGCCCCGGCACCCCCCACGACCTCAACGACGTCGGCGTAGGTCCACTGGGTAGTCCAGTCGTTGACCCGGACCGCGCGGACCTTGCCGTCGTACCCGCCCTCATTAAGTGCGGCAACGATGTTCCTGCGGGCCTCCGGCTTGGCCAGCGGTGCGACGGCGTCCTCGATGTCCATGAAGACCTGATCGGCTGGCAGACCACGGGCCTTGTCCAACATCTTGGGGCTGGAGCCGGGGACGGCGAGATTCGAACGGCGGGCGCGCAGTGGTCGGGACACCGGCATGGCGCCCCCGGAGGTCATCGACGACATGCGCCGACCCTACTCGCCACGGTGAACGATCGCTTGTGGCCCATGGCGGAGGCACTCGGTGGAGGGAATCGCGAGTACCCTTGGGCCACGTGACCACTCCCACCCGCGTCTTCGTCGCCCGACTGGCGCGCGCTGAGGTCTTCGACCCGCGTGCGGACCAGGTCGGTCGGGTGCGCGATGTCGTCGTGGCGCTGCGAACCGACTCCCAGCCACCGCGCGTAGTCGGGCTCGTCGTCGAGGTCGTGGGTCGGCGCCGGATCTTCGTGCCGATGACCCGCGTGACGGCCATCGACAGCGGCCAGGTCGTGGTGAGTGGGGTCGTCAACCTTCGCCGCTTCGAGCAGCGCCCCATGGAGACTCTGGCTCTCGGTGAACTCCTCGATCGCCGCGTCACCCTCATTGACCCGTCACGTTCGGCCGACCCCAAGACGGTGACCATCGTCGACCTCGGGATCGAGCAGCGCCCAAGCCGAGACTGGTACATCACACAGCTCTTCATCCGCGAGGGCGGTGGCCTGCGACGCAAGGGCCAGACCCGCATCGTGGACTGGGCAGCGGCCGATGGCTTAACCCTGCCGCAGGAGCAGGGCGCCGAGCACTTCCTCGCCACGATCGACGACATGCGCGCCCCGGACCTGGCGAACACGCTGCAGGACATGTCGGCCAAGCGGCGCCTGGAAGTCGTCCAGGCACTGGAAGACGATCGTCTCGCCGACGTGCTGGAAGAGTTGCCCGAGGAGGACCAACTCGAGATTGTCCAGGCGCTCGAGGCGGAGCGTGCCGCCGACGTCCTGGAAGAGATGGACCCTGATGACGCCGCCGACCTGATCTCGGAGCTGCCCCCCGAGCAGGCGGCTGACCTGCTTGAGCGCATGGAGCCGGATGAAGCCGAGGACATCCGACGCCTGCTGGTCTACGGCGATTACACCGCCGGCGGCATGATGACGACCGAACCGATCGTCCTCGCACCGGATGCGACGGTCGCTGAAGCCTTGGCCCGGGTGCGTTCCCCCGAGCTGTCCCCGTCCCTGGCCGCACAGGTCTATGTGACGCGGCCGCCCACTGACACCCCGACGGGTCGCTACCTCGGGACCTGCCACCTGCAGCGCCTGCTGCGTGAACCGCCATCGGCACTGGTCTCGGGCATCGTCGACACCGTGCTGGAGCCGATCGGACCGGAGACGGACGTGCCGACCGTGGCGCGCTACTTCGCGACGTACAACCTCGTTGCCCTTCCCGTCGTGGACGAGAACGATCACCTCCTCGGTGCCGTCACCGTCGATGACCTCATCGATCACATGCTGCCGAAGAACTGGCGTGACACCACGGAGGCGTCGTGAAAACCCCGCGTCGCCGACGCGGCGAACTGCGGATGGATCAGCCGCTGGAGCGGGGGCGTCTGCGCGGTCCCTCCTATGACCCCGAGCAGTGGGGGCGGCTGAGCGAGCGCATCGCCCGCTTCATCGGCTCCTGGCGGTTCATCGCGTGGATGACCGTGGTCATCGTCGCCTGGCTGGCGTGGAACATCTTCGCTCCCGACGATCTCAAGCCCGATCCCTATCCCTTCATCTTCCTGACCCTGCTGCTGTCCCTCCAGGCCTCGTACGCCGCCCCCCTGATCTTGCTCGCCCAGAACCGGCAGTCGGACCGGGATCGCGTGCAGTACCTAGAGGATCTCGCCACGACCGAGCGGCTGGTCTCCGACACCGAGTACCTCGCTCGTGAGATCGCGTCACTGCGCATGGCTCTCGGTGAGATGGCCACCCGCGACTATCTGCGCAATGAATTGCGGGACCTCTTCGACGAGCTCGGCGAGCGCCTCACGGAGCAGGAATCGCCCCAGGACGAGGACGGCCCTAGCATCGGGGTATGACCACCATCGATCGCGCCCTCGTCGACGCTGCCCTGGCACGGGTCGAGGACCCCGAAATCCATCGACCCATTACCGATCTCGGCATGGTGAAGTCCGTCGACATCGACGGCGATCGGGTGAAGGTGGCGATCTACCTCACGGTGTCCGGCTGCCCGATGCGCGACACCATCACCCAGCGCGTAACGCTGTCGGTGGGTTCGGTGCCCGGTGTTCGCCATGTCGACGTCGAACTCGATGTCATGAACGACGATCAGCGGGCGAATCTGCGCCGGACTCTGCGCGGCGACCAGGAGGAGCGCTCGATCCCCTTCGCAGACCCCACCTCGCGCACCCACGTCTACGCCATCACCTCGGGCAAGGGTGGTGTCGGCAAGTCGTCGGTCACCGTCAACCTCGGTGTGGCCATGGCGGCCCAGGGCTTCCGCGTCGGCATCGTCGACGCCGACATCTACGGCCATTCCGTACCCGGGCTGCTTGGACTTACTACGGCGCCGCACATGGTCGAGGGCATGATCATGCCGCCGGAGGCCTACGGTGTGAGCGCCATTTCGATGCTGCCCTTCAAGCCCGGCGGGAGCGCCGAACCGGTCGCCTTCCGCGGCCCGATGCTTCATCGTGCGCTGCAGCAGTTCCTCTCCGATGTGTGGTGGGGCGATCTGGACGTCCTGCTGCTTGACCTGCCCCCCGGCACCGGTGACATCGCCATCTCAACCGCCCAACTGCTGCCCGGATCGCAGGTCATCATCGTGACGACTCCGCAGACGGCAGCCGCGGAGGTCGCCGTACGTGCGGGGATGCTCGCGGGGCAAACCCACCAGAAGGTGGTGGGTGTCATCGAGAACATGAGCGGGTTCCCCTGCCCGCACTGTGGCGAGCCGATTGACCTGTTCGGTATCGGCGGCGGGACCGCCGTAGCGGAGCAGCTGTCCGCCGGACTGAGCACCACGGTGCCACTCCTTGGTCGCGTGCCCTTCGACGTACGACTGCGCGAGGGCGGTGACAGCGGCTCACCGCTGGTCCTCAGCGATCCGATGGCTCCCGCCGCGGCAAGTCTGATCGAGATCGCCGGGCAGTTGGCTCGCACGCCTCGCGGACTGGCCGGTCAGTCCCTCAACATCTCCCCCGCGGGTCGCTAGAGCGGATCCGCGTTTGCTCGGGGCGCAGTCCTAGGTTGCGTCGGGATCGAAGCGTGCCGGTTGTGCTTCGGCTTCGGGGGCGGACCCCGGCGTCTTCTTGCGGGGGGCGGCATCCACCTCATCGTCGTCACCCTCAAGGAACGACTTCGCCAGCCGCTTGGGGTGCAGGTCCCGCAACTCATTGAGGGCGTCCTGGGCGTCCGACAGATCCACTCCGGCCGAGTCCGCGAGATCCTTGCGGGCGTTGCCCGCCATCGCCTTGACGTTGCGCAGGGTGCGAGCGGCGTCGGCCGCGGCGCGGGGCAGCCGTTCGGGGCCAAAAATGAGCAGCCCGATCACGGCCAGGATCATGATCTCGCCGAGGCCGATGTCGAACACCCCGTCAGGGTACGCCGATCTGGCCGATCAGGGGCGGCCCGGGACTAGGCTGCCCCCTGTGACCGATGACGCGCTGCTCCCCCCGAGCCCCCTGACCTGGGCCTACGTCGATGGCTGGGCCGAGGAGGAGCCCGAACTCGCTGAGGCCCGCGCCGTCGCCCAGCGACTCGGGGTACCCGTCGTGAGCCGGGCGACCGGTTCCGCGCTGCGCTTCCTCGCGGCCGCATCCGGCGCTCAGACCATCGCCGAGGTGGGTTCGGGCGTTGGCATCTCGGGAGCCTGGCTACTCCAGGGCATGGGGGCCACAGGCATCTTGACGACCGTCGACGCCGATGCGGAGTTGCTCACCACCACCCGGGACACACTGTCGCGAATCGGCTACCGCCACACGCGCGTGCGCGCCATTGCCGGAGATCCGTACGCCGTCCTCCCCCGGCTCAGCGACGCGGGATATGACGCGGTCGTCATTGGTCCGGGAGTACCCCTGACTCGCGGTGAGGAGCACGATCTGCTGCGTGAAGCCCGACGGCTGCTGCGCCCGGGCGGCATGTTCATCGTCACCCACGCCCTCGGCGAGGACGGTGCCGATGCCGACCACCGAGACCTCGCCATGCACCTGCGGGACGATCCGGATTGGATCCCGGCCCTGCTCACGGTAGGCGAGGGCATCCTCGTCGCGGTGCTCGCGGCCGCGCCCACCGAGGACAGCAAATAGGCCCAGTGAGCAGATCCCGCGTTTCCCGACCGACGTTGGGGTGCTGAACGCCGCGACGCCCCAAATAGCGGGCGGGAAACGAGACTGAATGTTCCCCCGGGCATGCGGAAGGCCCCGTCCCTGTCAGGGACGGGGCCTTTCACGTGGTCAGCTAATGGCGCCGTGCAAAGCGTCGCCGAGTTCCTTGACCTCGGTGGCATTGAGTTCGACCACCAGGCGGCCACCACCTTCCAGGGGCACTCTCATGACGTAGCCGCGACCCTCCTTGGTGACCTCCATAGGACCGTCACCGGTCCGTGGCTTCATCGCAGCCATGGTCTCCCCTTCCGTGGGCAAAACGAGGCTCCATTATCGCCTACGAGGGCGGATGAAGGCTCACCGGGTGCGTTCGCGCACGTGGCAACCGGCCAGATGGTCATTGACCACACCGATGGCCTGCAGTGCGGCGTACGCCGTCGTCGGACCGAGGAAGCGCCAGCCACGACGCTTGAGATCCCGCGATAAGGCGGTCGACTCGGCAGACGAACTCGGCAAGTCCACCAGTGTCTGCGGCGGACGCGCCGCGGGCGCCGCGGACGCCCACACGCGTGCGTCGAGGACTCCCTCGCCTTCTACACGCTGCCAATCGGTCAGGACCTGCGCGTTGGCAATCACCGCCTCGATCTTGCCGCGGTGTCGGACGATGCCGGTGTCGGCGAGCAGTCGCTGGATGTCCGCTTCGTCGTACTGAGCCACGACCGAGGAATCGAAGTCCGCGAAGGCCGCTCGGAAGTTGTCGCGCTTGCGCAGGATGGTCAGCCAGGAAAGTCCCGACTGGAAGCCTTCGAGGCTCAGCCGCTCGAAGATTGGCCGATCACCGCGGATGGGCCTGCCCCATTCGTCGTCGTGGTAGCGACGCATGTCGGCCGGGGCGTCACCCCACGGACACCGGGCCAATCCGTCATCACCAACGATGGCGCCGCTCACGCGTACTCACGGGGAAGCACACCGGACTCCACGAGTTCGGCGAAGGTCTGCAACGAACGACGCACCCCCACCGAGAATCCCGGCCGAACCACCGGCCAGCCGAATCGGCCGAGGGCGCCCAGCGGCACGTCGAAGTTCTCGGTCCAGACCACACGAGACATGCCGTGCGGTAGCTCGAGGATCTCGGCACTCCCCCGTCCTTTGACGAAACGGCCCACGTGCTCGACTTCTACGCGTCGCGGCGGGTCCCAAACCGTGATCACCATGGCGTCGACAATGGCGAGGGGACCGGCGCCCGCCGTGGCTTCGATGCGCGACCCCACGCTGCGGCCGTCGCCGTCGACGACACGGGCGCGCGTCCCGACCATCCACAGGTCGCGACCCTCCCAGTCGGTGATGGCCGCGAATGCCGCCTCTGCCGGCGCTCGCACCACCGCGTCGAGGACGACGCCTTCGCTCACGGCGTCTCCGTTGGGGCGCCTTCGCTCGGCGCAGCACCGTCATGGACGTCGGATTCCGCCGGTGACTTCGGTGTGGCGGGTGCACCATCGCCGCGCAGGCGTGCAATCTCCGCGTCTCGCACGGCGATCTCCGCGCCGAGGCGGTCAACGAGGGCATCGACCTCGTCCATGCGATAGCCACGCCAGGTCTGATCGATGCGCACCTCGTCGAGGTCGGTTGGTGCCAGTTCGCCGACACCGGCGGCGGGGAGTCCCTGGAGCGCCTCCGCGGGGGGCGCGTCGGGGAGCTCGTCGCGTAGACGTCCGGTCGCCAACAACCAGATACCCGTGACAACGGCAACACCGGCCACGAGGAAGACGAACGCCGACCATGCCGCTCCCATGGGGCCATCGTGGCATGCGCGGGCGGACAATGCTTACGGGACCCAAACACTGCACTCATCCTCATCGCACATCCGCCGCGCAGGATGGGTCCAGATCGGAAGGGATCCGACGGAAGGGGATAGACCCGTGAAGACCTCACGCATTGTGGGCATCGTTGCTGCCGCCACCCTGGCAGCCGGTGCCGTCACCGGAACGACCGTGGCCCTCGCCGCCGACAACGGCAACGGCAATTCGCAGAACGGCAACAACTCGCAGCGGCAGGACGGCTTGCCCGCAGCACCTGATCTCGGCATGGGTGCCCAGAACCACCGTGATGGACAAGGTCGCGGCCCCCGTGGTCCCGGTGGCATGGGCGACCGCGGCCCCGGCGGCATGGGCGACCGCGGACCGGGCGGACCCCGCGGCGAGATGGGCGGCCGCATGCTGCACGGCGAGGGTGTTGTCGAGGATGCCGACGGCAACTACATCACCGTGCGCATGCAGACCGGTGAGGTGACGGCCGTGTCTGCCACGTCGATCTCGGTCAAGAGCGCCGATGGCTACACCTCGACCTACGCCATCACCGATGCCACCGAGCAGGATCGCGACCGCACGGCCGAAACCCAGGCGAAGGTCGGCGACACCGTGCACGTCCGCGCGACAGTCGATGGGGGCACCGCGACCGCCGACGACATCCACGCGATGTCACCTGAGTTCGCTGCGCAGATGGAGGAGCAGCGTGCGCAACACCAGGACGGCATGGGCGGACGCATGGGTCATCACGACGATGACGCCGACGACGACAACGCTCAGGGCTGATCTGCGCTAGATCGGCGCGCAAAGGGCGGGTACCGACCCCAATGTGCGCATCCGTACCAGAGGGATATAGTTGAACCCTTAACTACCACCCCAAGGAGCACCGTGAGCACTGACCTATCTCCCATCACCGGCACCTGGGAGTTCGACCCCTCGCACACCAACCTCGGCTTCAATGCCCGTCACGCCATGGTCGCCAAGGTCCGCGGCGGGTTCTCCGAGGTGACCGGCACCCTCGTGCTCGACGGCGCCAATCCCGCCGCCTCGACGGCGACGGTCACGATCCTGGCCGCCAGCCTCGACACCAAGAACGCCGATCGAGACGCTCACCTCAAGTCCGCGGACTTCCTTGACGTGGAGCAGTTCCCCACCATTACCTTCACCAGCACCTCGGCCAAGCAGGTCTCGGACGATGAGTTCGAGGTCATCGGCGACCTCACCATCCACGGAGTGACCAAGCCGGTCACCGTGAAGGTGGAGCTCACCGGGGTCGGCCAGGACCCTTGGGGCGGAACCCGTATCGGCTTCGAGGGCAAGGCGGAGATCAGCCGCAAGGACTTTGGCATGGTGTGGAACGTCGCGCTCGAGGCAGGCGGTGTCCTCGTCAGCGACACCATCAAGCTCGAGCTCGACGTCGAGGCCGTCAAGCAGTAGCGCCGTCAAGCAGTAGTAACGCACGGCCGGTCCGGTCACGCGGCCACTTCGATAGCCTGCCCATCATGCACAGTGAGCCCGTGACCGGACCGGCCAGCGCCCATGGACTGGCGACGTACTCAGACGGCGTCCTCCTCGATGCCTGGTACCCCTCCCCCGTCCTCGACCGCGATCCCCTGCCGGTCCTCGGCATCGACGCTGCCCAGCGGCACGACGAGATTCGCGGAGTCGACGTCCGCACCATTACGACCGTGATCGAGGACCTGCAGGCTCCCCCGGCGGACGCCGCCGATGCCTACCTCAGGCTGCATCTGCTGTCGCACCGACTCGTCCAGCCGCGCACCATCAACCTCGATGGCGTCTTCGGTCTGCTCACCAACGTCGCCTGGACCACGCGCGGCCCCGTCGCCATCGATCAGATCGACGCCGCACGCATGCGAGCCCGCTCCCATGGCGAGTCTCTCAACGTCTTGGGCGTCGACCGCTTCCCGCGCATGGTCGATTACGTCGTCCCCTCCGGAGTGCGCATCGCCGACGCCGATCGCGTCCGGCTTGGTGCTCATTGCGCCGACGGCACAGTTGTCATGCACGAGGGCTTCATCAACTTCAACGCCGGCACGCTCGGCCACTCCATGGTCGAAGGTCGCATCTCGGCCGGGGTCATCGTCGGCGACGGATCCGATATCGGTGGCGGCGCCTCAATCATGGGCACGCTCTCCGGCGGCGGCCAGGAGATCATCAGCGTCGGCGCCGGCTGCCTCATCGGGGCCAACGCCGGCATCGGCATCAGCCTGGGCGATGGTTCCGTCGTCGAGGCCGGCACCTATGTGACCGCAGGGGCCCGCGTGACCCTTCCCGACGGCGAGGTCGTCAAGGCGCGCGAGCTCTCCGGCGTGCCGAACCTGCTCTTCCGCCGCAATTCGGTGACCGGTGCACTCGAGGTCGTGCCGCGGACGGGTTCATGGGGTGGTTTGAACGCCGCCCTGCACGCGAACGACTAGGACTTCTTAGGCGGTGCGGTCCTCGATCGGGACGTAGTCGCGCAGGGGCTCACCGATGTAGACCTGACGCGGTCGGCCGATCTTGGTGTGCGGGTCGTTGATCATCTCGCGCCACTGCGCAATCCAGCCCGGGAGGCGACCGAGAGCGAAGAGCACCGTGAACATCCGGTTCGGGAAGCCCATCGCCTTATAGATCAGCCCGGTGTAGAAATCGACATTGGGATAGAGCTTGCGCTCGATGAAGAAGTCGTCAGCGAGCGCAACCTCCTCCAAGCGCAGGGCGATGTCGAGCAGCGGATCCTTGACGTCGAGCGCAGCGAAGACGTCATAGGCCGCCTTCTTGACCAGCGCGGCGCGCGGATCGTAGTTCTTGTAGACGCGGTGCCCGAAGCCCATGAGCTTCACGCCGTCCTGACGATCCTTGACCTGGCGGATGAAGGTGTTGACCCCACCACCGGAGGCGTGGATCTTCTCGAGCATCTCCAGCACGGCTTGGTTAGCTCCGCCATGCAGTGGGCCGAAGAGTGCATTGATGCCGGCCGAGACTGAGGCGAAGAGGTTCGCATGCGACGAACCTACGAGCCGCACGGTTGATGTCGAACAGTTCTGCTCGTGATCGGCGTGCAACAGAAGCAGCATGTTGAGCGCTTTGGAGACGGTGGGATCGACCTGGTATTCCTCGGCGGGGACACCAAAGGTCATCCGCAGGAAGTTGTCGATGAACCCCAGGGAGTTGTCGGGGTACATGTACGGCTGGCCGACCGACTTCTTGTAGGAGTACGCCGCCAGCGTGGGCACCTTGGCCATGAGGCGGATCGTGCTGATCTCGACCTGCTCGGGGTCGAACGGGTCCAGCGAGTCCTGGTAGAACGTCGACAGCGCCGAAACCGCCGACGAGAGCACCGGCATCGGATGCGCGTCGCGGGGGAAGCCATCGAAGAACTGGCGCAGCTCCTCGTGCAGCATGGTGTGCCGCTTGATCTGGCCCTTGAATTCGCCGAGTTCGTCGACCGTCGGAAGGTAGCCGTAGATGAGCAGGTACGCCGCCTCGAGGTAGGACGACTGCTCGGCGAGTTGCTCAATCGGGTATCCGCGGTAGCGCAGGATGCCCTTCTCCCCGTCGATGTAGGTGATGGCCGACGAGCATGAGGCGGTGTTGACGAACCCGTGGTCGAGGGTCACGTTGCCGGTCGTGGACAGCAGTTTGCTGATGTCATAGCCGGACTCACCGATGGTGGATGGCGCTTCGGGAAGTGGTAGTTCGCCCCCCGAGTACTGCAACACCGCATCCGACACCGAGGGCCTCCTGCTTGCACGCACCCCTTGTGAGGGGCTGAAACCGGACTTGAACTGGTGCGCCCACCGTATCCTCGCCGGGTTCGGCGAACGAACCCGGTCCTGCGATCAGGCGCTGAGGGACTCCGCGGCCGCCGCGATGGTGTCATCGGTGGCCGTGAGAGCAACCCGGACATGTTCGTGCCCTGCTGCCCCGTAGAAGTCGCCCGGGGCCACGAGGATGCCCCGCTCGGCGAGCCAGCGGGCCGTCTCCCAGCAGTCCGCCCCACGGGTGGCCCACAGGTAGAGGCCTGCCTCGCTATGGTCGATGCGGAAGCCGGCCCGCTGCAGGGCCGGGAGAAGGATTGCGCGCCGGTGGAGGTAGCGCTGCCGCTGCTCCTCGACGTGGACGTCGTCCGACCAGGCGACGACGGCGGCCCGCTGGACCGGCAACGGCACCATGAAGCCCAGGTGCTTGCGCACCTCGAGCAACTGCTTCACCACCACCGGGTCACCGGCGACGGCGCCATAGCGATAGCCAGCCATGTTCGAGCGCTTGGACAGCGCGTGCAGGGCGAGGACTCCGGACGGGTCCGTTCCGGTGACCTCTGGGCTGAGGACTGAGGGGGGCCGACCCGCCCAGCCAAACTCGATGTAGCACTCGTCGGAGGCGACGAGCGCTCCTGTGGCCCGCGCCGCCGCCACCATGTCCCGGAGCTCGTTCGCACCCATGACCCGGCCCGTCGGATTGCTGGGAGAGTTCAGCCAGACGAGCGACGCACCCTCAACATCAGCCGGATCGTCGGAGACGATGATGTCGCAGTGGGCGAACAGGCCACCCACGACGTACGTCGGGTAGGCCAATTCCGGGACGATCACCTTCGCGCCATCGCGCAGGCCCAGGAGGATCGGCAGGAGCGCGACAACCTCCTTGGACCCGATCGAGGGGATCGTCGCCACGTCAGAGACGACCCCGACGCTGCGGTGCAGCCAGTCAGTGAACGCTGTTGCCGCCTCGGGCAAGCCGGCGACCGTGGGATAACCCGGCGCGTTCGCCGCGGATGCGAGTGCCCGCTGGACGGGCTCAGGCGTGGGGTCGACCGGGCTGCCAATGGACAGGTCGGCAAACCGGGGATGCGATCGCGCCTGCTCAGCGACGGGCGCGAGGCGATCCCACGGGAAGTCCGGAAGCTTCAGCTGTCTTCCTTCGGCGGCACGGTCGCGATGAGGGCCGCGTCGAACTCCTGTGCGCCGAGCTTGGCTGCGCCACCGGGCGAACCGAGGTCGTTGAAGAACTCCGCATTGGCGGCGGTGTAATCGGTCCACTCCTCGGGGACGTCGTCCTCGTAGTAGATCGCCTCCACCGGGCACACCGGCTCGCAGGCACCGCAATCAACGCACTCATCGGGCTGGATGTAGAGCATCCGCTCGCCCTCGTAGATGCAGTCGACGGGACACTCCTCGATACAGGACTTGTCCTTCACATCGACGCAAGCCAAGGTGATGACGTAGGTCACCGGACTGCCTTTCGTCTCGGGCGACGCCCCGCAGGACGCGCACACCGCACCCGACCGGTCGGTCGAGTCGACGATCACTCGCCGGGGGTCACGTTAGCGCCCCGGGTGCGTCTGCCGGTGTCGCGGGTGCCCCGAGCGCACGAGGTGTCCCGCGGACGGGACCACCGACGAGCGAGTCTCAGGCCTGATCGTCTCCGGCGTTCGCGGGTGCGTCCGCACTGGGATCGGTGGCGGGAACGTCCGTCGGGTCAGCCGTGGGTTCGTCGGTTGGCGCGTCCGTGGATTCGGGGTCCGGCTCATCGGGCTTGTCCGGCTTGGGCTTCTCGCCGCAGATCACCCGTGGAGAGGGGGTGTAGGCGGTAGTGAAGGTCTGCCGCTCGACTTCCTTGTCACCCTCATAGAAGACGCGATCCACGTCAATCGTGAACCCCTCGGTGCCGGACTGCGGCGAGCACTCCTCATCGGGGTTGTAGATCGTCTTGAAGTCCCTCGGCCAGTACCGCTCGCCCACCTCCGCCTCGATCGCCGTGTAGATCTTGGTGCTGTACATCCGCACCGTCATGGACGTCTCGTCGGACTCGGCGGTGATGAAGACACCGTAGGGCGTGTTGTTGCGGAACTTCATGTCGAAGCCACCCCACGCCACGGTCGCCTCTAGCCCCGGCGTGTAGCGCGAGATGTAGATCGAGTGCGCCTGGACGTTTACGGGCTCGAGTCCGGCGTAGAACGCCGCCGACCAGACGGTCGTCGTCGCGGCAGACAGACCTCCGCCGAGTTCTTTGCGGAAGATGCCACCGGGGCCAATAACGTAGCCCTCCATGTAGCCATTCTTCGGATCACGGTTTTCGGTTTTCTCGTTCATCGAGAAGACCTCGCCGGGCAGCAGCAGGGTGCCGTTGATGTATTCCGAGGCGAGCGCCAGGTTGTGGGCGAGGTATTCCGCGTAGTTGACCTCCTGGGTGAAGCTGGAGATCTCTTCGATAACGCCCAACTTCTCCGCATCAGCCGTGGTGACGACCGGGTCGCGGACGGTCACTACGGCAGTGGCCCGACGTCCGTCGGTCTGGAACATCGCGTCGGCGACGGCAGCAGCCATGTCGTCGTCCGAAACTCCCTCGCCGACCTGGGATGGGACGACGTACGGCTGGTTGTTTTCGTCAATCGCGAAGGTCGCGTTGTTGCCGGGCGTCTCCACGGCTTCGAGTTGGTCGGCGGTCGCGTCGTGCAACAGGCGCCCGTCGATGACCGGTGCAAGTTCGCCGTCTTGGACCTCGTAGTAGGTCGCGGCCGCGATGAAACCAGCATCAATGCCGACGTAGACATCCTGGACCTTGATCTCGACCGGGCCGGACACCGCCGTCGTTGCGGGCCCGGCGAGGTAGTCATCGGCAGCCTCCACGCCGACCGCGGGCTCAACGATGATCTCCGGAAGCGCCACCGACGAACTGGCCTGAAGGTAGGTATTGGCGACAGCTTCGGACGCGGCCGGGAGGTCGATGTCACGACCCTGCTCGGGCGGCGTGAGTACCGGGGTCAGGTCATCCTCGTAGTAGATCGTGGGCTCCGACGAGGGCATCGCGACGAACTCCGCGAAGTTCGCGAGCCGATCTTCAAGTTGCGGCTCGTCGATAACCACGACGGGAGCCACCACCTGCGGACCGAAGAGACGCATGACCATGCCGACCGGGTTGTAAATGCGGCCAGTCGCGTCGTCGACCGTCGCGATCGGGTCAAAGGCCAGACCGGACTGACTCGGGTAGATCTCCTCGGAGGTGTCGAACGCCGAGATCTGAATTGGGGCCTCGGCGCGAGGCCCGACTTGCTGCTCGAGCGTCTGCACGGCTTCCGCGCGAGACATGCCACCGATCTGAACCCCGAGGACCGTGGTGTTGGCCGGGATGTCGGAGGAACCGCCGAGGATCATCCCCAGGTAGAAGACCACGGCACCTGCCACCGCCGCCAGCGCGATGAACAGGCCACGTTGACCCAGGGCAGTGGCGCCGCGGGTCGGCTCCTCATCAGGCACGGGTTTAGTACTCCGGTGAGTCGAGGTCAGGACACCCCATCTTAGGCAGGTTCATCACGAAGATGCCTCTTCAGGAGCGCGTGGCTCCGTGGGAAGTCTCTGGGGACCTCGCAGCCGCCCGATTGGCGGAATCGTCGCGGCTGCCGCGGCGATGATGACTCCGCCGAGCAAGTAGGTCATCTGTCGGCCGCCCGCCGAAATAATCAGCGACCCAGAAGGCAGTTCGGCCGCATAGATGACGGTGGCAATGAGCCAACCCGCGAAGGCCAACCATCCGGTCCATCGCACCCCGGTCGCCTCGATGACCGCTCGCACTAGGACGAGAAACAGGATGAGGGTTATCCCTAGCCCGATGGGGATTGTCCACCCGCCGAGGGACAGGCGAACCGCCTGGAGGAAAGCCCCCACCACCCCCGTGACCACACCAGCGCCAACGGCGCCGACGCCGATGAGGACGCGCACCCGTCAGATCCCGGCGAAGAGATCGGTCTCGCGACCCTCCGCATCCAACGGCCCCGGCACTCCCCGCACAAGCCGGTAGTACTCGGTGGCGAATGCCTGAGCACCCACGTTGTCGGCCAATGCGAAGAAGCCACCATCGACCGACACCTGAGTCACGTGCTCACGCAGCGCATCCATCTTGCGCTCAAGATGCTCCGGTGCGAAGACGGCTGTAGTCACCAACTCGTCATCAATGACGAAGGGGAGGTCGTCAGGGTCCATCTCGGCGAAGCCGGTCGTCTCTCCCGCGGCCCGCATGGCCTCGATTCCAGCACGGACGACACTGCGTGGGAACGCCGTCCAGTAGACCTTGTCAATGTGCCACGGCTCACCGAGGTCGCGCCGATACGACGGCGCCTCAGCCAGCGCAACGGCGTACATGGCCACGCGATGGGCCTGGATGTGATCGGGATGTCCGTAGCCACCGAAGTCGTCGTAGGTCACGAGGACCTGCGGCTTCACTTCGCGAATGACCGGCACGAGCTCGTTCGCCGCGTCTAGCAGGTCCGCGCGCCAAAAGGCCTCGGGACGTTCGTTGGGTGGGGTGCCCACCATGCCGGAGTCGCGGAAGCGCCCGGGACCCCCGAGAAAACGATGATCGGTGACTCCGAGGACCGTCATCGCGTTCGCTAGTTCGGTCTGCCGGTGCTCGCCGAGCCGATCCTCCAGCCCGGACGCGAGATGGGCGAGCTCGGGGACGAGGACCTCGCCTTCCTCGCCCAGCGTGCAGGTGACGAGCGTGACCTGCACTCCCTCATCGACATACTTGGCCATGGAGGCGCCGGTCCCAATGCACTCGTCATCGGGGTGAGCATGGACAAGGAGAAGCCGCCGGTCGGACATGGTGCGACGATACCGTCACGCCGGACCGCGACAGCAGCGGTGAGGTGCCAGGAGAGGTGGCCAGTCGATGACCCAGGAGTCCTACCCCCGGCAGCGGGCCCGCACGCGCGGATTCCGACTTGGCGCGCCACGGAGTACCGCGATCGATGCGACGAACGACCGCATCTACTTCCTGCGAGGCCGCTCGGGCACGGATCCGGTCAACGCACTGTGGGCCTTCGACATCTCGACAGGCGTTGAGACCTGCCTCGTGGATCCCACGGACATCGCATCGGACGGTGACCTTCCGCCCGAGGAGCGTGCTCGGCGGGAGCGACTGCGCGAGGTCACGGGCGGAATCACGGACTATGCGACGGACTCGACGCTCAGCCGCGCGTCGTTCGCCCTCGCCGGGAGCCCCTTCGTCGCTGACCTTGCCACGGGCATGGTGACGGCCCTTGCCGCTCCCGGCCCGGTCATTGACCCCCGGATCGACCCGACCGGCCAGCAGGTCGCCTACGTCTGCGAACGCGCGTTGTACGTCGCACCCACCGACGGCGGCCCCGCACGTGCCGTCGCCGTACCCGACAGGGACACGGCGAGTTGGGGCCTCGCCGACTTCATCGCGGCCGAGGAACTCGAGCGCATCCGCGGCTTCTGGTGGCTCGCCGACGGCAGCGGCCTTCTGGTCGAACGCGTGGACGTCGACCCCGTCGACGTGTGGTGGATTGCCGACCCTGCGAATCCCGCGCACCCGCCAGCGGAGCACCGCTATCCCGCCGCCGGTCGACCCAACGCCGACCTGTCACTGTGGCTCGTGCCTCTCGCTGACGGCGCCGAACCGATCGACGTGACCTGGGATCACGAGGAGTTCCCCTATCTCACACGCGTCGACGTCGTCGACCACGCCGATCCCCTCGTGGCGGTGATGTCCCGTGACCAACGCCGTCAGCGCCTCTTCACCGCTGATCCGAACACCGGGGCGACGACCCTGGTCACCGAGCATGCCGACGATGACTGGATCGATGTCGTTCCCGGGAGTCCGACACGGTCTTCGACCGGAGCGCTGGTCGAGGTGCTGTCCGATCGCGCTCACGACACCAATCGGGTCTATGTGGACGGCGACGCACTCAGCCCGGTGGGACTGCAGGTGTCGGCCCTGCTTGACGTCGGCGAGGACATACTTGTCTCAGCCAGCGACGACCCGGTCCGTGAAGGCGTCTATCGCATCGGTGCTGACGGATCGGCGGTCCGGCTTCCCCTCCCCGGTATCGCCTCGGCGCGACGGTCGGGCGACGTGCTCATCACGACATCGACCGACGTCGACCGCACGACGAGCGAGATGGCGGTGTGGCGAGCCAGCGATCACGTCGGCACCATCGCGTCGTTCGCGGAGACTCCGTGCATCTCCCCGCAGGTCACCCTCCATGTCCTGGGCGATCGGCAACTGCGGGTCGCCGTCCTCTTCCCGACCGGCCACGTCCCGGGAAGTCAGCATCTGCCCATCATCTGTTCGCCGTACGGCGGCCCGCATGCGCGCATGGTGGTCGCCTCCGGCCTTGCCTTCGGTACGAATCAATGGCTGGCCGACCAGGGCTTCGCGGTGATCGTTGCCGACGGGCGCGGGACCCCGGGTCGCGGCCCGGCCTGGGATCGCAGCGTGCGCGGAGATCTGGCGAGCCCTGCGCTCGAAGATCAGGTGGCCGCCGTCCTGGCTGCTGTGGAGATGTATCCCGATGATCTGGATCCGACGCGCGTAGGGATTCGCGGCTGGTCCTTCGGCGGCTACCTCGCCGCGCTCGCGGTCCTGCGTCGACCCGACGTCTTCCATGCGGCAGTCGCGGGCGCACCGGTCACCGACTGGCGCCTGTACGACACCGGGTATACGGAGCGCTATCTCGGGATGCCCGCGGATGAAGACGCGGCGTACGAGGCGTCCTCACTGATCCCTCTCGCCGCGGGCCTGACACGACCGCTGCTCATCATTCACGGACTCGCGGATGACAACGTCGTGGCGGCGCACACCCTGCGGTTGAGTTCGGCGCTGTTGGCCGCCGGTCGACCGCACAGCGTGCTTCCACTGACAGGGGTCACGCACATGACCCCGCAGGAGGTCGTCGCCGAGAACCTGCTGCGCGCCGAACTCGACTTCTTCACCGAGCACTTGCACTAGCGAGGTATTGATCGATGGGCTAGATGCCTTCGTCGGTGCTGTTGGCCGAGTCGAGGCGGGTCGTGCCCACGGCACCGAGGTCGGTGATCGACTCGCTGAAGTAGCCCGGCTCGGGTTCGAGCGGCGCGGTGAGTCCGGAGTCCGGGCCGTGGATGACCTCGCCGATTCTCTGCTCTTCGATCGGGAAGTGGCAGGCCACCAGATGCCCCTGCCCCATATCGCGCATGATCGGCACCTCGGTGCGGCAGCGATCCTGCGCGACGAAACAGCGGGTGTGGAAGACACAGCCCGACGGCGGATTGAGCGGACTGGGCAGGTCGCCACCGAGCACGATGCGTTCACGCTGGGTCTGCGCCTCCGGATCCGGGATGGGTACGGCGGACAGCAGCGCGTGGGTGTAGGGATGCAGCGGGCGCTTGTAAAGCTCCTCACGCGAAGACGACTCCACGATGTGCCCGAGATACATCACCGCGACGCGGTCGGCGATCTGGCGCACCACGGCGAGGTCGTGTGCGATGAAGAGATAGGAGACACCGAAGTCATCCTGCAGGTCCTGCAGCAGGTTCAAGATCTGCGCCTGGATGGACACATCCAGGGCGGACACCGGCTCATCGCAGATGATCAACTTAGGGCGAAGCGCAATGGCGCGCGCAATGCCGATGCGCTGACGCTGGCCGCCCGAGAACTCATTGGGATAGCGGTTGACGTGCTCCGGGTTCAGTCCCACCCGATCCAAGAGTTCGCGCACGGCGGTCCGCACTCCCCCGGGCGGCTCGACGCCTTGAATGCGGAAGGGGGCGGCAATGATCGATCCGATCGTCTGCCGAGGATTGAGCGCGTTATAGGGGTCCTGGAAGATCATTTGCGCCTCGCGACGCAGCGGGCGCAGTTGGCGACGCGACAGGTTGGTGATGTCGGTCCCGTTGAGTTCCACGCTGCCGGCGGTGGGCTGCGTGAGCCGCAGGATGGCGCGGCCCGTCGTGGACTTGCCGCATCCGCTCTCACCGACCAGCCCCAGCGTCTTGCCCGCCTCGACGTGCAGGCTCACGCCGTCCACGGCCTTGATCTGGCCGATGGTGCGAGGGAAGACCCCGCGCGACCGCACCGGGAAATAGACCTGGAGGTCACGCACATCGAGGACGCGCTCGGAGTCAGCGGGCACCGAACACCTCCTCGGCATGGACCTGTGCGGTGAGGTGGCAACGGGCCGTGTGCCCGGCAGCCACCTCGAGAAGCTCGGGCTCGGTCGTCACACACAGGTCACCACGGACCTCGTCACGACGACCGCAGCGGGGGTGGAAGACGCAGCCCGACGGCAGGTTGATCAGCGATGGCGGATTGCCGGGGATCGGATCCAAGCGTGCATTGCGATCGGAGTCGAGGCGCGGAACCGACGCGAGGAGGCCCTGCGTGTAGGGCATGGCCGGTCGGTAGTAGACGTCGTCGATGGAGCCGTACTCCACTACCCGACCGCCGTACATCACACAGACATGGTCGGCCATATCGGCGACGACTCCCAGGTCGTGCGTGATGATGATGAGGGTCGTGCCGGTCTGCTTCTGCAGTTCGACCATGAGCTCAGTGATCTGGGCCTGGACCGTCACATCGAGCGCCGTTGTCGGCTCGTCCGCGATAAGCAATTGCGGTTCGTTGATGAGGGCCATCGCGATCATGACGCGCTGGCGCATGCCGCCGGAGAGTTGATGCGGGTAGTCATCAATGCGCTGTTCTGGGGCGGGAATGCCCACGCGGCGCAGCCCATCGATCGCCCGATTGCGGGCCTCCTTGCGACTGACCTTGCGGTGCACGCGCACGGCTTCGGTGAGTTGATCACCGATGCGATAGAACGGGTGGAGACTGGACAGCGGATCTTGAAAGATCATCGCCATGCGGGCGCCGCGCAAGCGGCGGATCTCATCGTCGTCGAGCGCGAGCAGGTCGCTGCCATCCAGCACTACCTGGCCGCTGATATCGGCGCTGCGACGACTGAGCAGCCCCATGATCGCCTGAGCGGTGACGGACTTGCCCGAGCCCGACTCGCCCACGATGGCGAGCGTCTCCCCCTGGGCGACGTTGAAGGATGAGCCGTCGACCGCGCGCACGACGCCGTCCTCGGTGCGGAAGGACACGCGCAGGTCGTTGACCTCGAGGAAGGGAGCGCTCATGTCGGCCTCACCCTGGGGTCAATGAAGGCGTAAAGGATGTCGACGATGAGGTTGGCCACGATGATGAACGTCGCCGTGATGAGCGTGATGCCGACGAGGATCGACTGGTCAGGGTTGAGCACCGACGAGATCGCGAGGCTACCCAATCCGGGCAGGCTGAAGATCGTCTCGAGGATGATCGCCCCGCCCAACAATCCGGCCAGGTCAAGACCTGCGGCCGTGACGATCGGGGTGAGACCCGCGCGCAGGGCGTGCTTGCCGATAACGACGCGCTCCTTCAACCCCTTAGCACGCGCGGTACGAATGAAGTCCTCGCTGAGCGTCTCGAGCATCTGACTTCGGGTCAGTCGTGTGTAGAAGGCCGCATACAGCACCGCCAGCACGATCCAGGGCAGGATCATCGTCTGGAGGAATTGCACAGGGTCTTCCCACGGGTTCACGTAGTCGGGGAACGGCAGCAACTGCCATCGGATGATGACGAAGAAGATGACAACAAGGCCGATGAAGAAGGACGGCAGGGAATAGCCGATGAGCGAGACTCCGGTGATTGCCTTGTCCTGCCAACGACCGCGACGCAGCGCGCTGTAGACACCGAGGCCGACACCGCCGATGAGAAAGATGACGAAGGCGCCGAGCGCGAGGAAGACGGTGGCGGGAAGGCGGTCGAGGATGAGCTCGAGGACCGGCTCGGACTTGGTGAAGGACCAGCCGAGGCACGGCGCCTCGCAAACCAGTGCCCCTTCGCCCACCCCGTAGGTGCGGCCGACGAAGATCGCCGAGAGGAAGAGCCAATACTGCTCGAAGATCGACTTGTCGAGCCCGAGCCGTGCGCGATTGAGTTCGATGGTCTGGTCGGTGCAGATCTTGCCGCAGGTGAGACGTGCGACATCGGCGGGCAGGATGCTGAAGAGGAAGAAGACCGCGAAGCTCAGGAGTAGGAGCATCAACAGCATGATGAGCACGCGGCGCACGACGAACGCGCTCATGTCCTACCCCCTTCCGTCGTCGTGTTGGGTTGGTTTCTCAGGTGGGCTGATGGTGCGCGTGGAGGGGGCGGCGAACCGCCCCCTCCACGCTGACGCCGATTACTGCGCGGCGTACATGATCGGGTACGGGTAGGACCCGTACGCCGCCCAGCTGAAGATCGGACCGACACTGGTGCCGGCCAGACGCTGGTCACGACCGAAGCGGGTCGGGACCGTCCACATCTTCTGGGCTGCGATCTTGTCGAGCTCCTGCCACATGGTGGCCTGCTTCTCGCGATCGAGCTCAACCGATGCGGCCTGAACCTGCTTGTTGAACTCCTTGTCGTCCACCTTCGACAGGTTCCAGCCCTGCACGAACAGCGGCGGGATCACGGTGGAGGCGTTGGGCCAGTCCGGGCCCCAGCCGCCGAACATGATCTCGTTGCCGTCCTTGAACACGACGCCGTAGTACTGGCCGCGCTCAATCGGGTTCGGCTTCACGGTGATACCGGCGCGAGCGAGGGACTCGACCCAAATGGCAACGGCCTTGTCGTTGTCCTCGGTCTGGCCGTAGTCAACGGTGATCTCCGTCGGGCAGTTGTTGCCCTCGGCGAGGAGCTTCTTGGCGAACTCCGGATCACCGGTACCGGGCACAGGCTGGCCGAGCAGGCCGTCCCACAGTCCGGTCGGTGCGTAGTCGATGCCGATGTTGGGCTTGACGACACCGTCGGCCAGCTCACCGGCGTAGGTGCCACCGGCGTTGAGCAGGAGAGCGTCACGGTCGAGGGCGACACCGATGGCCTGGCGGCACTTCTCGTCCGGAATCTTCTCGGCGTTAACGGCCGCGTAGATGGTGTACGGGTCGAACGCGTCAATGCGACGCGACTCGTACTGCGCATCCTCGAACACGACGGGGAGAGCGGCCGTGGTCAGGCTCTGCACCATGGCGTAGGCGTCGTCGCCGGAGCTCTGCATGACGCGCTGCTCGCCGACGGTCTCCTCAATGCCGAAGTCGATCACCCAGCTGTCCGGCAGGGCCAGACGGTAGGGATCGCTGTCCTTGTTCCACGCCTCGTTGCGGACGAGGACAAGCTTGCCGCCCGCACCCTTCGAGTACTCGGCGATCTTGTAGGGGCCGTTGGACATCGGCTTGTTGGCGTACTCCTCGCCCGTCGCCATGCCCGCAGGCACCGCGCTGAAGCCGAGGGTCACGGCGTAGTTGAAGTCCGGAACCGGCTGGTTCAAGTTGAAGGTGATGGTGTTGCCATCACAGGTCACGGCCTTGTCGAAGAGCTCCTGGCCGGTGCCGTCCGCGGGGCCGGCGTACGCCGAGTTGCCCTCTTCGTCGACGGGGATGTCGAGGTACGACACGCCATAGACCGGGCCGCCCTCGGCGAGTCCGGTATCGAACTGGCGCGAGGTGCCGTAGGCGACGTCCTGACAGGTGACGGGCGAGCCGTCCTCCCACGTAATGCCATCACGCAGGGTGAAGGACCAGGTCTTGCCCTCGTTGCTCACGGTGCCGGTGTCGGTCGCCATGTCGGGCACGAGGGTCGTGCCCTCGGTGTCGCCAGGAGCAACCTGGTACGCCGTGAGGGAGCGCATGATCGTCGCACCGAGGAACGCGAGGTCCTCACCGGTGTAGATGACCTGCGGATCCAGCGACAGCAACTGCTCCGCGCTGGTGAGGATGGAGAGGGTGCCGCCCGCCTGGCCGTCGTCGGGGGTCGGCGCCGAGGAGTCGCTACTGGACGACGATGACGAGGAGTCACCACCGGACGACGATGACGAGGAGTCACCGCCATCCGAGGAGCTGCCACCACAGGCAGCGAGAACAAGGGCGCCGGTCGCGACACCAATCGCGAGCGTTGCCCCCTTTCGGAACTTCAGCATGTTTCCTCCTTGTGTGCAGAACAGGCCGAACGCACAGGCGCGGCCTCTCCCCCGAGAAACGCACGATGCGCGTCGGCGGGCGGGAGTGAGTGGAGGCGGCTCATCGCTTTGCCGCCTTGGGGTCGAGGGCATCGCGCACCGAGTCGCCCGCGAGATTGAACGCGACAACGATGATGACGAGCAGCGTGCCCGGGATGAAGAGATACGAAGGAACGAGGGTCCAGTACTGCGTGGACGCACCCAGCATGGCGCCGAAGGACGGGTCCGGCGGTAGGACGCCCACACCGAGGAAGGACAGCACGGCCTCCGTCGCGACGTAGACCGGCAGGAGCAGGGTGGCGTAGACGAGAATCGGCGCCCACAGGTTGGGCAGGATCTCGCGGAAGAGGATGCGCGGGGTGCTGGCACCGAGCGAGACCGCTGACTCCACGAACTCGCGCTCGCGCAGGCTGAGGACTTCACCGCGCACGATGCGCGCGAGGTAGGGCCAGCCGAAGATGCCGAGCACGAGGATCAGGTAGGTGATGCGCGAGGCATTGCCCTCGGGAACGCCGAGGTCGGTGAGGCGCTGGGTCATCGTGCCGGAGAGCGCCAGGATGATGAGGAAGAACGGGAAGGCGAGGATGAGGTCCATCAGTCGACCGATGGAGGCATCGACCCAGCCGCGCGCGTAGCCGGAGATGATCCCGAAGAGCGTGCCGAGAATAACGACCAGGATCGTGGCGGAGAACGCGATGAGCAGCGAAATGCGCAGCCCGTAGATCAGTCGAGCGAAGATGTCGCGACCCGTCCCCCATTCGACGCCGAGCGGGTGCTCCCAACTGGCGCCGCCCCACGGTCCGATGGGCTTGCCCCCGGCCGGGTCAAGGACATCGGGGTCCAGCGAGTAGGGGTCGACACCGAGGAATCCGGTGATGACCGGGGCAAAGATCGCGGCGAGAAGGAAGAAGGCCAGGATGATCGTCGAGACGATGAACGTCTTGTCCCGGCGCAGTCGGCCCCAGGCGATTTGCGTCAGGGAGCGACCCTTGACGTCGGAGGGATCGGCCTCCGAGGCACGACTCTCCGTTTCCACCACCTGCGACACGCCACCCTCCACGGGAGTGAAGACCACGCACCGTCGGGAGTCCCCGGCAGCGGCGCAACTGTACGGCCAACCTGCTACCTATGGGTAACTTCCTGGACCGACGGGAGGCATTCGTAACCAATTCGCGATCATCAGCGGCCGCGCTTGCGGTCAGCAAAGAGACCAAAGGCCCGAATAACACCTGAGTCGAGCGACCTATGTCCCCGCACCGGGTGACCCGGGAGGCCGCCCAGCGGCAAGGTCTACTTCGCGCGATTGCGCGACTTCGCCCGGTCGGTCGCCGCAAGCTGCACCTTGCGGATGCGCACGGCGTTCGGAGTCACCTCGACGCACTCGTCCTCGCGGCAGAACTCCAACGCCTGCTCAAGGGAGAGTTGCCTATGCGGGATGAGAGGTACCAGCACGTCGCCCGATGACTGCCGCATGTTGGTGAGTTTCTTCTCCTTGGTCGGGTTGACGTCCATGTCGTCGGACCGGGAGTTCTCCCCCACGATCATGCCCTCGTAGACCTCGGTGCCGGGACCGACGAACATCGTGCCCCGCTCCTGCAGATTGGCGAGCGCGAAGCCCGTTGTGGGACCGGACCGATCGGCAACGAGTGATCCGGTCGGTCGGGTGCGCAACTCACCGTGCCACGGCTCGTAGCGATCGAAGACGTGATGCAGCAGTCCGGTACCGCGCGTCTCGGTGAGGAACTCGGTGCGAAAGCCAATGAGTCCACGGGCCGGGACGATGTAGTCCATGCGCACCCAGCCGGTGCCGTGATTGACCATCTGCTCCATCCGACCCTTGCGCAGCGCCATGAGTTGGGTGACGACGCCGAGGTAGTCCTCAGGAATGTCGACGCTGAGTCGTTCCATGGGCTCGCAGAGTTTGCCGTCGATTTCGCGGGTGACCACCTGCGGCTTGCCGACGGTGAGTTCGAAACCCTCACGCTTCATGAGTTCGACGAGGATGGCGAGCTGGAGTTCACCGCGGCCCTGCACCTCCCAGGTGTCCGGCCGCTCGGTCGGGAGCACGCGGATCGACACGTTGCCGATGAGCTCCTGCTCAAGGCGTCCCTTCACCATGCTCGCGGTGAGTTTGGTGCCGCCGCTGCGGCCCGCGAGTGGAGAGGTGTTGATGCCGAAGGTCATTGAGATGGATGGCTCATCCACGGTGATGACCGGCAGGGCCACCGGGCTCTCAGGATCCGCGAGCGTCTCACCGATGGTGATCTCGGGGATGCCCGCGACGGCGATGATGTCACCAGGGCCAGCCTCCGCGACCGGCACGCGGTCGAGGGCCTCGGTCATGAGCAGCTCCACGACCTTGGCACGCTCAACGGAGCCATCGGCCTTCATCCAGGCAACCTGCTGGCCTTTGCGGATCGTGCCCTCGTGAACGCGGCACAGGGCAAGCCGACCGAGATAGGGCGAGGCGTCGAGGTTGGTGACGTGCGCCTGAAGGGGTGCGTTCTCGTCGTACGACGGTGCGGGGATCGCCTCGAGCAAGGTGGCGAACAGCGGTTCGAGACTGTCTTCGGCTGGCATGCCGCCATCCTCGGGACGCTCCTTCGACGCCCGTCCCGCCTTGGCGCTCGTGTAGACGATCGGGAAGTCGATCTGCTTGTCGGTGGCATCCAGGTCGAGGAAGAGCTCGTAGGCCTCGTCCACCACCTCGGCAATGCGTGCATCCGGTCGGTCCACCTTGTTGATCACGAGGACGACGGGCAAATTCTTGGCGAGCGCCTTGCGCAGGACGAACCGTGTCTGCGGCAGCGGTCCCTCGGAAGCATCCACGAGGAGCACGACCCCATCGACCATCTCGAGGCCGCGCTCGACCTCGCCGCCGAAGTCGGCGTGGCCCGGTGTGTCGATGATGTTGAAGGTCACCCCACCCTCGGGTGCCGACGGTCCGACGTACTTCACCGACGTGTTCTTGGCGAGGATCGTGATGCCCTTCTCCCGCTCCAGATCCATCGAGTCCATCACGCGGTCGTCCACGTCCTGGTTGGCGCGGAAGGCGCCGGACTGCCACAGCATGGCGTCGACGAGGGTGGTCTTGCCGTGGTCGACGTGGGCGACGATGGCGATATTGCGCAGGTCGGAACGGGTGGCGGTCACCGGGAGACCCTACGTGGGGCCCTGACCGAGCCGTGCCACCGCCTCACGATCGGAGTCCAACCAGGGAATCTCGGTGAACTCTGCCGGACTCACCCAGCGCAGGTCATCGTGGTGGTCCAGAGGAGTCGGCTCACCATCGATGAGACGTGCGACGTAGAGGTGGAGGACGAGGTCGTCGTGCAATTCCCACTCCCCCGGCACCCGGTGGTCGACCTCAACCGTCACGCCGAGCTCCTCGCGCAACTCCCGGATGAGTGCGGCCTCCTCGGACTCCCCCGGCTCGACCTTGCCCCCGGGGAACTCCCAGCGCCCCGCTGCCCAGTCCGGACGGGTACGCCGGGCCGCAAGGTAGCGACCGTCTCGCTCGATGGCCCCGGCGACAACGACGATGCTCACGCGATCTCGATGGTCATGTGATGTCGATGTCAGCCGCACGCCAGGTGATCTCGGCGGCTTCTCCGCGATCGGCGCTCACCAGGATGTAGTCGGTGTCGAAGGTGGCGACAGCGAGGAGTGCGATGCCGGCAGCGGCCAGCGGCGCGGTGAGCGCCGCCATGACCCCGACGACATCGAAGTCCATCGCGTCAGGTACGCGGTACGCGAGCCAGGGCGCTTCAGTGCGTTGGGCGTCGACATGAATACCCGCATCGGTGATCACGCTGAGTTCCTCGGCGGATCGCGACACCGAGACGAAGGGCGACGCCCACACGGTCGAAGGCACCGCAGCATCGGGGGCGAAACGATGCACGGCGTACTCACCGGGAACCCTCGACAGGCGCAGCGACATGCCCGGATCCTACGGTTGATCGGACATACACACCGAGGAAGAAGGTTCCGTCATGACCTGGTACTCCGAGATCCCAGCCCGCCGCGCACGGCAGATCGCCGGTGACCTGTGGCTCGTGGCGTGGAGCGCGTTGTGGATCTGGGTGGCGTTCCGCCTGTATGACCTCGTGATGAATCTCGCCGGCCCCGGTCAGGCAATCTCGGATAGCGCGAATGATCTCGCCGCACAGTTCGACGACGCGGGAGGCGCGGTCGCGCAGGTCCCGCTCATCGGTGACGCACTTCGCTCGCCGTTCGACGGCATGGGCACGGCGGCGATCGCCATCGCTGATGCCGGTCAGACGTTGGCTGATGCGGTGGGGGTGCTGGCCCGCTTCCTGGCGATAGCGCTCGGGGTGCTGGGTATCGCGTCGTGGGCAATGGTGTGGGTACCGGTTCGGATCGCGTTCATTCGACGGGCCACGGCCGCACGGCGCTTCCTTGATGCGACCGAGGACCTCGATCTGTTTGCCCTTCGCGCGATGGCCCGTCAGCCGCTGCATCTGCTTGCGCGGATCAGTGACGATCCGGCGGGCGCCTGGCGGCGCGGGGATCGCGACGTGATCTCGGCCCTCGCCTCGCTCGAACTGCGCGCCGAGGGACTCGTGCGCTGATCACTCGGCGAGGAAGTTGCCCAGGGAGTCGAAGTAGCTCTCCATGCCCTGTTGCGCCATCTGCGCCTGCTCGGCCGGCATGTCGCCGTACTGAGCGAAGCGCACCCACGAACCGTTGACCCGAGGTTCGATATCGATGACGACGAGATGCTGCTCGGCGTCGTCCGAGTGCTCGAGGAAGTCCGCCTCATCCTGGGAGTACGACATGGAATGCATGAGTCGCCGGGGCTCATCGACCTCGGAGTAGCGACCCCAAAAGTAAGCGATGTGACCGTAGGCGGATGCGTCCACCGCGGTGGCCCACCGGCCGCCGATCACGGGCTCGGACACTGTCGATCCGGGAACGACGACAAGGTCCGTCGGCGCGTACCACTCTTGCAGGGCGTCGGAGTCAGTCCAGGCATGCCACATGCGATCAACCGGAACGGAGTACTCACGCTCCACGGAGTAGGCGAGATCACTCATGGCGCGATGGTGTCACGCCGGAGGGACCTCTCGCCGAGGGTCACGGTCATTGACGTCCGGTCGCCTTCATGCAGTTCCACTACAGCCCGTTGTCCTTGCGATAGACAGCGACGACGGCGTTCGCATGGCCGTGGCCCATACCCATCTGCTTGAGGTGGGCCACCTGCTCCATGTGCTTGGCCTCGCGCACCTCATCCAACTGCGTCATCCAGTAGTCGATGGGTTCGCCGTACTTCTTCTCAATCGAAGGAAAGTAGGACTTTGGGCCGGTGACCTTCTCCACCCGCGCGAGTCTGCCACTCTGGCTCTATGAGCAGGGCATTGAGTGAACAAGAAGTCGCCGATCAACTCATCCCGCTGCCGGGCTGGACCGGGACGACCGAGTCAATCCGCTGCTCGTATGTCTTCCCCGACTTCCCCACCGCGATCCTCGGAGTCGATCAGGTCGCCCTCGAAGCTGAGGACATGAACCACCATCCGGATATCGATATCCGATGGCGAACAGTCGCCTTCGAACTATCCACCCACAGTGTCGGGGGCGTCACGCAACTCGATATCGAACTCGCGCACCGCATCCGCCTCGTCGCCGAGGAGCAGCGCGGCACCATCGCGTGATCCATGGCTGATTAGACGTTGAAGCGGAACTCGACCACGTCGCCATCGTGCATGAGGTAGTCCTTGCCCTCCATGCGGACCTTGCCGCGTGCCTTGGCCTCGGCCATCGTGCCTGCATCGACGAGATCGTCAAAGGACACGACCTCGGCCTTGATGAAGCCCTTCTGGAAGTCGGTGTGGATGACACCGGCTGCCTCCGGGGCGGTCGCTCCCTTGCGAATGGTCCACGCGCGGGCTTCCTTGGGCCCCGCGGTGAGGTAGGTCTGCAGACCCAGCGTGTCGAATCCCACGCGGGCGAGTGCGTCCAGCCCGGACTCGTCTTGGCCGATCGACTGCAGCAACTCCAGCGCCTCATCGTGATCGAGGCCGACGAGTTCGGCTTCGATCTTGGCGTCCAGGAAGACCGCCTCTGCCGGGGACACGAGATCGCGCATTTTCTGCCGGAACGACGCGTCGGACAGTTGCTCCTCGTCGGCGTTGATGACATACAAGAAGGGTTTGGCGGTCAGCAGGAAGAGCTCGCGGATCTCCGTGGCGTCCATGCCCGAGGCGAAGATCGTCGTTCCCTCGTTGAGGATCTGCTGCGCCTTCTCCGCGGCCGCGAGCGCAGCAGCGCGCTCCTTGTTGATGCGCGCTTCTTTCTGCAGGCGCGGGATCGCCTTCTCCACCGTCTGCATGTCAGCGAGGATCAACTCGGTGTTGATGGTGGCGAGGTCTTCTGCCGGATCGACTCGGCCTTCGACGTGAACGACGTCCGGATCATCGAAGGCGCGGAGCACCTGGCAGATCGCATCGGACTCGCGAATGTTGGCGAGGAACTGGTTGCCCAGACCGGCTCCTTCGCTCGCCCCCTTGACGATGCCGGCGATATCGACGAACTGCACGGTCGCGGGCAGGATCCGCTCGGATCCGAAGATCTGTGCGAGGACAGCGAGACGAGGGTCCGGGACCTCCACGACACCGGTGTTCGGCTCGATCGTGGCGAAGGGGTAGTTCGCCGCGAGGACGTCGTTCTCGGTGAGAGCGTTGAAGAGGGTGGACTTGCCGACGTTGGGCAGACCGACGATGCCGATAGTGAGCGCCATAGTGCGCCGATCCTAGGTGGTGGCTGTGGATGACCGATCTTCGGCCGAAGTTCAGTGTCAGACCCCCCACCTAGGTTGGGGGCATGTCAGCAGGGTGGCGCGATCGCAGCGAAGCGAGCGAGTGCTCGTGGGATTCGCTGCCGCCCGGCCCGGGCTTGGCAGCAAAGTTGGCCGAGATCGATCCCGGCACGCTTGATGACAGCGATCGCGTCGCCTACCTCGCGGCGACTGACCGGCTTCTGGGCTGGAGCCACATGCTTCAAGCCAAGGCGTTGGTCGCGGTGTCCGATGCCGTGTGCGCCGCCACGGCGACACCGAACGTCGAGTTCTCGTCGCATCAGCAGGGCTGGGTCGCCGACGAGGTCGCGGCGGCGTTACACATTGCGGCACGCACGGCGACGGGCAGGGTCAACGCCGCGAGCGCCCTGGTGCGCGACTGGCCACGTCTCGGCGAGGCCGTAGCTTCCGGGGAGTTGACCCTCGGGCAAGCCCGTGAGGTCTACGAAGCAGCGTCGATCCTGTCGGGCTGTGCCGACGAGACCGGCGCCGACCTCTCCGACCGCGCGGTGGAGATGTCGATGTTCTTCGCCCGTGATCTGCCGCCCGCGCGACTTCGTGAGCGCATGAACCGTCTGGTGTCCTCACTCGATCCGGAGGCCGCCACGCGGCGCCGGCGGCGAGCAGAGCGGGACCGCACTGACGTCTCGATGTGGGCCGAGGCAGACGGGATCGCCTGCCTGTCAGCCCGCGGTCCGTCCCTGGACACGGTGGCCGTCCGGGACCTGATCGACGCGCGGGCCCGCGCCATGCGCCAGGCCGCCGACGAGGGCGACGACCGCACCCTCGGCCAGTGGCGCCATGCAGCCCTGCTGAGCGCTTTTGGGCTCGCTCCGGTGGGTCGCGTTGGTGTGCGTCGGGCAGGCGACGAGTCCACGGCGACGGCTTTGAGCGAGCCAGCGTCTGTCGTGGACGATCCCCCGCTCACTCACCCGGATGTGCAGATCCGGGTCACCGTTCCCCTGACCACCCTCTTCGGCCTGACCGACACACCCGGTGAACTCGAGGGTTTCGGTCCACTGGACCCGGAGTTGGTGCGCGCTCTAGCCGCCGATGCACAGTGGCAGCGCTGGGTGACCGATCCGGTCGGCGACTACCTCATCGACGAGGGTCGACAGCGGTTCCCCGGTGCGCGCCTGGCTCGGTTCCTGCGTGCCCGTGAGTCGCGCTGCAAGCACCCGTCCTGCGGTGTGCGCTCTCGCAACTGCGACGCAGACCACCTGCCGGCCTTCGGTGCGGGTGGCCAGACGTCCGCCCAGGGTCTGTCCCCCACCTGCCCGCGCCACAATCGCGGCCGGGTCGCTTCCGGGTGGAGGGTTGAGGAGGATGGGCCGAAGGATCCACACGGTCCGCCCGACCCGATCTGGGTGAGCACACTAGGGCGGCGCTACGAGAACTCGATGCCCGCCGTGTTCACCGACGACTACATACCCCTCCGGAGATAAGCCTCTGCGCGGATAACCGCGTGTGACGCCAGCCCACTGTCAGTCCCCCCTGTCACAGTCGTGACATGGACACCTCCGCCCTTGCTCTCACCGTGCTCGCCACGGTCCTATGTGTTGCCCTTACTCTTCTCGCCGGCTACGCCCTGGGGCGCTCCCGCGCGCGGTCGTCGACCGATGCACCCGATGTCATGGCGGTGGAGACAGCCCTGGATCGGCTCGGTCGGCGCCTCGATGAAGCCGAATCGCTCCGGCGCGCCGACCAGGCGGGCATGCGGGCAGAGATCGGCGAGCAGTTGCGTCACGTCGAGGCCACGGCCGAGGTGATTCGCCGGGAGACGGGATCCCTGGCCACCGCGCTGGGTCGCGTCGACGTTCGCGGCCGGTGGGGTGAGGCGCACCTACGCCGACTGGTGGAGAGCGCCGGGATGCTCGAACACGTCGACTTCGTTGAGCAGGACACCACTACCGGCGACTCCGGTGTCTCCCGGCCGGACCTGGTGGTCCACCTCGGTGCCGAGCGCGCCTTGATCGTCGACGCCAAGGTTCCCCTCGCGGCCCTGCTCGAGGCCGAGGCCAACGACGACCCGGCGGCGAGGGCCGACCTGTACGGACGGCACGCCCGCGACGTGGCCGCGCACGTGGATCGACTCGGTGCCAAGGAATATTGGCGGCGATACGACGGATCCCTCGAGGCGGTCGTCCTGTTCCTGCCCGCGGAGTCGATGCTCGGGATCGCCCTGCGCGAGGACCCCACGCTGCTCGACCGAGCCTTCTCCCGCGGGGTCATCGTGGCGACCCCAACGACGCTGCTCGCACTCTTGCGCACCGTTTCCCACGTGTGGCGACGCGAGGCGATCGCGGACAACGCTCGCGAGATCCACGCCCTCGGCCGGGAGCTCTACGAGCGTCTCGGCACCTTCCTCGACCACGTACGGAGAATGGGTAGTTCCCTCGACAGCGCGGTGAGTCACTACAACAAAGCTGTCGGTTCACTGGAGGGTCGCGTCCTGGTGTCGGCTCGCCGACTGTCCGAACTCGGCGTGGGTAGTGGCGAACTCGCCACACCGGAGCCGGTCACTCAGCGCAGCCGCACGACCGAATCACTTGGACGTTGATCTGCGCTGATATCCATCCACCGCACCACCGAGTCCTCGGCGTACATGCCCACCGCTCCCCGGCGTTCGGAATACGGCAGGTCATAGGCGACGAGGAACTCCCCGTTGACGCGGCAGCGTGTCTCGGTGAGTCCACATAGGGCTTCTCATCGCGGGCCCTGCTCTGCTCCGTATCCCGCGAATTCAAGAACTTCCCGACGGGAGAACGAAGGTCCGAACTGTTCGGGCGCCGGCCCCTCTCCGAGGAGGTGCTCGAACGCGGCCACGATGCGCTCGGCAGCATGTCCATCACCGAACGGATTGACCGCGTCGACCATCCGGGCGCGTTCTTCGGGGTGATCTAGCAACTCCAGGGCGTTCTGCTCGATCGCCTGCGGATCGGTGCCCACCAGTCGCAGAGTGCCGGCGCGCAGGCCCTCATGCCGTTCGGTGACATCCCGGCACACGAGCACCGGCTTCACGACACCGGTATTAGGTGTCGGTGTGTCGTCTCTGTCAGCAGTCGCTGTTATTGGTGCTGCCGTCCGGCATCGTCGTGTTGCAGAAAACCGCGCCGGTCAGGTCCGCGCCATTCAGGTTTGCGCCGTTCAGGCTCGCGTTGGTCAGGTTTGCGCCGCTCAGGTACGCGCCGGTCAGGTTCGCGCCGTTCAGGTACGCGCCGTTCAGGTACGCGCCGGTCAGGCTCGCCCCGGTCAGGTTCGCGCCGTTCAGGTGCGCGCCGTTCAGGCCCGCGTTGAGCAGGCCCGCACCGGTCAGGTTCGCGCCGGTCAGGCTCGCGCCATTCAGGTTCGTGTAGTACAGGGCCGCGTTGGTCAGGTTCGCACCGGTCAGGTTCGCACCGGTCAGGGTCGCGCCGGTTAGGGTCGCGTTGGTCAGGTTCGCGCCGGTCAGGTTCGCGCCGTACAGGTCTGCGTTTTGACAGTTGGGATCGCAGGCGGGTCCCGCCCGCATCACGCGACCGCGTGGTCTGCTTGATCTGGTGGGACTAAAGTTTGCCCCCACCAAGGATGCATCTTGCAGCTGTGCGTGGCGTAGGACCACTGCCCGGAAGTTGGCCTCGTTCAGGCGCGCACCCCGCAGATCGGCTCCTTGGAGTTTGGCCCGAGCGAACTTCGCCCCTCGAAGGTCACCATGATGTGTAAACGTCCACTTCTGGACCACGTCCCGGCAGTCCGCCCCGGGTCCGGGCACACAGGCGATTTTGCCGGTGCCGATCCGATCCCCCGGTGCCGCCGCCACCGCCGGGGCGATCAAACCGCCCGCCAACACAACCCCGGCAGACCCTGCCACCAACACCCGACGCCACCACACACCCTGTCCAGTCATTCCGCGACCGTAACCGGCCCACGCAACGCAGTCCACCCCACACGACGAAAACCCCCGACGACGGACACACCAGGGTCAAGGTGTCGGGGGTCCCGACGCTTGGGCCCTCCTCCTGGATTCCCCCGGAGTCCGAGATAGCCAGCGTCGCCGCCTTGAGCAAGCGGGCGAATACCGCGTAGTCCAGTGGCTCGGTGATGATCACATTGGGGAGTGGATCGAGGATCGGCCGCATCTCGTGCGCCACTCGGGGATTGGGATGCAGCGGCAGGACCGCAGTGAGATCCGGCCGCGCCCGGCACACGCGCGCAACGCCCTCCGCAATGCCGGCCAGCCCCCCGCCCCAATTCTCGCGTCGATGCGCCGTGACAACGAGGAGCGGCCGTCCGTCATCAACGCCCTCAAGTCGAGCGTCGGGCCATGGTGCCTGGAGATTCGCGGCCCACTGCAAGGCATCAATGCCGGTATTGCCACTGACGAAGATGAGTTCGCCGGAGATACCTTCGCGAATCAGCGACTCCTTGTTGTCGAGTGTGGGCGCAATGTGGAAGGAGGACAGGGTCGTGAGCACTCGACGGTTCAGTTCTTCGGGGAACGGCATGAGCATGTTGTTGGAACGAAGTCCGGCCTCCAGATGGAAGACCGGTAGCCGCGCGTTCGCCGACGCGAGCCCCGCAGCCATGGCCGAGGTCGTGTCGCCGTGGACCAGCGTGAAACCGGGAAACGCACCCTCGCCGCCCTCGACGGCACCCTGCAATCTCGGCCGACCGCGGCGTTCGGCGACTCCACCCCGCAACTCCTTCAGCAGGTCCTCGATTGCACGCACCACGCGGTAGGTAACGCCGTTCAGGGTCTGCTCCGGCCGCGCCACGGCAAGGTCGACATCGGGCTCGACGCCTGCAAGCCTGAGGACGTCGTTCACCAAGTCCTCATGCTGACCGGTCGAAACGACCACCGGACGAATTGATTCGGAGTCACGCAAAGCGAGGATGACCGGGAGCACCTTGATCGCCTCTGGCCGGGTGCCGACGACGATCAGGCACGGTGTTTGAGGCTTTGCCATGAATTCATGTTAGGCGAACGCCGCGAACTAACGGGTGCACGATGAGGTATCGCGTAGCCTTGGCGATCGTGAGCGACGCGACCACCCCCACGGGACGCCTGTTCCGGTCGCTGCGTGCCGAAGGCTCAGCCGCCGACAACGCGGTCCCCGCCCTCTCCCTTGATGAGGTGGTCGGGTTGCGCAGCGTGAGTCTGGCCAGCACGCACACTCCTGAGCCAACCCCGGAGGTCGTGACCGAATCAGGCACGATGCCCGATCTGCCACCCGTGCCGGCGGCACCGACACCGGAACCCTTCGTCGCGCCGCCCCCGGCCGCACCTGCCCCCGTCGACGTCCTGACGGGGGGTGCCGCAACTCCCCCACCACCGCGACGGGGAGGCGCGCACGCCCAGCGAGGTATCGGCGCGGGCAGTGTCTGGCTCATCGTCATCGGAGTCACCGTCGTCATGGCCTTCGCCGACGCGCTGGTCATGAGGCAGGTCGGCCTGGGGTGGCTCACCGGAGTCGCCCTCGTCGTCGCGAGCGTCTACGCAGCATTCACCGTCCGCATCGATGACGCGATCATCGCAGTCGTCGCGCCGCCACTGGCGTTCTTCCTCGCCACGTTGACCGCCGGTCAACTCACCGTGAGCACATCCGGAGACCTACTCGTCAACGAGGCCTTCATGATCGTGACGACCTTGGGCACCAACGCCCTATGGATCTTCGGGGCGACCATCGCAGCCCTCATCATCGTCCTGGTGCGTCGCGGGCTCAGCCGCCGGCAGCCTTAAGGTCCCGACGCAACTCCGGCGGAAGAGCGAACACCAAGGTTTCCTCCGCTGACGTCACTTCCTCGACATCATCAAAGCCGCGCTCCGCGAGGTAGGCCAACACACCGTCGACGAGAGTCTCCGGCACAGAGGCACCTGATGTGATACCCACGATCTCGGCACCTGTGAGCCAGGCTTCCTCGATCTCGTCGGCGGCATCGATGCGGTACGCCGCCGTCGCGCCCGCTTCGAGTGCCACCTCGACGAGGCGCACCGAATTGGACGAGTTGCCCGACCCCACGACGATCACGAGGTCGCATTCGGGGGCAATGTCCTTCACTGCCGCCTGGCGGTTCTGGGTGGCGTAGCAGATGTCATCACTCGGGGGGCTCTGCAATTGCGGGAAGCGGCCCTTGAGCCGATCAACCGTCTCGAGGGTTTCGTCTACGGACAGTGTGGTCTGGGAGAGCCAGATGACCGGGCGCTCCGCGTCGATCGCGACCTGGTCGGCGTCATCCGGAGATTCCACGAGCGTCATGGCGTCCGGGGCCTCCCCCATCGTCCCGACAACTTCCTCGTGGCCTTCGTGCCCGATGAGCAGGATCTGCATGCCATCGCCGGCGAAGCGCTTCGCCTCGGAGTGCACCTTGGTCACCAACGGGCAGGTCGCGTCAATGGTCTTCAACTGCCGATCGGTGGCCTCCGCATGCACGGACGGGGCAACCCCGTGCGCGGAGAAGACCACGGTCGAGCCCTCGGGCACCTCGTCAAGTTCCTCGACGAAGACCGCGCCGCGCGCCTGCAATTGCTCGACGACGTAGCGGTTATGCACGATCTGCTTGCGGACGTAGACGGGGGCGCCGTAGAGGTCCAGGGCCTTTTCGACGGTGACCACAGCTCGGTCCACGCCGGCGCAGTATCCGCGGGGCGCTGCAAGGAGAACTCTCTTCGGCATTCCCCCATCGTAGGTGGAGAGGTCAGATGTGGCCTGCGGCGGCATGAGCGGCCCCGTAGCCTGCGCCCATGGGTCTGGAAACATCCGCGGAGTCACCGGCCGCCGTCCGGACGGTGTCACACCTGCTCGCGGACTGGATCGGTCGGCTCGGGTCGATCTGGATCGAGGGTCAGATCGCACAGATCAGCAGGCGTCCAGGCATGCGCACCGCGTGGGTGACCCTGCGTGATACCGACGCCGACCTGTCGCTGACGGTCGTCACCGATGTCGCCCTCCTCGGCGCGACCACCCCGCCACTCACCGAGGGCCAGCGCGTCATCGTGCATGGCAAGCCGGAGTTCTATGAGGGCCGCGGCACGCTGCAGATCCGCGCCCGCGAATTCCGAGCGGTGGGTCGGGGTGCGCTGCTGGAAGAGATCGAACGCCTCCGAGCGCTCTTCGAAGCCGAGGGCCTCTTCGCCGCCGCGCGCAAGCGTCCCCTGCCCTTCCTGCCGCGCCGGGTGGGGCTCATCAGTGGTCGAGCCAGCGCCGCCTTGACCGACGTGGTGGAGAACGCCGAACGCCGCTGGCCGGCCGTGACGTTCGAGATTCGGGAGGTTGCCGTGCAGGGCGCGAGCGCCGTGACCGCCATGGTCGCCGCCCTCAGTGACCTCAACGACGTACCCGAGGTAGATGTCATTGTCATCGCCCGCGGCGGCGGCAGTGTCGAAGATCTGCTGCCCTTCAGCAACGAGCGACTCGTGCGCGCCGTCGTGGCCTCTCGGGTGCCGGTGGTGAGCGCGATCGGTCACGAGAAGGACGTGCCGCTCATTGACCTGGTGGCCGACCTGCGCGCGTCCACCCCCACTGATGCGGCCAAGCGGATCATCCCGGACCTCGCCGAGGAGATCGCCCTCATCGCGGGAGCGCGCGAACGCACGCGCCGAGCCGTATCCCGTCGCCTCACCGCGGAGGTCGATCTCATCGACCGCCAACGCCGGTCGCTGCATCGGTCCCTGACCTCGCGGATCACCCATGGTCGCCATGACCTTGAGCACCTGGTCGCGCGCCTCACCGCCTTGTCACCGGCGGCCACACTGGAGCGCGGGTACGCCGTCGTCCGCACCCTGGACGGCGCGGTCGTCCGCGACGTCGCCGATATCTCGTCGGGGGATCACCTCGGTGTGCGCGTCGCCCATGGCGGGTTCACCGTCCAGGTCCAGGATCTAGGGTGAGTGCTGTGAGCGATGCAACCTCCGCGGGCGACGAGCAGCCGACGTACGAGCAGGCCCGCGCGGCGCTCGCGGACATCGTCGCGAAGCTCGAGGCGGGTGACACCACTTTGGAAGAGGCGCTCGCGCTGTGGGAAGCCGGCGAGGAGTGGGCGCGTATCTGCACCGCGTGGCTTGATGGGGCCGAAGTGCGCCTCAGCCAGGAAGAGCCTCCGAACTGAGTCGATCGGCGAGGAACTGCAGCTCCTCCCAACTCGCCGTACCCCCGACGACCACCGTGACACCGCCAACGACGCGGACGAGCGACCGTTCGATGTCCCCCCGAGCGCCCGGGCCCTCGTAGCGCTGCCATTCGCCGCCGACCGACACGACCTCGCCACCGCCTGTCTGCTGAGCGATGTAGGACTCCGACTCCGAGGCTGACTGACCGATCTGCGCGTAGGTGTCGGCCGGCGTAACGAATCCGACATGCCACGCCGGGTCGGGATCGGACGCTTCGGTCACCGCCCAACGTGCGCTCGTGGGGCGCCAGGCGGCATCCAGATCAGCGGGATAGAGCACCGGGTACGGCGCCTCGATGCGCGCCTGGACAAGTACGGGGGTCGGATCGACGACCTTGACGGCTTCGGGCTGCGGACGCCAGGTGAGCAGCAGCACGACGGCCACGGCGAGGAGTACCAGTGCCAGGGAGCGCACCATGTCCCAGACGGTTTGGCCCAGACGCGCATTGCGACGGCCGGTCGGGCGCAACTCATCATCCTGCGGCGGCTGTGAGCGCGGTGCATCCGTGTCCGACACGGGACCATCGTCCCTGATAGTCGTCTCCCGCACATCTTCGCGACCCTCCCGTGAGAGGGTCGCCCCATGAGCAGCCCCGAACCTGAGGCCCCCGATCGCAACCTTGCCCTCGAACTCGTGCGCGTCACCGAGGCCGCGGCGATGGCCGCCGCTCGCTGGGTGGGTCGCGGAGACAAGAACGGTGCCGACGGCGCCGCCGTCAATGCCATGCGACAGCTCATCAGTGGCGTCTCGATGGACGGCGTCGTCGTCATTGGCGAGGGCGAGAAGGACGACGCCCCGATGCTCTTCAACGGGGAGGCCGTCGGTGACGGGACCGGTCCGGCCGTCGACGTGGCCGTCGATCCGATCGATGGCACGACGCTGTGCGCCAAGGGCATGTCCAACGCCATTGCCGTCCTCGCGGTGGCCGAGCGTGGCGCCATGTATGACCCGAGTGCCGTCTTTTACATGCGCAAACTCGTCACCGGTCCCGAAGCCGCCGCGGTCGTCGACATCACGGCGCCGTGCGGTGAAAACCTGCGCCGCGTCGCAGCTGCCAAGGGGATGTCGATCCACGACCTCACCGTGTGCATCCTCGATCGTCCTCGACACGATGACCTGGTCACGGAAGTGCGAGAAGCGGGCGCACGCATCAAGTTCATCAGTGACGGTGACGTGGCCGGTGCCATCATGGCGATGCGCGAGGGCACCGGCGTCGATCTGCTCATGGGCATCGGTGGCACTCCGGAAGGCATCATCACCGCGTGCGCCGTGAAATGTCTGGGCGGCACGATCCAGGGAATGCTGTGGCCGCGAGACGACGAAGAGCGCGAGCGCGCCATCGCCGCCGGCCATGACCTTGACCGCGTGCTCACCACCGACGACCTTGTGACCGGCGACAACGTGTTCTTCTGCGCCACCGGCATTACCGATGGCGAACTCGTGCGCGGCGTTCACTACACCTCACACGGCGCGCAAACCCATTCGATCGTCATGCGCAGCAAGAGCGGCACCATTCGGCAGGTGTCCAGCGAGCACCGGCTCGACAAGTTGAGCCGGTACGCCGTCGTCGACTTCAGCAGCGCCCGCTAGACCCCCTCGCCGAGTGCTACAAAGAGGCGTCGACCTCGGCGCGGGTTGGCGGTTGAGCGCCCTCCCGCGAGCACGTGATGGCAGCCGCCGCCACGGCCCGCTCCAAGATCTCGCGCACCTGATCGTCGCTGAGCGCCGACAGATCTCCCCCGAGTACGCCGGCATCACCGAGACCGACGAGCAGGGCCGCGGAGATCGTGTCACCGGCGCCGACCGTGTCCGCCACCGTCACCGAGCGCCCCGGCACCTCGATCACGTCGTGGCCGTGCCGCCAGGCCGCCACCCCATTCGGTCCCCGTGTGAGTACGACGAGTCCCGGGCCTGCCTCTATCCACCGGGCGCACATCTCCTCGGGCGTGCGATCGGGGTAGAGGTAGTGCAGGTCCTCGTCACTCACCTTCACAACGTCGCTCGCAGCAACAAACGCCTCGACGTGCGCCCGCATCTCCTCTCGCGGGATCGTGCCCGGTCGGGCATTCGGGTCATAGCTCAACGTCAGGTCACCGGCGTCGGCAGCAGCCCGCCAGGCCGCGATGAGGTCGTCGACCCCGGTCCCAAGCCAGCTCACCAGGGATCCGGTGTGCCAGGCACGAGCTCCCGCCGAGCGCGCGGCACCCAGGGCCTCGTCGAGATCAGCCGCGTTCCAGCGCAGGTCGGGTGCCGTCTCGTAGTAGAAGGCGTACTGCACCGACCCATCGGCGTTGCGGGTGCACACGGCGAGCAGGCTCGACCCGTCACGGCGCAGGATGCCCGCGGTCGGCAGGCCGTTGTCCGCAATCGCCTGGTCGAGCAGTTCGGCGAGCCCGTCGTTGGCGGAACGACCGAGCAGCACAGCCTGAGCGCCCAGACGCTGGATGCCGAGCGCCACATTGGCCGGGGATCCGCCCGCCACGGCACGGTAGGCCGCCGGGTCCTCACCGGGGACGAGGTCAACGATGCGTTCGCCGAGGACGGCGATGGCGGGAGAGGTCACGGCGCCGACCGTACCGGAGGGGGACCGGCCTAGGCTGGCTTCATGGCTGACTTCACCTACGCCGATATGCTCCCCCTCGGACCGGATACGACGACGTACCGGCTCATCACGACCGATGGCATTCGCGTGGTCGAGGGTGCGGGGCGATCCTTCCTCGAGGTCGATCCCGAGGTACTGCGGCTGCTCACCTTCGAGGCGATCCGCGACATATCGCATCTGCTGCGGCCCGGGCACCTCGAACAACTGCGCGCGATCATCGACGACCCTGAGGCCAGCCCCAACGATCGCTTCGTCGCCCTCGATCTGCTGAAGAACGCAAACGTGTCAGCGGGCGGTGTGCTGCCGATGTGCCAGGACACCGGCACGGCGATCGTCATGGGCAAGCGCGGCCAGCACGTCCTCACCCAGGGACCGGATGAATCAGCGATCAGCCGCGGAGTCTTCGACGCGTTCGCACAACTCAACCTGCGCTACTCGCAGATGGCGCCGCTGACCATGTGGGATGAGCGCAATACCGGCACGAATCTCCCCGCACAGATTGAGCTCTATGCCGACACCAAACCAGGCCACGAAACCATCTATGAGCTGCTGTACATGGCCAAGGGCGGCGGCTCTGCGAACAAGAGTTTCCTTTTCCAAGAGACCAAGGCGCTTCTCACGCCCGAACGCTTCCGCACCTTCCTCGACACGGCCCTGCGCTCGCTCGGGACCGCGGCGTGCCCGCCGTACCACCTGGCCATCGTCGTCGGCGGCACCAGCGCGGAGTTCGCTCTCAAGACCGCGAAGTACGCCAGCGCACGCTACCTCGACTCTCTCCCCGTCCACGGGTCCATGGATGCCCACGGCTTCCGCGACCTCGAGATGGAGGCCGAGGTCCTTGAGATGACGCGACACTTCGGCATCGGCGCTCAGTTCGGCGGCAAGTACTTCTGCCACGACGTACGCGTCATCCGACTACCGCGGCACGGCGCCTCATTGCCGGTGGCCATCGCGGTTTCCTGTTCAGCCGACCGTCAGGCGCTCGCTCGCATCACTGCCGAGGGTGCCTTCCTTGAGCAACTCGAGCGCGATCCCGCGCATTACCTCCCCGATGTCGAGCACGACGACGAGGCTGAAGCGATCCAGGTCGATCTCAATCGCCCGATGGACGAGATCCGCAACCAACTGTCGACCCTGCCGGTCAAGACGCGGGTCTCGCTCACCGGGCCGCTCGTTGTCGCGCGCGACATCGCGCATGCGCGGATCAAGGAGATGCTCGACCGCGGCGAGCCAATGCCGGCGTACCTGCGCGATCACGCCGTCTATTACGCCGGGCCCGCGAAGACACCCGAGGGGATGCCGTCCGGGTCATTCGGCCCGACCACGGCTGGGCGAATGGATGCGTACGTCGATGAGTTCCAGAAGGCCGGTGGTTCATTCGTGATGCTGGCCAAGGGCAATCGGAGTCCGGCGGTCACCAAGGCTTGCCAGGAGAACGGCGGCTTCTACCTCGGTTCGATCGGTGGCCCGGCCGCGATTCTCGCCCAGGACAACATTCGCTCCGTCGAGGTCATCGACTTCCCCGAGCTGGGCATGGAGGCGGTGTGGAAGATCGACGTTGTCGACTTCCCGGCGTTCGTGGTGGTCGACGACAAGGGAAATGACTTCTTCGAGGACACGTTGCGACCTATGGCGCTGACGATCCCCGTCGGTCCCCCGAAGGAGTAGCGGGCTCTAATACCAGCCGTTGGACTGCCAGAAACTCCACGCCTTGGACGGTGAGCCATAGCGCTGCTTGATGTACGCCGTACCGACCCTGACCTGGATACGCGGTGACGACATGTACTGCTTCACCGTGTAGCCCTGGTCGTTGATGAAGCCGCCGGTCACCTGCGCGAGGCCGTACCAGGGGCCGTTCGGATGATTGTTGACGACCTCGTAGCGCCAATTGCTCTCGCGCCACCACATGTTCTTCAGCGCAGTGAACTCCGACCGATCCCAGCCGTACTTCTTGGCGATGTACGTGCGGGCGATCTTCTTGCTGTTGGCCGGGGTGCCGGTCGCCGCGCGGCTGGACTTCGTCGTGGAGTCCGAGGCGCCCGAATTCGATCCGGTCCGGTCGCCGGCGCTGCGCTCGAGCGCGGTGTAGTTCCAGTGGTCAGCGCTCGGCCAGCCACTCTCCTTGTTGGGTCGGTGATCGCAGTACCAATTGCCACCGGACCAGTTGGAGTAGCCCGCGCCGTTGTCGAAGATCGTCCAGAATGCGGCGTCCTGCCAGAAGCGCGGCCAGGAACTGATGCGCATGCCCGCGAGCCTGTTGAGTTGCCCCACGCCCGCGTTGCCGTAGACGGCCGAGATCTCGGGCTTGAGCCGAGTAATGATCGTGTTGGCCCAGAAGGGTCCGAACTGGTAGGCGCCCTGGTAGTAGGAGTTCAGGTCGTAGTTGCCGCCGGACTCCCGCTGAACTACACAGAGGCGGTACTGCTCGAGGCGCTTGTCGTAGTACTTGCCGGTGTAGGTGCTCAGCCGGTAGCCCTTCATGTCCTTGGCCTCGTCCGTGGTCCACGGCGCATCGCCGAGATCGGGCGGGTTGGGCACCTTGGGCTGTCGCTGGTTGGTCGGCAGCTCGGCATCGCGCTTGCTCGCCGGAGTCACGACGACGCTGGCCGATCCGCTCGTCGACTCCGCCGCGGGGGCGGCAGCGACGGCCGCCGTCGCCAAGGGCGCGACGGAGAGGGCCAGGGTCGCGGAGACTGCCAACGGCCAGGTCCAGGTACGCTTGAGCACCCCCATACGGTGCCCAACGATCGGCCAAATGTCACGCGGAGGTCACGAATATCCCAGGATTGTCATTCGCCCATATCGGGTAAATCGTACGGATTTTTGACGACCCATGGGGGCAAAAAAGTGATCTACCTCACAGTGAATTTTCGGCTCAGACGGGCAGATCTTCCAGCATCTCGGTGACCAGCGCGGCGATCGGCGAGCGCTCCGATCGGGTCAGGGTGACGTGCGCAAAGAGGGGGTGCCCCTTGAGCCGTTCGACGACCGCCACGACTCCGTCATGGCGCCCGACCCGCAGGTTGTCGCGCTGCCCGACATCGTGTGTGAGCACCACCCGGGAGTCTCGCCCGATCCGCGACAGCACAGTGAGCAGGACATTGCGCTCCAAGGACTGTGCCTCGTCGACGATGACGAACGCATCGTGCAAGGACCGGCCGCGGATGTGGGTGAGGGGCAGGACCTCGAGCATTCCGCGGTCGAGGACCTCCTCCACCACCTCGGAGGTGGTGACCGAACCGAGGGTGTCGAAGACCGCCTGGGCCCAGGGCGACATCTTCTCGTTCTCTGTGCCGGGCAAGTAGCCCAGATCCTGCCCACCCACGGCATAGAGCGGCCGGAAGACGACCACCTTGCGGTGCTGTCGGCGTTCCAGGACGGCCTCAAGGCCCGCGCACAGCGCGAGGGCGCTCTTGCCCGTGCCGGCGCGACCACCGAGAGACACGATGCCCACGTCGGGGTCGAGCAGGATGTCGAGCGCGATCCGCTGCTCAGCACTGCGGCCATGCAGTCCGAACGCCTCGCGATCCCCACGCACCAGTCGGACCCGCTTGTCCGGTGTGATTCGGCCGAGGGCACTGCCCCGGTCCGACACCATGACCAGTCCGGTGTGGCAGGGCAGGTCACGGGCCACATCGAGGTCGATGACGTTCTCGTCGTACAACTCATCGACGATCTCAGCGGCGACGTCAATCTCGCTCATCCCGGTCCAGCCGGACTCGACGACGAGTTCAGCGAGGTACTCCTCCGCCGGCAGACCGACCGCCGACGCCTTGACGCGCATCGGCAGGTCCTTGCTCACCAGGACGACATCGCAGCCTTCGGCCGCGAGATTGCGCGCCACCGCGAGGATGCGGCTGTCGTTGTCGCCGAGCTGGAAGCCGCTGGGGAGGACGGATTGATCAGTGTGGTTCAACTCCACGCGCACCGTGCCGCCGGAGTCGCCCACGGGCAGGGGTTCGTCGAGCCGGCCATGGGTGACGCGCAGGTCATCGAGCAGCCGCAATGCCGACCGGGCGAAGTAGCCGAGTTCGGGATGTGTGCGCTTGGCCTCCAATTCGGTGACCACCACTACCGGGACGACGACCTCGTGCTCATCGAAGCGCAGCAGCGCGTGCGGATCGGAAAGGAGGACGGAGGTGTCGAGGACATAGGTGCGGTGAGCGGGGCGGCGGGAACGGCTACGCGCAGCGGCCACGAAGTCTCCTAGCCGGCGCGTCGCACGGCGGCGCACCGTGTCCAGCGGGCCGACCGGGTGCCGACCCGATATCGAACGACACTAGGCGGGCGCGGGGGTCCGTCCATCGCGCCACGCCGGGACGACAGGTGAATTACCGATGACCGTGAACCGCTAATCCGTTCTTTCGTCAGATCAGCAGGCTGAGCCCGGACATGTGACGAAAGAACCCGAGCAAGCCGGCTAGACGCCGAAGCGACGCTGCCGAGCGGCGTAGGCCCGCAGCGCCCGCAGGAAGTCCACGTGCCGGAAGTCCGGCCAGTAGGCCTCGCAGAAGTAGAACTCCGAGTGGGCGCTTTGCCACAGGAGGAATCCGGACAGGCGCTGCTCCCCCGACGTCCTAATGACCAGGTCAGGGTCGGGCTGACCGCGCGTGTAGAGATGCTCACCGATGTTCTCGACGTCGATACGGGCCGCGACCTCATCCAGGGACTCACCACGTTGGGCGCTCTCCACGAGATAGGCGCGTACGGCGTCCACGACCTCACGGCGACCGCCGTAGCCGACCGCCACGTTGACCCAGATGCCGTCGACGTCCGCGGTCGACTCGGCCGCATCCTTCAGCAATCGGGCCGTGTGGTCCGGGAGTAGGTCCAGGGCTCCCATGGGGTGAATGCGCCAGCGCCGGGTCTGGGCCAGGTCGGTCACCGTCTGTTCGATGATCGCCTGGAGTTTCGCGAGCTCATCGGCCGGACGGGACAGGTTGTCGGTGGAGAGCAGCCACAAGGTGACGACCTCGACGCCCGCCTCCTCGCACCAGCCGAGGAACTCCACGATCTTCGCGGCCCCGGCCCGATGTCCGACGTCGCTGGCCGATCCCTGGCTGGTGGCCCAGCGCCGGTTGCCATCGAGGATCACACCCACGTGGCGCGGCAGCCGGTCCGCGGGGATCTGCCGCCGAAGCCGACGCTCGTACGCGCCGTAGACAAGGTCGGACAGTCCCACGAGGCCAAGGCTAGACCGAGAGACCGGCTCATCCGGGCAGGTCAGGGCAACCGGTCACCGCGGGGGCTGGACAGCGAGCACGGCCGAGGCGACCTGCTCCTCACCGGTGACGGGGGCGTCACAGGTGAAGTGCTGGCAGACGTAGACCGCCGAACCCCCGCTAACAAGGCCGCGATCGGCTAGGAGCGGGACGGTGGACCCGGGGGTGCCGACCGCCACGGCGGCTCCTGGTGACGTCCCCATGAGGGCCACACGGTGCAGCCGGTCCCGGACCGGATCCTCGACCTCCCCGACGACGGCCACCTCTAGCGGGCCCACGATCAAGGCGGTGGCCGCCGCCAGTCCCCAGCCCACAGCGCGCGGGGCCGGGGTCGAGTACGCCGACACGATGCACAGGGCGGACTCGGCGGACTCGCGGTAGCGAGCATTGCCGGTGAGGGCCGAGGCGGTGAGCAGAGCCTGCGCGGCGGCCAGCCAGCCCGAGGGAGTGGCGGTGTCGGACGGGTCCCGTGGCCGCAGGACGAGTCGCTCGGCATCGTCGGCTGTGTCGTAGAAGCCGCCCTCACCATCCGCGAAATGATCGAGGGTCGTCTCGAGGAGCAGTTCGGCGACGGCCAACCACTCCTCCTCCCCGGTAACGGAGTAAAGGGTGAGGAGACCTTCGGCGACGTCGGCGTAATCCTCGAGGACGCCCGCGGTGTTGCCCGCACGCCCGTCACGCGATGTGCGGATGAGTCGGCCGTGGTCATCGAGGTGCACGGCGAGCAGCAGATCGGCGGCGCGACGAGCGGCATCAATCCACCGCGGTTGGTCCAGGAGCGCACCAGCCTCGGCGAGGGCGGCGATCATGAGGCCGTTCCAGGCGGCCACCACCTTGTCATCCCGGTCCGGTGGCACCCGGTGCTGGCGTGCGCCCAGCAGAGCGGCGCGCACGCGGCCGTAGCGCAGCAGGTCGTCGGGCTCCTCCAGCAACTGCAGGGTCGACGAGCCGTGCTCGAAGGTGCCGCGCTCAGTGACGGTGAAGACGCTCGCCGCCCAGCGACCGTCAGCCTCACCGAGGACCTCAGTGAGTTGCTGCGGCGTCCACACGTAGTAGCGACCCTCCTCGCCCTCGCTATCGGCGTCATAGGCCGCGGCGAATCCGCCCTCCGGCGTACTCATCTCGCGCAGACAGAACTCGGCGGTCTCGCGGACGATGCGTTCGGCCAGCGGGTGTCCGGTGAGCCGCCACCAATGGAGGTAGACGCGCAAGAGCAGCGCATTGTCGTAGAGCATCTTTTCGAAGTGCGGCACCACCCAGGCGTCGTCGACGGCGTAGCGAGCGAAGCCTCCTCCGATCTGGTCGTAGATGCCGCCGCGTGCCATGGCCTCGCAGGTACCGGCGAGCATGTTGAGCGCTTGTCCATCCGCTGTGCGCGCGGCATGGCGGGCGAGGAATTCCAACAGCATGGACGGCGGGAACTTAGGGGCGCGACCGAAGCCACCGCGTGACGCGTCATACGAAGCAGCGAGCGCAGTCACAGCAGCGTCGAGTTGCTCAGCGCTCGGCGGCGCCTCCCCCGGTTGGATCCGTCGATCACGATCGGCCAGGGCCCCGGTGATGCGCCCGGCGGCGGCATCAAGGTCGCCACGGCGATCGCGCCAGGACTCGGCAATGGCGCCGAGGATCTGCGGGAACGACGGCATGCCGTGTCGCGGTTCAGGGGGGAAGTAGGTGCCCGCATAGAAGGGGCGCCCGTCACTATCGGTGAAAACGCTCATCGGCCAGCCTCCGCGGCCGGTCAGGGCGGTCGTCGCATCCATGTAGACGGCATCGACATCCGGGCGCTCCTCGCGGTCCACCTTGATGCTGACGAAGTGGTCGTTGAGTATGGAGGCCGTCGCCGGATCCTCGAACGATTCATGTGCCATGACGTGGCACCAGTGGCAGGCGGAATACCCGACCGAGACGAAGACCGGCACGTCGCGACGACGGGCCTCGGCGAAGGCCTCCTCGCCCCACTCCCACCAGTCCACGGGGTTGTCCGCGTGCTGCTGGAGATAGGGCGAGGTCGACTGCGCCAGACGGTTCGTCACGGCACCATCCTGCCGCCGTCGGACGGCAGGCACGAGCCGAGGTCACTCGACTGTCTAGGCTCTCCCCCATGTCCGCAGCATCTGCACCGACTCGCGTCGCCTACCAGGGCGAGCCCGGTTCGAACTCCGACGCTGCCTGCCGGGCGGTCTACCCGGACTTGACGGCCGTGCCGTGCGCGACCTTTGAAGATGTCTTCTTCGCCATGGCCGAGGGCGACGTCGACCTGGCGATGATTCCGGTCGAGAACTCCATCGCCGGTCGCGTCGCCGACATCCACCACCTGCTTCCGGAGTCCGATCTCCACATCGTCGGTGAGTACTTCATGCCGATTCACTTCCAGTTGATGGCGCTCCCGGGGACCCGGGTCGAAGACATCGAGGTCGTCCGGTCCCACGCTCACGCCTTGGGCCAGTGCCGCCGACTCATCCGAGAGCATGGCTGGCGGGCGATCGTCGCGGACGACACCGCTGGGGCGGCGCGCGAGGTGGCGCAAGCCGATGACCCGAAGGTTGCTGCCCTGGCACCGCGGCTGGCTGCCGAGCTCTACGGCTTGGAGATCCTCGCGGAAGACGTGGAAGACGAACATCACAACACCACACGCTTCCTCGTGCTGTCGCGTGGTCCCGCTGATGCACCCGCCGGCAACGGCCCCGTCATTACGACGTTCGTGTTTCGCGTCCGCAACGTGCCCGCCGCGCTCTACAAGGCGATGGGTGGTTTTGCCACGAACGGCGTCAACATGACGAAGTTGGAGAGTTATCAGCTCGGCGGCACGTTCTTCGCCACGCAGTTCTACGCCGACGTCGAGGGCCACCCCGAGGATCAGCCGCTGCGTTTGGCTTTCGAGGAGCTCGCGTTCTTCTCGGCGTACCTGCGGGTTCTCGGCACCTACCCCGCCAGCCCGTTCCGTGCCGAGATTGCTGAGCCGGCGGCCAACCGCGAGTTGCGCCCCGAGTCACCCGAGTAGCCACCCCCACGGTTTCCGACTGTCATGGTTTGTTTCGTCGCGGCGGAAGCAACCATGACGGTCGGATATCGAAGGAAGTCAACAGCTATGCGCGGCCCTCACCGAGGGTGATCGCCACCACACCGACCACGACGATGGCGATCCCGCTGACGGTGAGCACCGACAGGCGCTCCTGGAAGATCAGCCAGCCGCCGATCGCCGCACCCATGGTCCCCAGCCCGGCCCAGATGGCGTACGCCGGACCGACATTGAGTGTCTTGAGGGCAAACGCCAGCAGGGTGAAGGCAACGGCATAGCCCGCCACGACACCGATCGACGGCCAAAGCTTGGAGAATCCCTCGCTCGCCTTCAGGGACAACGTGCCGACAACCTCGGCGGCAATGGCAAGGAGCAACAGCACCCAGGCCATGACGACCTACCCTTCGCGTCGCTCGATCCGCAAGGCTTGCAGGCGCGGGGGGTACTCCGGTGACATGAGCACGTCGATCCGAAGTTCCCCTTGCGCCCCCGTCATGGTCCACGAGGCATGTGCGGGACTGGTCGAGGTAAGGGATCCTCGCACGAATGGGCCGAGTGCGGTCAAGTCGCTCCACTGCGCCCGACGCTCGTGCCGAGGCTGGTCGAGATCCAGGTTCATCGCGGCAATGTCATCCAGCGCGCTGTCATCCCACTCCATAAGCAAGGACTCGGCGAGATTCATGGCGGCGATCGTCTCGGGCCAGAGAGTGCCAAGGACACTCTCGGAATCATCGGCTGCGGTCTCGCCGACGATCTCATCGAGCAGCGTGGCACAGGTCTTGCCCATGGGTGCATAGGTGCGATTGGCGAGCGCGACGATCCCCCAGCCGGACTCCGGGTGCCACCGCATGTGCGAGCCATAGCCGGGGTAGCCACCGCTGTGATGGATAAAGCGGCCGTGCTCCGAACTCTCAGCGACGTACAGGCCCATCCCATAGGACTGGGCGACGCAACCGTCAGGCCCGGACTCAAGCCGGGCGAAGGTCTGGGGTGACTGCATCTCCCGCCGTGACCAGCGATCGAGAGGTCCCTCAATGGCTTTGGATCGCCAGCCCGATGACAGGAACGTCACCCAAGCTGCCAGATCCGACACCGTGCTCCACAACCCACCCATCGGGCTGAAGGCGCCCGGCGTTGGCTCAGACTGTTCGATCTGTTCCGACGCGAGTGGGTGCCAGCCAATGGCCCGATCGCGGACCTGCCGCACGTCGTACGTCGTTCGATCGAGTCCCAACGGGGCCAGGAGAATGTCGCGGACGGCATCGACATACGCGCGACCCGTCACCCTCGCGATCACGCGGCCGAGCAACGCGTAGCCCAGGTTGGAGTACTCGAAAGCCAGTCCCGGCACTCGGCAAACACTCAGGCCAGCAGAGCCGAGCTCGTCGAACTCCTCAATCGGAAGGCCCTCCTGCCGATCCCCCCACGGATCGTCGGTGGGGAAACCCGCCGTCATCGTCAGCAGGTGACGGATCCGCAACTCCGGTCCATCGTCCGGGAGCCCAACACGCGTCAGGGATGGCAGGTATTTCGCCACCGGGTCATCGAGGGCCAGTGCGCCCCCGTCTCGCAGCGCGAGGATGGCCGCGGCGGTGAAACTCTTCGTCATTGATGCGATGCGGAAGGCGCGTCCGATTGGCGCACCACCGATCGATTCGTGCCCGACCAACTCGCGATGGTGGAGCAGACCAAATTCGATGTCACGAATGTGCTCGTTGCTAGCGAACTCCTCAAGCCGAGTCCGCACAAGAGCCCGGGCCGAGTCGACATCCACGGCGCGACGCTACCGCTCAGGCCGCCACACCACGAGAAACTGGGCGAAGTACTCCAGGGTCCACTCGCCAGCCCCTATTGTCATTTGCATCTGCAGGTCCGCGGAGCTCCTGCAGCATCTGAGGAGGCGACATGGGCTTTGGTCAAGCCGTTAAGCATGTGTTCAGCAACTACGCCAACTTTCAGGGGCGCGCGAGCCGCTCGGAGTTCTGGTGGTTCTACCTATTCATGATCATCGTGAACGTCTTGCTCTACATCATCTACGCCCTCTTGGACTTGTGGGGAGGCACCACTGAGTCACTGAGTACGCAAGACATCGTTGGATACATACTCCTAGGCACTTGGTTCCTGGCCACGATCATTCCCGTCATCGCCGTCTGGGTGCGCCGCCTCCATGACTCGGACAAGTCCGGCTGGTGGTATCTGCTCGTATTCGCCTGCGGCATCGGTGGCATCGTGCTGCTCGTGTTCGCGCTGCTCCCGGGCACCCCAGGGCCCAACAAGTACGGTGAAGGGCCCGCCACGGCCTAGTCGACTTGCACCACTTTCCCGCCATCACGCGCTAAGGTCGGGCGTAGTTGCCGCGGCGAGTGCGCCCGGCCTTAGTTGAGGAGGAGACATGGGCTTCGGGGCCGCCGTCAAACACGTATTCAGCAACTACGCCACCTTCCAGGGCCGCGCGAGCCGCTCGGAGTTCTGGTGGTTCTACCTATTCATGATCATCGTGAATACCGTGCTCTACATCATCTACTTCGTCGGGCTATCGGGAAGCCAAGAAGGGTCCCTGAGCCCACTCGCCATCGTGGGAGGACTTCTCCTGGCCGTGTGGGTCTTGGCCACGATCATTCCCGTCATCGCCGTCTGGGTGCGCCGCCTCCACGATTCGGATAAGTCTGGCTGGTGGTATCTGCTCATATTCGCCTGCGGCGTCGGTGGCATCGTGCTGCTCGTGTTCGCGCTGCTCCCGGGCACGCCCGGCCCCAACAAGTACGGCGAAGGACCCGCGACCGCCTGACCCCAACACGACGAGCGGGCATCGATCTAGGAGACTGGGTCGATGCCCGCTCGTCTTGTCATTATCGGTTCCGGAGAAACCTCACCCACCATGGTGAAGTTGCATCGAGAGTTGCTCGCAGGTGCTCCCGGGGTCGCCGCCATGCTCGACACCCCCTTCGGCTTCCAGGTCAACGCCGACGATCTCACCGACAAGATCCGCGGGTACTTCAGCGAATCGGTGGGGCGCGACATCGACGTTGCCCGCTGGCGACGTCGCGACGAGCCAGCCACCACGCGCGAGCGGGCCCTGGCGACGATGAACCGCGCGGATTGGCTGTTCGCCGGCCCGGGCAGCCCGTCGTACGCCCTGCGGCAATGGATCGACACCCCCGTCCCGACCGCCATGCTCGACATGATCGGACGAGGGGGGACCGCTGTCGTCGGCAGCGCCGCCGCCGTGACCCTCGGCGAGTTCTCCATTCCCGTCTACGAGATCTACAAGGTCGGCGACGAGCCTCGCTGGGATGCCGGGCTCGACCTGCTCGGCAGCCTGCTCGGAATTCGCGCCGCAGTCATTCCGCACTACGACAACCGCGAGGGCGGCCGGCACGACACCCGCTTTTGCTACCTCGGTGCCGAGCGCCTGACCACCATGGAGGAGTCACTGCCCGACCAGGTCGGCGTCCTCGGTGTCGACGAGCACACCGCCATCATTCTCGAGATCGAGTCCGGGACCGCCACGGTCTTTGGCGCTGGTGGCGTCACCCTGCGCCACCGCGACCGGCAAATCGTCATCCCGGCTGGCGACTCGATCAGCCTTGAGGACCTTGCCTCCCATGTCCGCGGTGATGGTGGGACGTCGACGGCTGCGCCGATCACATCCCCGGCAACGTCGGAAAGCACCGACACTGATGTGGCGCCCGGAGCTCCCTCACTGCGCACGGTCGCACTCGCCCACCAGACAACCTTCGACGAGCGACTTGCCGCCGGGGACGCCGAAGGCGCGCTCGCCGAGGCCCTGGCGTTGGAGGAGCAGATCCACGCCTGGAGTGCTGACACCCTTCAGGGCTCCGAACTCGACAACGCCCGCACGATCCTGCGCGGCATGTTCGTCGCACTGGCCGGGGCCGCCGAGTCAGGACTGCGCGACGAGCGCGACGTCATTGCGCCGTACGTCGATGTCGCGCTCGGGATCCGCGCGCGCGCCCGCGCCGCAAAGGACTTCGCCACCAGCGATGAGGTGCGCGATGCTCTCGCCGCCGCAGGCATCGAGGTGCGCGACACCCCCGAGGGCCCGGAATGGGATCCGGTCGACGGCTGAATCACTTCAGCAGCGCGACAACCCCACTAATCGTCCCGACGTAGACCGAGCCGTCCGGCCCGAGGTAGCCGCCGGCGTAGTGGTTGTTCAGCATCGGACCCACACCCGCAAGCCGACGCCAGATCACCTCGCCGGTGCGGACATCGACCGCGGTGAACCACCAGGCATCGGTGCCGATCAGGCTGGACTCCTTGGTGTAGGTCAGCACCGCACCGTCGATCGCCACGCCCTTGGAGACCAGCGACGGAATCGGGAGGTCATCGTTCTCCCAGGCCACCGAGCATCCGGCATCATCAACATCGATCTTCGCGAAGCCGGGGACCGTCGTGCGTCCACCGGCGACGGCAAAGGCGGAGTATCCATAGTTGTTCTCCACGAAGAGGGCATCGTCCATCGCAATGAGGGCGTTCTCCCCCGCGCTCATGCCATCGGCAAAGACCGGAACGGCGCAGTGTGGACGCGGTTCAGCCCCGCTGACATCCACGACAACAACGTTCATGCGCGGCTCGGCGTTGTCCGTGATCGCGACGAATCGCCCGTCGGCGAACACCGTCGGTGTCGTCCCGGAGGCACGACTGGTCTGGCCGGGCTTGCGGCGTTCACCCCGGTCGTAGGCGAAGCGCCACGCGACCTCGAGGTTCCCGGCCACATCCTCGATACGCAGGAGGTCCTCGCCGGTGACGACATAGGCCACTCCGTCGGCCCCAAGCGCGAAGGAATTTTCGATATCGACCGGCCCGTCCCGGCCGACCAGAGTGGCCTGTGCCTGTCCGGTGGTCGTGTCCAGCAGACCCACACTGCCCTCGCGACCTACGAACCACAGGCCGGTCTCGCCGTTGGGCAGGACCGAGGTGATGCCCTCCCCCGGAAGCAGGACCTCGCCAACGGTGAACTCATCGATGGTCTGCAGGGTGCGCGCGTCGAAGCGACCAATGACACCGTTAGGCAACGGTGTGACAAGCCGCTGCTGTGCATCGATGACGGCGTACCCGCCGCCGGAGAAGTTGGTGAGTGCGTCGGCAGCCAGCGGACGATCGGCGAGTTTGCGTTCGACGCGCGATTCGAGCGTCCGCGGATCGAGGACAAACGCGCGCACCTGCGTCGGACTCACGCACACGGCGATGAGGTCACGGTCGGCATTCCACAGCAGCGAGGCGCAGTCACCACCGGCGAAGAAGGAGACGACCTCACCGCGCTCGGGATCGGGCAGCGCGACGCCACGGTAGGCATCGGTCATCCAGGCATCATTGTGAATGCTCGACCACTGGCCGGGAGCGAGTCCGAGGGATGGCGGCTCCGGCGCGGTGACGGGGACAGCAGCGGCGGACGTTACGTCGACCGCACTCACCCACGGGGGGCGGGGGAACTGAGGGAGCGAGGTGCTCGCGAGGGCATTGACCACACTCACCGCGGCGTACGTCGCCACCAGGCCGATGACGGCCGGAGCGAGGCCGGGCAGCGGCTTGGCCTCGGAATCGGACCGCCACAGGGCCACGATGTCCAGGAGCGCCGCCACCGCCAGAACGGCGGCGACGACGGGGCGGGATAGCCACGGCGCGGCTACGGCAGGCCAGGCACCAGAGGCGAGAACCACGAGCAGGATCCCGAGCGCGATAAGCGCGACGATCGGTGGCCGTCGTCGGCCTCGGTATATCCCGGGGATGCTCACCCACAGCGCCACCACCACGCTGGCGATGAGCACCAGCAGGATGCCGGCCGCGATGTAGACGGGAGCGGCCGCGCGGACGCCGGAGCCGACCATCCCCGCGCCCACCCAGAGGGAGACGACCAGCCCCATCGGAGTTGTGACGGCAATGGCGGCGATGAGGGTGCCGACGGCGGCGGCGATACGAATCGCTCGTGCACCCATCACGCCATCCTTGCCTATCAGGTGCCTCTAGGCTGCGGACATGGCCTACGACGTTCAGCGCCTGCGCGCCCAGGTCCCCGCTCTTGCGGCGGGCACTGCCCACTTTGACGGACCCGGTGGCACGCAGATGCCGACCCCGGTGATCGAGGCCATGGCCGAGACCTTGTCGGCCGGAGTCTCCAATCGCGGACGGCTCACCCCGGCCGAACGTCGTGCCGATGACACGGTGATCGCCGCTCGCGCGGCGATGGGTGATCTGCTCGGCGCCGATCCCCGCGGGATCGTCTTCGGCCGCAGCATGACCCAGATCACCTTCGATATCGCCCGCACCCTCGCCCAGGGCTGGGGTCCGGGTGACGAGATCGTGGTGAGCAAACTCGATCACGACGCCGATGTGCGGCCGTGGGTGATCCACGCCGAACGTGTCGGCGCCACCGTGCGCTGGGCGGAGTTCGATCCCGCCACCGCCGAGATGTCACCGGAGGATGTCCTGCGCCACGTCGGCGACCGAACCCGACTCGTGGCGCTGACCGGTGCCTCCAATCTCATCGGCACCCGGCCCGATCTCGCGGCGGTCGCTCGCGGTGTCCACGATGCCGGTGCGCTGTTCTACGTCGACGGCGTCCACCTCACCGCGCATGCACCGATCGACCTCGCGGCCATCGGTGCGGACTTCTACACCTGCTCGCCGTACAAGTTCCTCGGCCCGCACCTCGGCGCTCTTGCCGCGGCTCCAGAACTGCTCGAGCAACTCCACCCGGACAAGCTCCTGCCGGCAACCAACGTGGTTCCAGAACGGTTCGAACTCGGCACGCTGCCCTACGAGTTGCTCGCCGGTGTCACCGCGGCAGTCGACACCCTCGCCGATCTCGTCCCAAGCGATGGTGATCGTCGCGCACGCGTCCTAGCCTCGATGGTGGCGCTAGAGGAGTACGAGGACGGCCTGCATGAGCACATGCGCTCAGGTTTGGAGTCGATCCCCGGGATCCGCCTCTACAGCAATGCTGCACGGCGTACGCCGACCGAGACCTTCACCATCGACGGTCACTCCAGCGAGGACATCTCCGTGGCACTCGGTCAGCGCAACGTGAGCGCGCCGGCCAGCAACTTCTACGCACTTGAGGTGTCCCGCCACCTCGGCCTCGGGGATGAGGGTGGCGTGCGCGTAGGCCTCGCGCCGTACAGCACCATCGAGGAGATCGACCGCCTCATCGAGGGCCTGCGCGACATCACGGCCTGATACCGCAGACGATTCAACCGTAGGGAGATCACATGCTCGCCGCCGCTGCCACCGCCATCGATCCGGCCGATCCGCTGGCCGGTCTGACCGTTGGGGAGATGCCTGAGCCCAAGGTGCCCGAGGGCTGGGTGCGCGTGCACGTCAAGGCGGCGAGCCTCAACCATCACGATCTATGGAGCCTGAAGGGCGTGGGCCTTCCCGCCGATCGGCTGCCGATGATCCTCGGCTGCGATGCGGCCGGCGTTCTCGACGACGGCCGCGAGGTCATCGTGCACGGAGTGATCGGCAATCCGTCGGCCGGCGGTGGCGACGAGACCCTCGATCCCAAGCGCAGCCTGCTGTCCGAGGTCTACCAGGGCACGCTCGCCGAGCAGGTCATTGTCCCCGAGCGCAATGTCATCGACAAGCCCGCCGAACTGTCCTTCGTAGAGGCCGCGTGCCTGCCGACCGCCTGGTTGACGGCGTACCGGATGCTCACGACCAAGGCCGGAGTGCAGCCAGGCCAGACCGTGCTCGTGCAGGGTGTCGGCGGCGGTGTCGCGACCGCGGCCATCGCACTCGCGCACCAACTCGGTGCACGTGTGTGGGCGACGAGTCGCGATGAGTCCAAGCGCGCGGCAGCAGTGGCACTAGGGGCGGACGAGGCTTTCGAGTCCGGTGCGCGTCTCCCCGAGCGGGTCGATGCGGTGATGGAGAGCGTGGGCGAGGCAACCTGGTCGCACTCGTTGAAGTCGCTCAAGCCCGGTGGCCGCCTGGTGGTGTGCGGCGCGACAAGCGGTCCGAATCCACCGGCCGACCTCAACCGCGTCTTCTTCCTGCAGTTGCAGGTGCTCGGCTCGACGATGGGGACACTGGAGGAGCTCATCGCGTTGACCGATCTCATGGTGAGCACCGGGCTGCGTCCGACGATCTCGGCGACGTACCCGCTGGCTCAGGCTCGCGAGGCCTTCGAGCAGCTCGCCGCCGGTGACGTCATCGGCAAGATCGTCCTCACCGTCTAACCAGAGTGAGTCGTCCCATCAGTAGTGGGAGGCGGCGGCGTCATGCACAGAGATGCGCTTGCGGAACACCCAGAATGACCACGCCTGGTAGGCGATCACCAGCGGCAGCGCGAACGCCGAGACCCATGTGATGACCGTCAGTGAGTACTCACTCGCCGCCGACCCTGCAACGGTGAGACTGTCGGCCGGGTTGAGCGAACTTGGCAGCACATTCGGGTAGAGCGCGACGAACATCTGGAGGACGAACGCCGCCACCGCGACCCCGTGCGCCCAGAAGGCGATCATCGGCTTGCGACGCCAGTTGGCCACAAGGGCGACGAACATGCCCAGGACAGCGAGGATGCCGAGGAGCAGAGCCGCGAAGTCGCTGCGGGAGAACTCCCAGTAGGTCCACACGGCGAACGCCGTCATGAGCGCGCCGGCGACGACGTCGAATCGCATCGCCCACCGCTCATTGCTCACCTGTACCGGCCCGGTCGTCTTCAACGCCAGGAACGTCGCACCATGCGCAAGGCTGAAGGTCAGCAGCGTGAGACCACCGAGCAGCGAATACACGTTGATGAAGGACCACAGACTATTTCCGACGAACTGTCCGTCAACCGTGAGCGGAATGCCGTGCACGATACCGGCCCAGAAGACCCCGAAGAGCAGCGCAAGCAGCGCCGACGAGACGGCGACCGAGGTATCCCACACCGAACGCCACCGCTCCCCCGGTCGCTTGTAGCGATACTCGATGGCGACCGCTCGCACGATGATGGCGATGATCACCAGCAGCAGCGGCAGGTACGCCGCCGGGAAGAGCGCGGCGTACCAGGCGGGGAACGCCGCGAAGATGGCGATGCCCCCGGTGATCAGCCACACCTCATCGGCGTCCCACACCGGGCCGATCGCGGCGAGCATCTGCGTGCGCTCGGGCTCATTGCGGCCCAGCGTGCGCGACAGGATGCCGACCCCGAAGTCGAAGCCTTCGAGGAAGAAGAAGCCGATCCACAGCGCGGCGATGACGAAGAACCAGATCTCGGGCAGGCCCACTCAGACCACCTGCTTGGGCAGATCGGCTGCCGGTTCACCGGCCATCGGTTTGTCGTCGGGTATCGGACCGGCGATCACGTAGCGGCGCATGAGGATGAACTCCACAATGGCGAAGGCGCCGTACAGCAGGAAGAAGATCGGCAGGCTCAAGTACAGGAACGACGGCGAGATCGACGACACCGCATCCTCGGTCTTGAGCATGTTGTAGACGACCCACGGCTGGCGACCGTTCTCGGTGAAGATCCAGCCGAACATGTTGCCGAGCCACGGGGTGAAGACGATCCAGATGGAGATCGCCCAAAAGATGCGTCCCTCCGGCAGCCGACCCTTGCGGGTGCGCCACCACGCGACGAGCATCCACGCCGCACCAACGAGACCGAAGCCCATCATGAGACGGAAGGAGTAGAAGGCGATCCAGACGTTGGGCGTGTAGTCGCCGGGACCGAACTGTTCTTCATACTGCGCCTGCAACTCATTGGCGCCGGTGACCGTGCCGTCGAGGGAGTTGGTGGCGACGATCGACAGCATGCAGGGGATGGAGATCTCCCAGATGTTCTCGCGCGCCTCCTGATCGGGGATCGCGATGATCCCCAGTGACGCGCACGGACCCTCGGTCTCCCACAGCGCTTCACCCGCGGCGATTTTCATTGGCTGGTCCTGGGTGACGAAGACGCCGAGGATGTCGCCCACGATGAGTTGCCCCATGGCGGCGATGAGACCCATGGCGATCGCGGACTTCCACGCCCAGCGCATTTCGGCCAGGTGCTGGCGACGCTTCAGGTGGTACGCCGCCACCGCAAAGACGAACACCGACGCCGCGACCAGGCCACCGAGGACTGTGTGGGCGTAGGCCCACAGGGCGAAGGGCTGGAAGAGCACCGCCCAGATGTCGGTGAGGACCGGGTAGCCGGTGAGCGGATCGAGCGCGTAGCCCACCGGATGCTGCATCCAGGAATTCGCGACGATGATGAAGTACGCCGAAGCCCAGGTGCCCGCAACGAAGACCCAGATGGTGAGCATGTGGATCGTCCGCGGCAACCGATCGCGCCCGAAGAGCCACAGGCCGAGGAACGTCGACTCCAGGAAGAAGGCGAGCAGGCCTTCCATGGCGAGCGGGGCGCCGAAGACGTCGCCGACGAACCGGCTGAAGACCGACCAGTTCATGCCGAACTGGAATTCCTGAACGATGCCAGTGACGATGCCCATGGCGAAGTTGATGACCAGCAGCGAGCCGAAGAAGCGGGTCATGCTGCGATACACCGGATTGCCCGAGCGCCAGTACAGCGTCTCCAGCATGGCCACGAAGGGCGCCAGGCCGAGCGTGAGCGGCACGAAGAGGTAGTGGTAAAGCGTCGTCGTCGCGAACTGCAGGCGCGACAGGTCAACGAGCAGGCTGTCGTCCATGCGGGCCATCTAACCGTGTTCTCGACGGCCGTGTGGGAGCCTGGGCGAATGCGCCTCGTGGACGCCTTGACCTACGGTGCCGTCTCGGTGACGGTCACCTCCCTAGAGATGGTGGCACCCCCGGACGACGCCGTCGATCCCCCTCCCGGGGTTGCGCTCCGGGTCATGGCCGAGCCTCGCCCCGACCTCTCGCGGGACTTCTACGCCCGAGTGGGTGCCGACTGGCACTGGGTGGATCGCCTGGAGTGGTCTGATGACCAGTGGCTCACCTGGGTCGACCGGCCGGAGCATCACCTGCTCGTGTGCGAGGTGGACGGCGTACCCGCTGGCTACGCCGAACTTGAGCAGCAGCCTGGCGGCGCCGTCGAGATCGCCTACTTCGGACTCCTTCCCGAAGCGTTGGGGCGCGGCCTGGGGCGCTGGTGGCTCGGTGCCGTCATCGAGCACGCCTGGTCCCTCCCCGACGCCACGCGGGTGTGGGTGCACACGTGCGAGTTGGATTCTCCGGCAGCGCTGCCGAACTACCTGGCCCGCGGATTCACGGAGTGTGATCGCCGGATCGAATGGCGCCTGCCGGACTAGGGTGGAACCGTGAGCGAGGACAACGAAACACCGCGGCCCGAGGACCCAGCGACGCCGGGGGCCGACGTGGGGCCGCCCCTGGGCCAGCCGCTTCCCCCGCCTGGGGCACCGATGGCGCCACCTCCTCCGCCTCCTCCGCCTCCTCCACCCCCTCCACCGCCTCCCTCCGCCTACCCGACTCCGCCCCCGGCGTACCCGACGCCGCCGCCCGCCTATCCCGCACCCCCGGCACAGCCCTACGCGGGCTATCCGGCTCACTCACCCAAGCCAAAGACCAACGGCCTCGCCATCGCCTCGATGGTCCTCGGCATCTTGTCGGTCGTCTTCTTCTGCGCGTGGTTCTTCCCGGTCATGCCGATCCTCGCGGTGGTCTTTGGCCACATTGCGCTGAACCAGATCCGCAAGCAGGGCACCGCCGGTCGCGGCTTCGCTATCGCGGGCCTCGTCACCGGCTACATTGGTCTGGCGATCACTGTCGTGATGATCATCTTGATGATCGTCGGCACCGTCACCTCGCCGATGCCGAACTTCTAGTTCCCGACACCTTTCGTTCCACCGACATCCGAGGAGTCTTGTGTCCCGCAAGGGGTGGGGGCTGTTCCTTGCCCTGTCGGTGATCTGGGGTACGCCGTACCTCTTCATCCGCATCGCCGTCGAACACGTCGAACCCTCCGTGCTCGTGGCCCTGCGCGTCGGTCTGGCAGCCCTGTTGCTGCTCCCCATTGCTGCCGCACGCGGCCAATTCCGCGGGATTCGCCCCTACCTGCCGTGGATCGCGCTCTTCGGCGTCGTCGAAATCACCGGGCCATTCCTCATGCTCGGATATGCCGAGACCGCACTGCCCAGTTCGACGACCGCACTACTCATCGCGGGCGTCCCGATTGTGGCCGCCGTCCTCGCGCGTTCCTTCGGTCTGGACCGTCGCCTCGGCATCACCCGCATTGCCGGCCTGGCCATCGGCATCAGCGGCGTCGCCGTACTCGTCGGGCTCGACATCCCCGGTGACCAGTGGTGGGCGGTCGGCGCGGCGGGTATCACCGTTGTCGGCTACGCGCTCGGTCCCATCGTCATCTCCACCCGACTCGGGGGAGCTCCTCCGCTGGCCGTCATTAGCCTCGCCCTGGCGATGAACGCAGTGATCTACGCACCGTTCGCGTGGATCCAGCGACCCACTGAGCCGGTGCCCGCCTCGGCGTGGTGGTCGATCATCACCCTCGGCATCCTGTGCACGGCGATCGCCTTCCTCATCTTCTTCGCCCTGGTGGCCGAGGTGGGGCCGTCGCGCATGACGGTCATCACCTTCCTCAATCCGGCGGTGGCTATCACGCTGGGAGTCGTCCTGCTTGCCGAGCCGATCACCTGGGGCCTACTCATCGGCTTCCCGCTGGTGCTCCTCGGCTCCTACCTGGCGACGCGGCCCGACAGAAATCCCGCGGCCGCCGTGGAGGACACGCCCCACGCGTGATCCATCGGCTCTCCCTATCACTCTTCTAGGAATTCTGAGGTTGCCCTATCGACCAAGAGGCGAAAGGGTGGAGGCACCGCCCGTCTCGGGTGCGGCACGAACATAAGGAGAGGCAAATGGAAAGCGAAGGCAAGTGCCCGGTGATGCATGGCCATGCATCCGATGGCACGACCAATCGCGATTGGTGGCCTAATCAGGTCGACCTGCGCGTGCTGCAGCAGAACTCCCCGATGGCTGACCCCATGGGCGACGACTTCGAATACGCCGATGCCTTCGAGGGCCTTGACCTCAAGGCGGTAAAGGCCGACCTCCATGCACTGATGACCGACTCGCAGGAGTGGTGGCCCGCGGACTACGGGCACTACGGCCCGTTCTTCATCCGCATGGCATGGCACAGCGCTGGCACCTACCGCGTGAGTGACGGCCGCGGCGGTGGTGGCGCCGGCATGCAGCGCTTCGCCCCCCTCAACAGCTGGCCGGACAACGGCAACCTCGACAAGGCGCGCCGCCTGCTGTGGCCGATCAAAGCCAAGTACGGCGATGCACTCTCCTGGGCCGACCTGATGATCCTCACCGGCAACGTCGCACTGGAGTCGATGGGCTTCGACACTTTCGGCTTCGGCGGCGGTCGCGTTGACGCGTGGGAACCGGACGAGACCTACTGGGGCCCGGAGCACACCTGGCTCGGTGACGAGCGCTACACCGGTGACCGCGACCTGCAGAACCCGCTGGCTGCCGTACAGATGGGCCTGATCTACGTCAATCCCGAGGGCCCGAACGGCGTTCCCGATCCCATGGCATCGGCACGCGACATTCGCGAAACGTTCGCCCGCATGGCAATGAACGACGAGGAGACCGTCGCTCTCGTCGCCGGTGGTCACACCTTCGGCAAGACCCACGGTGCCGCCGATCCGGAGAAGTACGTCGGCCCCGAGCCCGAGGGCGCCCCCATTCAACAGATGGGCCTGGGCTGGAAGAACTCCTTCGGCACCGGGGACGGTGACGACACCATCACGTCCGGACTCGAGGGCGCGTGGACGCCCACGCCGATCACGTGGGACATGAGTTACTTCGAGACTCTCTTCGGCTACGAGTGGGAGCTCACCAAGAGTCCCGCGGGTGCCCACCAGTGGATCCCCGCTGGCGGCGCGGCGGCCGATGCCGTGCCGGACCCTCAGGATCCGGCTAAGCGGCATGCCCCCGTCATGCTCACGACGGACCTCGCCCTGCGCATGGATCCGATCTACGAGCCCATCTCGCGCCGCTTCATGGAGAACCCGGCGGAGTTCGCCGATGCTTTCGCGCGCGCGTGGTTCAAGCTCACGCACCGCGACATGGGTCCGAAGTCGCGCTACCTCGGGCCCGAGGTGCCGGCGGAAGATCTCATCTGGCAGGACCCGGTTCCGGCCCCGACTCAGCCGCTGATCAGCGACGCCGATGCGGCCACGCTGAAGCAGAAGATCCTCGATTCGGGACTCACCGTGTCGCAGTTGGCGACGACCGCGTGGGCCTCGGCATCGACGTTCCGCGGCACCGACAAGCGGGGCGGCGCCAATGGCGCACGTATCCGTCTCGCACCGCAGAACGACTGGACGGTCAACAACCCGGCCGAATTGAGCAAGGTCCTCACCGCCCTCGAGGGCATCCAGGCTGAGTTCAACGCCGCCGGTGGCGCGCAGGTGTCGCTGGCAGACCTCATCGTCCTCGGTGGCAATGCCGCGGTAGAGCAGGCCGCCAAGAATGCGGGCTTCACCGTGTCGGTGCCGTTCCACGCTGGGCGCACCGACGCCACGCAGGAGATGACGGACGTCGAGTCGTTCGCCGTTCTGGAGCCCATCGCCGATGGCTTCCGCAACTACCTCGGCAAGGGTGGTCAGCGTTCAGCCGAGCACCAGTTGGTCGATAAGGCCTGCCTGCTCACCCTCACGGCACCGGAAATGACGGTGCTCGTCGGTGGCATGCGCGCCATGAACGCCAACTACGACGGCTCAGATCTGGGCGTCCTTACCGACAAGCCTGGTGCACTCACGACCGACTACTTCACCAACCTGCTCGACATGGGCACGGTGTGGGAGCCGATCGACGACACCGAGGACACCTTCGCGGGGCGCGACCGCAACTCTGGGGCGCAGAAGTGGACGGCGTCGCGGGCCGACCTCGTCTTTGGCAGCAACTCACAGTTGCGTGCCGTGGCCGAGGTTTACGCCAGCGCCGGCAATGCGGAGAAGTTCGTCAAGGACTTCGTCGCCGCGTGGACCAAGGTGATGGAGCTCGATCGCTTCGACCTGAATCACTGATCGACCGGTAGCCGGAACCTCTCCCCGGCCCGGACATCCGATGGGGTGTCGCGTGAGTTCACTCGCGCGACACCCCATCGGCATTTCCCCCTCGCCGAGTGCACACAGGTTTTGTGCGAAATGTCAACACACACGTGCGCACTCGGGGGGCTACTCCGCGGCGATGCGGGCGTGGACGGCCTTGGCCACCAGATGGTCGGCGAAGAACGATGCGAACGGGATCGTGCCGGCGATGAGCACGGCGACCGTACGGCCCACGCTGAAGCGCATGCGGAAACTGATGTCCACGCCAGCGGCGACGTACAGCACATAGAGCCAGCCGTGCGCCTGCCAGCCGATCGCATAGATCGTGGACAAGATTCCGGTCTCCGTCAGGCCGAAGACGTACTTCAGGGGCAGAAAGACCACCGACATGACCGCGAGCAGGATGCCCGTGACCCAGGCCATGATGCGATAGCGGACGAGTGCGCCCGAAAGTCCCTTCACGTTGCCAGGCTATCGGCGTCGGCCACATCGCGCCGATCGCGGATCGCCCACATCCACCACATCACCCAGGTGAAGCCGGCGAAGACGAACCACTGCACCGTGTAGGCCGCGTTCTGCCAGGGGAACGGCACATCACCTGTGACCACCGTCGGCGTCACCGCAAGGAGTCCGGATGCAGTGGGCGGATCCTGCTCGTCAAGGACGAGCAGGAGTGAGGTGACCGGCACGCCCCACTCGGCCTCAATCTCGGGACGGGACACCACGACAAGATCGCCCTCGGGGCTGCGCGGCCGATCGGCATAGAAGGTTTCAAAGGGCTGGAGTGTGCCGCTGACCGACACCGGCCCATCGGGAACGGTGGTCGCGGCGTCGCCGCGATCCTCCACCCAACCGCGCAGGACGACGACCGTCGCCCCGTCTGTCTGCAGTGGTGTCAACACCCACCACCCGGAGCGGCCGGTGAGTTCGCGCGGGCCGATGAATATTTGCTGATCGACGTACTCGCCGCTGGCGTACGCCGACCGACCGACGGATATCGCGGGGAATCCGTCAACATCCGCCGCGTCGGTCACCGCAACCGGCGCCGCCAGTGATGCGCGCTCGAGGTCGAGAGCTTCCTGGGTCCGCTGCCATTGCCACCACCCGGCGGCGACACACAGTGCGCTCACCACGACCGCGATCACGGTGAGTGCAGCGAATCGCGACCCTGACACGGCCACGGTCAGCCCGAGCGGTCCTGCGAACCGTTCTCCTGATCCGCGCCCGCTTCCTCCGCCTGCTCGGTCAGCTCGGCGTCGTACTCGCGCTCGCGATCACCGGGGCCAGCGGGAAGGTTGGGGTCGACCTTGCTCATCTGCTTGCGCAGGGAGCGGTAGAGCAGGACGACGGCGATCACGAGGAATGCGAAGGAGACGAAGCCCAACAACCCCGGCGTGACGCGCGAGGGATCGATCGGCGGCTCTTCCGGCAGCGGACTGGGGTCCGGGCTTGCTGCCCACACCATCGCGTTCAGCAGGGTCATCACAACGTCCATCATGCCCCCCGTAGCCCGGCGAAGAGATCCGACTCCGGGGTCGGCGAGGTGATCCTGGACACGGCGAGTTCATAGTCCTCGGTGGGCCACACCTCACGCTGGACCTCCAGAGGAACGGCAAACCAGCGGCCTTCAGGGTCGATCTGTGTGCGGTGAGCCAAAAGTGCCCGGTCCCGGGTCTCGAACCAATCAGCGCACGGCACCCGCGTGGTGATGCGCTTGTCGCGCTCGTGGTCCTCCCAGCCCTCCAGCCATTCGCCGTACGGCGACTCCAGGTCGCGGTCGAGAAGGGCCTCGTGCAAGGTGCGCACACGGCCATAGGAAAACGTGAAGTGGTAGTAGACCTTCGACACCTGCCACGGCTCGCCGAGCTCGGGGTAGGCCGACGGATCTGCTGCCGCCTCGAAGGCGGCCATGGAGATCTCGTGCGTGCGGATGTGATCGGGATGCGGATAGCCACCGAGCTCGTCGTACGTCGTCATGACGTGGGGGCGGAACTCGCGGATCAGTGCCACCAACGGCTCGGTCGCGGTGTCAAGCGGAAGAGCAGCGAAGGAGCCTTCAGGCACCGGCGGCTTGGGGTCGCCCTCGGGGAAGCCGGAATCCTCGAAACCGAGCCACACCTGACGCACCCCGAGGATCGCCGCGGCATCCGCCATCTCCCGACGGCGTACCTCGGCCAGGCCGAGCGCGTCGACGTCGGCCTGGGCTGCGGCGTTGAGGACATCGCCGCGCTCGCCACCGGTACAGGTCACCACGAGGACGTCGATGCCTTCGGCCACATAGCGGGCCATCGTGGCTGCACCCTTGCTGGACTCGTCGTCGGGATGGGCGTGGACGGCCATCAGGCGCAGTTGCTCGGGCACCGGGCTAGTCTGCCAAGGTAGGCCGTTGACCGCGCTTCGGAGGTACCCGTGGGAGTGATCGACCCCCGTACGCTGTCGCCCGAGCTCCAAGCGCGCTACGGCGTCGGCCAGCGGTCGCCCTGGGCGTGGGTGTGGGGCGCCCTCGCCATCATCGTTTTCCTCGGCGCCCTCGCCTTCGTGGCCATCAATCTCGCCGCGCCCAAGATCGACGGGAAGTTGCTCGCCTGGGATGACGCCGCGCCAGACCACGTGGACGTCACCTTCGAGGTGAGCCGGCCGAATGGTGAAACGGCATACTGCGCGATCCGCGCCCAGGACTCCTCCCGTGTGGACGTCGGATATGCGGTCGCCGAGATCCCTGAGGGCGACGGCTACGTCCAGGTCACCTATCCCCTGCGCACAATCTCCCCGGCCTTCGTCGTCGATCTCCTCGGCTGCGGACCGGACAATCCGCCAGCCCGGGTGCTGCCCCCGCAGTTCCCGCCCGGCGTCGTCCCCCCCGACCAGCCCTGGACCCCGTAGGCTTGCACGATGAGCACTGAAACCACCTGGCTGACCCAGGAGGCCTACGACGGCCTGCAGGCCGAACTTGCCGACCGCAGCGGACCCCGACGCACCGAGATCACCAAGCGCATCGAGGCCGCTCGCGAGGAGGGCGACCTGAAGGAGAACGGCGGATACCACGCGGCCAAGGAGGAGCAGGGCAAGAACGAAGCCCGTATCCGTGTGCTCAAGCACCTGCTGGAGAACGCCCAGATCGGTGCCCCGGAGGCCGCCCATGACGAGGTGTCCCACGGCAAGGTCGTCACCGTGAAGTTCGTGGAGTTCGACGAGGAAGAGACGTTCTTGCTCGGCTCACGCGAGGAAGCCGCTCACGCCTCGGTGGAGGTCTACTCCCCCACGTCACCGCTGGGTAAGGCTGTCCTGGGCAGCAAGGTTGGTGAGACCACGACCTACACGCTCGCCAATGGCAAGACCATGACGGTCGAGATCCTCAACGTCACGCCCTACACCCCGTAGGTCAGCGCGCGGTGGCCTGCCGGTAGCGGCGCACGGCCAGCGGAGCGAAGATTCCGACCAGCACCGCGCACGAAATCAGCGTGTAGAGGATCGGGTTTTGCTGCGGCCACGCGTCGCCGATGATGCCGGTCGGGTTGCCAAAGAGGTCGCGGGTTGCCAACACCAGCGACGAAATCGGATTCCACTGCGCGATCGGCTGCAACCAGTCCGGCATGGCCGTGATCGGCACGAAGGCATTCGAGAGGAAAGTCAGCGGGAACAGCCACACCAGACCAGCGGTGTTCGCCGTCTCGGGATTCGGCATGTAGAGCCCGATCCACGATCCGATCCACGCGACGGTGTAAGCGAAAAGCAGGAGCAGCGCGTAGGCGTAGATGGCGTTGAGTACGCCGTCGCTGATCCGCCAGCCGATGAGCAGACCGGTGATGCTCAGGACCGCGAGCACGAGGATCTGCCGCGCTGCGTCAGCGAAGGTCCGCCCGAAGAGCACCGCTCCCGAGGCCATCGGCAGCGATCGGAAGCGGTCGATGATGCCGCGGTGCATATCCTCAGCGAGCCCAACCGTGGACGCCGCTGACGCAAAGGCGACCGTCTGACCGAAGATGCCCGGCATGAGGTATTGCCGGTAGACATCCGCGTCAGGAGCGGTGCTCGGATCCGCGCCCGGGATCGGAATCGCACCACCGAAGACGAATGCAAACAGCAGCACGAAGATGACCGGCTGCACGATGGAGAAGAAGAGCAACTCCGGCACTCGGATCGTCTGGATGAGGTTGCGCCGGGCGACGACGAACCCGTCATGCAGGCCCCAACCCAGCAGAGGGCGGCGGCGCGCGGGAGCCGGCGTGTACGTGGTCACTTCTCCTCCTCCGCAGCGTGCCCGGTCAGGGACAGGAAGACATCGTCAAGGGTTGGGCGCCGCAGCACCACGTCATCAATGGGGACGCCGGCCGCGTCCAATGCGCGGACCGCCTCGACCAGCACGAGCGAACCTCCGGTGACCGGCGCCGTCACCCGCCGTTCATCGACGTTGACAGTCACATCTCCGTTTGCAATAGGGGCGAGCGCCTCAGCGGCGAGGTTTGCCTGTCCCGCCTCACTGACGATGACCTCGAGTCGATCACCGCCGACCTGGTCCTTGAGGACATCCGACGTGCCCTTCGCAATCACTCGCCCGTGATCGATGACGACGATCTCCTCCGCGAGTTGGTCGGCCTCCTCGAGGTACTGGGTCGTCAGCAGGACGGTTGTCCCGTCCGCCACGAGGTCCTTGATCACTCCCCACAGCCCTAGTCGCGAGCGCGGATCCAAGCCGGTGGTGGGCTCATCGAGGAAGAGCACGCGCGGCTTCGCAATCAACGAGGCAGCCAGATCGAGGCGACGGCGCATGCCTCCCGAATAGGTCCGCAGGGATCGGTCGGCGGCATCAGTAAGGTCGAAGCGATCGAGCAACTCGGCGCTCCGCTCCTTCACGTACGCCGGCGGCAGGTGGTAGAGATCGCCGAACATCCGCAGGTTCTCGCGGCCGGTGAGGTACTCGTCCACCGCGGCGTACTGGCCGGTCAGCCCGATGACCCGGCGTACATCATTGGGCTTCTTCACCACGTCGAAGCCGTCCACCGTCGCGGAGCCGGAGTCCGGCTTCAGCAGGGTGGTGAGGATGCGCACCGTGGTGGTCTTGCCTGCACCATTGGGTCCGAGGAGGCCGTAGACGGTGCCCTCGGGCACCGTCAGATCCAGCCCGTCGAGCGCGACGACATCGCCGTAGTGCTTGACGAGACCGCGCGCTGTGATGATGTCGCTCACGGCGCGAGGCTAGTCCAGGCTCACATGACCTCGACGATCCGGTATCCGCATTCGTGGAGCCGGTCGAGTAGGCGCCCTCGATGCTCGGGCCCCCGTGTCTCGAGATCGATGGTGATCTCGACCTCGTCGACGGCAAGGCGCGGATTGGTCCGCAGATGCGAAACATCCACGACGTTGGCGTCCAACCGACCGATCTCGTCCAACAACCCCGCGAGCGATCCTGGGCGATCAGGCATGTGCACAGTCACCTGGGTGAAGCGCCCACCAGCGGTGAGACCGTGGCGAATCACCCGCATGAGGATGAGCGGATCGACGTTGCCGCCGGAGAGCACCGCCACCACCGGGGCTTCGAACGCCGACGGATCGTCGACGATCGCGGCGACGGCGGCTGCTCCGGCCGGCTCGACCACAAGCTTCGATCGCTCCAGCAGCAGCAGTTGTGCCCGGGCGAGGGAATCCTCCGATACGACGCGGATCCCATCGACGTACTTCTGAATGAGCGCAAAGGGCACGTCCCCCGGACGCCCCACCGCGATGCCATCGGCCATCGTGCGCATGGATTCCAGCGGCACCGGATGTCCGGCCACCAAGGACGCCGGGTAGGCCGCCGCACCTGCCGCCTGGGCGCCGATGACTCGGACGTCCGGGCGTAGGGACTTCACGGCCAGCGCGACACCCGCGAGCAGCCCGCCACCGCCGGTGCACACCACGATGGTGCGGGCATCCGGCACCTGCTCGAGAATCTCCAATCCAAGCGTGCCCTGTCCCGCGACGATGTCGGCATGGTCGAAGGGGGAGATGAAGAGCGCGCCCGTGCGATCAGCGTGCTCGCGCGCGGCGACGATCGCCTCGTCCAGGGTGTCGCCGTGGAACTCGACCTGCGCGCCGTAGTCACGCGTCGCTGACACCTTCGGCATGCTCGCCGACCGGGGCATGTAGATCTTCGAGGCAATACCGAGCAGTTGCGCCGCCAATGCCACACCCTGGGCATGATTGCCCGCTGAGGCCGCAACCACACCACGGGCCCGCTCATCGTCGGTGAGTTGCGCGAGTCGATTGAAGGCACCGCGAATCTTGAAGGAGCCTGCCCGCTGCAAGTTCTCCGGGACAAGATACGCCGGACCACCGACCCGATCAGATAGCCAGCGTGCGGAATGCACCGGCAACTCGCGTACGACGTCCTGAAGGCGCAGGGATGCCGCCTCGATATCGGCCAGGGTCACGGCGTCAGTCACGGCGCCGATCCTCGCAGAGTCGGCGGCCCGCGTGCATCGAATCCACCAGCGAGTCCACACTGGAGTCATGACGGCTACCGATCCGGCGATCGACCTGCGCGCCGCCGCTCGAGCTGCCCAGGCCCGCGTGGCTCACAGCGATGTGGTGGTCCCCCGGGATCGGCGCCGGGACATCTCGCGACCACCCGGCCCACGCCCGCTCGCCACCCTGCGCGGCCTTACCTCGGTCTCCGCGCCGGAGTTCCTCGCCTCGATCGAGCGCGACTACCAGCCGATGGCCCACACCCGCCTCGGCCGCGAGCACGCCTACATCCTCACGGCACCATCGGCGATCGTTGACGTCTTCATCGGACACGGCCGACAAACGATGAAGGGTCGCGGCCTGCAGGGCGCCAAAGCCATCCTGGGCAACGGCCTGCTCACCAGCGAGGGCGACGTCCACCTGCGCAATCGCCGTCTGGTGCAACCCGCCTTCCATCGTGACCGAATCGCCGGCTACTCCCAAGACATGGTGCGTTTGGCGCAGATCCACGCGGATGGCTGGCGCGAAGGCGCCGAGGTCGACATGCAGGCGGACATGTCAGCGCTCACCCTTGCCATTGTGGGGACAACCCTCTTCGGTGCGGACCTCACCGGGGAAGCCCGCGAGATTGGCGAGTCTCTCGAGGACCTGCTGCATGGGATGGGGAGTCGACTCTTCCTCGGGCCGGCAGCGTTACGCATCCCCACACCAGCGCGTCAGCGCGGGCTCGAGGCGATCTCACGGATTGACCTCATCGTGCAACGCATGATCGACGATCATCGCGCTGCGGGAGACACCGGCGACATGCTCAGCATGCTCATCGCCGCTGAAGAGGAGGGCGATGTCTTCGACGATGCGCAGGTGCGCGACGAAGCGATGACCCTCGTACTTGCCGGCCACGAGACAACCGCGATGACACTCACCTGGACCTGGCTACTCATGAGTCGCAACCCAGCGGCCGCCGAGTGGTTGCACGAGGAACTCGATGACGTGCTTGCCGGTCGTACGCCGACCATGACCGACATGGCGAGCCTGCCCCGCACCCGCGCGATCGTCGCTGAGGCGATCCGGCTCTATCCCCCCGCCTGGATTCAGGGCCGACGACTGCTCGACGACATCGAGGTGGACGGCTGGACGATGCCGGCCGGAGCACTGGTGCTGGCCTCGCAGTACGCGCTGCACCGCAGCCCACGATGGTGGACCTCGGCGCAGTCGTTCCGGCCGCAGCGCTGGCTGACCGATGACGGCACCTTCAGCGAGGACGCCCCCGGCCAACCCCGTGGCGCCTGGTTCCCCTTCGGCTGGGGCAACCGTCGGTGCATCGGCGAACAGTTCGCCTGGACCGAATCCACGCTGGTGCTCGCCACTTTGGCCCAGCAGTGGCGGCCCGAGTTTGTGCCCGGGACCGTCGTCACGCCGCGACCTGCGGTGACGCTGCGCGCGCGGAACGGCGTACCGATGCGACTCGTGCGACGCTAGGCGCTGAGCCCGGGACCTTTGCCACCCACAGCACGGGCGCTCGACAGACGCGCCCGCGTCGCCGCCTCAGCACCGGCCCGCGATGCGTGGCCGGCACGACGCGACACGCCACCGGAGTAGCCGCCCCACCGTCCGCGCGCGGAAGACTCTCCGCGGTAGAACGTTTTCACCTCGGCCTCCTTGCTGCGCAAAACCAGAGCTCCGGTCGTGGCGATCGCCGCACCACCTTCGACGTCAGCGGGTAGGTCGACCCGCTGCCGCTCGGCCTCGGCCAACACTTCCTCGCGCGCCGTGGTCAGACGGTCGCCGATGCGATCGATGAACGCTCGATAGAACGCCGCGCGCGCCGTCTGGGCGGTGTGCGGCTTGCGCCAGCCATCGCGGGAAATGTAGTGATCGTCGCGCCACTCCCCCAGCGACAGCCAGGTCGTCGCGGACGACGTCATCTGGGTCGCGAGGGAGCCAAAGAGCGCCTCGACGAGTTCGATATCGCTGGGCATGCCATAGGCGATCACATAGGTCGAGTTGTGCGCGATGTCCATCTGCAGTGAATTGCAGTGCCCCACCACGACGAACAGGCTGACCAGATGCGTGTTGGCGCGCTTGCCACGCTCCCCAATCGTGATCGTCACCCGGGTCGGCTGCTCCCGCGCTTCTCGTCGAGCGGTGAGTGCACGTGCTACCGCGAGATCGACGCTGGCCTGGGTCGCGAGAGCCTGTGCCTTCGCGAGATAGGCCTCAGCCTCATGGGGGTTGTCGCTGCGCTCGGCCTTGGTGAGCAACGCAGCGATGCGATTGAGGTGGCTCATGCCGCCACCTCCGCACCAGTCAGGGGAACGCCGGCGCTGTCCAGGCCGGCCCGCAGCAGCAGAGCGGCCGACGGCGAGATCGCATGCTGGTAGAGCCGGATCAGCGCGCCGCAGAAGCGTGGGCCATGCGCCGGGTCATCCGCCGACCACACCAGGTGATGGGCGACCTCATGGAGCACGACCGTCTCGCGGGCGGCCCAGCGCTGCCCGGGGAGACCGGTGAGTGGGATCGCAATGACGCCGCCCGACCCCGGCTCATAGTGGGCTCGGCTGCTGCCGGCCCTCTCGCGCACCAGCACCGGGCCGACATCGGGCCACCGCTCCTGCACGGGGGCGAGGCGGAGCACGGAGTCGACGTACGCCTGGATGGACACGAGGTCAGCGAAGTGCCGCTCGGCGGGCACATCGAGCGTGGAACCAAAGAAGTCGACGCGGCCACCCGCCTCGAGTGTCGAGCGCAACTGGTCCTCCGCGGCGTAGACGGCGGAACGATGCTGGTCCCGTGGCATGCACCCAACTTACGGTGCCGGTCCGACGAGGCAAACGTGCCGCGCCCGACCTGTGGATAGCCGCATCGAGCCACCTGACGTACGGTCCCTGTATGAGCAGCCGTCCCCCCGCCGTTCCCGGCGACCTGCCCCGCGCCCTCGGCGACCTGCGTGCCAGCGGCTACGAGCCGCGCACGGTCAAGGAGGAGATCCGCGCCAACCTCGTGGCCCGCCTGGCCGCGGGCGAGCCGAGTCTGCCGGGAATCGTCGGCTTCGACGACACGGTCGTGCCGCAGGTCGAACGCGCACTCCTCGCCGGTCACGACTTCGTCCTCCTCGGCGAGCGCGGCCAAGGCAAGACGCGACTGCTGCGCACGATCGCCGGGCTGCTCGACGAGTGGACGCCCGTCATCGAGGGCTCGGAGGTCAACGACGATCCCCTCGCGCCGGTGAGCGCCTACGGCGTACGTACGGTGGGCGAACTCGGTGATGCCACACCGGTGACGTGGCGCCATCGCAGCGAACGCTACGGCGAGAAGTTGGCTACGCCCGACACCTCGGTGGGCGATCTCATCGGGGACGTCGATCCGGTGAAGGTGGCCGAGGGCCGCACGCTCGGCGACCCCGAGACGATTCACTTCGGTCTCGTGCCACGCACCAACCGCGGCATCCTCGCGATCAACGAGCTCCCCGACCTTGCCGAGCGCATCCAGGTCTCGCTGCTCAACGTGTTGGAGGAGCGCGATATCCAGGTGCGCGGCTACACCCTTCGGTTGCCGCTCGATCTGCTCGTCGTCGCGAGCGCCAACCCCGAGGACTACACCAATCGCGGGCGCATCATCACCCCGATGAAGGATCGCTTCGGCGCTGAGATCACCACGCATTACCCCTACGACGTGGCCCACGAGGTCGACCTCATCGCGCAGGAGGCCGACATGGTCGCTGTGGTGCCCCGTCACCTCATGGAGGTGATGGCGCGCTTCACGCGGCTGGTCCGCGAATCCGGTGCCGTCGACCAGCGCAGCGGCGTATCCGCCCGCTTCGCCATCGCCGGGGTCGAGGCGCTCTCGGGTGCAGCGCTGCGCCGCGCGGCCATCACCGATGACGTGCCGGTGGCGCGGATCGGTGACCTAGTGAGCGTCGTTCCCACCCTGCGCGGCAAAGTCGAGTTCGAGGTGAGCGAGGAGGGCCGCGAGGAAGAGGTCCTCATCCACCTCGCGCGCAAGGCCACCGCCGAGACCTTCCGTCGCCGCGTCGGTGGCTTCGACCTCACCCCGCTTATCGGCGTACTCGACGAGGGTGGGTCGATCGAAACCGGTGACCTTGTCCCCGGTCCGGCACTGCTCACCGCGGGTGGACCCTTCGAGGGTCTGGGCGGGCTCGTCGCGGCACTCGAGGGCGGGGATGCCGAACCCACTCCGGGCATCGCGGCCGCGTGTTTGGAGATGGCGCTGGAGGGCCTGTGGCTCACCCGCCGCATCGACAAGGACGAGGATGCGGGCCGGGTCCGCTACGGCGTCACGGAGTCGGCGGACTAGATGCGCTACCGCTACGGCGCCTTCCACGGCGGACCGGATCCGCTGGCCGCGCCGATCGATGCCGGGGCCGCTGTCGACGCCCTGGGGGACCGACTGCTCGATGGATCGTCCGTGCGCGATGCGCTCCGTGATCTGCTGCGCCGTGGCATGGACGGCATGCGCGGTCTCGACGACTGGCGTCAGCGACTGCAGCAGCGTCGTCGAGAGTTGCAGCAATCGGGGCGGCTCGATGGGCTGATCGAGCAGGTACGTGAGCACCTAGACGCGGCGATCGAGCATGAGCGCAACGCGCTCTTCCCTGAGCCGTCCGACGACGCGCGCTTCCGCGAGGCGCAACTCGACATGCTGCCCGACGATACTGCGCAGGCGGTGCGTGAGTTGAGTGACTACGACTGGCGCTCTGATGAGGCACGCGCGGAATACCAGGCCATTCGCGATCTCCTGCAGCGCGACGTCCTCGATCAACAGTTCCGGCAGATGTCCCAGGCCCTGCAAAATCCGGGGAGTCCCGAGGCTCAGCAGGCGGTCAAGGACATGATGGCCGACCTCAACGAGCTGCTCGACAAGCACCGACGCGGCGAGGACACCGAGCAGGACTTCGCGGACTTCATGGATAAGCACGGTGATCTCTTCCCGGACAATCCGCAGTCCTTGGCCGAGTTGCTCGACGATCTCGCCCGGCGCGCGGCGGCGATGCAACGCATGCTCGACTCGATGTCACCCGAGCAGCGGGCCGAACTCGCCGGACTGATGGAACAGGCCTGGCAGGACATGGATCTGGCCCGCGAGATGGCGCAGTTGCAGGACCATCTGCGGGCCCTGCGCCCGGACCTGCCCTGGAACGGTCGGCAGCGCATGGACGGTGAACAGGGCATGGGGTTGCCCGACGCCACCGAGGCCCTCGCCGAACTCGCCGACCTCGAGGCGCTGTCCGCCCAACTCGGGCAGGACTACCCCGGTGCCACCCTGGACGACGTCGATGTTGAGGCGGTTGAGCGTGCCCTGGGTCGGTCGGCGGTCGATGACATCGAGCGGCTGCGTGAGATCGAGCGGCAACTGCGCGAGCAGGGCTACCTCACCGAGCGCATGGAGCTGTCCCCCAAGGCGATTCGCCGCATCGGACGCACCGCTCTCCGGCGAGTCTTCGGCGACCTCGATACCGGTCCACGCGGCGATCACGACGTGCGCGCGACAGGCGCATCAGGCGAACTGACTGGCGCGTCGCGCACGTGGGAGTTCGGCGACGAACAACCGCTGGACGTCGTACGCACGGTGGGCAACGCCGTACGCCGGTCGCTGGCGGAGGGCTCGCGGGAGATTCGCCTACTGTCCGAGGACTTCGAGGTGCGTGAGACAGAGACGCGCACTCGCGCAGCGGTCGCCCTCCTCGTCGATCAATCCTTCTCCATGGTGATGAACGACACCTGGCGCGCTGCCAAAACGACAGCGCTGGCCCTGCACTCCCTCGCGAGCACAGCGTTCCCCCTCGACGCCATGGAGGTCATCGCCTTCTCCAATCTCGCCCGAACCGTGCGACCGGATGAACTCGTCGATCTTGCGGCCTCGGAGATCCAGGGCACCAACTTGCACCACGCCCTGCTGCTCGCCGAACAGTTCTTCAACCGTCATCATGATGCTGAGCCGGTCTGCCTCGTGGTCACCGATGGCGAACCGACGGCGCATCTGCTCGAGGGTGGCGACTGGTGGTTCAACTGGCCACCGGATCGCGAGACCGTGGAGTTGGCGGTCCAGCAGGTCGACCGACTGACGCGCCAGGGCATCCCGATCTCGTGGTTCCGGCTGGGCGATGAACCGCGGCTGGCGAGGTTCCTCGACGCGATGGCGCGGCGTGGCGGGGGGCGGGTGTTCGCCGCAGACGGTGATCGGCTCGGTGACTACGTCGTGACCGACTACGTGCGCTCACGCTCGCGCGGTCGCCGCTAAACCGCCTCCGCAAGCCGACGATTTTTCGACCAAACGCGCCATGTTTTCGTCGAAATTGCGTCGGCTTGCGAGGATGAGGTGGTCGGGCGATGCAAGTCGGCCTCCCGGGCCGACGTAGGCTGATCGATCGTGCGTCATCGCCTCCCGCTGCTCAAGGACCTGCCGGTCGAGGTAGCGGTCTTGGCGAGCATCGCCTTCTTCGTCGCGCTGGGCTTCGGCATCGTGATCCCGTCGATCCCGATCTTCGCCGAATCCTTCGGGGTGACCGCCTTGGCGGCGTCCGCCGTCGTCTCGGCGTTCGCTCTGATGCGGTTCATCTCCTCGCCGTTCGCCGGCAGTCTCACCAACCGGCTCGGCGAGCGGCGCATCCTCGCGACCGGCCTGGCGATCGTGGCGGTTTCCAGTGCGCTGGCGGGCCTGTCGCAAAGTTATGTGCAGCTACTCGTGCTGCGCGGCATCGGCGGTATCGGGTCGTCTATGTTCACCGTGTCAGCGATGGCGCTGCTGCTCCGCGTGGTCGACGCTGATCAGCGCGGCCGCGCTGCTGCTGCCTGGCAGGGTGGCTTTCTCGTCGGTGGCGTCGCGGGCCCGGCGGTCGGCGGGCTGGTCCTCGCGGTATCGATTCGCGCACCCTTCTTTTTCTACGCGGGCACCCTCGCCGTGGCCACCGTCGTGGCGCTGGTGTTCCTGTCCCCCGCGCGCATCGCCGCTCGAGAGGCGGCGGTCGAGTCGCACGATGCAGGTGAAGCGGTCGTGCCGCCAAAATCCGGGTGGCCCGAACTCCGTGACGCCTTGCGCAGCGGCGCCTACCGGGCCGCGCTCGCGGTCAACCTCACGACGGGACTGGCCACCTTCGGCCTGCGGTCGGCGATCATTCCCCTCTTCGTCATCGAAGGTCTGCAGCAGGGCCCGAGCCTGTCCGGATGGGCCTTCCTCGTCGCGGCCGGCGTACAGGCAATCACCCTGCTCCCCGCTGGACGGATCACCGACACCCGTGGTCGCCGGCCCTCGATGATCATGGGGACCGTCGCGACCGTGGTCGGCATGCTCCTGCTCGTTTTCGACGATCTGTCGACAGGTTCACTCGGCGTCGCGATTACTATCTTCTTCCTCAGCATGGCGGTGCTCGGTGTCGGGACGGCGTTCCTCGGGTCGGCGCCGTCAGCGGTCGTCGGCGACATCATGGGTGGCCGACGCGGCGGCATCGTCGTGGCGACGTTCCAGATGGTGTCGGACTTCGGCGCCATCATCGGCCCGCTCATCGGCGGACTCATGCTCGACCTCTACGGCTTCGACTGGGCGTTCGCGCTCGGTGCCGCGGTGGCGGCGATCGCGCTGATCTTCGTGGTGCGGATGCCGGAGACTCTGCGCCGCACCCCCGCCGACTCCTGAGAATCCCCCATGACGCACTTGTACGCGATAACGAGGACTACGTGGCGCGCTCACTCTCGTTATCGCGTACACACGTGAACTCGGTCGGTATCCACAGGCAGGTTTTCTCACTTCCGTGGTACGTGATCTGACGTGACGATGTCACGGTGGCCCGCCAAGAGATTCGTGACACGAGCGCCGCCCTCAGCGCAGTGTTCGGCAACGCCACCTTCACCGTCGACCAAGCAGCGCAATGCGGGGTATCCGCGAGTCGGCTGCAGTCCGCGGCTCGCGCCGGAGCGCTCGTTCGGCTTCGGAAGGGCCACTATCGACTAGCGCCGGTGGGGTTGCGGCCCGGTACTGTTGATTCGAGTTCTGCGGAGCGAGGACTCACGGTGGAGGACGCCCTGCGACTTGTCGATCGACTTGAGCGTCTATGCCAATTGGGGGTGCCGGCGTGCGTGGGGGAGCGAACCGCCCATGGACTTTGGGGTGGGCCCTCGTGGGGCTTCCACATCTCTGCGTGGCCCATCGTCATGGTCCCCCACGGTTGGGGGCTGCGTCGCGGGGTCGTGGGCGGCGTACGGATTGTGGAGCGGTCGATCGACTCAGATCACGTTCTGCGTCACCGATTTGCTGGTGTGGCAGCCGATCTTCCGATCGTGGATCCGCTCCTTGCTTCGCTGCAGGTCGCCGCGCGACCCGAAATGCCAATCGGAGCGCGCGTGGCGAGCCTTCATGCAGGGCTGCGGCGCCAACTGAGTCTGAGCGAACGTGTTCCCGATCAAGGGCAGCACCTGTCCTATCTACTGGCCGACCCACAGCGACGGTCGGCACTTCTTGCTCAAGCGCAGACCCGGGCGACCCGAATGGACATCAAGGGGCGCCAGCGACTCTTGGCTGCACTCGCGATAGCCGACCCCCGCATCGAGAGTCTTCTCGAGTCCATCTCCTGGGCAGCATTTGTGGCCGCCGAATTAAGTCTTCCCGAGCCCCAAGCCGCGGTGCTGGGAGCAAGTGGACGCGAATACCGCGTGGATTTCTTGTTCGGCAAGAACGTCATCGGTGAGTGTGATGGCGCGATCAAGTACATGGACCCGAAGTCCCTGTGGCGGGAGAAGAAAAGACAAGAGGACCTCGAGCAAGCAGGCTTCGTCGTCGTGCGGTGGACCTGGGAGGAGATCGTCCATCACCCGGAGGTCGTCGTGGCGCGCATCACGAGTGCTCTAGACCGTGCGTAGATCGTGATCGGCGATCGCTTCATTGCTCAGACCCGCGCCGCGCTCGCGAGCGAGCGCACGTGCGTACGCGATAACGAGGACTACGGGGCGCGCTAACCCTCGTTATCGCGTACACAAACCTCGGTGCTAGGCGAAGGCAGGGGCGACGCGTTGCCACGGTTTGGCGGACTCCACCAACTCGGCGATCGACAGCAGCAGCGACTCACCGCCCGGCGCAGCCACCACCTGGGCCGCGACCGGGGTCCCTGCCTCCGGATGCACCCCCATCGGAATCGTGATGGCCGGGAATCCGGCGATATTCCAGGGCGCGGCAAAGGGCGCGTAGCGGATGTTGGCGAACATCGTCGCTGCCCATCCCCCGTCATGCCAGCGGCGCGACTCAATCGGCGGCTGAGCCAGCGCGGGGGTCACGAGGATGTCGTGACCGGCGAAATAGGCGAAGGCCTTGCGCCGCCAGGCCTCGCGCAGCCGCTCGCTCATGATCGGCGTACGCCGGACCAGTCGACCGAGGAGCGCATGCCGGCGCACGCGGGCCTCCAACTGCGATCGGTCGAGTAGATCTGCATCCGCGGCGGTGCCGGCGAACCATCGGGCCAGTCCCGCGACCGCTGCAGCATTGCCCGCGGGGTCCCAGGGAGACACCGGCTCATCCCGTTGCACATCGTGGCCCTCCCGGAGCAAGAGTGCGGCCAATTGCTCCGCCGCTGCTGCCCACGCCGGATCGAGGGCAACACCGGCGACTGGCGGCGTCGTTGAGAGACCGACATGGAGTCGGCGGTCCACCGACGCCACCCACGCGAGTTCCGGGTCAGCCGCCATAACGGAAAGCAGGAGTGCCGCATCCTCGACCGTCGTCGCCAACGCGCCGTTCTCACTCATCGAGAACCAGTCATTCTCACCCAACTCTGCGGGGACGACACCGAGCCCGGGCTTGATCCCGATGAGTCCGGTGCACGCGGCCGGGATCCGAACACTGCCCATGCCGTCGTTGCCATGGGCGATCGGCACCATGCCCGACGCCACCGCGGCGGCGGATCCGCCGCTGGATCCGCCCGGTGTCCGCGTGAGGTCCCACGGATTGCGCGTGACACCGAAGACCGAATCGGTCGCGCCGAAGACGCAGAGTTCGGGAACGCGCGTGATGCCAACAACAACACCTCCCGCAGCACGAATACGTTCAACGACCACATGATCCGCGGCCTGCGGTGCCCCATCGGTCGCGGCCGAGCCCACCCGCATTGGCTCACCTGCAACCGGCACGTTGTCCTTGATCGCCACGGGGACACCGGCGAGAGGCAACGAGGCGCGATCACTTCGCGCATCGACAGCTGCGGCCTCCGCGAGCGCTCGATCACCGCGAACCACCTGGAAGGCGTCGATATCCCCGTCACGCTGCGCGATCAGGTCCAACGACTCCTGCACGGCGACGACTGCTGTCACGCGACCGGCACGCACGGCCTCAGCGGTCACGGACGCGGTCGGCATCGTGCTCACTGAAGGGCCTTCACCACATCGGCGACAAGGTCCTCGGCGTCCTCGATCCCCACCGACAGTCGAATGAGATCGGCCGGCACCTCTAGCGGACTCCCGGCCGCAGACGCATGCGTCATGCGTCCGGGATGTTCGATGAGCGACTCGACGCCACCGAGGGATTCGCCCAGCGTGAAGACCTCGGTCCGCCCGCACACCGCGACTGCCTCCTCGACGCCACCGGCGACTTGGAATGACACCATTCCGCCGAAGTCGCGCATCTGGCGGACGGCGATCTCGTGCCCCGGATGACCCGGTAGTCCCGGGTAGAGCACGCGTGTCACGCGCGGGTGGTCCTGCAGCGCTTCGACGATGGCGCGCGCATTCGCACTATGGCGATCCATACGGACGCCGAGCGTCTTGATGCCGCGCAACACCAGCCAGGAGTCCCACGGTCCAGGGACCGAGCCCATGGCGTTCTGGTGATAGGCGAGCCGCTCCCCCACCTCAGGGTCGGCGACAACGAGTGCTCCACCGACAACGTCGCTGTGTCCCCCGAGGTACTTCGTCGTCGAGTGCACCACGACATCGGCGCCCAGGCTCAGTGGCTGCTGGAGGTACGGCGACGCGAAGGTGTTGTCGACCACCAGAAGCGCGCCAGCCTCATGAGCGATCGTCGCAAGTGCGGCAATGTCGACCACGGTGAGGAGCGGATTGGTCGGGGTTTCGGTCCAGAGGATCCTCGTGCGGCCCGGCTCCACGGCTCGACGTACGGCGTCGAGATCGGTCAGGTCAACCGCTGTGTGCGCCAGACCCCACGGTTCGGCCACGCGCGAGAACAGTCGATAGGTGCCGCCGTAAGCGTCGTTGCCGATCACCGCGTGCGCGCCGGGGGACGCAAGCGCACGCAGCAGCGTGTCCTCGGCCGCCAGGCCCGAAGCGAAGGCGAGAGCACGCGCACCGCCCTCGAGCGAGGCGAGGCATTCCTCCAGCGCGTGCCGGGTCGGGTTGCCACTGCGTGAGTATTCGTAGCCACCCCGCAGGCCCCCCACGCCGTCCTGGGCGAAGGTCGACACTTGGTAGACCGGCGGCACGACGGCACCGGTCAACGGATCAGGTTCCTGCCCCGCGTGAATCGCGCGGGTGGAGAAGCCAGCCTCGTCCCAACGGTGCTCAGTCATGGGCCCGAGCCTAGGGTGCGCGCGCCCAGCACGCTGCCAGAGCCCGACGATCGTGGTCTCGACCTAGGAGGGCTCGGGTACCGATCCGGTCGCCTGTACGACGGAGGTGACGATCTCAAGGCATCGGTTGGTGAACCGGGGCTTGCCCACGTCGCGGGCGTGCTCTGCCACGAGCCGGAGCTTCACCCGAGTGCTGATTTGGGACCAACCCGGCCCGAGCGAGTAATGCGCGGTCATCGCGGGGTGGTGCTGCGCGTTGGGAACCACATGCGCCCTCATGTGGAAGACGATCACCCCATCGAAAAGCACATCGCCGTGGACCTCGGTCCGCCGGCCGCCGAGTGCCTCGAGGATGTTGTTGAGCACCGACTCCACGGCGGCCGGGTCGCCAGGGGCCACCCAGCTGCGCTCGTACGTCCCACCATCTACCCAAGAGTCGTCACTCACGGGCACAGCGTGCCACGCCGACGAGCGCGTCGCCACAAACACTGGACCAGTGGCCCCTGCGCACGTCCGGCCACCTTCGGCGATACTCCTCCCATGGGCCTGTTCTCCGCGAAGTCACAGATGGTTGCTCCGGCCGATGCCCTCAAGGGTCGTCCGGACTATCCCTTCGAGATTCCGGCAGATCATGCCGTGCTCGGGACGCCGATCCGCAACCTCGCGGTGCAGCCGTGGCCCGCCGACCTGTCCACCATCTATCTGGCCATGGGCTGCTTCTGGGGCGCGGAAGAAATCTACTGGCGCCTGCCGGGTGTGTACACGACCGCGGTCGGCTACCAGGGTGGCTTTACCCCCCACCCGACCTACGAGGAGGTGTGCAGCGGTCGCACCGGGCACACCGAGACCGTGCTCGTGGCCTACCGCGAGGACGAGATCTCGACGTACGACGTGCTGCGGCACTTCTGGGAGAACCACGACCCGACCCAGGGCTACCGGCAGGGCAATGACACTGGCACGCAGTACCGCGGTGCCGTCTTCGTCACGACGCCCGAGCAGCGGGCCCTCGTCGAAGCTACGGCCGCGGCCTACGCACCGGTCATCGCCGACCGGGGATATCCCGCGATCACCACGCAGCTCGCCGATGCCACAGACTGGCCGTTCTACTACGCCGAGGGATACCACCAGCAGTACCTGTACAAGGTGCCGAACGGCTACCGTTGCCATGCCAACACCGGCGTGGCCCTTCCCGCGCTGTAGAGAGAGTCGCCGATGCCGCACTACATCATCTATTTCCATCAGCAGTGGGTCGGTGACCACACCGAGGAATGGTTCATCTCGCGCGGCCCGCTCGCGCGCGCGGTCGTCGCGGACATGGCCGAGGCCGGTGTTCTCGTGTACGCCGGCGGGCTGGAAGAGGAGATCGACCAAGCGGTGAGCGCTGATGCCACGAGTGGCGAACTCGTGATCAGCCAAGCGCCAATCTCCACGGGCGAGTTCCTCGGGGGCCTCACCATCATCGACGTCCCCGACGACGACACCGCGGCCGTGTGGGCCGGTCGCATCGCCGAAGCCTGCGGATGGCCACAGGAGATGCGTCGCCTCAAGCCGTGACGGCGATGCGCTATCCGGCCAGGTAGCCCAGCACGTCCTGGCGCGACAGCACCCCGACGGGCTTGCCGTCGTCCAGGACGACCACGGCATCGGCATGCTCCAGCGCCGCGACCGCCGCAGCCACCGGTTCACCCGAGCCCACCTGCGGCAGCAGGCCGGACATGTGCTTGTCGACCGTGTCGGCCAGGGATGCCGAGCCGATGAAGAGCGAGTCGAGGATGTCGCGCTCGATGACCGAACCCACGATCTCCGCGGCCATGACCGGCGGCTCAGCACGCAGCACCGGCATCTGCGAGACGCCGTACTCACGCATCGTGTCGATGGCCTCGCGCAGGGTCTCGGTCGGATGCGCGTGCACAAACGGGGGAAGCTCACCGGACTTGCCGCGCAGCACATCCCCCGCCGTGCGCTCCCCCGCCGCAGGGCCGAAGCCGTACGACGCGAGCCACTCATCGTTGAAGACCTTCGACAGATAGCCGCGCCCACCATCGGGTAGCAGCACGACCACCATGTCGTCGGCCTTCGCCCGTCGCGCCACGTCTAGGGCGGCCACGACCGCCATGCCACAGGAGCCACCGACGAGCAGTCCCTCCTCACGCGCCAGGCGCCTGGTCATCTCGAAGGAGTCGCGGTCGCTGACCGCGATGACCTCATCGGCGATCTGATCGTCGTACGTCGTCGGCCAGAAATCCTCGCCCACACCCTCCACAAGGTATGGCCGACCGGATCCCCCGGAATACACCGAGCCCTCCGGATCGGCGGCGATGATCCGCACGCGACCATCGCTCACCTCCTTGAGGTAGCGACCCACGCCGGAGATGGTTCCGCCCGTGCCGGCTCCAGCCACGAAGTGCGTGATGCGTCCGTCGGTCTGCTCCCACAGTTCCGGGCCGGTCGTCTCGTAGTGCGAGCGCGGGTTGTCCGGGTTGGCGTACTGGTCGGGCTTCCACGCGCCGGGGATCTCGCGGGCCAGTCGGTCGCTCACGCTGTAGTAGGACCGCGGATCGTCGGGATCGACGGCGGTCGGGCATTCGATGACCTCGGCGCCATAGGCGCGCAGCACGTTCTGCTTGTCCTGGGAGACCTTGTCCGGGCAGACGAAGATGCAGCGGTAGCCCCGCTCCTGGGCCACGAGGGCAAGTCCCACACCCGTGTTGCCACTCGTGGGCTCCACGATGGTGCCCCCCGGCTGCAGCAGTCCCTCCGCCTCGGCCCGCTCGATCATCCGCGTCGCGATGCGGTCCTTGACCGATCCGCCCGGATTGAAGTACTCGACCTTGGCGTAGACGGGGCAGGCGATGCCCTCGGTCACATGCCGCAGGCGTACCAGCGGGGTCTGTCCGATGAGTTCAACGATGGAGTCCACAACGCGCACGAGTCGCAAGCCTACGCTGGTCCCGTGAGCAGGCCACCAGCGATCGCCCTAGCGCCGGGGATCTACCGCATCCCGACGATGGGTGACTTCATCAACTCCGTTGCCCTCCTCGAGGGCGACGGCTCCGTCACCCTCATCGACTGTGGCGTCAAGCGTGCACCCGCGACCATCGTCAAGGGGCTCGCCCACCTCGGCAAGAGCCCAGCCGACGTCCAACGCATCATCCTCACGCACGCACACTCCGATCACGCGGGCGGCGCGGCACGCATGGTCGACGAGACCGGCCTCGCCGGCGTGGAGGTCCACACCGACGATGCGGAGTACATCCGCTCCGGCAGCGCCTCACCTCGCGACACGACGACCCGGCTCGGCGCGATCTTCAGTCGCCTCCCCGGCGGTGGCTTCCCCGCGACACCGGTCGTCCGCGAGATCACCGATGGCGAACTCATCAACGTCGGTGGTGGGCTTCGAATCCATCACACCCCGGGTCACTCGCCCGGCCATATCTCGCTGATTCACGAGCCCACGGCCACGCTGATCACCGGTGATGCGATCTGGAACATGAACGCCCGCATGACCTGGCCCGTGGCGGCCTTCTGTACTTCGTACCGGCAGAACCAACAGACCGCGCAGGTCCTCGGTGACTTGGAGTACGCCGTCGCCGCCTTCACGCACGGTCCGGAGATCCGTGGCAACGCCCGCGAACAGGTGCGCGACTTCCTGCAGCGGGCGACGAAGAAGCAGTGATGCCCAGCCCGGTCACTCGCACGGCCGCCGCGGCCGGGGCCAGCGCCGTCGCCGCTGCGGGGCTGCTCACGGCCCAAGCGCTCCAAGCGCGCCGCCGCATCGGTCCACGCACAACAACCGCGCCATACTCGGATGGTCGATACGGCACCGGTTCGGGCACTTCGATTCGACTCGCCGTCCTCGGCGACTCAGCGGCAGCCGGCCTCGGGGCCAAGCATCCGGGCGAGACGATGGGCGCGATCCTGGCGACCGCTCTCGCCCAGGTTGCCGGTCGGCCGGTCACCCTGAGCAATCACGCGGTGATCGGAGCCCAGACCGTCGACCTCGATGCACAGATCGATCGTGCGGCGTGGACCCGTCCCCACGTCGCCGTCATCATGGTGGGCGCCAATGACGTCACCCACCTCGTTCCGCGTTCGCTCTCTGCTCGACGTCTACGCCGCGCGATCCGGCGCCTGCGCGAGTCGGGTACCGAAGTTGTCATGGCCACCTGCCCGGATTTGGGCACCGTCAAGCCAGTCCCGCAGCCCCTCCGCACGGTGATGCGGCGTGGATCCCGGCGGCTGGCTCTCGCACAAGCGGAGGCGACGCGAGCCGCGGGCGGTCGGCCCGTACCCCTGGGCTCGATCCTCGGGCCGGAATTCGATGAGCGGCCGGAGGTGATGTTCGCGGAGGATCGCTTCCACCCGTCGACCGAGGGCTACACGGCCGCCGCCCAGGTCCTGCTCCCGGAGGTCATCGCCGCCTGGCGTCGAGGATCGGAGGGCGAGGTGCTCCCCGCGCTCATCGACAACGAGGTTGTCTCCCCCGCCTAGCGGGAGATTCGGTCACAGTGCGATACGCACGTCACGCACGTCGCGCAGGAGGTCAGCCACCACGTCATCGGGGAGCACGACGGCCAGCGCGTCGGCGCCGGTGACGGCAATCTGATCGCCGACAGCCGCGTCACCGACATCGGGGACGACCCGATGCGGCTCACCGCTGGCATCAGCCGCCGCGTCAGCCAACTGTTGCGCCAACGCGCGGGCACCCGCAACACGAGATGGGAACGGCGGCCACGGCGCCGCCAACTTCGTCAGCGGCATGGAGCGCAATCGCTCCACCACGCGGTTGATCTCAACCGCGAGTTCGTCCACGACCAGACGACTAGTCGCGACCGGACGCGATGATCGCGAAGAGGCGCAGGAACTCCAGGTACAGCCACACGAGCGTCACGAGAAGACCGAAGGACAGACGCCAGGACTCACGCTCCGGCAGCCCCATCGCAATGCCCTGCTTGATGGCCTCGAAGTCCAGCATGAGCGTGAAGGCCGCGAGCCCGACGCCGAAAAGGCACAGCAGCAAACCAAGCGTGCCGACGCCGTAGAAGCCCCACCCGCCACCGACGCCGAAGAGGGCACCGACGAGTGAGGCCAGTGCGATCACGAAGTAGGCGCCCATCGCGAGGGTGAGGAACTTCACGAACTTGTTGGTGACCTTGACCAGGCCGGTGCCGTAGAGCAGCAGCATCACGCCGAACGTCGTGAACGTCGCGAGGACTGCCTGCAGGACGAGACCCTCATATTCATTGGCCAGGCCGATCTGGTTGTACCAGTAGCTGATGGCGCCGAGCATGAAGCCGGAGACGACGGCGTACAGGGTGATCATTGGCGGGCTGACCTGTCGCTTCACCGCGTTGACGATGCCGAGGACCACGGTGCCGATGAGGGCCGCGAACATCAGCAGTCCACCGACCGTCGGGGCCGCGGCGATGACCTGCCACCCGACCACCGCCATGATCGTGGCGACGACGAAGAGGATCGCACTCTTGGCCATGATGTCCGGCATCGTCACCCGCTGTCCGGGCGGTGCGGGGATCTGGACACCGGCGTACAGGCCAGGCTTGGTCCCGGCTCCACCGGATGCGGGAGCGGGGGCGGGTGCGGATGTCGGGGCGGGGCGCTCCGCGGCAGCCACCGCGGTCCGGCCCTCCTCATAGGCGAAGCCAGGCCCGGACCGGGATGCCTGGGCGGCCTCGCGGTCGATCCGGGCAAGTACGGGATTGGACGTCTGCATTGTTCCTCCATCGGGGCGGGTGCCTATCTCCACATTAACCGAAGGAGGGGCCCGTGCCATTCCGGCGCGTTGGATTCGTCGCCTCGGTGCCCCCGGAGGGAGTCGAACCCTCACTGTGCCGGGTTTAAGCCGGGTGTCTCTGCCGGTTGGACTACGGGGGCGCCCCGCCAGCCTAGAGCCGCTGCCCTTCACGAGGCGCCTAGACGGCCGCCTCGCCGGCGAGGTCCCGCGCCCGAGCGAGCACCTTGTCGAGCATCGGCTCGGTGAGCCGCCCAGTGAAGGTGTTCTGCTGGCTGGGGTGGAAGCACCCGAGGAGGATCCTTTCCCCGAAGGCGACCTCGACACCGTGACCGAAGCGTGGCCGCGGTCGCGGCACGGGTTCGCCCCCTGCCGCACAGATGCGCAGCACCGACTGCCACGCAAATCCCCCGAGGGCGACGATGACCCGCGGGTCGGTCAGCGCCATCTCCTGCATCAGCCAGGGAGCGCAGGTGTCCCGCTCACGCGTCGTCGGCTTGTTGTCCGGCGGAGCACAGCGCACCGCCGCGGTGACGCGCGCACCAGACAACCGCAGCCTGTCGGTCATGCTCACCGACTCCGGCTGATTGGCGAAGCCCACTCGATGCAGGGACGCGAAAAGCCAGTCGCCACTTCGGTCACCGGTGAAGACGCGACCGGTGCGATTGGCGCCGTGGGCCGCCGGAGCCAGACCGACGATGAGGACACCCGGATGCGAATCACCGAAGCCGGGCACGGGACGACCCCAGTACTCCTCGTCGGCGTACGACGCTCGCTTCGTCGCCGCAACACTCTCTCGCCAATCCACCAGGCGCCGGCAACTCCGGCAGTCCACGATGGCCGCGTCCAGTGCGGCCAGGTCATGGCATCGCGCCGCGGTCCTCCTCGGGGTCACGAAGCGGGAGCCCTACTGGGCCGAATCACCGCGGCCAAAGGGACCGTCGAGCCGCTCGTGGAGGAAGTCCAGGCTGCGCCGCCAGGACAACGCCGCCGCCGGGGCGTCGTAGACCTCCGGCCGATCGTCATTGAAGAAGGCGTGCGCGGTGCCGGGATAGGTCTCCACGGTGGCCTGGCCACCGTGACCGTTGATCTCTCGCGCGTAGCGCTCGATGTCCGCACCCGTGCGCGGGATGTCCGCTTCACACTCGTGGATCAGCGCCGCCCGGCCGTCGTAGTTGGCCCACAGCGGGTGGTAGTCCGGCCACGGCACCGCGGGATAGAAGGCGACGGCGGCATCGATATGCGGCGACACGGCCGGGGCCAGCAGTGCCAAACCCCCGCCCATGCAAAAACCCATCGCGCCAACCCGAGGGGCGTCCAGCAATCCGCTGCGCTCGAGGTGGTCCGCTGTCGCAACGAGGTCGGCGGCGACCGCGGCGATCTGTAGCCCCATCATCAACTTCCCCGCCTCATCCGGTTCGGTGGTCGCGGCACCCCGATAGAAATCCGGCGCGATCGCGACGAAGCCCTCCGCCGCGAGTCGCTCGACCACGGATTCGATGTGGGGAACGATTCCCCACCACTCCTGGATAACCACGACGCCGGGTCCGCGGCCGGTGTCGGGCACGGCCAGGTAGCCGGGAAGGTCACCAGCAGAGGATGAGATCACGATCATGTAGGACGACCCTGCGGACCAGCGGTGGACGTGCGCTCAGGAGGGACCGAGCTCCCCCGCACGATGAGCGTGGTCGGAACCATCATCTCCTCGGGTTTGGCCGCCTCGTCCATCATCCGAGCCAGGAGCGCCTCGGCGGCCGTGCGACCCATTTCCACGACCGGCTGCCGTACTGTCGTGACGTCGAGCAACTCCGCGAGTTCGTGGCCATCGATGCTCGCGATTGCGATGTCCGAGCCAGGTCGAATGCCGTGTCGCTGGAGTGCGCGAATGGCACCGAAGGCCATGTCGTCGGACATCGCGAAGACCGCCGTCGGTGGGTTCGGCTGGGAGAGCAGCGCCGTCATGGCTTCCTCACCGCCCTGCACGGTGAAGTAGCCGTAGGCCTCCAGCGACGGTTCGGGTGTCAACCCGGCGCCAGCCATCGCCTCGCGGTAGCCCTGGGCACGGTGCGCCTGGGATGCCGAGGCGCGCGGTCGGCCAGAGATCATGCCGATGTGCCGATGGCCGAGATTGATCAGGTGCTGCGTGGCGACGCGCCCCGCCGAGACGTCGTCGATCGTGACGGAGTTGCTGCCCTCCCAGGTCGTGCCGATGAAGCTTGTGGGAAGTCCCAACGCGAGAAGGTCCGCCACGCGCATCGCATCGGTGGGGAGGGTGACGACGATCAGGCCGTCGACCCGACCACGCAGGCGGCGTTCCGGGGGCAGGCCCGGGTTGGTGCCCGGATCGCCGACCTCGAAGACCAGCAGATCGACATCGCGCTCCTGGAGCACGTCGCTGATCCCGGACAGCACGCTGGAGAAGAACCATCGATCAATGAAGGGGGTGATCACCGCCACGGTTCCGGTGCGCCCACTGGCCAGCCGCGAGGCGCTCGGCGACACGACATAGTCCAATTCCGCCGCCACCTGGCGCACCCGCTCTCGGGTCTCCGGATCCACGTGCGGCAGACCCCGCAGTGCCCGGGAGACGGTCGCCGTCGAGACTCCGGCGGCGTCGGCGACGTCACGGATGGTGATGGACATGCGGTCCTTCCCGTAAGCGGTGCGAGCGGCGTGCTGCAACGCCACGAATCGGGAGTGTACGGCGTGGTCCCCCGTTTCCGCAATCGTTTACACAGCGAGGGCTCGGGCCACCCCGTCCAGGATGTCGGTCTCGCTCGCCACCACCCGGTCCTGACCGGTGCGGCGCAGGATGGCGCGCAGCACCATGGCCCCACCGCCGATGACGTCGATCCGCCCGGGATGCATCACCGGGAGGCCGGCCCGCTCGGCCCGAGGCATCGCCAGCAGCCGGTCAGTCCACTCCGCGACCTCACGCGCCGAGGCCGACCGACCGTGGATCTCGGCCGGGTCGTAGGCGGGAAGGCCGTGGACCAGGGCGACGATCGTCGTGACGGTCCCCGCGACACCCACCAGGCTGCGGGCCGATGACCAGTCGACCACCCCGGCGGCGCGGTCGAGCGCTTCGGCGATGTCTGCCTCCGTCGCGGAGATCTGCTCCGGCGTCGGTGGATCGCTGCGCAGATGCCGCTCGGTCATGCGCACGCAACCGATGTTCACCGACACCGATGCGGTGGGCACCTCGTCACCGAGCACGAATTCGGTGGACCCGCCGCCAATATCGACGACGAGCCGCGGTGCCGCAATCAGACGCGCGGGCAAACCTGCGACAGCGCCGTGGAAGCTCAGCGCCGCTTCTTGATCGCCGCTGATCACTTCAGGTTCGACCCCGATGCGGTCACGCACACCGTCAACGAAGGCGTCCCTGTTGGTCACGTCGCGGCTCGCACTCGTGGCGACGAAGCGAAGCCTCTCCACACCGAGTTCATCAAGGACCGCCGCGTACTCTTCGCACGCGGCAAAGGTGCGCCCGAGGGCCGCGTCACTGAAGGCACCGGTGCGGTCAACGCCTTCGCCGAGCCGCACGACGATCATGCGCCGATCGATGGGCGACAACTCCGCCCCATCAACATCCGCCACGAGCAAGCGGATGGAGTTCGTCCCGCAATCGATGGCCCCGACCCTCATCACGCCGTCACCCTTCCGCCGGCTCGGCCACAACGTCGCGGCAGCACATGGGCTCCCACCAGGGTTCGACGAGTGCGCGCACCTCGTCGCCGAGGGGATTGACGCCCGGCCCCGCGGCTAGGGCGTGCGCCAGCAGGACATGAAGGCACTTGACCCGATCGGGCATGCCACCGGCGGAGACGCCGGCGATCTCCTCCACCGACTCGAGCGCTTCCCGGTCGGCGAGGTAGGACTCATGCGCGGCGCGATAGCCCGCCGCCAACTCATCGTCATGCTGTAGGCGCGATTCCATCTCGCGCATCAGCCCACCTCCTTCGAGGCGTCCCACCGCCGATGCCGCGCGCGGGCAGGTGAGGTAGTACGTCGTCGGGAAGGGCGTCCCATCCTCGAGACGAGGCGCCGTGGCCACGACGTCGGGCTCGCCGCAGGGGCAACGATGTGCAACCGCCACGACACCGCGCGGCACCCGCCCGAGTTGACGTGTGATCGCGTCGATGTCCTCCGCGTCGATAGCGGGCTGCGTCACTGAGTCACCTACGGAGTTACGGAGAGGTCTGCTTGGCGGGTCGACTCCCACAGACGCTCGTACCAGGGAATCTCCTCGGCGGCGGTGGTCGCCTCGGTCTCGATCGGCCGATCGTCATGACCGAGAACGACGTAGCCAATCTCACCGGGGAACACAAAGTGGAGGCGACTGCGTGCCTGCGCGATGACGTAGGCCGGGTCGGACCAGTCCTCGAGTTCGCCCTGGAGCGCGGTGACGCGCTCCTGGGCAGCCGCGACGTCACTCTCTAGCGCCGCGATCTCGGCGCGCTGACTGAGCCAGGAGCGCACGGGGATCGCCAACGTCACGGCAAGGGCGGCGACCACGAGGACGAGAATCGCCGCACGCCCCGTCAGCGAGGTACGCGGCCGAGTCATCGGCCTATCGTCCCACGGCTACCCCGCGAAGCGCGGGAATGCCGCGGCCCCGGCGTAGCGGCCGGCGTCGTCGAGTTCCTCCTCGATGCGCAGCAACTGGTTGTACTTGGCCACCCGCTCCGAACGCGCCGGAGCACCGGTCTTGATCTGTCCGGCGTTGACCGCAACGGCCAAGTCGGCGATCGTCGTGTCCTCGGTCTCACCGGAGCGGTGGCTCATCATGCAGCGGAAGCCATTGGTCTGCGCGAGGGTGACCGCATCCAGCGTCTCGGTGAGGGTGCCAATCTGGTTGACCTTGACAAGCAGCGCGTTGGCCGCCCCCTCGTCGATGCCACGCTGGAGACGGGTCGGATTGGTGACAAAGAGGTCATCTCCGACGAGCTGAACACGAGACCCGATGGCATCGGTCAGGTGCACGTAGCCGGCCCAGTCATCCTCGGCGAGCGGATCCTCGATGGATACCAGCGGGAAGTCCGCGAGCAGGCTCTCGTAGTAGCCGGCCATCCACTCAGCGGAACGTTGCGCGCCCTCGAAGTCATAGGAACCGTCGCGATAGAACTCCGTGGAGGCGACGTCCAAAGCGAGCGCGATGTCCGAGCCGACCGTGAGGCCCGCACTCTCGATGGCCTTCGCGATCAACTCAAGCGCGGCCCGATTGCTGGGCAGGCTCGGGGCAAACCCACCTTCGTCGCCGAGTCCGGTGGCAAGACCTTCGGACTTCAGTACCGACTTCAGCGCGTGGTAGACCTCGGCACCTTGGCGCAATGCCTCGGAGAACGTCGGGGCACCGATCGGCGCGATCATGAACTCCTGGATGTCGACATTGGAGTCGGCGTGTGCGCCGCCGTTGAGGATGTTCATCATCGGCACCGGCAGCACGTGAGCGTTGGGTCCCCCGACGTAGCGGAAGAGCGGCAGATCAGCGGAGGCGGCCGCCGCGCGCGCCACCGCCAGTGACACTCCCAGGATGGCGTTCGCGCCGAGGCGGGCCTTGTTCGGCGTGCCGTCCAGATCGAGCATCACCTGGTCGATCATGCGCTGATCGGTGGCGTCAATGCCCAAGATCTCAGGGGCGATGTCATCCTCAATCGCGGTGACGGCTCCCTGCACACCCTTGCCGAGGTAGCGCCCCGCATCGCCGTCGCGACGCTCGACCGCCTCGAAGGCACCGGTGGACGCACCCGAGGGAACGGCTGCGCGAGCGGCGGCGCCGTCGTCGAGTACCACCTCGACCTCGACCGTGGGATTGCCGCGCGAATCGAGAATTTCGCGGGCGATGACATCGTCAATGCTGGCCATGTCGGAAGCCTATCGGCCGGGTTCGGTCTGACTTTCGACGGCACGAATGCGATCGGCATGGGATCGCGCAGCCCCGCGCAGGGCGGCTTCGGCGTCCCAACCACGCTCGCGGGCAGCTGCCGTCAGCCCGAGGAGCAATTCGCCGAGCGCCTCCTCGTCGTCGATCTCCGCCAGCGCATCGTGGGCCGGCGCCCGACCGGGAATCTCCACGTCGAGTGCGGCACTGCGGGACAGCAGTTTGCCCGCGAGGACGAGCGCCGGGAGGGACGGTGGAATGCCCTCCGTCACCGACTCACGACCCTTCTCCTCCGCCTTGAGCGCGAGCCACCGGGACTCCACATGCTCGGAAGTTTCGGCTGAAGCATCGCCAAACACGTGCGGGTGGCGTCGAATCAGTTTGGCGACGATGCCGTCCGCGACATCGTCGATGTCCCAAGGCTCCACCGGATCTTCCTGCGCGATGCGGGCGTGAAACACGACCTGGAGCAGGAGATCTCCCAACTCCTCGCGCAGGTGATCGCGATCACCGGATTCGATGGCCTCCACCACCTCGTAGGCCTCTTCCACGAGGTACTCCACGAGGCTGCGGTGCGTTTGCTTCGCGTCCCAGGGGCAACCGCCAGGCGACCGCAAGCGATCCATGACCGCGATAAGTTCGCGCAGGCCATCATGCGAGGCCGCCTGGTCCTCCGTGCCGGGCACGTCGCCTACTGCAGGGTCAGCGGGGTCAAAAGGGGCGCGGCCAGGTCGGTCGGCTGCGGTCCGAGTTGCAGGGTGAGCGGGTCCCAGGTCCCGAAGCGGGGGCTCACGTCCACGCCGGTCTGGAGACCAAAGCCGGTGACGTACTGCACGACCGCTTGCTGCTGGCCGCTTTGGTCTGCGTCCGGGACCAGTGCCACACCCAGCGCCTGAACCTGGAGGGACAATCGCACCTGCTCCCGGATCTCATCCGCGGGTACGCCGCTGTCAAGGAACGCCTGCGTCACCGCATCACGGCCGCCGAACTGCGCGTCGTAGTCGAGCAGCGCCAGGTCAACCTGACCCTCGGTCACCACAACGCCCTGCTCGGCGCAGGCCAGATCGACGAGTTCGGTGAGAATCTTGCGCTGCAAGGTCCCTGTCACGAGGGCAAGGTCAGGCTCACCGGGGGTCTCGCCGCGCTGCTCTTGGACTGCATCAACGCTGGTCGACAGCGCATCGGTGGAGATCTGGCTGCCGCCCACGGTGGCCGCTGCTCCGGCCTGGCCCAGTCCCGCGCAACCGCTGAGCCCCACGACGGCAACCGTCGCGATGGCGGCGAGGGTGAGTCGGCCGCGAAGGCTCCTGTGGTCGGTCATGCCGTACTCCCGGTTTGCGTCGTGTCGATCAGGTCAAGGACGTCGGTCGCCCACGCCAGCAGGTCCATATCGCTGGCCGGAGCCGAAGGCCTCGGCACCAGGATCGTACGGACCGCGGGCTTGACGAGTGTGCCCGGGTGCAACCGCGTGAGGCGCATAGAGCGGGACTCGGGTAGCTCCACGGGATGGAAGCGCACCTTCTGGCCCGCGAGCACCACCTCATCGATGCCGGCCGCGCGCGCCCGGACCCGGAAGCGGGCCACCGCCAGGAGGACCTCCACGGGAGCCGGCAGAGCGCCGTAGCGATCGAGCAGTTCCTCGGCCACCGCATCCACCTCCGCGTCCGTGGCCGCCGCCGCCAGACTCCGGTAGGCCTCAAGGCGCAGCCGCTCCTGCTCGATGTAGTCGTGCGGGATGTGCGCGTCGAGGGGCAGTTCGACCTTGATCTCGCCCGGCCCCTCCGTCGTGTCACCGCGCGCCTCGGCCAAGGCCTCACCCACCAGCCGAACGTAAAGGTCAAAACCCACCTCGGCAATGTGACCGCTCTGCTCGCCGCCGAGGATGTTGCCGGCGCCACGGATCTCCAGATCCTTCATCGCGATCTGCATTCCGGACCCGAGGTCGGTGTGCTGGGCAATCGTCGACAGCCGCTCGTACGCCGTTTCGGTGATGGGCTTCTCGGCCGGGTAAAAGAAGTAGGCATAGCCGCGCTCGCGACCACGGCCGACACGGCCGCGCAACTGGTGCAACTGCGCCAGCCCGAGGGTGTCAGCCCTGTCGATGATGAGGGTATTGGCGTTGGCGATGTCGATGCCGTTCTCGACAATCGTCGTCGCGACGAGGACGTCGATGCGACGTTCCCAGAAGTCCACAACGATGCGCTCGAGTTCATGTTCGTTCATCTGACCGTGTGCCACGGCGATGCGTGCCTCGGGCACAAGATCGCGGAGTCGCGCGGCGGCACGATCGATGGACTCCACCCGATTGTGAATGAAGAACGCCTGACCGTCGCGCAGGAGTTCCCGCCGAATCGCGGCGGCAATCTGGCGATCGTCATAGGGGCCGACGTAGGTGAGGATCGGGTGCCGCTCCTCCGGCGGGGTCTGGATTGTCGACATCTCTCGGATCCCCGTCAGCGACATCTCCAGGGTTCGTGGGATGGGCGTGGCCGACATCGACAGGACGTCCACACTTGTCCGCAGGGCCTTGAGGTGTTCCTTGTGTTCCACCCCGAAGCGCTGCTCCTCATCCACGATCACCAGGCCGAGGTCCCGGAAGCGGACCTGGGGCGTGAGCAGACGATGCGTCCCGATGACGAGGTCGACCGTGCCATCGGCCAACCCGTCCAACGTGGCGCGTGCCTCCGCATCGGTTTGGAATCGCGACAGCGCCGCCACCTTGACCGGGAACGGTGCGTAGCGCTCGGCAAAGGTGCGCAGATGTTGCTGGACCAGCAGGGTAGTGGGGACGAGGATCGCGACCTGCTTGCCATCCTGAATCGCCTTGAACGCGGCACGCACGGCAATCTCAGTCTTGCCGTAGCCGACGTCACCGCAGATCACCCGATCCATTGGGACCGGTCGCTCCATGTCGGCTTTCACCTCGTCGATACTCGCCATCTGGTCGGGTGTTTCGACGTACGGGAACGCCTCCTCGAGTTCGCGCTGCCATGTGGAGTCCGGACCAAATGCGTGGCCCTTCGTCGCGGTGCGAGCAGCGTAGAGCCGCACCAGTTCCGCGGCGATCTCGCGGACGGCTCGACGTGCTCGCCCCTTGGTGCGCTGCCAATCGGCACCGCCGAGCCGGCTCAGCGACGGCGCCTCGCCGCCGACATAGCGCGTGACCTGATCAAGTTGATCGGAGGGGACATACAGGCGGTCCGGTGGCTGCCCCCGCTTCGATGCGGCGTATTCGACGACGAGGTACTCCCGAGTCGCACCAGCGACGGTGCGTTGGGTCATCTCGATGTAGCGGCCGACACCATGCTGGTCGTGTACGACGAAGTCCCCGGTCGTTAGTTGGAGCGGATCGATGGTCCGACGACGACGCGATGGCATGCGCGCGCTCTCGCGCACGGCCGTGCGGTCGCCGAGGAGATCGGCCTCGGTGAGCACAGTGAACCCACCGTCGCGGCAGACGAAGCCATCGAGGATTCCGGCGGTACCCACCACCACCCGCTGTGATCGCGCGGGGATCTCATCCTCGACCAGCGAGGCGGGAATGCCCTCCTCGGCGAGTGCGTGGGCGAGGCGCTCGGCCGATCCACGACCCTGCGCGAGCAGCACGACGAGTTGTTCGTGGCTCAGCCAGTCTCGAATGTGGTCGAGTACGCCGGCGAGATCCCCCTGCCGGTCAGGAAGAGGGCCGGCACGGAAGTCGATGTCATCGGCGTCCTCTTGAGCGAACGGATCGGTCGTCCACCACAGCAGGCGACCGGCCGCGCTCGCCTGTAGATCCGCGATGGTGCGGTACGCCGCCGGCTCCAGATTGAGCGGCGTCAGGTCCAGCGGAGTGACGTTGCCCGCCGCCGCGTTGTGCCAGGACGCCTCGAGGAACTCCTGCGATGTCGCCACGAGTTCCTCGGCACGCGCGCGAACACGTTCGGGGTCGCACACCACGATGAGGCTGCCATCGGGCAGGACGTCAGTGAGCAACTGCAGTTCGCCCGCGAGAACGGGGGCGAGCGCTTCCATGCCATCCACTGCGATGCCCTCGGCGAGGCGATCGAGGACGTCCGCCAGCGACGGGTGCTCCAACGACAGCGCGCGCGCCCGATCGCGAACCTCGTCGGTCAGCATGAGCTCACGGGCCGGATGGATCTCGATCCGATCCACTCGGCTGAGTGATCGCTGGTCGCTCACCGCGAAGTCGCGGATCTCCTCGATCGCATCGCCCCACAGTTCCACGCGCACGGGATGCTCGGCCGTGGTGGGGAAGATATCGATGATGCCGCCGCGGACCGCGAACTGGCCGCGCTTTTCCACCAGGTCCGTGCGCAGATACCCGCGTTCGACCAGATCCATAGCGAGTTGATCGAGGTCGATGGTGTCCCCCTCGGCCAGGGAGATCACCGCCACGTCCCCCAGGCCGCGCACGATCGGCTGCAGCGCCGTTCGGATGGGCGCCGTGACGACCCGCAGTCCGTCCGCGCGATCCGGATGCGCGACACGTCGAAGCACCGCAAGGCGGCGGCCCACGGTGTCGGCCGACGGGCTCAACCGCTCATGCGGCAGCGTCTCCCAGGAGGGCATTTCCACCGCGGTCCCGGGTCCGAGGATCGCCTCGATCGCGCCGGCGAGATCCTCGGCCTCGCGCGCCGAGGCCGTGAGCACGCAGGTGAGTTGTCCCTGCGGCAGAGCCGCACCAATCTGCGCGAGGAGGAACGGCCGACTCTCCGCGATAGCGGTGATGTGCCGGGCATCTAAGCCGCGGAGCGCAGCGTCGTCCACCGCCCCGGATCCGGGGATCCGGGCGGCGAGTGCTGCCAATCCGTGCAGCGTCACGCACTCCCCGCCTGCTGCATCGCGTCGCGGAGCTGCTCGGTGATTACCGGAAGGCCGACCAGCAGGCTGGTGACGTACGGCGTGGGCTGATTGAACGGGATGGGCGAAGCGTCGACGTGAGCCGCGGGCAGGCCTTGCGCATGCGCGATCGCCAAGGGCGCCGCAACGTCCCACTCGTAGAAACCCGTGTCGTGTACATAAGCCTCGGCGCGACCGGCGAGGATCTCATTGACCTTCGCGCCCACGGAGCCCACATCGACAATCTCGACACCCGTGTCGTGCCCTTGGGCGCGCAGCACCTCATCGAGGATCCGCACCGCGTCGCCGAGCACCGCCGGGGGGCGGGTGCGGGAGGCGACGATGCGCACCGGGCGATCCGTCGGCAGATCGCGCGAACCGAGGCCGGCATCGTCGTTGCGTCGCGTCAGTCCCTGCGCGGGAAGTTCCACGGTGCTGGCGCTGAGCCGTCCGCCGCCGGGCGCCTGCGGATCACGGGTCCACAGCACGATGTGAACGGCGAAGTCCGTGCGCCCCTGGCCGTACTCCTTGGTGCCATCGAGCGGATCCACAATCCACACACGGTCGGACTCCAGGCGGATGGGATCGTCCTTGCCTTCTTCACTGAGGACAGCATCGTCCGGTCGCAGCTCGGCGAAGCGCGCCACGATGTGCTCGTGCGAGGCTCGGTCAGCAGCCTTGCGCAGATCATTGGCTCGCTCGCCGTCCGGCCCGACATCGAAGGACTCGCGAAGGTCGAGCAGGACCTGCCCCGCTTCCGCGGCGATGAGGGCGGAGACCTCCATGTCGGTGAGATCGGCGGGTGACTGAGCTGTCATGAGCGTGCCTCCGTGTGATAGCGATTCTGGGCGACGGCCAGGCCTTCGGTGATGATGCATTCCACGGCGTCTCCCGCTTGATCAAGGATCGCGGGCAACTCCTCCCGCTGCGCTCCGCTGAACGCGTGCAGGACGAAGTCCGCAGGATCTTGCCGACCCGGAGGTCGCCCAATGCCCACACGGACACGAATGCTGTCCCCGTTGCCGAGTGAGCGTCGGATGCTCCGCAGGCCGTTGTGTCCCCCGTCGCCACCCCCGTCCTTGATGCGCAACGCACCAAAGGGGATGTCGAGTTCGTCGTGGACCACGATGAGATGACCGCCCGGCACGTCGAAGTAGTCCATGAGCGACTTGACCGGGCCACCGGACTCGTTCATGTAGCCGCGACTGCGCGCAAGGATGACGCGGTGTCCGGCGTACCGGTGCTCCATCGCTTCGCAGCGCGTGGGGCGGTGCGACTTCAGCCGACCACCCCAGCGCTCGGCGAGGGACTCCACGACCATGACCCCGACGTTGTGTCGGGTCCTGCCGTACTCGGGTCCGGGGTTGCCCAGGCCCACAACGAGCCAGGGTTCCATCGAGACGATCAGTCCTCGGAGCCCTCAGCGCCGTCGGACTCGCCGCCGGACTCCTGGGCACTCTCGGCGGCTTCCTCAAGGGACTCCATCGACGGACCGGAGGGCTCGGGGGCATTGGCGGCAGCCTCCGCGGCCGCTGCAGCCTCGGCGACGAGAATCTCCGCCTCGGCGGCGCGCTCCCGCGCCTCGGACTCACTCACGATGATGAGATCGACATGCTCGATCGTGCGACGCACGGCATCCCGCTGGATGTCCCGCGGCTTCACGAGCGTGGAGGTGCCGCCCTGGACGATTTCGAGGGTGACCTTGGGCTTGCGCAGCGCCTGCTCAAGGTCGTGTCCGGGCAGGGACAGGTGCACGAGCTCGGTGCCGTTGCCGTAGACAACAACGGGGATTCGCCCATCGCGACGCAGACGTCGCGCAGCTCCCTTGCCGAAGTCCGATCGCGGTTCAGCGTCCAAACGGATATTCACAGGTCCTCCTCGTTGTGGCCAAGCGCACCCGGGCGCGGGGCGGGAGGAATCCCGCGGGCCACGTCGATCACGGTGTCGGTGAACCTTCACCCTCGCCGAGGAGCGGCCGCAAGGCTATCACCGTCACGAGCGAGAGATTGCCTCGGGTGACGTGCCCGCTCGTCCGGAAAGACCTACTCGTCCGGAAAGACCTACTCGTCCTCGAACATGCGTGTCACCGAGCCGTCGGTGAAGACCTCGTAGATCGCCTTCGCCAGGAGCGGGGCAATGGACAGGACGGTCAACTTGTCGAAGCGCCGATCCTCGGGGATCGGGAGTGTGTTGGTCACGACGACCTCGCTAATGCGTGACTCGCTCAGTCGGGCGGTCGCCGGTGGGCTCAAGATCCCGTGGGTGGCCGCCACGATCACGTCTGCGGCACCGTTGTCGAAGAGCGTCTCGGCCGCCTGCGCGATGGTCCCGCCGGTATCGATCATGTCGTCGACCACCACACACACGCGATCCTGGACATCGCCAACGACTTCCAGCATGCGGACCTGGTTCGGCGTATCGGGATCGCGTCGCTTGTGGATGATCGCCAGTGGCGCACCCAGGATGTCGGTCCACTTCTCCGCGACCCGGACGCGACCAGCATCCGGCGACACCACGGTGATGCGCTCTCGGTCAACACGCTCCGCGACGTGCTGCGCCAGGAGGGGCAAGGCGAAGAGGTGATCAACCGGTCCATCGAAGTAGCCCTGGATCTGCGCGGTGTGCAGGTCGACCGTAATGAGTCGGTCCGCCCCGGCTGCCTTGAACAGATCTGCCATGAGTCGCGCGGAGATCGGCTCACGACCGCGATGTTTCTTGTCCTGACGCGCATAGCCGTAGAAGGGTGCGATCACGGTGATGCGTTTGGCTGACGCCCGCTTCAGCGCATCCACCATGATGAGCTGCTCCATGATCCACGTGTTGATGGGCGTGGTGTGACTTTGGATGACGAAGGCGTCGCAACCACGCACGGACTCCTGGAACCGGACGAAGATCTCGCCGTTGGCAAAGTCGTACGCCGAGATCGGGCAGAGCGACGTCTCCAGAGCCTCGGCGACCTCCTGCCCGAGTTGCGGGTGCGCACGGCCATTAAGCAGCACAAGCCGTTTGCTCGGTGGGACGGTCAGCTCGCTCACGGCGTCTCCTTCGATTCCTGCGTCGTCTCCGTCGGTGCAGACTCGTGCTCCGCCGCGGCCTGCGCGGAGGCCGTCCCGGGGCGCTTGCGTTCGACCCAGCCGGGGATATTGCGCTGGCGGGCTCGGCCCACCGCCATGGCACCGGGCGGCACATCCTCGGTCACGACCGAACCCGCGGCGGTGTACGCACCGTCACCAATCGTCACCGGAGCGACGATCATGGTGTCGCTGCCCACCCGCGCATGGCGGCCGACCACGGCTCGGTGCTTCTCCTGGCCGTCATAGTTGACGAAGATCGTGGCCGCGCCGATATTGGCGCCCGCTCCGATCTCCGCGTCACCGACGTAGGACAGGTGCGGCACCTTCGCTCCGTCGCCCAGCTCGGCGTTCTTCATCTCGACGAAGGCGCCTACCTTGGCCTCCTCGCCAATGCGGGCGCCCGGACGCAGATAGCTGAACGGTCCGACGGACGCTCGCGGTCCGATGACCGCGAGATTGGCCCAGGTGTGAATCACGACGGCGCCCTCGCCCACCTCGCAACTGGTGAGCGTGGTCCCCGGACCGACCCGGGCCATGCTCCCCACCGACGTCGGACCGAGCAGCGACGTCTGGGGCAGCAGCGTGACATCGGCTTCGAGGTCGACGTCGACATCGATCCAGGTCGACGACGGATCGAGCATCGATACTCCGGCCCGCATCCAGCGATCGTTGATGCGATCGCGCATAAGAGCGGCAGCCTCAGCGAGTTGCACACGATCGTTGACGCCGAGAATCTCGTGAGAGTCGGGGACGAGGAGCGCGGCGACGGGTTGCGATTGCGCACGCAGGATGCCGATCACGTCCGTGAGGTATTCCTCACCCTGATCGTTGTTCGTGCCTATTCGCTCGAGCGCGGGCAGCAAATCTTCGCTATCGAACACATACATCCCGGCATTGATCTCGTCGATGAGGCGCGTGGCTTCGTCGGCGTCGCGGTGCTCGACGATCGCCGCCACCGATCCGTGAGCGTCGCGCACCACGCGTCCGTATCCGGAGGGATCCGCGAGCACCGCGCTGAGCAGCGTGGCCGCCGCCCCCGAACTGTGGTGCGCCTCCACGAGCGCTTCGACCGTGTCACCGGTGAGCAGCGGGGTGTCACCGCTGAGCACGATGACCGGACCGGAAGGCAGTGCGTGCTCGCTGACGAGTGCCGACATCGCAATGCGCACGGCATGACCAGTTCCGCGCTGTTCTTCCTGGACTACGGTGTCAGCCCAGGGGGCGATCTCCTCGACGTGCGCGAGCACGCGATCGCGACCGTGACCCACCACCACGACGACGTGGACCGGGTCCACCGCGGAAGCAGCTTCGAGGACGTGGCCGATGAGGCTTCGGCCGGCGACGGCGTGCAGCACTTTGGGGGTCGAGGAATGCATGCGCTTGCCCTCACCCGCGGCAAGGATGATGACGGCGGCCGGCCGGCGATCGGTCACGGTGTCATCCTGCCACCGGCGCATCCGCACGCGCCGCGCAGGTCCGCGGGGGCAGCCTCACAACGGCGACGTCGGCATTGGGGCCCGCCGCTCCCGTGACGGGGTGACGAGGGGACTTTCCGCCACCACGCGCGCGCTGGCGACGGCCTGCCTTGCCGTGGCTGCGTCCCTGGTTCTCGCGGCGCCCGCCCACCCGGGTGGACCTGCCGCCGACAGCGACGTGAAGCGTGGGACGTTCAGGGCGAGCGACGGCGCCCTGATCGAATACTTCACCCACGGCGACCCAGCAACTGCCCCAATCCTGATTTCGCCGGCCTTCACCGGCGATGCCCAGCTCTACGTCACGAGGTTCGGTGCAGCCCTTCCGGACAACTTCGTTGTGGGAGTCCAGCTGCGCGGTCACGGAGGTTCGGGCGGCTGCTCATTCCTCGGCAGCGATCTCTGCTCGGCGAGCCAGGGGCCGCGGGATGGCGAGTACCTGGCCTTCAGGATGCGTCGCCTCGCCAAGGACCTTCGCGAGGCGAAGCAGCACCTAGGACTCGGCAGGGCAGGCTTCATCGGGCACAGCATCGGCATGAACGTCGTTTCGCAGTACCTGCACCAGTTCGGGGCCGACGACTTCGGGGCGCTCTTCGTCTACGACGAGTCGCCGAGGATTCTCAAGGGCGGCTCCCCTGCGCCGGCGGACTTCCCGCTAGGCGTCGTGTCGTATCCACGCAGCGTGGCCAAGCAGCTCAGGGCGCGGCTAGCCGTCTTCGATGGAGAGTACTATCCGCAGGTGCCGGCCAGCGTGCGAGCGATGCTGGGCGGCCCCGCCGGCGATCCGGTGTTCAACCCGGTGACCGAGGCGCCGTCCTTCGTTCTCACGCAGAAGTCGTGGGGCCGGTGGCGGGCGTTCGCCGATCGAATCAACGGCACCGTGCTGAGTCGCATGTTCTGGTCATCGGTCAGCAGCGACTAAACAGACGTTTACGCGACCGTGCGGAAGGCACGGGTGCCCACGTTGGTCTACGGAGGCAGGAGCAGCATCGTGCCCTGGCGGGCCATGCGATGGGTCCACGAGCAGGTGCCCGGCAGCGAGTTCATGCTCTTAGGACGCAAGGTCGGCGTTCACGGGTCGTTCCTCAACCCGGATCCGTAGGGAGCGAGTTTCATGAGGCGCGTCAGTTCGTTCTTCGATCGCCATCGCTGGAGCCAACTACCGGTCCCGTGAGATTCCCCCGTGAAAGGAGCCGCACGGGTCTGCTCCCCGGGGAGGGGTCGAACCTCCGTTGACGGATTCAAAGTCCGCTGTCCTGCCACTAGACGACCGGGGAAGGGAACGTTGCGGTGTTGAACTCTAGAACGTCCCGAATCGATTCCCTTGACGGGATTACCTACGGTACCGTAACCTACGGGTCCGTAGGTAGTTGTCGGTACGGGACGGAGCCCCTCTATGACGGCACAGATCGACGCCCCCACCACACGTGAACGCGCCGCGATGGAGGAGCCGGTCAAGCACACGGGCCTGTCCATGCGCCTCACCATCGGTGCCTTCATCGTGGTGCCTCTCCTCGCGGTCGTTGCCGCGATCCCGGTGGCCTGGGGCGGGTGGCTCGGTTGGGTCGATCTCATCCTCGCCGCCGTGTTCTATGTCATCACCGCCATGGGTGTGACCATTGGCTACCACCGCTACTTCACCCACGGCTCCTTCAAAGCACCGCGCTGGGTGACGATCTTCCTCGCCACCGCAGGATCATTGGCGCTCGAAGGCTCCATCGACCAGTGGGTGGCCAATCACCGCAAGCATCACAAGTACTCCGATGAAGTGGGCGACCCGCATTCCCCGTGGCGTTTCGGCACATCACGTCGCGCGGTAGCCAAGGGGCTCTACTTCGCGCACATGGGCTGGCTCGTTAACGACAACAACGCGCCCGTGGATCGCTACGCCCCCGATATCGCGCGTGACCCCTACCTGCGAGTCCTCTCGCGCTGGTTCCCCGCCGTCGTCCTCACCACCTTGTTCCTGCCTGCCCTCCTCGGTGGACTCATCACGTGGTCCTGGACTGGTGCCCTGACCGCGTTCTTCTGGGCGGGGCTCGTCCGCATCGCCCTCGTCCATCACGTGACCTGGTCGATCAACTCGGTTTGCCACGTCTTCGGGACCCGACCCTTCGATTCGCGTGATCTCTCCGCCAACGTCTGGTGGCTCGCAGTGCCTTCGCTGGGCGAGTCGTGGCATAACCTCCACCACGTTGAGCCCACCGCCGCGCGCCACGGCGTTCTCACTCGGCAGTTTGATCTCAGCGCGGAAATCCTGCGGGTGTGGGAGCGTCTGGGCATCATCCACGACGTTCGATGGCCCAAGCCGGAGCGCATCGTGGCCAAACTCGAAGATCCTTCGCTCGCGTATCGCGTGCGCGGCTATCGGCCGCCCGTCCAATCGACGCCATGACCTCCAACGACGCCGTCGATCTCGAAGAGTCCCCGTCGGTCAGTGAGTTGGTCGTACGCCAGCGCACGCCGCGCCGGCCGGAGAAGCGCGAGCGCATCCGCATGAGCGGGCAGGAGCGCCGCGAACAGTTGCTGGACATCGGCCGTCGTCTCTTTGCCAAGAAGGGATTCGAGGCGGTGTCGGTCGAAGAAATCGCCGCCAAGGCGGGGGTGTCCAAGCCCGTGGTCTACGAGCACTTTGGCGGCAAAGAGGGCCTCTACGCCGTCGTGGTCGACCGAGAGATGGGCTACCTGCTCGACTCGATCACCGGAGCCCTGTCCTCCCCGCCGGACGCTCCCGAACACCTTCATCCGCGCGAGCTACTCGAGCGTGCGGGCATGGCGCTGTTCGACTTCATCGACCGGGATCCTGATGGCTTCCGCATCCTCGTCCGCGATACCCCGATCACCAGAGCCGCCGATACCAGTGACGCCACTCCCCCGGGCACCTTCGCCGGACTGCTGGTCGACGTGGCCGAACAGGTCGACAACCTCCTTGCCGTCCAGTTCAAGGCGTTTGGCGTTCCGCCGAAGTGGGCACCGCTCTACTCCCAGATGTTGGTCGGCATGGTTGCCCAAACCGGCCAATGGTGGCTGGATGTGCGCAAGCCCAAGAAGGACGAGGTGGTCGCCCACTTGGTCAACCTCGCCTGGAATGGCCTCGCTCACCTCGAAGCGAAGCCTCAGCCCACCCGCGGGTGATCCCGTCGCCTAGCCTGAGCGGGTGAGCGCAGGAGGGGACAGCGTCGACGCCATCGTGGCCGCATGGTCGCGCGAGCGCCCTGACCTCGATGTCTCTCCGCTCACCGTCCTGTCGCGCGTCTCCCGCCTGGCCCGACACCTGGACCTCGCCCGACGCGACGTCTTCGCCCGACACGGACTTGATCCGGGCGAGTTCGACGTCCTCGCCGCACTCCGGCGCAGTGGCGCGCCCTACGAGATGTCGCCCGGGGCTCTGGCGGAGGAGACGCTTGTCACGAGCGGCACGATGACCAACCGCGTCGATCGACTGCAAAGTGCCGGTCTCATTGACCGACAGCGGGCCGTTGACGACCGCCGGGGGGTGCGGGTCCGTCTCACCGATGCCGGTCGTGAGCGCGTGGATGCCGCACTCGTGGATCTGCTCGAGGTGGAGCAGAGTCTGCTCGCCGAGCTCACCCCTGCACAGTCGGCCGACCTCGCCGCTCACCTACGCGTGCTCGTCGCACCGATCGAGCGGTCACGGGATCAGATGCGCACCACGGACCGGGCCGAACGCGTGTCGGACTCCGCGCACGAGGCCTGATCCGGCGAGTTCTGCCGCGAGTCCAATCGCGTGCTCTCGATCGGCCGCCAGGAAGATGCACGTTGGTCCGCTTCCCGACACCAGCCCGGCCAGGGCCCCCACATCGGTGCCGGCCGCCAAGACGGCCGCGAGAGACGGACGCAAGGACAGCGCAGCCGGCTGCAGATCGTTGACCAAACACGGTGCGAGATCCCGCGCAGACCCCGCCCGCAGTGCCGCCATGAGTGCGCTGTCGTCACCGGGGGCGGGCTCACTGAGCCCACAACTGCGCAGGCGGTCACACTCGGCGAACACCTGCGGGGTGGACAACTCCCCATCGTTCAGGGCGACCACCCAGTGCCACTCACCGGTGGCGAGAACCGGCACGAGGATGTCACCGCGTCCCGTCCCCTGTGCGGTGCCTCCCTGGAGGGCGAACGGCACATCGGAACCGAGATCCGCAGCCACGCGATGGAGTTCCTCGTCGGCGATCTCGGTGTCCCATAGCGCGCGGCAGGCCACCAGCGTGGCGGCCGCGTCCGCGCTCCCGCCGGCCATTCCGCCCGCGACGGGAATCGCCTTGTCGATGTCAATGTGCACGTCGGGGTCAGGTTGCCCCACCGCTTCTGCCAGGGCAATTGCCGCGCGAGCCGCGAGGTTGCGATCGTCCCGCGGAACCCCGTCGACGCGCTCGCCCGCCACGCTGATGGTGCGACCGGAACCGATCGGTGACGCACGCACCTGAATGTCATCGAAGAGGGAGATCGCCTGGAAGACGGTGGAGAGGTCGTGGAAGCCATCAGGGCGGCGAGCGCCCACGCGCAAACTGAGATTGATCTTCGCGGCCACGCGGACCCGGACGCCACTCACCCCGCGACAGTACCGGTCAGACCCTCAGGCCTGCTGCGCTCGAGCACTCGCGATCCGGGCGAAGGCGACCACGTCGAGCGCCTCACCCCGAGCCGACGGATCGACCCCCGCGCTGAGCAGCACCCGCTCGGCCGCCGAGGCTGATCCCGCCCATCCCGCCAGCGCCGCACGGAGCGTCTTGCGACGTTGGGCGAAGGCCGCATCGATGCAGGCGAAAACTTCCGCCCGTGTCGCCGTGCTCTGCGGAGCGGGGTGGCGCTCAAAGGACACGAGTCCGGACTCGACCCGGGGGACGGGCCAAAACACGCTGGCCGGCACGGAACCCGCTCGCTCACCTCGCGCGTACCAGGCGAACTTCACCGAGGGCACCCCGTAGGTGCGACTGCCCGGCGGTGCGACGAGGCGATCAGCGACCTCCGCCTGAACCATGACAAGGCCACGTTGAATGGAGGGGAAAGCCTGCAGCAGGTTCAGGACGATCGGTACCGCCACGTTGTAGGGCAGGTTGGCGATCAGGGCGGTGGGTTCATCGGGTAGCGCGGTGACGCGCAGGGCATCGGCCGCCAGGACGGTGAGCCGATCGGCATCCGCGGGTCGATGGGCCGTCACCGTGCGTGGCAGTGCTGCCGCCAAGACCGGATCAATCTCCACAGCGACTACCCGGGCGCCTGCCGCGAGGAGTCCCAGGGTCAAACTGCCGAGGCCAGGACCGACCTCAAGGACGACGTCGTTGTCGGAAACGCCCGCGAGGCGCACGATACGGCGCACCGTATTGGCGTCCACGACGAAGTTCTGGCCCCACTGCTTGGTCGGTCGGACGTCCAGGCGGGTGGCGAGTTCGCGCACGTCTGCCGGACCGAGCAGGCCGTCGGCCATGATCTAGAAGGCCCCGAAGGCGCGGTGGGAGTTGTCCCAGAGGTCATGGCACAGCTGCTCGACGTCCGCCCCGCGCACCTCCGCCATCGCGCGCACCGTGTGCGGGATGAGGTAGGACGCGTTGACCTTGCCCCGATGTGGCACCGGGGTGAGGTACGGCGCATCCGTCTCCACGAGAATCGACTCCCGCGGCAGGACCCGAAGCGCCGCGCGCAGGTCCTCCGCGTTCTTGTAGGTCACGACCCCCGCGAACGAGCACCACCAGCCCTGATCGGCGCAGTACCGTGCCATGGCCGCGTCACCGGAGAAGCAGTGGAAGACCACCCGGTCCGGCGCCCCCTCCTCCGCCAGGATTCGCAGGATGTCGTCGTGAGCGTCTCGGTCGTGGATCACCAACGTGCGATCGAATCGTTTCGCCAGATCGATGTGGCGCCGGAAGGAGTCGTGCTGGACAGCCTGGGCCGCTGCCTCCCGCGTGCGGTAGTAGTCCAGTCCGGTCTCCCCCACCGCGCGCACGTCGTCGCGCTGGGCCAGCGTTTCGATGACGCCCAGGGCTTCGTCGAGTGCGTCCTGGCCGCCCCGCTCGACCAGTCGCGGCACCTCATTGGGGTGCAGCGCCACCGCAGCGACGACATCGTCCCGCTCTGCGGCGAAGTCGGCAGCCCATTGTGAGGACGTGACATCGCAACCCACCTGCACCACTCGGGTGATTCCGGCCTCGCGGGCAAGCGCCAGTGCCTGCACCGGGTCAAGGGTGTCGCCGAGATGTCGATCGGTGACGTCGAGGTGACAGTGCGAATCCACCACCGGAGCCGGAAGCGGCGTGGTCTCCTCAGGTCGCTCCTTCACTCGGCGGGATCCTCAAGACGGGGGAAGAGGACCGCACCCTTGGTGATGGCGAGACCGGCCGGCAGTTGACCCCACCGTGCCACGTCACCGATGCGCTGATCAGCGATCGGCCCCAGGGCCGCCTCCGCCCCCAGGTCTCCCCACAACTGCCCCATGGCCTTCGGCATCACGGCGTTGTAGAGCACTGCGATCGCGCGAAGCGACTCACACACGGTGTAGAGCACGGTGTCGAGCCGGGCCGCTTGCGCCTCGTCCTTGGCGAGGACCCACGGCTCCTGCTCGGTGACGTAGAGGTTGACCGCGTCGATGAATCGGCGTACCTCGCCGATCCCTCCGGAGAAATCGAGCGCGGACATCGCGGCGTCAGCGCGGGGCGCCACCTCGGCGAGGAGGTCGACGAGCGACTGCTCCGCCGACGTGATGGTTCCTCCACCGGGGAGTGCCCCATCGCGGTATCGCTGCACCATCGCCGTGGCGCGAGAGGCGAGGTTGCCGAGTCCGTTGGCGAGTTCGGCGGTGTAGCGCGCGGACATGTCCTCCCACGAGAAGGAGCCATCCTGGCCGAACTGGATCGCGCGCATGAAGTAGTAGCGGAAAGCGTCCGAGCCGAAGTGGTCGGTGATCTGCTCGGGCGCGATGCCGGTGAGACGGGTCTTGCTCATCTTCTCCCCGCCAACCAGCAGCCAGCCGTGCGCGAAGACCTTGCCCGGCAGGGGCAGACCCGCCGCAAGGAGCATCGCGGGCCAGTACACAGCGTGGAAGCGCAGGATGTCCTTGCCGACGAGGTGCACGTCGGCGGGCCAGGCACGCTCGAACAGTTCCGCATCGGGTGTGCCCGCGGGCGAGCCGTAGCCGACCGCCGTGGCGTAGTTGAGCAAGGCGTCGAACCACACGTAGATGACCTGGCGCTCATCCCACGGCAGGCTGATCCCCCAGGCAACACTCGACCGGGACATCGAGATGTCCACAAGACCACCGCGCAGGAAAGACATGACCTCGTTGTAGGCGCTCACCGGCTCGATCGCGTCCGGGTGCGCCTCGTAGTGGGCGATGAGCGCATCGGTGAAGGCAGAGAGTTGGAAGAACCAATTCTTCTCCTTGACCATCTCGACCGGACGTCCATGCACGGGACAGAGCGGATCACCGCCATCCTCCGGCACCTGGAGATCACCGGGGAGCTTGAACTCCTCGCAGCCGACGCAGTAAGGCCCCTCGTAGTCCGCCTCGTAGACGTAGCCGTTGTCACGCACGACCTCCCAGAAGCGCTGGACGCGTTCGGTGTGACGTGGCTCTGTCGTGCGAATGAAGTCGTCGTTCGCCGCATCAATGGTCTCGAGCACGGGACGCCAGGAGTCGCGGACCAGCCGATCCACCCACTCCTGGGGTGTCACACCTCCGGCCTCGGCAGCCCGCTGCACCTTGGTGCCGTGCTCATCAACCCCGGTGAGGAAGAGCACGTCGTCTCCGCGCTGTCGCCGCCAGCGGGTCAGCACGTCCCCCGCCGTCGTCGTGTAAGCGTGCCCGATGTGCGGCGCGTCGTTGACGTAGTAGATGGGCGTCGTCACGTAGTAGGCCGCCATGAGGCGCGATCTTACTTTCGCTCGCGGCTGGCCTTGACGGCGACGTACGCGTCGTAGACATCGCGGCGGTGCGCCCGGTACTCGGCGGCGACGGCAGCGATGGCCGACTTCGAGTCGCTGCCCTGTTCGACACGGGTGAGTACGGCCGCCCCCCAGGCCTGCGCATCCCCTCGTGGCCCGGCCTCCACGGCCCCCCCGACCACGAGGGTGATTTCGCCGAGGGGCTCGCCCAGATGCTCCCTTAACTCCGCCAGGGTGCCTCGCCGGACCTCCTCGTAGGTCTTCGTCAACTCTCGGCACAGAGCAGCGACACGATCGTCACCGAAGGCGGCCGCAAGGTCAGCAAGAGCGTCACCGACACGGTGCGGCGCCTCGAAGAAGACCATCGTGCGCGGCTCATCAGCCAGCGCGGCGACCCGGCGCCGACGCTCACCCGCGCGGCGAGGGAGGAAACCTTCGAAGCAGAAGCGATCCACGGGCAGCCCCGACACCACCAAGGCCGCGAGGACCGCACTGGGACCGGGGAGCACGCCCACCTGCAGTCCCTCGTCGAGACAGGCGCGCACGACGCGGTAGCCCGGGTCGCTGATCGCTGGCATGCCGGCATCGCTGACGACCAGGACCGTGTCCCCCGAACGAATCGCCGCGAGGAGGGCTTCGGTGCGCGCGGCTTCGACCGAGTCATGCAAGGACATCACGCGGCCCCGCGGTGTCACGCCGAGGTCGCGCGCCAGACGATGAAAACGCCGCGTGTCCTCCGCTGCGATGACATCCGCGGTCGCCATGGCCTCGGCGAGGCGCAGCGAGGCGTCCTGGGGATTGCCCAGGGGTGTGCCCGCAAGAACCAGTCGCCCCGTGCCCCTCATCGGGCCATCCTGTCAGGAGCACGTCCGATGCGGGCACCACCTACGATGGCGCGGTGGCCGACCCAACCAAGCCTGCGGCGCCGCCCGCGCTCGGCACGACCGCGGCCACGCTCTTCCCTTCCTTCCGCCTCACCGGGTGGAAGAGCTGGATCGGGCCTCTCGCCGTCATGGCCTTCGGCGGGATCCTGCGCTTCGTCAACCTCAGTTGGCCCCATGCCTTTGCCTTCGATGAGACCTACTACGCCAAGGACGCACTGTCCCTGCTGCGCTTCGGGCACGAGATGCAGTTCGACGACAGTGTCAACGACATCATCTTGGCCTCGGACGGCAACTGGCGAACGATCGACATCTTCAAAGACGACCCCTCCTTCGTCGTCCACCCGCCGTTCGGCAAGTGGGTCATCGCGACAGGCGAGTGGCTCTTCGGCCTCAACCCCTTCGGTTGGCGCTTCGCCGTCGCAGTGCTGGGCACCCTGGCCATCCTCATGACGGCGCGCATCGCGCGGCGCCTCACCCGGTCGGACCTCATCGGAGTCGTCGCGGGTCTCCTCCTCGCCGTGGACGGCATGCACCTGGTGACCAGCCGCTCGGCCGTCCTGGACATGGTCATCTCCTTCACCTGCCTGAGCGCCTTTGGATTCCTCCTGTTGGACCGGGACCAGGTCCGCAAGAGATTCGCTGACAAGGTCCCCCTGCCCCCGAGCGAGTGGGGCCCACGCCTTGGGCCGCGCCCCTACCGCTGGGCTGCCGGAGCCGCACTCGGTCTTGCCATCGGCGTCAAGTGGTCGGGCCTGTGGTACCTCGCCTTCTTCGGACTCCTCACCGTCCTGTGGGACATCTCGCTACGCCGACAACTCGCCGTCCGGCAACCGTGGACCGCAACCTTCGTGCGCAGCGCACCGACGGCATTCATCGCCATGGTGGGCACCGCGGCGGTCACCTACCTGGCGACCTGGACCGGTTGGCTACGCGGAGACTCCGGCTGGGGTCGCACGTGGGCGGACAGCATGGACTCCACGTTGCCAATACCGGCCGCCCTGCGCTCGCTGTGGCACTACCACGCGGAGGCGTGGAAGTTCCATGTCGGCCTCACGGGTGATCACTCCTACCAATCCAATCCGCTCAGTTGGTTTGTGCAGACGCGACCGGTCGCGTTCTATTGGCGGAGCCTGGAAGCTGGAGACGGCGGGTGCGAGGTCCAAAAGTGTGCGGCCGAGGTTCTCGCGGTCGGCAATCCAGTGATCTGGTGGATCGGTTCGATTGCGCTGATCTATCTCATCTGGCGGTGGGCGGCGCGACGGGATTGGCGAGCCGGGGCCGTTCTTGTCGGGGTTCTTGCCGGCTGGGTGCCGTGGGTGCTCTATCTCGATCGGACGATCTTTAGCTTCTATTCCGTCATCTTCGTGCCGTACATCGCTATCGCCCTGGCGATGATGCTCGGGGCCGTCCTCGGTCCGGCCAACGCCACACCTGACCGACGCCGATGGGGCGCCATCGTCGCTGGTGGAGTCGTGCTGTTGGCCGTGGTCCTGGGCTGGTGGTTCTACCCGGTATGGACCGGGGAGACCCTGCCCTATGTGCAGTGGACATGGCGCATGTGGATGCCCACCTGGATCTAGCGGGCGTGACGTCTCGGGTGTCTTAGCGGCGCGGGCACCAGTCGGTAGCGTCCTCGGGCATAAGGCATACGCCGTACTTCACCGTGGTCTTTCGATAGGCGTACGGCGTGCCATCGTCGAGTTCGCCCTCGGTGGCCGGCAACGTCAACCGCAACCGTGTGACGGCGTTCTCCGACAGGAGGTCCGCGGGAACGCGGATCCGCGTGCGGTACGGGAAATCCTCGCTGCACTGAGCGGACCGGCTGCTCTTGACGGGCAGATCGCGCGTCTTCTTCCACGGCGAACCGGTCACCTTGGTGCTCACATAGGCTCGGGACGACGGCGGCATGGACCAGCACTCATCAACGTCGACGTACTCGATCCCCTCGGCTGGATCGGTGCAGTCGTAGGTCTGCGTGTATTCGGAGTCAATCCACTGGCAGGCCATCAGGGGTGCCGCCTGCGCCACACCGGCTCCACCGACGAGTGTCGCGCCGACGAGGGCGGTCGCCCCCACCGCGGACGCCAGACGGGCCAGGGCACGACGTTGACTGCTCATGGGCTCCCACCGTACGGGCGGGTCGGTCCGGAGTCGACCCGACACGGGGCATTTCGGGCACGGTCCGCCGGAATTCCCAGGAAATGGGTGCCACCACAACGAAGTCCCGGGACATCCTTCGGATGACCCGGGACAGCCCGACGCGGGCGGCTTGGCCGACCCGCCGGGCGCTGACCGGAGTGGAGCTGAGGGGATTTGAACCCCTGACCCCCTCGATGCGAACGAGGTGCGCTACCGGACTGCGCTACAGCCCCGGAGCCCAGCAGAGATGGCCTCCCTGGACAGGCCGTGAGACTACCAGCGCGGCGCAGGATCCCTCACGCCGACTGGTCGAAGACCTCATCCCAACTCGCCTGCGGCACGCGTGGTCGTCGCGGCGCAGCAGTGACGTGACGTTGATCATTGAACTCACGTGCGGGATCGGTCGTGGGCATCGCTGCCGGCACCGCCTCGGCAGACAGAGCCTCCTCGGCGATGTCCTCTGGTGCCACAATCGGTACGGCCGCCGCAGCACGTTCGGCACCTCGGCGAGCCGCGAGACCAGCAAGCGGGGCGTAGACGACGACCGGGATCACCCCCACCGCCATGAGGGTCGTCGGCACAACCCCGAGGAGCCAGCCGCCGACACCGAGGATCGCGGGAACCGCGAGGACGGCCAGCAGCGTCCGGCGACGACGAGCCGCGGCCCGCGCCGCAGCCGTCTGCGGAGCACTGAAACTCGCGAGCGTGCCCATCGCGGAGCGATGCCGATCCAGCCGGCGCGCCTGGTCATCGTCATGACGACGCAGCCACATGGGGATCAGCACCGCGGCCCACAGGGCGACAATCGCCACATAGACCAGACCCGTCATATTCAGACCGTAGATCGCGCAGCGCCGAAGTTGAGGGAACCAGGCCGCCAAAGGACCCCGTGTCGCGCGGAGGGCCCCGCCGCTAACTCTGACGGACCGACCGCCAGCGCACCAGGAGTCCCTCGGGCACCTCATCAGCGCACAGGGCAAAGGTCAGGTGATCGCGCCAGGCTCCGTTGATGTGCAGATAGCGCTCACGTAGACCCTCGGAGCGAAAGCCCAACTTCTCCACGACGCGCAACGATGCCGCATTCTCCGGACGGATGTTGATCTCCACCCGGTGCAGACCCGCTCCCGTGAAGCAGTGATCGGTGGCGAGAGCGACGGCCGTAGGCGTGATTCCTCGACCCGCGAACCGCTGATCAACCCAGTAGCCGATGTACGCGCTCAACAACGATCCGCGGGCGATTCCGCCGACGGTGACCTGACCGACGAAGCTGCCCTCATAGGTCACGGCGAAGGGCATCGTACGCCCGTCCCGCGCCTCGGCGCGGAGCCGTCGAACCATGGCGCCGTACGTCGACGGAACGTCGTGTTCAGATATGGGCGTCGTCGCCTCCCACGGACGGAGCCATTGGGCGTTGCGACTACGTACCTCTCGCCACGCTCCCGCATCGCGCAACCGCAGTGGGCGTAGTTCGACCGGGCCTTCACGCAAGCGCGCGGGCCAGCCAGGCGTCATTCGGGCCTCCGCCACTCCCCGCGTTTGCCGCCCGACTTCGTCTCGAGTTGCACATCGGTGATGACCGCGGCGGGATCGACGGCCTTGACCATGTCGATCATGGCGAGACCCGCCACGGCAACGCAGGTCAGGGCCTCCATCTCCACACCCGTCCGATCAGCCGTCCGCACGGTGGCTTCAATCGCCACGTGGTCATCGAGCACGGAGAGTCGTACGTCGACCCCGTGGATGGCGAGGGGATGACACAGTGGCACGAGATCCGGTGTGCGCTTTGCCGCCTGAATCCCTGCAATGCGCGCAACGGCGAGGGCATCGCCCTTGGGCACTCCCTCGCCACGCAGCAATTCGACCACGCGTGCGGACACGAGAACTCGACCGGACGCTGTCGCGGTGCGCACGGTGATGTCCTTGCCGCTGACATCGACCATGCGTGCGGCCCCGCGATCATCGAGATGGGTGAAACCGTCGCTCACGATGACCTGCCCTCCGCGGCCAGAAGGTCGATGACGACGAGTTCTTGGCCCTCCTGAACCTCGGTCGTCTCCGGCGGCACGATCGCCAAGCCGTTGGCGCGGGACAGACCGCCGATGATGTGCGATCCCTGTCCGCCCTCGGGCTCGGCCACGAGGAGCCCGTCGCGGGTGCCGAGTCGGACCCGCGCGAACTGAGTCTTGTGTGCGGGAGACGGGAAAGCACGAGTGCAGATGGCGTGGACCCGAGGGCGGTCGATATCGACGTGGCCGAGGAGGCGTCGAATGAGCGGACGCACGAAGACCTCGAAGGACACGTAGGAACTCACCGGGTTGCCGGGCAGCGTCACGATTCGAGTGCCGTCCACCGTGCCGCAGCCCTGCGGCATCCCGGGCTGCATCGCGACTTTGACGAACTCAACGCCGCCGAGGTCACTGAGCACCGCCTTCACCGTGTCGTACGCGCCCATGCTCACCCCGCCCGACGTGAGGATGACATCGCATCGTGCGGCCTCTTCGGCGAGAACGCGCGCCAACGTCGCATCGTCGTCGGGTACCGGCCCGACACGGCGGGCCGTTGCCCCCGCCTCGCGTGCCGCCGCCGTCAGCATGTAGCTGTTGGAATCCACGATCTGACCGAATCCCGGGTCCGTCCCCGGATCCACCAACTCGTCGCCCGTGGAGATCACCGTCACCCGCGGTCGCGGATGTACGAGCACCGACCCGCGGCCCACGGCGGCCAGCATCGCGACCACCCGTGCCGTGATCACCGTGCCGGCCGTGACGACGATCGACCCGGTGTCGACGTCTTCCCCGGCTCGACGAATATGGGCCCCGGGGTCGGGGGCAAGGGTGATGGTGACCGTTTCAGTACCACCATCGGTCCACTCCACCGGCACGACGGCGTCGGCACCGGGTGGGACCGGCGCGCCGGTCATGATGCGTATTGCCGTGCCCGCGAGGAGGGGGTCATCAGCGGACTGACCCGCGGCGATATCCCCGCGCACCGGCAGGGTGACCGGCGATTCCACCGCGGCGTCCGCGACGTCCGCGACCAGGACTGCGTAGCCATCCATGGAACTGTTGTCGAAGGACGGGAGCGGCCAGGCTGCGGTGACGTCCTCGGCCAACACCAGGCCCTCGGCGTCAGTGAGTTCCAGTCTCACCGCGGGGAGTGGTGCCGCCCCGGCAAGGACGGCGGCGACGTGGTCGGCCACCGGGCGCAGGCTGGTCATGGGGTCTCCTTCGTCGCTGGAGCCGCAAGGACGCTGGGGAGCCAGTCACGCAGGGCAGGTCCGAGATCATCGCGCTCAAGGGCCAGACGGATAACCGCCTGGAGATAGCTGAGCCGGTCCCCGGTGTCGTAGCGGCGACCCCGGAAGGCCACACCGTAGACGGCACCGCCGTGCGCCAACTCGCGGAGCGCATCGGTGAGTTGGATCTCGCCGCCACGGCCCGGTGTCGTCCGCTTCAGCACCGCGAAGATGCCGGGGTCGAGCACGTAGCGTCCGATGACGGCCCAGTTCGAGGGTGCCTCATCGGCGGCCGGCTTCTCGATGAGATCCGTGACGAGCACTAGTCCGTCGGTCGCCGTGGGTTCGACAGCGGCGCAGCCGTAGAGCGAGATCTGCTCTCGGGGCACCTCCATCAAGCACAGGATGGATCCCCCCACGGCTTCACGCGCCGCGATCATGTCGGGGAGAACCTCGTCGCGCGGGTCGATGAGATCGTCGCCGAGCAGGACAGCGAACGGTTCATCGCCCACATGGCGCTCCGCCATGGATACCGCATGGCCGAGCCCCAGCGCCTCACCCTGCCGGACGTAGTGGATGCGCGCGAGGTCATTGGACGCGGTGATGCCGGCGAGGCGCTCACGATCGCCCTTCTCGGCTAGGACCGTCTCGAGTTCCAGATTGCGATCGAAGTGATCCTCGAGTGCGCGCTTGCTCCGGCCGGTGATGAACAGGACGTCGTCGATACCCGCGGATACGGCCTCCTCGACGACGTATTGGATGGCCGGTTTGTCGACCACGGGCAGCATCTCCTTGGGAGTCGCCTTGGTCGCCGGGAGGAAGCGGGTCCCCAGACCGGCCGCCGGAATCACTGCTTTGCTCACGCGCACAAGGCACACCCTAGAAGAATGCGGGACGTGGCAGGAGCGGATGGCAAGGCCGAGGCTCGCGGGCGAGCCCGGGCGACTCGCCGAGCGATGCCGTTGCCGGATGCCGGGGCGCTGGCACAGCGCGCACTCGACCTCCTCACCAGCCTGGACGGGCCCCCGCGGACGACCTGCTACGTCTCCTACGGAATGGAGCCGCCCACCGGGCCCACCGTTGAGCTGCTCGAGGCGGCCGGATTCGACGTCCTGCTGCCCCGAGTGGTCGGTGCGGACCTCGAATGGGTCGAATCTCGCGGGCCACGCGAGACATCCGCCATGGGGATCGACGAACCGATGGGGCCTGCGGTGCCCCTCCTTCCCCTGCGAGCCATGCTCATTCCCGCCCTCGCGGTCACTACCGGGGGTGAGCGCCTCGGCAAGGGCGGTGGTTTCTACGACCGAGTCCTGGCCTCGCTCCCCGACGGCGTTCCGGTGATTGCCATGGTCGGCGACCACGACGTCGTTGCCTCGGTACCGGTCGAGGCACACGATCGGCCGGTCGATGCGGTCATCACACCCACCCGAACGCTGTGGGTGCGGCCCCGCTGATCCATCCGCCCAGTACCAGCCCGACCAGGAGCGCGAGCAGCCCCGCAAGAATCGATCCGACCGCGTATGCGGCCGCCGCTGGTCGACGGCCCGCCTGGATGAGCATGAGGACGTCCGCGGCGAAGGACGAGAAGGTCGTGAGACCGCCGCAGAATCCGACCCCGATGAACAGCAGGGGCAACCCGTCCGCCAGCACCAGCGCGATGCCGAGGACGACGGAGCCGAGCACGTTGGCGGCGAAAGTGGCCCACGGCCAGTTCGGCGTCCGTCGCGCCTGCGCCCACCGAGCCAGGCCGTATCGGCCCAGCGCGCCGAGAGCGCCACCGAGACCCACGAGGAGGAGCGCGGTCACGTCAGCCTCCGGCGGGCGACCCACTCCCCGATCAGCACGCCGGCCAGACACGTCGCCACACTGCCGAGCAGATAGGCGCCGGCGGCGACCACGGATGAGCGGGACAGTTCGACGATGTCGGCTCCGAAGGTCGAGAAGGTCGTGAACGCTCCGAGGACTCCGAACCCGAGGAAGGCACGCCACCGCGGTCGACGCACTACCGACACTCGCGCAAGCAGGACACCCATGAGTGCGCAGCCGATGACGTTGACGCTGAAGGTGGCCCACCAGAAGGGCAGGTCAGCCGCCGATACGAACTCCATGGCGCCGAAACGTGCCACGGCGCCCAGGAAGCCACCGAGGGCGACGAGCACCGCGAGGACAGCGGCCTCACGGCCGGGGGTTCCCGAGGTCGCGGGGTTGCTCACGCGTCGCGGCGTAGGAAGAGGATCCAGGCTGGGATAGCGAGCACGAGGAACCAGCCGAAGAAGACCGCCATGTGCCCCCATGCCTCCGCACCGCCGACCACGAGCGCCGCCTGACCACCGGAGAACGGCAGCACCCAGTCGATCCATGTCCAGAACTGACTCATGGCGATGAGTCCCACGATGGGCTCGACCAAGAACATAAGCACGATGGGCGCGATGATGCCCAGGGGTTGATTGCGGGTGAGTGCGGTGATGGCGAAGGCGATGAGGACGAAGGTCACCACGTAGAGCAGGCCCAAGATTCCGGTCGATCCGAGCACGTCGGTATTCCACCCGGTCGACGTCGCTGCGATGACCCCGCCGATGTATTCGGCGACCACCACCGCGGCGATTGCCACGGCGGCGGTGACCGCAATGACGAGAATCACCATGGCGAGTTTTGCGAGGAAGACCGGGGTACGCCGCGGGAACACCGCCAGGGTGACGCGGATCAATTCATGTCGGTACTCCTGGCCGAAGGCCGCCGCCCCAATCGTGCACAGAATCGCCGCCGACAGGGGTAGGAAGGCCGCGAGTCCGCTCGCACTTCCATCGTTGGGCGGTCCCCCACCCTGGCCATCCGATATCGAGGCAAGCCAGGCAACAAGGAGCGCGAAGCCGGCTGGCACCAGGATGCCGAGGACGATGAGGAGCCACGTTGAGCGCACGGTGCTGATCCGTCGCCACTCGTAGCGCAAGGTCCCGGTCATGACGCCTCCCCGAAGGCAAATTCCTGGCCGTCGCCGGTGAGCCGCATGAAGGTCTCCTCGAGGCTCGCGCGCCGCTGTGCGAGTTCCCACACGGCAATGCCCGCATCGAAGGCCGCGCGACCCACCTCATCGGTCGTCATTCCGGTGACGGCGAGTCCACCGTTGCTCTCGGGGATGGCCGTGGCGCCGGCCGACGTCAGGGCAGCTGCCAGAGTGGTCGCGTCGCTGCTGCGTACGAAGACGTCCGAACTCGACGCGGATAACTCCTCGATCGACCCATCCGCAATAAGTTTGCCCCGGGCGATGACGACGACGTGATCGGCCATCTGCTGCATCTCGCTGAGGAGATGACTGGACACGAGAACGGCGTTGCCCGCCTCGGCGTAGTGGCGCAGGAACTCACGCAGCCACGCGATGGATTGTGGATCGAGACCGTTCGCCGGCTCATCAAGCATGAGCGCGCGAGGCTTGGCGAGGATGGCTCCGGCCAGGCCGAGCCGCTGTGCCATCCCCAGGGAAAACGTCTTGGGTCGGCGTCGAGCCACCTCCGTCAAACCCACCGTGGCAAGCACCTCGTCGACGCGGGCGTTGCTCACCCCGGAGTCTGCCGCCAGCATGCGCAGGTGGTCCCGAGCGGTGCGCCCGGGCAGGAAGGGCCGTGCATCGAGATGGGTTCCGACGACTTCGCTGGCGTGGGCATGCTCAGCGAGCGGCCGGCCATCGAACAGCGTGCGCCCCTGCCCGCGGTCCAGGCCGAGCATCAGGCGCATGGTCGTGGACTTGCCAGCGCCGTTGGGTCCGAGGAATCCGGTGACCTTGCCGTCGGGGACCGTGAAGCTCAAGTCGTCGACCGCGCGCACCGAACCGAAGGTCTTGCTCACCGATTCGACGTCAATACTCACTCGGCGGACACTACCGTCCACCTGCGATCGATCCGGCGCTAATCCACAGCCAAGGATTTAGCACTCGTGATATCGGAGTGCTAATATCGGCCGCTCACCCAAGGAGGTTCCGTGCCGACGTATCAGTACGCCTGCACCGCGTGTCATCACCAACTCGAGGCGGTCCAATCCTTCACCGATGACGCCCTGACCGAGTGCCCCGAGTGCGGAGGTCGCCTCCGCAAGCTCTTCGGCAACGTCGGCGTGGTCTTCAAGGGGTCAGGCTTCTACCGCAACGACGCGCGTTCGACGGGTTCGTCCGGGAGCGACTCGGGCGGCGACACGGCGAAGTCGGACTCCGCCAAGACCACGGACTCCTCCACCAACAAGGCCAGCGGTGCCAGCGGGTCTTCGAGCGGCACAAGCGGTTCGTCCGGCCCGAGCAGTTCCCCCGCATCCAGCGGCACCTCGAGTAGCGCCTCGTAATCACCGTCCGCTGAAGCGACTTCGGCCGACAAGCCGTCCTGTGGATGAGCAACAACGTTGATCAGGAGTTCGACCTAACGTCGGGCCATGATCTCCCGCGTTGGCACCGCACGCCTGCACCGACTCCTTCATCGTTGGCGACGACCCCTCGCGGCCGTTCTCATCGGCCTCGCTGTCCTGCTCGCACTGGGAATTCTTCGCCCATCACCACCGCCCACCGTGCCCGTCGTCGTCTCCGCACGTGACCTGCCACCCGGGATCACCCTGACGACCGAGGACGTCCGGGTCGTCGACGTGCCCGCGGCCATCGCACCGTCGGGTTTCGCCCGTCCCGACGACGTCGTGGGGCGCCTCCTCGCCCTCGGCATCGGCGCCGGTGAACTCATCACCGCCTCACGATTCGCCACCGGTGTTGGGTCCGGCGCGCTCGATGTCGGGGAGGTCGCCGTTCCCGTGCGCCTGGGCGACCGATCACTTGCGGAGTTCCTCCAGCCCGGAGACGTCATCGACCTGGTGGCCGCGCCCAACCGACAGGGCGAGTTGGTGGCACCGTCGGTCCGGGTGATCACGGTTCCCCGTCAGACATCGGAGGGATTCCTCGGTGGCTCAGCAGCGCGCGCCGATAGCCTCGTCCTGGTCGCCGTCCCACGTCGAATGGCGACGCAGGTGGCAGCATCGGCACTGGCCGGACCCCTCGCCGCCGTCATCCGAGCGACAGGAGCGTGAACGTGATCAAGGGGTTCAAGGAATTCGTCCTGCGCGGCAACGTCATCGAACTCGCGGTCGCGGTGGCCGTGGGCACCGCGCTCGCGGCCCTCGTCGGAGCGGTCACCGCCTCACTCATCGAGCCCATCGTGGGTTGGCTACTCAGCCTGCTGTCGGGCGGCGGCACCATCGGTGGAACAGTCACTTTGACTGAGGGCTACGAACTTGACTTCACCACACTCATCGCCGCCTTCATCACGTTCTTCGTCACGCTGGCGGCCATCTACTTCATCTTCGTCGCACCGATGAACAAGTACCGCGAACTCGCTCAAGGCGCAGACGCTACGCCGGCAGCGCCAAGCGACATCGAACTGCTCACCGAGATCCGCGACCTGCTGCGCGCGCAGGGCGGGAGCGGCCCCGACCATGAGGCGCGCGAAGCCCGCCGCGATCAGCCGTGATGCGGCGGCCGGTCCCGCAGATAGTGATCGTCGTCGAAGGCATCGACTCCTTCATCCGACGTGATCTGTGGAAGCAGGTCCGGTTCCTCGTGGCCCACCGCGATCGGCGTGCGGGCGACCCCGCCCGCATCCTTAATCGCGGCATCGATTGCGCCCGCCAAGTCGGCGATGTCCTGCTCGGTCACGACGAACGGCGGTGAGATCTGAAGGGCGCCGGAGGCCAGCAACCGCGTGAGGACGCCGCGCTGGCGAAGGCCCGCGAGGACACGCGCAGGCACTCCGTGAGCGAGGGCCTCGGGAGTGAAGTCCACCGCCGTGAGGAGGCCCACGCCCGTGCGCACCTCCGCAACGACGTCGTACGTTGACAGCGGTGCGAGCCCTCGACCGAGGACATGCTGCAGGTGATCCACCTGCACCACGAGGTTCTCTCGTTCCAGGATGTCCAGGTTGGCCATCGCTGCCGCGGCAGCCCCCGCATGGCCGGAGTAGGTGTAGCCGTGCCGCCACAGGACCGGATGCGACTGAGGTGTCCAGAAGGGTCCAGCGACGCGGCCCGCCACGACGACGGCACCCATGGGCACATAGCCCGAGGTGAGTCCCTTGGCCGTCAGCATGATGTCGGGGTCGAGGTTCCAGCGCTCACTAGCGAACATCGCGCCGGTTCGGCCGTAGCCAGTGATGACCTCATCGGCGACGAAGAGCACGTCGTGACGACGGCACGAATCTCGGACCGCAGCGAGATAGCCCTCGGGCGGTGCATAGACGCCACCGGCACCGATAACGGGCTCACAGAAGAAGGCACCGATGTCGTCGCGTTCACTCAGCACTCGCTCAAGCGCCTCAGCGTCATTCCACGGCACCACGACGACCGCCGGATCAAGCGAACCGTGACTGGCCTGATTTGCGGGGATGCCGGCCAGACTCGTCCCCGCAAGATGCATGCCGTGATAAGCGTGCTCGCGCGTGATGATGACCTGCCGCTGGGGCTGGCCCAACTCGCTCCAGTAGCGCCGTACCAACTTCACCGCGGTGTCGACCGAATCACTCCCGCCACTCGTGAAGAAGACGCGTGCATCCGCCATCGGCGCGAGGCCAGCAAGGCGTTCGGCGAGATCAAGCGCAGGCCTGTTGGCGAGGTCGCCGAAGGTCGAGTACGACGCCAGCGTCGAGAGTTGACGCGCCGTCGCCTCGGCGATCTCCACACGACCGTGCCCAACGTTGGCGAACCACAGGCCCCCGGCGGCGTCAAGGTAGTCGCGCCCCTGCTCGTCAAAGACATGGGCGCCCTCCCCTCGCGCGAGGACAAGTTCGCCCTGGTCGGACACGGCGGCCATGTCGGCGAAGGGATGCCAGAACCTCGTGGTCGTCTTCGTCACGCGGGCAGGCTAGCGTGGCACCGTGCGAATCGTGCTACTTGGCGCCACCGGCTACACCGGACGTCTCACGGCCGATGCGATGGTGCGCGCCGGCCTCGCCCCGGTCCTGGCCGGTCGCCGGCACGACGCAGTCGCGCGATTGGCCGACCGACTCGCCCCGCTGGCTCCCTCACCCGCAGCAGAACCCACGATCGCCGTGGCCGATGTCCACGACCCCGACTCGGTGCGACGACTCCTGCACTCGTCCGACGACGTCCTCGTCTCCACCGTGGGCCCATTCACCTCTCTGGGTGCCGCGGCCGTCGATGCGGCCGTCGACGCGGGCGCGGCCTACCTGGACTCCACGGGTGAATCCGGCTTCATCCGGCACGTCTTCGATGTCGATGGTCCGCGTGCTGAGGCGACGGGAGCTCGCCTCATCCCCGCGTTCGGCTACGACTACGTCCCCGGCAATCTGGCGGCGGCACTGGTCTTGCGGCGATGCCGTGACGTGGGTCGCCCGGCCGCACGCATCGATGTGGGGTACTTCGTCGACGGATCCTTCGGCATCAGTTCCGGCACCCGGGCGAGCGCAGCAGAGGTGCTCTTCGCTCCCTCCTACGCCTTCACCGGTGGCCATCTCATGGAACGACGACCCGGTACTGGAGGCACCCGCGAATTCGATCTCGGGCGGGGTCGACGGTGGCGAGGTATGGCGATGGCGGGCAGCGAACACCTGACCGTGCCACCGATCGACTCGGCCGTCACCGACGTGGGCGTCTGGCTGGGGTGGGCGGGTCGGTGGACCGCTCCGGCCTCGGTCGCGGGAGCAGCCGTGGGCGCGATCGTCAGCATCCCGGGCGTGGGCAGCGGTCTGCGCCGGGGGATTTCCCGGCGGGCCGCCAAAGTCACCGGGTCCGGTCCCGACGCATCGGCGCGCGCCGGAGCGCGCACCCTGGTGCAGGCGGATGCGACCGATGCGGTGGGGCGCCCCGTGGCCTCGGTTCGCCTCGATGGACCATCGCCGTACGACCTCACCGCCGACCTGTTGGCCTGGGGCGCCGCGATGGCCGCCACCCATGACGTCGCTCCCGGAGCACACGGCCCGGTCGAGGCCTTCGGTCTCGACAACCTTGAACGCGGGTGCGCCGACATGGGCCTCGTCGCTGTCACCTGACATCGCGAGCACCCGGCGTCGCGGGCTGCGTCACTCCGCGACGCGGACGATCACCTTCATCGCGGCGGGATCTTCACGCGAGTAGGTCAGGGCGGCTTCCACGTGATCGAGACCGAAGGTCTTCGACACCAGTGCGTCGAGATCTACGGCGCCGGACGCCACCAGCGCGACCGCCTTCGGATAGGTGTGCGCATAGCGGAAGGTGCCGGTGAGCCATAGTTCGCGACTCTGGATGACACCCACCGGCAGTTCGACCATGGCGTTCGGGGACATACCGACCAGCACGACCTTGCCTGCGGGAACGACACAACGAATCCCGTCGGCAATGGCCGATGGAGCACCGCTGCACTCGAGCAGGACATCGGCGTCAACGATCCCCGGGAGCGACTCGTCCGCCGCGTTGATCACCGTGAATCCCAACTCGGCAGCACGGGCAAGGCGCTGCGGATTGACATCGCTGATGGTCACCTCGGTGGCGCCGTTTGCTCGCGCGACGAGGCCGGCCATGACTCCGACCGGGCCCGCGCCGGTGATGAGGACTCGCGTGCCGAGTCGCACGTCGCCCTTTTCGCAGGCCCACACGCCAACGGAGAGCGGCTCGAGGAGCGCGGCCGCGTCGAAAGACACGTGATCGGGGACGGGATGGACGAAGGCACTCGGCAACGTGACGTATTCGGCAAAGGCGCCATCGACCGGCGGAGTAGCGAAGAACTGCACATCGGGGCAGAGGTTGTAGCGACCGAGGCGGCATTGCTCGCATGCGCCGCATGGCACGCCCGGCTCCATCGCCACCCGATCACCCACCGCGATGCCAGTAACGCCTTCGCCGAGGGCCACGACCTCGCCGGAGGCCTCATGGCCGAGCACAAGCGGAGACTCGACGATGAAGTCCGCGATGCGGCCGTGTTCGAAGTAGTGGATGTCGCTGCCGCATACGCCGACCGACCGCACGCGGACGAGCACCTCCCCCGGACCGGGCTCGGGGACGGGCCGTTCCTCGACGCGGAGCGTCAACTCCGTGTCGAGGACGCTGACGCGCTGGGCGGACGGACGATCATGACCACTCACGGTGGCTCCTCTCCGCGTGGGCCGGGCCAGCGGATCGTGGCCGGTGCCCCGTCAGTATGCCGACTCCTGGTCGAAGGCTCTGCGCCAGAGCCGTGAGCGTGGCGATCACGCGCCCACGCAGCGGCGCGGTGTCTTCCATGAGCAGCCGCTGCTCATGCGCATACTCCTGCCGCCCCTCGGGTGTCTCGACGCGAATGGCGGTCAGCCCAAAGCGCGTCACGTCATACGGAGAGGACCGCATGTCGAGTTCCCGCGCGCGTGCCGCGTTGGCGAAGCAGTCGACGACGAGATCCGATGGGACCAGCGGCGAGAACCAGAAGGCGTACTTGTACAGATCCATCGCCGCGTGTATACAGCCGGGCTGTTCGTGGTCTACCTGCGTGTCCCGCGTCGGTGTCACGGTATTGAGGGGCACCGCGGGAGCCGTGAAGAATCTGTAGGCGTCAAGATGTGTGCAACGCAGCCCGAGATTCTCGATGGTCTCGCCGATGACCTCGGGCGAGACACGCAAAGGCAGGGCGGAGTGACGCAACTCCTCCTGGGTCAGGCGGTACGTCATGGCCCACTCGTGTAGTGCGAAGCACCCTCGCACCGGCGGGCGAGTTGCCGTGGCGCGAAGTATGGCGATCGCCTGCTCAAGTCGCTCACGGCGTCGCGCCAGCCACGCGATGTCGGCGGTCACCCCGTCGCCTTCGGCTCGATAGCCTGACAGAGCGAGATACTGGCGCGCCTGCGTCCCTTCGAGGATGACGCCGTATCCCGGATGCCAGGTGGACAGTTTGCCCGGCGAATACGGGTAGTAGTCGAAGAGGAAGTCCTCGACCGCGTTCTTGTCACCGCGGGGTTGGCGTTCGAGTCGGCCCGAGACCCACGGCTCGACCCGCTCGCGATGCGCCTGCGCCAGCGGCAACCACTCCGAAGGGTGCATCACTCAGGCGGGACGCGGCACGCCTGCAGCGTCGAGTTCGGCGAGGATCTCCTCATAGCGCCGATCGATGCGCTGAGCCGTGGCGTCGTCGTAGTCGCGTCGCCACCGACCCACGTGGGCCTGCTCGGGCACCACCTTGGCGTCGAACCACTCACGCATACGCCGATCCTCGCGCAGTTCCAGGCCGGTGCAGATGCGCTCGAGGGTCCCCTCGCGGTCAGTCACCGCAAGTTCATGCAAATCCACGCGGATCACCGAGCCCGGCGGGCAGGCCTGCTCGGCGCGGTGCGCCTCGATCATGCGCTCACGCCAGGCCTCGAGCGCTTCAAAGACATCGGCCGGCCCGAACGGCTTGGAGACAAAGGAGGCGGCGACATCGCGCCCGTCACGCATCATGTGCACGACCTTGCCCTCCGGGAATAGCGCGAGGACGCGATCGGCAGCTCGAGCGTTCGCCGGTGTCGTGTCGACCCATCGACCCTCCGGATCACGGCGCACGTGCGAGGACACGATCGTCTCGACGAACCTGCGTGACGCGATGAACGGGTCCCCGGTGAACTCCCCCAGATAGACGTCACATACCTGTTGCATCGCTGTGCGATCGAAGCGACGGAAAAGCCCCGAGGTGGCGCCGGAGGGCTTGGTGCGGATGTACCAGTGATCCCACAGATTGGTGACGACCTGCTGCGGGGAGACAAGTCCGGCGTAGGCGTCTGCCACACCCCCGGTCGACGCCACAAAGCGCAACTCACGGGGATTCGTCGAACCTACATCCCGGTGGTGGCCGAGAAGTCGCCCGGCAATCGTGGTCCCACTGCGCCCGGTCCCCCCGACGAAGATCGGCAGGTAGGGGGCGTCCCGAACGACGACCTCGCTGAGATCCTTCACTGCCGCTTGCGGTTGGCTCGCTGGGCACGACGACGTTCGGCGCGGCTGGCGTTCGGATCGATCTCGATTTCCTCCCCATCGCTCGCCAATTCCTCGCGGGTAACACCGCCGCCCTCCGACGGAGCGGAGTACTCCAGTCGCTGCGGCCGCTGCGGCCCTAGGCCGGGCGCGGTGACCTTCGGGGCCACCTTCGGAGCCGCTTGCGCGGCGGCGGCGATCGACTGCACCGCGGCGGACGTGGTGGCGTCCTGCACGGACTCCGCCACCTCGGCAGCATCCTCGGACACGGGAGCGGGCGACTGCACCTCAACGTGGAAGAGGAAGCCGACGGTCTCCTCCTTGATGCCGTCCATCATCGCGTTGAAGAGTTCGTAACCCTCGCGCTGGTACTCGATGAGTGGATCACGCTGGGCCATGGCGCGCAGGCCAATGCCGTCGCGCAGGTAGTCCATCTCGTAGAGGTGCTCGCGCCACTTGCGATCCAGCACAGACAAGATGACGCGGCGCTCAAGTTCACGCGTCACCTCGACGCCCAGCTCGGCTTCCCGCTGGTCGTAGGCGAGATGGATGTCGTTGGTGAGTTCGTCGACGAGGAACTCACCCGTCAGCCCCGCGCGACCGCCGCCGGATTGCTCCTCGAGTTCTTCAATGGTGACCTCGACCGGGTAGAGCTGGCTGAGAGCCGTCCACAGTTGCTCCAGATCCCAACTTTCTGGGTAGCCCTCCGCTGTGGCGGCCCGCACATATCCGGTGACGACGTCATCCATGAAGGTGCGGACCTGCTCGTGGATGTCCTCGCCCTCGAGCACGCGGCGGCGCTCGTCGTATACCACGAGCCGCTGACGGTTGAGGACGTCGTCGTACTTCAGGACGTCCTTGCGGATCTCGAAGTTCTGGGCCTCGACATTGGTCTGCGCCGAGCGAATGGCGTTGGTGACCATCTTGGCCTCGATCGGCACATCGTCAGGGACGTTGAACCGGCGCAGGAAGGCGTCCACCATGTCGGCCTTGAACAGGCGCATGAGGTCGTCCTCGAGCGAGAGATAGAAACGGGTCTCACCAGGATCACCCTGGCGACCCGAGCGGCCGCGCAACTGGTTGTCGATGCGGCGGGACTCATGTCGCTCGGTGCCCAGGACATACAGTCCGCCGAGTTCGACCACCTCATCGTGCTCGGCGCGCACGGATTCCTCTGCCGCCTTCAGGGCTTCGGGCCACGCAGCTTCGTAGGCCTCCGGCTCCTCCACCGGATCGAGTCCGCGACGCTCGAGCTCCTGCGCGGCACGGAACTCGGTGTTGCCGCCGAGCATGATGTCGGTTCCACGACCGGCCATGTTGGTGGCCACCACGACAGCGCCCTTGCGACCCGCTTCGGCAACGATGGCCGCCTCGCGCTCGTTGTTCTTGGCGTTGAGGACCTCGTGCCGCACGCCGCGCTTCTTGAGCTCATTCGAGATGATCTCGCTCTTCTGCACGCTGGTCGTGCCCACGAGAACCGGCTGCCCGAGTTCGTGGCGCTCCTCGATGTCGTCGATCACGGCGGAGTACTTGGCCGCCTCGGTGCGGTAGACCAAGTCGGGTTCGTCTAGGCGCACCATGGGCCGGTTCGTGGGAATGGGCACCACGCCGAGCGTGTAGATCTGGTGGAACTCGGCCGCTTCGGTCATCGCGGTACCGGTCATGCCGGAGAGCTTGTCGTACAGACGAAAATAGTTTTGCAGCGTGACCGTGGCCAGCGTCTGGTTCTCCGCTTTGATCTCCACGCCCTCTTTGGCCTCGATGGCCTGATGAAGACCCTCGTTGTAGCGGCGGCCCTTTAAGAGGCGGCCGGTGTGTTCGTCGACGATGAGGATCTCGCCTTCGAGGATGACGTAGTCGCGGTCGCGCTTGAACAGTTCCTTGGCGCGGATGGCGTTGTTGAGGAAGCCCACGAGCGGGGTGTTGACCGTGTCGTACAGGTTGTCGATCCCGAGTTGGTCCTCGACCTTGTCGATCGCCGCCTCGAGGACACCGATGGTCTTCTTCTTCTCGTCAACCTCGTAGTCCTCGTCCTTCTTCAGCAGACGAGCGATGCGGGCGAACTCGGCGTACCACTTTGTGGGCTGGTCGGCCGGCCCGCTGATGATCAACGGTGTGCGGGCTTCGTCGATGAGGATGGAGTCGACCTCGTCGACCACCGCGAAGTTGTGGCCGCGCTGGACCATCTCTTCCGTCGACCAGGCCATGTTGTCGCGCAGATAGTCGAAGCCGAATTCGTTGTTGGTGCCGTAGGTGATGTCTGCGGCATAGGCCACCCGACGTTCGGCCGGCGTCATGTGCGCGAGGATGACCCCCACTTCGAGGCCGAGGAAGCGATGAATGCGCCCCATCCACTCCGAGTCGCGCTCAGCGAGGTAGTCGTTGACCGTGACGACGTGTACGCCGTTGCCGGTCAAGGCATTGAGGTAGGACGGAAGCGTCGCGACCAGGGTCTTGCCCTCGCCGGTGCGCATCTCAGCGATATTGCCGAGGTGAAGTGCCGCTCCACCCATGATCTGGACGTCGTAGTGGCGCTGGCCCAGGGTGCGGCGCGCCGCCTCCCGGACGGTGGCGAAGGCCTCGGGCAGCAGCTCGTCCAAGGACTCGCCCTCCGCGATGCGCTTCTTGTATTCACCCGTGAGGGCACGCAACTCCTCGTCGCTCATGGCGACGAAGTCGTCCTCGATGGCGTTCACCTGCCGAGCGATTCCATCGAGGGTGCGGAGGGTCTTGCCCTCACCGGCGCGGAGGATCTTGTCCAAAATGCCCACCGGGTCATCCTACGGGGCGGCTCCAGCGGAAGCGTCGTGGTCACCCATGGAGACAATCCCCTCACGAGCACCGCGGACAACGGCCTCGGTGCGGGATCGGACGCCGAGTTTTTCGAACAGCCGACGTACATGGTTCTTGACGGTGTTTTCGCTGATCACGAGTTCATCGGCAATTGCCCGGTTGGTGAGCCCACGAGCGAGCGCCTGGAGCACCTGTTGCTCGCGACGCGTGAGTTCCGGTACCGGCGATCGGGCGCTTGATGTCATCGCTCGCCACAGGCCGCCGCGATGGTCGGCGAGGAGGACGGGGTTGCCGGCACGAACGGTTCGCACGGCCTCCACCAGCCCCATCTCCTCGACGTCGCGATCGATGACACCGGTCGCACCCGCGGCAAGGACGGCCATGACATCGACCATCGAGCCGGGTCCTGCCACCACGAGGAACGACCACGTAGGTCGTTGACCGACCCACCGCGTGAGCGCCGCGAGATCGGCCGGGTCCGTCGCGAGTCCCCAGAGGCACACCAATTGCTCGGAGTCGGGGAAGCGCGCGAGGTGCTGCTCATCCGGAACCGATACGACACGGACACCCGTCTCGGCGAGGATCGCCTGGACGCCGCGCCGGAAGACCGGCGAGGAGTCGAAGACCAGAACACTTGCCCGCACAGGACCACGTTCTCATTCACTCGCTCACCGCCGCGGGGTTCTGCAGGATCTGTTCAGGCTTAGTCGCGGCGGCGCTGTGTGGCCGCGATCGTGGCAGCAGCCGCCACCTCGGCACCCGCATCCCGCAGCGCTCGGGCTGACTCCGCCAGAGTCGCCCCCGTCGTCACCACATCGTCCACGAGAATCACCGGTGTCCCGGGAGCGGGAGCTCGCACACACCTCAAAGCGTGATCCATGTTGCCACGCCGTTCGCGGGCGTTCAGCCCCGACTGATCGCGCGGAATTCGCTCATGGCTGAGCACGCCAAGCACCAGCGCCCGCGCGCTGAGATCCCTCGGAAGCACCCGGACCGCCAGGTGCGCCACCCGGAGCAGGACATCTTCTCCGCGACGCCGACGCGACGCCTGGCTCGACGGCACGGGCACCACCGCGATGGTGCGGTCCGACGGGATCTCCTCGAAAGCCTGGACGAGGGAGATGGCCAGCGCCTGGGCGAGCGGAAGGGCCACATCACGTCGGCCGTGGTCCTTCCACGCCACGATGGCCGCACGCGCCGGGCCGGCGTACCGAGCCGTCGACCGAATCAGGGGTAGACCGTCTGGAGCGGGCCGCGGCTGGTGCGCGAACGCCGGACCGGCGAGGTGTGCGGTGCACTCGGCACACCAGGCCTCATCAGGACGGCCACATCCGGCGCACAACCACGGCGTGGCAAGGCCGATCAGGTGCCGGGCTGCCACGGGGAGGCCGAGTCGCCATGGTTGCTGTCGGGGCTGCTGTTGCGGCGTTCGGGCGCGCATGGACCGAGCCCATCCGGGCGACGCATCACACGGAAGGGCCCGAGCGGTCGCTGGGGACGACCGGGGCGTGCTGCTCCTGGGGACGACGATGTCCCGTTCGGCGGTTGTGCCGGTTGGCCGGTAGGGTGTGACCCACGCCCGGATGGCCATCGAAGCCTCGTGCCGCCGCCCGGCCCACCCGTTTGATCCTTTCGAGGTGCACAGTTATGCCCACTCCCGATTTCAAGGTCGCTGACCTTTCCCTGGCCCGACTCGGGCGCGATGAGATCCGTTTGGCCGAGCATGAGATGCCCGGCCTTATGGCCATGCGTGAGGAGTTCGGCCCGACAAAGCCGCTGAAGGGCGCCCGGATCACCGGCTCCCTGCACATGACGGTGCAGACGGCTGTTCTCATTGAGACCCTGGTGGAACTCGGCGCTGAGGTGCGCTGGGCCTCCTGCAACATCTTCTCGACCCAAGACCAGGCCGCTGCCGCCGTGGTCGTCGGTCCCGACGGCACCATCGACGACCCGCGTGGTGTCCCGGTCTACGCCTGGAAGGGCGAGACGCTCGAGGAGTACTGGTGGTGCACCGAGCAGGTGCTGCAGTGGCCCGATGGCGCCGGCCCCAACATGATCCTGGACGACGGCGGCGACGCCACGCTCCTGGTCCACAAGGGCGTCGAGTTCGAAGCCGCGGGCGTCGTGCCCAGCACCGATCCCACGGACTCTGAGGAGTACGCCGTCATCTTGGAGACGCTGCGTCGCAGCCTGGCCGCGGATCCGCAGCGCTGGACGACGATCGCCGCCGGCATTCGCGGTGTGACGGAGGAGACTACGACCGGTGTCCACCGCCTCTACGAGATGCTCAAGGAAGGCCGCCTGCTCTTCCCCGCCATCAACGTCAACGACGCGGTGACGAAGTCGAAGTTCGACAACAAGTACGGCTGCCGGCACTCCCTCGTGGATGGCATCAACCGCGCCACCGACGTCCTCATCGGCGGCAAGGTTGCGGTGATCTGTGGCTACGGCGACGTGGGCAAGGGCAGCGCCGACTCATTGCGCGGTCAGGGCGCTCGCGTCATCGTCACCGAGATCGACCCCATCTGCGCGCTGCAGGCCGCGATGGACGGCTACCAGGTGGCGCGTATCGAGGATGTGCTCGATACGGCCGACATCTTCATCACGGCGACCGGCTGCAAGGACGTCATCACGGCTGAGCACATGGGTCAGATGAAGCACCAGGCGATCGTCGGCAACATCGGGCACTTCGACAACGAGATCGACATGGCCGGGCTCGCCCAACTGTCCGGTGTCGAGCGCCGCACGATCAAGCCCCAGGTGGATGAGTTCGTGTTCCCGGACGGGCACTCGATCATCATCTTGTCCGAGGGTCGACTGCTCAACCTCGGCAATGCCACGGGGCATCCGTCGTTCGTCATGTCGAACTCCTTCACCAATCAGGTGCTCGCGCAGATCGAACTCTTCACCCGCCCGGATGAGTACCCCCTTGGGGTCTACATCCTGCCCAAGCACCTCGACGAGAAGGTCGCGCGCCTGCACCTCGATGCCCTGGGCGCCCGCCTCACCGAGCTTTCCAAGCAGCAGGCGGAATACATGGGCGTCGACGTTGCGGGGCCGTTCAAGCCCGAGCACTACCGCTACTGATCGACTGATTGACTGATTGACGGTGACCTCCCTGGTGCCACGGGCCCGACCACCGGCCGACTATCGCGGCTGCCCCATCACGGTGGATCGGGCCCTGGCCCGGGGAGTTATTCTGCGCCCCCCGCGGTGGGGCATCCCTGACGCGATCGTCGCCCTGCTCGGCTTCGTCGTGCTCTCGGTCATCGTGGCCGTGGTCGCCGGGCTGATCGGTCTGCCGTTCTGGGTCACCCTCCTGCTCGGTGTGTTTATCCCCTGGCTCGCCCTAGGTGGCTGGCCGCTCCTCACCACCGCCTTCCAGGGCAACGGTCCCATCATCGACTTGGGCATCATCGTGCGCTGGAAAGACGTCGGCTGGGGCCTCCTCGGCGGGGTCGCCGCACTTGTCGCGGGAAGTGTCGTGGCCCTCATCGTCCAGGCTGTCGCCGGGGATGTGAGTTCCGCGGCGGCCGACCTCGGCCAAGACCTACGCAGCGAAGCCGGCCTGATTCCCGTCCTCATCTTCGCCCTTGCCGTGGGCTTCGGCGCACCCATCGTGGAGGAGTTGGCCTTCCGCGGATTGGGCTACAACGCCCTCGTCAAGCGCGGTCTGCCCACCTACGCGGTCATCATCATCACGACGGTGGCCTTCTCGCTGTTCCACCTCGAGCCGGTCCGCATCCCCATCCTGCTGGCCAGCGGGGCGATCCTCGCGGTTCTGCGCTGGCAGACCCGCGGAGTCGGGGCCCCGATCGTGGCTCACATGGTCAACAACCTGCCAGGAGCAGCATTCCTGCTCTGGGGATGACACCATGGGGGCGTGAGAGGTCGAGTCCTAGTCGTCGATGACGACGTCGCATTGGCCGAGATGCTCGGCATCGTTCTCCGTGGCGAGGGTTTCGAGGCGACCTTCTGCAGCGACGGCGCCCAGGCCGTTCAGGCGTTCCACGACTCCCGCCCGGACATCATCCTGCTGGATCTCATGCTGCCGGGGATGGACGGCATCGATGTGTGCCGTGCGATCCGTCAGGAGTCCGGAGTTCCGATCGTCATGCTGACGGCCAAGAACGACACGGTGGACGTCGTGCTCGGCCTCGAGTCCGGGGCAGACGACTACATCGTCAAGCCCTTCAAGCCCAAAGAACTCGTGGCTCGCCTGCGCGCACGCATTCGCCGCAGCGAGGATCCGAGTGCCGGCACGCTCGAGATCGGTGATCTCACTATCGACGTGGCGGGTCACTCCGTCCGCCGCGGTGACGAACTCATCGCACTGACACCGCTCGAGTTCGATCTCCTCGTGTGTCTCGCACGACGACCCGGCCAGGTCTTCAGTCGCGAAGCCCTGCTGCAGGAGGTCTGGGGATACCGTCACTCCGCAGACACGCGACTGGTCAACGTCCACGTGCAGCGGCTGCGAGCCAAGATCGAGCACGACCCTGAGCATCCGACGATCGTGCTGACCATCCGCGGCGTCGGCTACAAGGCGGGACCACCATGACCGGCCGGCGTCGGTCAACCCGAGGCCGCGGATGACGTCGCTGTGGCGACGTTCCCTCCTGGTGCGCATCACTGCCACCACCTTGGCACTGTCGCTCGTGGTCATCGGCGTGCTGGTTGTCCTCCTTCTCTCCCGAATCACCAGTGGACTGTTGGAATCGGCGGAGCGCGCCTCACTGACCGAGGCCAGTGCTGGCCTGATCGACGCCCAACGTATCGCCAGTGTGAGTACCACGGGCACGGCGAGCACCTCGCCCTCGAGCATCGTCGACACCATCGTCGCCTCGCTCGCCAGCCGCGCCGGCTCTCCACCCCAGTACGACGTTCTGCTCCTCGCCGGTGACATCAGCGGCGCCGCTCCGGAACGCGGCACGAACCTCGTGACGGACGCCAGCGTGCCCCCGGCGTTGAGCGAGACCATCGCCGCGACCGGAACGCAGGCGTGGACCTATACCGAGATCCGCTACCTCGACGGTCGCACTGCTCCCGGCCTCGTCGTTGGTGCGCCCCTGACGATTCCCAGCGTCGGCCCCTACGAGCTCTACTACCTCTTTCCTCTTGTGGAGGAACAGTCCACGTTGGACCTCGTGCGCAGTGCGGTCGTGGGTACCGGCGTGCTCCTCGTCCTCCTCCTTAGCGCCATCGCCCTCGTTGTCACCCGCCAGGTGGTGGCACCGGTGCGCTCGGCCGCCCGCGTCGCCGAGCAGTTTTCCGAGGGCCACCTGCGCGAGCGCATGACCGTGCGCGGTGAGGATGACCTGGCTCGACTCGCGACCTCCTTCAATGACATGGCGGCCAGCCTGGAGGACCAGATTCACCGACTCGAGAACCTCTCGGCCGTGCAGCAGCGCTTCGTCTCGGACGTGTCCCATGAGCTGCGCACCCCGTTGACCACGATCCGGATGGCGGCCGACCTGCTGTTCGAAGACCGCCGGCACTACGACGCGCCGACTGCGCGAGCGGCCGAACTCCTGCAGACGCAACTTGATCGCTTCGAGACCCTCCTCACGGATCTGCTCGAGATCTCGCGCTACGACGCGGGGGCTGCCGCGCTCGACCTCGACACGGTCGACCTCTCAGCGTTGACTCGACGGGCCGTCGAGGCGATGCAGCCATTGGTGGATGACCACGGGACCGCCGTTCGACTGCACGTCCTCGCCGAGAACTGCTCGGCAGAGTGCGATCCCCGTCGCGTCGACCGCATCCTGCGCAATCTGTTGGGCAACGCCATCGAGCATGGTGAGTCCGAACCCATTGACGTCACCGTGGGTGGAGATGACGAAGCCGTAGCCATCACCGTGCGCGACCACGGTGTCGGTCTCAGCGACGAACAGATCACCCACGTCTTTGACCGGTTCTGGCGAGCCGATCCGGCACGGGCGCGCACCACAGGAGGCACCGGTCTGGGCCTATCCATCGCCCAGGAGGACACCCGACTGCACGCCGGATGGCTCGAGGTCTGGGGGGTACCGGGAGGCGGGGCCTGCTTCCGGCTCACCCTGCCGCGGCGTGCCGACGTCACCTTGACGACGTCACCACTCCCCCTCGTCCCCCCCGATGCTGCCGCGGAAGACCAGGATCCTGCCGAGGGGTCAGCCGCGCTCGGCGAGCCGCAGGGGGCCTCATGAGGCGCCGCAGGCTGACCTGGTCCGCCATGGCCATGGCTCTCAGCCCCCTCGTCGTCGCGTGCGCCGCGGTTCCCACCAGCGGTCCGATCTATCAGGGTGAGGACGTCGGGGTCGAAGAGCCGAACCAGGTGATTCGTGTCATCGCCCGTCCACCACGACCGGGCATGACACCCACCGAAATCGTGTCGGGCTTCATCGAGGCCTCCGCATCGTTCGAAGACGATCACGCCGTCGCACGCCAGTACCTCACACCGTCCGCGGCTCTGACCTGGGATGCGGCTGCCGGGAGCGTCGTCTACGAGGGTGTTCCCACGGTTGTTCCGGACGGACTCACCACTGTCGGCCTGACCGCCACCGAGACGGGAAGGATTTCCGTGGACGGTCGCTATCAGGTCGCGGCGACCGGCCGCATCGTCGACCTGTCCTTCACGGTGGAGTTCCTCAACGGGGAGTGGCGAATCGCCAACCCACCTCCCGGTCTACTCCTGAGCCGCTCCGACGTCGACCGGGCGTACCGGCCCTATGACGTGTTCTTCTTCGATCCGACCTACCAGACCCTCGTTCCCGATTCGCGCCTCTTCCCACTGTCCGGGCCCTCGGCGGCCACCGCGCTCGTGCGTGCGCTCGTGGCCGGACCCAGTGGGTGGCTCGCTCCAGCCGTCCGCAGCAGCCTGCCCGAGGGCACGACCTTGGCCGTGGATGCCGTCCCCGTCATCGAGGGGATCGCACGGGTGGACTTCGATCCCGCGGTGCGCCTCGCCGACGATGCCACGCGCCAGGCGATCTCCGCCCAGGTGGTGTGGACGCTGCGCCAGGCTCCCGGGGTCCGCTTCATCGACATCAATGCCGGGGGGCAGCCCCTCGACGTTCCGGGTGCGGCGAACCCGCAGCCCATCAACTCCTGGCCCGACGCCGACCCCAACAGCATGCCCGCAGGCGCCACGCCGCACGGCGTCGTGTTCGGACGGGCCGTCAAACTTGATGGCACGGCACCGCTTCCGGTGCCCGGCGGTTCAGGCCTGGCGAGCCCACCACTCACCGGTATTGCCGTCTCTTTGGACACCTCGCTCGTCGCCGGCCTCGATGCGGATGCGCGGCTGTGGATCGCCCCGGTGTCGGCCGGCAGCACCGCGACCCTCGCCATCGACGAGGTCGGACTATCGCGGCCATCCTTTGGCGGCGGCGAGTCCCCCTGGGTCGTGAACTCCGAAGGGTCGGTGCTGCGCGCCGAGCCGGACGGCACGACCTACACCGTGCCGATCGATGGACTCAGCGCAAAAGCCACGGTGGAGTCCATCGCCATCAGCCGCGACGGTACTCGCGCCGCCCTCATCGTGCGGCGCGGCGAGCGATCCTTTGTCATGGTGGCCGTCATTGCCTTGCGCGAAGGCCAGCCCCGGTTGCAGAGCCCGGTGCGCGTCGACAACCGGCTCAATTCCGTCACCGATGTGGCGTGGGCGGACTCCGACACCCTGGCGGTTCTCGGCGCGGACGGCGCCGCCACTCCCGCGGTCTATCTCATCGACATGGCGCGCTTGCAGGTGCGATCCATCGGTGCACCGGCCGAGCCGGTGCGGGTGGGCGCCGCTCCGGGTGCGGCCATCCTGTCAAGCACCGTCGAGGGGTGGATCTACACCTTCACCAACGGTCCGTGGCTGCGCGAGGTTCGCGCCACGAGTCCGGCCTATCCGGGCAGCTGAGACTCGCGATCGAGGTCGGGCTCGAGGAACACGTAGGTGGCCGTCGGCACGGCAGCGCGCAGCCGCTTCTCCGCATCGTCGATGCCCGCGGCAATCTGGCGGCCCGTGTCCTGATCGCCAATGGCGATCTTGGCCGCGACGAGCAACTCGTCAGGGCCAACGTGGAGGGTCCGCAGGTGAATGACGCGATCCACGAGCGGGGAGGACTGCAGCGCGGCCCGGATCGCCGCCTCTTCCTCGGGCAGAGCCGACTCACCCACGAGCATGGCGGCCATCTCGAAGGCGAGGAAGATGGCGATGACTACGAGCAGGGTCCCGACCGCCATCGCGCCGACGCCATCCCAGCGACCATCACCGGTGATCACCGCGGCTGAGACGCCCAGCAGCGCGAACACCAGCCCGACAACCCCGGCATCCTCGAGCAGGATCACCGGCAACTCCGGTTGCCGGGAATCGCGCACGAAGCCCAGCAGCGATCTCTTCCCGCGTGATCGGTTGGCCTCCTTCAGCGCCATTCAGAAGGACGAGCCCTCGAGCGCAATCGCGATGCCGAGATTGGCGAATAGTGCCGCCAGGACGGCACGCATACCGCCCTCGGTGCTCACACCACGGCCCCGGTCACGATGATCGCCGTTCCCTCCGGGGCGATCTCGAGATCTGATTCACCCGGGGCGATCACCGCGGCGAGACCCTCGGGCACGTGCCGGACCTCGTCCAGGGTGGCGACTCTCGTCGCGCCGTGCAGGGAGATCACGACGCGATGCCGACCTGTCGCCGAACGCGTCGGGTGGTCGGCCAGCACCAGATCGAAGGGCATGTCTGCGGGTCGCATGACCTCACCGGCAAACCCGTGCAGCACGGCCGGTGCGTGATCGGGCCGCAACGCTCCCAAGGCCTCGTCCACGGCGATGGGCTTGCTCGTGAGCCCAAACCGCAGAACGTTGTCCGACGAGGTCATCACCTCAACGCCGAGCCCATCCACGTACGAATGGATGACTCCCGCGGGCACGGCCATGCCCTGCCCGGGATCGAGCCGACCGTGATCGAGCAGAACGGTGACCAGCACCCCCGGATCGGCCGGATGGGTGGCCGCAACCCGGGCCAGGGCGGACACGGCCTCGGTCGACCAGCCGGCCGCGGTTGCCGCCGCAACAAGCCGCCGCTCAATGACGGCGCACTCTGCGACCGGCAACGCCAGGATGAGTCCGATCGCGTCGACGCGATCTCCGCGGGCCGCGGCTTCCACGATGGCCTCGGGCGCTCCAGCACGACGGAGCACTTCGGCGGCCGCCTGGGCATCTCGCCAGCCGGCATGAACGTCGAAGGTCGTGAGCGCGACGAGCATCTCGCACTTCTCGGTGGGGTCGGCGTAACGCCGGTCTTCCTCGGGCAGGGCCTGGTCCGCCGCCCAGCCCCGCGCTGCGTGCGCGGCGTCGGGGTGCACCTGCAGGGAGAGGGGGGTCGACGCGGCGAGAAGTTTGACCAGGGGAACACCGTGGTGCTCAGGAAGCTCATCGAGGCTGCGACCGGCATCGGCACCCTCGGTGACGATGGCCGCCCCCGCCGGGTGCGTGCCGAACCACAGTTCGGCCTGCGGATTGCCGGTGCGCCCACACCAGCGGGCGAGCCCGTCGACGACACCCCAGTCGTATGCCTTGAGTGCTCCGCGAACAACGTGCACGTCAGGCGTCCGGCTCGATGGCCTCATCGAGCAGCATGACCGGGATGCCCCCGCGGACCGGGAAACCCCGACCACAGGCCCGGCACACGAGGAGGCCACGGTCGGCGTCGACATCGAGGGGGGAATGGTCCTCGCTCGGGCAGGCAAGAATTTCCAGCAGCAGCGGATCAAGGCCCAGGGTGTCGCTCATGGGCCCTAAGTCTGCCGTACGAGTCCCAGCACCTCATCGCGGATGGCGGTCATCGTCGCCGCGTCGGACGCTTCGGCATTCAGGCGCAGCAGCGGCTCGGTATTGCTCGGCCGCAGGTTGAACCACCCGCGAGGCAAGCTCACGGTGAGTCCGTCGAGGTCATCGATGGCGACCCCGTCCTCGTCGGCATAGGTCGCACGGACCAGGGCCAGCACCGAGGGGACGTCCTGGACGACGGAGTTGATCTCGCCGCTGGCGACATAGCGGTCATAGGGCGCGAGCAGCTCCGAGAGTCGCGTCTCCGCCGACGTGCCACCGAGCGCAGCAAGGACGTGCATCGCCGCGAGGAGCCCAGAGTCGGCCCGCCAGAAATCAGCAAAATAGAAATGCCCCGAGTGCTCACCGCCGAAGATGGCACCGGTGCGGGCCATCTCGGCCTTGATATAGGAGTGGCCCACCCGCGTGCGCACGGCCCGTCCCCCGCTCTCGCCGATCACCTCTGGGACGACCCGCGAACAAATGAGGTTGTGCAGGATCGTCGATCCCGGTACCCGGGCAAGTTCCCGCGCCGCGATGAGCGCGGTGATCACGGACGGTGACACCGGTTCGCCGCGTTCGTCCACGACAAAGCAACGGTCGGCATCGCCATCGAAGGCGAGGCCGAGATCAGCACCCGTCTCGATCACCGCGGCCTGCAGATCGCGGAGGTTCTCCGGATCGATGGGATTGGCCTCGTGGTGGGGGAAGGAGCCATCGAGTTCGAAATACATCTCCTGCAGGGACAGTGGGAGCGCGGGCAGCCCGGCCGCGGTGCCGAGAACCGCGGGAACCGTGAGCCCCGCCATCCCGTTGCCCGCATCGACAACGACGCGCAGCGGACGAATCCCCTCCAGCGGCACAAGATCGCGGAGGAAACGCGCGTAGTCGGGCAACGCGTCCTCGTGGCGGACCGTCCCCCGCGGGCCGTCATAGGGGGGTAGGTCGGACTCGATCAGCGCTCGAATCTGCGCGAGCCCTGTCTCGGTGCCCACCGGGGCTGCTTCAGCTCGGCAGAGCTTGATGCCGTTGTATGCGGCTGGATTGTGGCTCGCCGTAAACATGGCCCCCGGCAACTGTCGAGCGCCCGAGGCGAAGTAGAGCTCGTCGGTGCTCGTCTGCCCGAGGGTGATGACATCAACCCCGCGTGAGGTGACACCGTCACAGAACGCGCGCACGAGTTCACCTCCGGACTCGCGCATGTCCTGTCCCACGACGCAGGCACCAGGTCCGCCATCGCTCGCACGGATCTGGAGGACTTCGACGTAGGCGGAACCGATCGCCCGGGCCAGGTCACCATTGAACTGCTCGGGAACGATCCCGCGAATGTCGTAGGCCTTGATCACCGAATCGAGGAGTGCGGCGTCAAAGGTGTGGCCCGCGGCCACGGAGTCAGCCGTCCTGACCGGGCAGCGCGCGAAGATGCCCGCGCCGCACACCCTCCGAACCCACCGCGGGTCGCTGCTCCACCTCGTCGAACAGCGTCGCGGACGTCGCCGGAGCAGCAGCAGCCTCGCGAACCGCGTTGGCGAGTGCCTCAAGATCGTCACCCGAAGGTCCGGCCGCGGGATCGGGTTCGAGGTGCATCACCTGCCAGCCACGTGGCGCGGTGAGCCGGTCGGAGTGGATCTCGCACAGGTCATAGCTGTGGGGATCCGGCGCCGACGACAGGGGGCCCACCACAGCGGTTGAATCGGCGTAGACGTAGGTCAAGGTCGCGGTCGCGGCGCGTCCGCAGGTAATGCGCGAGCAGCGGCGTCGGTGTCCCACGAATGCGGACGCTACCGGCCGAAGCGGCGCGTCCGAGGTCGCCACGCCGACAGGGGGAAATTGGATCGGTCGTTAGGGGGCGGCGGGAAGGCCGAGCTGGGGTTCCACCACGGCTCGAGGGACCTCCGCCTGCGTGCGAAGTGGTCGCCAGGGGTAGCCGGTGATGAGCGACCCGTTGGCGTTGCGCTTGAGCGCTTCATGGGCGATGACGACCTCGCCTCCCTCCGGCACGGCCTGGAGGGCGTACCAGGCGGCACCTTCCGGTCGGGGAATCTGTACCTCGACGAGCCGGTCGCGCGGCACGCTCACCACGATGTCCTCGGGTACGGGCAGCGGATTGCCCGACTCGTCCACGGGCAGTACACGCAGGGTTACTTGAACCGGCGCAGCTTCTTCGATGTCCTGCGTCGACGTCGGGTCGGGTTCTTCTCCGGGAAGCGGCAGCGGTTCAGAACTGATCGTGCGTAACTCCCCCGGGGCGGTGATCCACACGGTGACACCGGTCGCCCGCTGCGCTGGAAGGCCTGTGACTGCAGCGACCGAGGTGAGGCGGACAGCTCCGGTCGCAAAGGAGATCTCGTCGAGGGCATCTTTGGTCGCGTCGATGCCCGGGTGCCGTTGGCGAACGCCGGCGAGGATCGGTTCGTCCGACACCAGATCGACGGTGACCGCCTGACCTTCGGCGGCCGCGTCGAGATCGACCTGCACGACGGTGCCACCGGGCACGGCCACTTCGCTCAGCGCTGAAGGAACGTAGGAGCCACCCGCGGTGATGAGGCGCACCTGCACCCGCGCATCGAGGTCACCGGGGGCATAGACGAGGAGTTGGCGAGCCCCTTCACCCGGGATGACACCCGGCACGAGGACGCGAGTGGCCGGCTCGGCTGAGGCCGGAATCCAGTCCGCTCCGCGGGGGAAGAAACCGTCTGTCTCCCGGTCGGAGAGTGCGGCCACGATGCGGCCGGCCCGCACCTGCACATGCCAGGACACGTAGGGCAGGCGGGGCGCCTCACGGGTCAGGCGCACCACGGTGCGGCTGCGTGGCTCGACCACGATGCCGCGCAGTCGCGGTGTGGTCACCGGGCCCTCCGGTCCGCTGATCTGCACCTCGAGTTCGGCCGGGGTCGCCTCGGGGTTGACGAGCACGAGGTCACTGTCGCGTCCGGCCACGCTGCCGCCCCCGACGAACCACCAGGAGGTCGCGGGTCCGAGGCACGCGAGACTGGACAGTCCTCGGCCGTCGTTGTAGGAGTCGACGGTGGTCTGCGTGGCGACGAGCCCGGGAGCCAGCGAACCCTGGGTCCGAATCTCCAGCGGAGGAAGGCGCCGTGACTCCGCCACCACCGTGGCGGCATCGCCCGGTTGGGCGAGCACCGGCTTGGGGGCCTCCTCACCGGACTCGTCCACGAGGAGCGGATCATCCTCACCGCCGAGGAAGGTGATCTCCGCGCTTCCCTCGCGATCTTGGCCGGGCAGGTCGGGCAGGACCATCATCGTCGAGGTAGTGCGGGACAGGTCCACCGATCCCGGCTCAGGGCAGACGGCCGTGGAAGAGTCGACCGGCTCCACAGCCGGTGCGGGGCTCGCGGACTCAGGCGACTGCAGAAGGAGCGAACCCACAACGGCGAGGATCAGGAAGACGCCCACCACGACCGCGAGCGATTGCCAGCCGCGAGAGTCCGGGGGGATCACCGCGGTCCCGCGTCGGCGGCGTGGTCGTCGCGATTCCGAAGCGGTCTCCTCGGGGGCGGTCTCCTCGGGGGCGGTCTCCTCGGGGGCGGTCTCCTCGGTGGTGATGTCTTCCGGAGTGGTGTCCTCAGGAGTGTTCTCGTCGCTCACGGTGACACCTCCACTCCATCTTCAGCGAGCACGGCCACATCGTCCTCGTCGATCTCATCATCGGCGACGTCGTCGTCGCGGACATGTCGGCGCCCAGGGAGGGCGAGGACCACGACGACGATCACCAGGATGAGTTCACTCCATAGCCACCGGGTGCGTTCCCCGCTGTCCGCCGAAACCACGAGCGCGCCCGATGACTCCGGCGGGAGGGTGAACGACTGCAACCCGTCAACTTCCGCCGCCAACTCCGTAGTGACCAGGGTGGCTCGCCACCGAGGGTCAGCTGTTTGAGCGAGGCTCAACGTCCCGCTCTCCTCGACCAGCAGGCCGCGGGCCAGTGGATCACCGTCGCGATTGACGACCGCCACCGGCGATGTCGCGTCGTCCGAGTCAATGCGCACGCGTGCCGTCGGGAGGACCACTCGCCAGAGCACTTCACCATCCTGCCCAGCCACGCGTCGAAGGCCGGGGGCCGAATCAAGGGTTCTCGTCACGCTGTCGGCGCGCGGTCCCTCGGTTTGCAGGATGACGTAGCGCACCGCGTATTGGGCGAGGCCAACGACCTCGTCACCGCCGCGTCCGGACACCAGGCCGGAGACCAAACGATCCAGGCGTTCCCAATCCTGGGCCGGAGGTGCCACCGATCCGTCGCCGAGAGTCGGACCGGTGCCGTTGATGAGGGTGTACCCGACGGAGTCGACGTCCGGTGCGAGCAGAAGCGTGCGCGGCGCCTCGGGTCCGATGACCTCAGCGACGACAAACGGGGGCAGCAGGGCCGGGTCCGCTCGGTGGACAGGTCCGGAAGCCCCGGTCAACCACACCGCCGCGTAGGCGATGGGGACGAGAACGGCGGCCGCGGTCGCCAGCAGCGATACCGGCTGGCGCCAACTGAACGTCGAACCGGCCATGGACGCGCGCAGGCCATCACCGGCGATGGCGACGGCCACGATGAGTGCGGCGCCGAGGAGGGCCACCGCCATGCCCGGCCAGAGTCGGACCGGGTCGGGAACACTGGGAACGGTCACCTGAATGCCGGACAGGATGAGCGCCAACAGATAGGCAGCCAACGCCACACCCCACGCGGTGACGATCGCCGCCCGCCGGTGCGGACGCAGGATGGCCAGCATGGCGGCCACGACCAGCCCGGCACCGATGAAGGTGAGGCTGACGCCCGGTCCACCGGGATCGAGGAAGGCGAGCTGCACCGCGCCCGCCGAGGGCTCGACCAACGCCGGATCGAAGGCACCAAATTCGCCGAGGAAGAGAATCGGGTTCGTGACGAGCCGGAAGGACCACGGCACCAGCAGGGCCAACGGAACGAGCACGAGGGCAAAGGCGCGCAGGACGAGTGTCACCGACAGGCTCCGGCGCAGGACGGCGGCGATGAGCGCAGCCACCACAGCGACGACGACCCACAGCCACACGACGGGAGCGCCGGCAATCGCCAGGGCCAGCAGAAGCGAGGCAATCCACGGCGTCCGACCGCTCGATGGGGCAAGGTCGGTGGCAACGCCCAGGGAGCGAACAACGAAGCGCGCCGCCAACGGCAGCACCACGATGGACAGCAGGACGCCGAGGCGACCAGTGGCCATGCCCGCCGTCAGGGTTGGCAGCAGTGCGTACGTCGCAGCAGCCCAGAGCCGAACCGGCCGCGAGGAGATCACGCCGAACATCGCGGACCACGCCGACAGACCGGCGAGCGCGGACGCCAGCAGCAGCGATAGGCCCACCGTCAGTGAGGCCTTGCCCAGGAGGAGGGTGGAGAGGGCGGCGAGGACGGCGATGGCGGGGGCGGCGGGCTCGAACGAACCAGGACCCACGTCATGCCAGGGCCGCAAGTAGGTCGACCACAGGTCTGCGGCCCCGTCCGGACTCGGCAGGAGCGCGCCGCCGAAGAGGGAACCCTCACCCCACCACAGGCTGCGCCCGGCAACCAAGGTCACCAGGACCAGGGCGAGCGTGAGTCCCACGGTGGGCCGGGTGAGCGTGCGACGCAACCAGTTGCCGGCCGGATCATCGAAGAGGTCGGCATCGTCGGAGACCGGACCTGACTCCAGTGCTCCGGCGCTCGCTCCCGAGCCACGGCCCGAGGCCATGATTCCCCCGAGCGCTTCGATCGCCGCGCGGGCCTGCGTCGAGGCCCGCGGTCGCAGATCGTGCACGGCCGCATGGGACGACATGACCGACGTCTCGGCGCAGGACCGCCGCGCCGTGCGCAGGCGTCCCGGATGCGCAATGAGGACCCCGAGTGCCGCGAGTTCGTCACCGGCCCGGCGCAGGTCCTTGCCGAGCAGGTAGAGCAGCGAACGCAGCAGGGTGCCGACCACGAGTCGGACGGCGGTGAAAGGCGCACGCCAGGCGGGCGTCTGCACCATGAGGACGTGGAGTGCCGACCGTCGGTCGAGTCGGTGCCCGCGTCCTGGAGCCGAGGAGCCTTCTCGACGACCGTGGTACGAGGCCTCACGGTGGTGGATCACTGCCTGGGGAACGACACGCACCTCGTAACCGGCGCGCCAGACTCGCCAACAGAAGTCCAGGTCATCGCGGTAAAGCGGCAGCGCGGGATCGAACCCGCCGAGCTGGTCCCACACATCGCGTCGGATGAGCATGCCGGCGGAGCCCACCGCGTGAACGGCGTCGCGATCATCGTGCTGTCCCTGATCGTGCTCTCGCCGTTCCAAGCCCGTGACGCGGCGGCCGGATCCGGTGATGCTGAAGCCCATCTCGAGCAACAGCCGGCGGTCATGCCAACCTCGCGACTTGGGACCGAGGACGGCCGCGGAGGGGTGGGCCTCGGCGGCGAGGAGCAGTTGTTCGAGACAGTCCGGGGCCGGAGCGGAGTCGTCGTGCAGCAGCCAGATCCACTCCGTGGTGTCGACATCAAAGGCCTCATCGACATCGCTGCGAAGGACACCCGAACCCAAACCGGCGGCGACGGCCGCACCGAAGCCCACGGGATGGGTGGGATCGAGCGCGGCGACTCGATCGTGCCCAAGGGCCTCGTTCAGAATGGCGGGACTGGCGTCGGTCGAACCGGCGTCGACCCCGACGATGGCTTGCGGATGCCGAGTCTGCCCCCCGAGGACGGTGAGGACCGCGGGCAACCAGACCGCGCCATCACGGGCAACGAGGACTGCAGTGACGCGGTGGTTCCCGGTCAGACCGCCTGCTTCTTCAGCCGGCGACGCTCGCGCTCGGACAGGCCGCCCCAGATGCCGAAGCGCTCGTCATTGGCGAGGGCGTACTCCAGGCAGTCCCCGCGAACGTCGCACGACAGGCAGACCCGCTTGGCCTCTCGCGTGCTGCCGCCCTTCTCAGGGAAGAAGGCCTCCGGGTCAGTCTGGGCGCACAGGGCGCGCTCCTGCCACTCGGGTGCCTCAGCTTCGGTCAACGGCAGGAGAACAGGTTCACTCACTGCCGGCCCTCCTCCCAGTGACGGACCCGTGGGCCCGGCGAATCACACCGGTGTCATTACATAGGTCATTGAGGCGTCCGTCAAGCCCATGCGATGAATCCGGTCAGGTGCGGGCGGTCAGGACCGGTGCCTGGTACGTCGTCCCGCGCTGCCTCGGCCGGCGTCCCGCCGACCGGATGAGGCCCTCCAAATCGGACACCGTTCGGGCAGATCCGTGGCCGGATCCGGCCATCCGGCTGATGGTCTCCTCCATCAGGGTTCCACCCACATCGTCTGCGCCCGCGGCCAGGAGCGCTCGGCAACCGTCATCTCCCACCTTGACCCAGGAGCACTGCACGTGGTCGATGGCCCCGTGCAGCATGAGCCGCGCCATCGCATGGACGGCGAGGATGTCGCGGAACTCCGGACCCGGTCGAGCAACCCCGGCGAGATAGATCGGTGACTGGTGATGGACGAAGGGCAGGGGGACGAACTCGGTGAATCCGCCGGTGTCCTCCTGAAGGCCGCGGATCGTCCGCAGATGGTCGACCCAGTGATACGGCGCGTCCACGTGGCCGAACATCATCGTGGCCGTTGACGGCAGGCCGACCTGATGGGCCGTGCGGACCACATCGATCCACGTCTGCGTCGACAACTTGCCCTTGGTGAGGATCCAGCGGACTTCATCATCGAGGATCTCGGCTGCCGTCCCCGGGATCGAATCCAACCCGGCCGCCTTGGCGTGCGTGAGCCACTCCCGGATCGACATATTGGCGCGGGTGGCACCGTTGACGATCTCCATGGGCGAGAAGGCATGGAGGTGCACCGCCGGCTCTGCTTCTTTCACAGCTCGGGCTAGATCGAAGTACGCCGTCCCGGGCAGGTCCGGATGGATACCGCCCTGCATGCAGATCTCCGTGGCGCCAGCGTCCACGGCCTCCCGCACTCGCTCGGCGATCTGCTGCGTCGACAGGGTGAAGGCGTCCGCGTCCTTCTCGCGCTGCGCGAACGCACAGAACCGGCAGCCGGTGTAACAGACGTTCGTGAAGTTGATATTGCGATTGACGACGTAGGTGACCTCGTCGCCCACGACGTCTGCACGAACCGCGTCTGCCAGGCCGGCCAGCGCCGCCAGGGCCTCGCCCTCCGCGCCCATGAGCGCCACCGCCGCCTGGTGATGCTCCGGCGCCGCCAGGAGTGCCGGATCTCGCTCAGCCAGGGCCAGTGCCGCCCGGAGGTCGTGATCGAGCCGCTCGGGGGCGCGCACGGCCCGCGCCCGCTCCCCCACCTCCTGCCAATCGCCGTAGACCTCGGCGATATCCGATCGAGTCTCGGTGCGACGTCCTTCAAGGTCGATATCGAGGTGGAGATCCACCCGGCCGCCAGCCTGCCGCTGGGCGAACTGCGCGTACGCATCCGCATCGGTGCCGGGCTCCTGCCAGGGCCGGCCCGCCGGTGCGCACGGCTGCCGGAGCAGGCCGTCTGCGTCGGCGAGGGCATCGACATGCTCACGCACCCGCGGGTCAATCCAGTCCTCGGTGGCGACGTACTCCGGGTGCACGGTCAACCGCGGACGCAGCCGGAAACCGGCGGCGGCAGTTGCCTCGGCCAGAGCGTCCAGATGCGGCCACGGACGCTCGGGGTTGACGTGATCAGGTGTTACGGGGCTCACGCCACCCCAGTCATCGACGCCGGCACGCAGCAGATCAGCGAGTTCAGCGACATCGCTCAGGTTGGGCGGTGCCTGCAGGCGCACCGCGGGACCGAGCAGGATGCGGGCCGTCGCCAAGGTCGCCAGGTAGGACTCGCGGTCAAGGTCGGGCTCGCCGCGCATCGCCGTGTCGTCCTTGGCGCGGAAGTTCTGGACGATCACCTCCTGCAGGTGCCGGTGTCGTCGGTGGGTGGCCCGCAGCGCCATCAGCGCATCCACGCGCTCGTCGACGTTCTCACCGATTCCGACGAGGATGCCGGAGGTGAAGGGGACCCGGAGCCGACCGGCATCCTCGAGCACCTGCAACCGCACGCGCGGTTCCTTGTCCGGGCTCCCGAAGTGCGGCCCGCCGGGCTCGGACCACAGGCGCTCCGCGGTGGTCTCGAGCATCATGCCCATGCTCGGCGCCACCGGACGAAGTCGGCGCATCTCCTCCCACGACATGACGCCCGGATTGAGATGTGGCAGGAGCCCGGTCTCCTCCAGCACGCGGATCGCCATCGCGCGCACATAGGACAACGTGTCGGGATATCCCGCCTCGTCCAACCACTCCCGAGCCGCCGGCCAGCGGTCCTCCGGTCGGTCCCCGAGCGTGAAGAGTGCCTCGGCGCAGCCACGAGCCGCACCGTCCCGGGCAATGTCGAGGATCTCGTCGGGCGACAGGTACGGCGCCGGCAATCGGTGCGGCACCGTCGCGAAGGTGCAGTAGTGGCATCGGTCACGGCACAACCGGGTCACCGGGACGAAGACCTTCGGTGAGTAGGTCACCACTCCGGCGAGCCCACTGTCCCGTCGACCGCGGTCGCGCAGCTCCCCCGCCACGTCGAGCAGGTCGGCCAGGGCGGCGCCCCGAGCCTCCGCGAGGGCCACCGCCTCATCATGGTCCAGGGTTTGCCCCTTGCGCGCCCGCGCGAGCGATCGCCGCAAGGCGTGGTCGTTCGTCGGGCTGCCCACCGTGACACCCTAAGGGAATGAATAGGGGTACACCTCAACGGCTCGTCGTGCCGGCCGGCGGCATCGGTGGCGCTCGATTCCTGCAGGGCCTGCTCGCTCAGGTGGAGTCCGACACCGAGATCACGGTGATCGGCAACACCGGTGATGACATCTGGCTGCACGGGCTGCGCGTCTGCCCCGATCTCGACACGGTGATGTACACCCTGGGCGGCGGCATCAGCGTCGAGCGAGGCTGGGGCCGCGAGGGTGAGACCTTCACGGTCAAGGACGAGTTGGCGGCGTACGGCGTCGAGCCGACCTGGTTCGGCCTCGGCGACCGCGACATCGCCACCCATCTGGTCCGAACGCGCATGCTTCAGGCGGGCTACCCCCTGTCCGCGGTCACCGAGGCCCTGTGCACGCGCTGGCAGCCCGGGGTTCGGCTGCTGCCCATGACCGATGACCGAGCGGAGACCCACGTCATCGTCGATGATCCCGACGGCGCCGTCGCCGACGACGGCAGTCCGCAGCGACGAGCGCTGCACTTCCAGGAGTGGTGGGTGCGCTACCGCGCGTCGCTCCCGGCGCACGAGATCGTGCTCGTGGGCGGCGACGAAGCCGGCCCCGCACCCGGAGTCCTCGAGGCCATCGCTACGGCCGATGCGATCATCCTGCCGCCATCCAATCCGGTGGTCTCGATCGGGACGATCCTGCAGGTACGGGGGCTGCGCGACGCGCTGCGCGACAGTGGCGCGCCGGTGGTTGGGGTGTCTCCCATCATTGGCGGCCGACCCGTGCGGGGTATGGCCGACGCGTGCCTGTCCGCCATCGGCGTCGAGACCAGCGCCCAGGCGGTGGGCGAGCACTACGGCTCTCGGCAGCACGGGGGCCTGCTGGACGGGTGGCTGGTCGACAGCGTCGACGACGAGGTGGCGATCCCCGATGTCATCGTGGAAGCGCTGCCGCTGCTCATGTCCGACCCCGAATCCACCGGCCGCATCGCCGCGGCCGCCCTCCACCTCGCCGAGCGGTTGCGTCCATGAGCGAAACCGTGACGATCCTGCCCCTGATCGGGATCGCAGAGATCACCGAGGGTGCTGACCTGGGCGCGTTAGTCGCCGAGGCGGCGGCCAAAGTGGAGTGGCCCGACGGATCGACGGGTCTCGCCGATGGCGACATCGTCGTGGTGTCGAGCAAGGTGGTGAGCAAAGCCGAAGGTCGTTGGGTGCCGTCTGCCGACCGTGAACGAGCGATCGACGACGAGGCAATCGCCACGGTTGCCACGAAGCAAACCCCACACGGCGTCACGCGAATCGTGCGAACACGCACAGGTCTGGTCCTGGCCGCCGCGGGAATCGACGCCAGCGATGTGCCGGGTGATCGGGTGCTGCTGCTCCCCGTCGACCCCGATGCCTCGGCGCGCAGCATGCGTCAACGCATGTCCACGCTGAGCACCGCGCGCATCGGAGTCGTCATCACCGACACGCTCGGACGCGCGTGGCGCGATGGCCTCACCGACTGCGCGATCGGTGCGGCCGGGGTGATCCCGCTCATTGATCATCGGGGGCTTCCCGATCGCGAGGGTCGGATCATGGATGCGACGGTGATCGCGACCGCAGACGAGATTGCCTCCGCCGCCGATCTGGTCAAGGGCAAGGCGCAGGGCGTGCCTGCCGCAATCATCCGCGGTCTGGGTGCTCTCGTCACCGGCGAGGACGGCCCCGGCGCCGCGGCGATGGTGCGGCCCGAGGCGGAGGATCTGTTCACTCTGGGAACGGCGGAGGCCATGACCATTGGTCGACGCGAGGCGGTCGCGGCACGACGTACGGTCCGAAGTTTTGCGGACCGGGACGTGCCCGACGAGATCATCGAAGCGGCGGTCGCCGCTGCGGTGACAGCGCCCTCACCGCATCACACGACCCCCTGGCACTTCGTCATCATCGACGATGACGACACCCGGACCACACTGCTCGACGCCATGCGTGATGCGTGGATCGCCGATCTTCGCGGTCTCGACCAGTTCGACGAGGACGCGATCGCGCGTCGGGTGAAGCGTGGCGATGTGCTCCGTCGATCGCCGGTGCTCGTCCTTCCCTTCCTCGACCTTGCCGCGGCGATGCACGACTACCCCGATGAACGCCGACGCGGGGCCGAGCGCGATCTGTTCCTGCTCGCGGGTGGCGCGGCCGTGGAGAACTTCATGGTGGCGTTGGCCGCACATGATGTGGGCAGCGCCTGGATTTCGAGCACGGTCTTCTGTGCTGACACCGTCCAGCGTGTGCTCGACCTGCCGGCGTCCTGGCAACCACTAGGGGGGATCGCGGTGGGATTTGCCGACGATCCAGCTGCGCCACGCGAACCCCGCGACCCGACGGGCTTCCTCCACCGAATCTGACGCGGAGTGGTAGCGAGAGCCTAGGCGTCGGTGGAGAAGCGGATCGAGGTGTCGGCCAACTCGACATCGGGCCAGATCCGAGCGCCACCGCGCAGTTCATTGCCCGATCCGATGCGGGCGCGATCCCCGATCACGGCGTCCTCGACGACCGCGGTTGCACCAACCACCGCATCCGCGCCCACCACCGACGAGACGACTCGCGCGCCCGACTCGACGCTGGCCCCATCGAGAAGCACCGAGCCCACCACTTCGGCATCGGCGGCCACCGTCGCCCCTCGCCCGATGCACGATCCGGCGCTGACCCGCGCGGACCCCGCGACACTGCCTCCCTCGAGCACGAGCGCGTCCGCGGGCTCGTGCCCCGGCCAGGGGGCCCTACCGAGCACCAGATCTGCCGAGCCGCGGACGAAGTCCTGCGGGGTGCCGAGATCGAGCCAGTAGGCGTCATCAACGACGCCACGCACGAGTTCGTCGGCGGCGAGCAACTCCGGGAAGGTCTCGCGCTCCACCGACACGACACGTCCTGACGGAATGGTGTCGATCACCGAACGCCGGAAGACGTAGCAGCCCGCGTTGATCTGGTCGGTCACGATTTCCTCGGGCGTTGTCGGCTTCTCGCGAAACTCCAACACGCGGCCGTGCGGATCGGTCGGCACCAGCCCATACCGCCGCGGGTCATCGACACGGGTGAGGTGGAGCGTGACCGCCGCATCCGCAGCCACGTGTCCAGCGATGAGAGCGGCATAGTCCACCCCGCTGAGGACATCGCCGTTGAGGACGGCGACGGGGTCGTCCGGTCCACTCACCAGCAGATCGGCGGCATGCCGGATCGCCCCGCCGGTGCCGAGCGGCTCGTCCTCCACGGCGTAGACGATCTCGACGCCAAGATCCGATCCGTCGCCGAGACCCTCGGCGAACACGTCCGCCCGGTACGACGTGCCGAGGATCACGCGATCAATGCCCGCCGAGCGAAGCCGCTCGATCTGGTGCACCGTGACCGGCACCCCTGCGACCTTGAGCATGGGCTTGGGAGTGGCGATGGTGAGGGGACGCAAACGTGTGCCCTGTCCGCCCACCAGCAGGATCGCTTCGCGCATGGCCCCATCCCACCACGGCGGGCCACACAAGACGGTGGGGCCCGGCCAATTGGCCGGGCCCCACTGGTTAGTGCGGGTGAGCGTCGATCAGGACGCGCCGGTCCCTTCGAGCCACTTGGCAACGACATCAGGATGCGCGGCGATCCACTCCGCGGCCGCCTCCTCCGGAGTCATGCCACCTTCAATGTTGGCGGCAACCTGGTTCTGATCCTCGTTGGTCCACTCGAAGTTCTGGACCAGGACCGCGAACGGGCTGCCCGAATCCATCAGGGACAGCGTGGCGAGCTTGACCAGCGGCGTCTCCGGGTAGTCGGTCAGGCCGCTCGCCTCAGCAGCATCGGTCCAGTCATTGGCCGGGAAGTTGATGCGGCAAAGGGGGACCTGTGCCAGGAAGTTCTGCGGCTCGTAGAAGTAGCCGAGCACCGCAGTCTTATCCTCACTGCCCTTCGTGAAGACATCGATGAGGGCAGCCTCAGAACCGGTGTTGATGACCTTGAAGTTCAGGTCGTAGGCCTCGATGATCTTCTCGCCAATGGTGGTGTATCCGGGCGGGCCCTCGTACCAGGCACCCTTGTCGCCGCTCTCCGGCGTGACGAAGAGCTCGGCGTACTCGTTGAGCTTCGTGCCGTCGGTGATGTCCGGGTATTCGTCGCACATCCACTGCGGGACGAACATGCCAATGAGGCCGATGTTGCCGTTGTAGCCGACCTCGACGATGGCGCCGCGGTCAACCCACTCCTGCCAGCGACCACCGCCCCAGTCCTCGATGATGACGTCGACCGAGCCGGCCTCCATGGCGTCATAGGTGACGCTGGCTTCGTCAAGCTGGGTCTGCGTGATGTCGCAGCCCAACTTCTCGCGCGCAACATCACTGAGAACCTGAGCGGAAGCGGTATAGCCGACCCACGCGTGCATCGCAACACCCCAGGATCCGCAGTCGACCGGGGCGGCCTCCGATGAGGATTCCGAAGAACTTTCCGATGCTGACGAACTTGAACTCTCCGACGCCGAAGACGACGACGAGCCCGCATCCGAATTGACACCGCCGCCGCAGGCCGCGAGGGCCAGTCCGGCAGTGGCGAGCGCGACCATGAGGCCAGCACCCTTACCTACTCGTTTCATTGATCCTCCCCAGAGGCCACGATCGGTGATGGACCTCGATTGTTGTTGGAATCGTATGGACTTACCTTGGTCGTTGTCCCGGTCTCCCGGTAACGGATGCGTATCGACGACGATCCTGAGCTCCCACGATGCGGGAATCAGTGCACTCCCTGCCGGCTCTTCTGCGGCCTCCCCTGGGCGATGCGGTCCAAAATCACGCCGAGCAGCACGATTGCGATGCCCGCGGCAAGGCCCTTGCCCGCCAGTTCGGGCTTGGACTGGCCGACGATCACGAGGTAGCCGAGGCCACCCGCGCCAACGAATCCTCCGATCACGACAACGGCGAGAACGAAGATGAGGCCCTGGTTGACGCCGAGCAGGATGGACCGCCTCGAAATCGGAAGTTGCACCTTGGTGATGACCTGCAGGTTCGTCGAGCCCGAAGCAACCGCCGCCTCGACCGTCTCTCTGGGCACTTTGCGAACCCCATCCGCGACGACACGGATGACGAACGGGGAGGCGTAGACGACACCGAGGACGATGGCGGCGAACCGTGTCGGGCCAAAGAGTGCGAGGACAGGGACGAGATACACGAAGGCGGGCATTGTCTGCCCCGCGTCCAGGAACGGCTTGAGGAACAGTTCCACGCGCCTACTGCGTCCGGCCCAGACCCCTAGGACGATGCCGATGAGGACCACGAATCCGGTAGCAATGAGGATCATCGTGAGGGTCAGCATGGTGTCGTTCCATAGGCCCGTGCCCATGACGAGCGCGAGCAGAATGAACACCAGGATGCCTACCGTGCGTCCGGCCAGGATGAAGGCCAGGGCAGTAATGGCGATGAGAGTCAGCCACCAGGGTGAATTGGCGAGGACGTTTTGGAGCGGGTTAAGGACGAACAACGTGAACTGTTCACTTCCCGTGACCGTCAGGAATCCGAAGGTGTCCGTAATCCACTCCGAAAGCGCATTGGCCGCATTCGCTATTGGCTCGCGGAAGTCGAGGCTTTCGGGGAAGACCGCGAACCACAACACAAACCGAGACAGGTAGATAGCGATGACGGTAAACACGGCGAAAATCGCCAGCCCGATGCGACGACGAACTTTGACCGCTTCGGCCGCGGCGTAGCCGGACTTGTCTCGGTTGACGGCTGCCGCGGTGGATCGGTCCAGCATGATCGCGAGGAAGACGACCGCCAGACCGGCCACAACACCGTCGCCCACGTTGCGGATCGTCAGCGCCTCGATCACCGGCTTGCCAAGTCCGGGAGCGCCAATCAAGGCCGCGATCACCACGAAGGAAAGAGCGGCCAGTGTGGTCTGGTTGATCGCGAGGATGATGGTGCTCTTGGCCATGGGCAATTGCACCTTGGTGAGCACTTGCCAGCGGGTGGAGCCGGCCGACTGCGCCGCCTCAATTGGTCCGTCACGCAAAGACTTGATGGCGTGAGCCGTGATACGGATGCAGATGGGGATCGAGTAGATCATCGTGGCGATCGTCGCCGAGGCGATACCAATGAGGAAAACCAGCGCGAGCGGCGCAAGATAGACCAGGGTCGGCAGCACCTGCGCCAGGTCAAGCCAGGGCCGCAGGACGGACATGACCCGATCGCTTAATCCGGCCCACACCCCAAGAGGCAAGGCGACCGCCAGGGAGAGAACAACGGCACCGATCGTCATGGCCAGCGTCTCCATGGTGAGGAGCCACATGCCCAGCATCCCGCACAGCAGGAGCATGAACATGCTGAACAGCGCCATCCGCAGCGTCGAGGTCGCGTAGACGATAAGACCGATCACCGCCATCGCACCGAACCAGCCGAGCATGGGGATCACATCGCCCTTGGCGGGGACGGCGATGACACCCATGAAGATCTCGATGAATCCCGAGATGAAGGCTCGGATCGGATTCAAGAAGTAGAGAAAGATCGGGCTGTCGGCGCGATTGCCGCGAATAGTTGAGGCGACCTCACGCAGGAAAGCCGTGAAGGGCGAGTCGGACGCCGTCGAAAGTTCCTGAGTCTGCACGCCCTTGAGCACGGTAGCAGTGGCAAACCACACCACGAGGACGATGACGGCCTGGACCCACCGTCGATGCAAGGCCTCGGCAATTTTCACCATCGGTCGCCCCTCAGATCAATCGCCAAGTTCCGGCGAGCGCTCGCCCGCGATCAGAGCAAGGACGTCATCGCTCGACACATAGCCCACCATCGTGCCCTTCTTCACGACGCGGATCGGCGGGACCGACGAAATGATGACCGGAGTCGCCTCCTTGATGATCATTGCCGCCTCAAGGGTCGGCCCGTCATCGGCTTCTCCCTCTCGCAGGGGTCGCGCAATCACCTCCAACGTAAGGACGTGACTCTTGGGAATATCGCGCAGGAAGTCGGCAACGTAGTCATCGACCGGGTTGAGCACGAGATCCATGGCCGTGCCCATCTGGACAATCGCGCCATCGCGCATGATCGCAATGCGATCACCGAGTTTCATCGCCTCAGCGAGATCGTGAGTGATGAACACCATGGTCTTTCCGAGTTCTTGGTGCAGGCGTTTTACCTCTGCCTGCATGTCGCGTCGAATCAGGGGGTCCAGTGCGCTGAACGGCTCATCAAGGAACATCACATCGGGATCCACCGCGAGAGCTCGAGCAAGGCCAACACGCTGCTGCATGCCGCCGGACAGCTGCTCAGGGTAGGAGGATCCGTACCCGGCCAGTCCAACGAGTTGGATGACCTCCTCGGCGCGGGCATAGCGGACATCCTTCTTGACGCCCTGGATCTCCAGTGGGTACGCGATGTTGTCGATGACCTTGCGGTGCGGCAGCAGCCCGAAGTGCTGGAAGACCATGGAGAACTCGGTGCGGCGCAAGTGCCGCAACTGCTTCTCATTGGCAGCGAGGATGTCGTCACCCTCGATGAGCACCTCACCTGAGGTGGATTCGATGAGCCGAGTCAGGCAGCGTACAAGGGTCGACTTGCCCGAGCCCGACAGACCCATCACGACGAAGACCTCACCATTGTCGACATCGAAGGTGACGTCCCGGACGGCGGCGGTACAGCCAGTTTCGGCGAGGAGCTCGTCCCGGCTGAGATTTGCCAGCGGTGTGCCCACCACCTTGTCCGCCTGCGGCCCGAAGACCTTCCACAGATTGCGGACGGAAATGGCGGGGCCCGCCCCGGTCGTGGACTCACTCACCAGGTCCTCCTTCAAACCAGCCGCTGGGAGCAGCGTTCAGGCGTCGATAGACGTGCTTGGCTTCGAGGTACTCGTGGAAGCCTGTGGGTCCGAGTTCGCGGCCGACCCCGGACTGCTTGAAGCCACCCCATTCAGCCTGCGGGAGATAGGGGTGGAAGTCGTTGATCCAGATGGTTCCGTGGCGCAGCGAAGCGGCCACTCGCTCGGCCTTGCCCGCGTCATTCGTCCACACCGCGCCGGCAAGTCCATACATGGTGTCGTTGCCCAGAGCGATCGCCTCATCCTCGGTCCTGAACGTCTCCACGGTGAGCACCGGCCCGAATGACTCGTCTTGGACGCAGGTCATCTCGGTGCGGCATCCGTCAAGCACGGTGGGACGGTAGTAGTGCCCGTCGGCGAGCGCGGGGAATTCGATCGAATTGGGACGTTCACCACCGCACCGAAGAACCGCGCCCTCGGCGAGTGCGGACGCCACGTAGGCCTCGATCTTCGCCAGATGCTGCGCTGAGATGAGCGGACCGGTCTCCGCGGCCTCATCGAACGGGCCGCCCAGTCGGATGCGCTGTGCTCGCCGCACGACCTCATCGACGACGACGTCGTGCACCGACTCCTCCACGAGGAGTCGAGCTCCCGCCGAACACACCTGACCGCTATGGAGGAACACGGCCGTGAGCGCGTTGTCGATGGCCGCATCAAGATCGGCGTCGGCGAAGACGATGTTGGGATTCTTGCCACCGAGTTCGAGTGCGACCTTCTTCACCGTAGCGGCCGCATCGGCCATGATGCGGCGGCCTGTGAGGAGCCCTCCCGTGAACGACACCATGTCGACATCCGGGTGAGTCGCGAGCGGGGCACCTGCCGTGACGCCCGCCCCGAGGACGAGGTTGCCGACCCCCGGAGGAAGCCCGGCCTCGGCCAGCAGTGTGACCAGATGGATGGTCGTGCTCGGGGTGAGTTCGCTGGGCTTGAGCACGAAGGTCGTGCCCGCAGCAAGAGCCGGCGCCACCTTCCAGGCTGCCTGGAGCAGTGGGTAGTTCCAGGGCGTAATCAGGCCACAGACACCGACCGGCGAGTACTCAATCCGCGATCGCACTCCGGGGTCCGCCACATCCACGACGCGGCCGCCCACGGCATCGCCGCAGGCCAAGCCGGCGAAGTAGCGGAAACAACTCGCGACGTCGGCCACGTCGTAGCGAGACTCGACGATGCGCTTGCCCGTGTCGAGCGACTCAAGCCGTGCGATCTCTTCGGTGTCACGCTCCAGCAGATCTGCCACCCGCGCTAGGAGCTGACCACGCTCGGAGAGCGGGACGGACGACCAGCGGCCGTCGTCAAAGGCCCGGCGGGCTGCCTCGATGGCACGCACCGTGTCGACGCTGGTGGCCTCGTCGACCACGCGGACAAGGTCGCCGTTGGCCGGGCAACGAATCTCGCGGGTGCCGCCCTCTGCAGCGGTCACCCACTCGCCATCAATGAACAGGTCAGGCATGCGTGTCAGCATTCTCGCGACGGCGCCGATAGAACGGCACGTGTTCGGCGGGTAGCGGCGTGTTGCCCTTGATGATGTCGGCCGCCTTCTCCGCCATCATCATCACCGGCGCATAGATATTGCCGTTGGTCACATAGGGCATGACGGAGGCGTCGACGACACGCAGACCCGCCGTGCCATGCACCCGCATCGTGAGGGGATCCACGACGGCCATGTCATCGATGCCCATCTTGGCCGTGCAGGAAGGGTGATATGCCGTCTCGCCGTCGCGGCGGACCCACTCGAGGATCTCCTCGTCAGAACTCACCTCGTGCCCTGGTGAGATCTCTCCACCGCTGTACGGTGCGAAGGCGGGCTGCTCAAGAATCTCCCGCGTCTTGCGAATCGCCTCGACCCACTCGCGCCGATCCTGCTCGGTCGAGAGGTAGTTGAACGTGAAGGCGGGCTCGGCGAAGGGGTCCGGGCTGGTGATCCGCAACGAGCCGCGGGCGTCGGAATACATCGGCCCGACATGCACCTGGTAGCCGTGTCCCTCCGCGATGGAGGTGCCGTCGTACCGCACCGCGATCGGCAGGAAGTGGTACATGAGGTTGGGGTACTCCACGTCCTCGTTGCTCCGGATGAAGCCGCCCGCCTCGAAGTGGTTGGACGCGCCCGGACCGGATCGCAGGAACAGCCACTGCGCGCCGATAAAGGGTCGCCGCCAGAACTGCAGGTTGGGATTCAGCGACACCGGCTGGGTGCAGGCGTGCTGAACATAAACCTCGAGGTGGTCTTGGAGGTTCTCCCCCACTCCCGGCAGGTCGTGGATCGGATCGACGCCGACAGCGCGGAGATCATCGGCCGGTCCGATGCCGGACAGTTGCAGGAGCATGGGCGAGTTGAAGGCACCACCGCACAGGATCACCTCGGAACCACGTACGGCGATCGGGCGCTTGCCGCCGAGGGCAACTTCGACGCCGCGGGCGGTCGGAGTGCCGCTCGAGGTGTCCATGATGATGCGCGTGACATGCGCCCGCGTCTTGACGGTGAGGTTGGGCCGCGACATGGCCGGCCTGAGGTATGCCTTGGCGGCTGAGTAGCGACGACCGTTGTGCAAGGTGCCGTCGAAGGCCGCAAAGCCTTCCTGCTTGTAGCCATTGACGTCGGCCGTGAGTTCATGACCGGCTTCCTGCACGGCTTCAAAGAACGCGGAGAAGAGGGGATTCTCCACCTTGCCGCGCTCGAGGATCAGCGGACCGTCCTTGCCGCGCCACTCGTCAGCCCCGGCGCGACAGTCCTCCATCTTCTTGAAGTAGGGCAGGCAGTTCGCGTAGCTCCACGAATCCATGCCCGGGTCAGCGGCCCAGCGTTCGTAGTCCAGCGGATTGCCCCGCTGGAAGATCATCCCGTTGATGCTGCTCGAACCCCCGAGAACCTTGCCACGGCCGTGATAGACGCGGCGACCGTTCATGAACGGCTCGGGCTGGGACGAGTACATCCAGTCGTAGTACTTGTTGCCGATGGGGAACGTCAGCGCCGCCGGCATATGGATGTAGACATCAAAGGGATAGTCCGGTCGTCCCGCCTCCAGGACCAAAACCGTGGTGCCCGGGTCCTCTGTGAGCCTCGCGGCGAGCGCCGAGCCGGCTGAGCCGCCCCCGACAATGATGTAGTCGTATCCCTTCGGCATCCCGCAACCCTAGTAAGACCGTGGTCCGTCAGTCCCCGAGTTCCGCACGCCGGCGTACGACGTACTCGTGCAACTCCTCGCGGATCGCCTCATCGAGAGGCGGGGGCTCGTACTCCTCGAGTCGCTTCTCGTAGATCTCGCGAGCTCGCTCCTCGGTATCGCGTGCCCCGAGTCGAGTCCAGCGCTCAAAGTTGTCGCAGTTCCACAGCCAGGGCCGATAGAAGCAAGTGCGGAACCGCTCCATCGTGTGTTCGGCGCCGAGGAAGTGCCCGCCGGAGCCCACCTCCTCATGCGCGCCGAAGGCAAGCTCCTCATCGCTGAAATGCACCGGAGTGAATTCATGCTGGAGGGACTCAAGCGCCTGGGTGTCCATGACGTACTTCTCGAAGGAGGAGACGAGTCCACCCTCGAGCCATCCAGCCGCATGCATGACGACATTCGTGCCAGCGAGGAATGTCGGCAAGAGCGTCATCAGGGTCTCGAATGCCGCCTGCGCGTCGGGCACCTGAGCCGAGTTCATGCCCCCGCCGGTGCGGAACGGCAGCCCGAAGTGCCGAGCAATCTGGCCGGTGCAGAGCAAGCCGATCGCGGACTCCGGGGTGCCGAACTGCGGAGCCCCTGACTGCATGTCGATATTGGACAGGAAGGAGCCGAAGACCACCGGCGCACCCGGATTGATCAGTTGCGTCAGAGCGATGCCGGTGAGGGTCTCCGCAATCTGTTGCGCCAGGGTGGCGGGGATGGAGACCGGCGACATGGCACCCATGAGGAGGAACGGCGACAAGATGACGGGCTGGCGAGCCCGGGCGTAGGCGAACTGCGCCTCAAGCATGCGGTCGTCCCAGCGCAGCGGCGAATTGCAGTTGATGAGGGAAATGCAGACCGGGGTCTCCTCGATCGCCTCTCGCCCGCCGAAGAGAATTTCGCTCATGCGAATCGTGTCTTCTGCGCGTTCCCCGCTGACAACATTTCCCATGTAGAACTTGTCGGTAAGGGTCATGGCGGCATAGAGCATGTCGAGGTGGCGTGAATCCAGCGGCGCATCGTTGGGCTCACACACGACGCCGCCCACGCTGTCCATCACGTCGAAGGACTGAGCGAGCTTCGCGAAGTCGCGGAAGTCCTCCATCGTGCCGTCGGCTCGCCGGTCTCCACGCCGGACGAACGGAGGGCCGTAAACGCTCGAGAACACCATGCTGTCGCCACCGACATGCACACTGCGCTCCGGGTTGCGCGCCTGGAGGTCGAATTCGCGCGGAGCCTTCGCGACCTGCTCAAGGACGAACTCAGGATCGAAGAAGACCTTGTCGCCGTCAGTGCGCATTCCCGCAGCGGCAAAAATTTGCACCGCCTCCGGTGCCATGAACTCGACGCCGAGTTCGGACACAATGCGTCGCCATCCACGATCGAGGACAGCCATGGAGTCCTCGGAGAGGATCTCGTAGCGGGGCATGGTGTTCCGGAACATGGCAACTCCTCGAAACGGGCCTCTTGACCGACTTGTCGCGCGATCCTACACTCGACTTATGGAATACTGCTTCCATATTGTGAAACATTTTTTGGCCGGAATCTCGGACGACTGAATCGGGAGTCATCAGGTGGCAAGCCCCACGGGTACGCAGGCGGTCGATCGGGCCGGTTCGCTGCTCGTCTACGTGCTCGCGGCCAGCGAGCCCGTGCCGTTCGGCGAACTCGTCATCGCCACCGAGTTGCCCAAGAGCACCCTGTCTCGGCTGCTGTCGAGTCTGGAGCGCAACGGGCTCGTACAACGGACGACCACCGGTGCCGTTCAGCCCGGTCCACGTATCACCGACTACGCGCTCTCCGTGCGACCCGAGGACGATCTCATCCGAATCGCGCAGCCCTACCTCGACGAGCTTGGCGCGCTGACCGGTGAGACCGTCAACCTCGCCGTCGCGGTCGGCAGCGAGGTGCGTCAGATCGCCCAGGTTGACTCGACGTACCTACTCGGTGCCGTGAACTGGATGGATCGGCCCGTCCCCTTCCACTGCAGCGCGCTCGGACGGGCTCTCATTGCCTTCGGCGGCACCCTGCCGCGCGGTCGGCTCAAGGCCTTCACCGATACCACCATCACATCGCGGCGGATGCTGGATACCGAACTTGAGCGAGTACGCCGGACACGGATCTCGATCGTCGACTCCGAGCTCGAGCCAGGCCTGGTGGCGGTCGCCGCACCGATTCTCAACGGAGAGCGCATCGCGATCGCTGCGGTCAGCGTCTCCGGTCCCAGCGTGCGCATGACGCCGGAGCAGATAGCCTCCGTCGCTGACGCGGTCACGCTCACTGCCCAGGGCATCAGCGATGCCGTTCGCCTGAACACTCGCCCCTCGTCACCCCTTCCCGGAAAGGCTGGAGCCGCATGACCAACGACGAGATCCTCAAGGGCCTCTACGACGAGACCATGGTCGGCAACAAGCCGGCCGTGGTCGAGTTGACCCAGCAAGGTCTTGACTCAGGCCTCACTCCCGAGCAGCTGCTCTTCGAGGCTCTCATCCCATCACTGGAAGAGGTGGGGGCTCGCTTCGAGCGCGGGGACTGGTTCGTGCCGGAGATGCTCATCGCCGGCAAGGCGATGTCGGCCGCGCTGGATCTGCTCCGGCCGCTGCTGGCGCAGACCGGTGTGGAGAGCGTCGGCACCTTCCTCATGGGCACCGTGAAGGGTGATGTGCACGACATCGGCAAGAACCTCGTCAACATCATGCTCGAGGGCGCGGGCTTCACGGTCATCGACCTCGGAGTCCAGGTGCCGCCGGAGAAGTTCGTCGCGGCGATCGAGGAGCACAAGCCCGACATTGTCGGGATGTCCGCGTTCCTCACCACGACGATGCCGATGTTCAAGGCGAACATCAACGCGATCGAGAAAGCCGGACTACGTGACTCCGTTGTCATCATGGTCGGTGGGGCGCCCGTCACCCAGGAGTACGCCGACGTCTGCGGCGCCGATGGCTACGCCGCAGATGCCGCGACCGCCGTCCGAAAGGCCAAGGAGTTCGTCGTCGCGAAGCGAGCTGGCTAGCTCATGAAGCGCCTCATCCCCCTCTTCGAGCACGCGGTCAAAAAGCCCGTGTGGGACTGCCGCATGTGTGGCCAGTGCGTTCTGCACTCGACGGGGATGACGTGCCCAATGACGTGCCCCAAGACCTTGCGCAACGGGCCCTGCGGCGGAGTACGCGAGGACGGTGGCTGTGAGGTCAAGCCGGAGATGACGTGCGTATGGCTCAAGGCCGAGCGCCGCAGCCACTCCCCGATCAATCCCGGCCGCTGGGAGGCGGAACTCAATCACCTGCGCCCTCCGGTCAACAATCAGCTCAAGGACACCTCCTCCTGGATCAACCTCCTCTCCGGGGCCGACCGTCGCGCACCCGCGGGTTGGACCGGGGAGATTGTCGAAGACTCCGCGGACCTCCTCGTAGGAGCAGCGCTCGTCGAGATCGACGATCCATCGTCCCTCCCGGAAGGCTTCCATTCATGAGCCGCCTATCCGAGTTGCTCGCCAGCGGTACACGTCCGGTGGTCACCGCCGAGTTCCCGAGCATCGACGGTGGTGGCCTCGCCGCTGTCGAGCGGGCCGTCGCCGACCTCAAGCCGTATGTGGATGCGGTCAACGCCACGGACAACCCGGCGGCGCATGCGCATGCGTCGAATACGTCGATCGCCATTGCTATGCATCAGTTCGGCCTCGAACCGGTCCTGCAGGTGGTCTGCCGAGACAAGAACCGCCTCGCGATGCAGGCCGACATCATGGGCGCGGCCCTGCACGGCGTGGAGAACGTTGCCCTACTGACCGGAGACGATGTCACCGCCGGCGACGAGCCGGAGGCTCGGCGAGTATTCGATCTCGACAGCATCCAGATGGTCAAGGTCGCCGGCGGTCTCGCCGAAGGGCACTACCTCTCAGGAAGGGCCATCAAGGAGCCCCCCACACTCTTTATCGGCGCCGTTGAGAATCCGTTCGCGCCGCCCCTGGGCTATCGGGTCGAGCGGGCGAAGAAGAAGGCCGACGCAGGGGCCCGATTCCTCCAATTGCAGATCGGCTACCACCCCGACCGCCTCGAAGACTTCGTGCGCGGCTGCGTGGAGATGGGCGTCGCCGAGACGACCGCGCTACTCCCGACCATCGTTCTCACCAAGACCGGACGAGCCCTGTCCTTTATGAACGACTCTGTCCCGGGCATATCTATCCCGCAAGCCACCATCGATCGCGTGGCCGGCGCCGGTGACAAGGAAGCGGTCGCGGAGGCCTCCTACGAGGTGACTGTCGAACTCGCCCAGCACGCCCTATCCCTGCCTGGCGTCTCCGGGCTGCACATCACTGACTTCCGCCATGACGGCAGCCTCGCTCGACTCGTTGAGGACCTGCGCATCGGCCCATCACAGATCAAGGAGCAGCATGCACACCGTCCTCAGCTCGTCTAGCGCGTCCATAACGATCGGCCCCGATCAGCCGTTCTGCATCATCGGCGAGCGCATCAACCCCACCGGGCGCAAGAAGTTCCAGGAGGAACTTCGCGCCAACGACCTGAGTTCGGTCGAGGTCGACGTGGCCCAGCAGATCGCCGGAGGTGCCATGATGCTCGACGTCAACATGGGCGCCCCGCTCGTCGACGAGGCCAGGCTCCTCGGCGAAGCCGTGACGCTGGTGCAGTCGCTCACCGATGTGCCCCTGTGCATTGACTCCTCCGTCGTCGAAGCCCTCGAGGCCGGCCTCGCTGCCTACCAGGGCAAGGCGCTCGTGAACTCGGTCACCATGGAGCGCGAGCGCATCGACCTCATCCTGCCGCTGGTCAAGCGGTACGGCGCCGCGGTGATCGCCCTGCCCAACGACGAGGAGGCCATCCCGGAGGATCCGCATCGCCGCCTCGAGTTGGCGAAGCAACTCGTCGGCATCGCCACGGATGAATTCGGTATTCCCATCGAAGACATCGTGGTCGATCCACTAGCGATGCCCGTGGGTGCTGATCACACTCTTGCCCTGAAGACGATGGAGGCCATCCACCTCATCTCCACGGAGATCGGCGTCAACACGACGCTCGGCGCCTCCAATGTGTCCTTCGGCATGCCGGACCGCCACACGCTCAATGCCGTGTTCCTCCCCATGGCCATTCAGGCGGGCCTCACGTCCGCCATTATGGACGCGCGCACAGACCAGATCGTGACAGCGGTGAAGGGGGCCGACCTCATGCGCGGCAATGACGAATGGGGGGCCACCTGGATCTCGCGCCACCGGGCGAAGCAGGCGGCCGCCGGCGGATGACAGCTTCGCATCACGACGACCTACCCGCCCGGATCACGCTGCGCTACGAACCGGCGGGCAAGTCGGTTCGTGTCCCCAACGGCGTTAGCGTCTTCGACGCGGCACTGTGGAATGGCGTCGCGGTGGACTCCACCTGCGGTGGGCACGGAACCTGCCGCAAGTGCAAGGTACGGATCGTCGATTCCGAGACGCCTGTCGCTGCGGCCGACGAGCGCGCCTTCACCCCCGAGCAGTTGGCTGACGGTTGGCGGCTGGCCTGTCTGACCACCGCGCATCACGATCTCGTCATTGACGTCCCTGAACTCACCACTCGGCCCAAGGCAGCCACCGTCGGCGTCGGCCGACAGGTCATCCTGCGGCCCGCCGTACAAAAGCGCTTCCTCGAGTTGGACGAGCCCACGCTCGCCGATCAACGCACCGACATCCAACGCGTGCGCGACGCCATGGACGACCTCGAGCTCGCCGTCGATATCGAGGTGTTGCGAACGCTCGGTCGAGATCTGCGCGCGGCGAATTGGGCAGTCACCGCCGTCGTCGTCGGGACGCACCTCGTCGCCCTGGAGGCCGGCGACACCACCGACCGGCGGTTCGGCGTCGCCATCGACCTTGGCACCACCACGGCCGTAGCGACTCTCATGGATCTGTCCACCGGGGCACCCGTGGCCGTGTCATCGATGCTCAACCGCCAGCAGCCGTTCGGAGCCGACGTCATCAGTCGCATCAGTGCCACCATGCTCGATCCCGAAGCCCTCGGCCGGCTTCGCGACCTCGCGCAGTCGACACTGGCCGATCTCACGGTCGACGTCCTCGTCGAGGCGCGCGTCACCCCCGACGAGGTGTACGAGGTGGCGCTCGCTGGCAACGCCACCATGATGCAACTGCTCCTCGGGATCGATCCTGAGCCGCTGGGCGTGGCCCCTTTCATCCTGGCCAGCGCCCACTTCGAAGGCCTGCGGGCCGCAGACCTCGGCGTACCGATTCATCCGCGGGCGCGAGCAACGGTCTTCCCTGCGCTGGGCGCCTACGTGGGAGGCGACATCGTCGCCGGGGCACTCGCCGCAGGGATGGATCGCGACAAGCGACTGCGCCTGTTCATCGACATCGGGACGAACTGCGAAATCATCCTCGCCGACGGTGAGCGCCTCGTGTGCACGGCGGCGCCGGCCGGACCGGCGTTCGAGGCCGCATCCATCTCCAGCGGCATGCGCGCTGCGCCCGGTGCTATCGAGGTCGTGACGATCGACGACGAGGGACTGCATCTCGAGGTCATCGGTGGCGAGGCACCCGTCGGCCTATGCGGATCGGGCCTGGTCGACGTGGTCGCCGAGCTCGCGCGCGTCGGCTGCATCGATCCCTCCGGGCGCTTCCTCAGCGATGAGCGGCTCGCCGAGGTGCATCCGGCCCTTGCTCCGCGCTTCATCAATCGTGACGGCGAACGCGTCTTCGTTCTCGCCACAGCTGAGGAGTCCGGCGACGGCAGTCAAGTGGTCCTGAGTCAGCGGGACGTGCGGGAACTGCAGTTTGCCAAGGCCGCGATCTCCACCGGTTGGCGCTTGCTCGCAGAGGAAATTGGCGTTGAGGCCAACGACATCCAGCAGGTACTCCTGGCCGGATCCTTCGGCACGTACCTCTCGGCCAAGAGTGCGATCACCATCGGCCTGGTGCCCAAGATCCCGGCAGCGCGCATCGTCAGCGCGGGGAATGTCGCCGGCGAGGGCGCGAAGATGGCGTTGCTGTCCGAACCGGAGCGGCACGGTGCGCTCGCTCTCATCGACGAGATCGACTACGTCGAGTTATCTGACCGCACCGACTTCAACGATCGGTTCGTCGATGAGCTCGCCTTCCCCGTCTGAGAGCCGACCGCGAGCGCACGCGTCGCGCGCCATCATCACCTGCGGCGCCATCGGGCGCGAGGCCCTGGACTGGGCAGCGGGTCAGGACGTTGCGGTTTATCCACTCCCCCCGGTCATGCACAACCATCCCGAACAGATCGCGCCCGCCGTCGAGGCCGAGATCATCCGACTGCGCGACCTACATGACGAGATCGCTATCGCGTACGCCGACTGCGGAACCTACGGCGCCCTCGATGAGGTGTGCACTCGGCACGGAATCACGCGCCTACCCGAACGGCACTGCTACGACCTGCTGTCGACACCCGACGCGCTGGACGCGCAGTGGGCCGCCGAGCCCGGCACCTTCGTGCTCATCGACTTCACCGTGGTGGCCTTCGACCGGATGATTTGGCGCGAACTCGGACTTGATCGCCATCCGGAACTTCGCGACGACTACTTCGGCCACTTCACCAAGGTCGTCTGGCTGGCGGGTCGGCGTACCCCCGAGATGGAGCGGGCAGCCCACCGGGCGGCGGAGCGCCTCGAACTCCCGCTGGAGATCTGGCCGGTCGGGGCCGCCCTGGACAACCACCTGACCGAGTTGTTCACCTGACGCTTATTCCTCCGATCCGAATCTCCCGCTCGGCGGGACACATGGGACAGACCATGTGGGAATCTGATGTACAAAGCCCGACATAACTGATATATCTATGTCCGTGACGGCCATTCCCCTCGTTCAACCCGACCTCGCCGAAGGGGCCTCCCAGGCGGATCGGGCCTACCAGGAGATCCGCGCGCTCATCGTCACCGGCGAACTCGGCCCCGGCTCGTTGATCAGCGAACCGGACCTCCAAGGGCAACTTGGTCTGGGCCGCACCCCGATTCGCGAGGCCCTGCGCACCCTCGCGCATGAGCGACTCGTCGAGGTCTACCCCCGCCGCGGCATGTTCGTTGCCGCACTCGATCCGCGCGACCTTTCGGCCCTGTCCGAGGTCCGTGAGGAGAGTGAGCCCTTCGCGGCCCGCCTCGCCGCCGAACGACGCACCGAGGAAGACCTAGCCGAGATCGAGCAACTCCTGCTCACCATCGACGTCATGGCGTCCGCGCCCGACGCGCGCGGTCTCATCGAACTTGACCAGCGCATCCACCATCAGGTCTACCGGTGGGCGCACAACGACTTCCTGCAAGCCGTATGCGCCCAGCACTACATGCACGCACTGCGCATTTGGTTCCTCGCGCTCGACCGCGTGCCCAATCTCAACGAGGCGGTCACCGAACATCGCGACCTCCTCCTTGCCATCCGCGACGGCGACCCCGAAGTCGCCGCCGAAGTCATGTCCCGCCACGTGCGCGGATTCGAAGCAGAGATCCGCCGCGCCATCTGAAACCACCGCACAACCCGAGTGACAACGAAAGAGGAAGCAATGAGCAGTCTCCCGAGCAAAGCCAAGTGCGTCGTCATCGGCGCCGGCATTGTGGGCAACTCGATGGTCTACCACCTGGCGCGTCTGGGCTGGACCGACATCGTCCAGATCGACAAGGGTCCGCTGCCCAACCCGGGCGGCTCCACCGGTCACGCGTCGAACTTCATCTTCCTCGTCGATCACAACAAGGAGATGGCCCAGCTCACCCTGGACAGCCTTCGCCAATACATCGAACTCGACACCTTCTTCGAGTCCGGTGGCATTGAGGTGGCCCGCACCGCCGAGCGCATGCAGGAGTTGAACCGCCGCGTGACCTCCGGCAAGTCCTGGGGCGTCGATGGCATGGCCATTTTGACCCCCGATGAGGTCAAGGGGATGGTGCCCTTCATCGATGAAAGCGTCATCCTGGGCGGCTTCTACACCAAGGGTGTCGGAGTCTGCGATTCATTGCGCGCAGGCACGCTCATGCGAGAGAAGGCCATTGAGATGGGGGCCCTGCAGTCCTTCGCGAATGTCGAGGTCAAGGACCTCACGGTCGAAGATGGCCACATCAAGGCCGTGGTCACCGATCAGGGCACCATCGAGGCCGACTACGTCGTCATCGCGACCGGCTGCTGGAGCCGCCAACTTGCCGCCATGGCCGGGGCCAACATCCCGCTCACCCCTGCCGTTCACCAGATGAAGGACATCGGACCCGTAGCGATGTTCGCCGACGCCAAGGGTGACCTCGAATACCCGATCGTCCGCGACATGGACACCAACATGTACGAGCGTCAGCACGGCACCGGCCTGGAGATCGGCTCCTACGCCCACCGACCGATCCTGTACGACGCCGAGGAGATCCCTTCGAACGCCGAGGCTGCCCTCTCCCCCACCGAGTTCCCGTTCACCCCCGACGACTTCGCCGACCAGGACGAGCACGCCCTTGAGCTCATGCCCGAAATCGTCGGCGACGAGGGCGCCCAGGAGAAGTACGCCATCAACGGCCTGCTCTCCCTCACCCCGGACGGCATGCCGATCCTTGGCGAGACCCCGGAGGTCAAGGGTCTGTGGTCCGCCGCCGCCGTGTGGGTCAAGGAGGGCCCGGGTGTCGGTCGTGCGCTGGCGGAGTGGATGGTCCTCGGTGAGCCCGAGATCGACCTGCACGCCTCCGATATCGCCCGCTTCTACCCCGAGCAGACCACGACCAAGCACATCAAGGATCGTGCGAACGAGGGCTTCAACAAGACCTACGGCATCGTCCACCCGGCCGAGCAGTGGTCCTCGAACCGTGGCGTGCGCAAATCGCCGTACTACGACCGCGAGGCCGACCTCGGCGCTGTCTTCTACGAGACCGTGCTGTGGGAGCGTCCTTTCTGGTATGCGTCCAACGCCGGCCTAGTGGAGAAGTACGGCGACGCCGTGATGCCACGCACCGCCGAGTGGGAGTCGCGCTGGTGGTCGCCGATCATCAACGCCGAGCACCTGCAGATGCGCGAGACGGCCGGTTTGGTCGACCTCACGGCCTTCGCCCTCTTCGACATCACCGGCCCCGGCGCCCTGGCGACCGTCCAAGGCGTGTGCATGCGGCAGATGGATGTCGCCGTCGGCAAGGTCGTTTACACCCCCGTCCTGCTGCCCAGCGGCGGGTGGCGCTCTGACCTCACCGTCATGCGGTTGGGCGAAGACCACTTCCGCGTCGTCACCGGTGGCGCGCACGGCATGTCGGACTTCAAGTGGTTCAAGGACCACGCGGCCGAGGGCGCGACGTTCACCAACCTCACCGACGACATCTCCACCCTCGGTGTCTGGGGCCCGAACGCCCGCGCCATCGTGTCCGCGGTGACCGACGCCGACATGAGCAACGAAGGCTTCCCCTTCGGCACCTGCCGCGAGATCACCATCGCTGGCAAATCCGTCCTCGCCTCGCGCATCTCCTACGTCGGTGACCTCGGTTGGGAGCTCTACGTCTCCATGGCCGACGGTCCGGCGGTGTGGGACGCCATCTGGGCGGCGGGTCAAGAGCACGGCCTCATCCCCGTCGGCATCGGCGTGTACGGCACGACCGGTCGCCTGGAGAAGGCCTACCGCGCGTACGGACCCGAACTCGAGGGCGACTTCAACGTCATCGAGGCTGGCATGGCCACCAAGAAGGTCAAGGACGCCGACTTCGTCGGCAAGGAGTCCTACCTGCGTCACCGCGAAGAGGAGCCCGCAGCGACGCTGTGCGTTCTCACCGTCGATGACCACACCTCCTCGACAGGCGAGAAGCGCTACATGATGGGTGGTGAGCCGATCCTCACGCTCGAGGGCGAGTCGATCGTCGATCCGCATGGCCGTATCTCGTACGTCACCTCCGCTGGCTCGGCCCCATCGGTCGGCAAGCACATCCTGATGACGTACCTCCCTGCCGAATACTCCACACCCGGCACCAAGTTGGCTGTGGAGTACCTCGGCGAGCAGTACCCGGTGACCGTAACCGGCTCCGGCGCACTCTTCGACCCGAACAACGAACGGATCTTGTCGTAATGGATATCGCTGTCTGCATCAAGCGCGTACCCCTATCGCCGGGGCGGTGGACCCTCACCGCCGACGGCACCGAGATCGATACCAGCAGCAGTGCGATGGGCTGGACACTCAGCCCGCACGAGGAATGCGCCACAGAGGCCGCCGTCCAGCTCAAGGAGACGGACGGTGGCACCGTGACGGCATTCACTCTCGGCACACCGGAGTCCAGCGAGCAGATCCGCGAACTTATGGCGGTCGGCGTGGACCGCGGCGTACTGCTCGAGACCGACGGCGCCGAGTGGGATGCCCAGGCCACGGCCGCGGCACTCGCCGAGGCGATCCGCGCCGACGAGACCGACTTCTCGGCTGTCATCTTGGGCACTGAGTCGGCCGACGTCTCTGGCTATCAGGTGGGTGTGCGACTCGCCCACGCGCTTGGCTGGCCCATCGTCACCAACGTCAAGGGCCTGTCGGTGAGCAACGGCGTCGCTCGATGCGAGCGCGTCGTCGGCTCCGAGCGCGAGGTCTACGAGGTCTCCCTGCCCGCGGTCATCGCGGTCAAGGACGGCGTCAACATCCCGCGTTATCCGTCGGTGCCGGGCCGCATCAAGGCGCGCAAGAAGCCCATCGACACCGCGAACCCGACCCGCTCGGATCCACGCGTGGAGAAGGTGAGCCTGGCCCTCCCGCCGCAGGAGGCGGGCACCGCCGAGATCATCGGCAACGGTCCGGACGCGGCTCCCCGCGTCGTGGAAATTCTCAAAGAGATCGGAGTGCTCGCATGATCCTCGTTTACGTCGACCACGATCGAGGCACTCTCGACGAACTCTCCCTGCAGGCGATCACCGCGGCCCGCGGGCTGGACTCCGACGTCCAGGCCGTCATGGTCGGGGCGGATGCCGTGGCCCTGGCACCGCGACTCGGTGAGTTCGGTGTAGGCACCGTGCACGTGGCCGTGGATCCGAGGATCACCGACTACACGCCCATGGCCTGCGGTCGAGCCCTGGCGAGTGTCGCGCAGCAATTCCACCCGGCAGCCGTCCTGGCAGTGGGTTCCCCGCGCGGCAACGAGGTGCTCGCGCACGCGGCGGCCATCCTCGACGAGCCCTTCGCGGCCGAGTGCACCGAGATCTCCCTTGGTGGCGACGTCGCCACGGTGACGCGCAATCGCTGGGCCGGCAACGTCCTCGAGACGGCCCGAGTGCATGCGTCGATGCTCATCGCCTCCGTCACCGCCCATGCCTTCGCAGCGGAGAGCATCCCGGGCGCGGCGCCAGCGGCTGTCGTGGAGTTCTCCCCCGAGCTCACCGAGGCTGATCTGGCCGTACGCGTTATCGATCGCGTCGGCAGCGGTGGTGGTGGGGTGAGCCTCGCTGAGGCCAAGGTGGTCGTCAGTGGCGGCCGCGGGGTCGGCGAAGGCGGCTTTGGCCCGCTGGAGGAACTCGCCGAACTACTCGGTGGCACCGTCGGCTGCTCGCGAGTCGTCACCTCGGCTGGTTGGCGCCCGCATGCCGAGCAGGTGGGGCAGACCGGCACCAAGGTCGCCCCCGAGCTCTACTTCGCGATCGGCATCAGCGGTGCGACACAGCACATTGCCGGCTGCAAGAACGCAAAGACGATGATCGCGATCAACACCGATCCTGAGGCGACGATCATGTCGTACGCCGACTACGCCATCGTCGGCGACGCCGGGCAGATCATGCCCGCGATCGTTGACGCCGTACGCGCCGCGAAAGGCTAGACATGCCCTCTGATATCGAGATCGCACAAGCGACCACCATGGACCCGATCATCGCGGTCGCTGCCGGACTCGGGATCCCCGATTCAGCGTTGGAACCGTACGGTCACTACAAGGCCAAGGTGTCCAACTCCTACCTTGATGGGTTGCCCGAACGGCCTGAGGTGAAGTTGATCCTCGTGACCGCCATCAGCCCCACCCCTGCCGGTGAGGGCAAGACGACCACCACAGTCGGTCTTGGTGATGGCCTTCGCCAGATCGGCAAGAACGCGATGATCTGCCTGCGCGAGCCGTCGTTGGGCCCCGTCTTCGGCATGAAGGGCGGAGCCGCCGGTGGGGGCTACGCGCAGGTCGTCCCGATGGAGGACATCAACCTGCACTTCACCGGGGACTTCGGGGCGATCGGGCTGGCCAACAATCTGCTAGCGGCACTGATCGACAATCACATCCACCACGGCAACGCTCTCGGGATCGACGTGCGGCGGGTGACGTGGAAGCGTGTCGTCGACATGAACGACCGCGCGCTGCGCGACATCGTCGTCGGCCTCGGCGGTCCAGGCAATGGCTACCCGCGCGAGGATGGCTTCGACATCGTCGTAGCGTCCGAAGTCATGGCGATCTTCTGCCTGGCCACCTCGCTGGAGGATCTCCAGCAGCGCCTCGGCGACATCGTCGTCGCCTACGACCGCGACAAGCAGCCGATCCGTGCACGTGACCTCGACGCCGACGGCGCCATGACGGTCCTGCTCAAGGACGCCTTCGCACCGAACCTCGTGCAGACCCTTGAGCACACTCCGGCGTTCGTCCACGGTGGCCCCTTCGCCAATATCGCGCACGGCTGCAACACGGTCGTCGCTACGCGCGGCGCGCTGAAGTTGGCCGAATACGTCGTGACGGAGGCTGGCTTCGGCGCCGACCTCGGCGCGGAGAAGTTCGTCGACATCAAGTGCCGCAAGTCCGGCCTGCGTCCCTCGGCCGCGGTGATCGTGGCCACCATTCGGGCACTGAAATACCACGGTGGTGCCGATCTGAAGACGATCACCGAGGAAGACCTCGGCGCCCTGGAGAAGGGCATGGTTAACCTTCGCCGTCATATCGAGAACGTTCGCGATGTCTACGGCATCCCCTGTGTGGTGTCGATCAACCAGTTCGTGTCCGACACCGACGCCGAGATCGATCTCCTCCGCCGCCTTACGGCTGAGGCGGGTGCTGAAGTCGTGCTCGCGAGCCACTGGGCCAACGGTGGAGCAGGCGCGACCGACCTGGCGCACAAGGTGGTCGAGTTGTGTGAGCAGCCCAGCGAGGTCACCTTCGTCTACCCCGACGATCTCTCCCTGTGGGAGAAGGTCGAGGCGGTTGCCAAGCGCGTCTATCGTGCGAGCGAGGTCACGGCCAACGCCAAGGTCCGCGCACGACTGCGCGAGTTGCAGGACGAGGGCTACGGCAATCTGCCGGTCTGCATTGCCAAGACGCAGTACTCCTTCTCCACCGACGCGGCCCTACGCGGTGCGCCCGAGGGGCACGTGCTCGACATCCGCGAGGTGCGACTGTCGGCCGGCGCCGAGTTCGTCGTCGTCGTGTGTGGCGACATCATGACGATGCCCGGTCTGCCGAAAGCTCCGGCCGCGCAGAAGATCAACCTCGTCGACGGAGCGGTGGTCGGCCTCTTCTAGCGCACGGCCAACCGACCGTTTTTTGGGCAGATCTGGGGTCTAAGCCCCTTGATCTGCCCAAAGAACGGCCGGCGGTCCCGTCGTAGCGGCACCGCGGCCCAGCGATAACCTGTGGTCTCGCACGTTGCCCCTGTAGCTCAGTGGTAGAGCAACCGCCTTGTAAGCGGTAGGTCGTCAGTTCAATCCTGACCGGGGGCTCTGTTTCATGAAACGGTTGCAGGCCGTTCCACGGGCAGCCACAATTCCCCCATGACGATCACCATTCGCGATGTCGCTTCCGCCGCGGGCGTGTCCCCGGCCACCGTCTCGCGAGCCCTGCGCGGGCTGCCCAATGTCGATAACGCCACCCGCGCGCGCGTCCAGAAGGTCGCCGCCGACCTCGACTACGTCGTGAGCCCCAGCGCCTCGCGCCTCGCCTCTGGACGCACCGGCTCAATCGCGGTCCTCACCCCCTACATCTCCCGCTGGTACTTCTCCACCGTTCTCTCCGGGGTCGAGAGCGTGATCCAGGCCTCGGGGATGGATCTGCTGCTGCAGTGCGTCGATGACCACATCCCCGGGCACTTCCGTTCGACGCCGGCGAGTCGACTGCGGCGACGCGTGGATGGTGTTCTCGTCATTGCGATGCCCCCGGAGAGCGAGCAGTTGCTCGAGGTGATCGACCTCGGAATGCCCACAGCGCTGATCAGCGTCAACGTCGGCGACACGCCCAGCGTCACCATCGACGATACCGAGGCGGCGCGTCAGGCAACCCGCCACCTGGTCAACCTCGGGCACACCCGGATCGGCCTGATCAACGGCGATCCCGCGATCAACGCCTTCACCGCGGAATTCAACCGGGAGGCCGGATACAGCTCGGTGATCGAGGAGTACTCCCTGGATGATGATCCGCTGCTCCGGGCCTCCGGCTACTACACGATTTCCGGAGGTGAGCAGGCCATGACGGCGCTGCTCACCCAGCGAAACCCACCCACCGCGGTGTTCTGCATGAGCGACGAGATGGCCTTTGGAGCCTTACGTTCCCTCGCTCGGCATGGGCTGACGCCCGGCAAGGACATCTCGATCGTGGGGATCGACGGACACGATATGAGCGAGCACCTGGACCTCACGACGATCGAGCAACCGGTCTACGATCTCGGACGCATCGCCGCCGAATCGCTCCTGGCGCAGATCAATCCGCTGCCTGAGGCTGAGCCGATGCCGACCAGCGTGCGGGTGCCCACACGCCTGGTCGTGCGGGGATCGACTCGCCCGCTCAGCCACGATCGATAGACGCGTGACCCATCAGCCCAGTCGGAGCTGATCCCCTTCGGTATCGAAGATGTAGTGGAGTTCTGGGGCGACGCGAATCTCCGCGCCCGGGCGAATCCCCGAGCCCGGGCCGGTCCTCGCCACCATGTCGGTCGCCCCGGACGGCAGGGCGACAGTGCCATGGATATACGTGTCCGCACCGAGATCCTCCACGAGGGTCACCGACATCGCCGCTCCGATGTCACCGACCCGCAACGCCTCCGGACGCACTCCCAAGATGACCTCCGACCCCGATGACTTGGCAAGGACATCACGCTCCACCGGCACGTGGTGGCCGCCGAAATCGACGCCGCCATCGGTGATCGGAACGCGGGCGAGGTTCATCGACGGAGAGCCGATGAATGTGGCGACGAATGCGTTGACCGGCTCCTCATACAGCGTGCCCGGTGCCGCCACCTGCTGCAGGATGCCCTCCTTGAGCACCGCGACGCGGTCACCCATCGTCATCGCTTCCACTTGGTCGTGCGTCACATAGACCGTCGTGGTGCCCAGGCGACGCTGCAGTGCGGCAATCTGCGTGCGTGTCTGCACACGCAACTTGGCGTCGAGGTTCGACAGCGGCTCATCCATGAGGAAGACCTGGGGCTCGCGAACGATCGCGCGCCCCATGGCCACACGCTGGCGCTGGCCACCGGACAGTGCCTTGGGCTTGCGTTCGAGGTACTGCTCCAGGTCGAGCAGTGTCGCGGCTTCATTGACACGTCGGGTGATCTCATCCTTGGACACCTTCGCGATCTTCAGCGCGAAGCCCATGTTCTCCGCCACCGTCATATGCGGGTAGAGCGCGTAGTTCTGGAAGACCATGGCGATATCCCGATCCTTGGCGGGGACATTCGTGACGTCGCGATCTCCGATGCGGATCCGGCCGCTGGTGATGGGCTCGAGGCCGGCGAGCATCCGCAAGGTCGTGGACTTGCCACACCCGGAGGGGCCGACGAGGACGAGGAATTCACCCTGAGCAATTTCCAGATTGATCGAATTGACCGCCGGGCGCGTCATACCGGGGTAGACGAGGGTCGCGTCTTGATAGGTGACGGGCTGAGACATGCTAAATCGATCCTCCCACCGGCAGGTACGTGCCGGACGATCCGTAGTAGGTGGTGACGCGACCGTCGGTCGCTGGTGTCGAGGCTAGCGAAGGAACCGGCGGGGCGGTAGGCCCCGCCTCACGGCAATCAGCCCAGCCTCACCAAACCGGACTAGCCCTCAATGATTTGGGTGCCGGCCTCAGCGATCAGGTTGCCGTCAGCGTCGTAGATGTCCACGACTTCCTCCTCAGCGACGAGGTTGCCCTCGGCGTCGAAGACGTCGATCGTCTCATCGACGATGCTGCCCGTTTCGCCGGTCACCACGACGACGTCGTCGACAACAGTGCCCAGGACGGCTCCCGACTCGTCTACGAGTTCGGTGATCGCGATGTCCTCGCCGATCTCGATGTCGTCGTCTGCCATGAATTCTCCTCGTTTGGGGCACCGATGGATCGGCTGCCGGGTGCTCATCTAATCCTGTTGTCGCTCTGGGCGCTAGTAGTTCACTCCAGCACACGATGAACTTTGTGCTGCGCCGACTGCGCGACGGGACGCATGACCATGAGGTCGATGTCGACGTGAGACGGCAGTGTGGCCACCCAGCCGACTGCCTCGGCGATGTCCTCGGCCACGAGGGGCTCAGCGACCCCCTCGTAGACCTTCGCCGCCTTGGCCGCATCTCCAAACCGGTTCACCGCAAACTCGTCGGTGCGCACCATGCCCGGTGCGATCTCGGTCACCCGCACGGGCTGACCACACAGTTCCAAGCGCAGCGTGCCGGCGAGGGCGTGCTCGGCGTGCTTGGCCGCGGTGTAGCTGCCGCCGCTTTCGTAGACGACCTGGCCGGCGGTGGAGCCCATCAGAACGATGAGTCCGCGGCCGGACCTCACTAACTGCGGGAGCAGGGCGCGGATGACACGGACCGAACCCACCACGTTGATCTCGAAGGTGCGCTGCCAACTCTCGATGTCGGCGGCTGCCACGGTGGTGGCGTCAAATGCGCCGCCCGCGTTCGACACAACAGTGGTGAGATCGACGTCCTTGAGGTGCTCAGCCAGGGCTTCCACACTGCTCTGGTCGGTGACGTCAAGCACCCATGGACGGATTCGCTCATCCTCGACCGCCAACGCCTCCAGGCGATCCTGGCGCCGCGCCGCCGCAACCACCTCGAAGCCTGCAGCCGCGAGGCGCCGAGCAGTGGCAGCACCGATACCTGAACTTGCCCCGGTGACGAGAGCGGTGCCTCGACTCACCGTCACGACTCCAGTGCCGCGCGAACCACCGGATCGACGGCGTCCGGGTGTTCGGTGACGTACGCCGTGAAATCCCGACGCATGGCCGGGGTCCAAAACGATCGCAAGTGGTCAGCGACCCGACGAGTGGCCTCATCCTCGGGGAAAACCCCGTTGTTGACCGCGATCTCCTGCGCCATGCGCGTGAGGGTTTCGATCCGCACGCCTACCTCATGACCGCGGCCGGTGACGACGACGCCCAGTCGGGAGCGGCGAGCGTCGGAGACACCTCTACCGCCGTGACCTTGTACTCGGGGCAATTCGTGGCCCAGTCGGAGTATTCGGTCGTCACAACATTGGCGCCGCTCTCCGGGTAATGGAAGGTCGTGTAGACGACACCCGGCGGCACGCGATCGGTGATGCGCGCGCGCATCACTGTGGACCCGACCCGGCTCGCGAGGGTCACCCATGAACCGTCCGTGATGCCCCGCATCTCGGCGTCGGACTCGTGGATGTCGATGACATCCTCGTCATGCCACGTCACATTGGCCGTTCTGCGCGTCTGCGCCCCTACGTTGTATTGGCTGAGGATGCGCCCGGTGGTGAGCAACAGCGGGAACCGTCGAGTGCTGCGCTCCTCGGTCGGCACGAACGGCGTCACCTGGAAGGCCCCCATGCCACGGACGAAGCCATCCACATGCATGATCGGCGTGCCGAGAGGGTGGTCGGCGTTGCACGGCCACTGGACACTCCCCACCTGATCAAGGAGGTCGAAGGAGACCCCCGCGAAGGTCGGCGTGAGCTCGGCGATCTCATCCATGATCTGACTGGCCGAGTCATAGTGCATCGGATAGCCGAGAGCGGTGGCCAGATCACACACGACCTCCCACTCGGCTTTGCCCGTGCGCGACGACATGACCGGCCGGACACGATTGATTCGCCGTTCGGCGTTGGTGAAGGTGCCGTCCTTCTCCAGGAAGGACGTGCCGGGTAGGAACACGTGCGCAAAACGGGCCGTCTCGTTGAGGAAGAGATCTTGCACAATGACCAGATCCATCGCCGAGAGCGCCGCCTCGACGTGCCGCGTATTGGGGTCCGACTGGGCGATGTCCTCACCCTGGATGAACAGTGCGCGGAATTCCCCAGTGACCGCGGCATCGAGCATGTTCGGGATGCGCAGACCGGGCTCTTGCTGGATGGTCACGCCCCACAGCGCCTCGAACTGCTCACGCACAACATCGTCGGAGACATGCCGATAGCCGGGCAATTCGTGGGGGAAGGAACCCATGTCGCAGGATCCCTGAACATTGTTCTGTCCGCGCAGAGGGTTTACGCCCACGCCGTCGCGACCAATATTGCCCGTTGCCATCGCGAGGTTGGCCATGGCCATCACCATGGTGGATCCCTGACTGTGCTCGGTCACGCCGAGGCCGTAGTAGATCGCCGAGTTGGGGCCGGCGGCGTAGAGGCGTGCAGCGGCCCGAATCTCCCCGGCCGGCACTCCGCTGGAGCGCTCCGCAGCCTCGGGGGAATTCTCCTCGCCTCGAATGAACTCCTCCCACGCGGCGAAACTCACCGGATCGCAGCGCTCGGAAACGAACTCACGGTCGATCAGACCCTCGGTCGCCACAACGTGCCCCATGGCGTTGATCACCGCGACGTTGGTGCCGGGCTGCAGCGGGAGGTGGTAGTCAGCCTCGATATGGGGTGAGCGAACCAGATCGGTCTTGCGGGGGTCGACGACGATGAGATGCGCGCCCTCGCGCAGGCGTCGCTTCATACGCGATCCGAACACCGGATGGGCATCGGTGGGGTTGGCACCGATCACCATGATGACGTCGGACTCAGCCACCGACTTGAAGTCCTGGGTGCCCGCTGACGTGCCGAAGGTCTGCTTCAGTCCGTACCCGGTGGGCGAGTGGCACACGCGCGCGCACGTGTCGACGTTGTTGGTGCCGAAGGCCGCACGGACCATCTTCTGGACGACGAACACCTCTTCATTGGTGCACCGCGAGGAGGTGATACCCCCGATGCTGTCCACGCCGTGCCGAGCCTGGACATCGCGCAGCCGTTCGGCCGCGTAGGTGAGCGCTTCCTCCCAGCTCGCCTCACGCCACGGATCGTCGATGGACTCACGAACCATGGGCACCGTGACGCGGTCGGCATGGGTTGCGTAGCCCCAGGCGAAACGGCCCTTGACGCATGAGTGGCCCTCGTTGGCGCCGCCCGCCTTCTCCGGGACCATGCGCACGAGTTCGTCTCCGCGCAGTTCGGCCTTGAAGGAGCAGCCCACTCCGCAGTAGGCGCAGGTGGTGAGCACGGTGCGGGTGGGCATCCCCAGGTCGATGACCGACTTCTCTTCCAAGGTCGACGTGGGGCATGCCTGGACACAGGCCCCACACGAGACGCACTCGCTGGAGAGGAAATCACGGCCGCCGGGGCTCACCTTGGAATCGAAGCCTCGACCTTCGATCGTGAGCGCCAGCGTGCCCTGGACTTCATCACAGGCGCGCACACAACGACTGCAGACGATGCACTTGGAGCCGTCGAAGGAGAAGTACGGATTGGACGCATCCGTCGGCTCATCGAGGTGATTCGCACCGTCGCTGCCGAAGCGAACGTCGCGCAGGCCGACGACACCGGCCATGTCCTGCAACTCGCAGTCGCCGTTCGCCGGGCAGGTCAGACAGTCCAGTGGGTGATCGGAGATGTAGAGCTCCATCACTCCGCGACGCAACTTCTCCAGCCGGGGAGTCTGCGTGCGAACTGACATGCCCGGCTCGCACGGTGTCGTGCAGGAAGCGGGCGTGCCCTTCTTGCCGTCGATCTCGACGAGGCACAGGCGACACGATCCGAAGGGCTGGAGGGAGTCGGTGGCGCACAGTTTGGGGACCGTCATGCCGGCTTCCGCCGCGGCGCGCATCACCGACGTGCCTGCCGGCACCTGGACCGCGACCCCGTCGATGAGGACCTCGACCGACTCCGCCGACCTGCTGGCCGGGGTCCCGAAATCTGGTTCGTGCAAGAGCGTCATGACGACACCTCCGCGTTGCGATGGAAGTCCTCCGTGAAGTGGTTCAGTGCGCTGCGGACGGGGAGCGGAGTCAGTCCACCCATCGCGCACAACGATCCGTCCGTCATCGTGTCGCACAAGTCCTCGAGGAGTTCGAGGTTGTCCTGCCGGTCGACTCCGGCCACGATGCGGTCGATGACCTCCACCCCGCGGACCGATCCGATCCGGCAGGGCGTGCACTTGCCGCAGGATTCGGCGGCGCAAAAGGCCATCGCGAATCTCGCTTGCGCGGCCATGTCGACCGTGTCGTCGAACACCACAACTCCGCCGTGGCCGAGCATGCCGCCGACCTCCACGAGGGACTCGTAGTCGAGTGAGACATCCATCGCGGTCTCGGGCAGGTAGGCCCCGAGCGGTCCGCCCACCTGCACGGCCCGCACGGGTCGACCACTCCGTGTCCCGCCGCCGTACTCCTCGACGAGTTCCCGCAGCGTGAGCCCGAAGCCGCGCTCCACGATGCCACCATGCGCGACGTTGCCCGCAAGTTGGAATACCTGGGTGCCGCGGGAACGATCAACGCCGAGAGCCTGGTAGTGGCCGGCGCCCTCAGCGAGGATGCCCGGAACGGCCGCCATCGTGAGGACGTTGTGGACGAGCGTGGGCCGACCGAAAAGTCCGGCGAGCGCAGGGATGGGCGGCTTGGCGCGCACCATGCCGCGCTTGCCCTCCAAACTCTCCAGCATCGCGGTCTCTTCGCCGCAGACATAGGAGCCCGCTCCCACGGCGACCCGGACATCAAAGGCGAGCCCGGATCCGAGTACATCGGCACCGAGCCAGCCATCGAGACGTGCGATGTCGATCGCGGTCCGCATTGTGGCAATGGCATCGGGATATTCCGAGCGGATGTAGACGATGCCCTCGGACGCGCCCACGGTGACTCCGGCGATGACCATGCCCTCGAGCAAGGTGAAGGGATCGCCCTCCATGAGCATGCGATCGGCGAAGGTTCCGCTATCTCCCTCATCGGCGTTGACGACGACGTACTTCGTCGCGTCTGACGCCTCGAGAACCGTGCGCCACTTGATGCCGGCGGGGAAGCCGGCGCCGCCGCGGCCACGCAGGCCGGACGCGAGAACTTCGGCGACCGCCTGATCTCCGCCGAGTTCAAGAGCGCGGGTCAGGCCGCGCAGGCCGCCGGTTGCCCGGTAGGACTCGAGGTCGAGGGGGTCGAACAGGCCCATCCGGGCGAACGTGACGCGCTGCTGGCTGGCCAACCAGGGCAGGTCATCGACAAAGCCGACCCGAAGCGGGTGGTCACCGCCATTGAAGAAATCCGCTGCGATCAGGCCGGGTACGTCATCAACCGTGACCGGGCCATAGCCGATCCGTCCCTGTGGTGTCTGCACCTCGACGAGCGGCTCCAGCCACAGCGCGCCGCGCGAACCGTTGCGCACCAATTCAAGGTCGACGTGCTCGGCGACCGCCCATTCCGCAATGCGGTGGGCCACCTCATCGGCACCCACCGAGCGGGCAGCGCTGTCGCGCGGGACATAGATGGTGATCATGCGCTCACCGCCGCTCGCACCGAGTCAACCGTGCATCGACCGCGCAACCGTCCATTGATCATCGCTGCCGGACCGAGCGCGCAGTCACCAAGACAGAACACCTCACTGATTTCGACGTCGCCGTTCGTTTCCCCCATGCGTACGCCGTATGCGTCCTCGACCGCGGCGACCAACTCGCGCGAACCCTGCGCCTGACACGCTTCTGCCACGCACAGCGCGATCACGGTCTGCGGGGGCGGGGTACGCCGGAGGTCGTGATAGTAGGTGAGGACTCCATAGACCTCAGCGCGAGTCACGTTCAACGTGTCCGCGATGAGGTCGAGCGACTCGTCGGGGACATAGCCGAACGTCTCTTGCAGGACTTGAAGAGCGGGGAGCACCAGGCGTTGGTGGGGCGCGAGCGCTGTGAGCACGACCTGCGCCTGCGATGCCGACCAGGGGGCGTGACCGGACACGGGCACTGCTCCTTCGCGAAGACGGCGGATGGCATCAGCAACTGCTGCGATGTCCTCTAAGGGTAGGCGACACGGCACGCGCGGGAAAGGGGGTACGCCCCCTAGGCTGGCAGCGAATACCGAAGGGAGAGTCCGCATGGGATCCACACAGCGCCGGCGCGTCGTGCACGTGCGCGAGGGCGCTGCCCACGCCGCTCCCGACGCGCTCGCCCTGGAGGAACCCCTAGAAATCGAGGTCGATGGGGCCACCGCCTCGACAACGATGCGCACACCGGACCACGATGTGGAACTTGCGCTCGGTTGGTTGGTCTCCGAGGGGGTTATCGCCCATCGCGACGACATCGCCGAGGCCAAGGAATGCTTCGATCGCGCCGGGGACTCAGACGAGGACGAGGTACGCCGGATCGTCCAGGTCCGTGGCCGCCTCCCCCTTCAGGTAACGCCTCGATTGCATGCCACGTCCAGCGCGTGCGGAATCTGCGGCTCTGACCTCATCGATCTCACCCAACGGACACGACGCTGGCCACTTGACACCGACGACACACGCTTCACGCTTGAAGCTGTGCTCGCTCAGCCGGAGGCACTCCTGGCCGCCCAACGCGGCTTCACTGCCTCCGGTGGTCTGCACGCGGCTGGGCTCTTCGACCTCGACGGCGAACTCGTCTGCGCGCGCGAAGACGTCGGGCGTCACAATGCCGTCGACAAGGTCATCGGATGGGCGCTCCTCGAAGACCGCCTGCCACTGCGGGGACACTCTCTGCAGGTCAGTGGACGCGCATCGGCGGAGCTGGTCCACAAGGCCGTCGTTGCGGGAATCCCTCTGCTGGCCTCGGTGTCGGCGCCGACGACCCTCGCAGTCGACCTCGCACGCGAAACCGGTCTGACCCTGGTCGGCTTCGTCCGAAACGGCAACCTCAACGTGTACTCGGGCGGGCAGCGACTCGGGATCGCCGCCGACTAGTCAACGGGCGATGTCGTCACCCGTTGACGTCGTCACTCGTCGATGTCCCGCAGCTCAGCCAAGAGGTCGAGTCGCACATTCGATTGCGCCGCCTCGTGCGACACACGCGCGGGCGGCGCCGGACGTGAATCCAGTTCCTGTGTCGCCACCGATCCCTCTGACTCACTCAACTCTGGCGCGTACATCCTGATGAGATCGAGGTCAGCGTCTGCCTGCTCGGGATGGACCCGAAGTTCCGGAGCGATGTCATCGAGAGAGGAGGCATGGCCAGCTGCCGCCGCGAACCAGTCCGGGGTGCTCGACCGCAGGATCGGGAAGTGTCGATCACCGGCTCCGGTCGCGATTTGGTCGAGGGGAATGCCCTGGCGCAGCGCGACGAGCGCAAACGCCGACTGTGTCATGGCCGCATAGACCGTCCCGGCCTCCACTAGTTGCCCCAGCGGAAGAGCCCGCGCTTGCGTGCCGCCTCACCACCGGGATCGGTGGGCAGCGTCGGGGCCGCCGGCACTTCACCGTCATCGCTGTCGACGTACGACTCGGCAAGTTCGGCCTGGGGCAGACACGCGCGAGCAAGTTGGTTGTAGGCCGGACCGAGGAGCGGGTGGTTCACCAACTCGTGCATACGGTGAAGATTCATGGCGGTAAGGACGTCCTTCGTCGCCAGCGGGATCACACCGACAACCGGCACACCGAGACCCGCCGCGAGGATCTGCTCGCGCTCCATGCCGACGTTGGCGAGGGACTGGTTGACGATGATGCCGATCTTGTCGCGCGGGATTCCGAGGCCAGACTCGTCGACGGGTGCGGTGATCTCGCGAAGAGCACGCGCCATGCCTTGCACCGCGGTCGAGGCAAGTGTCGTGACGAAGAGGATCTCGTCGGCCTCCTTGAGCGCCACATCCGCGATGAGTGGATCGAGGTACTGCACCGAAGTGTCGATGACGACCACGTCGTACATCCGCTGCAGGCTCCGGACGATGGCGCGGTAGAACTCAGGGCCCACCGTGTCCGCCGTGCGCGGACGGATCGGCGCGAGGAGGGTGTCGATCCCAATGTCCTCGGCGGGCACGAGATTGCGCCGAATGCGCTCCTCATCCCAGACCGGCTGGACCCGGATATTCAACGCGGTCGGCATGAAGCGGCCAATGAGGGAGGCCACCTGGCCGTCACGGGTGTCGAGGTCGACCAGGCAAACCGATAGAGGGTTGCCGGCTTCGCGGGAGGCTCGCGCGATGGTCGCCGCGAGCAGCATGGACGCCGTCGACTTGCCCGATCCACCCTTGCTGGACGTGACGGTAATGGTGACCTGACCGGGCAAGCGCGGCCGGCTCAGTAGGTCCATGCTCGCCGCTGCCGGGTAGCCCGAGTCGGTGACGACGTCACCCTGGGGGTCGGGCTCAGGCATGCCCGTGATGGGTGGCAGCGATGGCACGTTGGATCCGGGGGCTTGCACGCTGGCCCGCCGCTCCTGCAGCAGGTCGACATCGCACTCCGGTGGCCAGTCCTCCGGGAAATCGACAAACTCATTCGTCTGCGCGCGCACCGCATCAAGGAAGAGGCGACCACCCTGCTGCGCGGGCAGCAGGTGATAGGTGAGGTCGCTCTCCGACAATCCCTGCGCCGAGGCTGCTGCCGCGATGGCATCCCGCAAGGCATCAATGTCTTCGGGTTTCCATACCACAACGAAGACCGACGCACCCGCATTGGCCATGGCGACGATGGCTCGTGCTGTCTGCGCGCGCTCGTCGGACCGGTCGTCGCCGAGGGCGTCGGAGAAGACCAGGATGCGTGACTTGACGTCGAGCTGGCCGGTGGAGAGTGCCTGCCACATCGACGCGACATTGGGCTGGCGATCCTGCACATTCCACTGCGCGCCAGAGGAGCGGAGAACTTCGTGGATGACCGGTTCGGCGACCACGATCACACCGGGGGCGGTCACCGCGTTGCTCCAATGCCGGCGGGCCCGTACAACACGAATTCCTTGCGGGCTGCGGGCGACTCATCGGCGAGTCCCGGGGGGCCGTCCGTGTGGGTGTCGTCCACGACGGGGTCGGCCGCGAAGAAGTTGGATTCGACCGGATCCTCGTTTACGAGATCAAGATTGGCCAGGATGGCCTGCTGATCAACCTGTCCGAATGCCGAGCGCTTCGCTTCAGGCATCGAGCGCCTCGGTCGATTCGAGGAGCGGGGCCGCCTCGTCGACCGCGGCAAATGCCACGAGCGTGCTGTGCGTGTCTACGCGCAGGTCCAAGGCTTCCAACGGGATATCCGCTGGGATGCCCTCATGGCGATGCCACTCCATGGACCAGTCCACCATCTGTCCGGTGGATTCCGCCGACCGCACGTCCGTGAGGTAGGGGTGGCCGGAGGGGATTCGCGCCTGGACAGTCGTGCGTAGGGAAGCAGACCAGTGAGGGGGCAGCTCGCAGAGGATCTCCACGAGGAATTGACCGTCACCGACCGGGGCCACGGCGCTGACTCGACCGCGGCCCTCGCGTACCAGGAACTGCCGACCGGCCTGGTCGACATCCACCCAGGAGCGCAACGGGACGTCCTTCCTCGCAGCATGCGGCAGCCGCCTCATGCTTCCGCTTAGGGTATCGGCTCAGCTCGCCTCACGCCGCCCCCTGAGCGCAGGTGGATTATCGAGCGTTCGGGGCACCGAGGACCGGGCTCGTGGCCACGTGGCCCGGAGCCTCGTCAGTGGCGAGCAGCCAGGCACCCTCGACTCGGCGCAGGAGGGAATCCACACCCTCACCCGGCTGCAGCAGGGCCACGCCGGCATTGGGCTGGGGCTCCGCCAGTCCCGAGACCAAACGCCGTACGACATCTGCCGCCGTGGGTAGATCGCCCACACCGGTCAGCAGCAGCACGACGCGGTCAGGGCTCCCCCGCCAGATCCAGATCCGGTCTCCATCGCGCAGGACGGCACTCAGTGACTGGGCATCGACCTCGGCACTCCACGCGCCGTGACCGGCCAGAAGGGCGAGCCCATGCCGTTCGCCCCGACGCTGGGCACGCTCGAGCCACACCGATAGCTCCGGTCGAGGATCGAAGTCGGCGATGGGCGGTAGTGGCGCGTCACTCACGGGACCCCCAGCATCTCGGCATCTGCGTCATCCGACGACTCCGCCCCAGTATGCCGCGGCGATGGGCTCACCGACGAGAACCCCGATCAGCGTGCCGAGCAGAAGGAACGGCCCGAAGGCGATCCGAGAGCCGCGCCCAGCCCGATGCGCAATCATCAGCGCGATCCCCGCGAGGGCACCGACAATGAAGGCGGCCAGGAGACCGACGACCGCGCTGCCGAGGCTGATCCACCCCAGCAGGGCGCCCAGGGAGGGCGCAAGTTTGACGTCACCGAGGCCCATTCCTCGCCCGCGGCTCAGGGCCCACAAACCGCCCACCACCCCGAGCCAGATCACGACCCCCCAGGCCGCCGCCAGCCAACTGCCCGGATCGCCGAGGAGTTGAGCAAGAAGCAGGCCGCCCGCGGTCACGGCGAGCATGGGCAGCGTCAACGCGTCGGGCAGTCGATGGTGGTCGACGTCGATCATGGCCAAGCACAGTCCGACCAGTCCCCAGGCCAGCAGCAAGGGCAACAGACCGAGCCGATCGGCCTGCCAGGCCCACCACCCGAGGGCGACGAAGAGGATTCCAGCGGTGAGTTCCACGAGCGGGTAGCGAGCGGAGATGTGCGCACCGCACGCGCGACAACGGGCGCGCAGGAGCAGCCAGGAGATCACCGGGATGTTGTCGCGGCCGAGGATCTGGGCACCGCACGACGGGCATGCCGAGCGAGGGCGGACGACGGATCGACTCTCGGGCACGCGGGCGATGACGACGTTGCCGAAGGAACCGAAGATGAGACCCAACCCGAAGAGCAGAACGGCGGCAAAGGCCAGGGTTGCCGCGTCACTCACTTGCGCGACTCATTGATCTGCTCCGGGGTCCACCAGACGCCTTCACGAGGCACGCCCGGCTTCGCGGTCGCCCGCGTGACCATCCCCGCCTGCAGGAGGGCGGCGATGATGTGCACCGCCTCAGCGCGGGAGAGTCCGGTGAGTCCGGCGAGTTCGTCGGCGGACATGGGCCGAGCGAGCAGGGCGAGCACTCCGCGCACCACGGGCATGTCGAGCTCCGGGGTGACCGGGAGTCCTGACGCGGCGAAGGTCACGCGGCCCACCGGATCGGTCAAGCCAACGGCCGTCCAGGTCGACTCGCTGCGATGCGCTCGCACCCGCAGGGTCTCGCGCAGCGGTGTGACTTCGACCGGGACAGCGCAGCGAATGTCCGTCACTGTCGCGTCGACGATCCCGCTCGGTGGATAGTGCTGAAGGGCGGCGACGGCCGACAGGAGGTACTCCAGGTGGATCGTGTTGAGTTCCTCGGCCGGCAAGGTCCCATCGAGCACCGCGAGCCGCACCTGTTGGGCGTGATCGTCGGGAGCCTGGTCCCGGTATTGCCCGGCCTGCTCCGGTGTCAGCCGGCCAGCCAACTCCAATCGGGCAAGGATGTCCGGATCCCATCCTTCGACCTTGGCCGAATAGACACAACCGCGGTAAAGGTAGAGCGAGGCGGGGGCCGGAGCGACGAGGGCAAGGCGGCCGGTGGTGCGTGCCTGCTCATGCTGTTCAAGGACACCGAGCAGGTCGAATCCGCTCCCGTGATGCAGCAGCGTGGCCATGGCTCACCCTTCCTCGACTCGTCTCGTGGACGGTATCGGACCGTCGCTGAGGGTCCTGTGCGCTGTCCACAGGGACTCCCGAACGCGACCAGCTAGTGCAGGAGGTGCTCCGGAAGGCCTTCTTCGTGAAGGGGGCACCGCGGTGCCCCCGCGTGATCGACCGTCCCCGGGTGGTAGCCGGGACGGCCGGTGCAGCCGGGTCGCTTCTCCTCGGCGTAGATCCGGCCGATGCCGACGTAGGAGTCCAGCCGCGTCACCTTGGCCGCCTTCTCCGCGGCCTCCGAGCGATTGGTGATCTTCAGAACGTGCTCCGGCACGACGCACATGACATCGGTCGCCGTCGTGAGGCAGAACTCATAGTTCCGGACGTCGAAGTCGCCGGCGACCAGCTGCTCGCCACGATCGGCGGTGAGGACGCGGAGGGAGCAGTGGGTTCCGACGAACTCGCGCACGTCGACGCGCTCACCGGTGGCGAGGGTGAACGTGTAAGCAAGGGATCCGGCGTACGCGCGGTAGCCGAGTGAGGGGTCGTAGGCCTTGCCGACGTGCTCGCGAATGTGCTCATCGGCTTCTTCGAACGTGGTTGCGCTGCCTTCAATCAGCAACCGAGGGGTGCCCTGCTGCGGCACGATCATGTCGCCGACTTCCCAGCGATAGAACCGAACATGCCGCTTGCCTTCCTCGACCCCGTCGCCGCTGAACTCCTCGCCACGGATGGTGGCCACGAAGTGGGGTGTCAACCAGGTCCACTGCAGTACGCCGGGCATATCCGTGAAGTGCCACGGGATCGGCGTACCGATGTCCTTCACTCAAGCCCCTCCGGATCGATGCGGGAAGTCGCTCGTTCGACCGCCGCAGAGACGGTCTTGGGGAGCACTTCCAGCGCACGGGCGACGTCCGCCTTGGACATACCTTCCCAGTAGGTGAGGTAGAGCGAGGCCAAAGCCATCGGATCGGGGCCCCGCGGCCCATCCATGACGGCGGCGAGGATGGCGCGGCTGAGCACGGCACTGCGCTCGTAGTCGATGGCTGCGTCGTCGGTGTGGCCATCGGCGACGAAGCGCTCCGCCTCGTCCTGACCTTCATCCGACAGCGAGGCGTAGTTGCGCATCGCGGACATCGCGGCGAGGGATTCATCGCGCTGACGCAACTCGGTGACGGTGATGCCCAGGCGCTCAGCGAGTTCGACTTCTGTCGGTTGGCGATGCTCGTCAGCGACGAAGGCGTCGACGGCGCGGGATCGATTGAGGCGATCAGCGACCGCGCCCCGGCCGTAGGTCGCCCGAGCAAGATCATGCGGCCAATTGCGCATCTTGCCGATGAGGAAAGCGAGGTAGTTGACCCGCCCGAGTTTGCCTTCACGGTCGGAGTCGTAGCGGTCGGTCATGTCGCTCACGAAGAGGTACATCATCGATCGAACGTCATCGTCTTCGACAAGGTCAAGGTCGGCGACGAGGCGACGGCGTACCTGGCCCATACGTGGGTAGAGCCAGTCGACGGCAGCGGCTAGGAGACCACCGAGTAGTCGGGGTTCGATCTGGTCGAGGTCGCGGAAGGGGACGCCAGCCTCGACGCGGGCGTTGAAGACTTCGATATCACGCTCGGCGCACCACGATTTAATTTCCTCACGGGCGTCGAAGCCGCGGCCCTCGGGGACCCACACGCGGCACAGGCCATCACTCCAGCGCCGGCTCCAAGCCGACATGCTCAGGTCAGGCAGGAGTAGGGCCGGATCGAAATTGTCGGGCGAATCCCAGAACACGCGATCCGCGGTGAACACGGGCGCCTGGGCAAAGATGTGGATTTCGCTGACGCCGTCGACCTCGAGATCGGGGACGCGCCGAGGGTCGTCCAGACCCTCCTCCGGTGACTCCGCCATGGGTGTCAGCCGACAGTGACCAACTCCGTGGCAAGTTCAGCGAGGAAGGCATCGAAGTCGGCCTCGCGTCCGCGGACCATTGCGGCGGCGGCGAGGGCTTCGGGCGAATCGGCAAGGGGCATCGGGACCAGAGCGGGGTCGGTCGACGCCATCTGATCGAGAAGATCGGCAAGTGCCACAACGGCGGATTGGCCAACCGAGCCACCGGACTTCATGTCGCCGATCTCACCGAGGCCGATGGCGAGAGTGAGGTGAAGGCGGGATCCGGCGAGGTCCAGGCCAGCGAGGCGAACCGGCACACCGGGATGGGCCGCCAGGATGGCGGCGGCGCTGCGGGCGGTGGCCGCAGCAGCAGATCGAGTGGGGGCCAAGCGAACGGCGACCTCAACAGAGGTGACCATGCCGGCGTCCATAGGCATCGGCGTGAGGGCCATGGCCACTCCTCTCACTGGATCGGTGCGGA
>JAURFD010000040.1 GCA_030827125.1 Candidatus Nanopelagicales bacterium
GGCTTCCAGTTTTAACTTAAAGGTTTCAGATAGCGGCTCTGCAGAAGCAGGAATTGCGCTGGTAAATATAAGGTTTAGAGATATAGCCCACGCCAAGTAGATACGCACCAGTTCAATCTACAGGGTAATCTCGCGACATGATTTCACCATATATCGCGTTAATGAAATTGCGCGTAGTGGAATTATTGCTAGTAACCACCCTACCTGCCCTCTTTCTTGCAGCAGATGGCGTTCCACCTCTTGGGATCTCTCTTGCAACGCTACTTGGTGGAACTCTGGCAGCTGGAGCTGCTAACGCCTTTAATATGATTATCGAATCTGATATCGATCAATTAATGGATAGAACTTCTAAGCGTCCGATTGTGAATAAAGAGGTAAGTGAGAATCAAGCCTTTGCCTTTGCAACAGCTCTAACAGTTCTATCTCTCTCTATCTTCTGGGTATTTACCAATCCTTTAGCAACAGCGCTAACCATTGGTGCAATCACCTTCTATGTATTTGGCTATACGGTAGGTCTTAAGCGGCGCACCTCCCAGAACATCGTCTGGGGCGGGATTGCAGGGTGTATGCCAGTTCTAATTGGATGGGCAGCGGTTACTAACTCTCTTAATGCCACAGCGCTTCTCTTCTTTATGGTTATCTTCTTCTGGACTCCGCCGCACTTCTGGGCCTTAGCTATTAAATATAAAGATGATTACGCAGCAGCAGGAATTCCAATGCTTCCAGTAGTTGCTCCAATTGCAAAAGTTGAACAGCAGATGTGGTTTCACACCATTGCAATGTTTGCCACTTCATACCTAACTCTCTACTCAGCAGCTCTGCCAAACTGGAGTTATATTGCTAATACCGCCCTTACTATTTTCTTTGCAATACAGATGTCCAGCCTTAGAGGCTCGCAGATCGAGAAGTCCGCAGCAAAGATATTTCATGGCTCTATTACCTACCTAAGTCTCTATTCCATTC
>JAURFD010000041.1 GCA_030827125.1 Candidatus Nanopelagicales bacterium
TAATTAGAAATATGAAGAAAATCTTTGCAGTTTTGTCTTTTGTGGGTGTTTTGACATTCGCATCTTGTGGTGGTAACACCGAGACCGAAGTTACTTCTGAAGACACAACAAGTGTTGTTGACAGCACTGAATGTTGTGAACCAGTTGAAACTACTGCTGATACTGTAGTGTCAGAGTAATTCCCGGTCATGTTCGTGTTGGTTTCAACACGACACAACGGTCTATTCGTTCATCGGCTAGGATGCCGCCCTGTCACGGCGGTGAGGCGGGTTCGATTCCCGCATAGACCGCTAATACTTATTGTAATGAAAGAAAAGTTATTGACTATTTGGAGAAGATTTGTTATTGCTTTCTTCGAGACAATATCGTATTGGTAAGGGCTGTTAGCTCAGCTGGCTAGAGCACCTGCTTTGCACGCAGGGGGTCAACGGTTCGAATCCGTTACGGTCCACAAAAATTCGGGGTGTAGCACAGTTGGTAGCGCGCCTGCTTTGGGAGCAGGAGGCCGCTGGTTCGAGTCCAGTCACCCCGACTAAAAGAAAAAACATGAAAAATTTTTTAAAGAACAGTAAAGAGAGTTTAATTATCTTAATGTGGTTTTTAGCCGTTTTGATATTTGCAATTTTTATTACAAGTTGTAGTGATAAAAAACGTGACATGGTTCGAAAAGATTGTGTTATTGTGTCAGTAAACAAAATGCCACCACCAAATACCATACAATCTGATTGGAGATATATTTATAAAACAGAATGTGGTACAACTGTTATAGTGAGCAAACCATCATACAAGGTAGGAGATACCATACATTATTATTTACCCAAAAATGACAAGACCAATGAATAATTCAGAAATCATCG
>JAURFD010000042.1 GCA_030827125.1 Candidatus Nanopelagicales bacterium
CGCACTCTTTGCAGCGGAGCAACCGGAGTTCGACCAGTTGTTGCCGAAACAATGGCGGCGATGCTTAATGCATCGATCACGCCTGTTGTCTATGAGTACGGCTCACTCGGTTGCAGTGGCGATCTTGCGCCGTTGTCACATTGTGCTCTCGCACTCATGGGCGAAGGTGAGGTCTTCGACAAATCGGGTCGCCGTCGACCATCAATTGATGTGCTCAATGAAAACAACATCAAACCAATTTTGTTGCGCGAAAAAGAAGGCCTGGCACTCATCAACGGCACCGACGGCATGCTCGGCATGTTGCTCTTGGCAATCACCGATCTTCACGAACTTTGCACCCTTGCAGACATTGCGACGGCGCTTAGTGTCGAGGCCTTACTCGGCACAGACCAAGTTTTCGCACCAGAAATGCACGAACCACTTCGCAGTCATCCAGGTCAGGTTGCAAGTGCCGCCAACATTTTCACGCTGCTGAAGAATTCTCCCCTCGTGGCGTCGCATCGCTTCGACGACACTCGCGTTCAAGATGCATATTCACTTCGTTGTGCGCCGCAAGTCGCCGGCGCCGTTCGTGACACGCTTACTCATGCATCGAATGTTGCTCATCGCGAACTCGCCGCGATGATCGATAACCCAGTTGTCACAAAGAATGGCGAGATTCGCTCGAACGGCAATTTCCACGGCGCGCCAGTCGGCTATGTGCTCGATTTCTTGGCGATCGCCACGTGCGATCTCGGCTCAATCAGCGAGCGTCGCACCGACCGCATGCTCGATGTCAATCGATCAATGGGGCTTCCCGCTTTCTTGGCGTTCA
>JAURFD010000043.1:0-279 GCA_030827125.1 Candidatus Nanopelagicales bacterium
CGCGGCGACGGAAGTCGCGGTGGTTTACCCCGTAAACCACGGTGAGATCGGCACCGTTCGACGGTGCCGAGACGATGACGAGCGGCGCTCCTCCTTCGAGATGCATGGCCGCCTTCGCACGGTCGGTGAAAATGCCCGTCGACTCGACCACTACATCCACGCCGAGATCGCCCCACGGGAGATCAGCCGGGTTCCGCTCCGAGAGCACCCGGATCGTGTGATCTCCAATACGAATGCCGCCCTTCACCGCGCGGACATCGGCGCCGAGGCGACCCATCA
>JAURFD010000043.1:289-795 GCA_030827125.1 Candidatus Nanopelagicales bacterium
CATCACCGAGTCGTACTTGAGCAGGTGCGCCATCTGATCGAGCGAACCGAGGTCGTTCACCGCGACGAACTCGACATCGGCCCCTTGGGCCGCGACGGCGCGGAAGAAGTTGCGGCCGATCCGGCCGAAGCCGTTGACACCTACTCGAACGGTCATGGGAAGTCCTTTCTGGCCGCCCAAACGGGGGTGCACGCGGGGGCGGACGGCCCTCAGGCTACCCGTTCCACCGAGAGCGGCTTGGGAGTCAGATCGGCTGGTGCAGGTCGCGGTGCGTGGTGCGCGCCGCGACCCCGTGCTCACCAAGCCGGCGAGCCAACTCATTCGCCACCGCCACCGACCGATGGCGGCCGCCTGTGCATCCAACCGCGATCGTCAGGTAGGTGCGACCCTCGCCCTGATAACTCGGGAGCAACTCGACCAGGAGAGATTCAAAACGATCGAGGAAGCGCGAGGTGACCGCCCGCTCGAGTACGTAGTCCCGCACTGCTGGGTCGTGACCGGTGAGC
>JAURFD010000044.1 GCA_030827125.1 Candidatus Nanopelagicales bacterium
TGCCGCTCAGAGGTACCCAAACGGAACAGTCTTGAATCCAGAAGACATCAGTGATAAAAATATTTCACTTAATAAATCAGCTGGTTTTGTTAGGTGGATTGCCCCAGATTCTAGGATCCAACAGATCTTTGTTGCTCCAGAGCACAGAAGAAAGCGAATATCAACACAGATCATTTCTGTTGCTGATCTGCTTATTGTTTCAGATCCAGATTGGAACGGACATTTTTTAAATGGCGGAGATATTACGACACAAGATGGTGAAACCTTGAGGGCAGCTTGGTCAAACTCAGTCCGCGTTACGCCGCGCATTGGCTCAGTAACCAGAGCCCAGAGTCAGGATTGAACTGACGACCTACCGCTTACAAGGCGGTTGCTCTACCACTGAGCTATCCGGGCTTACTCGCAAAGATTGATTTGTTCCGCAATCCACTTTGCAACTGGAGATGCTACACCGTTTCCGCACATCTTGTAGCGAATTGTGTCACTATTCAGTTTTCCGTCTGCGCGATGAAGGGTGTGATTATCTGGCCAGCCCATCAATCGCTCGCATTCAATCGGAGTGAGACGCCTAACGCTCATTAATGGAACCAGCACCCCAGTTGATTGACGTGTACCAGCCCTCAGGGCATGATGAACATTGCCACCAAGTGAGTCATTGAATTCATCATACGCTTCTACCGCTACGGACTGAGCACCAGTTTGATCAAGCGTATAAGAAGGGTCTCCGTCTGAACCAACACCGAGGCCATTCTGTTTTTTCTCAATTTCGCGG
>JAURFD010000045.1 GCA_030827125.1 Candidatus Nanopelagicales bacterium
TGGGGTCATGAAACACAATATCTCCAGAGTTTTTTGGAACTTTGACGTAGAGAATACCAGAAAGAAATGATCCTCTTCCTATGTGGGCATGCAGATCATTTGATGATCCTGGATAATTAATATTTACCCAAGCATCAAATCCAGCATAACCCAATATCTTTAAATCTGGTCTTTGTGGAATATATTTTTTTATTTCCTGTTCGAATGCTTTATCTTTGAAATTTTGTCCTTGATAACCACCACCACTGTTTGAACGTAGTCTACAAGGAGTTTGTTTTTCAAAGTCTTTTACTTTTTTGTACAATCTATCTAAGTCAAAGTTACACTTATGTACAAAAACTTCTGTTGGGAAAAACTTCAATACATCCATAATTTATTAGGTGTAAAAGCCAAATGTCGGACTTGAACCGACGACCTACCGCTTACAAGGCGGTTGCTCTACCACTGAGCTAATTTGGCAGAAAAGATCGGATTATTTCCGATCAAAGGTGAAAAATCCACCATTAACTTTAGTAAAAGAACCCCAGATATGTTCTCTTGTTTCTACATCATAACCCCTATCTATTACTTCGTATTGACCTTCTTTAAGGATACTTTCAGTAACTAGAAAAGTTTTTTTGCCACCTCGGAATACATAACAATCTTCACAAGAACTTTTTCCACGAAAGAAATTGCCGTTCCATCTAAAAATTGTATCACATCCTTCCAAGTATGTCAACTCTGCCCCATCTTCCTTATAGTTTTTAGT
>JAURFD010000046.1:0-478 GCA_030827125.1 Candidatus Nanopelagicales bacterium
GATGGCGCGCCTTGAGAAAGACCACGCGACATTGAAACCACACAGAGACCGGCGGCGGCGCGCGCGACGGCTTCGTCTCGGGTCCACATTCCGACACACCAACTCGTATATGCGACGCACCCACGCGTGCGCGCGGGTGACCACGACGTGGAATCACGCATACACATCAGAGTGCACGTGTGCGCGTCGAGATGGCGCGCCTTGAGAAAGACCACGCGACATTGAAACCACACAGAGACCGGCGGCGGCGCGCGCGACGGCTTCGTCGAGGGTCCACATTCCGACACACCAACTCGTATATGCGACGCACCTACGCGTGCGCGCGGGTCACCACGCGGTGGAATCACGTATACACAGTAGAGTGCACGTGTGCGCGTCGAGATGGCGCGCCTTGAGAAACACCACGCGACATTGAAACCACACAGAGACCGGCGGCGGCGCGCGCGACGGCTTCGTCGAGGGTCCACATTCCGACACA
>JAURFD010000046.1:577-732 GCA_030827125.1 Candidatus Nanopelagicales bacterium
CACATCGGAGTGCACGTGTGCGCGTCGAGATGGCGCGCCTTGAGAAACACCACGCGACATTGAAACCACACAGAGACTGGCGGCGGCGCGCGCGACGGCTTCGTCTCGGGTCCACATTCCGACACACCAACTCGTATATGCGACGCACCTACGCG
>JAURFD010000047.1 GCA_030827125.1 Candidatus Nanopelagicales bacterium
AGACCTTCTTCTGGACCTTCACCGACGATTACCTCGAGCTTGTCAAGGAGCGTGCCTATAGCCAAGAGGGTTACACGCCTGAAGAGATCGGTTCTGCGGTGCTAGCGCTCCGCGAGGCACTGGGCGTGATTGTCAGGCTGTTGGCTCCCTTCCTTCCATTTGCAACCGAAGAGGTCTGGTCTTGGTGGCAGGAGGGTTCCGTGCATCAGGCTGCCTGGCCAAGCCCGGATGAGCTGCCCGAGGGCTCTGCGGAACTTCTTGAAGCTGCATCAGAGGCGCTAATTGCAATTCGTAAGTCAAAGACTGATCAGAAGCTCTCGATGAAAGCTGAAATTTTGACAATGGTCCTGCAGGGACCTGCTGTGCTCTCTGAGGCTCAGCGAGACCTAGCTGCGGTTGGACGCATCGAAAACCTGACTCTTGAGTCAGCGGACAAGGTTGCCATCTCGTCAATGGAGTTTGCAGAGCAGCAATAGCATTGCAGGATGACAAATCCGCTACTTCAGCTATCGACACTCGAATATGAACTGCCTGACTTCAGCAAGCTAACTGACGAGCACTACCTCCCCGCATTTGAGGCTGCAACCAAGGCGCACCTGGCCGAGATCGAAGAGATCGTCAGCCAGCCTGAAATCACCTTTGAGAACACCCTGGTTGCTCTGGAGAGTTCGGGTCAGCTCCTGACGGCGATGATGTATGTCTTCTACAACAAGACAGCCTCTGATACCA
>JAURFD010000048.1 GCA_030827125.1 Candidatus Nanopelagicales bacterium
GGCAGTGTGGCGGGTTCGATTCCCGCACGGACCGCAATGAGTTTGAGATACTCAGAGACATATGGTTGTCTTAAAACGCCATAGGATACCACCTCACGATTCCTACCACAACGAGTGAGGTCGTGGAGTTTGGGAGAAGGACACTATCCCACCACGTAGTGTTGACTTTTTTTAAGAGGGTAAGACCCACAGGTTTATTGAAGAGGAAAAAAACCGATACATCTACTCATCTGGAATCTCAGGATGGGGAAAACGGGCTGTTAGCTCAGTTGGCTAGAGCACCTGCCTTGCACGCAGGGGGTCGAGAGTTCGAGTCTCTCACGGTCCACAACGCAGACCTTAAAAAGGGCCCTTCCGTCTCGTTGAGCGGCTTAGTTGGGCCCGGGTCTGTTACTCGGGGTGTAGCACAGTTGGTAGCGCGCCTGCTTTGGGAGCAGGAGGCCACAGGTTCGAGTCCTGTTACCCCGACCACTATGAATATTTTATTTATTTTAACTATTTTCGATATTATTTTTTTTGATATTTTTAAATAAAATAAGAATAATGGAAAAAACAAAACAAAAATGTTTAATTTGTAATTCAGAGGCTACTCGTAAACTTCATCACGAAAATGGTCAAGGGTTCTTTTTACTATGTGAAAAAGACGTTTGCAAAGAAGTTTTACATGTTCAACTACAAGGAGCGTTCAGAAATCAAAATTAAATAATATAT
>JAURFD010000049.1 GCA_030827125.1 Candidatus Nanopelagicales bacterium
TCTCCGGTGCGCTGACGCCGAGCAAACCAAGGCCATTTGCGAGCACTACTCCAGCTGCGTCATTCAGCCAGAGCCTGGTGCGATGCACGGTTTCCACCTCACGAGCGGGAAGCGGCAGAATTCTGCAGCTGTCGTAGAAGCGGTGGTAGCTGCCTGCAACCTCTTCCAAATACCTAGCGACCCGATGCGGCTCTCTAAACTCCGCAGCCTGGGTTACTACCCTTGGAAACTCCGCGAGCTTTGCAAGCAACTCCGACTCGCTCGGCTCGCTCAGCAAAGCCGGGTCGAACTCACTGCGGTCAACGTCCAAGGTCGGGGCATTGCGATCAACCTGCTTGGTGCGGGCATGCGCGTACTGCACATAGAACACCGGGTTGTCGTTAGTCCTGCGTGCAAGAAGCTCAATATCGATGTCCAAAGTGGAGTTGATTGACGAGCGCGAAAGTGCGTAGCGAGCTGCATCAACCCCAACCGCCTCGACGAGATCCTCCATGGTCACGACGTTTCCTGCGCGCTTAGACATTCGCACCGGCTGACCGTCGCGAACAAGCGATACCAGCTGGCCAATGAGAATTTCCATATGCCTGCCCGGCTCATCGCCAAAGGCGGCACAAAGCGCCATCATCCGCGGCACATAACCGTGGTGGTCAGCTCCGAGCATGTAGATCGCGGTATCAAACCCGCGGTCTCGCTTGTCAAG
>JAURFD010000004.1:0-208341 GCA_030827125.1 Candidatus Nanopelagicales bacterium
ATTGGTGCGCTTGACGTCGGTAACGTAGAGCGGCCCCCCGGGGCAGGCTCCGTTCCACCACTCCAGGGGGGTCTGATAGCCGATGTTCGCCGGGCTCTGCGCCATGAGTTGGTGACAACATTCTGACAACATTTACGTTGTCACTGCCTACTCCTAAGTCGCACTCCGCGCCTCTTTCTTTCCACGGGGCACCACTTATTGATACGGCCTACCAATGTCTCAACGCACTCGTAATGCGTAGGTCCGGGGTTCAAATCCCCGAGGCGGCTCTGCGGAGCTCTGGCCAGTTTCACGTGGATACAGGGCAGTTCCGACGCACCGTGAACGCGAGCCCCCCAACCACTGCTGTCATGGTCAATGCCGATATTGCCACGGTCGCGGTTGCGGCGAGGTAGTCAAGCGACAATCCCCACAGCAGGGTGCCGATGGGCAGCGAGATCGTTGCGAGGAGCGCAATGCCTGCTACTCCAGACTGCTCCCCTCCGGGAGCGGCGGAGTGCGCAACTCCGGCGATAGTCAAAGTGCGAAGAGTGAAACGGCTGGCGCCGAGACAGATACCACTGATGGTCCACACCACAAGATCGAATTGTGTGAAGGGTATGGCAGTGCTTGCGGCGAAGATGAGCATGAAACTTGTCACCCCGATGGATGCCCACAAGGCTCCACCGAGTTCAGTCTGCCGACGAAGAATCCTCTTGACGATCGTAGGCACCAGCAGTCGGCCACCCGCGATACCGGCAAGTGTGAAACCGGCGCCTGAGGGGAGCGGGTCGTGGTCGATGCTGTTGAGCAGGGGAACAACCATGTTGAACATCGGGATCGTGAGGACCATGGAGAAGACAGTCAAGACGGCAAAGTGACGAAGCGTGGTATTCAACCAAAGTGCTGCGACACGCTCACGGACCTTGGGGGACTTGGCGACTGCCGTCACATCGATGGATTGATGTGAGCTGCGAAGGAGAAGGATCGCGAGTGGAATGGTCAAGACACCGTTAGCGAGGATCCCACCCCTGGATCCGTCCGGTGAATGATGTAGCCACCGAGTGATGCCCCAAAGATCGTTGCGATGCCGACCGCCACACCGCGTCTGGCCAAGGAAGTGGCCAAAGAGGACGGGTCGATGAACTGACGAGCAACGAAGGGTGTCAGGACCATGGTGATCCCGGAAAGAACCCCGAATACGGGTGCGGAAAGCCAGAGGACGAGGAGGCTACTTGTTGTGAACAGCTCGATAAGACCGACGATGGCCCACGAGACGGCAACACCTGCCTGAGCCACCGCGAATACACGCAGTCTTCCCCATCGCGAGGTCAGCCGATTCACGCTCATGGTTGCGATCCCGGCGAATGCCAACATCACGGTCAAGAAGATGCCTGTCTCGAGACCGCCATTGCCGTCCGAAGCAAGGGTCGTTGCGGATGTGGCTCCCAACTGACCAATGATCGTCCCGGCGACTGCAAGGCCCCCAAGAGCAAGGAAAGCGCTGGTGCGTAGGCGAGAAGGGACTGGTTCGCCGGGCACCATATGGCAACGCTAAAGGATCCGCCCCATGTTTCGACGGTGGGCCGTCCGTAGCTGTCTCGGTATGAGGCCAGGGGCTGGGCCGTGTTGACGGATCGTTCGCGTCGTCCTTGGAGCAGGCGGGTGTGGAGCAGTTGCGGTGTCGGTCGGGGATCTATCGGCAGCTGAAGCGCCATGCGTTGATCGATAGCCCAGGACTGCACCCGTAGCAATGGAGATACAGCGGTGAATCGCTCCACGTGACTGAAGGCGAATCGGCTGGCAACAAAAGCGGCTACGCGTGACGTGATGTGGGAGCATCGCGACGTGTCGACTAGCCGCAGGTCTCTCAAGGTTCTCACGGTCCTCTCGGCGGGGGCCTTGGCAGCCAGCCCGCTCGTCTGGGCAAGTGCGGGAAGCGGCGCAAACGCTGCGCCGACGAACGACGCGGCCCCGATGCTTCCGAACGCCAGCCACGACGGCCCCACCATCGCGCCCATCCTGAAGCGAGACATCCTGGTCGGTGCAGACCTGTGGGACACCGTTCCCCGCCTGATGTCACTGACGTTGAACTTTGAGGGGATCATCGGCATCCCCCACGCGGATGATCCCGATTTTGATGTCGCCAGTGCCGCTGTCATCGCGGCCGGAGGCGCTTGGAACACGCTCACCGAGTGCAGTTCCACCCCCACCACGATCTCGCACACCACAGCGGTGTCCCCGGAGCAGTACTACTCCGTAAGTGGCGTGTATGGCGAATTTCTTGACGTGGTGCAGGTGCAAACGTCGTGGCCGGTCCGCCCAAGCACGCTGGACGGCACAGATTTCAGAGTTACTTTGAACGACGGCACGATCACTGAACCTGCGGCAGCGATGATCGTCCCCAACTTCGAATACAACGAACGATCAGTCCTGATCCTAAACGGCGAATTCGGCAATCGCTTTCCCAAGAGCGATCCGAGGGTTCGCTATCCGGTGAAGGTCGAGATCGTCAAGGACGCCACTCCACTGCAACTCGTGGGCCCCAAGGGTGCGCTGGTGAGCGCCGTCGGCATGTCCATCACCAACGACAAGACTCCCTACGACGATCAGCCAGATGATCCGAGAAAGTGGACCGGCCCCAAGATCATCGCCGCCAAGCTGACGCGCATGTCCACCCTCGGCGAGAACGGACCCGCACCACTAAAGAAGAACCTTCTACCCAATGATGGAATCTCCATGTACGGAGAGGACAAGGCTCAGTTCCGCCTCCGGATGTTGACCGTCGGCGGTGCCTTTTCGCCCGACGGAATCTTTGGACTGCACCCTGGCGATTACCGCAAGCACTTCCGTCTCGTGGCGATCGAAAAGGACGGCACCCGCGTGCCCCTGACGGACACGGGCAAGACCTACCGGATCGATGGTCACCCAATTCGCGTCGAAGGATTGGCCGATCTCGGAGTGAGGCAAGACACCTACGACCAGTGCTACCAGGAAGACAGCGAAAACCAGATCGACGTGATTCTTTCGGGTAGCGCGAAAGCAGCCAAGCGGATCGCAATCCTGCAGATCCCGGCTCAGGGCAACGGCTACTCACCTCTCTACAATGACGGCGGACCCGGCAACAACCCAGCGCCCGGAGTCCGCTACACCGCGCCAAGCCCACGACACTCGGTATCCATCATCAACGGGCTCAAGGATCCGATGCGGGTGACCTTCCGACGGACGCCCTAGGGGCGGGCCGATGGTGGCCACTAATCTTCGGCCATGTCACCGAGCGTCGACTACTCACTCGCACGCGGCATCGGTTGTATCCGCCTGAATCGTCCCGAGCGACTCAACGCCGTCACGCCCGCGCTGGTGGACGACCTGCTCGCGGCACTCGATCAAGCGCGGGCGGACGACGCCCGGGTCGTCATCCTCACCGGAAACGGCTCGTCCTTCTGCGCTGGCTGGGATCTGAAGGAGCCGCCCATCGAGGAGTCCGGCGACGAAGCCCGAACACGACTCCAACGTCTGCAAGACGTCACGAGAAAGATGATGGCTTTCCCCGGCCCCGTGATCGCCGCCGTGCAGGGATACGCGCTCGGAGCCGGCGCCGAGTTCGCGCTGTCTGCCGATCTCGTGGTTGCCGGGGCGGATGCCGTCTTCGGATTCCCTGAGGTCAGTGTCGGCCTCAGCGGTACCAACGGAATGTCCTACCTCCTGCCTAGAGCCGTCGGACTTGCCCGAGCCAAGGAGCTCGCCTTCCTCGGGCAGCACTTCGATGCCGAACGCGCCCACGCCCTGGGGCTCGTCATGCGCGTCGTCCCAGCGGGCGCACATGAAGCGGCCGCCTTCCAGTTTGCCGAGGAGTTGGCGGCCAAGCCACCCGTTGCCCTGCGACTGGCCAAGCAACTCCTCGACCAGGGTCAGCAGTCAACTCTGGCGGTGGCGCTCGACGCGGAGGTCGAGGCCGCGCTCGACACTCTCAAAACTGACGAGAACGCCGAGGCCGCCGCCCGGTTCAAAGAACGCTGACGCGATGATCGAATTCCCCAGCACGCTCGATGAGGCAGTGCGCCGAGCCGCGGAGAGATGGCCGGACCGCACAGCGTGGATCTTCGACCTCCGTGAGGGACCTAAGCCGGACGCGTCAATATCCATGACGTTTGCCGAGGTGGCGGCCGGAGTAGACCGAGTCGCCCATCACCTGCACCATCGCGGGATACGTGCAGGGCAGCGCGTCGGCGTGATGCTGCACAACAGGGCCGACTACTCCCTCATCTGGCTCGCCCTCGCTCGGCTCGGGGCCGCGATGGTGCCCATCAGCGTGAAGAGTCGACATGACGATGCCTCGTGGATTCTCGACCGCTCACAGGCGGTCGCTGTTGTGTCGACCGCGGAACTCCTCTCCAACATCGCACCCGTGAGTACTTCCGTTATCGAGTTGGGCGAACTGCTCGCACCATGCGACGACTCCCCGCTCCCGGATAGCCCATCGCCGAGCGACATCGTCAACGTGCAGTTCACCTCCGGCACCACAGGTCGCCCGAAAGGCTGCCTTCTCTCCCACCACTACTGGCTCTACCTCGTCAGCAGCCTTGTCACCGGCTTCCCCCTTCTGACCCCCGAGGATCGACTGCTCACCTCGCAATCCATGTCCTACATGGACCCGCAATGGACGATCGCTGCCGGACTGGTGAGCGGCGCGGGCGTCATCGTTCTCGATGGATTTCACCCGTCAACCATCTGGGACCGACTGCGAGAGCACGAGGCGACGCACTTCTATTGCGTGGCCTCCATGCCGATCCTCATGCTGAGCGCTCCACCTTCTCCCGAGGACCGGAATCATCGCCTGCGAGTGATCCAGTGCTCGGCCATTCCCCCCGGTCGTCACGCCGAACTTGAGGCACGTTGGGGTGTTCCATGGTTTGAGATTTTTGGCATGACCGAGACCGGTGGCGACATTCACGTGACGGACGAAGACCACGACGAGTGCGTCGGGACGGGGACGATTGGTCGAGCAAAGCCGGGCCGCGAGGTGCGCGTTGTCGACTCAAACGACGTCGACGTGCCGGTCGGACAAGTGGGCGAACTCCTACTCCGTGGGTCCGGAATGATGACGGGGTACGACGACGATCCGGAGGCAACGTCGGACATCTTCCGCGGCGGCTGGCTGCACACCGGCGACCTCGCCCGCCAGGATGAGCGCGGATATCTCTGGATTGTTGGCCGCGTGAAGGACATGATCCGTCGCGCGGGCGAGAACATCGCCGCGCGCGAGGTCGAGGATACGCTCGTCACGCACCCCGATGTCCGTCTCTCGGCGGTTGTCGGCGTACCTGATGAACTGCGCGGCGAGGAGATCAAGGCGTACGTACAACTCATTGGCGAGCACGATGTCGAAGCGGCTGCTCGCACACTGAGCGAGCACTGCCGGGAGCGGCTGGCACGTTTCAAGGTCCCGCGCTACTGGGAGTTTCGCGATGACCTCCCTCGCACCCCCTCCGAACGCGTGGCCAAACAGCGCCTCGTGCCAGGGATCACCTGGGATTCTTCTGACGAGGTCTTCATAGACATGTCTCCGATCGCCCTCGCGCCGTACGACTCGACCATGCACGAGGCCGCGGTTCGCCAGATCTACGAGTCCGCATTCCCCGCGGCCTTGCGAGCGGACTGGAACGCCCTCGCACAGCATCGCGACGACGAGGAACTTCTCGTCCTCACCAGCAGGCAAGTACTCGGATTCACTCTGGTTCGGCATCTCGGTGACACCGGCGCTGTCTTCATTCGCTACTTCGCTATCGACGGCGATCTCCGAGGTCAGGGTCATGGGAGCTTGCTCATGGAGCGTCTCGTGGAGCACCTCACGTCGAGCGGCGCTATCGCACTCCTGCTCGACGTCGAGGACCCGGACGGCGAACCCGACAACTCGGAGCACGTTCACCGCATTCGGTTTTACGAGCGCAACGGTGTCCGTCTGCTGGCCGTGCCGGACTATGCGCCACCGGACCACGGATCCACCGGAGAGTTGGTCCGCTTGCGACTCATGGGAAGGCCCCTCGCCGACGGCCCCCTCCTGGAAGGGAGACATCTCGACGCCATGGTCAACGCGGTGATGGTGCATCGCTACGGCGTAGACGGTAGATGACGACGCGCCGCCAAGCCCCTTGTCGTGGCACTCAGGTTCTACTGCGTACGTTTCATCCGCATCGCCGCGACCGTGACCGTCTAAGGACTCGGCGCTGCAGCTCTCGCACGAGCACTGGGTCTTGTCGAGCCGGCAACGGCTACAGCTGACCGCGCGGAGCCCAGCGAAACACCCTCAGGGCAATGAGGAACCCGCCGACCGTCCAGATGCCGAGCGCTACGGCGCACCAGCCCAGCTGCCAGCTCCCACTTGCTTCGATCACCTGGGCGCCATCGGGCAGGAATACCGACCGCATCGCCTGGGTAAGCCACTTCAGGGGGAAGAGCGAGGCGAAGGCCTGCATCCACTCGGGGAGGTCGGTGAAGATGAAGAACACGCCGGATGTGAACTGCAGCACCAGAACCACCGGTGCGACGAGGGCGGAGGCGCCCTTGCCCTGCTTGGGCACGACCGAATAGGCGATACCGATAAAGGTGCAGGAGAGCAGGCCGAGGACACTCACCCACGCAAAGGTGAACCAGTGAGTTGGTGAGGTGGGCAGTTGAATCCGGAAGAACAGCACGCCCACCACGAGGATCAAGATCACCTGGGCGATGTAGGCGACGAAGACCATGCCGACCTTGCCGATGAAGTAGGACGCCTTGGGCATCGGCAATCCGGCCAGCCGCTTCAGCGTCCCATCCTCCCGCTCCATCGGGATGGCGATCGCGAGGTTCTGAAAGGACGTGTAGAGAATGCCGGAGGCGATCATTCCGGCGAGGAAGTATTGCGTGAACGTGACGTCCTCGAACCCAATTTCGGAGTTGGCAAACACCGATCCGAAGATGACCAACAGGATCACGGGGAGCAGGAAGTTGAACAGCGCACTCTCGCGATCCCGGAAGAACTGCCTCAATTCCAGGAGAATTCGGCTCCGACCGATCCTCAGTGTCGTGCTCATGACTCGCCCTCGTTCTTGAGGAGTTCGAGATAGGTCTCTTCGAGCGTGGGTCGGTGGACCTGGAGCGAGGGCACCTCGCCGCCGAAGCGCTCTGCGAGGCGCTGCACGAGCAGCGTCGGTTCCGTCGTCTCCTTTGACAAGCCGTGGCCGTTCTCTTCCCACGACACATGGGCCCGAGCGTGGGAGCGATCGCCGATATTGCCTGGGGTGTCGCAGGCGATGATGCGGCCCCGCGCGATGACGGCGACCCGATCCGCGAGTCGCTCGGCCTCATCGAGGTAGTGCGTCGTGAGCAGGATGGTGGTGCCGTCAGCCTTCAACTCTTCGATCAGCGCCCAGAACTCGTGCCGAGCCTCCGGGTCGAATCCCGTCGTTGGCTCATCGAGAAAGAGGACCTCCGGCCGACCGATGATGCCGAGGGCAACATCGAGTCGTCGTCGCTGGCCCCCAGACAACTTGGCGTTCCGCGACTTCGCCTTCTCCACCAGCCCGACTCGCTCGATCACCTTGTCGGGGTCGTACGAATCTGGGAAGTAGCCGGCGAAATGGTGCACAGACTCGCGCACTGTGAGATCACCAAGATCGCGATCGGACTGGAGCACGATGCCAAGGCGGCTGCGCCACTCCAGCCCCGCGGACCCAGGGTCTTGCCCCAGTACGCGTGCAGTACCTCGATCGGCCTTGCGGTAGCCCTCGAGGATCTCGGTTGTCGTCGTCTTGCCGGCTCCGTTCGGTCCAAGCAGAGCAAGGCACTCGCCACTCGCCACGTGAAAGGAGACGTCGTCGACTGCGACAACATCGCCATAGACCTTACGTAGGTGCTCCACCTCGATCGCGTACATCGGCCACCTCCCTGATCGACGCTAACCCGCGGCAATGGAGTGGCCTAGGGCCTTAGGCCCCCGTTCTGGCGGGACTTCCTTCATAACCGCAGGGCTAGTCCGAGCCCCAAAGACTGTGGCCAGCACGGTAGAAGGACATTCCAATGCGAGGTGTACTTCAGATACGCTAACGAGTGTCCAGTTCGCGCTAACCCGGGCAGGGACCGCACCTTCGTGGGCGTTCAACCCAGCCGCACACACGAGGAGAGGTTCCGACATGGCCAAATCGGCTTCGGCTTTACTGCGCGGTCATTCAGCGCGGCGCATCACGTCGCTTCTCGCGGGGACCGTGGCCGGGACACTACTTCTTGCCCCTATCGCCATCGCTCCGACCGCGTCTGCGGCCCCCGTTCCCTTCGATAGCGGCTTCAGTAGGACCAATGCCGGCCTTCCGAGGTACGTCAAGTACGCCCCACGCGAGGCCACCAAGCCAGTACAGGTAAATGCCCCGCTACCCACGCAGAAGAAGGCCGATCGCTTGGCGAAGATATTCGGCATTGACAAGGCCAAGACGTTTACCAAGAAGCAGCGCAAGGACTTCCTATCCGGGAAGGGAACGATTCCGGAGGGCTACACCAAGGCCGAGGCCCGCAAGGCCGCGGAACTTACTCGCCTCGCCACGACCTACCTCACAAACACCAAGGGAAATACCTACACCCGCATGATCAATGGTGAGCGCGTAAAGGTGAAGCTCGCGGGTTACGGGTTGATCGTGGACAAGGAGGGAATGCTGAGAGTTCCGGCCAACTGCCCCGATCCGAATTCTTCGGATTTCGCCCTGTGCTCACCGGTCCGGCTGATCAACTGGGTTCTCACGCCTGAGGCTTTCTGCGACAACCCTGACAATGTGCCTCCGGCGGGGATCCCGTGCGGCTACATGAATGCCTGGATGCGCGCGAATGGCGCCAAGGACACATTGAAGATGCTCTACGAGTCGGCATGGCTTGGCGAAGCATATTTCGCTGACAAGTCCCAGAAGGAAGGTGGGGACAGCCAGCTGATCTACGGCACAAGAAGTGACGGCACCGACTTCACCGTGGGTGTGCCCGTTGCTCCTGCCATGTGGATCCTCAACTACATCTTGAACTACATCCTCGAGCCTGAGACGGCGCGCCTCTACCCATCTACATGGACGGCCATCCCCAAACCCGTCGTCACCGCAATCGAGAACTCGGACAATGGCCAGATCCCCTACAGCGACTACATGGAGTACTTCACGCGCTGAGGTCCATGCAGTGACGGCATCTCCTCACGGGAGTTCCCCAGAAGGCGAAGTGCATCGTCTGCGGTCAGCACGGTAGAGCGTGCCGCTGCTACGCGGTGGTATGGAGTCGTTCGTTCGGTGCGCGCCTGGCCGAATCGTCTCGACCAGGAGATCCACCATGGGTATTCGCCAAGGCAACTCCGCACGCTCCGCCTTGATCGTCGCCACGGCCGCAGCCGTGACAGCCTCCGTCGCGCTCGGAACCACGGCAATGTCAGCGAGTGCGACATCCGAGGCGGAGCCCACCATCGCCGCAGAGTCCACACTCGTCGTGCGGGCACTCGGTGATTCGATCACCGCTGCCTACGGACACTACGGCGATGGCTCAGCGATGAAGTCCCGTGACCTCGCGGCCTGCGGCACGATCTCCTACCCCGGCCTGAACGATCGTTGCTCCTCCAACACCGACCTCGGGCCCGGGGATTCCGGCCCGGTGACCTTCCTGCCCGACTATGGACTCGCCAACGGCATCGCCTGGCCAGCTCAGGTCATGGAGCAACTTGGCCTGCCCGCCGGAAGTTTCGACTACGCCAATCGGGCGGTTACCGGAGCCGACCCGAAGGACCTGCTCCCCGTGGACGAGGCGACACAGAGCGGCCAGTTGCGCGCGTTGCTCGAGCAAACCGTCGCTGACAATCCTGACCTCACACTGATGACGATCGGGGCCAATCCCCTGCTCGGTGACTTCCTCGCCGGCCCCGGCACCCGGTGCCTGCTGAAAAAGCGGGACTCGAAGTTCCTTCAGTGCGCGAAGCAGGTCATCGCGGCTGAGGATGTCGAGGGCCGCGTCGGTCAGATCATCGATGATCTCCTCGTCGCTCCGAACAACACGATCGTCCTGTCGCTCTATCCCACAGTCCTTCCCGCCACTGCTGTCGGTCCGCCCGAGCGCATCCTCACCGTGCTCGGACTGGTGAACGACGAGATTCGCTCCGCTGCCGAGGCATCCGCGGAGTGGGACTCGCGAGTTTTTGTCTCCACCCCGCCGCTCTTCCCCTACGGACTTGCTCCGGGCAAGGTGACGTGCCCCGGTCACCCCGAGGTAGGCAAGGTGGACGGCGCCAGCGTGCAGTCGACTATCACCCAGGAGAAGTTTGGTCAGTCATCAAACGACGCCTTTTGCCCAGGTCCGCAGCGTTGGATCATCTCCGCCGATATGGGCGTTCATCCCACAAAGGAGGGCCACCGGCAGATTGCGTCGTCGGTCAGCGACCTCATCACACAGGAAGGTTTGCTGCCCTGAGGCAGCATGAGCACGGCCCCCCCACCTGCACCACCGTCTGGAGGCATACCGCATGACCACGTCCCCTCCCGCACGACAACATCGCCCCACACAGCGCAGAACGAAACTCTTGATTGCTACGGCGGCCTCCGCTCTCCTGCTCGCACCAATCGGCCTCGCGCAGTCCGCCGCCGTAGCGGCCCCGATCGGTGACTCCGGCTTCGCCAAGCCGTACTCGGGCCCCGCTCGCTACCTGCCGTACGCACCAACACAGGCCACCAACGCCCGGCAGGTCAATCAACCGCTGGGCCGCGAACGCGCGGACCAAATTGCCAAGGACCTCGGGTTCGATACGACGAAAGTCTTCAGCAAGAAGCAGTACCGCGACTTCATCAACGCGCGTGGCTACCGCGGTATCTCCACCAAGGCCGAAGCCGTCGAAGCTGCGAAACTCAGTCGACTAAGCGTGAGCTACTTGACGAACACCACCGCCAATCCGATCTACCGCATGATTGACGGCAAGCGCACCGAGGTGCTGATCGGCAGCTACGGGTTGATCGTCAACAAGAACGGGATGCTGGAGAGTCCGGCGAACCCGACCTCGCCCGTGCGCCAGATCAACTGGGTCCTCGCTCCCCAAGCCGTGTGTGACTTCCCCAACGCAGTTCCCCCGGAGGGCATCCCGTGTGGCTACATGGGTGACTGGATGAGGAAGAACGGCGCCAAGGACACCCTCGCGGCGCTTTACCGCTCGGCCTACACCCCCGAGGTTCCATACGGCTCAAAGTCGCAGACCAGTCAGGATCCGTGGGAGCTCGCCCCCAACCGCAAAGGCACGAAACGCACTCATGTCGGGATGGCGATGGCCCCGTCAATCTGGATCGTCAACTTCCTGCTCATTTATGCCTTGAATCCGGATGAGGCAGCGAAAATGCCCGCCTACTGGGAACCGGTTCCGGCAGAGGTCGCCAAGGCTATCCGCGCGACGCCCAAGGACAGCCCCACCGCCGGGCAGGTCCCCTACAGCGACTACATGGAGTACTTCACGCGCTGATAGATCGCCCTCAAGCACGAACTTTGCGAGCAAACGGTCGCTGGACGGTCGCTTGCTCGCAAAGTTCGTCTGAGTAGTCGCTAGCGACCGCGGTCCAGCCGAACCTTGACTCGGTTGCCCTTGATCGTGCATCGGTTGAGGTCCTTGATGGCCTTGCGGGCGAGCTTGTCCGGTACCTCGACGAGCGAATAGGAGTCGTGCACCGTGATCACCCCGATGTCGCGGCCCCTGAGGTCGGTTTCACCAGTGAGTGCACCCACGATGTCAGCCGGAGTCACGCCCGACCGTCGCCCCACCGAGACGAAGAGACGCTCGGTCGGCACATCAAGGCGATTCTTCTTCTTGTTCTTGCCGTTCTTGTCCGGCCCGTCGAAGCGGTCTTTGTCCCGGCCCTTCTTGCCCGTCTTTGCCTTCGGCTCCTGCGGCGGATTGAAGTCGATATCGCCATCATCACCGGCGACACCCTGGGTGGCCTCATGCGCGAAGGCGAACGCGGCAAGGACGACATCGAGCACGTCGTTCTCGTCGAGAAGGCCCTCCACAGCGTCTCGATAGGACTCCAACCGTTCGCGTGCAAGGTCATCGACAAGCAGACTGCCAATGGCATCGCTGGTGCGCTGTAGCCGCATGCTGCGCACATCAGCCGCCGTGGGGATGGGCGCCGTGGGAATGCGCCCCCTGAGGAGCTTCTCAATCGCCGCAAGGAGTCGGCGTTCGCGTGGCTCGACGAGACTGATGGCCACGCCTTCACGGCCGGCTCGGCCCACGCGGCCAATGCGATGGACATAGGCCTCCGGGGACACCGGCAGGTCGTAGTTCACCACATGAGTCAGGCGATCAACGTCGAGTCCGCGGGCGGCGACATCGGTGGCGACGAGGATCTCGGTCGCGCCTGAGCGCAGGCGGCCCATGACGCGGTCACGCTGCTCCTGTGTGAGACCACCGTGTAGTGCCTCGGCTTGATAGCCCTGAGCCTTCAACTGATCCGTGAGTTCATCGACCCCACCTCGCGTACGGCAGAAGACGATGGCCGCTTTGGGATCCTCCGCATCGAGCACTCGGCCGAGAGCCGCTGCCTTGGTGTTGCGGGTGACGATGTACGACGTCTGCCGGACGCGAGGTACCTCGTCGGCGACGGACTCCTTCGATGCGATGGAGATGCGCTGCGGATCGCGAAGGTGTCGCTCGGCGAGTGCGGCGATGCGCTTGGGCATGGTGGCGGAGAAGAGCACGGTCTGCCGGTCCGCCGGCGTCAGGGCCAGGATCGACTCGATGTCTTCGATGAACCCCATCTCGAGCATCTCGTCGGCCTCGTCGAGCACCACGGTGCGCACAGCATCGAGCTTGAGGGCCTTGCGATCAATGAGATCGAGCGCGCGACCGGGTGTGGCGACGACCACGTCAACTCCGCGCTTTAGGGCGTCAATCTGGTGGCGTGCGGGCGCACCGCCATAAACGGCCACCAGTCGCGCGCCGAGATCCCGGCCGTACGCGTGGAAGGCCTGCGAGACCTGGAGCGCCAGCTCACGGGTTGGCACAAGCACGAGTGCTTTCGGTTTTCGATCATCGCCGGAGTGATTGAGGCCATCGAGGATGGGCAGGGCGAATGCCGCGGTCTTGCCCGTGCCGGTGGCCGCTTGGCCGACGACGTCGGAGCCGGTCTTCAACACGGGGATGGCCGCGGCCTGGATCGGGGTTGGCTCCTCGTAGCCCTGGGCCGTCAACGCCCGGAGCAGGGAATCGCGGAGGCCGAGATCGGAAAAGGTTGTCTGCGGCTCGCCGCTCAGTGACGTCACCGCCTGAGCGTACGGCATCCCATGCTTATCGCTGCACGCTTAGGACGAGCGGTAGACACACTCACCTTCAACGTACGTCGCCGTCACACAGGCGTCAGCGATCTCTTCATCCGGTCGAGCGAAGACATCGCGATCAATGACGGCGAGATCGGCGAGGTAGCCGGCCCTCAGGGCGCCGGTGTCGTTGTCCCGCCCATTAACTCGGGCGGATCCCGCCGTATAGGCGCCCACGGCGTCCGCGAGGCTGATGCGCTGCTCCGGCAGAAAAACGTCCGCCTCGTGATCGCCTGGTGCGCGGCGGTTGACCGCGACGTGGATACCCTCCAGCGGATTCGGACTACTCACGGACCAGTCGCTTCCCGCGGCCATCATCGCCCCCGAATTCAGGAGGTCTGCCCACGGGTACTGCCACCTTGACCGACGGTCGCCGAGGTAGGGGATGGTGAGTTCGGTCATCTGCGGCTCGTTGCAGGCCCACAGCGGCTGCATGTTGGCGGTCGCGCCGAGTGCGGCGAACCGTGGGATGTCGTCGGGGTGGACTACCTGCAGGTGGGCCAAGTGATGCCTACCGCCGTCGGGCCCGTTGGCCGCGCGAGCCGCCTCGATGGCGTCAAGGGCCTGTCGTACGGCTCGATCCCCGAGGGCATGGAAGTGGACCTGGAAGCCGAGTCGATCGAGTTCGGTGACGTACTCCTTCAGACCATCCGGGTCGACGAAGTCGAGTCCGGAGTTGTCGGTGTGGCAGCCACAGCCATCGAGATAGGGCTCGAGCATGGCAGCGGTGTAATTCTCCGCAACCCCATCGAGCATGATCTTGACTGTGGAGGGCACGAACCGACCCGCCGCACCGTCGCCGCGGCGTTGCACCAAGTCGGGAATCTGATCACTGCTGCGCTCCCGGTCCCACCACAGCGCGCCCACCACCCGCGCGGTCAAGGCACCCCGCGCAGCCACAGCGAGGTACGTCTCGAGAAGGTCACCCTGCTCAAACACGTCGCCCACGGCGGCGTCCTGCCAGCCGGTAATGCCGAGTGCGAGCAACTTCTCCTGCGCGAGAAGCAGACCCCGCAAAGTCTCCTCTCGTGACGTCTTCGGCAGGAGGCGTCCGACCAGGTCGGCAGCCCCCTCGTGCAGCGTTCCGGACGGATACCCATCCGGTTCGCGTTCGATACGACCATCGGAAGGATCCGGAGTCTGCTCGGTGACACCCGCGGCCCGCAGCGCCGCCGTGTTGACCCAGGCGCCATGCCCATCCTTGTTCGGCAGGAAGGCCGGACGGTCCGGCACGACGCTGTCGAGCATGTGTCGCGTCGGTGTGCCTCCGGGGAAGTGCGTCATATTCCAGCCTGAACCGATGATCCACTCCAATTCAGGGTGGGCGGCCGCATAGGCGCTGATGACCTCAAGATCCTCCTCGGCGGAGTCACAGTGGAAGACACTGCAGCGCAGCAGATCGACACCCCCCATCGCCGGGTGCACGTGCGCATCCTGAAACCCCGGGATGACAAGTCCGCCGTGGAGTTCGACGATTGTCGTCGCCGGTCCGCGAAGATCCAGGAGTTCCTCGTCACTGCCGAGCGCAGTGACGCGACCACCCGTCACCGCCACCGCGCCAGGAGCGGAGGATGCCATCCCCGCAGTGAAGATCGATCCACCGATAAAGACCATGTCTGCATACACGGACTGGACAGTACGGAGTCACAGAACCGCGGTCAACGCTACCGTGAGGACGTGAAGAAGTGGCTTCCGATGATCGTCCTCGGCCTGGCTCAGTTCGTCATGGTGATCGATGGGACCGTCATGAACGTCTCCATCACGGCCGTTGTCACCGACCTCAACACCACCGTGAGTTCCATGCAGTTGGCAATTGCGACCTTCACATTGACGATGGCCGCACTCATGCTCGCGGGTGCAGGCCTCGGCGACCGCATTGGACGGCGGCGCACCTTCATCATCGGCGTCATCGTGTACGCCGTGGGCTCACTCATCACCGCCCTGGCGACCGGCTTCGAGATGCTCTTCATCGGCTGGTCGATCATTGAGGGCATCGGCGCGGCCATGGTGATTCCGGCCATCGCCGCCCTGGCCGCGGTCAACTACTCCGGGCGAGAGCGCGCCATCGCCTACGCCCTGCTCGGCGGTGTTGCCGGGGCGGCGGCGGCGGCAGGACCACTCATCGGTGGCTGGGTCACGACCGAGTTCAGTTGGCGCTGGGTCTTCGTCGCCGAGACCCTCATCATCGTCCTGGTCATCCTCCCCTTGACCGGGAAGGTCAAGGATCTGCCGGTAGCGGCGGCACAGTCACGCTTCGACTTTGCCGGCGTGATCCTCTCCGCCACGGCGATGGGGTTCGTCGTTCTGGCTCTCGTCTCGGCGAGCACCTGGGGCTTCGTCGTACCCCTGGATCCGCCCTTCGAAGTCCTGGGATTCTCCCCCACCATCCCGATGGTCCTCGTCGGCTTGCTCATCGGCTGGGGATTCCTCACGTGGGAGCGACACCTGGTTGCGGCGGGACGCCAACCCCTCGTCGGACCTGACCTGTTTGGCCTCGCGACACTGCGTGCTGGCCTGGCATCGCAGATGATCCTGTACTTCATCATCGCCGGGACATTCTTTATCCTTCCGCTCTACCTGCAGACCGTCCTCGGACTAGACGCACTCGATTCCGGAATCCGAATGCTGCCCCTCTCGGTAGCGCTATTCGTCATGGCCATCGTGGGCTCCCGACTTGCGACACGCTTCTCGCCACGCACGCTCATCCGTGCGGGGATCCTCGTCGCGTGCGCAGGACTGTTGCTGCTGACCGCAGCGATTACGCCGGAGGCGCGTGGTCTTCTTTTCGCGTCCGCCATGGCGATCATCGGCCTCGGCGTTGGACTGGCGATCTCTCAGATCGGCAACGTCAACCTCTCGGCAGCTGATGACTCGCGCAGCAACGAACTCGGCGGACTGCAGGGTGCTGCGCAGAACCTCGGATCCTCGTTCGGTGTCGCTCTCGCGGGCACAGCGGTCTTCATCGGTCTTGCCGCGACCTTCACGACCGGGCTCGCGGAGAATCCCTCCATTAACGCGGCACTGCAGGAGGGCATTATCGAAGCGAGCGCCGGTGGCGTCCCGGTCATTACCGTGGACCAGGCCGGTGAAGTGCTCGAAGCTGAGGGTGTGCCCGCGGATCAGATCGACGTGGTCCTCGATGAGTACGCCGAGAGCAAACTTCAGGCTCTGCGCGCCGGGCTCGGCATCGTCTTCATCATCGGACTGGTGGGTCTGCCACTAACTCGTGGACTACCCCGCGAGGTCTTGGCCGACTAGGCACGGGCAGTACCGCAGTGGCCCCGAGAGCATCCAGTCAGCTGCCTCTGACGTCCGGCCATGTCCCGTGAGCGATGCTGAGGCTCAACTCACCACGGGCTCCGCGGTCGACCTCAGCCCTGAGCCAGCGCCAACAACTCCGGATCACTAAACGAGCTCTCCACCAGACGGCCGTTGACGAGCACCGTCGGCGTCCCGGTGACACCGCGGGCGAAGGCCGCCTTGGTCACCGCGGAGGCGAAGGGCACGTAGCGTGTCTCCTCGATGCAAGCGATCGTCTCGGGGCCAGCACCAGCGTCTCGCGCGAGAGCCGCGAGTACGTCGTTCTGGAACTGGCTCGGCGGTTCACTCGGATCGGCACTCGCGAAGAGTGCGGAGTCAAACGCGACGAAGACCTGCGCGCTACCGCCGTCAATGACACAGGCGGCCGCACTCGCCGCGCGCGCGGAAGCACCCGGCGGAGTCAGGTCCCGGTTGGCCTCCTTGAGGAAGGCGAGGTTGTACTGCTTGACGAGCACGTTCGACCCCGGTTGCAGGGCTTTCGCCATCAGCGGGGCGCCGATCTGCGCCTCCCACTGCTGGCAGAAGGGGCACTGGTAGTCGATGAAGACCTCAACAACATTCGACGCGTTGGGGTCCCCGACAAGCACCGCGCCCGCACCGTCGACCCCCACCGGCATGGGCGTGCCGTCAGGGAGACTCGTGGCCGCGGCGATTGTCTGCTTCGGAGCCGCTGCCCCGCCCCCCGACGCGGTAGTGCCGCCGCCGGCAGCCTGCGCTGATGTCTCCGATTGGAGTTTGTCTACCTTGGTTTCCAGCGATGACACCGTCGACGACAGCGTCGTCACGCCGATCACCGCCCACACACCGACCACGACGAGGAGGACGAGCACGACGACCAAGGCCACTCGCAATCGCGACACCTGACGCTTGAGTTTGGCCATGCCCGGCACCGGGCGGTCGGCGTTCGCGCCGTACGGCGATAGATCCTGGGTCACCACGACAGCGTAGGCGGGGCGGCGTGGCTACCGCACATCGGCCGCACCCACCAATGGCAGGATCGCGGCGTGCACGATCCCTGGAGGTATTGCGATGCCGACGACGATGTCGTTGCCGACTTCCTCGCCGCCAGCGTGCAGCGTCTCATCGAATCCGGGGGCTGGTTGAACCCGGAGACTCGATTGGTTGCCCGCGGTGGACAGATCCACGTGGAGTGTGATGCCGATGCTGGCGAGCCACTCTTCCGCGTCCCTCGCGCGGCGTTCCTTCACGTCGGCGCCATCTCGTGGTCGGACGATGCCGAGGCTCTTGCCATCACCGACATGGGTGTGAGCGCTGGAGACACCGACCTTGCACTCCTCTTCAGCCAGATCGGATTGCACAACTCCTGCGGCAAGCTCCCCTGGATCGCCGCGACCCACCCGACCCTGGCTGCCGACCTGACCGACGAGATCATCAACGCCGTCCGGGCTATCCAGCCGAACTTCCGGACCCAGCACCCGTCAGCCGCCGAATTGTTCTGGCGCAATCGCGCCTTCCACATTCCCGCCTTCAGCGATGAGCCGGAACTCATCGCGCTCTGTGTCGGCAAACGGGACCACGCTGCTCATCAAGAGCGTGACGACCGGCGATGGTTGCGGCATCACCGACATCGAGGTGACCTGTCCGACGGCGCGAGCCACGCCGCGCGGTGACTACGGCTGCACCGTGCGCCGCGACCCGGATGGCCGGGTCTATGTGACGACGTACGGCAACAAGAACCTCACGGTGACAGCGAAGGTGGTCGCCGAAGGACCGGATCACACCAAGACGACCTGGACACGCACCTGGTCAGTGTCCTGACGCCCTCCATGTGTGCCAGATATCCGAGGTTCCTCACGTAAGGATCCGCGGATTCGCGGCACATCCGGGCACGGGATGGTCACGCGACACGGCAGCGAGACTGCACAACACCTCAGTGAGTGCCTCAGTAGTAGCACGGTGCTGTGGATTTGCGTCCGCTGAGAGACTGACGGGACCATCACCGAGGAGGCAGCAGCGTGAGCGAGTCCACTGGGACACCATCCGGCCTGAGCAGGCGTCGCCTTCTCCAGGCGGCCGGAGCCGCAGGATTGGCGGCCGGGGTTGGCGCGGCGGCGGCCCAGTCAGCCTCCGCTGCCCCCCAACCGAAGTTCACGCCCCGCGGGCGCCTCAAGCGTCGCCCGAACTTCCTCGTGATCATGATGGACGAGCAGCGCTACGCCCCGTTCTACGAGAACGCCGAGACCAAGGCCTGGCGCGAGGCCAACCTGCACGCGCAGAACTTCCTGCGCCGCCAGGCCTTCGAGTTCACCCACCACCACGTGATGTCGGTGGCGTGCCAGCCGAGCCGTGCCTCGGTCTACACCGGCCAATACCCCTCCCTGCACGGCGTCGCGCAGACCTCGGGCGCCGCCAAGAGCGCCATCGAGGAAGACCTGCTCTGGCTCGACCCCACCACGGTCCCCACGATGGGCAACTACTTCCGTTCCGCTGGCTACAACACCTTCTGGAAGGGCAAGTGGCACATTTCCGACGCCGACCTCTACCAGCCCGGCGGCTACAACCCGCTTCCGTCGTACACCGACACCGGCGCGCGCGATTCGTACCTCGAGGACATTTACCTTGAGGCCCAGCGCCTTGAGCAGTATGGCTTCGAGGGTTTCATCGGCCCCGAGCCGCACGGCAGCAACCCCCTGAACTCCGGCTCCTCCGCCCCACGCGGCAAAGGCCGCGACGAGGTGTACGCCGAGCTCGGCGTCCAGCAACTGCAGCGCCTGCGCCGTTCGAAGAAGCCGTGGCTGCTCGTGACGTCCTTCGTCAATCCGCACGACATCACCCTGTGGGGCAATCTCGCACTCGCTGGCAGCCTCAGTGGTCCCGGCGGCTTCTACCTTGCCCAACAGCTCATCGGATCCAATGTGCCTGATCGGCTTTTCACTGACGAGTACACCCGGTCGGCGAGCGAGGACCTCAGCACGAAGCCGGTCGCCCAGGGCAGCTTCGTCGCGCGCTATCCCGAAGGTTTCCAGCCACTCACCAATAACGATGCCTACCACCGGTTCTACTACCAGCTGCAGAAGAACGTCGACGAGCAGATCAAAAAGGTTGTCGATGCACTGACGGCCAACGAGGATCAGTACCGCGACACGATCGTCATCTACCTTTCTGACCACGGTGAAATGCTCGGGGCTCACGGTGGCATGTTCCAGAAGTGGCATTCGGCCTATGACGAGATGCTGCGCGTGCCCTTCATGTTCCACAATCCGGTGCTCTTCCCGGAGGCGAAGAGCAGTGACATCCAGACCTCGCACGCCGATCTGCTTCCGACGATGCTCGGCCTGGCGGGCCTCAACGAGTCCGCGTTGGCCCGCAAGCTCAACAGCACGCACACGCAGGTCCGGCGACTTGTCGGACGTGACCTTTCACCCATCCTGCTCGGCGAGCGCCGACCAGAGTCTGAGGTGAGCACACCCGTCTACTTCATGACCGACGATCAGCCCTTCAAGGGCGACAACGCCGTGTCACTCCTCGGCATGTCCTACCGGCCGGTCGACCAGCCGAACTGTGTCGAGACGGTCGTCACCTACCTGCCCACGGGTGCGGACGGAGCGCAGGAGCGCTGGAAGTACTCCCGCTACTGGGACAACCCGCAGTGGTGGACCACCCCCAACGTCCAGGACGTGCAGACCTTCGTGCCGGGACTGGTCAACAAGCCTGGATCACGCGTGGCGGAGACCACGGTCAAGGCACTCAACCCCACCGGGGGTCAAATCGCCCCGCCCGACGATCAATTCGAGATGTACAACGTCACGGCTGACCCGGGTGAGATGACGAACCTCTATGACAACCCGGACTACGCCGACGTACAGGCGAAGTTAGCGGGAATCTTACAGGCCGAACGCACCGCCAAGCGCCTTGCCCCCACCATGCAGCCCTGGGCCAACGGCTCTATGCGCCAGTTCCCCTTCGTCCCGGGCGTCTCTCCCTCCTAACTCCGCCCATTTCCGACCGTTGTGGTTGGTTTTCGCTCGCTGGAAGCAACCACAACGGTCGGCAACCGAGGTGGGGTCTGGGTCGCTAGCGGCCAACCCACCACAATGGGGCCATGGCCCCCCGCAACCTCGTCAACTTCGACGCGGTCACCAAGGCCTACGGCGATAAGCCGCTCCTCCATGACGTCTCCCTGGGCGTCGGCGAAGGCGAACGCATCGCCGTCGTCGGCCGCAACGGCGCCGGCAAGAGCACGCTGCTCGCGGTCATGGCCGGCCTGGTGCCACCCGATTCCGGGCGCGTGACGCTGGGCTCTGACGTCCATCTCGAAGCGGTCTCCCAGGCCGAGCAGTTCGACCCGGCGATGACCATCGCCGACTACGTCGTCCCCGGGCTCGACGTCCACGAGTGGGCGACGCAGCCCAGGATCCGCGAGGTCCTTGACGGCCTCCTCGGTGGCTTCGACGAATCCTCCCTCGGCCGCACACTCGGCAATCTCTCCGGGGGTGAACGGCGCCGCGTCCAGCTCGCCCGTGCGCTCATTGCCGACGCCGATCTGCTCCTGCTGGACGAGCCAACCAACCACCTCGACGTCGAGGTCATCTCCTGGCTCGCCGACCACCTGCGTAACCGGCCGCGCCTCGCCCTCGTCATCGTCACGCACGATCGCTGGTTCCTCGATGCCCTGAGTGACCGCACTTGGGAGGTCGTGGGGGGTGCCGTCGAGGAGTACGACGGCGGGTACTCCGCGTACGTCCTAGCGAAAGCCGAGCGATCGCGTCAGGCCGCTGCCTCGGAGGCGCGACGCCAGAATCTGCTGCGCAAAGAGTTGGCCTGGCTGCGACGAGGCGCACCCGCGCGTACGTCGAAACCGAAGTTCCGCATCGACGCGGCCAATGAACTCATCGCCAATGAACCCCCACCGCGTGACAGCGTCGAATTGCTGTCCTTCGCCAACGCGCGACTAGGCAAGGTGGTCATTGAGACCGATGACGTGACCGTCAGGGTCGGCGACCGACCACTGTTTGGGCACCTGACCTGGAATATCGGACCCGGACAGCGCCTGGGTCTGCTGGGCGCCAACGGCTCCGGCAAGACGACCCTGATCCGCACGCTTCTCGGTGACCGCGAACCGGTGGCCGGTACCGTCACCCGCGGCTCGACGGTCAAGCCGGGGCTGCTTTCGCAACACCTCGAAGAACTCGACCCGAAACTGCGCGTCCTTGAAGCTGTCGAGGAGGTCGGGCGCCGCGTCGAACTCGGCAAGGATCGTGAACTCACCGCCTCACAATTGTGTGAACGTCTCGGCTTTGGCTCCGATGCTCAGTGGACCCCGGTGGGCGACCTCTCCGGTGGCGAACGACGCCGACTGCAACTGACAAGACTGCTCATGTCGGGGCCGAACGTGCTCATCCTTGACGAACCGACCAATGACTTCGACGTCGAAACGCTCGCGGCCCTCGAGGATCTCCTCGACGGCTACGGCGGCACGCTGCTGGTCGTCTCCCATGATCGCTACTTCCTCGAGCGCGTGTGCGACGACTTCTACGCGCTCCTTGGCGATCAACGGCTCACCCACCTCACCGGTGGAGTCGAGGAGTACCTCAATCGCCGTTCACGCGCATCCACGGCGGCCACACCATCGGCACCCCCCACGGGGCATCCTGAGGAAGCCCCGCGCGTGTCACAGGCGGAAGTTCGGGCGCGGGCCAAGGAATTGGCCAAGATCGAGCGCGCTATTGCGAAGGCCACGGAAGCCGAGCGTGCGCTGCACGACCAGATGGCGGACGCGGCTACCGACCACACGCGCCTTGCGGACCTCAATCGGGAGTTGCAGGAGGCGCAGCAACGCATCGCCGCCCTCGAGGAAGAGTGGCTCACACTCGCCGATTGATCCACCCAGCGCGTGACGAGGGCCCCGGTGCAGTCGCACCGGGGCCCTCGCTCTGCGTCGGATTAGCTACCCGAGCACGGAGCGCTGTAGTCGTACGCCGCGGCCGTAGGCCCGACGTATCCGACCAGCAGCGTCTCGATCCCGAGCGCGGCATCCTCGGACGGGATGTTCACGGACACTGAGCGATCGACGTCTGCGGGCGGACCCCCGACAAGCGAGTTGGGCAGCGCACCCTCGTAATCGACCTCGACACCACCCTGTACGGCAGCAACAAGGCCTTCGCGGGTGAGATCACCGCTCGCGGCGGCCTTTTCCAGCGCGGCCTTCATCGGGTACTGCCACACCCAGCCGTAGGTGTAGCCATCATTGGCGGGCAGCACGCCCTCGCCGAGTTGGGCCTGCATCGCATCCATCGCGGCCGACGGGGTGCCGAAGGAGCCGGTGGTGCCAACGTTGGTGAAGGCAGCCAACAGGGCAGGCGCCGCGGCCGTCTGCAGGAGCAGCGGATTCCACGTGGGAGCTGCCCCGAGGAACTGGCCCTTGAAGCCCGAAGCGACGGCCTTGCCGACGATCTCCGCAACCTCCGCGGGGCCCGTGCCGATGGCGACCATGTCGGCGCCGGACTCAAGGATCTGCTGAACGGCCGCGTCCTGGTTGCCGGCGATGGCATTGGGGGCCGACTCGATGAAGCCACCGAACTCGACGCCGTTCGCTGCGGCCCACGCTTCCGCACCCGCCGCGTAGTCGCCACCGAAGTCTCCAGGCGGGCCCACCGCGACGAGCTTGGTGATGGGTGTCTTGTTTTCGGTCCACCAGTCCAGGCCGCTCATGGCCTGCATGCAGTACGACGACCCGGACTCAAGCAGTACTCCACCGTCGGTCTCGGGGAACTGCCAGCCGGACCACCATGACGCCGGAACGCCGATGACGTTATCCGCCTCCATGTCAGGGAGGATTGCCTGTGTTTGCGGGGTTCCTAACGTCTGCGCAAGAGCCAGGATATTTGACTCAATGGAGCGGTACTCCTGGCTGTGCACGGCCGGGTCGTACTTGTTGTCACGCGCATTGGCCGCGATATTCACGTCGAAGCCCGAGATACCACCCTGCTGATTGACGTAGGTCCAGAAGTCCTGCTGGCCGGTCACCACCTGTGTTGCGAGCGGCGCGAAAGGACCCTCGGTTAGGTCTGAGAGCACGCCGAGGTAGATGCAGCCGTTGTTCGGATTAATGGCCTCCGGGCACGGCTCCTCGGTGACGCCGATATCGAAGGCGATGTCGCCACGGGGATTCGAGCTTTCCGATGACGAGGACTCCTCGGTCGGCGAGCTGTCACCTCCGCCGCCCCCACAACCGGCCAGGACAAGGGCGACAACACCCGCACCCGCCAGCGTCTTCACCAAGCGATGTGACCCCACGATTCCTCCTTCGCGCCCTGCCCGGCCTACGCCTGAGCACTATTCGAACTCTGCCAGGCTTTTGGCCGACGCGCATGCGAACTTCGCCGCGCGGAACTGCGATTTCTTGGCAGGATGACAGGGTCGATGGGCGAATCCGCCCGGGAAGGGGTGTTATCCGGTGCTCACCGTCGAGAACCTCGAGGTGGTCTACGAGGACGTGATCCAGGTTCTCAAGGGCGTGAGCCTCCAGGTCCCCGAGGGCTCCGTCGTGGCACTCCTCGGCCCCAATGGTGCGGGCAAGACCACAGTTCTGCGGGCGATTACCGGGCTCCTCGACGTCCACCGAGGCCGAGTCACCAAAGGGCGCGTGAGCCTGGATGGCCAGGACATCCAATCGCTCCAGGCGCCGCAGATCGTGCAAGCAGGCATCGGACAGGTCATGGAGGGGCGCCGGATCTTCCGCGAGTTCACGGTCGAGGAGAACCTCAAGGCGGGGGGCCACACGGCGTCTCGCGCCGACATCGCCGAGGGCCTCGAGCGCGCCTACTCGATGTTCCCCGTGCTGGCCGAACGCCGCAAGCAAACCGCCGGATACCTCTCGGGCGGTGAGCAACAGATGCTGGCCATCGGTCGCGCCCTCATGTCCAAGCCGCGCTACCTCCTCCTCGACGAGCCATCCCTCGGAGTAGCGCCGAAGATTGTCCAGCAGTTGCGCGACCTGATCGTGCAGATCAATGCGGATGGCACGTCGGTGCTCCTCGTCGAGCAGAACGCCACGATGGCGCTCTCCATCGCGACCCACGGCTACGTCCTCGAGACCGGTCGCGTCGTCATGGACAAACCAGCGGACGAACTCCGCGACGACGACGACATCCGCGAGTTCTATCTGGGGCTGCGCGGTGATGAGCGGGGCTCACTGCGCGACGTGAAGCAATACCGACGTAGGAAGCGGTGGTTGAGTTGAGCGCCGACACACTTCTCGACGCACAGGGAATCTCGCTGTCCTTTGGCGGCACTCGAGCCATCCGAGACGTCAGCTTCGATGTCCGTCGCGGGGAACTCTTCGCGATCATCGGTCCCAACGGTGCCGGCAAGACGTCGATCTTCAACTGCATCAGCGGTGTCTACCGCCCTCAGGAAGGGTCACTTCGCCTCGATGACGACGAACTCATCGGCATGGCACCCGAGAGCATCGCCAAGCTCGGCGTGGCCCGCATGTTCCAGAACATCGAACTGTTCGACAACTTGACCGTGCTGGACAACCTCATGCTCGGCAGAGCACTGCACATGAACTATTCGGTTGCCTCAGCGTTCATCTTCAGCCCCAACGTGCGCCGCCAGGAAGCCGCCAACCGCGAGGCAGTGGAGCGCATCATCGACTTCCTCGACATTGAGAGTCACCGCAACTTCCCCGTGGGGATGCTCCCCTACGGAGTCAAGAAGCGCGTCGAGTTGGGCCGGGCGCTCGCGATGGAGCCGACGCTGCTGCTCCTGGACGAGCCCGTCGCCGGCATGAACGTCGAAGAGACCGAGGACATGGCACGATTCATCCTCGACGTTCGCGCGGAAATGGGGGTCACGATGATCCTCGTCGAGCATGACATGGGCCTGGTCATGGACCTCGCCGATCGCGTGCTGGTACTGGACTTCGGTGAGCGCATCGCCCTTGGCGAGCCCGCGCAGGTGCAGGCCGACCCCAACGTGATCCGCGCGTACCTCGGCGAAGACCTCACCGGCGCCCTGACGGAGGCATGATGACCGCAGTTGCCGACTCCACCACCCGAACCTGGACCCTTGTCGGGGCCGTTCAACGGCGAGCGACCGACGCTCCCGAGGCCGTGGCGATGCGCGCCAAGCGACTCGGGATCTGGCAGGACGTCACCTGGGCGGACTACGCCGACCAGGTGAGCCTGGTCGGGCACGCGCTGCTCTCCCTGGGGATCGATCCCGGCGACCGGGTGGCCATCCACTCAGAGAACCGTCCGGAATGGCTCTTCACCGATCTCGGCACGAACGCGGTACGAGGGATCACCGTGGGGCTCTACCCCACCAATCCCGCCCCGGAGGTTGCCTACCTGCTCGCCGACTCCGGCGCTCGTGTCCTCATCGCGGAGGATCAGGAGCAGGTCGATAAGGCCCTGCTCATCGAGGCGGACTGCCCCGTCCTAGAGCACATCGTCTATCTCGAGCATCGCGGGGTCGCCACCATCGATCATCCCAAACTCATGGGCTGGGAGGAGTTCCTCGCGCGTGGACGGGAGCATCGGGAGGCCAACCCCCGCGCCTTGCAGGATCTGGCGGATTCCGCGGAGCCCGAGGACGTCGTCACGCTGGTCTACACGTCCGGCACGACCGGTCCCCCCAAGGGCGCCATGTTGTCGAATGCCAATGTCGAGTTCGCCAGTTCGGTCATTGTCGATGGTGGTGGCCTCTATGACCCGCCGCCCAACCCGGGCGACGTGATTTTGTCCTATCTGCCGCTGTGTCACGTGGCTGAGCGTGCCGTGACGACATGGACCAACGCCGTCTCCGGAGCCGTCGTTCACTTTGCCGAGTCCATTGACACCGTCACGGTGAATATCCGCGAGGTTCAGCCGACGCTCTTCTTCGCTGTCCCACGAATTTGGGAGAAGCTCAAGGCAGCCGTCGAGGTGCGCATGTCCGCGGCCTCCCGCATCAAGAAGGCCAACTACGCCCTGTGGATGCGTGTCGGCCAGGGCATCGCAACATCCATGCTGGCCAACGGCGGCCGTCACACCCTGTGGAGCCGCATTCGCTACGGCATCGGGTACGTCTTCCTTTATCGCGCGCTGCGCGAGCGCCTCGGCCTGCGCCGCGTCCGCGCAGCCGCCTCGGCGGCAGCACCGATCTCCCCAGAGGTGCTCTTCTTCTTCTTCACCATGGGCGTACCGATCAACGAGCTCTACGGCATGACCGAGAACAGCGCCGTCGCGACAAGCAACCGTCACGGCCGCATCAAGCTCGGCACCGTCGGCGAGCCGCACCCGGGTGTCGAAATCGCGCTGGCCGAGGGCAGCGGAGAGATCCTCACTCGACATCCGGGCACGTTTGTCGGCTACTGGGGCAGGCCGGATGCGACCGCCGAGTCCATCGATGCGGACGGGTGGCTGCACACCGGAGATGTCGGCGTGTGGGTCGACGGCACCCACTTGAAGATCGTCGATCGCATCAAGGACATCATCATCACGGCAGGCGGCAAAAACATCTCCCCCTCCGAACTCGAGAACGCGCTCAAGGCCTCGCCATTCATCCGCGAGGCCATCGTCATCGGCGATCAGCGCCCCTACCTGACCGCCCTCATCGGTATCGAGGAGGACACCGCCGGGCAATGGGCGAGAGCCAAGCGCATCCCCTACACGACGTATCGCGATCTGTCCGAGCGCGAAGAGATCCTCAAGCTCGTGCAGGGGGTCATCGCCAAAGTCAACGAGGGCACCGCGCGCGTGGAGAACATCCGCAAGTTCCGCATGCTGACGAAGGCCTTGGACCACGAGGATGGTGAGCTGACCGCCACCCAGAAGGTCAAGCGGTCGGCGCTCACGCAGTCGTTTGCGCCTCTCATTGAGGACATGTACTCGGGTGCTGACCAGCTGCCCGGGGGCGATCAAAGTGACGTCATCGTCGTATCGCGCGGGGAGGCGTAGCCGTGGAAGACCTCATCGCCTCGCTCGTTCGCGGATTCGGCCTCGGCGGCCTGTACGCACTCCTGGGTGTGTCCTTCGTCATCATCTACCGCGCCACGGGGGTGATCAACTTTGCGACACCCGCACTGATGATCCTGGGCGCATTCTTCACCGGATCCTTCGGCAACGCCGTGGGTCTTCCGTTCTGGCTCTCCGTGCTCCTGGGTATGGCGGTCATGGCCATCATCGGCATGATCATCGAGCGGGTGGCACTGCGCCCGATGGTGGGCAGACCTGCGTTCTCGGCGGCCACGGTGACGGTCGGAATTTTCATCATCTTGCTCATCGTGGCCGGACGCCTCATCGGTTCGGAACTCCTCACCGTCAATGATCCGTTCGGTCTCAACACCATCGACGTACTCGGCGCCCGCCTGTTCACCATCGACATCGCCCGACTCGTGATCGCTCTTGCCGCCATTGCCATCGTCGGTCTCTTCCTCACCCGTTCACGCACGGGCCTCGCAATGCGCGCCACGGCCTTCGATCAGGAGACGAGTCTCGCGCAGGGCATCAACGTCGGGCGGATGTTCGGCTTGTCCTGGGGCATCGCCGCCGCGATGGCCGCGCTCGCCGGTGCGCTGCTCACCGCGGGCAGTTCCGGCGTCGAGACGACGATCGCCCTGGTGGCCCTCAAGGCCCTGCCGGTGATCATCCTGGGCGGCCTGGACTCCATCAAGGGATCGGTCATCGCAGGCCTGATCATCGGCGTCGCGGAATCGCTCACGCGGACCTACCAACCGGAGTTTGCGCCGTGGCTCGGCGCGAACTTCGACGTCATCGTGCCCTACATCATCATGATCATCGTGCTGATGATTCGACCCTACGGACTCTTCGGCACGAAGGAGGTGGTGCGGGTATGACCACCGCAACGAAGGAGTCCCGCAAGACCGTCCGCGGTCGCCCACAGCTCTTCACCAGCTACGCGCGGGAGATGAGCATCTTCAACACGCGCGTGAAGCGGAACTGGGCGATCGTTGGGATCCTCGCCCTCGGCATCCTGCCCTTCCTCCTGCAGCGGGACATGGTGGCACTCCTCACCACCGTCCTCATCTACGCCATCGGCGGCATCGGCCTGAACCTTCTCACCGGGTACGCCGGCCAGGTCTCCCTCGGACAGGCCTTCTTCATGGGCCTCGGCGCCTACACCGCCGCCGTGCTGGGTGGGGAATCGAAAGGCGACGTCATCGGCCTCGGCTGGGACATGGCGATCTGGCTCCCCCTCGCGGGCCTGGTGCCCGCCGTGATCGCCCTCGTTCTCGCTCCCCTAGCCGCACGCGTGCGCGGCCTCTACCTCGCTATCTTGACGCTGGGACTCGTCTTCATCGGCGAGCACATCTTCAAGGAGGCCAAGCCGATCACCGGAGGCGCCGGAGTCGGGCGGGCGCCAGCCGATCCGGTCTTCCTCGGTTTTGATCTGTTCTCCAACCAGACCATCCTCGGCTACCGCATTGATCGCTTCACCATCTTCTACTTCGCCACGCTGGTCATCTTCCTCGTGCTCGCCTTCGCGGCCCGCAATTTCGTCCGCTCTCGCTTCGGCCGCAACTTCGCCGCCGTCCGGGATCGTGACGTGGCCGCGGAGGTCATGGGCGTCTCGCTGCTGCGCACGAAGACGCTGGCCTTCGCCGTGTCGTCCTTCTACGCCGGCATCTCCGGGGCGCTGCTGTCCATCGTCATCGGCCGCATCTCACCGGAGACGTGGAACATCTTCCTCTCGATCGACTTCCTCGCCGTGGTCTTCATCGGCGGTCTGGCGACCATCACCGGCTCAATCATGGGTGCCGTCTTCGTCGTCCTCCTGCCCAAACTCGTCAACTGGATCACCGGGTTCATCCCCGGTGCCGGTGGGATCGGCGACGGCGGTCTGCTCAATGTCTTCGAGCTCCAGACCATCATCTTCGGTCTGCTCATCGTGCTCTTCCTCATCCTGGAACCGCGCGGGCTCTACGGACTCTGGTTGCGGCTTCGGAACTACTTCAAAGCCTGGCCCTTCAGCTTCTAGGAGGAGCGGCGGGCGCCGACGCGGACGGACTCGCGGCCCCGTAATCTGGATGAATGCCGGCTCTGCTGTGGACTCTCCTGCAGTTCCTGGCGCTCACCGGGCTCATCATCGTGGTGGCCCGCTTCCTGCTCTACCAACCCGCCAAGGGCATCGCACACCGGCTTCACCTCGGCAACCGAGCGGCGGGCCAACTGCTCGGCTACCTCACGAGCGTGCCCGAACTCGTCACCACGATTGCCGTGGCCGCCGCAGGGTTCATGTCAGCGGTGGCCTTCAACATCCTGAGCAGCAACATCATCAACGTGCTGCTGGCCATGGGGGCGGCCACGGCGTACCGGGGTATCAGGGATCTCGGCAGTCCACGCCTGCGACGTGAACATGTCCTCATCGGTATCAGCATCGTGGTCCCCATCGTGTTGCTGCTCACCGGCCAGGTGGAGTCCGTGTGGGTCATCCCGGTCTTCATTGTGGGCTACGTCGCCTACCTGGTCGTGCTACGTCGCATGTCCAACGACTCACCCGGCCCGGTTGAGTACGAGGAGTTCAGTCGTGTCGAAGTGGGGCGTGGACTGAGCAAGCGCACGTATCTGGCGCTGAACGGCGCGATCATCGCGCTCGCGCTCGTGGGCCTGTACTTCCTCGGTGATGCGCTCGGTGGAACCGTGCACGAACTCGGAACGACGTTCGGAGTGCCGCAGATCGTCATCGGTCTGATCATGGGCGTCGTGACGAGCCTGCCGGAGTTGACGACCTTCGTCTCCAGCTATCACGCCCACCGTGGACGGGCCCTGCATCGAGCAACGGAGGAGGTCACCCACAACGTGCTGGCCTCAAATGCCAGCAACCTGCTGATCGTCCAGACCGTCGGCCTGGCCGTGTTCCTGCTGGTGGCCGGCTAGTCCTTCGCGGCTGCCGCGCGCGCCTCGACCTCGGCCCTGCGGACGATGGAGGCCGGTACGCCGGCGATCGCCCAGTGATCCGGGTCGGCGTACTGACACCGGCCACGGATGAGGGAGCGTTCCGAGCCCAGGATCTCCACAAGCAGGTCGGTGAAGCCCTCAAGCAGCCGGTGCGCGTGCTCGACCGGACGACCGGCGAAGAGGAGGAACTCGAAGAACGGAGCCTCGGCCGCACCCTCGCTCACGAGTTGGCCCGCCACGGCGGTGGCCTGGGGGCGGGTCTCCTCTACGAACGCACGGATGCGATCGATGGGGGCGCCGACAACCTCGGCGAAGAGGGCACTGGAGCGCGTCAACAGCGCAGCGATCTCCTCATCGGTGTGCAGACCTTGAACGAGACGGTAGGTCACCACGGGCATGCGGTGAGTGAACCAGACGCCCCGCTCCCGCGTGAGATCTGTTCCGGATACACGTACAACGAGAGCGCGATAGCCTCCGCGCATGGCTGACCGCATTGCTGTTGTCACCGGAGCCACCGGCACCCTGGGCACCGCCCTGGTCCGATTGCTCGCCGATCGCGGCATCGACGTACTCGCGGTCAGCCGATCCGGCGAAATGCCCGGCGTGGGCGAAGTCGCGGGGATTGCCGCCGACCTGGGCGATGACCGTGCCATCGAACGGATCCGAGAAGCCCTCCCACCCGGTGACCTCGCGATGGCGGTGCACGGCATTGGCCTGCCGGGCTCTCCCGGTGTCATGGATGTCGATCCCGGAATGCTCGCTACCGCCGTGGATCTCAAGGCGGGTGGATTCCTGCGGCTCGTCCACGCCGTCTCGGATCGGTTCGCGCCGCACAGCCGCCTCGTCGCAATCGGTGGTCACCTTGGGATTGAGCCCAGCGAACATGCGCCGCTCGCCGGAGTGGCTAACGCTGCACTCGCCAACCTCGTACGCCAACTTGTCCGCCCGATCGGCGCCCAAGGTGCATCCGTCCATCTCATTGCTCCTGGTCCGTTTGACAGTCCACGCGTTGACGCGCTCCTCGCCGCGAAGGCCGCGGGAGAGGGAATCTCGATCGAGGACATGCGAGCAAGGACGCTGGCCGAATACCCCGCCGGCCGGCTGCCGTCAGCGCAGGACGTTGCCGGTGTCATCGTCGACCTCCTTGCACCGCACGCTGATGCTCAGCACGGAGCGACGATCTTCCTCGATGCCGGAGCACGCCGCGGGATCTTCTGATCGGCGATAGGTTCGACACACCGAGACGTCGAACCCCAGGCGGGCCATGCCGACGGCCCGACACCGCTAGGAGGACGCGGCGTCTTCTTTCGCGTACTCCTGCAGCATCTCCGTTTCGCGCTGCTTCTTGGGGTAGGCGAACCACACGAGTGCGATGGCACCGACACCGGCAACAATGGCCGCGAGATAGGCCCAGTTGGCACCCGTGAGGAATGACTCTCGCGCGGCGGCTGTGATCGCCGAGGCGTACTGCGGGTACTGCTCTCCCACTGCCTGCGCGCTAGTGAAGGACTTCTGCAGGGTCGCTTCGGTCTCAGCGGTGATCGACGCGGCCTGGGAACTGTTGCTGATCTGCTTCGCGATCGCGGCGGCGTATCCAGCAGTGAGGAGCGAGCCGAGGAGAGCCTGCATGATCGAACCGCCGAGATCACGCTGCAGGTCTGAGGTGCCGGACGCCATGCCCACGTGATCGACCGGAACGGAACTCGTCAGGGCTCGCGAGGCGGGAGCCAGTGCGATGCTGACTCCCGCACCGACGAAGGCGTAGGCGATACCCACCTGCCAGTACGGCGTGGACTCGACCCACAGGAGGAGCATCACGACGAACCCGGCCACCACGAGCGCGGAGCCGATGAGGAGCGTGTCGCGCGAGCCCAGGCTATTGACGAGGCGCGCCGCCACCGGCGACATCGCCACCATCATGATGGCGGCCGGAAGCACCGCGAGCCCCGCCGACAGGCTCGAGTAGCCCAGCACGTCCTGGATGAACTGCTGACCCACGAACATCGATCCCATGAGCGAACCGAAAACGATCATGCCGCTGATCGCGGAGATCCAGAACAGTCGCCGCTTCGCGTAGCGAAGGTCGTAGAGCGGGTTGGGAGCGCGCCGCTGCCGCACGATGAAGAAGAAGCCCACGACGAAGGACAGCCCGATGATGATGAGGGAGGGCACGAAGGCTCCGGGGGCCGCGATGGCACTCAGCCCCAGCACGAGGGCCGCGATCATGAAGACGGAGAGGATCCCACCGAGATTATCGACCGGCTTGGTGGATTCGTTGACATGGGCGGGCACGAACTTCCACACCAGGAGGAGCGCCACGAGCGCGGGCGGGACCGCGATGAGGAAGACCGACCCCCACCAGAACCACTCCAGCAGGGCACCAGCGATGACCGGACCGAGCACAGCTCCACCGCTGCCGATACCGGACCACAGGGCGATGGCCGCCACGCGCTTGCGACCCGGTCCCCACAGCGCCGTGATCAGTGCAAGCGTGGTCGGATAGGCGAGGCCAGCAGCCACGCCGGTGAAGATTCGACCGCCGATGAGCACGATCCCATCGGGCGCCCACGCTGATACCGCACTCGCGGGCAGCGTAAGGATCATGCCGAGCATCAGCATGAGCTTGCGGCCATACCGATCGCCGAGCGCTCCGAGATAGAGGACCGACATGGCTAGTCCCAGGGTGCAGCCGACCGCGATCAGGTTGATCTCCGTCTGGCCCGCATCGAGGGCCTTGCCGATATCCGGAAGCGCCACATTGGCGACGCTGAGATTGAGATTGGCCACCACCGCGCCGAGAATGAGGGCGGTGAGGACGACGCTGGCGCGGCGTGGGACGACCTCGGTGGGAGTGGTGGAGGGCATGGCCTCATCGTGCCAGAGCCTGCGCCTAGCGGAGGATGTCTGCGCGCATGTCCTTCGCGAGTCGGCGGCCAGCCGCCTGGAGCAACCTGCCAAGCCGTGCGGTCATGGGGACGATCTCCGAAGGCGGCCCATTGATGGCGAGTGCCGCAATGGCGATGCCGCGAGAGTCCAACACCGGCGCTGCCACCGAGGAGACGCCGGGCATTGCTTCGCCTGTTGCTGTTGCGTAGCCGCGCCGGCGAATGACCTCAAGTTCGGCCCGGAAGAGCTTGGGATCAGTGATCGAGAATTCCGTGGGGCCGGGCAAACCCGCTTCGATGCGGCGACGGGCAAAATCGGGGTCGAAGGCGCACAGGGCCTTGCCGTGAGCGGTGACATTTCCCGGCAATCGGCGGTTGAAGTCCGGCAGGGCCTTCACGCTTCGCGTCGTCATGAGGCGCTCCAGCACCAACGTGTCTACTCCGGACGTCACCGAGAGTTGCACCGCCCACCCCGTAACTTCTCGAAGTTCCTCGAGCAGGCTTCGTGCGCATCTGCGCAGCTCGGTACGCGTGACGGCGAGTTGACCTAGTTCGTAGAGGTGCAGACCCAGACGGTATTTGCCGGTCCGGGGGTTCTGTTCGCAGATGTTTCGGGACGTGAGTGTCACCAGTAGGCGGTGCGCGGTGCTCTTGGCCACGTTAAGGCGGCGACTCACCTCGGTGACGCCGAGCTCCTCATCCTCGGCGAAGCAGTCAAGGAGATCGAGGGCCGCAGCCACCGTTTGAAGTCCACCGGTGACCGCCCTCTCGCGCACGCTCACATGTTAGCCGCGCGTTCCAGTGAGCGGAACCACGCCACGTTCACGTCGGCCGGTGCCGTGATTCGGCGCCGATCACGAATCCGGTCAGGCCCCATCCTGCGCGGGCACAAGCGACTGCAGGGTCTGACCACGAAGCGTGATGATGAGATCTCCCACAGGCACAGCTCGGCACGAAACACACACGCCGGCACCCCGCTCGTCGTCGCTCAGCAGTCGGTCTGCCAGTCGTCGCGGGTACGTCACATCACCGCTCACGATGTCCACCTTGCAGATGCCACAACCGCCGCGACGACAGCCGACACGATAGACGTGTCCGGTGCGCTGGAGTGCCTCGAGAATCGTCTCCCCGGTGAGCAGTTCGACCGAGACCCCCTCGGGCACCACCCGCAGCCTGCTCACGCGTACTTCCTCCCCGCGGTGTCACACGACGGGTTGACGGTACCCGTTCGGCCACGGGCCGCGCCGCAATTACGAGGTGATGTCCTTGCGGTCGAAACGCAGCGTCGCGGCCGCCACCATGATCGCGAAGAACACGACGGCGTAGGCCCCGCCAATCGCCATGTCGTTCCAGGAGATTGGATCGACGAGGGCGGCTGTCCACGCGTCGGTGTAGTGGCCGGGAAGCAACTGACGAAGGTCGCCCAATGCCTCGAGCGCTTCGACGATGTTGAGGACGATCACGAGGACCACGGCAGCACCGACCGCGCCCAGTGGCACGTCGGTGAGCACACTGGCGAGGAAGGCAATCCCGGCAGGAATGAGCAGCATCAGGCCGATGTAACCCGCCACCACCCCGAGCCGGAGCCACGAGTCCGCCGTGCTGAAGGTGCCGCCGAGCGGGCTGGTGAGTGCCGAGCCACCAAATGCGATCCAGCCAATGAGGAGCGATGCGACGACAAGCACGAGCAGCGTGAGCAGCGTGAGAATGAGGCCCACGATCACCTTGGCGCGCAGGAGTCGTCGCCTCGGCACTGGTGCGGCCAGCAGGTAGCGCAGGGTCGACCAGGACGCCTCGCTCGCCACCGCATCCCCGAGGAACATCGCCGCGAGGATGGTGAGCAGGAAGCCCGAGGAGAACAGCAGCATCGTCAGGGTGAAGTTCCACGGACCCGCGGTGGCGAGACCCACCAGATCAAGATCGCCATCTCCGAAGCCACGCTGCTGCGGACCAAGTTTGACCGCCGCCACCACGATAAGCGGGAGGGCGATCACCAGGCCAAGGGCGATCCAGGTACGCCGACGCCGGAGTTGGCGCGCGAGTTCGACACGCACCGTCAGTGTGCGGTGCACGCGATAGCCGGTCTCGGTCATCGCTCCACCCCGTGTCCCTCGCCCACGAGTTCGAGGAAGACATCCTCGAGGCGCAGACCCGAGCGGCCCGCGAGCAGGTGCTCGACCGTGCCGCTGTAGACCACCGTGCCGCGGTTCATGACGACCACATGGCTGCAGGTCTGCTCCACCTCACTGAGCAGATGCGACGAGACGATGACGGTGCGCCCGGCGGCGGCGTACGCCTTGAGCACATCGCGCATCTCACGGATCTGCGGCGGATCGAGTCCATTCATCGGTTCATCGAGGACGAGCAGGTCCGGCATACCCAACATCGCCTGCGCGATACCGAGACGCTGCCGCATCCCCTGGCTGTAGGTGCGCACACGCCGATCGACCGCGCTGCCCAGTCCCGCGATCTCAAGGACCTCGCCAAGCTGCGGGTCACCGGTGCGACCCGACGCTCGCCAGAACAGATCCAGATTGCGGCGGCCGGACAGGTGCGGGAGGAATCCCGGACCTTCAACGAAGCAGCCGACCCGTGACAGAACCGCGGATCCCGGGTGGGTGACCTCGCCAAAGATCCGCACATCGCCCGATGTCGGTGCGATAAGCCCCATGGCGACCCGCATCGTGGTCGTTTTGCCCGCCCCATTGGGACCGAGCAGTCCCACGACCGTACCGGCGGGGATGTCGAAGGAGGCGTCGTTGACGGCTCGCAGGCCACCGCGGAACTCCTTGACGAGGTTGCTCACCGCGAGTGGAGCGACCGGCTCGGGTGACACCGGATCGTGATAACGGGGGCGCAGCAGAGCAATAGCCGCCCAGATCAGGAGCGTCACCACAAGCGCCCCTACCGGCCACAACCAGGCTGGCATGCTCACGCTGCCGACCGCTCCGGTCACGGAGGGGACCGCGACCGTGGGGCCTGCCTGCACGGTGTACACCGCGGGCTCGGTTGCATTGCGGAAGCCGAAGTCGGTCGTCGACACGGTCACGGCGAGACGTTCACCGGCCGCTGCCTGCGCCACGATCGTCGGCAGGATGACGTCGAGCGTCACTGGGTCTGGTCCAAGTTGGCCGATGCGAATCGGTGACACCAATCCCTGGGGCAGCGTCTGGCGCCCATCCGCTCCCACGACGCGCAATGCGGCGTACAGGATCGCATCGGTGAGTGGCCGATCCGCCGACACCGTGATCTGCACGCGGGACGAGCCGATGATGCGCTGTCCGGTCGGCAACGGTTCGGTGATGAAGGCGGCCGTCTGACCTGGGACTGGAACACCAAGACGATCGCCGGCGAGTGCACCAAGTCCACCCGCCCCCGGAAGGGCCGTGATCGCCGCAGGTTCACCGCCCGCCGGAGCGAGTACCTGTTGCGGAGGACCCGCCAACGCAAGGTCCGTCTGGGCATCACCGAAGAGTCCCGGGTACGTCTGAGCCGTGAGGACCTCAACCGAGCCCGCATCGCGGGAATTCAGCGCTGACCCGGTGGTGAGTGATACCTCGAACGTGTTCGCTACGGCGGGACCACCCCGCAGATGCGCGTCGAACCACGCGGCAGTGAGATCACGCAGCCGCTCGTTCTCGTTGACACCGCCGTCATGACCGCCGGCATGCCACACCACCTTGAGGGGCGCGCTGGTGATGGCTTCGGCATTGAGGTTTGTCTGGGAGAGGGGGAAGAGCGAGTCTGCCTCACCCCCGCCGAGCATCACCGGTGCCGTGATCTGATCGGCGACGGTGACCGGTGATGACGCACGCATCAACTGCGCGACATCCGGTGACACCGTCCCCTTCGTGGCCACATCGAGATAGGCCGCACACCAGTCGGGACTGAAGCGACCGCACTCGGTGACCGGTGCACCGGGTGTGAAGCCGAGCCCGGAGGCGAAGAAGAAGGAGGTCCACAGGGACTTGTACACGCCCGGAGTCGGCTCGCCGACGCCGAACTGCGGCAAGAGCGCGGACTCCAGGTCCGCCCAGGTGATGTCCGAGGCCACCGCATCGACCCGGTCGTCGTACCCGGCGAGAAGCAAGGCCAGGGCCCCGCCATAGGAGCCACCGGCGACAGCGGCCCGTGGATCGCCGGAGGAGTCGATGACAACCTCTGGTCGCCCGGCCAGGTCATCGAGAATGCGCTGCGCGTCCGCTACCTCGAATTGGGGAGAGTTCATCGAGATGGTGCCGGTTGATTCACCGAAGCCGCGCGCTGTGTAGGCCAGGACGGCATACCCCTGGTCGGCCCACCACTGCGCGTCCTCGGCCACCGACTGCTTGCTGCCCCCGAACCCGTGCGCCAGCACGATGGCGGGCGCGGGGGTTTGCTGGGGGAGATAGAGATCGGCGTCGAGGAGGACCGGCGTTGGATCGTCAGCGCTCGTCGCCGCACCCTCAATGATGAGGGACTGCGCGGCCTGGGCGGCGGTCGTCGGAGCGAGGGCCACGAACAGGCCGAGAACAAGAGCTCCGATGAACGCACGCACCACTTGACTATAGGTGTGTGGCGGTGGCGGCGCCTCTTGCGCAGTCAGTCGGCGTCCGGTCCACGCAGAACGGCGTTCCGGTAGATGCCGTCGACTTGGGCGACGAGCGCGTCGAACCAACCCTGCTCGAGGAGTCCGGCTCGCACGCGCTCATTGAGTCCACCCGGCGTCTGATGCTCGGCGGGGAGATCTGCCCGCTGATCCTCCGATACCGCCTTGCCGACACTGGCAAGGCCCTCCAATTCGCTGCGGATGTAGAGAGAGGCGGTCTGTGGTGCCACGCCCTGATCGACGATCCAGTCGATAACCCGGTTCTGCGCCTCGTAGTAGGTGGACATGATCGCGGATGCGCAGCTGAGCACGCGAATCTTGGTCTCGTCATCCAAGACGATCACATCGCCGAGACCGTCGAACACCTCGACCACCTCGGGGATTCCGGGACTGATGACGAGTGGGCCACGATGCACGGCGATGGCCGGCAGGGGAATGACCTGGCACGTCCGGATGGCCGGGGCGGTGAGCTCGGCGACCTGCGACGGCGGCAGCGCCGCGATGAAGCTGGCGACGATCTGATCCTCACGAAAGGTGAGACCCTCGAGCGCCTCGTCGAGGTCCTGGGGCCGCATGGCGAGGACGACGATGTCGCACGCATCAATGACCGCCTGGTTGGACTCCGCGCGTCGACAGTTGCCGAACTCCTCCGCCAGGCGCATCGACCTCGCCTCCGATCTCGGCGACAGGATGAACTCGTCCGCCTGACCTGGTCGCGTGCACATGGCGCGCACTACCGCTTCCGCGATCGTGCCGACGCCGAGGATTCCGATGCGAGCCATCCCCCGATCATGGACCACTAGGCTCCTCCCATCGCACGTGGGGCAGTCACGGCAATCGGAGGCAATCGTGGGCGGATTTCTCTCTCAACTCACCGGCTCATTCTCGACATCCGCGGCACAGAATCCGACGGTGGCGATCATGGAGGCCGCCTACGCGGAGGCGGGCCTCGACATCCGCTACATCAACTGCGAGGTGCCCGCGGAACGGCTCGGGGACGCCGTACGGGGTGCTATCGGGATGGACTGGCTGGGGTTCAACTGCTCCATCCCCCACAAGGTGTCGATCCTGGCCCACCTCGATGAACTCGCTCCGTCGGCCGAGATCATCGGCGCTGTCAACTGCGTGATCAATCGGGATGGCCACCTGACCGGGGAGAACACCGACGGCCAGGGATTCGTCAATGCACTGCGCGACCTGGTCGATCCGGCCGGCAAGAGCGTGGTGATCCTCGGTGCCGGCGGAGCGGCTCGGGCTATTGCCGTTGAAACGGCGCTGGCTGGCGCGGCCCACATCACGATCGTCAACCGCTCACTCCAGCGCGGGACCGAGCTGGCCCAATTGGTCGACTCTCGAACACCCGCGATCTGTGACTTCGTCGTGTGGGACGGGACCTACGTCGTACGGACAGAGACCGACATCGTCGTCAATGCGACGTCGATCGGATTCCATCCCAGCGTGGACACTCCCGCCATCGACGATGACTCGCTGCAACCACACATGCTGGTGGCTGACGTCGTCGCGAATCCACCGATGACGCGGTTCCTTCAGCGCGCCGAGGCTCGCGGATGCACGGTGCTGCCCGGGCTTGGGATGCTGGTGAATCAGGCGCTGACGAACGCTCGACTGTGGACTGGCCGGGAATTGTCCGCGTCCGTGATGCGGCAAGCGCTCGAAGCAAACCTCTAGGAATCGCCCGCCCAGCGCTCTACCCTCAGCGGCATGGGAGTTCTCTTTCTACCGTTGACCATCGTGATCGCCTGGGCGCTGGCCCTCTTCAATGTCGCGGCCCCCGGCGCCGTGAGCGGAGAGGCCTTCGCTGACTCCGCCATGAGGTGGATGCTCTACATCCCGGCTGGCTTCATGGTCTTGGTGAGTGGTGTCATGCACACCGTGTTCGCCAAGAGGACCTCGAAGAACATCGGATGGCAGACCAATGGCTTCCAGTACGAGCTCGGATTTGCCTCCTTTGGCTTTGGACTTGCCGGGATCATCGCGGCGCAAAGTTCGTCGGCAGCCTGGCTTCCCGTCGCCGTCGCCCTGTCGGTATTCCTCGTCCTCGCCGGAGCCAATCACATTCGCGAGATGGTCACGTCGAAGAACTTCGCGCCTGGCAACTCCATCGTGTTGCTATACGACTTCGGCCTGCCCATTTCGTTCCTCGTCCTCTACCTCATGATGCGGGGATGATTCACCGGTGTCCGACGGCGAGCCCGAGCCCGAACGCGGGGGTGCGCACACCTATTCCGGTCCGGTGAGTTGGGAGTACTCACCGGAGATGGATGGCGATCCCGACCCAGGCGAGATCGTTTGGGCGTGGGTCTCCTACGAGGAGGACCACACCGTAGGCAAGGACCGCCCCATCGCCATCGTCGGCCGGGCGGAGGATCACCGTCTGGTCGGACTGATGCTGTCGAGCCGTGATCGCAGCGGGGACCGGGATTGGCTGGCGATCGGAAGCGGGCCCTGGGACGCCGAGGGCAGAGCGAGTTGGCTCCGTCGCGATCGCATCCTCGCCGTCGCACCCAACGCCGTACGCCGTGAAGGCGCCATCCTGCCGCGGGCAACGTACGACAGTGTCATTGCGGCGATGACACCGAAGCCACCACCATCTCCAGAGAGCAGCGGCTGGACGTTGCGCGACGGATTCCGTCGCATCCTGGGCCGACCGATCCCTTAGGGCTAGTACTCACCCCAGCCCACGCCCTTGTGCACGGTGAAGAGATTGGTGGGGTCGTACTTCTTCTTGATACGCAGCAGGCGTGGGTAGTTGTCTCCCCAGAACTCGCTCTGCCAGTTCTCCTCGAAGTAGCTGCCCTCGTTGGAGTACGAACCCCCGCCCGGTGTCGCCGTGCGGATCGCCGCCGAGGCCGCGAGATTGCCGTCGTATTGAGTCCTCGCGGTCTTTGTGTCCGGCTCGTGGCCCTTGACACCGACGAAGCGGCCCTGCTGCCAAGCACCGATGGTGATGAAGGCGATGTTGTTAAAGACGGCCGGGTTGATTGACGTCTCACGGTCACGTGCCTCGGCTTCGGGATGTTCCCCCGCTAATGCCTTGTTGGTCTGCCAGAGCACAAGCGATGTTCGCGATGCGTCAAAAAGTCCCTGGGCGAGCGTGCGCGCATTGGCGCCCTGTGTGGCGGACATGGGCACCCCACGGCCGTCGTAGCCGCCCCAGTACGCCGCCACCTCCGATGCATTGCCCTTCCACCAGTAGTAGCCGGCGGGAGCATTGCGGCGGTTGTCGAAGATCGCCTCCGTGGCCGTGGGGTTCCACCGATTGCGGAAGGCTTGGCTGCTAAACGCCACATCAACACTGAAATCATCCGGACGTTCGCGCAGTGGCGACAAGAAGGGCTCCCACGCGGCAATAGCCTCGTCAACCGGCATGTCGAGGAACGTCGTACCCACCTGGAGGACATTGGAGTCGTCGAAGCCTCCCGCCATGCCGTAGTCGGGGTTGAGAATCACGCCCTCGCCCCAGGCGGGAGTCGACAACGTGTCGCGGCAGAACTCGACGTAACGCTGCAGCAGTTCGAGGTAGGCCGCATCGGACTTGGCGACGATCGGCCCGGAGATCCAGCCGGACAGCGCGGGCTCCGGATGTGCGAGCAAGGTCATGCGTGTCACGACGCCGAAGGTGCCGCCGCCACCACCCCGCAAGGCCCAGAAGAGATCAGCGTTCTTGTGCGCGTTCGCCGTCACGACCGTGCCGTTCGCCAAGACCAGTTGCATTTCGAGCACGCCGGCCGCCCCGCTTCCGAAGCGCTTGCTGAAGGATCCGAATCCCCCGCCGAGGGCGAACCCACCGCAGGCGCCCACACTCGTGCAGCCACCGCCCTGAAGGTAGAGACCATTCGCCGATGCAATCTTGTACGCCTCGAGCCACCGACTTCCGGCGGTCGTGGTCACCGCCGGCACTCCGGCAGTGCCGGCTGGCGCACCCTTGGGCACGAACGAGTCATGCACGGTGATACGCCGCATGTTGTGCGTCCAGATCAGCAGTGAATTGCGCGGTCCGCATGAGCGTCCGTAGTAGTCGTGCCCGGTGCCTTTGACGACGAGGCGAACCCCCTGTCTGCGCGCGAAGTTGACCGCCGCGGCGATGTCTTCGGCGCTCTCCGCCGCTACGGCGTATTCACTTACCGTTGACTTCCACGCCTTGTACATACCCGTCGACTGGGTGGCGCCGGGCTCCTCTTCGAGGTACCAGGGATTCATGAAACGCTCTGGGAGTGGGCCCGGCTTCAGCCGCGCCCAGGGCTGTTCCGGCTTGATCAGTCGATTGCCCACCTTGCGCCGCAACTCGTTCCACACCTTCGGCGCGGGCCAGGCGGCCGCGCGCTCGGCCGCACTCGCGCTACCAGCCGCTCCCAGTGGCAGTGCTGCCGCCGCAGCCACACCAGCGCCGGCACTGAGGAAGGTTCGGCGTTCCATGGATGAGGTCACCGGGATTAGACAGCACGGACCCGTCACCGGCCGCAACGAAACAACACGTAGAGTGACGCCCCCGGACTCGAGGAGGTGGCGATGGGCGCCCTGCTCGCGCTCGTCGCCAGCGTGGCCTGGGGTTCGGCCGATGTGGCTGGCGGCGTCGGATCGCGCCGAGTGGGCAGCGTCCGCGTCATCGCCATGGCCTACCCCGCTGGCGCCATCGTCCTCACCCTCTTCGCGATGTTCGTCATCCCGGGCACCATCGATCGCGACGTCCTCCTTCTGTCGCTGGCGACCTCGCTCGTCGGCACCGCCGGCATGATCTTGCTGTACGCCGCCCTCGCGACCGGCCCCATGGGCATCGTGTCCCCGCTCACGGCCATCGGTGGGGCGGCGATCCCCGTGCTCGCCGGACTCCTCCTCGGGGACCCGCTCACCGCCCTCTTCGTCGTGGGCTGCGTCCTCGCCCTCATCGCAGTGATCCTCGTCAGCCGCGAGTCCGGCGAACACGCGAAGGTCACTCCGCGGGCACTCCTCCTCTCCGCGGGTGCCGGCCTCGCCATCGGCCTGTTCCTCACGGCACTCGGAGTCGCACCAGAGGGCTCCGGGGTCTGGGTCGCCACCATCAGTCGGTGGTGGTCGACCATCGGAGTCGGCGCTGTTGCGATCTATCTCCTCGTGCGTCGCGGGCGCGAGTCCTGGCAGCCCTATCCGTGGCTCCTGGCGATCGGCGCAGGCGCCCTAGACGCGATCGCGAACGGGACATTCCAGCTCGCCGCGCAAAACGGTGAACTCTCCGTCGTCGCCGTCATCGGTGCGCTATATCCGGCACCCACTCTGCTGCTGGCCCACTTCCTGCTCAAGGAGCGCATGTCCCGCGTGCAATGGTCGGGCGTGCTCGTGGCGCTGGCCGCCGTCGTTGCCCTCACGGTCTAGTGGCAGCCAACGCCTGAGCGCTCGCGGCGATGGTGCGTTCGATATCTGCGCGTTCGATACCCAGGTGTGTCACCGCGCGGACCTGGCCGTGCGGATAGGCCACCATGGCTACACCCTGATCGGCGAGCGCTCGCAGGTACGCCGCACGGCGATCAAGGCCGCCCTCGACCGCGAACAGGACGAAGTTCGTCGCCACGCGGCCCGGATCCAGCGCCCCGGTCGTCGGCTGCGCGAGGTGACCCGGACTGACGATGCCGTCCTGCCTCGCGAGCCCTTCGGCGAGCACTCGCGCCAGGACATGGTCCTCGGCGAGTCGATCAACGGTTCCGTCGTCGGCCTCCGCGAGTGCTACAAGCCCCGCCGCCGCCAGGACACCCGCCTGGCGCATTCCGCCACCAAGCAGCTTGCGAGCGCGACGGGCTCGGGTGATGAAGTCCCGCGTGCCCACCACAACGCTGCCCACCGGCGTCGCCAGCCCCTTGCTGAGGCAGAACGTTGCCGAGTCAGCGTCCTGGACGAGTTCGCGCACCGGGACATCCAGCGCTATGGCCGCGTTGAAAAGGCGTGCTCCATCGACGTGAATCGGCAGTGAATCCGGAAGTGCCCGTCGCAGTTGGGCCATGTAGTCAGGGGTGATGGGTCGACTCATCGAGTGCGCGTGACAGTTCTCCACGATGACGAGGCTCGTGAGCGCGCAATGCGGATCGTCCGGATCCCGGATCGCATCGGCGACATCCTCCACCAGCATTTCACCGGTAGACATCTCGGCGATCCCGACCATCCCGGCACCTGCGACAACGGCGTACCCCGCCGCTTCATCGTTGATGACATGGGAGGTGGCCGGCGCGATGATCTCCCCCCCGCGCGGGACGTGTGCCATCACGCTCACCAGGTTGCCCATCGTGCCCGAGGCAACGAAGAGCCCCGCCTCTTTGCCGAGCAGGTCCGCGGCGCGCCGCTCAAGCGTGATTACCGTGGGGTCATCCCCAAAGACGTCATCACCGACTTCGGCGGACGCCATGGCGGCGCGCATGGCATCGGTCGGCTTCGTCACCGTGTCCGAGCGCAGGTCGACGTCAGGGTGTCCGATGCTCATGGTGGGCAGCGTAGGTCACTGACAGGCCAGGCCGTCGGCAGGCAGCACGCCATCCATGAGGAAGCCGTCAATGGCGTCGTCGATGCACGGTGAGCCCTCGCGGTAGGCCGTGTGTCCGTCCCCTTCGCGGGTTATGACGACGGCGTTGCCGACCTCATCGGCGAGGAGCGCAGCAAAGGGGAGAGGCGTCGCCGGATCGTGCGTGGTCGCCACGATGACGATCGTGGGTGTCTCCGTGGTGGCCTTGGGTGCCGGCGCTATCGGCGCAAAGGCTCCTGCGGCGCAGGGCTCGGCGCCCCACACGATGTACTCGCCGAGGAAGGGGGCACCGGAAAGGTCGGCGTCAAGGTCGGCTACCGATCCGGCCAGCGGGCGATCGGAACAGGTAATGGCAACGAAGGCGGAGACGGAGTTGTCGGCGTACGTGCCGTCGGGCAGGCGCCTCAGCCGTTCGTCGAGCATGCGCTGGAGGGGTTCACCGTCGCCGACCGCCAGGGAACCCAGCGCATCGCGCAACTGTGCACGATCCGCAACGCGGTAGAGGCTCATGAGGATGGCGTAGGTGGCGGCGGCCTCTGTTAGGGAACGGTCTTGATCGTTGGTCGTGGCGGGTTCTTGATCGAGGCGTTCAAGGAGTGCTCGCACCTCCGCCAGCGCCTCGTCGACGTTCGCCGCACTTCCAAAGACACAATCGGATTGCTGCAGGCAGTCCGCAAGGAATCGGCGCAGTGAATCCTCGAATCCCGCCGCCTGGGCGAGGGACAACTCCACCGCATCGAGGTTCGCCGGTACGGGGGCGTCGAGGACGAATCGGCCGACCTGTTGGGGGAAGAGTCGCGCGTATGTCGCCCCGAGGTGGGTGCCGTAGGACACGCCGAGGTAGTCGAGGGCCGATTGACCGAGTACGCCGCGGAGCACATCGAGATCCCGCGCGGCGTCCTGGGTCGACAGATGGTCGAGCAATCCCGGCGGATCACTAGTGCACGACGACGCGAACTCAGCGCTGATGCGCTGCACCGCGGCCGTCTCCGCAGGAGTGTCCGGGGTGCCATCGGTGCCCACGAGTTCGTCGATGAGTGCTGGGTCACCACAGGTCACCGGCGCAGAACGTCCCACACCCCGGGGATCGAAGCCCACGATGTCGCGCTCATCGAGAAGACGTGGGGAGAGGAGTTGCGCGGCGTAGTCGGCGTAGTCGTAGCCACTGGCTCCCGGCCCACCTGGATTGATCACGACCACGCCACCCGGTGTGCGGTTGGCGGGGCGGCGCAGCACCGCGAGTTCGATGGTCGAGCCCTGCGGATCGGCGTAATCCACCGGCACGGTGAGTTCGGCGCACTGGTCCTGACCGCAATCGCGCCACGATAAGTCCTGGTCATAGAAACGGCTCAGATCCGGGCGGGGGGCTGGCTGAGAGCTCGACGGGGCGGTCTCGGTGGGGACCACCGAACCGCACGCCGCCAAGGCCAGGATGGCGACCGTGGCGGCCGAGGCGATGGCGACTCTCATCCGGGCAGGCTACGTGTCCCTTGCCTCCCGTTGCCCACTATCCCCACCCCACGTCTTCTTTGCCGATACCGCGGGCACATCGGACGCAAAACAGCGGTAACTGCACAGAAGGTGAGGGGTTACGGTTGGTGGGTGGGTCAGGATTCGTTCGCCAAGGCGCTGCAGACCGGCATCGCCCGGGGGCTCGATGCTGTGGACGCCTGGAAGCAGGCTCGAGCCGGGCGCCCCAGTGCCCAGGCGCGCGCCCTCCAAGCCGAGCAGGAGCGGGCCGTCGCCCTCCAGGCCTACGCCCGTCGTCGCTACGACCGTCACGCACAGCGTCTGCAAACGCAAGCGACCACCGGGACGGCCGTGGCGGGTGTCGCCGGCACGGTCGGTGTCATCGACGTGGTTGCCGAGGCGACGACGTCGCAGGTCGGGGTCTACGGCCCCTCCTGGATGTGGATGAGCGCCGCCGTCATCGGCGGGGTTCTCGCACTGTCCGCGCGGCGTCAGCGACGCACGCTGCCGCCCCCACCCAGGGTCGACGAACTCCCCGCAGCACCCATCCCGGTGCCCCCCGATGCCATCGGTGCCGAACAAGCCCAGCAGTTGATCACGCTGCGCCTGCAGTTGGTGCAGGTAGTTCCGGCGATCGCCCGCCTGCATCCGGGCGCCGCCGATGAATTGCGTCGCGCCGACGCCGAAGCCGCACCTCCGTTGCACGCTCTCGTCGAGCGGCTTGTCATCCTGCACCGCATTCGCCAGGACATGCCTGGCACCCCGGCTGAGGAGGCGGCGACAACAGCCGCAATCGAAGTGCGCTCGCGCCTCACCACCGGATGTACGACGTACGAGCAGCTCCTCGCGGCCTCGGCCACCATGCTCGCCGCGCCCGACATCACCCGCAGCACCGACGAGGTGCTCTCCCCCGCCGTCGCCGCCCTCAGCGCTTACACCCACGGACTGCAGCGCGCCGCTGGCGACGATCTTCGTTAGCCGCGTACGCGAACAAGCGGGTCCTTGATCTCCACCAGGAGCGACTCGGCGACAAGGGGAAGCGCGCCGTTCGCCTCAAGTGCGAGTCGCGCACGCTCGATCGCCTCGAGCCGTCGCGCCGTTTCGGTGGGTGTACTCGCGCCCGCCTCACGCACCAGCTGCGGACGCATCTCGTCGTTGATGAGTGCCGCATCGGCATTCATCTGCAGCACGAGGACATCGCGGTAGTAGGACAGGAGATCGACGAAGGCGCGGTCGACCTGATCGCGAAGCGCTCGCTTGCGCCGGCTGGTCTGCGCCTTGTGGAGTTCCTTCGACTCTCGGCCCATCAATCGATCGAAGCGACCCTTGGTCACTCCCTCCGCGCCCACGCCGTAAGTGCGCTGCAGCGCCTCTTCCTCGGCAGCGTCGAGTGGGTCGCAGATGGACGCGGCATCTTCGGTCGCCATCGCCACGAGCGCCTCACCCGCGACGAAACAGGAGCCGAGATCGCGAAGCGAAGCCGGGATACGCAAGATCTCTTGGCGGCGGAGCCGGGTGCCCTCATCCATCGCCAGGGCGCGAGCCCGCCCGATATGACCTTGGGACGCGCGCGCGGCGAAGGCGGCCATCGCCGGGTCGACCGCGTAGCGCTCCTGAAGGGCTCGTGCCACCTCCGCTGTCCCCGGAGTGCGCAGAGTGAGCACGCGAGTCCGGGAGCGAATGGTGGGCAGCACGTCTTCAACGCTCGGCGTGCAGAGCAACCACACCAGGTGCGGCGGCGGCTCCTCGATCGACTTCAGCATGACGTTGACCGCCGACTCCGTGAATCGATCGGCATCCTCGATGACGACGACGTGCCATGGCACGTCAGCCGGGACGACAGACGATCGAGCCACAAGGTCGCGGGCATCCTCCGTGCTGTAGCTCAACTGGTCCGAACGCACGATCTCGACGTCGGGGTGCGCACCGGCCATCACCGTGGTGCATGTCGCGCAGGTGCCGCAACCACCCACCGGGCACTGTAGGGCCGCAGCAAACGCGATCGCTGCCGTCGAGCGCCCCGACCCGGGCGGACCGGTGATCAACCACGCGTGCGTCATGGCGGACTCGTCCTCCGCGGCGTGCCTCAATTCGGCCACGACCGCGTCCTGACCGATGAGGCGTTCCCATACCGACATCAGCGGTCCCCGAGGAGCTCATCGACGCGTGCGGCGATCTCGATCGCGAGATCCTCAGCCGGTCGCGACCCATCGAGGACGAGGTAGCGCTGCGGATCATCGGCTGCGATCTCGCAGAAGCCGGCACGAACACGCTGATGCCACTCCAGCGGCTCAGCCTCCAAACGATCCGGTCCCTCGAGCCTGGCCAACCCCAGGGCCGGATCGACATCGAGGAGCACGGTGAGATCCGGACGAAGCCCCCCGGTCGCCCACAGGCTCAGGTCGGCGACGCGCTCACGACCCAGACCTCGTGCAATGCCCTGGTAGGCGACCGAGGAATCCATGAATCGGTCGCAGACGACGACGTCGCCACGATCTAGGGCTGGTCGGATGACGCGCGCGACGTGTTCCCCCCGGGCCGCGGCAAAGAGCAGTGCTTCCGCGCGATCATCAAGGCCGGCGTTGGCGGGGTCGAGCAGGACGGCGCGGATGGCCTCGGCCGCCGGTGTGCCACCCGGCTCGCGGGTGCACGTCACGGCATGACCTCGCTGAGCCAGGTGGTCGGCGAGCGCTGCCGACTGGGTCGACTTGCCCGCGCCCTCGCCGCCTTCGAAGACGATGAACATGCCCCGGGTCACGCCGGGAGCCTACGCGGGCGCGGGGACTTCGGGGGCCGCGGTCGTCGCGAGCGCTGCCACAGCGGGCTCTGGTGTCGTCGCCGCAGCCTTCTTGGCCGGCGCCTTCTTCGCCGCCTTCTTGGCAGCCTTCTTGGCCGAGGCCTTCTTCGCCGCCTTCTTGGCAGCCTTCTTGGCCGGGGCCTTCTTCGCCGCCTTCTTCGCCGTCCGCTTCACCGGACCCCGGGCCCGGCGATCCGCCAGCAGTTCATAGGCGCGGGCTGGCTCGATGGCCTCCGGATCGTCGTCACGACGTAGTGAGGCGTTCGTCTCGCCGTCGGTGACGTAGGGGCCGAATCGGCCCTCCTTCAACACGACCGGCTTGCCCGACACCGGATCCTCACCGAGCTCCTTCAGCGGCGGAGCGCTCGCGGCACCTCGGCGCTGCTTGGGCTGTGCGAGCAGCGCGAGCGCCTCATCAAGCGTCACGGTGAAGATCGACTCCTCGCTCGGCAGTGTGCGCGAGTCCTTCTCCTTGAGCAGGTACGGGCCGTATCGACCGTTCTGCGCGGTGATCGCCACGCCATCGGCCGGATCAGTCCCCACCACACGCGGCAGGGCGATGAGTCGCAGCGCATCGTCAAGCGTGACGGTGTCCAGTGACATGGCCTTAAACAGTGACCCCGTACGGGGCTTGGCGGACTTAGGCGCGTCCTCGGGCAACACCTCGGTGACGTACGGGCCGAAGCGCCCCGCCTTGGCGACGATCATCAGACCGGTGTCGGGGTCGGTGCCGAGTTCGCGCTCACCGGATGGCTGGGCGAGGAGTTCCTCGGCCTTGTCGGCCGTCAGTTCATCAGGCGCAAGGGAGTCAGGGATGGACGCGCGCTGCTCGCCGCGCTCAACGAACGCGCCGTAGCGGCCCACCCGCACGACCGCATCGGTGCCAGCGATCGGGAACGTCGACAGCATGCGGGCGTCAATCGCGCCGAGGTCCGAGGTGAGTTCGCGGACACCGGGGAAGGCACCCTCATCAGTCTCTCCTCCGCGCCAGAAGGTCGACAACTGGCTGGTGCGGCCGGCATCCCCGCGCGCAATGGCATCGAGATATTCCTCCATCCGCGCAGTGAAGCCGTAGTCGACCAGATCGGTGAAGTGCTCCTCGAGAAGTCGGATAACCGCAAAGGCAAGGAAGGACGGGACCAGCGCACTGCCCTTCTTCCACACATATCCCCGGTCGACGATCGTGCCCATGATGGCCGCGTATGTCGACGGCCGACCGATGCCCAACTCCTCGAGGCGGGCCGTCAGCGATGCCTCGGTGAAGCGGGCGGGCGGGTTGGTCGTGTGTCCGTCCGGCTCAATGTTGGCCGCTTGAACCGTCTGGCCCTCGCGCAGCACCGGGAGCACGCGCTCAACGTCGCCACCCTTGCGATCATCGTCCTCGCGGGTGTCCTCGTAGGCCGCCTTGAAGCCGGCAAAAAGCGTCACCGTGCCGGATGCGCTGAACTCAACATCACGGCCATCGGCAGCAACGGCACCGATGCGCACCGTCGTGGTCGCGACGCGAGCATCAGCCATCTGGGATGCCACGGTGCGCTTCCAGACCAGGTCATAGAGGGCGAACTCATCCGCGTTGAGTTCGCGCTGCACCTCACCCGGCGTGCGAAACACATCGCCAGCAGGGCGGATGGCCTCGTGAGCCTCCTGCGCGTTCTTGACCTTGCGGTCGTACCGGCGCGGCGCGTCGGCCACATGGTCCTGGCCATAGAGCTGCGCGGCCTGCGATCGCGCGGCGGACACCGCCTGCTCGGACAGCGACGTCGAGTCGGTACGCATATAGGTGATGTAGCCGCGCTCGTAGAGCCCCTGGGCCACGCGCATCGTGCGTTGGGCGTTCCATCGGAATCGGCGCGACGCCTCCTGCTGCAGGGTCGAGGTCATGAAGGGAGCGGAGGGTGAGCGCTTGCCCGGCTTCTCGACCACCGATCGGACGGTGAAGTCCGCTCCGGTCAATGACTCGGTGATGGTGCGCGCACCGGACTCATCGAGGACCACCGAGTCCTTGGCGGTGAGTTGACCACGGTCATCGAAGTCCTTGCCGCTGGCGAGGCGTTTGCCGTCGATCGCGACCAATCGGGCCGAGAAGGCACCGGGATCGAAGGTGGCCTCGACGTCCCAGTACGACGATGAGACAAAGGCAATGCGTTCGCGTTCGCGATCGACGACAAGGCGCACGGCGACGGACTGAACGCGCCCGGCCGACCGTGCATCACGCCCGATCTTCTTCCAGAGCACCTCAGAAACGGGATAGCCGTACAGGCGGTCGACGATGCGCCGGGTCTCTTGGGCATCGACGAGTTTCATGTTCAACTCGCGCGTTTGATCGAGTGCATCCGTGATGGCGTGCTCGGTGATCTCGTGGAACACCATGCGGCGCACTGGCACTTTGGGCTTCAAAACCTCGAGGAGATGCCAGGCGATGGCCTCGCCCTCACGGTCCTCGTCCGTCGCCAGGAGCAACTCGTCGGCGTTCTTCAGTTTGCGCTTGAGTTCGGCGATCGTCTGCTTCTTGTTGGCGTGGACGACATAGTAGGGAGTGAAGTCGGCCTCGGTGTCCACGGCGTACTTGGCCCACGGCTCCTTGCGCAAAGACTCGGGAAGCTCCGAGGCCTTGCTCGCCAGGTCACGCACGTGCCCAACGGACGCTTCGACGTCGAAGGTCCGTCCACCCTGGCGATTGAGGTACCCCGCGATCGTCTTGGCCTTGGCTGGCGACTCGACGATGACGAGCACTCGCTCGTTGGCCACGTCTAACTCCTCTTCGTTGCTCGATCTTCCGGTGGACCCGATCGAGTGGAGTGTGCGGGCCCGGGGGGTGCCCCTGTCAAATGCGAATCGGACCGGCAAGGCCCCACCCCCCTTAGGGGGTGAGGCCCGTCACGCCGTTCCGCTCCGCGGGAACGTGTCTCGCGGCTAGGCCACCGGGGCCGACGGCTGCTCCTCGCCGACCGCGATCGGACGACGCTTGGAGATCACCACGGCGACCACGACGATGAGCGCCGCGACGATCGCAATGACCCAGCGCAGGGTCGTGTTGGCGCCCTCGCCGATCGACAGGCCGACGACGGCCGGGGCGATGAGCAGTGCCACGAGGTTCATGACCTTGATCAGCGGGTTGATGGCCGGACCAGCGGTGTCCTTGAACGGATCGCCCACGGTGTCGCCGATGACCGTGGCGGCATGCGCCTCGGATCCCTTGCCACCGAAGTTGCCGTCCTCGACGTACTTCTTGGCGTTGTCCCAGGCGCCACCGGAGTTGGACAGGAAGACAGCCATGAGCACGCCCGTCGCAATGGTGCCGGCGAGGTAGGCGCCGAGCGCACCGACGCCTAGGCCGAAGCCGACGGCGATCGGAGCGAGCACGGCCAGCAGACCGGGCGTGATCAGCTCGCGCAGCGAATCTCGCGTGACGATGTCAACGACCTTGCCGTACTCCGGCTTCTCCGTGCCCTCCATGATGCCCGGGTGCTCGCGGAACTGACGGCGCACCTCGAAGATCACCGCGCCCGCAGCGCGCGAGACTGCGTTGATCGCGAGGCCGGAGAAGAAGAACACGACCGAAGCGCCGATGATGAGGCCGACGAGGTTGGCCGGGTTGGCCACGTCGAGCACACCGGAGTACTGCAGCAGGTCGGAGATGCTGCGGATCGACTCGCCCGCGGCGTCACCCGCCTGCGCGGTGGCGCCCACGACGGCGTCACGGAAGGCGCCGAAGAGCGCCGTGGCCGCGAGCACGGCGGTAGCGATCGCGATGCCCTTGGTGATGGCCTTGGTGGAGTTGCCGACGGCATCGAGTCGCGTGAGGACCGCGGCACCCTCTCCCTCGACATCACCGGACATCTCAGCGATCCCCTGGGCGTTGTCGGAGACCGGCCCGAAGGTGTCCATCGACACGATGACACCGACCGTGGTGAGCAGGCCGGTGCCGGCCAGCGCGATGGCGAAGAGGCCGAGGATCACGACGCCGCCACCGAGCAGGTAGGCGCCGTACACCGCGGCACCGATGACCAGGGCGGAGTACACCGCCGACTCTAGGCCGATGGAGATGCCGGCGAGGATGACCGTCGCCGGCCCGGTCAGCGAGCTCTTCGCAACATCATCGACCGGACGACGATTCGTCTCGGTGAAGTACGCCGTGAGCTGCTGGATAACAGCCGCGAGGACGATGCCGATGATCACGGCACCGATGACGTAGAGGCGCGGGTTGAGCGGGTTGCCCTCGCCGAGTGTCTCGGCGGCCAGGCCACCCAGTGAGGTGATCTCATCCCAACTGTTCGGCACGAAGACGAAGACGGCGACGAGCACGAGCAGTGCGGAGATCACCGCGGAGATGAAGAAGCCTCGGTTGATGGCGCTCATGCCCGAGCGGTCCGTCGCTCGTGGCGAAACCGCGAAGATGCCGATGACGGCCGTGATCACTCCAATGGCCGGGATGACCAGGGGAAGCACGAGACCGAGTTCGCCGAAGGCCGCCTTGCCGAGGATCAGCGCGGCGACGAGGGTCACGGCGTAGGACTCAAAGAGGTCGGCTGCCATGCCGGCGCAGTCACCGACGTTGTCACCGACGTTGTCGGCGATGGTGGCCGCGTTGCGCGGGTCGTCCTCGGGGATGCCCTGCTCAACCTTGCCCACCAGGTCAGCGCCGACGTCCGCCGCCTTGGTGAAGATGCCGCCACCGACACGCATGAACATCGCGAGCAGTGCGGCGCCGAAGCCGAAGCCCTCAAGAACCTTCGGGGCTTCACCGGCGTAGACGAGAACGACGATCGCGGCACCAAGCAGGCCGAGGCCCACCGTGAACATGCCGGCGACGCCACCGGTGCGGAAGGCGATGCGCATCGCCTTCTGCTCTCCCGACTCGTTGGCGGCGGCGGCCACGCGCACATTGCCGCGAACGGCGAGCCACATGCCCATGTAGCCGGTGATCGCGGAGAAGACCGCGCCCACGAGGAAGAAGATGGATCGCCCGATTCGTTCGCTCGTTGTCTCCGCGGGAAGCACGAAGAGAACGAAGAAGACGATGACCGCGAAGATGCCGAGCGTCTTGAACTGACGGCTCAGGTACGCGGAGGCACCCTCCTGGACCGCCGCGGCGATCTCCCGCATCTTGGGCGTGCCCTCGCTGGCGCTGAGAACCTCGCGCACGAGGATGAAGGCAACGAAGAGGGCAAGGACGGCGATCACGGCGACAACGCCGACGGTGACCATATTGGTCCCGGCGAGCTCGATCGCGGCTGTTTCGGTGGGCATGGGTCTCCTGGCTATGCGTCGGGGCCGTGTAACGGGCCGAAACTCCGCGGAATCTTACGCACGCGCCGAAAGGCGTGACATCGGACCCCTCAGACAAGATGGGGTCGATGGACACTCCCGAGCTTCCCGAGGCTCTCCGCGGACGGGCCGCCGAGTCCCTTCGCCACGCTCAATTCCTGCCGGAGCGGGCCGGGGAGACCGGCCCTTGGCCTGGTTGGGCCAACCCCGAACTCCTACGTGCCCTCAATCAGTCCGGTATCGGGGCCCCCTGGAGCCATCAGGTCGAAGCCGCCCAGAGCGCCCACGATGGCCACCATGTCGTTGTCGCCACCGGGACCGCCTCCGGCAAGACCCTCGCCATGTGGCTGCCCGCGCTCAGTTCAGTACTCGACGATCCCGACGCCGCGACAGTCCTCTACCTCGCCCCCACCAAGGCCCTCGCCCACGATCAGCTCACCGCGCTCACGGCGCTCACTCTGCCGGGAGTGCGTGCGGCGACCTACGACGGCGACACACCCCCGGATGAACGCGCCTGGGTGCGGTCACATGCGAACTTCGTCCTGAGCAATCCTGACCTCGTGCACCGATCCATGCTGCCGCGACACACATCGTGGTCCCGCTTCCTCCGCAACCTGCGGTTCATCCTCATTGATGAGGCCCATCACTACCGCGGCTTGTTCGGATCGCACGTCTCGCTCGTTGTCCGACGACTTCGCCGCATGGCCACGTCACTGGGTGCGGAGCCCGTGGTGGTGGCTGCATCGGCCACGATGTCTCACCCGGAGCAATCGGTGGCGCGCCTCATCGGCGCCCCTGTCGCGGCAGTCACTACTGACGCGTCAGCGCACGGTGCGGTGACGGCCGCACTCTGGGAGCCGCCGGAAGCCATCGGCATTGCCCACCACGATCCGCAGCGCCCCACGCCGCGGCGCTCCACGCTGGCCGAGACCGCCGACATCATCGCCGACCTCGCATGCGACGACCGCCGTTCCCTCGCCTTTATCTCGTCCCGCCGGGGTGCAGAGGCGGTCGCTCAGATGGCACGCGAGGCTGTGGCCGAGATCGATCCCGATCTTGCCGACCGCATCGCGGCCTACCGGGGCGGCTATCTGCCGGAGGAACGCCGCGCCCTTGAACGGGGATTGCGTGACGGTCATCTGCGCGCTGTCGCCACCACCAACGCCCTCGAACTCGGTATCGACATCAGCGGGCTGGACGCGGTCGTCGTCGCCGGGTGGCCCGGCACCCGCGCGTCGCTGTGGCAGCAGTGGGGACGCGCGGGACGACGTGGCGGCCACGCGACAGCGATCCTGGTGGCGCGGCAGGACCCCCTCGATCGCTACGTCCTCGACCACCCGGGAGTGATCTTCGATGACCCCATCGAAGCGGTGGTCTTCGATCCGGCGAATCCGTACATCCTCGGACCCCACCTGCTCGCTGCCTGCGCCGAGTCACCACTCACCGATGAGGCCGCCACACATTGGTTCGGCGACTCGGCACCGGCGCAGTTGGATCGTCTCGCTGACGACGGACAACTGCGCAAACGCCGAACCGGCTACTACTGGACACAGAAGCACTCCCCTACCGATCGCATCGACCTGCGTGGCGAAGCGGCACCCCCCATTCGCATCGTCGAAGAGGGCACCGGTCGACTGCTGGGCACGGTCGAGGCATCGAGAGCGCCGGCGACCGTGCACCCCCACGCCGTGTACATGCATCAGGGACTGACCCACATCGTCAGCGAACTCGACCTCGGTGAATCCGTCGCCTTCGTGCACCGCGAGGACGTCACCTACGCGACCACCGCGACGGAGATTGCCGACTACCGCATCCTCACCGTGGAGCAGGAGGTGCCCTGGGGCGAAGCCCGTCTGTGCCTTGGTGAGATTGAGGTCACCTCCCAGGTGGTCGGCTTCCTCAAGCGACGTGTGACCACCGGCGAGATCCTCGGCCAGGAGGGACTCGACATGCCCGAGCGGACCCTGCGCACGCGAGGCGTGTGGTGGACGGTGAGCGACGACCAACTGGCGCGGATCCTGAGCGAAGGCGATCTCGATATCGCGGGTGCGGCGCATGCGGCGGAGCACGCCTCCATCGGACTCATGCCCCTGGTGGCGACCTGTGATCGCTGGGACATTGGCGGAGTTTCCACGCCTCGACACCCAGACACCGATCGCTGCACCGTGGTCGTCTACGACGGTCACGCAGGCGGCGCGGGATTCGCCGATCGCGGCTTTGCCGTGGCTGCTACCTGGCTGTCCGCCACCCGAGATCTCATCGCGGGCTGCGCCTGCAGCGCGGGCTGTCCCTCCTGCGTCCAATCCCCCAAGTGCGGCAACGGCAATGAGCCGTTGGACAAGGCCGGTGCGGTTCGGCTGCTCGATGTCCTGCTTAGCGGAGCGCCCGCCTCCGCGGTCATGCCGGACCCGCTCGCGCCCGCCCGGTGATGCGCGGCGGGTTCGGGGACGCGGACAGCCACTCGATGATCGGCGGCAGCGGAGCCGAGACCACTACCCGCACATTGCCACCCTCGGGGGTGCACTCCTCCAGTCTGACGTCATGCGCTCGGGCGATGCGTTCGGCGAACTCGCATTCGCGTCCGGGGTGGGTCACCCCGGCGATCGCGGCGAGGTCGGCGGCCGTCGAGGCACGCTGGTGGATGAGGTAGGCCGCGACCATTCCCGTGAGAACTGTTGCCGCAACGAGGAGGACACCGGCCGCCGCCAGGGTCACGAGCGTGCCGGATCCGCGATCGGCAGCACCCTGGCTCATTGTGCCCGGAGTCATCGATCCCCGACCCCAGAGTTGATCTGACCGGCCCCTGAGTTGATCTGCTCGTAGGCCGCGGTCGCGTCTGCCCGGACGGTGACCTCGAAGCCGGAAAGCACAGGTACCGGGGGACGTTGAAGAGTGGTCACCTCGGCTCGAACCAGGTCGCCTTCCGTCTGTAGCCGCAGCGACATCCCACTCGGGGGCGGACTGGGCGGCTCACCGCGGGCCGCCTGACGTGCCGCGGTCTGGGCGACGTCTAAAGCGCGCACATATGTGGCACCAAGAGACGCCGCCCAGACGGCGAACGCCGTGATGACGACGAGGACGGGCAGCCCCATCGCGAGTTCCACGGTCACGCTGCCGTGATCGGAAGGGATGTGTCCTCGTCGCACGACTATCCCCCGAAGAACGCGGACAGCGCGCCGCTGACGAGGGTCCAGAGCGCGTTGCGCATCTCCTCGCTGGTGAGCAACTTGATGAGGATGCCGCCGAATCCTGCTGCGGCGACGGTGCCGACGGCGTACTCCGCCGTCGTCATGCCAGCGTCATCCTGGCGAACGCGAACAAGGGCGCGGGTGATGGTGTGTTTCATGGTGCCTCCCATCCGGCGGAACGGCCGGTACGTGCGCATGGGTTGAGCGCTTCCGAACCGTCTGTCAGGACGACTGTGTGACGGGAGTGGGTCGAGCCAGGCTGTGGACGGGGGCCGTTCGATTTCCCTGGGGATGACGGGGCGACCTACTCTGATGACGTGCCATGCCGGGGTCTGTGCCGACGACGGCAGGACGAATCAGCAGTTCCCACTCGGCAACGGCTTCCCCGTCGTCCTCGCGGTGCGCTGATGGTCGCCGGCGTCCTCGCCCTCGGTGCGAGTTTCACCAGCACCGCGGTGCAGGCCACCGAGGCCGAGACGGTCTGCACGGTGGCCGATGACCAACTGACCGAGATCAGCGGCATGGCGTTTTCCACACTTCACGAAGGTGTCCTGTGGGTGCACAACGACTCGGGGGATGGCCCGCGCCTCTATGCCCTGGATACGGCCACCTGCGAGGTCCTCGCCACACTCACGATCAAGGGCATCGAGGCCCGCGACTTCGAAGCGATGGGCACGGGCCTTGACGAACGGGGCCGCTCGGTCATCTGGATCGCCGACATCGGCGACAACACCGCTGAGCGCAAGAAGGTCTACCTCCATCGACTCCCGGAACCGGCAGATCTCTCCGATCAGAAGGTCACGGCCGACACCTTTGCCGTTCGGTACGACCGGCCGGCCGATGCGGAGGCGATCCTCATCGACGACAGCGCAGTGTGGATCATCACCAAGGGCTTGGCTGCGGGAACGGTTGAGCAACTCACGCTGCCCCTTCCGGGCAAGGGCCCTCACCGCACCGAGACCGTGGGAGCCGAGGAGGGGCTGGTCACTGACGCCGCCATGTCTCCCGGCGGTGATCGCTACGTCGTGCGCGATTACACGGAGGCGCGAATTTATGGTGGGCCGCCACCGGGTGAACTCGTGACTCGACTGCCGCTCCCGGACCAGATCCAGGGTGAAGCGGTCGCTTGGACTCCGGATGGATTAGCCCTCGTCATCGCGAGTGAGAACGACGACCGCATCCTTCGAGTGGCCCTTCCCGCTGTCGCGACCTCGCCACCGGCGCCGGACGTGAGCGACATCGACGGGGCGGCCACTACCGAAGAGCCCGCGTCCGAAGGAAATGGCGTCGCGACACCGTCCGTCAGCGAGTCCGCACCAGAGTCCTCGTCGGCCGATCCCACCAGCACCGGGACGGACGACACCGCCCTGGCCGCCCCGAAAAAGGTCAGCACGGTGCTCGATCCGGCCGAACAGCTCGGGTCCTTGTCCCTTCTGGCGATCGCCATCAGCGGTGGGGTCTTCCTGATCGCCTCGGTCGCAGTGATCATCGTTGTCGTGGTTCGTGATCGGCGGCGAACAACGTGACCGCCCTCGCGCAAGGCCTAGCGCGCCAACAGTGGCGCAGCGAGCGAGACCACCACGGGAACGACACCGAGCAGCACGAAGGCCGGCAGGAAGCACGCGGCGAGTGGGCCTACCGCGCGAACGCCCGCGGCTCTCGCGGCTGCCTCGCCGCGGCTACGTTCACTTCGACGCAGGTCATCGGCGACCCCTACGAGGAGCGGGGCTAGTGGGGCTCCGGTGTCCGACGAGCGCGCAGCCACGCGAGCAATGGGCGCCAGTGCCGACTCGGCGCCGAATGACTGCCAGGCGACCGCGGGGCTCGCGCCAAGGTCCAGGGCACTGGCGAGGGCGCGCAGGTGCTCGGCCACCGGGCTGTCCATCGCATCACCGACCGCACGCACGGCCCGCACGGTCGGTGCACCCGAGAGCAGGCACGCGGCGAGAAGGTCGGCACTGACGGCGGACTGCGCTTGGAGAGCCTCACGCCGCTGGCGATCGGCCCGTGACTCCAGGCGTCCAATGAGGACGGGCACGGCGATGGCGATCCCGATGCCCAAGAGGACACCGAACCAGCCACCCCAAAGGAAGGCGAACACCACCCCACAGGCCGCGGCAACGATGCGCACGACGCGGGGATCGCCGAATTGCGGTCCGCGGACGTGACCGGAGGGCTCCCGGTGCCGCGGTCGGTATCGAGGCGGAATGAGGAGCGCGCAAGCGACCACGGCCAGACTTGCGACCAGGAAGATCACAGCAGTGCCTCCACCCGGCGCACAATGCGTTGCGACCACACCAGGCCCAGTCCCATGAGTGCCAGGCCGAGACCGAGACACGCGAGTCCTACAGCGGACCCAATGAGCCACGACACGGGATCCACGCCGAGCGCGTAGCCCATCCCCAGCCCAATGACGGGCAGCGCCGCCAGCATGCGCGATGTCGCGCGCGGAGCCGCGAGATGCGCCATGAGTTGAACCCGGACGTCCTCCGCATTGCGCTCCTGCGCCACCAATCGATCCAGTGCCGCGGCGAGTCCGGCGCCATGGCCCTCAGCCACGCTCCAACAGGCGCCGACCGGACCAAGCAACTCGCACCCGGGGACCGCAGCATCCGCGCGGAATGCCGCCGCGACATCCCCTCCGAAGCGCGCAGCCGCGCGAGCCCGGGGAGCCAGGGACTCCGGGTAGGACCGCAGCAACGCGTGCCGAATCGGCTGCCCCGCCGTGAGTTCCACGGCGAATTCGGCGGTGGCCTCGCGGATGTCTGCCCGCGCCTCCGCGCGGCGACCGGCGCCGCGCAGGCGGGGCCACGGGTGCCGCCAGCGCGGCACACCCTGTTGACCGAGCACATCCCTTGCGGGATATCGACGTGGTCGCGGCGGTGCTAGCAACCACAGAGCGACGACCGCAAGTACAGCCACGAGCACCGGCGCCATTAGCGCCCACCCTGAGCCGCATCCCGGCGCCCGACCATCGATCGCAAGTCATCGAGACCGGGTCCCACATGCCAACCGTGCGCCGCGCGGGTCAGGGCAGGAACGGCGCTGGCACGTCCGCCCGCGTCCTTCACCACGTGGAGTGCGGACACCCGGCGACCGGACCGCTGACGCTCGACGTGGATGACGACATGGAGGCCGGCAGAGATCAGGGAATGCACCGCGTCGCGGGGAAGGCCCGCCATCAGCCCGAGTGCCTCGAGCCGCGCGGGTACGTCCTCCGGGGAGTTCGCGTGCACGGTGCCGCAGCCACCCTCGTGACCGGTATTTAGTGCCGCGAGCAAGTCGACGACCTCCGGGCCACGCACCTCACCGACGACGAGACGGTCCGGACGCATGCGCAGTGCCTGGCGGACGAGATCCCGCAGGCTCACTGCTCCCGCCCCCTCGACATTCGGCGGACGCGCCTCCAGTCGCACAACGTGGGGGTGCTCAGGTCGGAGTTCGGCGGAATCTTCAACGATGAGCACTCGGTCAGCCGGCGAGACCATCCCCAGGAGAGTGGCCAGGATCGTGGTCTTGCCCGAGCCGGTGCCACCCGTGATCACAAAGGCCAGTCGCGCGTCGATAACGTCGCGCAGCCAGGCCGCACCTTCACCATCGATGGTGTCCGATGCGATCAACTCGTCGAGGGTGAAGGCCCGGCGGCGAGGGATCCGCAGGGAGATCGATGCGCAGCCCTGCGCCACCGGAGGAATCACCGCGTGCAAACGAGACCCGTCGGGCAATCGTGCGTCGACGAAGGGAGCGGCCTCGTCCAAGCGCCGCCCCGCGGCAGCGGCCAGTCGCTGTGCGAGAAGGAGGACCGCAGAGGGATCGGCGAAGACAACGTGACTGCGCTCGAGTCCGCTGCCCCGATCAAGCCACACCTCATCAGGAGCGTTGACGAGGATGTCTGTCACCGCGGGGTCGCGCACAAGAGATTGCAGCGGTCCGCTGCCGGTGAATTCGTCACGCAGGTCGGAGATGAGTCGCAGCAGCGATTCGGCGCCGACCGCGAGGCCCTCCTCCCGGAGCAACTCAGCAACGCGGGCAGCGCTAGGGGCCGTGCCTGCCCCACCGTCGATGAGCCGACGACGCACTCTGTCGACGAGCAACGTGTCCGTCATCACCGCTCCGCCCCCCGCGTACGCCGCCGACCTGCAGTGAGCGATGCCAGCAACGCCTCGACGGTTGCACGCATCGCGCGAGGAGTGGTCGGCGGCAGAGCCTCGCCTCGGGCGAGCGCGCGGTCGTGTCGCACCGGCGGCATCACCTCAACCCCGAGCACATCGCCAAGGTCAAGGTGCCAACCGAGGAGCGCACCAGGCCCGAGCCGCGGGACGGCAATGACACGGTTGCCACCCTCGCGGATCGCCCGGGCAACTTCCTCGGCACGCCAGAGGCGGTGCTCATCCGGCCCCACCACGAGGACGACCGCATCGGAGTGAGCCCACGCCGTCCGGGCGACCGCAGACCGAGACCGGGGCGCGTCCACAACGGTCAACGGGAAGCCACGGGCTCCTGCTTCCAGGACGGCGTGAACGCTGTCCACAGTCACCTGATCGGACATGCCGCCGAGGTAGCGGCTTTGACCGACGACAGGCAGCGCGTCACGCAGGCTCGTGGGCGGGATGCGCCCGGCGGTGGCGGCGAGGTCGGGCCATCGCAGCCCGTCCGATGGGAGGAGCTCCGCGGTGCCGAACGGATCGAGGTCGATGTGGAGGGACGCGGCGGTCGCCTGCGTGAGCGCCCGGGCGAGCGTCGAGGCCCCCGCACCCCCGGCCGCTGGCAGCACCGTGAGCACCGGCCCACCGGTTGTAGGGCCCTCGGTCGCGTCGGTCAACTGATCCACGAGCCAGCGCTCAGCGTCGGGTAGCCGGACGACGTGGCTGGCACCGAGGGCAACAGCATCACGCCAGACGGTTGTCGGGACATCCACGTCACCCTGGAATGGATCTCGATGGCCCACCACGACGACCTCGGACCTGCGCGGCAGGCCGCGCGCCGACGCGTTCGCGAGTTGGTCCTCTCCGACGAGGACCAGTGGCGCTGTACGCCAGGGCTCGGGTTCGATGTAGGGAGACACATGAATCTCGGTATCGGCGGCCGCGGCGAGCTTGAGCACGAGGTCGAGCAGTTCTGAGTCGGCTGTAACGAGTGTGGGGAGCGACATGACGTCAGGCTCACCTCGAGTGAAACGTCACCTCCATGCCCGATGGGCATGTTGGGGATAAGTCGCCGTGCCCGCTCTGTGGACAACGGAGCGGTACCGTGACCCCCGTGACTGGCGGCACAACAGCAGCATTCTTCGACCTAGACAAGACGATTCTGGCCCGGTCGAGCGCATTGGCCTTTGCCAAGCCGTTCTACAAGGGTGGGTTGATCGGCCGGTCCGACGTCGTTCGCAGCGCCTACGCGCAGTTTATCTTCCTCGCCTCGGGCGCCGACCACTCGCAGATGGAGTCCATGCGGACCTACATGTCCAACCTTGTCGACGGTTGGGACGTCGCCAAGGTGCGCGAGATCGTCGCCGAGACGATCGACGAGATCATCGATCCGGTCATTTATGAGGAAGCGGTGGCCCTGATCGATGAACACCACACGGCGGGCCGTGACGTCATCATCATCTCCTCATCCGGAACTGAAGTGGTAGAGCCCATCGGTGACCGACTCGGTGTTGACATCGCCATCGGTACACAAATGGCCATTGAGGATGGTCACTACACCGGCGAGATCCTGTTCTACGCCTACGGTGAGGGCAAGGCCGAGGCGATGCGTGAACTCGCCGCTGAGCGCAACTACGACCTCTCCGAGTCCTACGCCTACAGCGACTCCATCACGGACTTGCCAATGCTGGAGGTGGTCGGTCATCCAACAGCGGTGAACCCCGATGACGAATTGCGCGCTCTGGCTATCGATCGTGACTGGCCGGTGCTCGACTTCGACAAACCCATATCAATGCAGTCCCGCGTCAACACCGGGCAGAAAGTGGCTGCCGGTGCCGGGGTGGCGATCGGTGCCGCGGCCCTGGGTCTTGCCTGGTACGCCCGGCATCGAAGGGCCTGAGCCATGGCGGTCACTGCCCGCACTCGCAAGATCGTCATCCTCTGCCTGCTCAACCTCGCAGCATTGATTCCCGCCGTCCTCGTGACCATGTTCGGTCAGCCGGGATTGGGGTCACCGGCCATCTCCGGCGCGATCGTCGCCGCCGTCGGCACGCTGATCAGCGTGCGCCTCGGCGTGACGCTCGCCTTAGCGGCCGGACTCGCGGCATCTGTCCTCACCCTCGTCCACCCGTACCCTTTGCTCGGCGGGATCACCTTCGGACTCATCACGGCATTCGCTGCCTACACCGCGCGTCGCGGCCTGCACAGCGCTGCCATGCTCGTTCCCATCTTCTTGTCGATCGTCTTGGCATCGCCCCCGACCGTCAGCGGAGTCCAGTCATCCGTCGTGGCAGCAGCACTGGTCGGCACCGCGATTGCAGTGGGAGGGCTGTGGGTCGTCCTCGTCTGGCGCGTTGTACTCGGCAGTGAATTGCCGTCCATGCCAGTGCAACCGGTTGGGCCACGCACCTCCGCCGTCTATGCGAGCGTTGCCGGCGTAGTCGTCGGAGCCGCAGCATGGCTCATCCTGGGCCTGGATTCGTCACAGGGTGGTGCGTGGCTCTTGGTGACCCTCCTCGTCCTGCTCCAACCGGACACACACGACAGTTGGGTCAAGACCTGGCAGCGCCTCGCCGGAACACTCCTGGGCGGCCTTCTCGCGATCCCGGTAATCCTGCTCCCCCTGGGCGATTTCGCCGGGCTGGTTGTCGGTGTCATCTTCTTGACCCTGGCCCTCATCGTCCGCTACGCGATGAAGCGCCCCTACTGGCAGTACGTCACTCCACTCACCATCGGCATCGTGTTGATGGACTCGACCGCCGGCGACCGGGAACGCATGGAGATCGACCGATTAGAGGCGACGCTTGCCGGAGCCGCGGTGGTCATCCTGATCACGCTCGCCATCAAGGCCGGCATCACTGTCTGGGAACGCGCGCACCGGGAGCCCACCACCTAGCCTTGCCCGATGAGCGAAGAGGTGATGGAGTCCGGAGCCCCCGAGCGCCGACACACCCGCAAGCTCTGGATCGCCATCGTCAGTGTGGGAGTTGGCGTGGCCCTCTTCGCGGGGATTCGCACGGTGCTCACCCACGCATCGACGCCCGACGAACTCGGCATCGAGTCGGTCTCGGTCCACAAGACAGGCACCCTTGATCCCAATGCCCGCGGTTCTGGATGGCCCATCAAGGTCGGCATGCCCGCCGAAGCCCTACTCCCCAGTGCCACGTTGACGGTGCGCGTCACCGGCGACCCTCGACTCGACACGGAAGTCCGAAGCGCGGTCTCAGGCGGCGCGCTGTCCGTCGAGCCCGTGGCGCCCACGCTGATCCCGGCCGGAGAAACCGTCGACGTCCCCGTGACCATCGCTCCGCTCGATTGCGCAGTGACCGATTCGACTCTCGATGAAGCCGGGTACCGATGGCGTCGCGCCACCGGTGTTCAACTCCTCGAAACCACCGATGCCATAACGCTGCCCCTCGCCGACACCGCCCGAGATGACATCGCGCGAGTCCTCACCGACCTCTGCGCACCGGCCGGTACCGCACCGACCATCACGATGATCGATGCACGGCTCGACGGCCCGTGGCGGAAGCAGGTTCTCGACCTGACCGTTACAGCGGAAACCGAGTCAGGGGCCGAACGCATCCTGCTTCATCCCCTCGATGGGCCCGGTCTTCGCGGTATCGGCACCTTCAGCAAGCCGGAGCGACCCGAGATCACCCTCATGTGGTCGGTCGCCCCACTCGCCGAGGACACCGACGGCGTCCTCGACGCCCTTGTCCGGGCCATCACCGTTGTCGACGGCCGGGCCTACCCCTGGATCGTCCGGGTCGTGCCGCCGGCAGCCTTGCGATCAGCGACTCCGCTGCGCACCGAAACCGATGGCTGAGGAGTTCCAGCGCACCCACTCCGTCATGCCCTCCGGCGTTCCCGACTGGTAGGCCCGAAGGGCCGCGACGTACGACGACCGACCCAGGGACAGCATGCCGGCCTCGGGCACGGACAAAAGGTCAGGATCGACCCCGCGGGAGGCGAGGACGAGACGCACCGAGGCTCGCGCGACCAGTCCAGACCCCCATCGAAAAGGTCGGAGCGCGAGGAGTTCGCCATGAGCCACGGCGGCGACGAGCACAGCGGGCGCCCGGGTGGGTCGCGTGAGTACGTGGGTGAGTGCGTCGAGACGACCAGGGAGTTCACCGGCCGGCGGCACCGCACCGACGTGCAAGGGATCGATCACCTCGTCGTCGGCGCGTGGTCGACCGAGCGCATCAGCAGGCTCAAAGTCGTGCGCGGCGATGGAATGCAATCGAGCGAGTGCCTGCGCCGGTGACCGTTGCCACACGTCCACGAGCGCCGGCACTTCCATCGTCACCGCGAGCGCCGCGGCGACCGAGTGACCGAGGGGAGAATCCTCGGGGCCGGAGCGCAAGAGTTCCAAGGGGAAGTCAGCGCCCTCCAGCGCCGCGGAATCCCGGGCACCGAGCAGCCTGGACTCCACCACCACTTCACCAGCACGAGCCCGCACGGATCGATCCCAGAGCAGTTGATCGACTTCGTCACGGGCCGCGGCGCAGGCGTCAGCAACGCCGGGCAGATCCGCGAGAGCAGCGAGTGGATCGGTGCTCAGTAGACCTGCACCCCCTCGGCCTGCAATGACGCAAGCACGGCCGGGTCTTGCGCCTCCAGCCACTTCACCAAATCTGCATTTGAGACGAACTGCAGATCCGGGTACATGGCGGACGCATCAAACATGAACCGGGTGAGCGCGTTCTGATAGGCGCCGCAGACCCAGGTGTTGAAGTGGTTGCCGAAGAAGAACGGTGCGCGGTTGCCGTTGTAAAGGGCATCGACCACTGCGATCAACGAGTCGTACGTCGACTGCTCAATGCGATCGCACGTCGCCTGATCGGCCTGCTGGTTGCACTCGTTCTGGGCGCAGAGGAAGTTGTAGTCCATCGACAGGTTGCTGCGGTCGTAGCCGACAACCTTCATCGTCTGCAGCGGGAAATCCCACAGGCCATAGTCGTTCTTGCTCGGCCACTGCAGCATGCCCGGGTTGGACGAGTCGTAGGTGAAGCCGTTGGCCGCAAAGATCGGGTACATGACGTCGCGCTGACCCTCAAGACACGGTGTGCGTGCACCCTGCATCACGCTGTGGTTGAAGGGCAGCGGATCAGGGCTGGCGACGCCGTTGATCGCCGCCCAGTCGTCCATGAACATGATGTCCTGGACGAACTCGCTGTTCCACTGTTCAGAGCCCCAGGAGTTCACGGCCCCATCATTGGGCTCGCACCAGTGGCCGAGGAAGTGCGTGCCGATCTCGTGGCCGGCCTCGTAGGCCTTCTTGTAGTTGGCGATGCGTTGGACGACCTCGGCGCTGTCATCAGCGAAACCGATAGCGCTTGAACCGGCGTCGCGGCCGGGAGTCTCGTAGAGGAACCTCTGGTCCTCAGGGAGCAAGCACAGCCCGGAGACGAAGAAGGTCAGGCGGGCGCCGACCTGCTCAGCGGTGTCCATGTAGTGGTTGATGATGTCGTTGCTGCACGAGCCGTCGAAGGAGATGGTGACGAACTGGGGCGGCTTCTCCCCCGGCGCAAGCTTGGTCACCTCGAATTCGGGCTGCGGCAGGTTGACCGCCGAGACGCCACCGCCGTCGCCGATGACGTCGGTGACGGTGTCGACGCCGTCGGGCGTCGGGGTCGCCTCGGTTGGTGTTTCACTCGGATCGACCGGTGCCGACGATCCACTCGCCGACGGGTCAGCCGAGGGGGAATCGGCGACGGGCGCGCCAGAGGGCAGGACGGCACCCACGATCAGGCCGAGAGCCGCCGCGAGTGCCAGCAGCAGCGGCACGAGTACCCGGGGACGCACGAAACACACCTCCGCAATGCAGTGAGCCGCCGGAAGCGGCCTTCCCCATCCTGACGCATGAACCCCCCGGAAGGCTCCCTGTGACGCGCGGGATCTGGCCCCGGGGCACGCCGGCGGCGGCTACCGTGGCGCATGTCACACGGCTGGACGCTCAAGGAGGAGACGTGGCAGACGAGCAGGCGCTGGAGAACCTACTTCAGGAGAACCGGGCCTTCCCCCCAAGTCCGGAGTTCGCTGCCCAGGCCAACGCTGACGCCCAGATGTACGAGGCGGCCCAGGCAGACCGTCTCGGATTCTGGGCCGACCAGGCGAACTTCCTCACCTGGGATGAGCCATGGTCCGAAGTCCTCGACTGGAGCAACGCCCCCTTCGCCCGCTGGTTCGTTGACGGCCGCCTAAACGTCGCCTACAACTGCGTCGATCGCCACGTGGAGTCCGGCCACGGCGATCAGGTCGCCCTCCATTTCGAAGGCGAGCCCGGTGATACGCGCCAGGTCACCTACGCGGAACTCCAACGCGAAGTGAGCAGGGCGGCCAATGCACTCACCGAGCTCGGTGTGCAGGCCGGGGATCGCGTCGCGATCTACATGCCGATGATCCCCGAAGCCGTGGTCGCCATGCTCGCGTGCGCGCGCGTCGGTGCGCCCCACTCGGTGGTCTTCGCCGGGTTCTCCGCCGAGGCACTCCGCTCACGCATCGAGGACGCCCAAGCCACGCTCGTCATCACCGCCGACGGCCAGAATCGACGCGGCTCCGCGATGCCGCTCAAGCCGGCCGTCGATGAGGCCGTCGCGCAGACACCCTCCGTCGAACACGTCCTCGTCGTGCGGCGTACCGGGAGCGAGGTCGAGATGGCTGATGGACGCGACGTGTGGTGGCACGAGATCGTCGATCGACAGTCCGACGAGCACACCCCGGTCTCCTTCGACAGCGAGCACCCGCTGTTCATCCTCTACACGTCGGGCACGACGGGGAAGCCCAAGGGCATCCTGCATACAACGGGCGGCTACCTCACCCAGGCGTCGTTCACCCACCGCAACGTCTTTGATCTCAAGCCGGATAGCGACGTGTACTGGTGCACCGCGGACATTGGCTGGGTGACGGGGCACAGCTACATCGTCTACGGCCCGCTCGCGAATCGCGCGACGCAAGTCATCTACGAGGGAACGCCGGACACGCCCCACAAGGGTCGCTTCTGGGAGATCGTGCAGAAGTACGGCGTCACGATTTTCTACACCGCCCCAACGGCGATTCGCACGTTTATGAAGTGGGGTGACGACATCCCCGCACAGTTCGATCTGTCGAGCCTTCGCATCCTCGGCAGCGTCGGTGAGCCGATCAACCCCGAGGCCTGGATGTGGTACCGCGAGGTCATCGGAGGCGGCCGCTGCCCCATTGTCGACACCTGGTGGCAGACCGAAACCGGAGCGATCATGATCTCGCCTCTTCCCGGAGTCACCGCGTGCAAGCCTGGCTCGGCCATGAGACCACTGCCCGGAATCGGCGCGGCCGTGGTCGACGACGAGGGCAAGGAGGTCCCCCTGGGCGGCGGCGGCTACCTCGTCCTCACCGAGCCCTGGCCCTCCATGCTGCGTGGGATCTGGGGCGACAACCAACGCTACGTCGACACCTACTGGTCGCGATGGCCCCAGTACTACTTCGCCGGTGACGGATCAAAGATTGACGACGACGGGGCCATCTGGGTGCTCGGCCGCGTCGACGACGTCATGAACGTCTCCGGTCACCGGATCTCTACCACGGAGGTGGAATCGGCACTTGTCTCTCACCCGTCGGTCGCTGAAGCAGCGGTCGTCGGGGCGACCGATGAGACAACCGGCCAAGGGATCGTCGCCTTCGTCATCCTGCGCGGCGGCGTCGAGGAAGGTGCCGATGGCACCGCGCTCATCACCGAACTGCGCAATCACGTGACCAAGGAGATCGGGCCTATTGCCAAGCCCCGCCAGATCATGGTGGTGCCCGAACTTCCCAAGACGCGCTCGGGCAAGATCATGCGGCGACTGCTGCGGGATGTGGCCGAGCACCGAAGCCTCGGTGATGCCACGACACTTGCCGATCCCAGCGTCATGAACCTGATCGCCACCGGGCTCCAGTCCGGGAAGGGTGAGGACTAGATCGGCCACCGACCCGGCGTTGAGTGGCGGGTTGTTGACGGTTTTCGTCCGCGAAATCGTCAACAACCCGCCACTCAACGGCGTTGGATGAATCGGGATAGGGTGAAGGCGGTGCGCCGGGAAGTCTGGTCGGCTCCGATCCAACCTGTCCGGAGGCCGAGATGAGTTCATCAATGCAGCCGCACGAGATCTTCGAACGGCCCCCGCTCACCGAACGCGTCTGGCTCCTGCGCGCACTGCGCGGCGAGACCATCGGCGGCATCCTGCTCCTCACCGCCGCCATCATCGCCATCATCTGGGCAAATTCCCCCTGGGGTGACGCCTACTTCGCGCTGGCTAATTATCAGGTCGGACCGGCAGCCATCGGCCTCAACCTGTCCCTGGCCACCTGGGCCGCCGACGGCCTGCTCGCCGTCTTCTTCTTCGTCGCGGGCCTCGAACTCAAGCACGAATTCATCCACGGCACCTTGTCGAAGCCGGCACAAGCCGCGGTCCCCATCGCCGCCGCCATCGGTGGCATGGCACTGCCTGCCATCCTCTTCACCCTCATCGTCGCGAGAACCGGTGACTCCGGCGATCTCGCCGGGTGGGCCGTGCCGATGGCCACCGACATCGCGTTCGCCCTTGCCGTCCTCGCCGTTGTCGGACGCAAGCTTCCGATCGCGCTGCGAGCCTTCCTGCTCACCCTGGCCGTAGTCGACGACCTCGGCGCGATCACGATCATCGCGCTGTTCTACTCCAAGGGTTTTTCGCTTCCCTATTTCACGCTCGCCATCGTGCTGCTCGGTGTCTATGCCGTCCTGCAGCGCTGGCGCGTACGCAGTCCCTTCATTTACGTCCCGCTCGTGCTGGTCATCTGGTGGGCAACGCACGAGAGCGGGATTCACGCCACGGTGGCCGGTGTCGCCCTCGCCCTGCTCACGCGCGCGAGCACCGATCCGGGCGAGGCTGAGTCCCCGGCAGACCGACTGCAGCGGATGATCCTGCCGCTCTCCGCCGGATTGTGTGTGCCCCTCTTCGCGTTCTTCGCCGCGGGTGTCGACCTGCGCAGCACCGGTCTCCTGGAACCGCTGAGCAGCCCGGTCGCCATCGGCATCATGGTCGGACTGGTCGTGGGCAAACCTCTCGGTGTCGTCGGGACCTCCTGGCTCATGGCCCGCTTCACGAAAGCGACCCTCAATCCCGCAATCGGCTGGCGCGACGTGTTCGCGGTCGGGTTGCTGGCCGGGATCGGCTTCACGGTTGCGCTCCTGATCACCGAACTCGCCTACACGGGTGACCTGATGCGCCTCGACGGCGCCAAGGTCGCCGTGTTCACGGCGTCGGTCGTCTCCGCCATCCTCGCCGGGATCGTGCTGATCGGCCGCAACCGCCACTATCGACTGCTCGCCACCATCGAGGAGGCGGACGAGGACCAGGACGGCGTACCGGATGTCTACCAGCGCGATGAAGCGGTGGCCGGCGGGCTTGACGCGGCCGATGCCGGGGATCCACCCGCCTCACCGGGGGCGAACCACTAGCCTCGGAGTCACGCCAGCACCCGGTTGTCGCAAGGAGGAATCATGGCCACACCGAGCACGGACACGTCGCTCAAGGCCCTCGTGCAAGCCGCGGTCGCGGATCTGCAGCGCCTGATCAAGGCGCAGGTCGAGTTGGCCAAGCTCGAACTGGCCCAGACCGGCAAGGCGGCTGGCAAGACCAGCGGGCTCTTCGTCGGGGCGCTCACCATGGCCGGCGTCGGCGGCCTCTTCCTCCTGGTGACCATCGCCTACGTCCTGGTCGCCCTCGGTCTGCCGGTGTGGGCCGGCTTCGGCATCGTGACGCTTGCGCTCTTCGTGGTGGCACTCATCCTGGGCCTACTCGGCAAAAAGGCCGCGAATGGGATCAAGGGTCCGGAGCAGACGATCGCCGAGATCGAGAAGACCAAGGCCGCCGTCAAGGAGGCGCTCAGCGGCGGCACTGCTCCCGCTATCGAAGAGGTCGGCATCATCGAGATCGAGGCGCGGCCCGCCTCGGACTCCTGAGTGCTCCTCGACGCCCAGGCGGTCATCCGCGCCCCGGGCCCCTGGACGCACCGCGACATCTCGGCCAACGGAGCGCGCTTCCACATCGTCGAGGCTGGCAGCGGCCCCCTGGTGCTCCTGCTCCACGGCTTTCCGATGTTCTGGTGGACCTGGCGACAGCAATTAACGGCGCTGGCTGACGCGGGATACCGCGCGGTGGCGATGGATCTGCGCGGGTACGGCGGCTCCGATCACACTCCCCACGGTTATGACCCCACCACGTTGTCCCATGACGTCGCTGGCGTGATCCGCTGCCTCGGCGAGCCCTCGGCGACGGTGGTCGGGCACGGGTGGGGCGGGCTCGTGGCATGGACCATGGGCGTCCTCGAGCCCGATGCCGTGAACGCCATCGCACCGGTGTCGATGCCACACCCGCGGCGACTGCGCGCCGCCATCGCGCGGGACGCGCTTCAACGACGTCGTTCGCTGTATGCCCTGGGATTCCAATGGCCTCTCCTGCCCGAGCGATTCCTGCAGGAGGACGACTGCGCACGCATCGAGGAAATCTTGCGAGATTGGTCAGCGACCGATGCGTGGCCCACGGATGAGACCGCGCTCGTGTACCGATCCGCGTTCGCCCTGTGGCCGACAGCTCACTGCGCGGTGGAGTACCACCGGTGGGCCGTGCGCTCGTTCCTACGCACCGACGGTCGTCGGTACGCCCAACGCATGGAGACTCCGATCGAGGTGCCGGTGCTGCAGATGCATGGTGTCGAGGACCCCTCGGTCCTCGTGCGCTCCGCGCAGGGGTCCGCCGAGTGGGTCGCGGGTGCCTACTCGCTGCTGGAATTCCCCGGCGTGGGTCACTTCCCTCAGGAGGAGGATCCCGGTCGCTTCACGGCCGCCCTGCTGTCCTGGCTGCGCGGCCTGGACCGCTAACGGCGGCACGCCCCCGAGTCAGCGGGGGTCGTCGCCGTCGCTCCAGCGCGCGCGATGCTCGCCACCTCATCAGCCGTGATCGCGTATCCGGTCTCCGGTTCATCGGTGCCGGCAGCGAAGACAACGCCGTAGACGGTGCCGTCGGGGGCAAGCAGCGGACCACCCGAGTTGCCGGGCACGACCTCACCGCGGAAGGAGTAGACCTCCCGCACGACACCGGCTCGCCCGTAGATGTCTTCTCCGCGCGCATCGATTCGTGCGCGGATGCGCGCAGGACCCGCGGTGAGGTCGCCCCCGCCGGGGAAGCCAGCCACCACCGCACTGTCCCTGGTGTCAGCGACGCGATCGGCGAACTGCAGTGACGGCGCCGGAAGGCCCGGGACATAGAGGACGGCGGCATCAATCTGGTCGTCGATGTCCACGAGGATGGCGTCGTACACCGTTGGGTCACCCGGCAGGCGCACGCGCGGCTGGGTTGATCCGGCGACCACATGAGCATTGGTGAGGACGTGTTCGGGCGCGTAGACGAAGCCGGACCCGGTCACCGTGACATCACAGGCGACCGCGGTGATCTTGACCAGCGAGGGCCAGGCGGCGCGGACGGCCGGATCCTTAAGCAGTTTTTTGTTTGGCGCGGGCACCTGCGGTCCGGCGTACTGTCCAAAGCCGGAGAAGACCCGGGGCAGGCCCGACGCATCGACCGCGTTGCGCAGGCCGCTCAACATGTCCCGGGCAGGATCGGGAACAGCACGGTCGATCGTGCTGAGCAACAGGGACGAGCGCACCTCACGAGCGACACTCAACGACGGGATGAAGCCCACGGCTGACGCGACGATCCATAACACGGCGCATAGGGCCACGACGTTCAGTGCGGCTCCGCCCGCGCTGTCGATCGCCCGCGCACTCTCCCAGGGGATGCCATTGCGCATGCGCCGACCAAGGAAAGACAGCACGCTCTGTCCGGCCAGTGCGCTGACCAAGATGCCGACAGCGAGTGTGATGGCACCGGCGAGTTCCGGAAGATCGAGGCCCTCCACGACATTGGGCAGGATGAGCGCGGCGCCCAATCCACCGGCGAGGAATCCGGTGAAGGACAGCAGGCCAGCGACGAAGCCCTGGCGCCACCCTGCCCACGCGAAGACCACCAGAGCGGCGATGACGACCCCGTCAACGATGTTCATGCGTCGTCCACCACGAGGGGACCATCAAGGTCGACGACCCTGGTGTCATCCCAGGGCTTGCTCCACCCTGCGAGGTCCAGCAGTCCCGAAATCAGTCCAGCGGTGAAGCCCCACACACGTAATCCCGATACATCGAATCCGGGCCCCTCATAGCCGGAGGGATGTCGTACGCGTACCCGACGACGCGGATCCGCCAGTTGCTCGATGGGGACGCGATGAACACTGGCGACTTCACGCGGGTCGGCTACATAGATGCTCGAGGGATTGCGCCACCATCCAAGAACCGGAGTGACGATGAAGTTCGACACCGGCACCCACAGGTCAGGAAGGAGGGCGAACGGCACCACTCCAGCCACGTCGACGCCGGTCTCCTCCGTCGCCTCCCGGAGCGCCGCCTCGATTGGATTCGCGTCCTGATCTTCGAGTGCTCCCCCGGGAAAGGCCGGCTGCCCGGCGTGCGAATTCATGTCGTGCGCCCGCTCGATGATCAGCAGATCCGGTCCCTCGCCGAGCAGCATGAGGACCGCCGATGCTCGTGCTCCCTCCGCGGGAGGGAGGAACCGAGTGAGGTGGCTGCCGTGGACCTCGCCGATCGTCGCTGCCACCGGCTCAAGCCACGACGGCAGATCGGCGACCGGCAGTCGGAAGCCGCGGGCCGGATCCCGGCCGATCACGCTCGACCTTCCGAACGCACAAGCCCCACGGCCACCTCGGGATCGGTAGGTCCCTCCCCGTAGGAGGGACACCACCGGGCGACGGGGCACGCCCCGCAGGCCGGCTTGCGGGCATGGCAACAGCGGCGACCATGCCAGATGAGTTGGTGTGACAGCGATGTCCAGTCGCGGCGAGGGAACAGGTCCATGAGCGCCGCTTCGACTCGATCGGGGTCGGTCTCCTCGGTCCAACCCAGTCGACGAGCAAGCCGGCCCACGTGCGTATCCACCGTGATCCCAGGAATACCGAACGCATTGCCCAGGACGACATTCGCCGTCTTGCGGCCCACCCCCGGCAGCGTGACGAGGTCCTCAAGGTGGCCGGGTACCTCGCCGCCAAAGCGGTTGCACAGCGCCTGGGCAAGCCCTTGGACACTGGCGGCCTTGGCGCGGAAGAAGCCGGTGGGCTGAATCAACGCCTCGAGTTCCTCGCGCTCCGCTGCCGCGTAGGCGGCGGCATTGGGATAGCGCCGGAAGAGCGTAGGGGTGACCTGATTGACCCGTCGGTCGGTGCATTGGGCCGAAAGCACGGTGGCCACCAGCAACTCGAGCGGGTTGGTGAAATCGAGTTCACAGTGCGCATCCGGATAGGTTGCGGCCAGCACCCGCCCCACCTTGCGAGCGCGACGCACAAGCGCGGTACGTGCGGCCGAGTCCTCGGTCGCACCACCGATGCGCGATCTCGAGGCAGGCACCCTGCCAGGGTACGTCGGACCGGGCCCAACTTCGCGATGGCGATGCTGTGCGCCTCCCCCTTCACGGTGTCAGGATCGATAGGGGAGACTGTGCCTGAAGGAGGAGAGGTGGACGACGTACTCATGCATGCGCCGCTGTTCTCGGCGCTGGATGCCGAGGGTGCCGCAGCGATGCGCACCTCCATGGAGGAGAGCCGAGTATCCCGGGGAGACACGATCTTCACCGAGGGTGAGCCCGGGGATCGGATGTACGTCATCCTCGACGGCAAGATCAAACTCGGCCAGACATCGCCCGACGGACGCGAGTCCCTGCTCGCCGTCCTGGGTCCGGGAGAGGTCTTCGGTGAACTGTCACTGTTCGATCCGGGACCGCGCACAGCGACCGCCACCGCGGTCACGGATTCGCTGGTCATCGGCCTCGGTCATGAGAACCTGCGCACCTGGCTGACCGGCCGTCCCGAGGTCGCCGAGGCCCTCCTCCAGGCTCTCGCCCGCCGACTACGGCGCACCAACGAGGCTCTCGCCGACCTGGTGTTCTCCGATGTGCCTGGACGTGTTGCCAAGCAGCTCCTCGATCTCGCCGACAAGTTCGGTCAGCCGGGGCCTGACGGCGTACTCGTGCACCACGACCTGACGCAGGAGGAACTCGCCCAACTCGTGGGAGCCTCGCGGGAGACCGTGAACAAGGCGCTCGCCGACTTCACGACGCGTGGCTGGATTCAGGTCGATCAGCGCGAGGTCATGCTGCTCGACATGGAGCGGTTGGCGCGTCGAGCCCGCTAGCGGCCCTCGAGATACGCCACCTGCGCGAGGGTCGACGCGAGCGCCGCGAACCGCACCGTCGCCGGTACGTCGGCGTACACGATGTCGACGATCTCCTCCGCAGTGCGGCGTCCCCCAGCCCAGACCGCACGAATCTGGTCAAGGCGCACCCTGCGATGTTCGAGGTAGGCGTCTAGCACACCGATGGGGTCGTCAAGCACCGGGCCGTGCCCCGGAAGCAGGTGCGTCGCTTGCTGATGCTGGGCCAGATCGCGCAGCATGGTGAGCGACTCAAGATAGGCGCCGAGATTGCCGTCCGGGTAGGCCACCACGGTGGTCCCTCGACCTAACACCGTGTCACCGGTGAGCAGCGCGCCCTCGGAGGGCACGAAGAAGGACAGGCAGTCAGAGGTGTGCCCGGGCGTCGCCACCACATGAACCTCGACGTCCCCCACCGTGGTCACCTCACCCGCGACAAGCCCTTCCCCTCCGAGGCGATGGGCCGGATCCAGGGCTCGCACGGGTGCTCGGGTGAGTTCATGCAATCGGCGGGCCCCTTCCGCATGATCGGGATGACCGTGGGTGAGAAGAATGTGCGTCACCTGACCGGTCTCGGCGACCGCACGGAGGTGACCTTCATCCTGCGGCCCCGGGTCGATGACCATCACCGCCTCACCGCTGCCGACCACCCACGTATTGGTGCCATCGAGCGTCATCGGACTCGGATTTGGAGCAAGCACGCACCGAAGTCGATCCGAGTGGACGCCACCGGACCAAGCATCTCGCGAACCCATCATCGGGAGCCCGCTCACGACATCCCCTCGACCTCGGATCCCGCGGGTTCTTGCGCCATCGAGAGGACGATGCTGTTGTCACGAACATCCACAACATCCCACGCCAGTTGGTCACCCTCGACCAGTCGTGGCCGCGGCATAAGCGGACGGATCTCGCGGGTCGGGGCAACGTCGAGGACATCTGTCGCGTCACCCAGTGCCGCGATATCCGCCAACGTCGCCACCGTGGGCGGCAGCATCGGCATACTCCCACGGCCATACGACTGCAGGGCCTGCTGAGCGGTGAACCATCCGGTCTGGTCCGCCTCGCCGCTCACATCGCGGACCTGCTGCCCGACGGGAACGCGGGCGACAAAGAAGCGGACGTCGTAGCGACGAGTTTCCATCTCGGGCGTGACCCAGTGCGTCCACATGCACAGGGCGCTCGCGTCGATCCGCAATCCGCGATCGCGGAGGAAGTGCGCAAACGGCACCTCCCCCGAGGCAACCGCAGCACGGTCCGCTTCCCAATGCGGGCCTTCACGGGGAACCGCACCGGACTCATCGACGGCGAGCAGGATGGAGGTCTCTTCGAACAGTTCTCGTGCGGCACCAGCCACGAGCCCGCGAGCAACGTCGAGGGAAGGCGCCGTCATCCGATCCGACGAGACCTCTCCCACGATGGGCACCTCTTGGTCGCGCGCATCGACGCGGCCGCCGGGGAAGACCCACATGCCCGGGGCAAAGGCCATCGTCATTGCGCGGCGCATGAGATAGGTGCGCAACGGAGCACCTTCGGGCACCAGCACCACCGTCGTGGCGTCGCGCACCGGGGGCGGGTCGAACTCACCACGAATAAGCGCGAGGGTGCGCTCACGCACCTCCCGCGGCATGCGCGGCAGGTTCAGTCGGCCACCTCGACGATCATCTCCACCTCAACGGGGGCGTTCAACGGCAAAGCTGCAACGCCTACCGCAGAGCGCGCATGGCGGCCCCCGTCGCCGAAGATCTCCAGAAGCACCTCGCTCGCCCCGTTGATGACAGCGGGTTGCCCCGTGAACCCCGGGGCACTTGCGACGAATCCGACGACCTTCACCACGCGGGTCACGCGGTCAAGATTGCCGACGGCGGACTGGACGGCGGCGATTGCATTGATCGCGCACTGGCGCGCGCACTCCTGAGCCGTGTCCGGATCGACGTCACCCCCCACGAGACCCACCGCGATCATCTCGCCATCGCGCATGGGCAACTGACCAGAGGTATAGACATAACGGCCGGTCGCGATCGCGGGGACGTAAGCGGCCACTGGCGGCACGACCTCGGGAATGACGATGCCAAGTTCGGCAAGACGGCTGTGGACGCTCATCACTACTCCTTCGGGCGCTTGAGGTATGCCACGAGATTGTCCGGATTCGGACCCGGCACCACCTGCACGAGTTCCCAGCCATCCTCGCCCCAGGTATCGAGGATCTGCTTCGTCGCATGGACGAGGAGCGGCACCGTGACGTACTCCCATCGGCTCATGCCCCGACCCTAGTACGCCGTTCCGAACGGTGACGCCGCGCCGGGGCGACTAGGCTCATCAGGTGTCCACCACCGACTGGCCCGACGTGCAACTGCACGTGGTCTCCGGCAAGGGAGGGACCGGCAAGACCACGGTGGCGTCCGCCCTGGCCCTCGCACTTGCTCGAGACGGCCGGCGCGTCCTCGTCATGGAGGTGGAGGGACGCCAAGGCCTGTCGCAGGTCTTCGAAAGCCCTCCCCTGCCGTACGCCGAGCGTCGCCTGGTCACCGTGTCCGGTGGTGGCGAGGTCTGGGGGCTCGCGGTCGACCCCGAGGAGGCCCTCCTCGACTACCTGGAGCTGTTCTACAACCTCCGCCGCGCTGGCGGAGTCCTGCGCCGCATGGGCGCGGTGGAGTTCGTCACGACGATCGCCCCCGGATTGCGCGACGTCCTGCTCACCGGCAAGGCCGTGGAGCTAGTACGCCGCAGCGACAAGAAGCACGACACCCCGTACGACGCCATCGTTCTCGACGCTCCACCCACCGGGCGCATCACACGATTCTTGAACGTCAACACCGAAATCGCGGGCGTCGCCAAGGTGGGTCCTATCCGCCAGCAAGCCGACGGAGTCATGGCCGTGCTGCGCTCCGCCCGCACTGCCGTACATCTCGTCACCATCTTGGAAGAGATGCCGGTTCAGGAGACCATCGATGGGGTTGCCGAGTTGCATGATTCGGCGCTCCCGGTGGGTGGCATCGTCATCAACATGATGCGTCCGCCACTGCTCCCCGAGGGCAACTGCGAGGTGCCGGACGCGGCCCAACTCGATGCTGGACTCGCTGCGGCAGGTCTCACCGCGACGTCAACCGTCATCGAAGCCCTACGCGGCGAAGCCGCCGACCACATCGCCCGAGTGGCCCTCGAGGCGACCGAACGAGAGCGACTCGCCGTGCTCGACCGGCCGATGTACGAGTTGCCCTACCTCCCGGGCGGGATGGATCTGACGGGCCTGCAGGAAATGGCGGTCATGCTGCGCGAACAGGGGATGGCCTGATGACCTTCGCGCTAACGGCGCCACACCTCGAGATCGACAACCTGCTCGCCGACCGGGCCACCCGGATCATCGTGTGCTGTGGCGCGGGCGGAGTAGGCAAGACGACAACGGCAGCGGCACTCGGCCTGCGGGCCGCCGATATGGGCCGCAACGTCTGCGTTCTCACGATCGACCCGGCCCGCCGCCTCGCGCAGGCCATGGGCCTGACCGAACTCGACAACAGCCCGCGCAAGGTCCCGGGAGTCACCGGTGGGGGCTCACTCAGCGCCATGATGCTCGACATGAAGCGGACGTTCGACGAGGTCGTCGAGTCGCATTCGGACCCCGCGCGCGCCCAGGCCATCTTGGACAACCCGTTCTACCAAGCCCTGTCCTCGTCCTTCGCCGGGACGCAGGAATACATGGCCATGGAAAAGCTCGGTCAGCTGCGCGCCGAGGCCGATCGCGACGGAACCTGGGATCTCATCGTCGTTGACACCCCACCCTCGCGATCAGCCCTGGACTTCCTCGACGCACCCGATCGACTAGGCACCTTCCTTGACGGGCGTTTCATCAAGATCCTGACCGCCCCCGCCCGGGGGGCCGGCAAGGGCCTGGGCAAGTTGCTCGGGGCGGGCTTCGGTCTTTTCGCTGGAGTGCTCACCAAGATCCTCGGCACGCAATTGCTGAGTGACCTCGGCGCGTTCGTGAGCGCCGTCGACACGATGTTTGGTGGTTTCCGCGAGCGGGCGGAAGCGACGTACTCGCTGCTCAAGGACGATGGGACCTCCTTCATCGTTGTGGCAGCGCCGGAGCCTGACGCCCTGCGCGAGGCGTCCTACTTCGTCGATCGACTAGAGACCGATCAGATGCCGCTCGCCGGACTGGTGCTGAACCGTGTGCAGGAGGTACGTGCCCCGGAGTTGTCGGTGGAGCGCGCGGTGGCGGGAGCCGATCGCATTGAGGACTCCGACCCGATGACGTCCGCTCTGCTGCGGCTGCACGCGGATCGGTTGCGCAACGCCGAGCGGCAAGAGCGACTCGCCCGCAAATTCGTCTCGGCGCATCCGGAGGTGTCGGTGACGGAGGTCGTGGCCCTGCCCGAGGACGTCCACGACCTCACCGGGTTGCGCACGGTCGGCGACTTGCTCGCCGACTAGGCCGCGCTGAGACCTACGAAGCCTGGGAGCAGTCGAGTGAGATTGCGCGCTCGTACTCGTCACGCGCGGTCTGCAGGAGGTGACGCCACGAGGTGACCTGCGGCCGGCGACGCAGCAGGGCCCGACGCTCACGCTCGGTCATGCCACCCCAGACGCCGAATTCCACCCGGTTGTCTAAGGCGTCCGCAAGACATTCGGTGCGTACCAGGCACCCCTGGCAGATGACCTTGGCGCGGTTTTGCGCGGCCCCTTGGACAAAGAGCGCGTCAGGATCCGACGTCCGACAGGCTGCTCGTGCTGTCCACTCCGTGGACCAGGTCATCGGGTTTCCCCTTCCCGCCGCACAGAGCACGGCCGCCTCGCGAGTCACATTGGCTTCTTGCAGTGCGCCCGGACGTTACGCCGGACCGAGGGCGCCAGACAGGTGCATCTGGACTAAGACACCATAGCCTGAAATAACTAATCCTGGGAAGACCCCGCGTTGTGCCGACGCGACTTCCACCGACCTGGGGACCTACCCTGGTCTCACAGCCAACCCAGGGAGACGCCCGTGCGCAAGACCCGACCGTCCGGTCGCGTCGGTCCGGCCTCTCTGCTGGGCCGCCTCGGTCTGTTCGCCCTGGTCTCACTGCTGGCCGGAGCCGTGGTCGCCGCCATGGTGCTCCCCGTTGCCGCCGCGGCCGGTCTCCTCACCCGCGGCGCGGTCGAAAGCTTCGAATCCCTGCCCACCGAACTCAACACCCCCGAACTCCCCGAGCGATCGGTGATCTTGGCCAGTGATGGATCCGTCCTCGCCACGATCTACTACCAGAACCGCATCGAGGTGCCCCTGAGTTCGGTGTCGCCCATCATGCGCCAGGCCATCGTCGCGATCGAGGACGCTCGATTCCTCGATCACCCCGGCATCGACCTGCGTGGCACCATGCGCGCGATCGTGTCCAATGCCAGCGGCGCCGAAACGTTGCAGGGCGGCTCCACGATCACGCAGCAGTACGTGAAGAACGTGCTCATGGCCAGCGCAAGTACCGAAGAGGAACTCAGTGCCGCGCGCGAGCGCACACCGTCGCGCAAGCTGCGGGAGATCCGGATCGCCCTGGCTCTCGAACGCCGCTACACAAAGGACCAGATCCTTGAGAAGTACCTCAACATTGTGTACTTCGGCGCCGGCGCCTATGGGGTCGAGGCAGCCTCACGACGCTACTTCTCCAAGGCCGCGAGTGAACTCACCCTGGTCGAGGCCGCCACGCTCGCGGGCATCGTGCAGCAACCGACCGCCTACGACCCCACCCGCAATCCGGACTTCTCGCAGGGACGTCGCGACGTCGTTCTGGACGAGATGGCCGAGGCGGGCTTCATCACCGAGGTCGAGGTGGCGGCGGCCAAGCAGGTCGCCATCGAGGACATCCTGAACCCGTCCATCCAACCCAACGGCTGCACGTCGTCCTACGCCCCGTACTTCTGCGACTACGTCATCCGGACCGTCAAGAACGACCCCGCCTTCGGCGAGACGCAGGTCGAACGCGAAGCACTTCTTCGTCGCGGCGGCCTCACGATTCGCACGACCCTTGACCTTGATGTGCAAACCAAGGCGACGGAGACCGTCGCCGAGTACATCCCGGTGAAGGACCCCAGCCAGCGTGCTGCCGCGATCACCCTCGTGGAGCCCGGCACCGGCAACGTCATCGCCATGGCACAGAACCGCGAGTGGGGGCTGAAGGGCAAGGGCAAGACGACGTACAACTACAACGTCGACGCGGGCTACGGCGGCACCATTGGCATGCAGGCCGGGTCGACGTTCAAGGTCTTCACCTTGGCCGAAGCACTGGAGGCTGGGTTCTCGCCGTTCGAGGGTATTGATGCACCGAACCCGAAGACCTTCGAGAATTTCGTCAACTGCAGCACCGGCGAAGAGTTTCAACCGGTGACAGTGCGCAACTCCGGATCTGCCGGCTTCCTCAACATGTTCCAGGCGACAGCCTTCTCGACCAACACGTATTTCGTCACCCTCGCCGAGCGCTACGGGTTGTGTCGGCAGGCAGAGATCGCCGAGCAGATGGGGGTGCGCCTGGCCACCGGTGACCCGCTACTGCGTGTGCCCACATTCTCGCTCGGCACCATGGAGGTGTCACCCCTGTCCATGGCCGGGGCGTATGCCGCCTTCGCCAACCACGGCGTCTACTGCTCGCCGCGGGTGGTCCTGGAGATCTCCGACCGGTACGGCCAGCAGATCAATGTGCCTGCGCCGCGTTGCCGTGAGGTCGTCTCCCGCGGCGTGGCCGACGCCGTCACCGGCGTTCTCACCAACGTCATCGACGGCAACCTCGGTGGGCGCACAGGTCAGGCCATGTCGTTGCCCGACCGGCCGGCCGCCGGCAAGACCGGAAGCACCAATGACAACGCCGCCATCTGGTTCGCCGGCTACACCCCGAATATCGCCGCCGCGATCTGGGTCGGTGATCCTCGCGGTGGCTTTGCCTACCCCATGACCGACGTGACCATCAACGGTCAGTACTACTCCTATGTCACCGGCGGGCAGATCCCCGGTCCGATTTGGCGCGAGGTCATGATCGCGGCGCACACGAACATCCCCCCGACGCCGTTCGAACTGTTCAACGAGTGGGGCGTCGGTCCGGTGCGTGGCGTGGGACCGTCTCCGGTCTTCGTGCCGTGGATCCTGCCCACCGCCCCACCCGAGGAGCCGAAGCCGGAGAAGACGAAAGACCCCAAGCCGACGCCCAAGCCCACCGACGACACGACAGTGACGCCGACGCCGGAACCGCAGCCGAGTCCGACGCCGGAACCGCAGCCGAGTTTGACGCCAGGGCCGACTCCCGGGCCGCCTGGCGAACCCACCACGCCAGCTGAACCGGGCTAGCTCAGCGCCTGCTTCACCAGGGCCGCCACAGCGCTCCCGTCCGCGCGGCCGCGTGTCTGCGGAGTCAGCGTCTTCATCACCACGCCCATCGCGGCCGGCCCGGTCTTGCCCTCGGCCGCGGCCGTCGCGACCGCTGCATCGACCAGGGCCTGCAGTTCCGCGTCTGTCAATGGTGCCGGGAGGTAGCGCTCCAGGACCACGAGTTCGGCGCGTTCGCGATCCGCGCGATCGGTCGCCCCTCCACTGTCGAAGGCTTCGGCCGCCTCGCGTCGCTTCTTCGCCTCCGCGACCAGGACGCCTACGACCTCGCCGTCGTCGAGTTGGCGGGCCGACTTGCCGGCGACTTCAGCGTTGGTGACCGCCGAGAGCGCCATGCGCAGGGTGGACATGGTGACCTCATCGCGTTGACGAATGGCGGTGGTGAGATCACTCTGCAACTGGTCCTTGAGGGGGCTCATGCCTGCATTGTCCACTACCCGGCGTGACAGACTGCCCGCATGGCCCTTGGCAAATTCATTGGCGGCACGCTCGTCGCCGGTGCTGCCGTGGCCACCTATGCCAGGTGGGAGGCGTCGTCCTACCGGCTTCGGCGCCACGAGGCAGCCGCGCTGCCCGAAGACGCTGATCCCCTCCGCATCCTCCACCTGTCCGACCTGCATATGACCCCACGGCGTCATCGCCTTCAAAGCTGGGTTGCGTCACTCGCCGAACTCCGCCCGGACCTCGTGGTGGTGACCGGCGACTTCCTCGGCCATGTCGACGCCGTCGATCCCGTGGTGGCAGCACTCGAGCCACTGACCAGCATCGCCCCCGGGGTTTTTGTCCTCGGCAGCAACGACTACTACGCGCCGCGCGCCATCAACCCGTTCAGCTATTTCGCGGGACCCTCGGACCTGCATCCGGATCGACCCGAACTCCCCTGGCCCGATCTCGTCGGCGCTCTCACCTCCGCGGGCTGGGCCCACCTGCCCAATGCGCGGGCGATGATCGAAGCTGGGGGTCTGCGGATCGACGTTCGGGGAGTCGATGACCCGCACATCGAGCGCGACGACTACGCCCTCGTCGCCGGCTCAGCCGACTCCTCCGCCGACCTGTCCCTCGGCGTCGCGCACGCGCCCTATCTGCGGATCCTCGATGCCATGGCGGCCGATGGTGTCGACGTGACCCTCGCGGGTCACACCCACGGCGGTCAGGTGTGTCTGCCCGGGTACGGCGCCCTTGTCACGAATTGCGACCTTGATCGCCGTCGCGCCCGGGGCCTATCACGCCACGAGCGTCCCCTTGCAGAGTTCGCACCCCATGATCAGCCCGACATGGTGCTCCACGTCTCCGGTGGCCTCGGCACCTCGCCCTACGCCCCACTCCGATTCGCCTGCCCCCCAGAGGCGACCCTCCTCACTTTGACGCCGAAGGCAGGAGGCTAGACTTCACCGGCTCCCTCGGGGTGTGGCGCAGCTTGGTAGCGCGCTTCGTTCGGGACGAAGAGGTCGTGGGTTCAAATCCCGCCACCCCGACGCACGAAAGGGTCCAGGGTTTCCCCCTGGACCCTTTCGCATGTGACGCGCGGCATCATGTGCGCGAGCGGCTGCCGACCAGCAATTCAGCGATCTGCACGGCGTTCAGCGCCGCTCCCTTGCGCAGGTTGTCATTGCTCACGAACATCGCGAGGCCGCGGCCATCCGGCACTCCCGGATCGGGGCGCAGGCGACCGACGAAAGACGGGTCCTGCCCGGCGGCCTGCAGGGGCGTGGGCACATCGGAGAGGACAACACCGTCGGCCTCGGCCAGGATCTGGGTCGCCCGCTCCACCGAGAGGGGCCGTTCGAATTCGGCGTTGATCGACAGGGAGTGACCGGTGAAGACGGGTACGCGCACGCAGGTTCCTGACACCAGCAGGTCAGGGATACCGAGAATCTTCCGGCTCTCGTTGCGAAGCTTCTTTTCCTCGTCGGTCTCGAACATCCCATCGTCCACGATTGATCCTGCAATCGGTACGACGTCGAACGCGATGGGACGCACGTACTTCACCGGGGCGGGGAAGTCGACGGCGGATCCATCGTGGGTGAGTGCGGTCACGTCGCCGGCCATGACCGCACGAATCTGAGTGTCGAGTTCCTCCACTCCGGCGAGACCACTGCCCGAGACCGCCTGGAAGGTCGTCACGACCAGCCGACGCAGTCCTGCTTCACGATGAAGTGGCATGAGCGCGGGCATCGCGGCCATGGTCGTGCAGTTGGGGTTGGCGATGATCCCCTTGACCGCATCAGCGATGGCACTCGGATTGACCTCGCTGACAACGAGCGGGACCTCGGGATCCATCCGCCACGCCGAGGAATTGTCGATCACCATGGCGCCGGCCTCCGCGAAACGCGGGGCTTGCTCCTTGGACGTGGCACCGCCCGCCGAAAAGAGAGCGATGTCAATACCGCTCACGTCGGCCGTCGCGGTGTCCTCCACAACGACGTCGGCGCCGCGCCACGGAAGGGTCGTCCCCGCAGATCGCGCAGACGCGAAGTAGCGGATCTGGTCAATAGGGAAGTTGCGCTCCTCGAGGAGTCGCCGCATGACGCCGCCGACCTGACCGGTGGCGCCTACGACGGCAACGCGGACGCCGCTCATCGGCCGGTTCCGGCATAGACGACCGCCTCGCCGTCGGCGTCGAGACCGAACGCCGTGTGCAGTGCCTGAACAGCCGTCTTGGCCACATCAGCGCGCGTGACCACGGAGATGCGGATCTCCGAGGTGGAGATCATCTCGACATTGACGCCGGCATCGGAGAGGGCGGAGAAGAAGGTGGCGGAGACACCAGGGTGGGAGCGCATCCCCGCTCCCACGAGGGAGATCTTGGCAATCTCCTCGTCTGTCACAAGGTCCTCATAGCCAATGTCGTCACGGACAGCCTCGAGTGCGGCGATGGCCCCACCGAGGGAACCCTGCGGACAGGTGAAGGTCACGTCGGTGCGCCCCGTGGCCGCCAACGAGATGTTCTGCACGATCATGTCCACATTGATGCCCGCGTCAGCGAGGGCGCGGAAGATCGCCGCCGCCTCACCCGGGCGATCGGGGACCCCCACCACCGTGACCTTGGCATCGTTGAGGTCCGCGGCGGTGCCGGAAATGATGGGTTGTTCCATGGTGCCTCCTTCATCGGCGGCGAGCAGGGCCGCGATGGCGGCGTCGGACAGGACCAGGGTGCCTTCGAGGTCGGAGAAGGACGAGCGAACGTGGATCGGCAGATTGAACCGGCGTGCGTACTCGACGCAGCGCAGGTGGAGAACCTTGGCACCCGCCGCCGCGAGTTCGAGCATCTCCTCGTAGGTCACCACGTCGAGTTTGCGTGCTCGCGGCACAACCCGCGGGTCAGCACTGAAGACGCCATCAACGTCGGTGTAGATCTCGCAGACATCGGCCCCGAGAGCGGCCGCGAGCGCCACCGCCGTGGTGTCCGACCCACCGCGACCCAGCGTGGTGATGTCCTTGGTGTCCTGCGCGACCCCCTGGAATCCGGCGACGATCGGGATGGCGCCCGCGTCGAGGGCCTCCTGAATGCGACCGGGCGTGACGTCGATGATGCGGGCGGCGCCGTGCGCGGACGTCGTGATGAGGCCAGCCTGTGACCCGGTGTAGGATCGCGCCTCCTCGCCGAGATCGTTGATCGCCATGGCGAGTAGCGCCATCGAAATGCGCTCACCCGCGGTGAGGAGCATGTCCAGCTCCCGTCCGGGGGGCGTCGGGGAGACCTGTTCGGCAAGGTCGAGGAGTTCGTCCGTGGTGTCACCCATGGCCGAGACGATGACGGCGACACCATTGCCGGCTCGATGAGTCTGCACAATGCGACGGGCGACCCGGCGGATGCTCTGCGCGTCGGCGACGCTCGATCCGCCGTACTTCTGTACGACGAGGCCCACATCGGCTCCTGGCCAGCACGCCGGCCGCCCCCGATCGGGGCGAACACCTACGGCGGAGGGGCCAGTCTAACGGCTCCTGCGCAGGGGCGAAGACCCCCATCGCACCGGCAAACACCCGTGGCGGGCCACGTCCTGGAGAATTCGCGATCCAGGTGCGTGACCCGCCACGTGGCGTTTGGCGCAGATCAGATGAACAGGAGCTGGCCCCCGGCGCTCTTATCCATGAAGTCGGTGGCGTTGATGACCGCCTCGACTCCGTCGTACATGTCGTCCTCGGACACCTTCATCATGTCCACAGACATGCGGCATGCCCACAGATGTCCCCCCGCGGCCACGATCTGCTCGAGCATGTCCGGGACCTCCGGGACGCCGAGGTCGGCAATCTGCTTCTTCATCATCTTTGTCGACATGCCCTGCATGCCCGGCAGAGCGGTGAGGAACTGCGGGATGCGGGAGTCACCCACGGGCATGTGCATCGCCGTATTGCCGACCGGCGTGAACTGCAGGTCGTGCATACGGGACTTCAAGATCATGTCCAATCCCCAGAAGGTGAAGAACAGGTGGGTTTCAATGCCCTCACCCAGGGCGGCGTTGGCCAGGACCAGGCCCGGGTAGGCCATGTCGAGATTGCCCTTGGAGCAAATGATCACGAGTTTGCGATCAACCTCGTCCTCGTCGCCGAAGTCCGGGACGATGGCGGGTGCGGTATCGGTCATAGTCATGGCAGGCTCCTTAGACGCAGCCGTGCGGCTTGGGCAGGCCGGCGATGTACGCCATCTTCTTTGCCGGCTTCTTGGGGAAGAGAACGAACTGCCTCTTGACGGGGAACCCGCCCACGGTGTCGACGCGGCGCGTCGTGGCGGTCTCGCCCTGCGCCTTGTAGTCATCACGCAGGAAGCGGATCACGGCCCAGTGCTCATCGGTCATCTCGACACCGATGTTCTTGGCCAGTTCGGCTCCTAGCGCCTCATCCCACTCGTCGTATTCGGTCAGGAAGCCGTCGTCGTCGACGTGGACGTCGCGGCCGGCAATCATCGTGGTGCTCATGGTGCTACTCCTTCGGGGAGGTGGTGGTTGGAGCCTGGCTCCCCAGGGAGCGCAGGACGGTGAGGGCGCGAGCGAGACCACGGCGGACCTCGGGATCGCGCATTTGCCGCAGGAGGGCGAAGGTGGAAGGCGGCGGACCCACGGGGGAGTCCTCGATCTCCTGTACCTCGACGGCGGTGCGGCTGAGTAGGTTCATGACCTCGGGCTGAGTCATCTCCTTGACCGTGTTGAGGATGAGGACGATGTTGTCGCCGAGGGCCTGCACGTCTTCCTCGGTGAAGGACGTGACGACGCGATCGGCAATCTCCATGCCGCCCTGGGCGAAGGTGAAATAGCCCTTCTCCTCGAGTTCGGCCGCACGCGCGGTGAGCATTTGCATCACCGGGTTGGCCAATTCCGTCAGGCCGAGCAGCATCTCCCGCATCTCGCGTTGCCGCTCAAGCTCTTCGGAGATTTCGGTCATCTGCAGGGACAGCCGATCTAGTTGTTCGACCAGGCTGCGGTCCATCTCGACGGCGGTCATCGCGCACTCTCCAGAACATCGGTTTGCTTGCCCACCATCGACATGAGGGCGGGGAGGGGGAGCTCCTTGCCGGGGAGCAGAAGGTTCCAATACATCCACCGGAAGGCGAGCTTGCCGAGGTGGTTGAGATCGGTCTCCTTGAGAAGGCTGAACGGCCCGATGCCCGGGAGGGGGTACTTGCCCGGGAGCGGCTCGGTGTCGTAGTTGAAGTCGATGAGCATGCCCTTGCCGTGGCCAGATTCGATGAAGCAGTTGGCATGGCCGTCGAACATCGAGGTCATCGGGCGACCATTGACGTGGTTGATGAAGTTGTCCGGGAAGAGGTCAATGGAGAAGTGCGCCACTGAGCCAGCCTTTGATGCGGGAATGTTGGACGCATCGCCGATAGCGAAGATGTTGTCGTACTTCGCGCTCAGCAGGGTGTGCTTGTCGACGGGGACGTAGTTGAGGTCATCGCCGAGTCCCGAGCGGGCAATGTAGTCCGCGCCCATGTTGAGGGGAACGGTGACGAGGAGATCAAAGGGCACCTCTCGCTCATCCATCGACACGATCTTGGAGCCCTCACCATCCACCTCGTCGATCATGAAGTCCGGCTCGAGCTGAATCTTGCGATCTTCCAGCATGTGGCCGAGCAGTTTCGACGCCACGGGCTTGGTGAAGGCACCCTCGAGCGGGGTGACGTAGACGATCTCTACTTGGTCGCGCATGCCCTTCTCGGCGAAGAACGCATCGGCGAGGAAGGTGAACTCCAGCGGTGCCACCGGGCACTTGATGGGCATTTCGGTGACGTGCACAACCAGTCGACCACCAGGCCAGTTCGCCAACGTCTCCTGCAGCGCCATGGCGCCCTCGAAGGTGTAGAACTCGTGGACGCTCTTGCGCCACACCTCGGGATCGTCCATGCCCGGCGTCTGGTCGGGTCGAGGAGTCGTGCCGGAGGCGATGATCAGGTAGTCGTAGGGCAGCGTCTGGCCGTCAGTGAGGTGAACGACGTTCGCCTCGGCATCTACACGATCCACCTCGGACCGGATCCGTGTCACACCCTCAGGGATGAAGCGATCCGTCGGCTCCATCGTCTCTTCGGCGGTGTAGGCGCCGAAGGGAAGGAACAGATAGCCGGGCTGGTAGTGGTGAATGTCGCTCGGCTCAACAACGGTGATCTCCCACTCGTCCTTGGGCAGCCGTGGGCGCAATTTGTTGATAGCCATAGTGCCCGCGGTGCCAGCACCGAGCACGAGTAGCCGCTTCATGATGTTCTCCTTTCGGCTACCGCAGCAGCAATGCGCGGTAGTGCGGCGAGGGTTGATTCACGCCCGAACTCATCGAGCACGAACAGGTCTGTGGATGTGTCTCCCAGTGGAGCGACTCCACCGACGACCACGAGACCGACGAGGCGGTCGAAGTCGCGGATAAAGGCGGCGGCACACTCGAAGCCGAGGGGCCCGGGCAGGAAGCGAGGGACGAAGTCGGCCCGTTCGGCCAGCGCCCGCCACTCACGTAGGCACGCCTGCGTCGCGTCGGTCCCTGCCGCAACGAGGCGGGGGCACGGATTTTGCACCGGAATGATCGGGTTGCCGGTCAGATCGGTGACGACCACGGTGACGCCCAGGAGGTCGGCGGCGACGCCGGCCGCAGCTGCTGCCACCGCCGGATCGAGTCCGGTGCCGACTCCGACTACTGCCTCGCTGGGGAACCGCCACTGCCGACCGACCTTGCGAGCCGGGAGTCGGCCATCGCTGGCCATGCGGTAGACGGTGGAGACATCGATGCCCAACAGGCGACCGACCTCGTCGGCGCTCAGCATTCGGGAGGACAACCGCGCGGAGCCCGAGAGCGGCTGCACTGTCCGCTCCTGCACTGGCTGCACTGTCGTCATGTATTCAGGCTATGCCTGCTCATGCCGCCTTCTGCAGGTCGAGAAGACCCGTCTTGCCCTGCCGTTATGCCCGCCCCGCGAGGACCTAAGTCCCGCTCATATCCCTCGGTGAGTTCGGGACTGGCGAGAGTGTGTGATCAGTGGTCAACGCGGCGACGCCCTGCAAAGGCACGTCCCAACGTGACCTCGTCGGCGTACTCAAGGTCACCGCCGACCGGCAGCCCACTGGCCAACCGGGTCACGGTCAGCCCCAACGGTGACAGCATGCGGGCGAGGTAGGTCGCCGTCGCTTCACCTTCGAGGTTGGGGTCGGTGGCAATGATGACCTCGGTGACGTGACCATCGGCGAGGCGCTGCATGAGTTCGCGCACGCGCAGGTCGTCTGGTCCGACACCGTCAATGGGACTGATCGCTCCGCCGAGGACGTGGTAGCGACCGCGGTATTCCCCGGTGCGCTCGATGGCAATGACATCCTTGGACTCCTCCACCACGCACAGGCTGGTGGGGTCGCGACGCGGGTCGCGGCAGATGCGGCACTCGTCGTCCTCGGTTACGTGTCCGCAACGGGAGCAGAAGCGAGCTCGCTCCTTCACCGCGTTCAACGTGTCCGCGAGGCGTCGAATATCGACCGGGTCTGCCTGCAGGATGTGGAAGGCCAGCCGTTGCGCACTCTTGGGGCCGATGCCCGGCAGGCGGCCGAGTTCATCGATGAGGTCCGCGACTACTCCGTCGTACATCGGCTAGCCCTGCTCAATCTCACCGATGACCGTGGCACCGAGTTCACGCTTGAGCAACTCCTCACCGGACACCTCGTCATGCTCGTCATCGTCTGGGCTCGGTACATCAATGGCGACGGGGACGTCGGCCGCCGGGTGTTTGCCGGTCGCGACAACGTCGACCTTGACGTCAGCGTGGACGACATCGAGGACGACCAGACGCAGCCGCTCATGATGACCGCTCGACAAGGCGTTGTTGACTTTGGCTTCTTCGGGAATCCCGACGGCGAGAGTGCCGTCCTCGAGCGAGAGCGGAGTGGATTCACTGAACACCATCCACGCCACGCGCGACATGTCCTTGAGCGCCTCAAGGACGGCCGGCCACATGGTGACGATATCGGCGAGACTGCGCGACGACCCCACGGTCGAGGTCGGAGCGGGTGCGGCTTCTGCGAGAGGTGCCGCGGCGGTCACCGTGGACATCGGCGGGGGCGCGGGAGTGCTGGACGTCGTCGACGGACGACGAGGCGGCGGTGGTGGTGGGGTGGGTGCGGGCGGTTCGGCACTACGGGTTGGCATCGGCTCGGGCGCAACACTCGCCGGGGGGTTCGCGGCCTCGTCCATGCTCGGTTCCGTGACCGGCTCGCTCACCGTCGACGGTGGCGTCGCCTGGCGGCGCGGGAGGTCGCCGACCCCGCGCTCGAGTCGATCGAGCCGCACAGCAAGGCCACGGGGAGAGTCATCGGCTCCGGGGAGCAACAGTCGGGCAGCAAGCAACTCCAACTGCAAGCGCGGTGCCGTCGCGCCCTTGAGATCGGACAGCCCGTCACTGACCAGATCCGCGGCCCGCGACAACTCCGGCAACGTGAAGTCACTGACCTGCGTCCGCATCGCCTCGATCTCAGCATCGGGCGCGTCCAAGAGGGCGAGCGCTTCGTCGGCCGGTACGGCAGCGAGGACGATGAGGTTGCGCAGTCGCTGCAGCAGATCCGTGGCGAACCGGCGAGGGTCGTGCCCGGCATCAACGACGCGTTCGATGACCGAGAAGAGCCGGGCACCTTCCCCTGAGGAGATGGCGGCCACGGTCTCATCGAGAAGTGCCGCGTCGGTCACCCCCAACTGCGCGGCGACGTCCTCGTGCGTGAGCCCCTCTGGTCCCGCCCCAGCGATGAGTTGGCCAAGGATTGACAGGGCATCTCGCACACTGCCGGCCGCAGCGCGAGCGACAAGGGCTAATGCCGCGGGATCAGCGGGAATTCCTTCGGCCTCGCACACCTGAGCGAGGTGCTGTTGCAGGACCCGCGCGGGAACAAGTCGAAATGTGTAATTGAAGGTGCGCGACCGAATCGTCGAGAGAACCTTGTCGACCTCGGTCGTCGCAAAGATGAAACGCACATGCTCGGGGGGTTCCTCGACGAGCTTGAGCAGAGCATTGAATCCCGCCGTCGACACCATGTGAGCCTCATCGACGATGTAGACCTTGTACCGCGAGGACACGGGGGCGAACATGGCTCGCTCGCGGAGCTCGCGCGTATCGTCAACACCGCCGTGGCTCGCTGCGTCAAGTTCGATGACGTCGATCGATCCCGGCCCATTCGGGGCGAGGTCCAGGCAGCTTTGGCATTCACCGCAGGGATCGGGTGTCGGACCCTGAGCACAGTTCAACGAACGCGCCAGGATTCGCGCGGTTGAGGTCTTGCCACATCCACGGGGACCGGACAGCAGGTAGGCGTGATGCATCCGATCCTGGGAAAGCGCCCTCGACAGTGGCACGGTGACGTGCTCCTGACCCACCACTTCGGACAGCCGCCCGGGACGGTAGGTGCGGTAGAGGGCGGTAGACACGACGGTCACCCTAGCCCCCGAGGCCGACGGCGCCGGACGAACGGGACCCCTCGCGCACCCGATAGAGCCTGCCGACCCTTGCTGCCTTCCGGCCCTGGGGGATTGAGCGGGATACCGCCACGCGAGGGGTCGACCGCGAGTCTACGCCAGCGGTGCTGAACGTCCCGACCCCGCGTGCTGTGATCCAGCGACAGCGGCGGCATACCGCGACACAGAAAGACCCGGGAACCCACCTGGGGTTCCCGGGCCATCCGTGGCGCGGAGGATAGGGGATTTGAACCCCTGAGGGATTGCTCCCAACACGCTTTCCAAGCGTGCGCCCTAGGCCACTAGGCGAATCCTCCGCCGCCGAGGGTACCTGCCAGCAGCGCGGAGCCGACCACAAGGTCCGAGACGTCCGGCAACGACACCCCTCAGCCACGTGCCGCATTCGGACGGCATCGACACCTACACTGGTCGAAACCCTGGGGGGCTCTGCGACGTCCTACGTGCGCTGGCCGGTACCGGGCCGCAGATCGAGGAGGATCTACCCCATGAGCGTCCCCAGCAACGGGCCACGACCCAGCCATCGCCATCGGCGGCGGCAGAGTCCGGTGGTTGCCGTGATCCTGGTGGTCGTCGGCATGGTCATCCTCTTCGGCGCGGGCTACGGCCTCTCGCGCATCATCCAGGGCGCTTCGTCCGATGCCGGTGGCAGCGAAGCCTCACCCACCGCGACCGCGAGCAGCTCGACGACCGGCCCCGAGCCGGAGCCGTGCGTCACCGTGACGGTGACTCCCGGCGCCGGATTACCCAGCCCCGCGCAGGTGACCACCAACGTGTACAACGCCACCGACCGTGCGGGCCTTGCCGCCAGCACCGCTGAGGGACTCCAACTGCGTGGCTTTGTCATCGGCGCTATCGACAACGACCCACTATCAAAGACGATCACCGGTGTCGCGGAATTGCGTCACGGGCCGTCGGGTGAGTCCGCGGCCAAACTCCTCGCGTTCTACCTTCCCGGCGCCGAGCTCGTGGACGACGGTCGACAGGACGCGACGGTCGACACCGTGCTTGGCGCGGCGTACACGTCGGTTGCACCGCAGTCCGAGGTTGATGCCGCGCTGGCGGCGCCGTCGCCGTCTCCTTCGGGTCCCGGGTGCTCACCGTCAGCCACGCCGTCCACGGCGGCCACCGAGCCTTCGACCCCTGAGGCCACGCCCGCCGCCTCGGAGTAAGCCTTTCAGGGAACGACGACTCCGATCAGCGGAGTGATCGCGCTGCCGCCCTGGAACGGGTTGCTCAACTCGACAGCCACGAAGAACAGCACACCGTAGACGGCAGCCATGACGGCAATAAGCACAATGTTGAGGCGTCGTCGCGTTGGCTGGAAGATCGTAGTCATCGCCAGGCTGACAACGCCGAGGAAGATCGTGACCCCCAGGAGGCCCACCGCGTTCGGACTTGGCACCGCCCCGAGGCGATCCGTGGCCGACATGAACATGTCGTCGACCGAGCCGGTCAGCGTCGACCAGAGCGGACTTTGATCGGCTCCCAGGCTGAGACTGCGGCCGAGCGCAGCGGTCACTTCAGCAGCGGCGCTACTCTGCAGCGAATAGGCGGAGAGGGCGTCAGCTCGCTCCATGAGCGGCCACTCGTCATTCGCAACGACGCTGCCATAACTCTCGAGGGATGCGACGAGATCATCTCTGCCCACGGCTGCCGGCAACTGGCTGGCGGCAGCCATCGCGCGGTAGTAGTACTGCGCCTCCTCGTGCGTTGCAGCGTCCGCATCCCGGTATCCCCCGATGAACTGGCTCACGGTGAAACCGAAGAGGAAGACGAATCCCAGACTCGTCACCTGGATGATTCGGCCGCTGAGGTGATGAGCCGCGGGCGGAGAGGGGCTTGAGTCGGTCTCATCCTTCTCGGGCTCTTGCGCCAGGGACACGATCTGACCGTGAAACAGCCACACGAGCGCGACGCTGATCCCCGCCGTCACGATCACCGAGAGGATCAACTGCACCGCGGTGGGCACGCTCAGGGCGTAGTCAGCGTACGACCCGGGGTCAGGATGCCAGAGGTTCTCGCCGCGGCAACGACTTATCGGCACGGATGGACTGACTCACCGTCAAGGCAAACTTCCCTGATCGGCGTACGCGCCGGTCCCCCCTCACTAACCTTCACTCCGACAGGAGGGGACATGTCGACGTCAAGCAATCCGCGATCCGCCTGGGTCGTCGCCTTGAGCGCCGCCACCCTCGGCGTGATCTACGGCTACGACGGTTCCAACATCGCGGGCGCTCAGTTGTACTTTGCCGAGTACTTCGGGCTGCCCGGCGACGGGGGAACGATCGAGACGATCGTGACTGCCGTGGTGTACGGCGAGCTCGTCGGAGCACTTGCGGGTGGCTTCATCATCAACCGCTTTGGCCGACGCCCCACCATCATCGCCGTCGCCTTCGGGTACGTCGTCTTCTGTCTCGCGAGTGCCTTCTCCGTCTCGCCCCTCATGCTGGGTGTCTCGCGGGTCCTGCTCGGCCTCACCATCGGCATCTCGTTGATTGCCGTACCGGTCTTCGTCGCCGAGTCAGTGCCAGCCCGCATCCGCGGTGCGACGCTCGTCGCCTACCAGGTGGCGGCGGTGGTGGGCATCATCATCGGCTATCTCGCCGCACTGGCCCTGAGCGGGCTGAGTGGCTCGCTGAACTGGCGGCTCATGCTCGGCCTGGCCGCCGTACCCGCGCTCCTGCTCATACCCGCACTCCTTCGTCTGCCCGAGACTGCCCGCTGGCTCATGCTCAAGGGACGAGTGGATGAGGCACGCGTGTCACTGGAGCGAACAGATCCCGACGCCGATATCGACGCCGAACTCGCCGACATGCAGGCTGCCATCACCGGCGAACGCGGGGGGCGCATCCGCGAGATGCTGCGCAAGCCCTACCTGCGCGCCACGGTCTTCGTTGTCGGCCTGGGATTCTTCATTCAGATCACCGGTATCAACGCCACGGTGGCCTACGGCCCGAAGATCTTCCAGGCAATGGGCGTGGACACCAATACCGAGTCAATCCTCATGTCGACCCTGGTTCAAGCGATCGCGCTGATCGCCGTGCTTGCTTCGATGACGGTGGTGGACCGCTGGGGTCGCCGACCCATCCTCCTCACGGGCATCGCCATCATGATCGTGTCGCAACTGGCGATGGTCGTCACCTTTGCCACGCAGGATGGCGAGACCTTCACCACGGCACAGATTGCACTGGGATTCGCGGGGCTGGCCGGGATCAACATCGGTTTCGTCTTCGGCTTTGGGGCGCTCGTGTGGGTGTATTCCAGCGAGAGCTTCCCCGCTCGACTCCGTGGCTACGGGTCAAGCGCCATGCTCGGCTCGGACCTGCTGGCCAACATCATCATCGTGCAGTTCTTCCTCACCGTGCTCAACACCATCGGCGGGGCATGGTCCTTCACCCTGTTCGCTATCCTCGCCGGACTTGCCTGGATCTTCGTGTGGCGTCTCGCACCGGAGACCCGCGGACGTGAACTCGAGGAGATCCAGGGCTACTGGGAGAACGGCGGCTCATGGCCGACCGAGGCGAAGGAGGCACGCTGATGCTGCGCGCGGGGGTAGATCTCGGCGGCACCAAGATCCAAAGCGTCATCGTCGACCCCGCGGGTGAGGTGCTCGGCCAGAATAGAATTCCCACCCCGCAAGATCACGGCTCCGCCGGCGTCATCACCGCGATGGTCTCGTCCGTGCACGCTGCGCTCGCCGACGCCAACGCGGGCCTGAGCGACGTGCTCGGTGTCGGGGTCGGCGCGCCGGGGCAAATCGACCATGAGGCGGGCACCGTCAGCCACGCGGGCAACCTCCCGGACTGGCTCGGCACCGTCGCCGTCGCCGGCCCCATGCGTGAGGCTCTCGGCGTGCCCATTGAACTTGCCAACGACGTCCAGGTGGGCGTCATGGCGGAGTCTCGACTTGGCGCGGGACGTCCCTACTCCTCCATGCTCGGCATCTTCTGCGGCACCGGCGTGGGCGGCGGCATCGTCATCAACGACGCCCTGTGGCTCGGGCGTGGGGCGGCAGGCGAGGTGGGCCACATGGTGGTCATGCCGGACGGTGCACCGTGCCCGTGCGGTCGCCGCGGTTGCCTTGAGGCGTACGCCGGCCGCTCGGCGATGGAGCAGGAGGCTCGGCGACGCGTCGACCGGGGCAAGCACACAAAGCTGTTCACCATCATGCAGAAGAAGGGGCGGACCCGGCTCTCGAGCGGCGTGTGGGCCAAGGCACTGGACAAGGGTGACCACATGGCCAATGACCTCATCGACCGCGCTGTGTGGGCCCTCGGCCTTGCGAGTGCGAGCGCGGTCAACCTGCTCGATGTTGAGGCCGTCGTCATCGGTGGGGGCTTGGGGTGTCGACTCGGTACGCCGTTCGCCGATCGCATTCGCGCGGCGATGATCCCGCATCTGATCCTTCCGGAGAAGGCGCCGCAGGTGCTCAGCGCTGCGCTCGGTGATCTCGGTGGCGCCATGGGTGCGGCGCTGCGGGTGGAGCACACGGTGCCGCCTCCCGGCGAGATCGGCGTGGTCACGGAGGAGGACTGACATGGTCGAGCGCGGGGCGACCATGGCGACCGAGATTGCCGAGCAGCCTCGGTCTCTTGAGCGGCTCCTGCGCGAGGGACGTGAGCAGTTCGCCGCGGCTTGCCGACTCATCGAGCAGGCCGACCCGCGATTCGTCCTCCTCGCCGCGCGCGGGACATCCGATCACGCAGCGCTCTATGCCAAATACCTCATCGAAACGCGGCTTGGCCTGCCCGCCGGACTGGTGTCAGCGTCGACGCTGACGGTCTACGGATCTGAGCCGCGGTACGACGGAGTCTTGTGGATCGCGCTGAGCCAATCGGGCGGCTCGCCGGACCTGGTCGAGTCCACCGAGAGTGCGCGATCCGCGGGCGCCACGACGATCGCGATGACCAACGCTGCCGGATCTCCCCTGGCTCAGGTGGCCGACCTGCACATCGACGTGATGGCCGGACCGGAGCGGGCGGTCGCGGCCACCAAGAGCTACACGAGCGAACTACTCGCCTCCTGGCTGCTCATCAACGCGTGGGCAGGCGGTGACGGAATCCCGGCGATGGCGCTGCCCGAGCATGCGCAGGCCGTGGTGGAGCAGGGCGCCGGACTCGAGGTGGCCCCGCGCTACCGGTTCGTCGAGCGCTTGGTGACCACGGGTCGCGGATTTGCCTACCCCACCGCTCGGGAGGCCGCCCTCAAGCTCATGGAGACGTCGTACCTGGCGGCGCATGCCTTCTCCAGTGCCGATCTCATGCACGGCCCCCTCGCGATGATCGACGAGGACCGACCCGTCATCGCCGTCGTACCCTTCGGGGCAGGTGGTGCAGCCATGCAACCGGTGCTCGATCGTCTGGGTGAACGCGGTGCCGACCTGCTGGTCGAGGGCGATATCTCGCGTGCGCCGAACGCGGCCGCGCACATCCCACTCCCCGACGACGTGGCCGAGGACCTCGCGCCGGTGCTACAGATCATTCCGCTTCAGCAGTTGGCCTACGCGATGGCCATCGCCCGAGGCTACGACCCGGATGCCCCGCGTGGGCTGCGCAAGGTGACCGAAACCCTCTAGACCCCTTCGCCGAGGTTGGGGGCTAGATCCACTCGCCGGCGCGCATCACGCGATCGACATCGAGGTCCTCATCGAGTAGCACCAGATCCGCACGCTTGCCCACCTCGATCACGCCGCGATCGGTGAGCCCGAGTACCGCTGCTGGCGTAGTCGACGCTGCGCGCACCGCCCCGGCCAGAGGCCGGCCAGCCAGGGACACCGTGCGGCGGAGCGCACGATCCATGGTCAGGGTGCTCCCCGCCAACGATCCGCTGCTCGCAAGCCTCGCCACGCCGTCGCGGACGCGGACATCGAGATCCCCGATCCGGTAGTCACCGTCGCCAGCACCCGCGGCGGCCATCGCATCGGTGACGAGCACACCACGACCCTCCGCCGCGGCGAGCGCGAGGTCGACGACGTCCGGCTCCACGTGGACCCCGTCGGCAATGATCTCCGGCCAGATTCGCTCGTCCGACAGCAGCGCTCCCACCGGTCCGGCAGCGCGGTGAAGCAGCGGCGGCATCGCGTTGAACAGGTGCGTCGCGACGGTTGCGCCCGCATCGATCGCCGCCCGCGTGATGTCAGCATCCGCCGCCGTGTGCCCCACAGCAGCACGTGCACCGAAAGCAACGACACGCCTGATCGACTCGATGGCTCCCGGCAGTTCGGGGGCGATCGTCACCATCGCAATCCGACCCTCGCCCACCTCGAGGATTCGGGACACCTCGTCAGGCTCGGGCGGCCGCAGCGTGGCTGGATCATGTGCCCCGCAGTAGCGCTCGGAGATCCACGGCCCCTCAAGGTGGATTCCATGGAGCGTTCCGTCGTCCACGAACGGCAGGAGCGCTCGGATCTGCCGCTCCAGATCGTCGTACGTCGCTGACACAAGGCTGGCATTCATCGTCGTCGTGCCGTGGCGTCGGTGCGTGAACACCGCGCGATCGATCTGCTCGGGATTGGCCGAGGTGAACTCACCCCGGCCGCCACCATGGCAATGGATGTCGACGAAGCCGGGCACGATGAGTCCTGCGGGGATCGCGAGCGCGTCGTCCGGTCGACCAACGCCGACCTCAGCGATGTGTTCGCCCTCAATCCGGACCCAGCCACGCTGCGCGGGGGTGCCGTCCCCCCTGAGCAACTCCCCCGACAGCGTCACACCCATGCCGATGAATCTAAAGCACTGCGGTGGATAGGGTCGGGGAGATTGCTGCTACGACGACCATTGACGAAGGGTGACCATGCCATCCCTGGCCGACTACCCCACCTATCCGCTCCTGTTCGGACCGTCACCGGTCCACCCACTGGAGCGCATGACCGCCGAGCTGGGGGGAGCTTCGGTCTGGGCCAAGCGCGAGGACTGCAATAGCGGTATTGCCTTCGGCGGCAACAAGACCCGCAAGTTGGAATACCTGGTTGCGGACGCACTGGCGCAGGGCTGCGACACCCTCGTCTCCATCGGCGGGGTTCAGTCCAACCACACCCGCCAGGTCGCCGCCGTTGCTGCACGCGCGGGCTTGAAGTGCGTCCTCATCCAGGAGAGCTGGGTCGACTGGCCGGACGCCGTCTACGACAAGGTCGGCAACATCCTGCTGAGCCGTCTCGCGGGCGCCGACGTACGCCTGGTCAAAGCAGAGTTCGGCATCGGCTTCAAAGAGAGCTGGGAGCAGGCGATCTCCGAGATCGAGGCTTCCGGTGGCAAGCCCTACGCCATCCCGGCGGGAGCGTCCGACCATCCGCTCGGTGGCATGGGGTTCGCCCGCTGGGCCTATGAGTTGGCTGAGCAGGAGGCGGAACTCGGTGTCTTCTTCGACACCATCATCGTCAACTCCGTCACCGGATCGACCCAGGCGGGGATGATCGCGGGCTTCGCGGTCCTGGAGCAGGAAGGGGCTCGCCCCCGTCGCGTACTCGGCGTTGATGGATCGGCCAAGCCGGTCGAGACGCGCGAGCAAGTGGCACGCATCGCCGCCGACACCGCCGCGAAGATCGGTCTGCAGCGGGACATCACGCTGGACGACGTTGAGTTGGATGAGCGGTTCCACGCGGGCATCTACGGCATCCCCGACGACACGACGATCGCCGCGATGAAGCAGGCGGCGCGACTCGAGGGCATGATCACCGACCCCGTCTACGAAGGGAAGTCGATGGCGGCCCTGCTGCACATGGTCCAGACGCGGGAGATCGACCCCAATTCCACCGTGCTCTTCGCCCACCTCGGCGGCCAACCGGCACTCAATGGCTACAGCGCGCTCTTCAGCTGATGACTCGCCTACGCTGATCTCGTGACGACGCCTCCGCCGATGCCCGAAGGGTGGTACGACGACCCGTTCACCGACCACCTGCAGCGCTTCTGGACCGGCGAATCCTGGACCAAGGAGACGCGTCCACGACCGGGAGCCGTGCCACCTGCTCCACCGCCGCCGCTCCCACCGCCCGCGGGGGTCGGGACTCCCGCACAGGGCGTGGGCGAGGGGCCGAAAGTCATCAACTACCTCGTGCCATCCATCATCGCGCTGCTGTGTTGCGCCTGGCCGCTGGCGATCCCGGCCCTGATCTTCTCGATCCGCACCAACTCAGCCATGGCGGCCGGGGATGTCGAAGCCGCCCGGACGAACTCGAACCGTGCGCGCTTTTGGCTCATCCTGTCGGCCGCGCTCGGGATCGTCGTGTGGATCTACATCAGCTATGTGCTTGCCACGACCGACGTTCCCATCGAACAGGGCAACCTCACCCCGTTCGGCGCGTGATCAGCCGCAGAGGGACTTGATCAGCGGGACCGGATCCTCGTAGCCACCGGACCAGCCGTTGGGACGCACCTCGAGGTGCAGGTGCACTGCACCCGGTGAGCCCGTGTCACCCATGTAGCCGATGAGCTGACCGGCCTTGACCGACTCGCCATAGCCGACGGTGATCGATTCGAAGTGGCCATAGAAGTACATGCCGCGTGAGCCGGTGATGTCCAAGATCATGGCGCCGTTGCTCTGGTAGCCCGAACGCGTGACCGTCCCCGAGTCGATTGCGTAGATCGGCTCACCGCGCGAGCCCATGAGGTCCAGGCCCGCGTGCGAGCGCCCGCCCGGACGGGCCGCGCCGAGGCCGTCTCCGTAGTAGAAGTTGGCGACCGGGCAGAACAGACCCTTGCCGTTGCCGCCGGCTCCGCCGGAGGAACTACCACCGCCGGAGTTGCCAGAGGACGACGATGACCCGCCCCCGGAGTTCTTGTCCTTGGACGTGCTCTTGCTGCTGTCCTTCACGCCGGGGCCGAAGACCGTGCCGTAGGCCTGGTGCGCCGCGGCCGTCTTGGCAGCGAGTTCGGAGCCGAGGGCCGCCCAGGTGTAGGTCGCGATGACGCCGGTCGTGGGGATGCCGTTGTCGGCCTGGAACTGACGCACGGCCTTGTCGGTCTTGGGACCGAAGTAGCCGGTCGCGGGTGAGACGCCGAGGGCGCGTTGGACGACGGCAACAGATTCGCCGCTGTCGGTCTGCTCGAGGACGGGCGGCTCCGCGGAGGTGGCCGCAGCCCGAGTGGACTTCGCCTTTTTTGGCTGCTCGGCGGGAGTCTCCTGCATCGCGGCAGGCTCACCGTCGACATAGCCGTCCGGCTGGGCGACGGCTTGAAGTGCCTCGTCGACCGTGTTACTGCCGAGGGTCGCCCAGGTGAAGGTCGCGATCTGTCCGGTGGCCGGCAGGCCCACGGACTCCTGGTACTCGACGACCGCCTGATGCGTCTTCGGACCGAAGTAGCCGGTGGGCTCGACGTCGAGCATGCGCTGGACGATGGCGACGACATCGCCGTAGTCCCCCTCGCTCACCACCGGGAGCTCCTCGGCGGGGAGCGCCGAATCTTCCGCGGAAGATTCCGGTGCGGCCGCGGCGGTCTCCTCATCAGCCGGTTCTTCCTTGGCTGCCGGGGCATCGGTCTTCGTGGTCGCGGGGGCGGAGCTTTGGGTGGGAGCAGCCGCCGGCTCAGCAGCCGCCGAATCCTCGATGCCGATCTCCGCGGCGATGCGCTCATTGAGGGCGGCGGCCGGGTCGGCTCCGACGACGGGAGCCTCGGAGCTCACGGCCCCGGCATCGCTGGCACGCAGGACGACCGGGGTCATCAGGGCGGCCGCGACGACGGCAAGCGCGGTGGTCACGGTGATGGTCAGGCGTCGGCGCCGGAGCTCGGCGGCCTCGCGGGCTCGCTGCTCACGGCGGGCCGCCCGCCGCGCCTCATGGCGGGCCTGGCGCTGCGCGTCTGGGCTGTACTCGCTCCACATAGACATGGGAACATAACAGGAAGGTCACGACTCTGTCACATCCGCCTCTTACGGCACGTTGGTCCTTGACTTGCTCAGTCACACCATCAGCCTCAGGAGTTGCGTTCGACCGCTCCAGTACGCCGGGCGCGCCACTCGGCCCACGCACCGGTCGCCCACAGGGCCCACACCACGAGGACTGGCTGCATGAACAGGCGGACAAAGCGGGCGGCGTCGGAGTCCAGCCCGAAAGCACTACGGCCCTCGATGAACTGCCAGACGTTACCGGGGAAGACGATGACGAAGAACGCAGCCACTACCCATCCGAGGATCGGCACCCAGCGACCGCGAACCAGGATGAGGGCGAGTCCGAGGGCCAACTCGACCACGCCGGAGACCGCCACGACCGCCTCGGGCGCTGGCATCCACGGCGGAACCTGAGCGAGGAACTCGTCCGCGGCGACGAAATGGCCAGCGCCAGCGATGAGAAGAATGGCGGCCAGGCCCAGACGAGCGATCAATGTAGCCACGCGAACACCCTATGTGCTGTCAGTGAGCCAGTGCTGGCGCCAGGCACATCGCGGGGGTTCCGGACCGTCAGCGGTGAAGTAATCCCAGAAGTTCGCGTGGTCCGATGATGAGCGTCTACCCGACCGGAATGACGTCGATTTGCGCCACTCCATCGGCGATTCGGCCCACTTTGAACTGGAACTGCCCACCGTCGGCGACGGTGACTGACCCCTGGGAACTGAAGATGCCCGAGCAGGTCGTCCAACCCGTGTTGCCAACGTAGCTGCCGGACCCGCCAGGGCCGTTGCGGGGTGCCTCACATGACACGGCCGCAGGAGGAGCCGTGTATCCCACCTCGGGCAAGTGAATTCCTGCCGACACATACATGGCGATGAGCAGGCAATTGCCATCGCAATACGACTGCTGAGGCGAGGTCGAGGTTGCGTACTGCTTGTCAGCCCAACCTCGTGCAGCCACCAGCGTGACGGGGAGGACAAAACTTCCGGCGGCCGAGCCGGTCGGACCGTCAACACGGTGATCCGCTCGCGAAACGCCCGATTCAACGACGAACTCCCCGTCAAGAGCCCTTGCCAGCCCCCGACGGGGAGTTTCGTCACTTCCGGGCCCCTAGTTTCATAAGGACCCCATGGCGGTGGCGGTGGGATTTGAACCCACGGTGGAGTTGCCCCCACACACGCTTTCGAGGCGTGCTCCTTTGGCCGCTCGGACACGCCACCGCCGAAGAGGGTACACACTCCGCGGGCTGCGGCTTCAACGGCGTCGGGCGAAGAACTCCTTGACGACCGCCCCGCACTCCTCGGCCATGACCCCGGCCACCACCTCCGGGCGATGGGTGAGTCGGCGATCACGGAGCAGGTCCCACGTCGAGCCGGCCGCGCCGTAGTCCGGATTCCACGCGCCGAAGACGACCCGGTCCACCCGCGCGAGGGCCGCAGCTCCCGCACACATGGGACACGGCTCCAAGGTCACGACCAGCGTGCATCCCGACAAATGCGTGTCGCCTCGGGTGAGCGCCGCCTCCCGCAGCACCACGACCTCGGCGTGGGCGGTCGGATCGGTCAACTCCTCACGTCGGTTGGTCGACGCGCACACCACCTCACCGGCGGGATCGAGAAGCGCGGCACCGACGGGGACGTCCTCACCCTCAGCGAGGAGTGACTCCCGCGCATACTCCAACGCCACGCCCATGGCCGCGACATCGTCGGGACGGAACTGCATCGAATTATCGGTCGAGCGCGTCGAGAAACTCTGCGAACTGATCGCCGAACCCGAGACGCGCAGCGATCGTGGCCACCTGCTCATCGGGATACAAATCGGGGTCGTCGAGGACGAGTTCCATGTCGGTGATCGGCATGCCGAGATCACTGAGCAACCCCATGTCACCGACCGGCTCGATCTCATCGACCTCGTCATCGTCGGGCAGGTCAACGCCGATCATGTCGACGGCGGCTTCGGCAATCGGCCAGTCCAACGCTGCTCCGATATCCGAGAGCAGAATCCGCGCTGACCCCTCGGGCATCACCCGCACGACGAGGAAGAAGTCCTCCTCGGCGACGAGAATCCCGACTGCTCCGCCATCCGCGACGAGTTGCCGCAGGGTGCCGACGAGCCGGTCCATGGACTCGGTCGCCCCCGGCGGAAGTTCGGCGAGTGACCACCGGCCACCCTCGCGCCAGGCCGCGACAGCGAGGTCGATGCTGCCCTCGTCTTCCATCGCTACCTCCTGGCGTTCGTCGCTTCTTGCTGAATGGTGACACGACCAAGCCACTTCGTGAGACCGGATTGCCCCGATACGCTGACACCATGCGCACACTCGTTATCGACCACCCGCTCGTCGCCCACAAGCTCACCACCCTGCGTGATGAGACAACCGACTCGGCGACCTTCCGGCAATTGGTCGGTGAACTGGTCGCGCTGCTCGCCTATGAGGCCACCCGCGAGTTGCGCGTCGTCCCCGTGGAGATCGCCACGCCCGTGGCGCCCACCACCGGCGTTCACATCGCGCGGCCTCGACCGTTGGTCGTGCCGATCTTGCGGGCCGGCCTGGGCATGCTCGACGGCATGACCCACCTGATGCCCACGGCGGAGGTGGGCTTCCTCGGGATGGTGCGCGACGAGACCTCCCTCGTGGCCTCGACGTACGCCGACCGAATTCCCCACGGCTTGGAGGGCCGGCAGGTGTTCGTCCTCGATCCAATGCTCGCTACCGGCGGGACCCTCGTGGCGGCCATCGACCTGCTCCTTGCGCGCGGAGCCAGCGACGTCACTGCCATCTGCCTGCTCGCCGCCCCGGAAGGTCTGCAGCGCCTGGAGGAGGCCTACGCCAATCGACCCGTGGACGTCACCGTGGTTACCGCGGCGGTTGACGAGTGCCTGAACGACAAGGGCTACATCGTGCCCGGCCTCGGTGATGCGGGCGACCGCCTCTATGGCGTGGTCTAGGGCGTCCCACTCCACCTTCCGTCATTCTTCGCTACCGGCCCATCACCGGTAGCGTGATCGGATGCGCAGTCCCCTCGCCTACATCCGTGGCATCCGTCGCCCCGAGGCCTTTCACGGGGACGGGGTTGAGAAGGACTTCTTCGAGGGCTGGTACGTCAAGGTCGTCGATGCCGCGCAGGACGCCCGCTGGGCCTTCATCCCCGGTGTCTTCCGTGGCCGCGATGGTGACGCGATCACGGACGAGGCCTTCGTCCAGGTCCTCGATGGCGCGACGGGCAATTCCTGGTACCACCGCTACGACGTGAGCGAGTTCAGCGCCTCACCCGACGATTTCGACGTCCGAGTGGGACCCAACACCTTCGGTCGCTCCGGCCTGCACATCGATCTCCCCCACGTCACAGGCGACATTGCGTTCACGACACCGTTCGATCCCTGGCCCATCACGTGGCGACGTCCGGGAATCATGGGTCCGTATGCCTGGGCCCCGCTCATGGAGTGCTACCACGGGATCGTCTCCTTCGGCCACGGTCTCGAGGGTTCACTCATGGCCGACGGTGCGGTTCAGGACTTCAGCGGCGGCCGCGGCTACATCGAAAAGGATTGGGGCCGGGCTTTCCCCGCGGGTTATGTCTGGCTGCACTCCAACCATCTCGATGGTGAGCCGGACGCCTCTCTCATCGCTTCCGTTGCCATCATCCCCTGGTTGCGATCGTCCTTTCGTGGCTTCATCGTCGGCCTACGGATCCGCGGCAAGCTCCATGCGTGGTCGACGTACAACGGATCACGTGAGCACCGACTCGAGATTGATGAGTCCCACGTCCGTTGGAGCCTCTACGGACCGTCCGGTCTACTTGAGATGACCGCCGAGCGCACGCGCGGTGGTCTGCTGCACGCACCCATCCGCACGCGCATGCATGAGCGTGTTGAGGAGACGCTGGACGCCACCGTGCACGTGCGCGTCACCGCCCCGAATGGCCGGGTCGTGGTCGACACCGTCGCGACGAGCGCAGGCCTCGAGGTGCATGGCGACCTGGCAAGACTCCTCGCCGTGGGCACCCGCTGAAGTCAGAACGGGTTGTCGTCATCGCGTGAAGCAAGGATCTGTGCGACCACGCGCATCATCATCGCTGCTGCGAGGAAGAGCCCGCCGAAGCCGATAATCCGCATCGGGTTGGCGACCGTGTCATTGCCCGCCATGCCCGCCGCGATCAGCAGGAGGCCGGACCCCAACAAGCCCACGACACCGACGACGGTGAAGAGCACCCGGTTGACCCAGTGCTCCATACGGCTGCCGTCGGGGCCCTCGAAGCGATCAACGCGCATTGTGAACCGACCGGAGCGCGCTTGGAGGGCGAGGTCCTCGGTCAACTGCGGCATCGACCTCAGGGCAGGCAGGGCCCGCACCAGTTCCTTGGCCAGTTGATCGCGCGGATTGAGCTCGGACTCCTGGACGATCCGACCCATCCGCGCCTGCGCCGCAGGCCCCATGCGGAACGTCGGATCAACCGAACGCAAAGTCCCATCAAGGGTGAGGATCGCGCGGGCCAGCAGGGTTAGCGCAGGAGGTGCCCCCACACCGTGCCGGTTGAGCACGCGAATGATCTGCGTGATCGCGGCCGGGTCGAAGCCTCCGCCCTGCACGTTGGTGAGCACGACGCCGATATCGAACTCCAGGGACGCGATGTCCAGACTCTCGCCCTCGTGCCCGGCGATCCGGCGTACCGCTCGCGCGAGAATCGACGGATCGCGCATGGTGAAGCCGATCGCCATCTGCTGAAGGCCCTCGAGCGTGACCGGGTCGATCATCCCGACCGAGCCGAAATCGATAAACCACAGCGTGCCCTCGCGGTCGATGAGCACATTCCCCGGATGAGGGTCAGCGTGATAAATCCCGTCGCCGAGCACCTGTGCGAGGAAGGAGTCCGTCAGGTGATTGGCGAGCTCGATCCTGGGGACCCCTGTTGCTTGCACCGCCGCCGCATCAGATACCGGCTGGCCGACGACCTCGTCCATCACGAGGAGCCGCTGCGTCGTGAGGTCTCGGTAGATCTCGGGGAGGGCAACGCCGACGTCCTCGGCTCGCGTGGCCCGCATGAGAGCGTTGTTGGATGCCTCGCGGGTGAAGTCCAACTCATCGCGGATTCCCGCGACGAGTTCCCGTGCGATACGCACCGCGCCCATGCGTCGGGCCTGGTCCGATCGCCGCTCAACCTTGCGTGCCGCCCACACCAGGACACGGCCGTCGATGTCCACGCTCTGCTCGATCCCAGGACGCTGCACCTTGACGATCACGCGACGTCCGTCCAGGAGTGTGGCGCGGTGCGTCACACCGATGGAAGCGGCAGCTAGCGGTCGATCGTCAAACTCGCTGAACACCTCGTTGATGGGCATGCGCAGTTCCGACTCGACAACCGAACGCACAACCTCCGGTGGCAGGCCCGGAACGGACGTCCGCAATTCGCTGAGCTCATCGATGAACGTCGCCGGCAGTAGGTCGTCGCGGGTGGACGCGATCTGACCGAACTTCACCAGCATCCCGCCGGCTTCCTCGATCGTCTCGCGCACAGCATGTGCGGTCTCCGGGGTGACCAACTCAGCGCGGGAGGTCAAGCGGCGGCCGATAAGACCGTTCTTGCGCGCGACCCGGGTGATCTGGAGGAGCCGCCTGGTCACCTCGATGCGGACTCGCAGAGCCGCCAGCGGTCGGCGACGACGCCGGCCTTGGCGCGGACGCATCATGGCGTCGATCACCAAACTGGCCACCAACGACACGATGAGGGCGTACGTCACCCACCCGACGCCCAGCTGCAACGTGACAAACGGGTCCCCCTCGATATCCAGTTCGACGTTGCCCTGAATCTGCACCGCAAGCAGGACGGCACCACCGACGAATCCCGCGATCCCGGCTGCCAGTGAACGGATGCGTCCTCGACGGACATCCAGAATCCGGCCCGCGAGCCAGCCCATAAAGAGGGACACGAGGAAGATAAAGAGCAGGACGACGAGGAAGTCCCAGATCGAGCCGTCGCTGGTGATCATGGCTCCATGCTGTCAGAGTCCGCGTCACCGGGACGGCCGTTGGGCTGTTCCCGAACCCAAGCCTCGAAGGCCGCCACGGCCGTTGGCAGGGTGGGGTAGAAGCGGTCGAGACCAATCTCTTGGGCCACCCCGTGTCGCTCCATCTCAGTCTCGAGCTCAGACTTGGCACGTACCACCGCCAACACCACATCGTGCCGTCGGCAGCGATCGACAAGAGCCCGGAGTGCATCGAGACCGGTGAGATCCACCTCGATGATCCCCTCCACGTTCAGCAGCAACCAGCGGGCCGCGGGCTCGGAGTCCTGCACGGCCTGCCACGCGCGCCGCTGGAAGTCCTCAGCGTCGGCAAAGAACAGTGGTGAGTCATAGCGGAAGACGACGAGCCCCGGGATTTGCCGGGCATGCGGGTAGTCGCCTACGTCGTGCCAGCCCGGAACGCCTGCGGGTTGACCCAGCACGGCGGCGTGCGGTCGCGCGACCCGCAGCAGGAGGTCGACAACGGAAAGGCCAACCGCAATGAGAATGCCGTAGAGGACGTCGACGAGGAGAACGCCGAGGGTGGCGGAGACCGCGAGGAGGAATTCACGCAGGCGGAAGTGCAGTAGGCGACGGAACTCGCCCAAGTCCACCAGCCGCGTCGCCGCGTAGATGACGACACCACCCAGAGCCGCAACAGGGAAGGCGGCGAGCACTCCGCCGAAGACGAGGATGACGGCGATGACGGCGGCTGAGGCGACCAGGGTGTGTAGTTGTGTCCGCGCGCCCGCCGCCTCGGCCACGGCAACACGACTGGCACTTGAACTCACCGGATAGCCGCGAACCGCTGAGACGGCCACATTCGCCAGACCGAGGGCGAGGAGTTCCTGGTTGTTGTCGACTCGGTGCCCGTTGTGTCGACTGAAGGCGCGCGCCGTCAACATGTTGTCGGCGTAGGCGACGACGAGAACGCCGAGGGCGGGCAGGATCAGGCTCCGAACATCCGACAGGGAGAGGCTGGACCACCCCAGGCTGGGGAGGTCCGACGGCACTCGTCCGATGGTCGTGATGTCAATTCCCGCACGCTCAACCAGCACGGTCGCCACGGCGGCGAGAAGGACGACGACGAGGACAACCGGTACGCGCGGCAGGCGGGGGGCGAGGACGAGGAGCAGGACCGCGACGATCACGCCCAGGGTTGCGTCGGGCACGTTGATCATGGACCAGTCGGCGCTGAACCAGGATTGGATTTGCTGGAGAAGGGTGTCGCCAGCACTGTCGACGCCGGTCAGCCGTTCTATCTGGCTCACGATCATGATCACCGCGATGCCGGCCATGTAGCCCACGAGCACGGGCCGGGACAGCAGATCAGCGATCACGCCCGCGCGCACGGCCCAGGCCACCAGTGCCAGTACACCCACCATGAGTGCCAGGAGTGCCGCCAGTGAGGCGTAGCGGATCGGGTCACCGGCCGCGAGCGGTCCGAGCGTCGCCGCAGTGAGGAGCGCTGTCGTGGACTCCGGGCCCACCGAGAGAAGCCGGGAGGTCCCAAAGAGCGCGTACACGGTCATGGCCACCACAACCGCCCAGAGGCCAATCTGCGGAGGAAGTCCCGCGAGCGCCGTGTAGGCCATGACCTGCGGCACGAGGTAGGCGACCAGCGTGACGCCACCGATCACATCGCCGCGAAGGTGCGCGCGGTCGTAGTGCCGGAAGGTCTGCAACCCCGGCACCAACTGCGCGACCGACGACACCACTCCCCAACGGTAGGACACGCTTGTGACCAGACTCACGAACTTCGCGGCCTCTCTTCGGCCAGGCGACACCGCCGGGCAGCATGGAGGAGATCGGGGCGCAACATCCCCGTGGAATACCTAACAAGGCCGGTCCACCCATCACCGGCACGAGGAGGAACAGTGTTCGGCTACACCCCTGCTGAGCGCACCACAACCGCCACCCCGGTCACCCTGTCCGGGACCTGGTTCGGCCGCATGGGCCTGCGCCCCTACGAGCTTCTCCGACCTACTGTCCCGGTGGAGCCGACGCCGCTGTCCGGACGGCGTGAACCCCTGCCTACCCGCCGCATCGCGGCGTAGTCCGACGAGCCACAAGCGTTACCCTCAGGTGTGACAGGGCTGCTGCGGACCTACCTTCGCCCACACCGGGCGGTGCTCGCCCTCATCGCGGCGCTCTTGATCGTTCAGGCTCTCGCGAACCTACTGCTGCCAAGTCTCAACGCGGACATCATCAACGACGGTGTCGTCACCGGCGACATCGGCTACATCGTCCGCACGGGCATCGTCATGCTCGCGGTTTCGGTCGCCTTGGGCGCCGCGTCCATCGTCGCTGTCTACTTCAGCGCACGGACGGCGATGCGCGTCGGCCGGCAACTGCGCTCTGACCTCTTCCGTCGCGTCGAATCCCTCTCCCTCAGCCAGATGAACGACATCGGCGTTCCCTCACTCATCACCCGGAACACGAACGACGTTCAACAGGTGCAGATGCTCATCCTCGTGGGACTGACGATGATGGTGCTCGCACCCATCATGGCCGTAGGCGCCATCATCATGGCCATCCGCGAGAACGTCCAACTGTCGCTGCTGCTGCTCGTCGTGATTCCCCTCATGCTGGTTGTCATCGGCGCAATGGTCGTGCGGGCGATTCCCCTCTTCCGCTCGATGCAAATCAAGATCGATCGCGTCAACCTTGTCCTCCGGGAGAATCTCACCGGCATACGCGTCATCCGCGCCTTCAATCGCACGCGGGCGGAGGAGTTCCGTTTCGAGGACGCCAACGATGACCTGACTCGCACCGCCTTGAAGGTCACGCGGCTCTTCGCCCTGGTCTTTCCGATACTCATGCTCATCATGAACCTGTCATCGGTCGCGGTTCTGTGGTTCGGCGGCCACCTCATCTCCGATGGCAGCATGCCGATTGGCAACCTCACCGCGTTCCTTGCCTACATCCTGCAGATTCTCTTCTCGGTGATGATGGCCGTGATGACGTTGATGATGGTGCCCCGTGCTGCGGCGTCATCGGATCGCATCATGGAGGTCCTCAACACCACACCGGCGCTCACCGATCCCGTCGATCCCGTCACCGCATTCACCGCGCCGACCGGTCTTGTCCGCGTCCAGGAGGCGGAGTTCTCCTACCCCGGGGCTGAGCAGCCGGTCCTTGAAGGCATCGACGTCACCTTCTTGCCCGGCACCACCACCGCCATCGTGGGTGGCACGGGATCGGGCAAGACGACGCTGGTCAATCTGCTCCCCCGGCTCGCCGATGTCACGGCGGGTCGTGTGACGCTCGGTGGCGTCGACGTCCGCGACCTGCCGCAGGAGTCCCTGTGGCAGCACTTCGGACTCGTGCCCCAGAGGGCCTTCCTCTTCAGCGGCACGATCGCGACCAACATGCGCTTCGGTGCCCCGCACGCGACGGACGCCGATATCTGGTCTGCCCTCGAGATCGCGCAGGCCGCTGAGTTCGTCCGGACCCTGCCCGAGGGTCTCGATGCGCCCGTCGACCAGGGCGGCGCCAACTTCTCCGGCGGACAACGACAGCGGCTTGCCATCGCACGCGCCATCGTCCGTCGGCCGGACATCTACATCTTCGACGACAGTTTCTCGGCCCTGGACTACGCCACCGACGCCCGCTTGCGCGTGGCACTGGCGCGTTCCGTGGGTGAGGCGACAGTCATCGTCGTCGCGCAACGCGTCAGCACCATCACGGGGGCGGACCAGATCGTGGTTCTCGACTACGGCCGTATCGTGGGAATCGGAACGCACGACGAGCTACTCGAACGCTGCGAGACGTACCGACAGATCGTCGACTCCCAGGCGCAAGCAGGCGTGCGATGACCACGCAACGCCCCGAGATCACGCCGGCTCGCCGCGGTCCCTTCGGCGGTAGTGGCGGACCCGGCATGGGTATGACCCCATCGATGGAGAAGGCCCACGACTTCCGTGCATCGATCCGTCGACTGCTTGGCCTCCTGCACCCTGAGCGGAGCGTCGTCCTCGTCGTCCTAGCCCTCGGGTCGGTGAGTGTCTTCCTCATGGTTCTTGGGCCGAAGATCCTCGGCAATGCCACCAACGTCATCTTCGACGGGGTGATCTCCCAGCAGATCCCCGCGGGCACCACCCAGGAGCAGGCTGTCGCACAGTTGCAGGCGTCCGGCCAGGGGCAACTTGCCGAACTGGTCGCGTCGCTCACTCTGACGCCCGGGGCGGGTGTCGACTTCTCGCTGCTCGCCCGGTGGCTCGCGCTCGCGGTGGTCGTCTACGCACTCGGCTCGATCCTTTCCTGGGCGCAGAACTACCTCATGGCCGGCGTCACTGCGCGCACGATGTACCGCCTGCGCGAGCAGGTCGACACCAAGTTGGGCCGTCTACCCCTTAAGTACTTCGACTCCACGCCGCGCGGTGACCTACTCAGCCGCGTCACCAACGACATCGACAACATCTCGATGACGCTGCAGCAGACCCTGACCCAACTCATCACCGCCGTGCTCACGGTCATCGGCGTCCTCGCCATGATGCTGTGGATCAGTCCCCTGCTGGCGATCATCTCGATCCTCACTGTTCCAGCGACGCTCGGTGCCACGGTGCTCATCGCTCGACGGTCCAAGCCGCATTTCGTTGAGCAGTGGCGTTGGACGGGGGCGTTGAACTCGACCGTGGAGGAGACGTACACCGGCCACGAGATCGTCCGGGTCTTCGGCTATCGAGAGCGTGCCTACGAGACGTTCGAGGACTCGAATGAGCGGATGTACCAGGCGAGCTACCGCGCCCAGTTCATCTCCGGCATGATCCAGCCCGCGTCCATGTTCATCGCCAACCTCAACTATGTCGCCATCGCGGTCTTCGGCGGTCTGCGCGTAGCCAGCGGTCAGATGTCACTCGGCGACGTCCAGGCCTTCATCCAGTACTCCCGTCAATTCACCATGCCCATCACGCAGATCGCGAGCGTGACGAACCTGCTTCAGTCTGGTGCGGCATCAGCGGAGCGCGTCTTCGCCCTCCTGGACGAACCTGAGCAATCCCCTGATCCGGTTGATCCCGCTACGATTCCCGCGCCCGCGCGCCGGGTCGACTTCGAGGATGTCGATTTCCGCTACCTGCCGGACAAGCCGCTCATCGAGGACCTCACCTTCCATGCGCACCCTGGGCAGACGGTCGCCATCGTTGGCCCCACCGGTGCCGGCAAGACCACCTTGGTCAATCTCCTCATGCGCTTCTATGACATCGACGGGGGCCGGATCCTCATCGATGGCGTGGATACCCGGCATGCGACACGTGAAGATGTGCGCGGTTGCTTCGGCATGGTGCTCCAGGACACCTGGCTCTTTGAGGGCACCGTCTACGACAACATCGCCTACGGTGCCGCCGATCCCACGCCGGAGGAGGTGCATCGCGCCGCCCGGGCCACGTTCGCCGAGCACTTCATTCAGACCCTGCCCGAGGGCTTCGAGACCCGCCTCACCGAACAGGGCGCCAACATCAGTGCCGGTGAACGCCAATTGCTCACCATCGCCCGGGCCTTCCTCGCCGACCCGGCGATCTTGATCCTTGACGAGGCCACCAGCTCGGTGGACACCCGAACGGAGATCCTGTTGCAGCGGGCCATGGCCGAGCTTCGGAAGGGCCGCACCAGCTTTGTCATCGCCCATCGACTGTCGACCATCCGCGACGCCGACCTCATCTTGGTCATGGAGAACGGTCGGATCGTCGAGAAGGGGTCCCACGAGGAACTCATGACCGCCGCAGGCGCCTACCGCGACCTCTACGAAAGCCAATTCACCGCGTCTTTCGAATAGCCCGCACTAGCCACGCGCGTGCTGCCAGGGCAGGGTGGGGGCATGAGTCGGACACCCCTGTCGCCGCGGACCTGGCGCCCACCCACGGACGCTGGCCTTCGCGGGCCCTTCACCGCCAATACGGCGCTCGCGCATGTCGAGGTCTATCCCGTCCCCGGAGCAGGCGCCGAGGATGTTGCCGTCGCGGAAGACGGGACCCTCTATACCGGCACGAAAGAGGGCTATCTCTTGCGCATCTCTCCCGACGGCCGCCATGTGGAGCGGTTCGCCCAGACCGGTGGGCGCCCCCTCGGCATCGAAGTTCATCCCGACGGCGCCATCATCGTGTGCGACGCACACCGCGGGCTGCTGCGCGTCGACACCACCAATGGCGACATCACCGTGCTCGTCGACTCCGTTGATGGTGTCCCCATGAAATTCACGAACAACTGTGACATCGCGACAGACGGTTCGATCTACTTCAGCGACTCGTCCCGGGTCTTCGGCATTGACGAGTTCAAGGGTGATCTCCTCGCGCACACGGGGTCAGGACGCCTCCTGCGGCACAACACGGATGGTTCGGTCGATCAACTCTTGGATGGTCTCGACTTCGCCAACGGTGTGGCCCTCGCCCCCGATGACTCCTTCGTCCTCGTCGCGGAGACCGGTGGATACCGCGTAACTCGACTCGACCTCACCGGCCCCTCCTCAGGTCAGCGCTCCGTCATCATCGACAACCTTCCAGGCCTGCCGGACAACATGTCCACGGGGGAGGGTGGTGTCTTCTGGATGGCTCTCCCGTCGACCCGCAATGCCCTGCTCGACCGATTGCTGCCCCGGCCCGGCTTCCTGCGCAAGGCAGTCTGGGCCCTGCCCGACAGCCTTCAGCCCGAGGCTAACCGCATCACCTGGGTGGTCGGGATCGACGGTGAAGGTCAGGTCCTCCACAACCTGCAGGGTCCGGGCACCGACTACCACTACGTCACCGGAGTGCGCGAGCACCAGGGGCGTCTCTACCTCGGGAGCCTCGTGGAACCCGGAGTCGGTGTGGTGGATTCGCCCGTGTGACACACGGCGGCAACACGCAGGTGCTAGGACTACCACGTGACAACCGCGACCGGGGTGACGCCGTACGACGAGATGTACGACGACGGGACCCCCCGCGAACGACAGGACGAACTCCATCGAGTCCTGTCCGGGATGACCACGGACGAACTCCATGATCGAGCGCGACTACGCGACGCCTACCTCGATCGCAACGGCATCACCTTTACCCTCGGCGAGCGCGAGCGGCCACTGCCGATGGACCTCATTCCGCGGGTCATCACTCCCTCGGAGTGGTCGACGATCGAGGCCGGGGTCGTCCAGCGAATCCAAGCGCTGGAGACCTTCCTCGCGGATGTCTACGGAGCCGGTCAGGTGCTCGCGGACGGCATCGTCCCACGACGGCTAGTCACCACCTCCACACACTTCCATCGCCAAGCCTGGGGGATCACTCCACCCAATGGCGTGCGAATCCACGTGTCCGGTATCGACCTCATTCGCGATGAGGCCGGGCAGTTCCGCGTGCTCGAGGACAACCTTCGCAATCCCTCGGGAGTCTCCTACGTGCTCCAAAATCGGCGGACTCTTGCACACGTGCTGCCCGAGATCTTCGCCGGGCACGTCGTACGCCCCGTCGCGGAGTATCCGGAGCGTCTTGAGGCGGCTCTGCGTTTGGCGGCTCCCGTGAGCGATCCGGTGGTCGTCGTTCTCACTCCCGGAGTACACAACTCCGCCCACTATGAGCACGCCTTCCTCGCGCGCCACATGGGCGTCGAGCTCGTCGAGGGGCGTGACCTGTACTGCCGCGACGACCGCGTATGGATGCGCACAACTCTCGGTCCGCGCCAGGTCGATGTCATCTACCGGCGCATCGACGACGACTTTCTCGATCCGGTGCACCTCCGCGCTGACAGCGTCCTCGGAGTGCCAGGGATACTCAATGCGGCGCGTGCTGGCAATGTCACTATCGCGAATGCGGTGGGCAACGGTGTCGCGGATGACAAGGCGATCTATCCCTACATCCCCGCACTGATCGAGTACTACCTCGGGGCAGATCCGATCCTGCCGAACGTCGACACCCACGACCTCGCTGATCTAGAGTTGCGCGCCTGGGTCTTCGATCACATCGAGTCGATGGTGGTGAAGCCCAGTGACGCGTCCGGCGGCTACGGCCTTCTCATGGGGCCGTCCGCTTCGGAGAAGGACATCTCGAGCACCCGGGCCGCGGTGGAAGCCGACCCGCGCGGATGGATCGCGCAGCCGGTCGTGACGTTTTCCACCTGCCCCACGGTGGTCGACGGTGGCGTGATCGAACCCCGCCATGTCGATCTGCGACCCTTCGCGGTCAACGACGGCAATGAGATCTACGTCCTGCCCGGCGGTCTCACGCGAGTGGCGCTGCCGGCCGGCAGCCTGGTGGTGAACTCCAGCCAGGGTGGTGGCTCCAAGGACACGTGGGTCCTCGACACCGGTCTGCCCGAACACCGACCCCGACCACGGCCGGTGCCGCGAGTCGCGGTCGACGCCGACCTTCCGGCGAGGAGCGAAGCCCCTCGAACGCACGACGAACGACTGCAGCAGCAGGAGCGGCAACAGCAGCAGTGCGGTTCGGAGTCAGCATGCTGAGCCGCATTGCCGAGTCCTTCTTCTGGATCGGCCGATACGTCGAGCGCGCCCATGCCACCGCCCGACTACTCGCCGAGCACCACCAACTCATGGTGGAGGAGTCGAGCGTGCCGGAGCCCATCGCCTGCCAACTTCTCCTTGATGCGCTTTCGCTGCCCGATGCCGAGACGACGACAGGCGCAGCGCTCGTCCGCCAGGTCACCGGGGAGGCAGGACGTTCGGCCACTGTCGCGGGTGCCGTGGCGGCCGCCCGAGAGAACGCGCGAGCAGTTCGCGACGTCCTGCCCACCGAGGTCTTCGAGGCCCTGAACGCCGCGCACCTGTCGGTGGTGCGCGGCTTGGCACTCATGGATAGTCCCGGTGCCGCTTTGCACCGGGTGGTCGAGCGCCTGCTCGTGGTGCACGGCGTTATCGCCTGGGCGATGCCGCGCGATGAGTCCTACCAGTTCTTCGTCCTTGGCCGCTCGCTCGAGCGCATTGACATGACCGCTCGATTGCTCGCGGTCCAGCACGACCGCTTCTGGCCCGAAACCGGTCCGGTCGCCACGCTTCGCTCGGCGGCCGCACACTCCGCCTATCTCCGTCGTGGCGCTGTTGACGGTGACGGGGTCCGCGAGTTCCTCGTCCTCGATCGCGATTTCCCACGCTCCATGCGTCGCAGCGCCATGGAGGCGGAGGATGCCGTTCGCCAACTCCTCAGCCTCGGCGCCGGTGGCGGGACAGCCCTGCTTCGTGAGGTCGGCATGCTCCGCTCGCGCTTGGAGTTCGCCGTGCACCCGACGCCCGAGGTGGTCGATCATCTCGCGGAGGAGGCCCGCGTCTCGGCGATGGTGGCCTCGGACACCGCGGACGCCTCTTTCTTCCGGCAGTCCGGCACAGTCGTGTGGAGTCACTGATGTCCCCCGTCAACGAGCCCGGATCCGGCCGACGTTTGCACATCCGGCATAGCACCGGATACCGCTACACGGGACCGGTCGAGGCGAGCTTCAACGAGGTCCGTATGACTCCGGAGAGTCGCGAGGGCCAGTACCTCATCGCCCACTCGCTGCACGTGGTCCCCAATGCTGCCGTCTCCTCGTACGTCGACTACTGGGGAGCCCATGTGGAGTCGTTCGACGTACACGAACTCCACCAGCAACTCGAAATAGTGTCGGAGAGCACGGTGGACACGGCCGCGACCCGCGAGATCGACAAGTCCGTCTCGTGGGAGGCGGTCCTTGACCCCGGGGTCCAGGACCGATGGGGTGAGTACCTCGTCCCCACGCGGTACGTCGACCTGCGCATTGACGACGATGAGCGCGGAGCGCTGGCGGCGATCCTGCGACGCGAGTCCACTCCCCACGAGGCGGTGCTCCGCCTCGTCGAGGCCGTCGAGGAACGCCTCTCCTATTCGCCGGGCACCACCTCGGTCTACACGACCGCCGGCGAGGCGTGGGCCGCCGGGCACGGTGTCTGCCAGGACTTCACCCACGCCACCTTGTCGTTGCTGAGAAGCCTGCGGATTCCGGGACGCTACGTCAGCGGCTACCTGCACACCGTGGACGAAGCTCCCGGTCAGACCGTGCTCGGCGAGAGCCACGCTTGGGTTGAATACTGGGATGGCGACTGGCACAGCGTGGACCCCACGAACAACCGGGAGGTCGGCCCGGCGCACGTGACGGTCGCTCGTGGGCGCGACTACGCGGACGTGCCTCCACTCAAGGGCATCTACGCGGGTGGTGCCAGTGAGGCCCTCGGCGTCGTGGTGGAGATCACCCAGCAGTAGGAGTCGTGATAATCGACTCGTCGGCTACGCCTCGAGTTCGGGGTGCACGTCGTCGACCACCTCGCCCTTCGCGCCGGCCAACCACCCCACAAGGCGTAGGCCGTATCCCACCGATGGACCGATCAGGAAAGCGAACAGGAGGGTGCCGACGCCCACAGTGCCGCCAAGCAACCAGCCGACCGCCAGGACCGCCACCTCGATCCCGAGACGCACGGGCGTCACGGCGATGCCGGTCCGCAGGTGGATGCCGGTCATCAGTCCGTCGCGCGGCCCCGGACCAAGGTTGGTCGTCAGGTACAGGCCGCTGCCGATGCCGACGAGCGCGATACCGGCGAGCACCTGACCGATGCGCCAGCCGAGCCCCTCCGGATTCGGCAGTACGCCGATCATCACCTGCAGCGCGGTGGCGATCACCACGGCGTTGGCGATCGTCCCGAGACCGGGGCGCTCCCGCAGGGGGATCCACATGAGGAGGACCGCAACACTGGTGAGGAATGTCGCGACACCGATGCCAAGGCCGGTACGCAGTGACAGGCCCTGGGCGAAGACGGTCCAGGGAGCGTTGCCCAACGTCGCGTCCACCAACATGGCTTCACCGGTGCCGAAGAGCCACAGGCCAAGGATGAGGACCACGAAGGTGACCGGACCGGTGCGCCAGCGCGAACCTTCCACCCGCCATCGAGTGCGCGGAATGGTTCGCGACGGGACGAGTCGCTGCCACAGGGTCACTGGGCGACTGTAGGGGTGAGGGCGCACGGGCTCGCGACCCGGTGGTGCAAGGACTAGATCAGTCGATGACGGCGCGGCGCGGACCCCCGCCCCACGTCAGGTAGTTCCATCCCCAGTCCGCGATGACACTCGCCCGGTTGCGCCCACCGGCAAGGTAGGCGACGTGCAGGGCCAGCCAAGCCAGCCAGGCGGCCGTGCCATGGAGTCGCTTGCCGCCCGGAGTCTCGACGACGGCGCGACGCCGGCCGATGGTCGCCATCTGACCTTTGTCCGTGTAGGCGAACGGCGAGAGGAGGCGACCCTCTGACTGTGCCGTGATGTTGCGGGCCACATGGCGGCCCTGCTGCATCGCCACCGGGGCGACCATCGGCAGCACGGTGCCGTCCGCCGTGAACGCGGCCGTGTCCCCGGCCACCCACACGTCCGGAACTCCAGGCACCTTGAGGAACTCATCGACGATGACGCGTCGTGACGGTCCGGTGGCCGCAAGGTCGGACCACAACTCGGGCGCGGCGACGCCTGCCGACCAAATCACCGTTCCCGCGTGGAGGATCTCACCGGACTTCAGGTGCACGTCCCGCTCGTACATGCGGTCAACGGCGCAGTCGAGTTTGACGGTGACGCCAAGCTCCTCAAGCTCCTCGCGGGCATGCTCGCTGGATGCCGGGGTGAACGACGGAAGCAGGCGCGGGCCCGCCTCAACGAGCGTGACGCCGGCGTAGCGGGCGATCTGCGGGTACTCACGGGCCAGGCCGCGTTGAAGTTCCGCGACCGCGCCACTGACTTCGACACCGGTGGGGCCACCGCCCACGACCAGGACGAGGAGCGCCTCGCGCGGGAGTCGGCCCTCTTGAACCTCCTCGTAGTTGGTCAGGAGGCGCTGCTTGATGGCCCGAGCCTGGGCGATGTCTTTCATCTGGAGGGCGTTCTCTTCCACCCCGGGAATCCCGAACGTCGTGCCGACGCTGCCGGTGGCGATGACGAGTTGGTCGTACTCCAGTCGTTGCCCGTCGTAGAGCAACACCTGGTGCTTGCGCGGATCAACCCGCACGACCTCACCCCGCACGAAGGTGATGCCGGGAATCGCCGCCCGAACTGGGTAGGCAATGTCGTCCTCGGGAAGGCCGCCGGTGGCCACCTGGTAGAGCAAAGGACTGAAGAGTTGATAGGGGTGACGGTCGACCAACGTCACGGCCATGCCCGGGGTTTGACGCAAGATCTTGGCCGCCTCGAGGCCGGCGAAGCCTGCTCCGACGATGACGACGCGGGTGGTTCGAGGCACGACGGAATCCTTGCATGCGCGATCAGGACGGCGACGCGGGGCACACCTGGTCGAGCGTCGGCACATCGGCGGCGCCGGCAGCGATCTCGTCGTAGAGACGCGGACACTGTCGGGCTACCTCGTCACTGAGGGCGGCCACCTCGGCGAGGATGTCGAGCGCTTCCCCGGCACCCGCCGCATCCCGCACCGCCCGAAGTTGGCCCGCGACCTGCTCGTAGGGGCTCAGGGTGGAGGCGGCGCTGGGCGCCTCCACCAGGCGCGCTCGATCCGCCTCCGTGAGCTCGGGCAACTCGATGCCATGGCGGTGGGCCTGGGCGACGACGATCTCCTCGACGGTGGGCAGATCATCGATGGCGGCGTCCTGCGATGCCGAGAGCGCCCCCCACATGAGCCACCCCACCACGAGGGCGCACAGACCAGCAACCCCGAGGGCGACAACGACAGTGATCCGGGGCACACCCCATAGTGACCCATACACGTTCCGGCACGCATCCGACCTTGCGACTCAAATCGCCCCCTGGGGCGTAGCCTTCCCGCCATGACAGCGCTGAGCCACACGGCTACGAGCAACGACCGACGATGGTGGTCCCTTGTCGGACTGTGCCTCGTCACCGCCCTGGTCTGGATCACGGCCAGTGACATCTCCATCGCCCTGCCGACCATCGCCCGCGAACTCGGCGGATCGATGGACACCATGCAGTGGGCGGTCAACGGCTACTTCCTCGCCGGAGCCCTCATCATCGTGGGTGGGCGGGTCGGCGACATCTTCGGTCGGCGCCTCATCTTCGGGATTGGCACGGCGCTGGTGATCGTCGGTTCCCTGGTCGCCGGTATCGCCAACGGGCCCGCGCTGCTCATTCTTGGGCGCGTCATCGAGGGGGTAGGGGCAGCGGCCATCCTCCCCACCGCCCTGTCGACGATCGCGGTGATCTTCACCGGCAAGCAGCGCGATACCGCTATCGCCGCCTGGATCGCGGTGTGTTGGGGTGCGCAAGCCTTTGGGCCACTCGTCGGCGGTGTCATCGTCGAGACCCTCAACTGGCGCTGGATCTTCTGGATGAACATCCCGATCGGTATCGCCGCCATGGCCCTGGTCTGGTGGGCGACCCCCGAGACTCGCGAGGAGGGCGCAGCGCGCAGCATTGACTTCCCCGGTGTCATCACCCTGGTCGGGGGAATCTTCCTGCTGTCGGTGGCTCTCGTCTTCGCCGACGAGGTCCCGCTGTGGCAGACCGGCGCAACCCTGGCCGCCAGCATCATCCTCATCGTGCTCTTCGTTCTCATTGAACGCCGCGTCGCAAATCCCATCGTGGTGTTGTCGATCTTCCGCAAGCGTCGATTCAACGGCGCGGTCTCGGCCAACCTCATTGCCAACTTTGTCTTCGGCGGCGTGGTCTTTTTCATGGCTCTCTACCTGCAGGTCGTGGAGAACTACGGGCCGATGGAGGCGGGACTGCTCATGCTGCCCGCGACCATCCCCATCCTCATCGTCAATCCACTAGGCAATTGGCTCGGCCGTCGCTTCGGCGCCGCAATCCCGACAGCGGTGGGCATGGCGCTCCTCGCGATCGCCGCTGTCCTGCTGCTCGACCTCGGCGAGAACTACACCGACTTGCTCGCACCCTTTATCCTCATCGGCATCGGCATTGGCTTGCAGATCACGCCCTGCGCTGCGGTCGCCGTTGAGGATCCCGGCGAGGCCGGCGAGGGTGTCGTCTCGGGAGTCTTCAAGGCCTCCTCCATGATCGGCGGGTCGCTCGGCGTGGCTGTTGGAACGGCCGTCTTCCAGTCCGACGCGCGCAACCACCTTGCTGAAGTGCTCGCCGGCGCCAATGTGACCCAGGATCAAATCGGCACGATCATGTCGGTCCTCACCGGCGGGGTGCGTCTCGAAGACGTCGCCCCCGACATCCCCTCGAACGCCCGCGAGATCATCGTCACGGTCTTCGATCAGGCGGTTGGGGCGGCCATGTGGCCTTCGATTGCGGTTTCGGCGATTGGTGTCATCATCGCTGTTGCCCTGTTGCGTGGCCGCGGGCCGGCCCGAGACGGAATCGAGTGATGTCCATGATCGACGTGGGAGATCGCATCCCCGACACAGCCCTGCTCATCGTGGCCGAAGGTGCCCCGACACCGACGACCAGCGGTGAGCTCCTCGGCACAGGCCGGGTGGTGCTCTTCGCGGTTCCGGGTGCCTTCACACCGACGTGCTCCACAGTGCACCTGCCGTCCTACGTCGAGACAGCCGCCGACCTGGCCGCCGCCGGTGTCGACCGGATCGTCTGCCTGTCGGTGAATGACCCGTTCGTCATGGCCGCCTGGGCACGGGCCGAGGCCATTGGCGACGAGATCGTCATGGCCGCCGACGGCAACGCCGAGTTCACCCGCGCCATCGGCATGGACGTTGACGCCTCTCGCGGTGGGATGGGCGTCCGCTCCCGCCGCTACGCGATGGTGCTCAATGACGGGGTCGTGACCAACTTCCTGCCGGAGGAGGACGGCTTCTCCGCCATCGTCAGCACGGGATCCTGCGTGCTCGACGCGATCCGCGTCTAGGTGCTGCCCGCCATCCCCAGTGATCGCGGCGCGGTACCGCTGTAGGCCACGGTGAGGAGTCGCGTAGCTCTGGTGAGCGCCACGTAGAGATCCGTGCCGAGTTTTGCCGCCTCAAGATCGATGAGGTCAGGCTCGACGACAAAAACAATGTCGAACTCGAGGCCCTTGGCCTGCCGCACCGTGAGCACTGAGACATCTGCATCGAGCCGGTCATCTCCATGCCCCACGGTCCCTGGTGGGCACGCGTCGATCACGGCCCGCTCAATCTGATCCTGCTGCGACGGCGCGGTGATCACCGCGATCCGGCCAAAGTCCGCCTCGCCGGTGGCCGCGCGTACAAGCTCGGCCACCTCGCGAATGTCGCTCAGCGCCACGATCCGTGGCGGGTCGCCATCGCGGATCGACTCCAGCGGAGCTGGCTCCCGCCCCGCGATCTGCAGCGCCTCACGCGCAAGTTCCATGATGGGGCGGGGGGTGCGGTAGTTCACCGTAAGATGCTCCACCCGACACCGGGGCTTGATGCGGTGGCGCGAAGCCGTCACTTCGCGCAAGGCCTGCTCCCACGACTGGGCACCCGCGCGCGTCGCCACCTGGTCGAGGTCCCCCACCACCGTCATGGACAGCGACGGGCAGCGGCGAGCCAGCGTGCGCCACATCATGGGTGAGAGTTCCTGCGCCTCGTCAACGACGATGTGGCCGTAGATCCACTCCCGATCCATCGCGGCACGCTCTGCCACCGAGAGAACCTCGCCGGGGCCGGCATAGCGATCGATGAGTTGGTCAGCGGAGACCCCCCGCGTCCCAGTCATTTCCAGGACCGACTGGGCGTAGTCAAGTTCGGCGCGACGCTCAGCATCGGCCGTCGCCTGCCGGCGCCGGTCGGCCTCATCATCCACTCCGAGACACTCCGCGGCTTCATCGAGCAAGGGCACGTCGGCCGGAGTCCAGGCCGCACCCCGGTTGCGTTGAAGCAGAGCGCGCTCGTCAACGCTGAGATTCGGGGCTGCCTGCGCCAGGCGGTCCGGATCCGCCCACAGATCCGCCAGCAGGCGCTCCGGGGTGACCGGCATCCACGCGAGGTTCACCTCACGCCGTACGTCCGCAGAATCGCGCAGATCCGCGATGAGCGCCTCCCGATGGTCGCCGAGTTCGACGTGCATGGCCTCGGCGAGTTGAGCCGCGAGCATGTCCAGCAAGGTGAGCGCGAATGTTCGTCTCGCGACATTGTGCGGACGGCGCGAGGAGCGCGCCCGGTCTCGGGCCGACTGAACCATCTGCGGTGTCATCGTCAGTTCGATTCCGCCGACATCGAGGATGCGCGGTGCGCTTGGGATCCGCTGACGTGCACGCACCGCACGCGAAATCACGTCGGCCATGACCCGCCGACCCTTGATCTCTGCGATCTCATCGGGCTCCCAGGCACGAGCGTCCACCCCCGGATAGAGCTGCCCGGCCGTGCGCAGCACCGCGGCCGTCTCACCGAGTGCCGGGAGCACCTGACCGATGTAGTGGAGGAATATTCGGTTCGGTCCGACGATGAGCACGCCCGAACGACCGAGCTTCTCGCGATACGTATAGAGGAGGTACGCCGCACGGTGCAGAGCCACTACCGTCTTGCCGCACCCCGGCCCGCCTTCAACGATGAGGACGTCGTCTAGGGGCGACCGCACGATCTGGTCCTGTTCCGCCTGCATGGTGGCGACGATGTCGTGCATGCGCCCGGTCCGTCGGGCTGCGAGTGCCGCCATGAGCACACCACCGCCCTGGACATCGTCGGCCGTGAAGCCCCCCGCTCCATCGGCCAGGGCTCCGAGATCGAGTACGTCATCTTCAAGTGCGGTGACATCGCGGCCGCTGGTCACGATGTGCCGGCGGCGCACAACGCCACGCGGGTCAGCGGCCGTGGCCTGATAGAACGGCTCCGCTGCCGGCGCGCGCCAGTCGGTGAGCATGGGCTGCTGTTCATCGTCAGCCAGGCCAAGCCGACCGATGTAGCGCTGCCCACCGTCAGCGAGGTCGAGTCGGCCGAAGCACAGACGGGTCTCGGCTGCCTCAAGCGCTGCAAGTCGGTCTGTGTAGAGGCGGACGAAGGCGTCCTGCTCGGTCAGAGCTGCCGGGGTCCCCGCGGTCTGCTCCCGTTGGGCCCGCCGTAGATCGGCTCGGGTCCGCTCTCGCAAGGTGTCGAGTCGGTCATAGAGATGGGAAACAACGGCGCGCTCAGCGTCGAGTTCACGCTCACGGCCTTCCCCCACGATGCCTCCCAGAAATCACGCGAGGATCGATCATGCCGCACGTGCGAGGGGATGGCGCGATGGGGTCCGACTCGGCTCGAAGGTCGGCGGAAGAGCAAGAACTGTGGAAGGCCAAAAACTAGGGAAGCGCGAAACTCCGCGCACTCCACTCGGCCCAGTCGAAGTTCCACATGGCCCCGGGGCCTTCATCCCAGTCGACTTCCGGGCCGGTGGTGTGCTGGATCACCGGATCGCCTTCGAAGGCGTTGTTGAAGAACCAGATCCCGTCTTCCATCGACATGTTGGTGCAGCCATGGGAGGTCGAGGCATAGCCGAGGTTGTAGAGGTTCCACGGCGCCGCATGCAGGTACTCACCACTCGGTGTCGTGCGCAAGGCATAGGGGACCATGACGTCATACGGCTCACGCGGTCCCGGGTTGACCATGCGCTTGACCTCGTAGCGCTCCAGGATCGCCTTGATTCCCGAGGTGGTCTCCCACCCCGGCTTGCCCAGGGAGACCGGCACCCTGCGGATGGTGATGCCATCACGCTTCACCTTGCCGACGAGTTTGCTGGAATTCATCTCGAAGGTGAGGGAGCGGCCAATGCGGAACTTCACCAGGGGATCGATGGTGGCCAGGTTGTGCTCGACCCAACTGAACTTGACCTTGACATCCATGTAGGACGGCCAGAATTCCGCTGGCCGGAAGGCCATGGTGCGATCATCGGGCCAACTCCACGCAGCCAGGCCCAGCGGCTTGCTTGTTTCCACGACCGCCGCCTGCTCCAAGAGCGCCTTCTGCTCGTCGGGAACGTCGTAGGCGAACTGGACGCGGATGACAATGCCAACACCGTAGAGACCCTTGGCCTCCTCGGGATACACGTCGGACACGTACGCCGGATCGCCATCCCAGTCCAGGACATCGATGTCCGGAGTGTTCAGGCGAATCGGCTCAGCACCGAGCTGCTCCGACGACCACGCGGGGGTGAGGTCCGCCACCGCCTCCTGGACCGGTGAGGCCGGTTCGGCAGAAATCGTGCGCGGGGTGGGCGATGGAGAGGTCGTCGAGGCAACCGCGGCTGACTCGGTGAACGGCGTCGACAGGCCGAGGAAGACTCCGGCCGAGGTGACCATGAGGGCGAGCACCACGAATCCGGAGATCACCGCGACCAAGCGCAGCGATCCCCCCGTCCGGCCCTTTTGGGCGTGTCGACCCGCCACACCCCTATCTTGCCAAACCACCGATGCCGTGTGGCTGTTGGGGCCTGCGTGGCGAAGAACTTGTTACCGCACCGTGACCTTGACCGGATGTGTCAGCCTTCTGGCGTGGACGATGAGATCGATCGGCGCCTGGTGACCCTGCTGGCCCGCGATGGACGACTGTCCTACGCCGAACTCGGCCGCGAGGTCGGCATGTCGACGTCGGCGGCTCACCAGCGGGTGCGCCGCCTGGAGCAGCGCGGCATCATCGCCGGCTACCGGGCGGTCATCGATGCCCGGGCGGTCGGCCTCCCACTCACGGCGTTCATCGATCTCACTCCGCTCGACGCCTCCGCACCGGATGACATCCCGGATCGGGTCAGGGGCATCCCCGAGGTCGAGTCGTGCTGGTCAGTGGCCGGAGCAGCGTCCTACGTGCTGCGCGTCCAGGTGGGCGAACCGGCCGACCTCGAGGACCTCCTCGCGCGCATCCGCGCAGCCGCGGCCGTCTCCACCCGCACCACGGTCGTGCTCTCCACGGCATTCGAAGGCCGTCCTCCCGCGGTGTGACCCACGCTTTACGCCGACATCTCCTCCGCAATCGCGGCGACGAACGCGTCGACATCCTCTGGTGTCGTGTCCCACGAACACATCCATCGCACTTCACCGGTCGCCTCATCCCAGGTGTAGAACCGGAAGCGCTCCTGCAATCGTGCGGTGACATCGGCTGGGAGGATCGCGAAGACCGCGTTGGCATCGACCCGGCGGAGGACATCGACTCCGGGTATCTCCCGAACACCACTCGCAAGCCGCTGTGCCATGTGATTGGCATGCGAGGCGTTGCGCAACCACAGGTCATCGCTGAGCAGAGCGGCCAATTGGGCGCTGATGAAGCGCATCTTGCTCGCCAACTGCATGTCGGACTTGCGGACGAAGGGCACCGACTGGGTCAATTCGGGATTCAGCACGACGACAGCCTCGGCACCCATGGCTCCGTTCTTGGTGCCGCCGAAGGACACGGCGTCGACGCCCACGTCGGTCGTGATCGCACGGAGCGGGACGCCCAGCGACGCCGCTGCATTCGCGATGCGAGCGCCATCGAGGTGGACCCACAGTCCGTGCTCGTGGGCGCGCCGTACGAGCGCACCGAGATGCTCGACCGAGTACGCCGTGCCGAGTTCGGATGACTGCGTCACCGACAGTGCGGCCGGCTGCGCCCGGTGCACATCGCCCATGCGGTAGATCTGCGCATCGAGTTCGTCGACGGTGAGCAATCCATCACTGGTCGGGGCCAACCAGAGCTTCAGGCCAGCCACCTTCTCCGGCGCGCCGCCCTCATCCACATGGATGTGCGCGGTGTCGGTGCAGATCACGGCCTCCCAGGACCGGCACATCGACTGCAGGGCTACGACATTGGCGCCGGTGCCGTTGAAGACCGGAAAGACCTCAGCGGACTCGCCGAAGTGGTGCCGCACCAGGTCCCGCAGCCGCGCGGTTTCCCGATCGTCGCCGTACGCGACATCGTGTCCCTCATTCGCAGCCACCATGGCCGCGAGGACCTCCGGGTGGATCCCGGCGTAGTTGTCGCTGGCGAACCCGCGCCACGTCTGGCTCACGTCACTCCTCGGTCAGGTCGACTCGCGCCCCATTGGCAACGGTGTCGCCCTCGAGTATTCCGCGGATGGCCAAACCCAGCGCATCGACATCGGTATAGCCGGGGAAAGCACGGTCAGGCTCGGCAGCCCGCATGTCGGCGGTCACAAGGGCCTTGACGGCAACAATGACCGCGCGGGCGGAGGAGTCTGCGAACGAGTGGGCGAGGCCACCCATCCACGACTCAGCAGCCGCCTTTGCCGTCGCATAGGCGACGTTGCCCGCGGTGGGTCGGTGCGCCGCGGTACTGGAGACCATGACGTAGGCACCCTCGCTCGCCAGCAGGGCCTCGCGGAATCCCACCGACGTGACCCGCAACGTGCCGAAGACGCCGGGCGCGATCGCATTCCAGGCTGCGAGGGCATCGCGGTCCACCGAGGACGAACCCTGCCAGCCGCCCACGAGGTGAATGACGGTGTCCACCCGACCGTAGCGAGCGACGAGGTCATCGCACATCGCGGTCACGGAGTCGATATCCAGCAGGTCAGCGGTCACCGCTTCGCCCCCGATCGCGGCTGCCAGCGTCTGCGCTTTGCTGCTCCCGCGATCCACGACGACCACCTGGTGAGTGGCGGCCAAGGCTCTGGCGACACCTCCGCCACCGATGCCCGCGCCGAGGACGACGGCGACCGGGCGCGTCATGCGGCAGTCCCGGTGATCCCCCGCGTGGACTCGACCGTGTCCGCGAGGGCCTTGCGCAGGGACTCGTAGAAGACGTTGAGCGGGAACTCATCCGGCAGAACGGCGTCAACGACGGCCCGCGGCTCCTCCGGCAACTCCTGAGCGCCACGGGACCACGTCGACTGCGGGTGCGGCGGCACCAGCGCACTGACGAACTCATAGGCCGCGAGCCAGTGGCCGAGACGGGAACGATCAATGCCTTCGCGATAGAGCCTCTCCACCTCATCGCACAGGTCATTCATCGCCGGTTGCACACCACGCCAATCGACCCGCAGCGTGTTGTCCGTCCATCGGATCACACCGCGACGATGCAGCCAGGCGAAGACGATCTGTCCAGCGAGGCCGTCGTAGTTGCGCACACGATCACCGGTAGTGGGGAAGCGAAACAGTCGATCGAAGAGGATGCCGATGCGCACGTACGGTGCGAGAACGACACCGGACTGCTCAAGCTTCTCAGTCTCCCGGAAGGTCGCCAGGTCGCAGCGGAGCTCCTCCAGGGCGTACATCCAGTAGGGCATTCGCTGCTTGATCATGAAGGGGTCAAAGGGGAGGTCACCGTGGCTGTGCGTCCGGTCATGGACCAGATCCCACAGCACGAAGGTCTCCTGCGCGAGGCGCTGATCACGGAGCAGCATCTCGGCCTCCGGCGGCAGCGCCAACTGAAGCCGGTCCGCAGCAGCCCGCGAAACGCGACGGAATCGGGCTGCCTCACGATCGCAGAAGATGCCGCCCCAACTGAAGGCGACGGTCTCCCGCGTGGCAACAGTCTCAGGGAAGAGGACAGCGGAGTGGGTGTCGTAGCCGGAGGTGAAGCCGAGGAATTCAATCGGGACGAACGCGGCATTGTCATACGACGTGCGCTCAAGTTCGGCGATCCACTCCGGCCATACGGTGCGGATCGCCACTGCCTCGACCTGACGATTCGGATTGCCGTTCTGGGTGTACATCGGGAAGACGGCAACATGCTCGACGCCGTCGCGTCGGTCGAGTTCGGGGTGGAACAGGCGCAGGGAATCTAGGAAGTCCGGGACGCCGAGTCCGGCGTCGCGCCAACGGGTGAAGTCCTGAACACATGCCTGCAGATAGTCGGCCTGGTGTGGAACGACTTGTTCAAGATCGGTCAACGCGGACGTGATTTCCGCGAGCGCTTGTTCGGCGACATCACGATCGCCGACGACCGAGCCATCCTTCGCCTGCTGCTCGCGCAGCTCCTCGACGGCCGTCGTCAGCGACGCCCACGCGGGACTGGCCGTGATAGTGCTCTCGCAGGGGACTGCTCGATGGGCCGCTGGGCCCGCGGCCGTCCAGGTGACGAGTTGCTGCCAGAGACGGGCGTGGTCGAGGTCACCGATGGAGTCGTCACCAACGAAGTCGGAGTCCGCGGTCACGGCAACACGTCCCGCGCCGGCCTCGACGCCGGCGATGACGGGCGCGAGGGCCGGCGCCGCAGTGTCGGAGGTGCGGGCGAAGACGTGGGAATCGGCCGGCACCTTGAGATAGCCGGCTCGATAGACACAAGCGGCTTCGACACCGGCGAAGATGTCACTCCCACCCGCCGCCCCGAACTCCAGCAGCGGCCAGGTCGAGACGTCGTTGAATCGATGGATCGGATCCTGGACCGTGGCATTGACCACTTCGACGCCGAAGCGCTGTGCGATGACGTCGAGATTGTTGCCGTACTTCGCCTGCTCGGTCTCCGCGAGAATGACCAGGCCGCCGCCCTGGCGCACGAAATTTTCGATGGTGGCGATCTCGGTGTCGGCGTACCAGGGGTCACCCTCGCCGACCGTGGCCTCCCACTCGTCGGTGGAGCAGTGCGGCAGCACCAGCACGTCCACGTCGGCCAACGTCACAGCCGTAATCGGGCCGGACACATGCGCATCCACCGAGCACCCCGCGGTCCGCAGGCGTTGTGCTGCCACGACGTAGGAGGAGTCCGCGGGGTTCGCCGGACTCATGAGGGCGGCCACATCGGCGCGAGTAGACCAGGCCTGACGGTGACTCTCGTCGACGAGGACACGCAGGAGGGGACGCATGAGCACTCCTAGAAAGAGGGAATGTCCGAAATTCTAGGGGTAATCAGGAGGATCATTGGACTACGGGGCAATAGTCCGTAATATTTCCTGTCCTCCCATGACCTGACCTCCTACCCGCCCACTGCACACCGTACGATTTCCGACCGTTGTGGTTGCTTCCGGTCGTGCAGAACCCCCCACCTCAGCCGCACAATCCCCGATGCGGGCGCGCCGACCAGGAAAATGGCGGGTCGGCGCACGTAGGATCTGCGACATGAATACGACATTCCGCATTGCTGCCGCAGCTGCTTTGGCTGCCGGCTCCCTCGCCCTCGCCGCATGCAGCGGCTCCTCGGACTCCAGCGACTCTGCCATCGGTGGTGGCTCGGCCGAGTGCACCGAGCAGATCATGGAGACCAACGCCGAAGGTTCGGCAAAGGCCGCTGGCCTCGAACTCATCGACACCAAGAGCTACGAGTGTGAGGACGGCTGGGCCATCGTCTTCGCCATCACCAAGTCTGGTGACATTGAGCAGACGACCGCCTTCGTCTACGAGGCTGAGGGTCCGGTGTGGGCTCAAAAGCAGCTGGATTCGCTGTGCAACGGCAACCCCGATGGCGCTCCGCAGGACATCATCGATCAGGCCTGCGCCCTGCGCTAACCCCACGAATCCCCACGCCGAGTGGCGGGTCGTGTCGGTCTCTCACATCACGGGAGGCTGCATGGCTCGCCGCTCGGACTTTGTGGAAGCGCGAACGATCACGTCCCGTGCGGCGTCGCGGGCCATGGCATGGCCTGCTCCAGTTCGAGAGCGATCGACAACAGCCGCGCCTCCTCACCGCGCGGAGCGCCCACCTGGACGCCGATCGGCAGTCCCTGGTCCGTGCGCGCCAAGGGCAGGGAGATCGCTGGCGCGCCGGTGACATTCTGCAGAGCGGTGAACGAAGCGAATTGCAGGATGCGCACCAGTTGATCGTGCACCGGGACGTCAGGTCCGAGGCGGCCGATGGGCGGGGCCGGATGCGACACCACCGGAGACACCACCACGTCGAAGCGTTCGTAGATCTCCTCCGGCTCGGCAGCAACGCGCTTGAGTCGACGGATGCTGCCGGGCACTCGGGCTGCCTGCTGCACGAACATCGAACTCAAGCCCTTGGTCAGCGTCTCGGTCTGCTTGCCGTCGAATCCCTTGCCGAAGATACGGGCGCCCGTCTTTTGCATCATGAAGGACAGGAAGGCCCAGTAGCGCAGGAAGTCACGACCGAACTGCTCGTCCAGATAGGGCGGAATCTCTTCGACCTCGTGGCCGAGGGCCTCCAGGGTGCGCCCGGCCGCGAGGACGGCCTGGCACGTCTGCTCCTCGACCGCCAGCCCCGGCACCCCCTCGGTCATGACCGCGACGCGCAGTCGAGTCCGATCGGGTCGCACCACCATGCCAACCGCGGGCAGATCCGGATTGGTGAATCTGCGCTCGGACTCGGCGAAGAAGTACGCCGTATCCCGCACTGAGCGGGTGAGCACGCCTTGATTGACGATGTGGATAGGCAGCGATTCCAGGTCGGCGCGATCGGGGAAGCGGCCCCGGGTCGGCTTCAAGCCGACGAGCCCGCACAGGGCTGCGGGGATGCGGATGGAGCCACCGCCGTCGTTCGCGTGAGCGATGGGCAGTGCGCCGGAGGCCACCAGCGCCGCCGAGCCACCACTCGATCCGCCGGTGGAGTGCCCCACATTCCAGGGGTTGCGTGTCGCACCGTACGTCGTGGACTCAGTGGTCGGCGTGAGACCGAACTCGGGCAGCGTCGTCTTGACCAGAGGATCGAATCCGAGGCCGCGGAAGTGGGCAACAAAAGGCATGTCCTGGCCAGCCAGGGTGCTCGGTGTCGCCGCGGAACCGTGTCTCGTGGGGTAGCCGGTGAGGTCCTGGTTGTCCTTCACGGCGGTGGGAATGCCGCGGAAAGGACCCTCAGTTGCCGGATCGAGATCAACATCGCACACGACCGGGTTCAGGTCACCGGTAGCCGCTGCGATCCGGGCACGGGCCGACTCCCGCAACTCGCCTGCTGACACCTCGCGACGCGTGAGCCGGTGCAGCAACTCCATGACGTCGTCGCTGCCCAGGGCGTCATCGGCGCGGACATCGACCTGCACTTTGCTTCGGGACTCCACCGCAGCAGCGTAGCGGCGATTCTCGCCCCCTGGCCTGTTCCCGCAAGCGTCGCCGACCCCTACCGGCTTAGCGCCTCCGCAATTTCGGCGTTCTCGACCTCACGTGGCAACACGATGGCCGGGACGGCACTCGCACGAATCAACTTGTGCGATAGATCCCCGAGGAACACCCGCCGTACCGCACCGAGTCGACTGGAGGCGACGACGAAGAGGTCGGTCTCCTCCCAGTCGAATCGCGACATGGCTCGCTCAGCGGTGTCGCCTTGCACGACGGTCCCCCTCAGCGGGTAGTCGGTACGCGCCATGAACTGGCGCTGAGCCTCTTGCTCGTGCTCGACGAGCGTCTCCATCACGAGACGCTCCGGATCACGGCCGAGGCGGGAGCCCACGATTCGTGTCGCGCGGATGACCACGGTGAGCAGATGAACCGGAAGCGATCGGGTACGCGCGGCCTGCACCGCTGCGGACACCGCCACCGCGGCCTCGGGGGTGTCCTGGAATCCGACGACAAGCCGGGCCAACCGTTCCGGTGCAGTCTCGCGATACCCCTCCGGGGCGAGGGCAACAGCCGACGGGCCGCCATGCAGGAGCGAATGCGCAATGGGTCCCATCGCGATGTGGCCATCGACAGCGCGTGAGCCTGGACCGAGGACGACGATCGACGCCTCGGCTTCCTCCGCGATCGTGCGCAAGCCATGCCCGACCGAGGCCGCACCGAGGACCACCTGATCGGTATCCGTGATATCCCACTCCAGCGCGAGCGATGCTGCTGCGGCACCCAGAGTGGAATCGGCGCGCTCCTCGAGGAAGGCCCGCCACTCGGCGTCAACATGGCCGATGCTCGGATAGTCGATGGTCGGCGGATGCACATAGGCCAAGGTGGTATGCGCGTCGAGCAAGCGGGACAGGACTGCGCCGAGGGCGACAGCATCTTCGCCAGATTCATCCGGGCTGACTCCCACGACGATGCGCACGTCGCCTCCCTGATCCCGATCCGACGGACTGGTTACATTGCGCGCCCGCCGTGTCTACCGTAGACCCCACCACGGCGTTCGGTCGTGAGTCAGGAGGAGCCGGTGTCCCACGGGCTGTTCCGCCTCAAGCCGGTCGATCAAGCCTCCGGTGGTGGCGAACTCAAGCGCTCGATGGGGCGCATCCCCCTGCTGCTCTTCGGCGTCGGGTCGATCATCGGTAGCGGAATCTTTGTGATCCTCGGGGTCGCGATTCCCAAGGCTGGACCGGCTGTCCTGCTGTCCTTCCTGCTGGCGGCTTTCGCCGCCCTGTTGTCCGCTCTCTCCTACGCCGAACTGGCGAGCACCATTCCCGCGAGCGGGTCGTCGTACTCCTATGCCTACGTCACCCTCGGCGAGATCGTCGCCTGGGTCGTCGGCTGGATGCTCATGCTGGAGTACGGCGTTTCGGTCGCCGCGGTCTCCGTCGGTTGGGGCGAGTACCTCAACTCCTTCCTCGGCTCCTTCGGGGTGACGATCCCGGCCGAATTCTCGAATCCACCGGGCGACGGTGGCATCATCAACATTCCCTCACTCATCGTTGTCTTCGCGTGCGCCTTCCTGCTGATCCGCGGTGCGTCCGAGTCGGCCAAGATCAACGCCGTCATGGTGCTGCTGAAGATCGGCATCCTCATCTTCTTTTCGGTCGTGGCATTCACGGCGTTCGATGGCAACAACCTCACGCCATTCCTCCCCCTGGGGTTGCTCGGCGTCACCGCGGCCGCTGGGCAGGTGTTCTTCTCGTACATCGGCTTCGATGGCGTATCTACCGCTGGCGAGGAGGCCAAAGATCCACGGCGCGACCTGCCCTTCGCCATCATTGGCAGCCTCGCCGTGGTGACGGCCCTCTACCTCATCGTCACGCTCGCCGCCTTGGGGGCTCAGCCGTGGCAGCAGGACGAGGGGCAGGGATCCGAGGCGATCCTGGCGACCATCGCCAACAACGCCGTGGGCGGATCATGGGCCGGCGACGTCATCGCCCTCGGGGCCATCATCTCGATCTTCAGCGTCGTCCTCGTCACGCTCTACGGCCAGACGCGCATCCTGTTTGCCATGGGTCGCGACGGCCTGCTGCCCAAGGTCTTCACCCGCGTAAGTCCGCGCTCACAAACGCCGGTCGCGAACACCGTCATCGTCGCGATCGTGATTGCGTTCCCGGCCGCACTGGTGTCGCTCGGCCAACTCGCCGAGGCCACGAGCATCGGCACCCTCGGCGCGTTCACCATCGTCAACATCGGTGTCATCGTCCTGCGCAAGAAGCACCCGGAGTTGCCGCGCGGATTCAAGACGCCACTCTTCCCCGCCCTTCCGATCCTGGGAATCGTGCTCATCATCGTGATCGTGGCCGGGCTTGAGCCCATCACCTGGCTCGTCTTTGCCGTGTGGATGCTTGTCGGGCTGGGCATCTACTTCGCCTACTCGCGACGCCACTCGCTGCTCAATTCCACATCCGAGTAACCCCCGCGAGTAAGCACTCGCTCGCAGCAATTGGGCGGATTTCGTGCGCGGGAGTGCACAGTCGGCGAGGGGGAATCTGGCGCGCCCGAAGGGATTCGAACCCCTAACCTTCTGATCCGTAGTCAGATGCTCTATCCGTTGAGCTACGGGCGCAGTGCGGGCATGAGTGTAGCCCGAAGGCCACCCCGGACTCGCCATCGGGTTGCCGCCCCGGCCCCGTGGAGGCCAACTCGCGGGGTTGGGCCTACCAGCGGTTGCGGACCTCCTCGGCCCAGCCCGAATCCCGTCGACGCGATACCGCTGACCGGTGTCATCGCTCATCCACCCGCTCCACACCCCGAACGCCTGATGCGTGTCGTTTGCGAGCACCCCCAGCTGCGTCGCATCCGACCGCACGTGCCGCGGTGTCAGGGTCAGTTCTCGCCGCCCGACCCGACGCGTCACAGAGATCCACCGGAGCGGACAGTTCGGGCAGGGCCATGGGGAGAACCGTTCACAACAGGCACAGTCCACGTTCCCGAGGGATACTCCTCAGCATGTCTGAGGAACTTGGTCTCACTCGACGACAGGCCCTCGCTGCCGCGGCGGCGATCTGCGGCGTCGGCGCCCTCGCGGCCGCCGGTGCGGCCCCGGCACAGGCGGCCGGTCGACTCAAAGTCCGCCTGTCGGCCTACCCCAGCTTGAAGAAGGTCGGCGGCGTGGCAAATGTCGGTGCCCTCAGCGGGCGCCAGGTGGCCGTGGTGCGCACCGGCAAGAAGACCTACGTCGCTCTCGACCGTACGTGTCCACATGCCGGCGCCATCGTCTCAGCGAGCAGCGGCGGTTGGTCCTGTCCGGCGCACGGCTCACGCTTCGACCTTGACGGCGACCGCGTCAGCGGACCTACGCCGTCGGGCCTGCGCAAACTCCGGGCCCGGGTCAAGCGCGGCGTCCTGACGATCACGGGCTGACCTCCGGTCGCCCACAAACACGATGCCCCCTCACCAGGAGGGGGCATCGGTGCGGCGGAGGCGGAGGGATTTGAACCCTCGATGGGGTTTTAGCCCCAAACCCGCTTAGCAGGCGGGCGCCATAGACCGGACTAGGCGACGCCTCCAAGTGCAGCCCGGACAGGTTACCCGGTACATCCACGGGCGAACATCCGCGGTCCGGGGCGCACCGACCCCATGCACCGAACTACCCTCCATCCGCGATGCGGACAGGGCAGACTTGCCTCCCGTGAACCCCGAAGACCCGATGGTGTCCACCCTCGTCATTGACTGCGGCGGCGGCGGGATCAAGGCGACCGTCCTCGACGACTCCGGCACAATGCGCGCCCACCCCGTGCGCGTCCCGACGCCGTATCCGTTGTCGACGAAACTTTTCATCAAGACCCTGGTGGAGTTGTCGAAGCAACTCCCCCACTCCACCCATGCGACCGTCGGACTACCCGGAATGATTCGCCACGGTGTCGTCGTCGCTACCCCGCACTACGTCACCACGCGGGGTCCCCGAACCAAGGTCGACCCCAAACTCGTGAACCAGTGGCATGGCTTCGACGCTCGAGAAGCGCTGCGCGAAGCGCTCGGCATCCCCGTGATCGTGCTCAACGATGCCGAAGTCCACGGGGCGGGCGTCGTCGCCGGCAAGGGCCTTGAACTCGTCCTCACCCTCGGGACCGGGCTCGGCTGCGCACTCTTCGACGGTGGACGGCTCGCTCCCCACCTGGAGGTGTCCCAGGCGCCGGTCCGCTGGGGCCTGTCCTACGACACCTACATCGGTGAGCACGAGCGTCGCCGACTCGGTGACAGCCTGTGGTCTCGCCGGATCGTGCGCTGCGTGGACGGACTGCGGCCGATGTTCATGTGGGACCGGCTCTACATCGGCGGCGGCAACTCTCGCCACATCACACCGTCGCAGGTCGTCAAACTCGGTGATGACACCGTCATCGTTCCCAACGCAGCCGCGCTCGTCGGCGGCGCACGCGCCTGGCAGTTGACCGTCGACTAGTTAATCGCGCCGCAGGATCGGACGGGTGAGGCAGGTCGGGCCGCCCTCGCCCTTCGAGATCTCACTCGCGGCGTAGACGTGCACCTCGCAGCCACGATCCACGAGCGCCTGCGCCGTCGCATCGTTGCCACTCGCAATCACGCAGACACCCGGTCGCACGGCCAGCACATTGCAGCCCAGGGTCAACCAGTCCTCTTCAGGCACCGAGATCCACTCCATGCCGCGGCGCCGCAACTCCTGCAGCAGCGCTACCGGCGCCAACCGCTCAAACACCACCGCGAGGTCCTCACGCACCGGTGAGATCACACTCATGAGGTGCAGGCACCAATCCGGACCGAGGTCATGCGGAACGTCGTAGACCTCGATGCGCTGACCACGCTCGCCGAGGATGGCTGTCAACTGACGCACGGCCTCCGCATTGGTCCGATAGGAACGGCCCACCGCCAGGGTGTCGTCGTCCAGCCAGAACATGTCGCCGCCGTCCGCGCGCGCCTCTCCGGAGAGGTGGGCGATCGTCGGCACACCCATCTCGGCGAGATCGGCCGACATGCGCTCACCCTCACCCACGCGCACGGCCTTGCCCGCACTCAACTCGACGAGGCCGTCACCAATCATGAACGCCGGATCGTAGGTGAAGCAGGAGTCCGCGAGGCCCCGGACCGGAGGCAGGACGACCGTGGTGCTGCCCAGACGCCTCAGCATCGCCACGAAGTCCGCGTGCTGCTGGAGCAACAAGTCAACATCCAGCGGCTCCGCCCAGTGCGCCGAGACAAAATCACTCGTGGGGGCGGGTGGGCGCACCGCAACCGTGCGCAAAGGCGCGAACATGGACGTGACTCCGTACTCCATGGTGCGCAGGCTATCGCTGCATGCGATGGAGGAGAGCGGTGAGCCGAAGTTGGTTGTAGCGAAGGACGAGAAGGAAGACGGCGTTGAGGCAAAAGACCGCGACGGCAAAGAGTGCGGTCAACCACCAGGGGTTTAAGAAGACCAGGGGTAGCCAGGCAAACATCATCAGCCAGTGCACCCACTCGCCGCGTCGAACCTCCACCAGGTAGCTCTGCAAACTTTCGACGTCCCGTCCTGGAAGAGTCGACTTGCTCTTACCGCCGAGCCACGACCCACCCTCGGGCAGGACTCGGACCCACCAGGTGACGCCGAGGCGGCGATATCGGTCGACGGTGTCGTATCGCGTGAGAGTCAGGGGTCCACGGTCACGCTGCAGCCAGCGCGTCGGCCATCGCGGAGCGGAGCCCCCGATCACGATCGCGGTCACGCAGATAACGAGGATGTCGATGACGATGAGGCGGGCGAGCGCGCCCATATCCATCTGCCACCCCTCTCATCAGCGCCGAGCCACTCAGGACTTCGGGCGCAGCACCTTGATCTGGGGCAGGGGATACAACGGTGGAGACGGCTGGTTGGCGGTCGCCGGGCCCGAGGGCACATCCCAGACATCGGTGGCACTGCCACACCACTGCTTCACCGGGACTCCGTAGACACCAGGCTTGCTGGGCCATTTCATCTTCATGGGGAAGTACGTCGGAGCATTGAAGGCTGGCACCGAAGCAGTCAGGCGCCACACGACCTTCTTGCCGCTGGAGGTCCGCTTGACGGCGGAGTCCCAGCCCGCGACCTCGCGCGGCCTGACTCCCCGATAGTCGGTGCTGAGATAGGCGACGACCTTGTCGATGCCGAGTTGGTTCTGCAGGCATCCGTGCTGGATCTCTAGCGTGACGATCGAGGATCCACCGGCGTACGCCGGATCCCCCGACAGGTCCACGATCGCGTGCGCGGATGCGGGCAGTGCCGACACCAAGGAAATCAGAGCAGCGCCGACTGCTCCGCCCAGGGCAATCACCAGTCGTCTCATGGCGCGAGAGTAGTCGTCACAACTAAGCCGGGCAGCGGCAACTGCGGCGAAACCCTAGACGTCGGTGATGCGGATCCCCGCGTGCGCCTTATACCGCCGGTTGATCGAGATGAGATTCGCCGTGAGCGCCTCGACCTGAGCGGCGTTGCGCAGTCGCCCTCCGTAGATGCCGCGCATGCCCGGGATGCGATCGACGAGGGCCTGGATGAGATCCGTCGCACCTCGGTCATCACCGAGGACGAGGACGTCGGTCTCAACCTTGTCGAGGTCGGCGTCGAGGAGAAGCTGCGCTGACACGTTGTGGAAGGCGCCGATCACCGTCGACTCGGGCAGGATCTGGGCGGCCTGTTGAGCTGCCGAACCTTCCGGAACCTCGAGCACGAACGCGCCCTGCTTGTCGAAGCCGAGGGGGTTGACACAGTCCACCAGGATCTTGCCGGCGAGTTCCGTGCGCAGCGACTCCAGCAACGCCGCATGCCCATCCCACGGGACAGCGGCGATGACAATCTGCGCGCCCGTGGCACAGTCCGCGTTCGACGCGCCCTCGATCCCGTGCCCGAGTTCCTCCGCGATACCGCGCGCTCGGTCGGCATCGCGCGAGCCAATCGTGACCGGCAGACCGCTCATGGCGAATCGTCGAGCCAGTCCCCGCCCCTGATCGCCGGTGCCTCCGAGCACGCCAATCCGCGTCTCGTTGGTCAAGGTCGGTGCCGCTGGTGCCTCGGTCACAGGAACTCTCCGCTCGTCATCGATGGCTGGGTCACTCCGGTCGCCGAAAAGCGCCACCGGAGCAGTGAGCGGAGGGAGTGGGATTTGAACCCACGGAGACGGGGATACCGCCTCAACGGTTTTCAAGACCGTCGCCTTCGGCCGCTCGGCCATCCCTCCTAGCCGAGTGCGCGCACTCGACTCACCAACCCTATCCCCTGCACCTCGAACCCTCGCGAGGGAAGCGACTAGGGACCGACGAACTCCAAGGCGCTATCTGCCACCGCAATGATGACCCACGTCCCGCGATCCTCGATCGTCGCCAGTTCGTACGCCGGCAGGATGAGCAAGGTCCCGTCAGGTTGCCAGTACTGCGCCAGCGTCGATGTGGCGTCCGTGGCAATCGCCGGATCCCACCACAGTTGGACTTTGGCGGGATCACCCGCGGGGACGTCCGACGTCACCGTGCCCGCACTATCAACGCCCGCACTATCGACGGTGGTGTCTCCTCGTGTCGTGGCGACGCCATCCTGGGCCTCCGCCATGGGATAGATCCCGCCATCACCGGTCAGGGACGGCCCGAGGGCCGCGTACTTTGGATCCGCGCTGCGCAGCACGGCCGTGCGCGCTCCGACGATCGGATAGTCCGGGACAACTTCCAGACCGGCCGCGAAGCCGTTCGCGGAGGACAGACCCTCGCCGGTGAAGTTGAACGACCACGACAGTTGGGTGCGCTGACCGTCCACGAGTTGCCATGCGGTGACCCACGTACTCCAGTCATCAGACATGGACTCCCACTCGATGCTGGTGTCCAAGGTGGCGTCGTCGGTGACGCCGATCTGCGCGAGGAGTGCGCGCGCACCCTTGACGGCATCCCGCGTGGACGGCGGAGCCACGTCGGGCACACAATCCACCGGTGCCGGTTCGATGGTGGCGCCATCGCCGTCCACCGGCATCGGCTCGACGTAGCCACAGTCCCAGGTGGTGATCGTCGGGTCCCAGTAGGACCAACTCACCATGGCATCGGAACTCACCCACACGCTGGCCGACTCGTCCGAGCCGACCCGCCAGTCACCCCACTCCTCCTTGGTCGGCTGTCCCGCGACGCCGAAGGTCGTCGCCAGGAGCGTCGCGAGGGCCTCACGGTCGACGCCGGTGCCCACGAGGCGATATCCCCGAGCCGTGCCAGCCTCATTGGGCAGGTTGGGGGACGGCAGCAGGGTGACGCCGTAGCCGGGGAAGATCTTCGACTCCACGGCGGCATCCGCCGCGGCATTCGCCGTGCCCGCTGGCCCGGCTTCGCCACCGACGGAGGCCAACGGCGGTGACGCCGCGCCCACAACAGGAATCGATTCATCGGGAGCGGTAGCTGCTGGCGCCTGCGCTACCGGGGCGGTTGACCGACCAACGGCCATACCTCCCAGGACTGCTCCGGCGAGAAGAGCGACACCCGCGGCCACGGCCCCCGCCACGACGAGAGTCCGATGACGACGCAGGGGCACGATGTTGCCCTCGCCTGCCTGCGCCACCACACGCGCTCGAACACCGCTCATGTCCGCGACGGGGATGTCGCGGGCCGGATCAGCATCCTGCAATCGATCGTGGAGATCGTCGTCGCCAGCCATGGTTCCTCCTCAGCCGACCTTCGCGGCTTCTACTTCGGTCTATGTCGCGAGGACGACGCATCTTGCACCGCTAGGACCACGAATTGCCGCAGAGCGCGCTCCTAGGACGCAGCAATCTCGTCGCGCAGTCGGGCGCGCGCCCTACTCAGGGCAGCGGCAGCCCCGCCGGTGCTGATCCCCAGGGCTGTGGCCAGTGCGTCACCGCTCAGCCCTTCCCACGCGGACAGACGGAGGATCTCTCGGTCACGTGGAGTGAGGCGCGCCCACGCCGACCGCAGGGCTAGGTCGTCGGTCACAAGCTCCGCCGGGTCGTTCTCGTCAATCCGGTCGACCTCGTCGATATCCGTGACCGGCCGCTCAGACTCCCGGCGGCGGTAGTTGGCGAGGACCCGTCGGCTCACGGCGTACAGCCACGGCAGTTCGAAGCCCGCCGGGATGCTCTCCCGCCTACGCCACGCGATGACGAAGACGTCGGCGGTCAGGTCTTCGGCCGTCGACATCGGATCGGGCTGATCGCCGAGGCGTCGGAGCAGGTAGCGACGTACCTGGTCGGCGTAGGCGTCGAACAGTGTTTCGAGTCTCACGCGACCTCCTCCCCTGCTGGCTATCCCGGGCATCCCGAGTCTCACCCCATGGACGCAGGCCCCAGTCTCCCGGATCCCTGTCGATTCCCTGAAAGCGGTGACACGACACGGGGGCCTCACCTACCGTCACGACCAATCAACCCGATGGAAATGCTCGGAGGTACCTATGGCACAGCACGATGTCGTCATCATCGGCGGCGGGACAGCAGGAATCAGCGTTGCGGCCCGACTACGCAACGAAGGAGTGACCGATGTCGCGGTGATCGAACCATCGACCGTCCACTACTACCAGCCGCTGTGGACACTGGTGGGCGGAGGCGAAGCCAACATTGACGACACGGTCCGTCCCGAGTCGTCCGTCATGCCCAAGGGGGTCACCTGGATTCGCGGTGCGGCCACCGGTGTCGATCCGGACAAGCAGACGGTCTCGCTCGACAACGGTGAGTCGGTTGGCTACCAGTGGCTCGTCGTGGCCGCCGGCATTCAGCTGGACTGGGACAAGATCCCCGGCCTCACCGAAACACTGGGACGCAATCGCGTGTCGAGCAACTACCGTTACGACCTGGCGCCACAGACGTGGGAGTTCATCCAGGCCACCTCGTCGGGCACCGCGGTCTTCACGATGCCGCCCGGACCGATCAAGTGCGCCGGCGCTCCTCAGAAGATCGCCTACCTCGCCTGCGATCACTGGCGTCGCCGCGGCGTCCTCGGCAACATGGACGTGCATCTCATCCTGCCGACGCCCGGCATGTTCGGTATCCCGGAGTTCGCCGCGGGACTCAAGAAGGCCGCCGACCGCTACGGCATCAAGGTTCACTTCGAGAGCAAGTTGAACTCGATTGACGGCGACAACCACAAGGCCGTCATCAGCAAGCTCGACGGGAGCGGGGAGGAGACGCTGGACTTCACCATGGCGCACATCACTCCGCCACAAAGTGCACCGGATTGGATCAAGGCCAGCCCGCTCGCGGATCCGGAGAGCCCCTTCGGCTACCTCAACGTCGACAAGCACTCGCTGCAGAGCGTGAACTATCCCAACGTGTTTGGCCTCGGCGACTGCACGAACACCCCGAACTCCAAGACCGGCGCCGCCGTGCGCAAGCAGGCCCCGACCCTCGTCGCCAACCTCATGGCGGCACGCAAAGGGGCTGGCACTGCCAAGTCCTACGACGGCTACGCGTCCTGCCCGCTCATCACCGCCAAGGGCAAGTGCATCATGGCGGAGTTCAACTACAACATGGAGCGGACACCCACCTTCCCCGTCCTGGACATGACCAAGGAACGTTGGGACATGTACATGGTCAAGAAGCACGCGCTGCCGCGCATGTACTGGGACTTCATGCTCAAGGGCCGGGCCTGAACCCCAACCTCCGAGCATCCTCGGGGCGGTCGACATCGTCGGCCGCCCCGTTCTCGTCGGGTACGCCGATCACCCCGGCGGGACGCAGGTCATCGAGGATTCGGCGTACCGACATGTTCTCGCCGCTGCCGTAGGTCGCGGTCACCCGTCGCAGCGCCGAGACGTCGTAGAGGGTGGTGATCGGCTGCTCACGACCCTGGTCATCGACCAACGTGGCGGCCACATGATCGGATGCGCCAAGCGCGTCACGCAGACGCGGTATGGCGAGGGCGCCGCGGGGACTGTCGCCCGCCAGCACCATGACCTGGTCGCAGTCGGCTGGCACGTCGCGCAGGCCGGTGATCAGCGCGGCACACGGGCCGCCCCCGGCTGGCACCTCACGGGTCCAGATCACCGTGGCGTCCACCGCGCGCTGAGGGCCTACGACGATGACGGGATCGGCGTACTCGGCGGCTCCAGTGCACACGATGTCCAGCAGTGTGCGACCACTGTCGTCACGCAGAGCAAGCTTGTCAGCACCGAATCGTCGCGCCTGCCCACCGGCAATAACGATGGCCGCTAGTCGACCCACGGAGGGTTCCGCTTCTCCAGGAAGGCGGACATGCCCTCCCGAGCCTCATCCGAGGTGAACAGTCCCGCGGACACCTCCGCCGCCCACGCGAATCCCTCCTGGCGCGGCATCGCTGGAATTCGGCGCAGCAACTCTTTGGTCATGCGGACCGCTTCGGGGCCTCCCCGCCGCAACTGATCCACGTAGCCCGCCACCGCGGCATCGAGGGCGTCGGGCTCCACGACACTCGTGACCAGTCCCGCCTCGAGGACGCGCTCAGCCGTCACCCGCTCGCCGGTGAGGAGCAACTCCTGCGCATCTCGTCGATGCATGACCGCCAGACACGTGACCGAAATGATCGCGGGGGCGACGCCCACGCGGACCTCGCTGAAGGCGAATCGGGCATCGCTCGCCGCAATCGCGATGTCGCACGCGGCGACAAGTCCGTTGCCGCCTCCCGCGACATGTCCTTGAACCCGACCAATGACGGGCTTCGGATGATCCAGCATGGCCTCGAGAACGCCGACGAGATTGCCGGTGCCGCCCGTGGCAAACCCACCCTCGGTGGCGTTGAGTGCGCCCGAGAGGTCCGCGCCCGAGCAGAAGGTGTTGCCGGACCCGGTCAGGACGACGACGCGGACTTGCGGATCGTCCGCGGTGGCCGCGAGATGCTCGGCCAGCAGCGTCATGCCCTCGGGATCAAGGCGATTGCGCGCGTCGGGACGGTTGAGCGTGATGGTCGCCACGCCATCGGCAACACTGAGCAGGACCGCGTCACTCATCGCTTGCCCATTCCTTCGAGCATGGTGATGATCCGCAGCATCACCTCGTCGGCGCCACCGCCAATCGACACGAGCCGGGCATCCCGGTAGTAGCGCGCCACCCACATCTCCTCGGCGTAGCCCATACCGCCGTGGAACTGCACGCACGCGTCGGCGACCTGGCGGACGAGCCGACCGGTCTTCAGTTTGGCGACGGTGGCTTCGCGAGACACATCGTGACCTGCGAGATAGCGATCCGCTGCGTGCTGGAGGAATCCATCGACGACGTCGACCTCGGCATACAGCTCTGCCAGCTCGTACTGCAGGTACTGCTGGGCGAGTAGCGGCTTGCCGAAGGCCTCACGCTCGCGCAGATAGTCCTTCGTCCGGTCCAGGGCGCGGCGGGCACCGGCGAGCGCGATGTAGGCGCCCACCAATCGCTCGTCCTGGAACTGCGACATCTGCTGCTGGAACCCCTGCCCGGGCTCCCCAATCGTGTTGCTCACCGGGACCCGCACACCATCGAGCACCAATTCAGCGGTGTCACTGGCCTTGTTGCCCATCTTCTTGATGGCGCGTCCGACGCTGAAACCCGGTGAATTCGTCGGAACGATGATGAGGCTCATGCCGTGGTAATCGCCCGGCCGCGAGTCGTCATCGGTGCGGGCGAGGAGGCACAGCCAATCGGCCTGCGTTCCGTTGGTGATCCACATCTTGCGACCGGTGATGACCCAGTCGTCCCCGTCACGCACGGCGCGGGTCCGGATACCGGCGACATCGGAGCCAGCATCGGGTTCGCTCACGGCAATGGAGCACACGAGTTCACCACTTAGGGTCGGCTCCAGCCACGTTCGCTTCAGTTCATCGGATCCGTAGCGAGCCAGCGATGGGGTTGCCATCGAGGTGATGACCGCAATCGCCATGGGCACGGCCGCAAGGTCACAGCGACCCAATTCCTGCGCGAAGACATAGCTGAAGGAGTGGTCGGCACCGGATCCGCCGAACTCCGGGTCGTACTCCAGGCCGAGGGCTCCGATCGCACCCAGTTTGGGCATGAGGTCATGCGCGGGGAAGATGCCGGCTTCCTCCCAGGCGTCGGCGTTTGGGTTGATCTCTTCTTCGACCACCCGACGCACTGATTGGCGGAATTGTTCGTGTTCCGTGGTGAACTCCATCAGATTCCCTTCGGTGTCGATCCCAGATCTAGTGCCCCGGCCCAGATGCGGGTGAGGGTGGCGGCCGCTTGCTCCTCATCGACGTCGTCGCGCATCCAGTGGCGCGCGAATCCCTCCACCATGACGCACAGCGCCGCGGCGGCAACCTGGGGATCGAGGTCCCGTGATGCTTCTCCGGCTCGCTGCAGGTGCGAAATCGCCGCGGCTACACGCTGGACGTGAGCCTGACGAAGTCCCGCGAGCACATCGCGGAAGGAGTCGTCGATGGCGGCCGCCTGCTCGATGACAGAAAGCAATTTCGAATGGGCGACATAGGTGTCGAGATAACTCCGATTGGCGACGTCAATGCGCCTGACCGGGTCCGTGCCCTCAGGAACCCGCAGAGTCTCGGAAATGTCGGAGACGAGGGATTCCACGACCGCGGCAAGCACCGACTCCTTCGTGGCAAACCACGTGTAGACGGTGCCGTGGCTCACCCCGGCGGCCGCGGCGATGTCACTCATGCGGGTGGCGGCATATCCCCGCTCCTCAAAGACCTCGCGGGCGGCCGCGAGGAGGGCGTCGCGGGTACGTCGCCCTCGATCGGTCAGTGGAACGGCGCTCATGCCAACGACATCCCCGGCGGGGGGAGGAGTTCGGCGGGGATCGGCGCGAGGCGAGCCCGCAGATGCTCACCGAGACCCTTCGCCTGCGGGTCCACACGGGCCGTCTCCGCGACACCGCGCCCGAGGAGTCCGTGGATGATCACGTTGAGGGCATGCAGGTTCGGCAGTTGATGCACTTCGACGTCGAGAAGGGCCGCCTCGGGCAGGATCGCGCGGACCCGGTCCGGCGTCATGTAGTCAGCGAGCCACCGGTAGGCCACGTCGCGCTGGGGTACCGATGCGGGGATCCACAATCCGACGTTGCCGTTGCCACCCTTGTCCCCGCTGCGCGCACCGACCAGCCGCCCCAGCGGCACGTGCTCGTTGAGTGGCGCGTTGTTGACGGTTTCGGGCCCGTTTTCCGTCAACAACTCGCCACTCAACGGAAGGGTGAGGGGGGACTCAGCCGGCAGATGGGCGGGGACCGGGACGGAGATCCCGTCGACCGTCACGGTGGGCCGCGCCGACCCACGCTCGACCGTGGTCGGCCAATAGACACCGTACGGCGTACCCGCGCCGGGTGGAGCGGTCGGGAACATCCCCGGATAACTCGACAGCGTGGACTCGATCACCGACGTCGTGAACGGCTTCGCGACCGCTTCGGCCGAGTCGTCACGCACGGTGAGTCGTAGGTGCGACTGCGCCTGCCAGGGCATCGCCGGGTCCGCCTGCGCCGTCGGCACCCAGGACACCTCGAGTTCGCGCACGGGGAGGCCAGAACGCGCGGCGCGCGCGGCCGCACTCATCCCCGGTTCCGTCGCCTCGGCCAGGGTCAGCCCGGTCATCGATCGAAGAGCCAGATTCGCCTTGGCCTCCGCGTCCAGACCGGTGACCACCAAGGTCATCGAATTGCGGAAACCACCGAGGTAGTTGGCCGCCACCTTGAGTCGCTCGGGCGGTGACTCACCACGCACCTCACTGATGCGGACCCGGTCCGGACCCTCCTGGGTGAGCCGAATGGTGTCGAACCGGGCGGTGGCATCGGGATTGGGATACGACAGCCCCTGGATCTCGTAGAGGAGTTGCGCGGTCACCGTTCCGACCGTCACCGCTCCGCCGGTGTCCGGGTGCTTGGTGATGACCGATGAGCCGTCGTCGGCGACCTCGGCGATGGGGAAGCCCGGATATTCCAGACCGGGGATCTCGGTGAAGAACGCGTAGTTGCCTCCCGTCACCTGGGCACCGCACTCGATCGCGTGGCCGGCCACCACGGCACCGGCAAAGCGATCGAGGGCCGCCGGATCGGCATTGGCGGCGTCGGCGTACGACCAGCCATGCCACCACGCCGCCGGACCGACGACGAGGGCCGCGTCGGTGACGCGACCAGTAATCACGACGTCGGCGCCGGCCGCGAGTGCCGCCGTGATCGGCTCACCGCCGAGATAGGCGTTGGCGGTGAGGAAGGTAATCCCGTCAGGTGTCTCCCTGGTGTCAAGATTGCGCCACTCCTCGTCGAGTTCGGCGAACGCCGGCATGAGGTCGTCACCGGTCACCACGCCGATGCTCACGGCACCTAGGCCAAGTCGGTCGACGATCTCGCTGAGTGCGTCCGCACACCCCTGCGGATCGAGCCCGCCCGCGTTGCTCACAACCCGGATGCCTCGGTCCCGGCAGGTTCCAAGAACCTGCTCCATCTGGGTGAGGAACGTCCTCGCGTAGCCCGAGCCGGCACCGTGCTTCAGTCGCTGCCGAGCCAGGATCAGCATGGTCAATTCGGCAAGCCAATCGCCGGTCAGGACATCAAGGGGGCCACCGTCCACCATCTCCCGAGCCGCCGCGATGCGGTCGCCGAAGAACCCACTGGTATTGCCGATGATGAGGGGACGATTCACGATCTCTACTCCTGCTCCTCGGCGGGACGGACACTGACAACGACGGCGTGCGCATCAACCGCCTGACCGGGCTCAACGAAGACGTCGCCGACCACCCCCGCGATATCAGCCACCACGCGGTGCTCCATCTTCATCGCCTCGAGCACGACGAGGGTCTGACCCGGAGCGACGCGGTCTCCCACCGAGACCTCAACCGAGATGATGGTCCCCGGCATTGGCGTTATCGCACCACCGGCCGCCGAACCGACGTCCTCCGTGCCGAAGCGCGGACGGATGCGCCATTGCGTTGACCACAGGCCATCGTCGACGCAGACCAGATCGTCGTACGTCGACACCTGACAGGTACTCGCCAGCCCCTCGCGCAGGAGGAGATGGCCGTCCTGGACGAAGACTCCGGCAGCGCGCCCCGGTTCGGCATACAGATCTGCTTCCGAATCCAGCACGTTGAGCTCGAGCCCATCACGGGTGAACCACGCTGCGGCGGCGACCACCTCACCGCCGAGCCGTTCGAGCACGGTGATCTCGGGAACCGCAGGGACATTGCGCCACCCTCGGGGGACGCCATCGTCGGGCCCTTGTCCGCTGAGCGCGATCGCCGCCAGGTGCCGGTCGAGGATCTCCTCCGGGAGGCGCGGGGTGAGGACGTCGGGCTCCTGTTCGAGGAATGCCGTGGTCGTGTCCCCCGAGTGGAATCGCGGGGATTCCAGTACGGCGACGAGCGAATCCCGATTGGTGACGAGACCGTGCACACGCGCCCGTCGCAGGCTGCGCGCCAGGATGGCGGCGCACGTCGCGCGGTCGGGCGCGTGGGTGATGACCTTCGCCAGCATCGGGTCGTAGTGGGTCCCGATCACTGAACCGGACTCCACCCCTGAGTCGACGCGCACGTCGTCCGGGAACTCAAAGGCCTGCAGTGTGCCGACGCTGGGCAGATAACCGTGCGCCGGATCCTCGGCATACAGGCGCACCTCGATGGCATGGCCCGCGACATTAATCTCACTTTGCTCACGCGGGAGTTCTTCACCGCGTGCAATGCGGATCTGCCATTCGACGAGGTCAAGCCCCGTGACGAGTTCGGTGACCGGGTGTTCTACCTGAAGGCGCGTGTTCATCTCGAGGAAGGCGAAGCGCTGCTCGCCGCCCTCGGTCCACACGATGAACTCCACGGTGCCGGCGCCGACATAACCCATCCGCTCCGCCAGCGCCACCGCCGCGGCCCGCATGTGCGCGGCGAGATCGCGATCAATCCCGGGTGATGGCGACTCCTCCACGATCTTTTGGTGTCGACGTTGAATGGAGCATTCCCGCTCACCGAGGTGGACGACACTGCCGTGGCGATCGCCAAAGACCTGCACTTCGACGTGACGCGACCGGGGCAGATAGCGCTCAAGGAAGACGGTCGGGTCGCCGAAGGAGGAGAGTGCCTCGCGTCGCGCCGACTCGATGGCCTCGGCGAAGTCGGCCGGATCGCTCACGATGCGCATGCCCTTGCCGCCGCCACCCGCGGACGCCTTGACCATAAGGGGGAAACCCACCGCCTCGGCGATCTGCTGCGCGTCCGCGTCCGCGATGTCCTCGGCCAACTCAGCGCCGGGGACCAGGGGCAGACCCGCGTCTGCGGCGATGCGCTTCGCCTCCACCTTCAGAGCCATCGCCCGAATCGACTCCGGGGTGGGACCAATCCAGGTCAGGCCCGCCGCGGTCACCGCTTCGGCAAATCCCGGATTCTCCGACAGGAAGCCGTATCCGGGATGGATAGCGTCGGCCCCGCTGCGACGCGCCGCATCAAGGATTTGTACGACGTCGAGATACGTCTCCGCGCTCGTGGATCCGCGGAGGGCCACCGCCACATCAGCGTCGTGGACGAAGGGAGCGTCAGCATCGGGCTCGGAGTAGACCGCCACGGTCTGAAGTCCCATCGCTCGTGCGGTGCGGAAGACCCGACGGGCGATCTCGCCTCGGTTTGCGACCAGGATTCTGCGCATCACCATCACATCCGGAAAACGCCGTACGTGTCGGTCCCCGCAACCGGAGCCGAGTGGGTGGCCGACAGGGCAAGAGTGAGCACGGTGCGGGTGTCACGTGGATCGATGACGCCGTCGTCCCAGAGCCGGCCGGTGGCGAAGAGCGCGGTCGATTGGCTTTCGACCTGCTGCTCGAACGCATCGCGCAAGGGGGCGAACGCCGCCTCATCGAATGCTTCGCCCGCCTTCTGCCGAGCGACGATGGTGAGGACACCAGCGAGTTGCTTCGGCCCCATGACGGCAATGCGGTGATTGGGCCAGGAGAAGACAAAGCGCGGGTCATAAGCGCGACCAGACATGCCGTAGTTGCCCGCGCCGTAGGACGCACCCATCATCAGCGTGAGGTGCGGCACCGTGGAATTCGAGACCGCATTGATGAGTTTGGCGCCGTCCTTGATGATGCCGCCTTGCTCATAGCGCGTCCCCACCATGAACCCGGTGATGTTCTGTGCGAAGAGGATCGGCACATTCATGCGATTGCACAGCTGGATGAACTGCGCACCTTTGTGGCTCTCCTCGCTGAAGAGGATTCCGTTGTTCGCGAGCACGCCGACTGCGTAGCCCCCGACATGCCCCCATCCGGTGACGAGCGTCGAGCCGTAGAGCGGTTTGAACTCCTCGAATTCGCTGCCGTCGAGGACGCGAGCAAGCACGTCACGTGCTTCGAAGGGAGTGCGGACGTCGGCGCTCGGGATGCCGAGGAGCTCCTCGGGGTCGTACAGCGGCTCGACCGGCGCGCGGTCCGGACCCGGACCGGCCTTGCGCCAGCGCAGGTGCTCGACGATCTCTCGGCCGATGCGCAGGGCATCTGGCTCGTCGACGGCGAGGTAGTCAGCCAATCCCGACGTGCGGGCGTGCATCTCGGCCCCACCGAGTTCCTCTTCATCGGCATCCTCATCGATGGCCATCTTCACCAGGGGCGGCCCACCGAGGTAGACACGCGCCGCCTCCTTCTGCAGGACGACGTAGTCACTCATGCCCGGGACGTAGGCGCCGCCCGCGGTACTCGAGCCGAAGACGAGGGTGATGGTGGGGATGCCCGCCGCGGAGAGTTGGGTGAGGTTCTTGAAGCTCGCACCGCCGGGGACGAAGATGTCCGCCTGCTTCGGCAGGTCAGCCCCGCCGGACTCGGTGAGATTGACCAGCGGAAGTCGGTTTGCCCGCGCCACCTCCATGGCACGCAATCCCTTGGCCACCGACGTCGGACCCTGCGAGCCGCCCTTCACGGTGGGATCGTTCGCCACGACGACCACCTCGGTGCCGTGCACGCGACCGATCCCGGTCACCAGTCCGCCCCCGAGCGGATCATCGGTGCCCCAGCCCGCAAGGGGACTGAGTTCGAGGAAGGCGGAGCCGGGATCGAGCAAGAGGTTCACTCGCTCGCGAGGGAGCAGCTTGCCGCGACCACGATGGCGCGCCACTGAGCGGGCGTTCTTCTCGCTATCAGTGCTTCCACCGCCACCGATGACGCGGGCGAGAAGATCGTCAATCTCGGCAAGCGCAGCGCGCATCGCCTCAGCATTGGCCGCGGCAACGGCCGGATCAGTGCGCGAGCGCAGGACAGGCGCCATGGACTTGACGCTAGTGTCAACTTGACGCTCCCGTCAAGTCCCCGCGTGAGAGGACCCAGCGCGGGAGGATGGCAGCATGAGCCACGACCAACTCAGCCAATGGACCACGGCCGCTCGGCGCGCTCTGGCCACCGACCTCGGCGTGGACGTCCCCGATGTCGACGTCCAGACCCTGCTCGACGTCGCCCGTGACGCCGCTCATGCGGTCGATCGGCCCGCGGCGCCGATCACGACCTTCCTGCTGGGCTACGCCGCGGCACTCTCCGAGGACGCCGACGCTGTCGCTCGAGCGGCAGCCACCCTTCAGCGCCTCAGCGGTGAGTGGGACCTCGGCCTGCACCGGGAGTAGTCACCGGCCACCTCGTGCAGATGCGCAACCCACCGCTGCTCACCGGTTCAGCCCACGCATCACCGCCGGCGGCGAGCGCTGACTCCCGCACCAGCGCTAGGCCCAGGCCGCTTCCGCCGGGCACCGCTCCATCCGCGCGGACGAATCGCTCGAATACGCGCCCGCGGTCTTCCGCACTCAAGCCTGGACCATCATCTTCTACGTCGAGGCGTACGTCGTCGCGCTGACGCCAGGCCCGGACCGTGATTGAGGTCCCGGCGTAGGACAGGGCGTTGCCGATCAACTCATCGATCACGCGATCCACGGCGCCACGGGCGGCCAACACATGCAGATCTCCCTCCGCCACAACCTCGGCGATCGCGAGTCCGCGTGCCCGCACAGTTGGCTCAGCAGTCCGCACTCGATCAGCGACCACGGCACGGATATCGGTGTCCTCCACCGACTGTCCCGCGTCACTGCGCGCGAGGGCAAGGATCTGATCTATGCGACGGTTCAGGCGATCGACCTCACCGATCGCGGCGGCGGCGTCTCGCTGCACTGCTGGCTCGTCTGACACCTCCTCGATGGCTTCAAGTCGCAACCGGATGCCGGTGAGCGGCGTGCGCAGATGGTGCGAGGCATCCGCGGCCACGCGCTGCTGGCGCCGCAGGATCCCGATGCCGCGTTGCCGCCCGTATCCGATGTGCCCGCGGTGGTGCGACCACCGGAGATCACCGGCACGGTCACGTCGACGGTGGCCGCGGCCGTGGGTGAGGACACGGCGAGTCGCTCCAGCGTGCGCTCGGCCTTGGCGATCTGCTTCTCCAAGGCGGCGCGCGTAGCAGCCTCGTCACCTGTCGCCGCGGGATCGACGGTGGCGGCGGCACTGGGATCGCCCGGGGTCTGGGAGGCCACGGCGGGCTTGGGAGCCTCGTTGGCCGTGGCAGCCACGGGCACGTTGGCGATGGCCACGGCCCCTCCCGCGACTGCGCCGACCGCTGCAGCTGCCGCGATGACCATCTTGCGTGTCTGCCTCATTGCTCCTCCTTGGGTTCGTGCTTCCCCTTTAGAGAACCGCTTCGCAGGCAGGTGCTGGCCAAGCCTGGGTAAGGCCCAGGTAAGAACTGCGGGAATGTTGTGCGTCAATCGCGGGTGGCGGTACCGGGTATCAGACGACACACCTCGCGCCCGCACGCTTGTCGCGCCGCCGAATGGGGGCGCCGGTGGCACTCTGGACCCATGCACTCTGCCGCGCTGCCCTGGGAGCAGGCTCGTCGTGTGGCGGCCGCCGCGGCGAGTCAGCGGGCCCCCCTGGCCGTGCGGATCGACGGAGCTCTCCACTGCGTACTGGCCGCCCCCGTCAGCGCCCTCACGGACCTGCCACCCTTCCCGACCGCGGCCATGGACGGGTACGCCGTCGCCGGAATGGGTCCCTGGCACGTGACCACCGAGGAGCCGCTGCTCGCGGGTGCTGACACCCGCGACATCCGACTGGATCCCGGCTACGCCGTACCCATCGCGACTGGCGCCGCCATGCCGACCGGAGCCGATGCAGTCCTTCGGCGCGAACACGCGGCCGTCGAAACTGCCCTGCACGGCGTTCGCCTCTACACCCTCGATCCGTTGACCGGCCTGCCCAACGACACGGGCGGTGAGGTGGTGGCCGGCACCGACGTGCGGCCGCAGGGTGAGGAGTGCGCTGTTGGTGATCCACTGATCGCCACCGGCACGCTCGTCAGCCCGGCGATCATGGGCCTGGCCGCCGCGGCCGGCTACGACGTACTCGAGGTCATCCCTCCGCCGACCGTCGCTGTCCTCGTCCTCGGCGATGAACTCCTCGAGCGTGGCGTGCCGCGACCGGGCCGCGTGCGCGACGCCCTCGGTCCGATGATTCCGCCGTGGTTGGCGGGTATCGGTGCGCGAGCCAACCCCCCCATTCGCGTCGCCGATACGCACCGGGGCTTGCTCGACGAGATTGAGGACTCCACCGCGGACGTCCTCATCACCACCGGGTCGACGGCCGCGGGCCCCGTCGACTTCGTCCATGACGTTCTCGATCACCTCGGGGTGCACTGGCTTGTCGACGGAGTGCAGGTGCGTCCTGGCCACCCGATGCTGCTCGCGGTCCTTCCCGATGGCCGACCCTTCATCGGCCTGCCCGGCAATCCGCTCGCGGCGGTGAGTGGTCTGGTGACTCTCGCCGCCCCGGTCATCAATGCGATGCGTGGTGCGGACACCCGCGAGGCCCACGCTCAACTCACCGAGACCGTGAGTTCACATCCCACGGATACTCGACTGATCCCGGTCCTGCTGCGTGATGACCTCGCGCATCCGCTGCGCTACGACGGCCCCGCCATGCTGCGCAGCCTCGCCCTCGCCGACGCGCTCGCGGTGATTCCACCCCATGGCGGTCAACTCGAAAGCAGCGTCGAAGTGCTGCCGATCCCCGGTGTCTCGCCGGGCGTCCGATAGCGTCAGGCACCGTGGCCGACAAGCGGCAGCGTCCCCTGCCCCTCACCGTGACAAGTGAGGCCGACAGTGAAGCGCTCAATGCGCGCATTCAACTTCCGAGCCGCTCGTGGAGCCCGGTCCGCAATATCGCCGTGCGCCTGGCCATCGCCATCGGCGCCCTAGTACTGACCGCGGTCATCGTCTATGCCGAAGGGGACTGCTACTCCGACGGGGGACAACTGGGTGCAATCACCTGGGTGGATGCGTTCTACTACGCAACGGTCAGCCTCTCGACCACCGGTTATGGCGACATTGTTCCCGTCTGCGAGTCCGCTCGCCTCGTCAATGTCTTCGTCGTAACACCTCTCCGCTTCATCTTCCTCATCGTCCTGGTCGGCACCACTATCGAGGTGCTCACTCGCAAGACCCGTGAGGACTTCCGCACAACCCGCTGGAGGCAGCGCGTGCATGATCACACCGTCATCGTCGGTTTCGGCGTCAAGGGTCGTTCCGCTGCGCGACTGCTGCTCGACAACGGCGCATCGCCGCTGTCGATCGTGGTCGTCGCCAACGACAAGGACGCCATTCAAGAGGCCAATCGAATGGGTCTGGCCGGCGTCCTTGGCGATGCCCGCCGCGAAGATGTACTTCGGGATGCCGCGACGGAGCGTGCGTCCAAGATCATTGTCGCGACCGACGAGGACGACACGTCGGTCCTGGTAACTCTCACCGCGCGGCGGCTGGCCCCGAAGGCTGACATCGTCGCGGCAGCCCGCGAGGCCGCCAATGCACAGATTTTGCGACAGTCCGGCGCCACCAGCGTCATCCCGACCGCAGAGTCATCCGGCCACCTCATGGCGCTGTCCCTCGTCTCACCGGTCGCGGGCACACTCATGGAGGACCTGCTCGACGCGGGACGCGGGCTTGAGATCGTGCAGCGTCACATCACCAAGGAAGAGCTGGGCATCTCACCGGAAGAGGTGGACGCGCGCGGCGAGATCGTGCTCGCGGTCGTTCGCGACGAGGTCGTGCACCGCTTCGACACCAGCGACATTCGCATCCTGCAGAAAGGCGATGAACTCGTCGTCATCCGGCACACAGAGGAGAGCGACTACTCGGTTCAGCCCCGACCGGAGAGCTGACATGCACGCCGTCGTCATCTCCGAGTACGGCGAACCCGACGTCTTGCAATGGCAGGAGGTGCCGGACCCACAACCCGGCCCCGGTGAGGTGCTTGTGGACATCACGGCGAGCGCGGTGAACCGCGCCGACCTCCTTCAACGTCAAGGCTTCTATCCGCCACCGCCCGGTGCGCCGGAGTGGCCCGGCCTCGAATGCTCCGGACGGATCATTGCCCTTGGTGAAGGCGTCACCTCGCGCTCCGTCGGCGAGGAGGTCTGCTGCCTCCTCTCGGGCGGTGGCTACGCCGAACAGGTCGCCGTTCCCGCGGGCCAGACCATGCCGATCCCCGTGGGTGTGGATGTGATCACCGCGGCGGGCCTCCCCGAGGTCGCCTGCACCGTGTGGTCGAACCTCGTCATGGTGGCGGGACTGCAGCGCGGTGATTGGCTCCTCATTCACGGCGGAGGCAGTGGTATCGGCACCATGGCCATCCAGGTCGCGCGGGCACTCGGCGCGCGGGTCGCGGTGACGGCGGGCTCGGCGGAGAAGTTGGAGCGCTGCGCCGAGTTGGGCGCTGAGGTCCTCATCAACTACCGGGATCAGGACTTCGTCGACGTTGTCGCCGCAGAGACCGGCGGCCGCGGAGTCGACGTCATCCTCGACAACATGGGCGCGAAGTACCTCATGCGCAATGTCGAATGCCTCGCTCCCGGTGGTCGACTGGTCGTCATCGGCATGCAGGGCGGCGTACGCACTGACGTCGATCTCGGTGTGATGCTGCGGCGCAATGCGACGTTGCACACAACGTCGTTGCGAGCACGGTCACCAGAGCAAAAGGCCTACATCTGCACGGAGACCGAGCGGATGGTGTGGCCGTGGATTGCCGCGGGGATCGTGCGCCCCGTCATTGATCGGACGTATCCCCTGCCGCAGGCAGCCGAAGCGCACCGTGCACTTGATGCCGGCGGTGTCACCGGCAAGATCCTGCTGACCCGCTAACCCCCTCGCCGAGTGACCTAGGAGTCGAAGGGGCTGCGGTCGTCGAGGACGGCGTCGATGAGATCGGCCACGCCCTCCTCGTCGTTGGTCGGCAGGACATGGCTGGCCAGATCCAGTACCTCCGGATGCGCATTGCCCATCGCATACGACGACCCTGCCCAGGCGAGCATCGGCAGATCGTTGGGTCCGTCACCGGCGGCCACAACATGGAGTGGGCCATGGCCCTGCGCCGCCGCCACCCGAGCGAGGGTGGTCGCCTTGGTGACGCCCGCGGCACTGAGTTCGATAAGCGAGTCGCCGTAGCCCGAGTGCGTGACCTCCAACAGGTCACCCACCGCGGCCATACCCCGTGCATACAGGTCCTCAGGATCGATCTGTACGCCGTCCCCCGGTCGAGCGAGCAACTTCACGACGTCACCGGCGAGGACCAGTTCGTCGATGGGAGCGACGTGCGTGTCGGGTGGCACCGGCCATCGAGGCGTGTAGCCATCCGCGAGGGCGAACTCCGTCGCGTCCGCGAGCGTCGCATCGAGAACGTCGTACGACGAGCCCCCCGTCGGCGCCAAATGACCTCCCGGCCGCGCCATCTCGACGGCGAAGACCAGACCCGGGATCGCGCTGCGGAGGCGGTCAACCGCAGCCAAAGCCGAGTCGGCATCCATGGGAAACACCTCGGTGACTTGGCCATCAAACAGATCGAGAACGACCCCGCCGTTGGCAGCAATTCCCACGCCGCGGTGACCGGTCATCTCCACGATGGGCGAGATCCACCGCGGCGGTCGGCCCGTCACGATGACCAGATCTCGATCGCTCTCCGCGAGCCGATCCAGCGACTCCCGGGTCCGCGCACCCACCGAGCCGTCGGACAGCAGCAGGGTGCCGTCGAGATCGGAGGCGATGAGGCGCACGCCCTGCGGCACCGGAATGGACGGCCGACCTGGCAAAACCATGTCCCTCATGCTGTCAGGTCGGGTACCGTCCGAAGCCCCGGGTGTCCCGGCCCGGCCTACTGGAAGGCGGTGCTATGGACGAGACCGTGAATCAGCACAAGTACGTGCTGAGCGAAGATCAGATTCCGACGACGTGGTACAACCTGATCGCGGATCTGCCCGAACCCCCGCCGCCGCCGTTGCATCCCGGACGCTTGGATCCCGTCGGCCCCGACGATCTTGCGCCCCTGTTCCCGATGGACCTGATCATGCAAGAGGTCACCGGTGAGCGGTACGTCGACATCCCCGGTGGCGTGCTCGATGTCTACCGCCAGTGGCGGCCGTCGCCGCTGTTCCGCGCGCATCGACTCGAGAAGGCTCTCGGCACCCCGGCCCGCATCTACTACAAGTACGAGGGTGTCTCCCCGGCCGGCTCGCACAAGCCCAACACCTCCGTGCCCCAGGCGTACTACAACAAGAAGGAGGGCACCAAGAAGCTCACCACCGAGACCGGTGCCGGGCAGTGGGGCACCGCCCTAGCCTTTGCCTGCGCGCTCTATGACCTCGAGTGCGAGGTGTGGCAGGTGGGTGCGTCGTACGACGCCAAGCCGTACCGACGCCTCATGATCGAAACCTTCGGCGCCACGATTCACCGCTCACCCAGCGACGTGACCGCGATCGGTCGCGAGTTGGCGAAGGACCCGAAGAACTGGTCGGGGTCCCTCGGTATCGCGATCTCCGAGGCTGTCGAGGTTGCCGCGATGGATCCGGACACCCGCTACGCCCTCGGCTCGGTGCTCAACCACGTGCTGCTGCACCAGACGATCATCGGCGAAGAGGCCCTTCTCCAGTTGGAGATGGCGGGCGACACTCCCACGCACATCGTGGGTTGCACCGGTGGTGGATCAAACTTCGCGGGCCTGTCGTTCCCGTTCCTCCGGGAGAAGCTCGCCGGCAAGATTAATCCGCAGATCACCGCTGTCGAGCCGGCGTCCTGCCCGTCACTGACACGTGGCACCTACGCATATGACTTCGGCGACACGGCAGGCATGACGCCGCTGATGAAGATGCACACGCTGGGACACGAGTTCATCCCCGATCCCATTCATGCGGGTGGTCTCCGCTACCACGGCATGGCTCCGCTCATCTCCCACGTCTACGAATTGGGCCTCATGGATGCGGTCGCTATCCCGCAGACCGAGTGCTTCTCCGGAGCGGTGAAGTTCGCGCGGACGGAGGGCATCGTTCCGGCGCCGGAGCCGACGCATGCAATCGCCCAGGCCATCCGCCTGGCCGAGCAGGCCAAGGAGTCCGGCGAGGAGACCGTGATCCTCACGGCGTTGTGCGGCCACGGTCACTTCGATCTCGCCGCCTACGAGCAGTACCTGGCCGGATCGATGGTCGACGAGGAACTCACCGACGCCCGGTTCGCCGAGGCGCTCGAACACCTCCCCGCCGTTCCCGTCTGATCCCTTCCTTCGTCTTCCTTGCAGTTACCGCGGGCACATCGGCCACACAATCGCGGTAACTGCAAGGAAGACGGTCAAGGCCGCTGCTCGAATACGTGGCGGCGTACCCACGCGTGCATGGCCACCGCGGCTGCCGCCCCGGCATTGATACTGCGGGTGGAGCCGAACTGGCTGATCGCGAGCATCTCGCAGCACAGGTCCTGCGCGGCGGGTGACAGACCCGGACCCTCCTGGCCGAAGATCATCACGCACGCACGGGGGATGTCATAGGTCTCGATGGGGACCGACCCCTCGATGTTGTCAATACCGATCACCAGCAACCCGGCGTCGGCGGCCCACGCGCCGAAGTCTTCGACGGTTGGGTGGTGCCGCACGTGCTGGTAGCGATCGGTCACCATCGCGCCCCGACGGTTCCACCGCCGATTCCCCACGATGTGGACCTCGGCGGCGAGGAAGGCGTTCGCCGAACGAACGACCGAGCCGATGTTGGCGTCATGCTCGAAGTTCTCGATGGCCACATGGAAGGGATGGCGACGCTCATCGAGGTCGGCGACGATCGCCTCCATCGTCCAGTTCCGGTACCGATCCACGACGTTGCGGGTGTCGCCCTGCTTGAGAAGTTCAGGGTCAAGGCGCGGATCCATGCCGCGACCCTAGTGCCGTCGGATCCACACCCGACGTCGTACGCTCGAAGGGTGCCCGACGTGACCTTGACCCTGCTTGCCACCGTCTCGGCCCTCGGACCGGACTGGCTCAATCCCGAAACGCTGCTCACCAGCCTGGGCGACATCGCCTTCTGGGTCGTGCTGGGCATCATCTTCGCCGAATGCGGGCTCCTCATCGGCTTCTTCCTCCCGGGCGACTCACTGCTGTTCGTCACCGGGCTCTTCATCGCCTCCGGCTACATCTCGATCAACATCTGGCTGGCCTGTGCCATGCTCTTCGTTGCTGCGGTCGCCGGCAATGCCGCGGGCTACGGCATCGGCTACCAAGTGGGACCGGCTCTGTTCAAACGCGAGGATTCGCGGCTGTTCAAGAGGGCCTACGTCGACAAGACCCACGCGTTCTTTGACAAGTACGGCGGCCGCGCGATCATCCTGGCGCGGTTCGTCCCCATCGTGCGCACCTTCATCACCGCGGTGGCCGGCGTCGGGCGCATGGACTTCAAGCGTTACATGCTCTACACCGCGATCGGCGGCCTGCTCTGGGCGGTGGGAGTAACCCTCCTTGGCTACTTCCTGGGCACGATCCCCGTCGTCGCGAACAACATCGAGGTCATCCTGATCCTCATCGTGCTCATCAGCGTGGTCCCCATTGCCTTCGAGTGGCTACGCCACCGGCGGGCGACGCGCTAAAGACCGAGATCCGCCAAGGAGTACACCGCGCGGTATTCCAGACCGGCCGCCCGCACCGCGTCACCGGCGCCACGATCGACAATAACCGCAACACCGACCACGTCAGCGCCGCCCTCACGCAGCGCCTCCACGGCCGTCATCACGGACGAGCCGGTTGTCGAGGTGTCCTCCACGGCCACCACGCGCCGACCTGCGACATCCGGTCCTTCAATGCGTCGCTGCAAACCGTGAGCCTTGCCTTCCTTGCGGACGACGAAGGCATCACATCGATCGCCACGGTCCGCCGCGGCATGGAGCATCGCCGTGGCGACGGGATCGGCGCCGAGGGTGAGACCCCCGGCCGCGTCGTAGCCCCAGTCCCAGGTGAGATCGAGCATCACGCGGCCGACCAGAGGCGCCGCTTCAGCATCGAGCGTCACGCGTCGCAGGTCGACGTAGTAGTCCGCTTCGCGGCCACTGGACAAGATGACCTTGCCGTGGACGACCGCCTTATCGATGATCTGCTGCCGCAACTGATCCCTGTCACTCATGCGCCCGACCCTAGGGCAGTGCCTAGGCTGGGGACATGCCGGTCGGTTCCGTCGTCCTGACTCCGGGTACGCCGCCGGTGTCCTGCGACCTACCCACCCTGGACCTGTCGAGTGAGACTCCCCGAGAGTCGGACTGGATACCCGTGGTGTCCCTCACCATCAGCCGGTCAGCATCCCAACTCCCTGAACCGGTTCTCCTTGTCCTGGCCGGACATCACGCGGTGCATGCGCCCGGGCTCGGCTTCGCCCAGCGATCCGCGCGACGATCGATCGCGGGATATCTCCTCGTGGATCCGGTACTCCCATCGGCGACCGCGCAGGACTGGCCTGATGCCCCCGTCACGGTCGTCATCACGCCCGATGCGGATGACGACAGCCGGAGCGCCGGACTCGCCGCGCGCCTACGCGGCTGGGAGGTCCTCGAAACACCGTTCGTCGAGGCTCTCGGCGCAATCGTCCACCGACCGTAGGCGGGTCGGCTACCGGGCGCGAACTTGTCCGCCGGGACGACGAGCGCCCACCGCGCGCACCAGCGGTCTCGGCAGGTATTGCGCCGCTAGCGACAGCACCTTGTACTGAGCACCGGCCACGCTCACCGGACGCCCCCTACGGGCATCCCGCAAGGCCGTGTCTACGACCTCCTGGGCATCGAGCCACATCCACGCCGGCAGAGCCTCCATGTCCATCCCCGCACGCTGATGGAACTGCGTGTGGGTGAAGCCCGGGCATACGGCCACGACGTTCACTCCAGTGCCCGCCAATTCGATGGACAAGCTCTCGCTGAAGACCGTGACCCATGACTTGGACGCCGAGTACGTGCCTCCGGTGATCCAACTCGCGACACTGCTGACATTGATGATGGCGCCCGTCCCGCGCTCCACCATGGTGGGGACCACCGCATGAGTCAGCCGCATCACCGCCGTCACGAGGACGTCGAGCATGCGCTGCTCCACGTCCAGATCGCCGGTGGAGAACTTCTGCGGTACGCCGAAACCCGCGTTGTTGACGAGGATCTCGATCGGGCGCTGGCGATCCCGGAGGCGGTCCTCGACTCGGGCCAGGTCAGAGCGCTCCGCGAGGTCGGCCGTCATGGTCTCGACCTCAACGCCCAGGGCCCGCAGTCGCTCGGCGACCTCGTCCAATCGGGTCTGGTCACGGGCGACCAAGCACAGATCGTGCCCCCGCGCGGCCAGGGTTTCGGCGAAGGTGAGCCCGATGCCGGACGTCCCTCCGGTGATGAGTGCCGTCCCCACCGTGTCCTCCTCAAGTCCGGGAAATCTCCCAGAAAGTTACGCGTATTCGTCTGAGTGCACCATCCCCGCCCATCCTTGCCTACTCTGGCCCTATGTCCCGCCGCCGTGTCTTAGCTGTCTCCGCTTCGGCACTGATCCTCGCGTCCATCGGCGTGACGACACCCGCAGCCCTAGCAGACCCAGTCCGCCCCCAGGTCGTCAACGGTCGCGACCCTTCGCCGGGAGAGATTCGCTCGCTCGTGTCCGTCTCTGCAGGGGGCTACTGGTGCGGGGGCACGCTGGTAGATCCGCTCCATGTGATCACCGCCGGACACTGCAGCGTCAACGACAACGGATCGACCTTTCGCCCCAGCCAGGTCACCGTGAGGTGGGGAAGCAGCAAATACTTTGACGAGCAGCGGACCTACGCCGTCGCGCAGGTGACCACGCATCCGGAATACGACCGCAACACCTTGGACAACGACATCGCCGTTCTCACCCTGGCTAATCCGATCAGCGGTGCCACATCGATGGCGGTGGCAAGTGTTGCCGAGTCCCAGGCCGTCCTGACCGCTAGGAACTCAGTGCGTTCCGCCGGATATGGACGGCTGTCCTTCACTGGCGCGGGCTCCGACGTCCTGCAGGTCGCCGATCTCACGGTGATGTCCGACTCGGTCTGCGGTAGCCGCAACGGCAGCGAGCGGATCGACGGAATCACCTTCTACGGGGTGGACGTCGATACGGCGCATTTCGTTTGCGCGATCGGTGTCGTGCCGGGAACGACGAGGATCATCGACACGTGTCAGGGGGACTCGGGCGGACCTCTCTTCAGCAATGACGCGACCCCGCGCCTCGTTGGTGTTGTGAGCAGCGGCTACGGCTGTGCCGGTGTGGACGACAACGGTCCGATGGCGGAGAAGACCCCCGGCATCTACACCCGTGTCTCGGCCTACCTGCCCTGGCTCACCTCCCAAGGGGTGGATATCGGCACCGCGGCGCCCACTCCACGCATCGTGTCGGCCGTCCCGGGTGCGGACTCGCTCCTCGTGGTCGTCACCTCCGACGGAAACGTGAATTTCGACAACTACCAGATCTACGTCGAGAACACCGCTAGTGCGGAAGACGCCTGGTATTGCACGGTGCCGAAGGGCGAGGACTCCTGCCTCTTTGACGATCTCACCCCGGGAGCGGAGTACGCCGTCACCGTGCGCTACGAGGGCAGCGAGGAAGTGTCCGAGCCGACCTATGTCACGATCTCGGTCGTTCCCTCCGTCACCCCTCCGGTTCGCCCTGAGATCACGAAGGGCTGGGACATGGGCGGCGGGAAGGTCAAAATCAAGGTGCGCGTAGGCCAGCAGCCGGAGAGCACAAAAGTATGGGTGCGGTGCACGTCGAAGGTGAAGAAGGCCAACGCCACCGTCAAGAACGGCCGGGCCAACCTCAGACTCACACCGGGGGCGAAGTACTCGTGCAAGGCGATCGCTGAGAACGTGGCGGGGCGCGCAGTATCCAAGGCATTCAGATTCACGCTCTAGTCACCATGTCCTCCCTCTTCCGCCCACTTCTGGGCCTTGTCCTTGCCGCCTCGGTCGCGCTACCCATAACGGCCGCTCAAGCGCAGGCCCCAGCATCGTCCTCACCCGCTCGACCCGAGGTCGTCAACGGGATCTCCGGACCTTCGGCAGACTTCGGCTTCCTCGTGGCTCTCGGCGATCGGTCCGTTGAACGCAAATACGGCATGGAGCGCGCCCAGTTCTGCGGCGGAGCACTTACAACGAGCTCGCTGGTGATTACCGCGGCTCACTGTGTCTTGGGTCGCACCGCCAAGGAGATCGTTATCGCGTCGTTCAGCGACGGAGATCTCGGCAGCGAGTCAGGCGTCATCGTCCGAGTCGACAGCATCACCATTCATCCGAGGTTCAATCCCGACAGTCTGAGCAACGACATCGCCGTCATTCGCCTCTCGACCAAGCTCCCCGGCACTCCCACCGTCGCCCCCGCCAACGCAGCAGAGGCTGAGGTGCTCACGGCGCCACGTGCACCGGTGAGCGTGGCGGGGTGGGGAGCGACGACCCATCGGGAGCCCTGGCGGTACCCCCCGACCTATCGCGTCGGCAGCCTCGTCGCCTTCCCCGAGAGTGCTTGCGGCGGAGGTGAAGACTTCACCGTCGATGGCGTGCACTTTCGCGGCTATGACTCACGCGACATCAGACCCAAGGTGATGCTGTGTGCCGAGGGCGTCCGGGGAGGAGAGCCGGTCGATGCTTGCGTGGGGGATTCCGGCGGCCCATTGATTGGCGGCGAAGGCCCAGCCCGGCGTCTTGTGGGAGTCGTGAGTTGGGGGCTCAACACCTGCGCGACAACCAAGGGGGCTGGTGTCTACTCGCGCGTCTCGGCGTTCAGCGAGTTCCTCGCCGGGGCCGGTGTGCCGATCACGCCGACGCCTGGCAATGAGCCACTCCCCCCAACGATTTCACGGTGGTCCACCACCACCACGTCGATTTCTGTGACGGTGACCGCGGCGACTCGTGGGCCGCAGCCGGACTCGTACGCCGTGTCCGCCACCGACGCACAGGGCATGGTGTCGACGTGTCAGATGCCGGCACCCGAGCGCCCCCGCACGGCGACATGCCGAATCGACGGCCTCGCGGCGGGCGCACCGTACTCAGTGACGGCCGTCGCCATTGCCGCCGATATGCCCTCCGCACCATCGGTCGCCCGGACTATTCGGCCGGCCGGGCTGCCAGCCCGCCCGAAGATCACCTTCGCTCAGGCAAAGAACGGGGGCGTCGCCGGATTCATCGTGGAGAGGATCAATGGGAACGGCTCACCGCTTACCCTCCGTGAGGTGCGATGTCGAGCGGATGGATTCCGCACACGGACAGCCCCTATTGAGAAGGACGGCATCGCACTCGTATCTCGACTCACCCGCGGCGTCACCTATTCCTGCGTCGCGGTCGTCGCAAATGAGTACGGAAAGTCGATCTCTTCGCGGGTCAGCCTCCGCGCACGCTGATGAGGACTACGCTGCCCTCCATGCGAGCAGCGTTCTACGAGCAGCGGGGCGACTCTGGCGTGCTCCAGATCGACGAAATCGCAACCCCGGGACCGGGCGTGGGCGAGGTGCGTGTCCGGTTGGCCGTAGCCGCGGTGAACCCCACCGACTGGAAGATGCGGTCTCGAGGCGATGATCTTCCCGCTCCGCAGATCCCTGGCATGGACGGCGCCGGCGTCGTCGAGGCCGTCGGCCCCGGCGTCGACATTGGCCGCATCGGCGAGCGCGTGTGGATCTACCACGCGGGCTACCAGCGACGGTGGGGCACCGCGGCGCAGTTCACCGTCGTGCCTGCGCGACAAGCGGTGCACCTTCCCGACGGTGTCGAACTCGATCAGGCCGCGGCACTGGGAATCCCCTACATCACCGCATACGGCTGCCTTCTTTGTGACGGGCCGATCGAGGGGCAGACCGTCCTGATCCATGGTGGCGCTGGTGCGGTCGGCCACGCGGCGATCCAGCTGGCGCGGCGCGCTGGTGCCCACGTCATCACCACAGTCAGTTCATCGGCAAAGGGAGAGTTGGCGATCGCAGCCGGCGCCCACGTCGTTATTGACTACACAGCGCCGGATGCCACAGAAGCGGTACGCCGAGCCGCGCCCGCGGGCGTGGATCGCATCATCGAGGTAGCTCTCACACGCAACATGGACATGGATCTCGCGGTGCTGGCCCCACACGGTGTCATCGTGACCTACGCGGCCGACAATGACGATCCGACGATTCCGGTGCGTGCGCTGATGACGAACAACGTCACGCTGCGCTTTGCCATGGTCTACGGATTCGCGCCAGCGCTCATCGCTGCCGCCGTGGCGGAGATCACCGCCGCGCTCGCGTCCGGCGAACTCCAACCTCTGCCCTTCATCCGCTTCCCCCTGGAGGAAACGGCGGCAGCCCACGACGCCGTCGAAGGCCGCGTCGCCGCGAAGGTGCTCATCGACATCCCGTAGTCGTCAGCGACCCTCGCTATCCAGTTCGGTGAGGAGATCCACACGACGTTGGTGTCGGCCACCGTCAAAACCCGTTGAAAGGAATACTCCGAGCGCATGCTCGGCCTCCGCAACCGCCGTAATGCGAGCCCCGAAACAGGCCACATTCGCGTTGTTGTGCCGCCTGACGAGTTCAGCGTCCTCTGCGGTGCGCACCACGCCGGCTCGCACACCGGGAATCTTGTTGGCCGCCATACAGATGCCCTCACCACTGCCACATACGGCGACACCGAGATCGGCATCTCCATCGGCCACCGTGCGCCCCACAGCCGCGCCGAACACCGGATAGTCGCAGGAGTCGGTCGAGTCGGTCCCGACGTCGACGACCTCGTGCCCCTGCTCACGTAGCCACGCGTGGAGGGCATCCTTCAGCGGGAACCCCGCGTGATCGCTCCCGATGACAACCTTCATGGTCTGCCCATCCCCTCTCGTGTCGTGCGCTCCAGGATCGCAGCACGCCATCGCTCCTGGCGCTCCTCAACCACCGGATCAGCCGTGGGCTCAACCCTCCCATGGTCCGATCGAGGCGCGGGCGGGATGGCGAGATCGACGACGTCTCCGGCCAGGCGCGCTGCTCCGACTGCGGTCGCATCGTGGACCATTGAGGGCAACAGGCTCACCTGCAGAGCCGTGCTCACCAACCGCACATATTCGGGGTCTCGACTTCCACCCCCGAGTGCCGTAACCGGCTGCTGAGGCGCAGCGCCGGAGTCGCATACCGCGGCATAAGCCGCAGAAGCGGCGTACGCCATGCCCTCAAAGACCGACCGCAGCAGCGCCTGCCGCGTCGTTGTCAGCGAGAGGCCGGACCATGCCGCTCGCAGGTCCGGGTCAATGTACGGAGTGCGCTCCCCAGCGACGAACGGCCAGAAGAGGGGATCGTCGGGTTGGAGGCCCAGGGCGAGCGCGCTGCGCGCCTCGGTGAGATCTGCGCCAAGCCACGACAGTGCCCGTTCGAGCGCGAGCCCACCGCTCTGCACTGCTCCAAGCCGGAAGAAACCACTGCCCACCGCCCCCACGCGAGCAAACGTGTGCGTGCGCAATGTGGGATCCGGGCGGGGCTCGGCGAGAACGCTGGCGATCTGGGAGCCGGTGCCTACCGTGATGGAACCTTCTCCCGACCGCAGCCCGAGACCGTGGACAGCGCATGCCGCATCCGCCCCTCCTAGCGCGATCGGTAGGCCCGCGAGCGGTGAGCCTCCCCGATTGACCACTCCAGCGGAGAACGACGAATTCTCGATCGGGGCGAGGAGATCCTCGCGCACGTGACAGGCCGCGAGAGCCTGCGCACTCCACCCGCCTTCGACGAGGTCATACAGCAGGGTGCCGCTCGCGTCCGACGGTTCGGTGGCGACGTGTCCGGTCCACTGCAGGCGTAGCCAGTCCTTGGGCTGCAGAGCCCACCGCGCACGAGCGAGTACGTCGGGCTCATGTTCGCTGAGCCATCGCAGGGTGGGCCCGGCAAACCCAGGGAAGGGAGCCGATCCCAGCCGCGCGAGCAACTCATCGTCAAGTTCTCGGCGAAGTGCCTCGGCCTGCACCACGCTACGCGAGTCGGCCCACAAGATCGCCGGCCGGAGCGGCTCGCCCGACGCATCACACAGGACGACCCCGTGCATCTGACCGCTCAACCCGACGGCGGTCGGCGGCTGAGGCAAGCCATCGATAACTGCCGCGGCAGCTTCCTCGCAGGCCGCGAGCCACCCTCGCGGATCCGACTCGGCCCAGCCCTGATGTGGGGCGTCAACACGATAGGGCCGGGTCGCTGACGCAAGGATCTGACCGTCGGCATCGACTCCGACAACCTTCACCGACTGCGTGCCCAGATCGATGCCCAAAACGGCCATGGCCCCATCCTGCCGCGCTAGCCTCACGGGATGGGCACGGTGGTCTGTATTGGCAGCCTCAATCTCGATCTCGTGCTGCGCGTCGATCGCATGCCAGCCGTCGGTGAAACCGTGACCGGCCATGCCCTGGAGCGCCATCTCGGAGGCAAGGGACTCAATCAGGCCATCGCCGCCGCGCGTTCCGGTGGGCAGGTCGCCCTCATCGGGGCCGTCGGGGACGATGAGGCGGCGCAGTGGATGAGGCAGGAACTCGCCGCCGATGGCATCGATGACAGCGGGGTGGCCACCGTAGAGGGGTCCAGCGGTACCGCCCTCATTGAGGTCGACTCCTCAGGCGACAACCGCATTGTCGTCGTCGGCGGTGCCAACGCATGGCTCACCGCGGAGTACACCGTCGCCGAGGTACGCCGCTACGCGGGAGCGAGCGTGGCTCTCGCGCCGCTGGAGGTGACCCCCAGCGCCGTGGTCGGCGCCCTCGGTGCCGCGCATGACCTCGGCCTGACCACCATCCTCAACACGGCGCCCGTGCCCCCCGAGGGAATACCTGAGCCACTGTTCACCAGCGTGGACATCATGGTGGCCAACGAGCACGAGGCAGCTCTCATCAGCGGGATGCCGGTCGAGGACGTCGAGGGCGGAGTGTCGGCCGGGCGGGCACTGTGCGAGCGCGGTATCGGCACAGTCGTCGTGACGCTGGGGCCCGCGGGCTGCATCTGGGTCACGCCCGACTCCTTCGGCCACGTACCCGCCTTCCCCGTCACCCCCATCGACACCGTGGCAGCCGGCGATGCCTTCTGCGGGGTCTTGGCCGCCTCGCTCGCCGACGGTCGTGACTGGACCGCCTGCCTGCTCCGCGCCAATGCCGCCGGAGCTCTCGCGACGACGGTCGCGGGTGCCGCACCCTCCCTGCCTACGGGCATAGCCATCGACGAACTCTGCGAGAGGAATCCATGATCTGGCATCCGCAACTGGCCGACCTCCTTGCGCGCTTCCGGCACGCCAATGCGATAGCCATCCTCGATGCGCCGTTCCCGTCGTATCCGGACGTGGAGACTGTTGAGCTCATCGTGACGCGTGGGCTGCCCACCATCCCGCAACTTGTCGACGTCATCCTCGCCGAGCACGAGGTGAGCAGTGTCGTGATGGCTGACGAGTTCCGCACCCACGTCGACCCAGACATCCAGCAGTCGTACCTGGCACATCTGGGTGACCTGCCGGTCGACTGGGTGGCGCACACTGAGTTCAAGCGGCTGGTGGGTGAGTGCCTCGGCATTGTGCACACTGGCGATGCCGTGCCCTACAGCAACGTCATCCTGCGCTGGGGATAGCCGTGCCGACCCGCACCCTGGTTCCCCGGATGGAGCCCTACGCCACCTCGATCTTCGGCGAGATGTCCAACCTCGCCCTGCAACTCGGGGCCATCAACCTCGGACAGGGATTCCCCGATACCGACGGCCCCGAGGAAGTCAAGGAGATCGCCCAGGCCGCCATTCGGGACGGCCGCGGCAATCAATACCCGCCGGTCCACGGACTCCCCGACCTTCGTGCCGCGATTGCTGAGCACCAGCAGCGGTTCTACGGCCTCCGCGTCGATCCGGCCACAGAGGTCGTCGTCACCACCGGTGCCTCCGAGGCCATCCAGTCCAGTCTCTTGGCCTTTGCCGAGACCGGGGACGAGGTGATCGTCTTCGAACCCTGGTTCGATCTCTACGCGACCGGCATCGCGCTGGCGAACGCCAAGCGTGTCTCCGTGCCACTCCGCCCGCCCAATTTCCGCCCCGATGTCGACGCGCTCCGTGCAGCCATCACTCCAGCGACCCGGGTGCTATTGCTCAACACGCCGCACAATCCCACCGGCGTCGTCTTCACCATCGATGAGTTGCAGGCTATCGCCGCGCTCGCCATTGAGCACGACCTCATCGTCATCTCGGATGAGGCCTACGAACACCTGTGGTTCGACAATCACCAGCACACCCCTATCGCCACCCTGCCCGGCATGGCCGAACGCACGGTGACGATCGGCAGCGCTGGAAAGTCGTTCTCCTTCACCGGCTGGAAGGTCGGCTGGGCCACCGGACCGGCTCCCCTGATCCGGGCTGTCCGTGCGGTCCGCCAACATTTGTCCTACGTCTCCGGGGGACCCTTCCAGTACGCCATCGCCCACGCGCTGCGCATGCCCGACTCGTACTACGACGACTTCCGCGCGCAACTTCAGCATCAGCGCGACATCCTCACCGACGGCCTGACCGACCTTGGTTTCACCACCGCCGGATCCGAGGGCACCTACTTCCTCACTACAGATCTGGGACCCTTTGCCGACCTCCCGGACGGCCTCGCGGTCGCACGCGAACTGCCGAATCGAGCCAAGGTCGTCGCCATCCCTCTCCAGGTGTTCTGCGATCACGAGGGAATCGGCGAGCGCGCGCTGCGCTGGGCGTTTTGCAAGCAGCCCGCCGTGCTGCGGGAGGCGATCTCGCGTCTCGACACGGCATAGGACACCATGGAGTCATGCCCCAGATCGAATACGTGACCCTGGCCCACCATGCCGAGGCCATCAACGGCCTGCTCTATCTCCAAGGATCGGGGTGGACCGATCTGGAGCAACCCGTCGACGCTGACGGCACGCTCGGCATGCTGCACCTTGGTATCGGCGTCAGCATCACCATTGGGTGGAATGAGACGAACCGCTCCTACCCGCTCACGATCAGTGTCGAGCACGAGGATGGCGAGCAACTCTTCACGGTCGAGGGAACGGTGGAGGCTGGACGCCCGGCTGGAGCGACCCCGGGTGCCGACATGCGCAGTGTTCTCGCGGTCAGCGGCGAAGTGCAGTTTGGTCGACCCGGCGGCTACGTCGTCCGCGCCTTCATCGGTGACAGCGATGGCGGAAGCGCCCGCAACGTGTCCTTCCGGGTTCACTACCCGCAGGGCATCGTGCCTGGGCCCCCGGCGGCATCATCGGGCGGCGGCCCCGGCGACTTCTCGCTCTGACGACAGGAGAAGCTGGTCGGGGACAATTCGCACCTGCCCCGTTTGACGGTCCCAGTCGAGGGATCCGCGCATCTCACTCACCACCCAGAGTGTGTCGATGCGCACCTTGGTCCCCAAAGTTCCACACTCGATTACGGCGGCGGGGCTCGCCGTACGCCAACTGCCGAAGTGCTCGACCGTTCGGACCGCGCCACGCCCGAGTACACCGGACCAGCAGGCTCCGTAGAGCAGCAGTCCGGATTCCTCATGGATCGCGGCTGGGTCGGTGCCATTGGTGCGCGGCAGCGGCGTCCACCCTGGTGCCAGGTGCCAGCGTTGGAACCACTGCTGGTCATACCTGCTGCGACCTGAGTCCTCCATACGCAGGACGCTGAGACCGCTATCGTCCACGGTGAGCGGGATGGTGATACGGCGTTCCATCCGGACGTCACGTGACTTGGCGGTGACGACGTAGGCGTCCGTGGCATCAACGGTCGACACCAGATTCGCCTTGACGCGGTCCGGCCAACGGAAGCCCTGCGGTTCGAAGGTCGAGTGGGCCGCAGCAGATTGAGCCCACGTGCGTCGCTGACCCTTGGCCTTGTCATAGAGCCCGCGATCACTGAAGATGGGCACGCCCTGGGTGAACCAGGTGGGGGCCCCTCGATCCTCGTGCCCGTGGAAACGCGGACGCTCGCCAAACCGCAGTGTGTAGTGAGTTGCCGTGTCGTCCCAGGATCCGCGGTTGGCTGCCCAGCCTCGACCCGAGCACAGCAGTCGAGTATCGGAGGATGTAGCGATGGTGTCATCCAATCCCAGATCAGCAGCGGAGACCATCTGCTCGTTGCCATCGCCGATCGCTTCAAGAACGCCGTCAGGACGCACGAGGCGCCACGTGGCTACCTCGGCGCGCTGGACCGCTTGCCCCATGTCGACAGGGAAGGGAACCTCGTCGGCAACGCGTGCCAGGGAGCGATTCCAGAGTTTGACGTTGAGGTAGTGGTAAGAGGAGGACTGCTCAACACTCAGCCCGCACGAGGAGAACACCGCCGACGAGTCCGCTTCGAAGCGCGCGACGGCTGCCTCCCGCCAGGTTGGCCGATCGAAGACGGCGGCCGATTGGACCAGGGCGATGTTCGACATCGTCCCGTGATTGTGAATCCGGTTCAGTGGGCGACCGCGATAGCGCAGCGGATCCAGTGCTGCGGTGGCCAGTCCCTCCATCACCGGGACCAGCCGTTGATCACCGGTGATCTCATAGAGGCAGTTGACGACGCCCATGCGCAGACTGACGACCGACTGTGTCCACCCGGTGGCCCGCTGTTCATCCTGACTGGCCCAGCCCCCCGGATCCGGAATCGCACGGTCGCGCTCCACGAGAAGCTCAATGACATCGACATCCGCGTCGAGCGCTGGAATCAGCCACACCATCGAGTGGAACCGCGACGTGAAGGTGGCGTCCGCCGGGTCGTCCAGTCGCCAGTCGGACGAGTCACTACCAAGACGAATGTGCCGACCGTCAAAACCCAACACGCCCCGGCTGAGGTCCGATACGTCGGCACCGAATCGCTGCGCGGAACTCACCTCGTCGGCACACAGCCGCGGCTCCTGCGCCGAGGCGGGCACCGCCACGAGTCCCGCGGCCAGGCCTGCGACAGCGGCGATGGCAACGGCGCGGATCATAGGGGTGGTGTGACCGTCAGCGTTGTCGAAATGCTCGCCTTCTTGTCCCGCGCGGACACCCGGCACTGCAGATCCCAGGCGTCCTCGGAGGTGCGCCACGCGGTAAAGGTCTCCACCGACACTGCCTTCAGCCGTGGGCAGTCAATCGTGAGCGTCGCTCCACTGGAGTGCTCGGCACCGGTCGCTGTCGGCGTCCAACCGGGAGCCAACTGCCAGTGCTGGATCCACTCCTTGGCTCCGCGACCGCGGTCACGAACGACCAGGGTGTCGGCAGAGATCGAGATACGCCGCTGACGCGAGATGCCGTCGGCGCTGTCGGTCAAGGTGAAGCTTGTCCCCTTGCCTCGCTTGCCCTTCGTCGTCGCCTTGTAGTCGACGTAGCCCACCGGTTCGAACACTGAGTGCGCTGCCATGGACTTCGCGAAGTCGAAGCGCCGGTCACGCTTCTTGTCATAGAGACCGCGATCGGACAGCACGGGAACGTCGTACGCATACCAGGTAATGCTGCCGTGATCGCGGTGCCCGTGCCGTGCGGTCTCCGGCCCGAAGTGGACGGTGTAGTGAGTCGACGCGTCCGGTGATCCAGCGGCCCAGCCGGTGTCTGAGCACCACAGGGTGCCGCCGTTGGGTGTCATACCCGGTTCGGGCTGGCCATCACCGATCGCCTCGAGGACGCCATCGGGTCGAACCAGGGCACCGAGTGCGAATTCGGGCTCCTCGAGCGAGACGGACAGCACACGCGCGGCGCGGTTCCACAGCGAGACGTTGTGCTCTTGGTAGGTGCTGCTCTGCTCCCACATCATTCCGCAGTCGGAGAAGACCTCGGGCAGATCGCGGCTGAAGCGCCCGACGGCGTAGTCAATCCACTGCTCCATGTCAAACGCCCGGCCGGCCTGGACCAGGGCGATGTTCGACATCGTGCCGTGGTTGTGGACTGGCCCCCGAGGTGGTCCGGGATAGCGCTCGGGATCCATATTGGCGCCCACGAGTCGTTTGGCGATGGGGATGAGGCGCTTGTCCCGAGTCAGCGTGTAGAGGCAGGTTGCCGTCTCCAGACGCGTACGGAATTGCCCCTGGGTCCAGCCATACGGTTTGCGTGCCTTGTTGCTCGTAGCGGACCCCGGATCGGGGAGCGCGGCATCGCGCTCGAGGAAAACCTCGATCGCGGTTTTCGGATCGTCCAGAGCCAGCGGAACAAGCCAGTTCAAGGAGTGGAACCACAGGGCCCAGGAAGGGTCCTTGGACTTGGACGCTGCCCAGCCATCTGGAGTCAACCGAACCTTCACGCCGTCGTAAATCACCACGCGTTGGCTGGCGACCTTGCTGACGTCATAGCCGCGCGCGGAGGCCACGTTGAACGATGCGTTGCACAGCCCCGGCAGATCAACGCTGTCCGACGGCCTCGCGGCTGCCGGACTGGCCAGCAGACTCCCGGCGAGGGCTGCGGTCGCACCCACCACGAGCACGCCACGAAGGAGGCGGGGGGTGCGCATCACTCGATTCTGCCTGAGGTCGGTGTCCCGACGCGAACTGAGGGTCAGCGCACTGGTTCGACCGTGAGGCGCTCCCCATCGGGCACCGTCCCGATGCGCACGGTGTCCCCATCGTGGACCGCACCCGAGAGGATTTCCTTGGCGAGGGGGTCCCCGATGGCCGTCTGCACGAGGCGGCGTAGCGGGCGCGCCCCATAGGCCGGCTCGTAACCCTTGTTCACGAGCCACTGCAGCGCCTCGTCGGTGATGTCGAGGGTAATGCGACGGTCGGCAAGGCGACGTTGCAGATGGTCGACCTGGAGTCGAGCGATCCGCTCAAGCTCGGCCTTGTCGAGCGGGTTGAACATCACCATGGCGTCAAGCCGGTTGAGAAACTCGGGGCGGAAGTGCTGTCGGACAACAGAAAGCACCTGGTCCTTGCGTACGTCGTACGGCTCTGTCAGATCGATGAGGAACTGCGAGCCCATGTTCGAGGTGAGAATCAAGATCGTGTTGCGGAAGTCCACCGTGCGACCCTGACCATCGGTGAGACGGCCGTCGTCGAGGACCTGCAGCAAGATGTCGAACACCTCCGGGTTGGCCTTCTCGACCTCGTCGAGCAGCACCACCGAGTAGGGCCGACGACGCACGGCCTCGGTGAGCTGGCCGCCCTCTTCGTAGCCGACGTAGCCGGGTGGGGCACCGACGAGGCGTGCGACCGAATGCTTCTCGGAGTACTCGCTCATGTCGATGCGGATCATCGCTCGCTCGTCATCGAAGAGGAACTCCGCGAGGGCCTTCGCCAACTCGGTCTTGCCGACACCGGTGGGACCGAGGAAGAGGAATGATCCGGTGGGTCGGTTGGGATCGGCAATACCCGCCCGGGCGCGGCGTACCGCGTCACTGACCTCACGCACGGCCTCTGGCTGACCCACGACCCGCTGGTCGAGGTAGTCCTCCATGCGTAGGAGCTTTTCGCTCTCACCTTCGAGCAGGCGACCCGCAGGGATGCCCGTCCACGTGGCGACGACCTCGGCGATGTCGTCTGCCGTGACCTCCTCCTGGACCATTGCGGCCTCGCGCGCATTGGTCTCGGCGGTCACGCGCTGGAGTTCCTCCTCGAACGTCGGAATCTCGCCGTAGAGGAGCTTTGATGCGGTCTCGAAATCGCCGGAGCGCTGCGCACGCTCAGCGGCGGCGCGCATATCGTCGATGAGGACCTTGAGTTCACCGATGCGGTCAAGGCCCGCCTTCTCCGCGTCCCACTTGGCGCGCAGACCCCGCAGCTCCTCATCTTTGTCAGCGATCTCCGCCCGAATCCGTTCCAGGCGCTGCTTGGACGCCTCGTCGGTCTCCTTGGCAATGGCCATCTCCTCCATGCGGAGGCGGTCCACCTGGCGCTGAAGGACGTCGATCTCCACGGGCGAGGAGTCGATCTCCATGCGCAGACGCGCGGCCGCCTCATCCATGAGGTCGATGGCCTTGTCGGGCAGGAATCGTGCGGTGATGTAGCGGTCCGACAGCGCCGCCGCGGCTACCAGGGCGGAGTCATTGATGGCCACCTTGTGATGCGCCTCGTACTTCTCCTTGATCCCGCGCAGGATGGAGATGGTGTCCTCCACGCTGGGCTGGCCGACGAAGACCTGCTGGAATCGACGCTCCAGGGCCGGATCCTTCTCGATGTATTCGCGGTACTCATCGAGGGTGGTGGCCCCGATCATGCGTAGTTCGCCGCGCGCGAGCATCGGCTTGAGCATGTTGCCAGCGTCCATCGCGGAATCGCCACCGGCACCCGCACCGACAACGGTGTGCAACTCGTCGATGAAGGTGATGATCTGTCCGTCGGACTCCTTGATCTCATCGAGGACGGCCTTCAGCCTCTCTTCGAATTCACCGCGGTACTTCGCACCGGCGACCATCGCGCCGAGATCGAGAGCGATCAGCGTCTTGCCCTCGAGGGACGTCGGGACGTCACCTTCGACGATGCGTCGCGCGAGCCCCTCCACGACAGCGGTCTTGCCGACGCCAGGCTCGCCAATGAGCACGGGGTTGTTCTTGGTGCGACGGGAGAGGACCTGGATCGTGCGACGAATCTCTTCGTCGCGACCGATGACCGGGTCGATCTTGCCTTCGCGGGCGCGCGCGGTGAGGTCCACGCCGTACTTCTCAAGGGCCTGGAAGGTGCCCTCCGGGTCGGGACTGGTCACGCGTGCTCCTCCTCGCATCTCCTGCAGGGCCGCCACGAGCGCCTCGGGGGTCGCGCCGGCCTGCGTCAATCGTTCCCGAACACCCGGCTCGCTGGCCAGGGCAATGAGTAAGTGCTCTGTGCTGACGTAGTCATCCCCGCGCTCCGAGGCAAGTTCCTGCGCCCGATTGAGCACGGCGTAGGACTGCTGACTGAGTTGAGGGGCGGACACCGACGACCCGCTGGCACTGGGCAGTGCATCCACGGCGGCGCGGACCTCCGCCGTCAGCGCAGACCGGTCGACACCCACGGAATCGAGCAGCGCCGAGGCGATGCCCTCGCCCTGCTGGAGAAGTGAGTCCAGGATGTGCACGGGCTCGACCTGTGCGTTGCCCTTGGCCGCAGCAATGCGCACGGCGGCACCGAGTGCGTCCTGCGCCTTGGTGGTGAACTTGATGTCCATCGGTGTTCCTTCGTTCTTTCTTTGCTCGTTCGTTCGTTCTCGTTCAGTGTTCTGAGGGTTAAGCGCCGCGACGGCGGTGGGGTCGCCACACGACCAGTGATGTCGACCGCTTCTCATTCGCGTAGGCGTTCACCTGATCACGCAGTCGATCGACCTCGGCCTGCAACTCCAGCACGCGACGAATGCCCTCCAGGCTGATCCCCGCCGCCGAGAGTTCGGCGATCTCGCGAAGGCGATCGACATCCTGCGCGGAGTAGAGGCGGTTGCGGCCATTAACGCGCTTGGGCACGACAAGGCCGAGTCGGTCGTACTGACGCAGTGTCTGCGGATGCATCTGCGCAAGATCCGCGGCCACGGAGATCGTGTAGACCGGGGTGGTGTCATCCATGACTAGCCCTTCGCCGCGGCCAGCAGGTCCGCACGCGGATCCTCGCCAGCGGTGGCTTCGGCGTACTTCTGCAGAGCCTCACGGGCCTCGTCCGACAGGTCTGCAGGAACCCTGACCTCGACGGTCGCCAACAGGTCGCCCTTGGTTCCGTCCTTGCGCGTCACGCCTTTGCCGCGCACGCGGAAGGTACGGCCGTTGGCCGTGCCGGCAGGGATCTTGAGCGTTACGGTGCCGCCACCGGGGGTAGGGACGACGACCTGGCCGCCCAGCGTGGCCTCGGTGAAGGTGATCGGCACCGTGACCGTGAGGTTGTCGCCCTTGCGACCAAACACCGGGTGCGAAGTCACGTGGACAACGACGTACAGGTCACCGCTCTGGCCACCGCGCTCGCCGGGGGCACCCTTGCCCTTGAGTCGGATTCGCGCACCATCCTTGACACCCGCGGGAATGCGGGCCTGGACCGTGCGCGTGCTCAAGCCACGACCCGAACCGTGGCAGCTGGGGCAGGGGTCGTCGACGATGAGTCCCCGACCCGCGCAGGCACCACACGGCTCAGCAAAAGCGAAGCCGCCAGCATTGCGGGTCGTCTGGCCGGTGCCCTCACATGAGGGACACACTCGGGGGACGGTGCCCGCGCGGGCACCGGTGCCGCGACAGGCGTCGCATGCGGCCTCGCTGGCTAGCCGGAGCGGAACCGTGACGCCGTTCAACGCATCGTCGAATCCCAGCGTGATTTCGCTCTCGACGTCCTGCCCGCGACGTGGCTGAGCTCGGCGGCCAGTGCCACCGCGACCACGGCTGAAGATATTGCCGAGAATGTCGCCGAGGCCACCTTCATCGGCGCCGAAGACGTCGTTGAAGTCATATGTCGTTCCGCCACCAAAGCCGCCGGGTGATCCGAATCCGCCGCCGCCGAAGCGGCCGCCACCACCGGCGAAGAGCGTGCGTGCCTCGTCGTACTCGGCGCGCTTCTTGTCGTCAGACAGGACGTCGTAGGCTTCCGAGACCTCCTTGAACCGCTCCTCGGCCTTGGCATCACCGGGGTTCTTGTCCGGGTGAAGTTCACGGGCGAGCTTGCGGTAGGACTTCTTGATCTCGTCGGCTGAGGCGCCCTTGCTCACACCGAGGACCTTGTAGAAGTCCTTCTCCAGCCAGTCCTTGTTCATCGTGCCTCGTTCATGGTCTGTGTCGCCGGCCTAACTGTCAGCTACGGCGACGCGGGCCGGGCGCAGAATGCGACCGGCAAGCCGGTAGCCCGGCTGGTAGACCGATGCGACGATCGGTCCCTCGAGTCCCTCGCGGGTCTCACTGGTGAGCGCCTCGTGCACGGCCGGATCGAATGGCTCATCGGCCACACCGAACATCTCCAGACCGAGTCGCGCGCACGCTCCCTCGAGTGCTTCGCCCACGGACTTGAAGGCTCCGTCGAGTTCACCGTGCTCGCGAGCACGGGCCACGTCGTCGAGAACGGGCAGCAATTCGCTCAGGACCTGGCCGATCGTCGCCTCGCGTGCCGTCTCCCGGTCCCGTTCCACGCGCTTGCGGTAGTTCGCGTACTCCGCGTGAACCCGACGAAGGTCGTCGGTGAGCTCTGCGACCTTCGCATCGTCATCGGCCACCTCTGCCTCGGTGGGTGAAGGAGCCGGCTCGGCCGGCTCCCTCACCTCGTAGGTCTCAGGATCAATGCGGCGACGGTCATGGACGCGGACGCCCTCGTGTTCGCGTTCCTCGTCCACCATGGTCACTTCCCAGCGTCAGTTGCTTCGTCGTCGACGATCTCGGCATCGACCACGTCGTCCTCGGACATATCGGCAGCCTCGTCAGCTGTGGCATCGCCACCGCCGGCCTGCTGCGCCATCGTGTACATCGCGGCGCCCAGTGTCTGGCTGGCCTGCGCGACCTTGTCGGTCGCGGCCTTCATCGCGGCGATGTCGTTGGCCTCGATGGCCTTCTTGAGCTCATCGAGCGGCTCATCGACGTTGGCCTTCGCGTCGGCCGGGATCTGCGCTTCGTTGTCCTTGAGGAACTTCTCGGTCTGGTAGACCAGCGCCTCAGCGGTGTTCTTGACCTCGATCTCCTCGCGTGCCTTCTTGTCGGCCTCGGCATTGGCCTCGGCCTCGCGCATCATGCGATCGATCTCCTCCTTCGGCAGCGCACTGCCCCCGGAGATGGTCATCGACTGCTCCTTGCCCGTGGCCATGTCCTTGGCCGACACGTGCACGATGCCGTTGGCGTCGATGTCGAAGGTGACCTCGACCTGCGGGATTCCCCGCGGTGCCGGCGGCAGACCGGTCAACTCAAAGGTCCCTAGGCGCTTGTTGTACGCCGCCATCTCGCGCTCACCCTGGTAGACCTGGATGAGAACGCTCGGCTGGTTGTCGTCGGCTGTCGTGAAGATCTCACTGCGCTTGGTCGGGATCGTCGTGTTGCGCTCGATCAGCTTGGTCATCACGCCACCCTTGGTCTCGATACCGAGGGAGAGCGGGGTGACGTCGAGGAGCAGCACGTCCTTGACCTCGCCCTTGAGGACGCCAGCCTGCAGGGCTGCGCCGATGGCAACGACCTCATCGGGGTTAACGCCCTTGTTGGCGTCCTTGCCGGTTTCGGCCTTGACGAGATCAGCTACTGCCGGCATGCGGGTCGAGCCGCCGACAAGCACCACCTGGTCGATGTCGCTCAGACTGATACCCGCATCCTTGATGACGGCCTGCACGGGCGCCTTGGTGCGCTCCAACAGGTCGGCGGTCATCTGCTCGAACTGCGCACGGGAGAGAGTCTCCTCCAAGTGCAGCGGACCTTCGGAGCTCGCGGTGATGTAGGGCAGGTTGATCGAGGTCTGCATCGAGCTGGAGAGCTCGATCTTCGCCTTCTCGGCAGCCTCACGCAGGCGCTGCATGGCCATCTTGTCCTTGGACAGGTCGACGCCGTGCGCGTTCTTGAAGCTCGTGACCATCCAGTCGACGACCTTGTTGTCCCAGTCATCGCCACCGAGGTTGTTGTCACCACTGGTGGCCTTGACCTCCACGACGCCGTCGCCGATCTCGAGCAGGGACACATCGAAGGTGCCGCCACCGAGGTCGAATACCAGGATCGTCTGCTCCTTCTCGCCCTTGTCGAGTCCGTAGGCGAGCGCGGCCGACGTCGGCTCGTTGATGATGCGCAGGACGTTGAGGCCAGCGATTTCGCCCGCTTCCTTGGTCGCCTGGCGCTGGGCGTCACTGAAGTACGCCGGGACGGTGATGACCGCGTCGGTGACGGTGTCACCGAGGTAGGCCTCCGCATCGCGCTTGAGTTTGCCCAGCACCCGCGCGCTGATCTCCTGCGGGGTGTAGGACTTGCCATCGATATCGATGGTCCAGTTGGTACCCATGTGCCGCTTGACCGAACGGATCGTGCGATCGACGTTCGTGACAGCCTGACGCTTGGCTACCTCACCGACGAGAACCTCGCCGTTCTTGGCGAAGGCCACCACGGACGGGGTCGTCCGGGCGCCCTCGGCGTTGGTGATGACGACGGGGTCGCCGCCCTCGAGGACCGAGACAACCGAGTTGGTCGTGCCCAGGTCGATACCCACTGCTCGGGACATGGATTCCTTCTTTCCTTCGGCTTTCGCCGACTTACTGTCCGACCGTTGTCGGATCTGCCTTTTCGTGGCCTGTTGGCCGTGGTCTGGGTGCCCGCCTATGACGGGACATGGTTAAAGTATGCCGACTCAGTTTACTTGAGTCAAATCGACTCAAGTTGTCTGCCAATGGGCACTCAAGGTGATCCCCGGCCCACTCACCAGGGCACCTGGCTCCGGTTTCCGACCGTCGTGGGTGCTTCGCCGCGCCGGGAAGTCACCACAGCGGTCGGAAACCCGGAGCTGGCCACCAACTGCCGTGCGCCCCCATGAAACGCCTACTGGCCGGTAGTAGCCTGCCCCCCATGGAGACCCTCGACGTCGTTCGGATCGTGCTGGGTACGGCCATCATCATGGTGGCGGCCTTCGTGGCCCTTCGGCGAATCGCCTTCCTCAACGGCTACATCCGGTCCGGTCAGCCCGCGGTCGGGCGTACCAGCCACGTAGGCAAGCGCGCCGAGCTTGAAGGCACCCAGGTCCTCGCCCAGCGCAAGTTGCTGCAGTGGGCCGTGCCCGGCACGGCGCACGTCTTCGCTTTCTGGGGCTTCCTCGTCCTCGGTATCACTGTCGTTGAGGCCCTCGGCGAGGTCTACATCGAGAACTTCTGGTTCCCCATCATCGGCACCTGGCCGATCATTCTCTTCCTCGAAGACCTGTTCGTGATCCTCGTCTTCGTCGGCATCGTCATCTTCGCGATCATCCGCTTGCTCAATAATCCCGCGAAGGAAGGCCGCAACTCACGCTTCTTCGGCTCGCACACCGGCGCCGCCTGGATCGTCTTGCTCATGATCTTCAACGTCCTGTGGACACTGGAGCTCTACCGCGGCGCGAAGATTGCCCTAGCCAACGAGGAGGGCATCACCTACCCCGGCGCCTTCTTCTCCAACTGGGTCGCCTCACTGCTCGCGCCCCTCGGGACGGGCACGCTGGAAGTGCTCGAGATGCTCGGCGTGCTGCTGCACATCGGAGTGATCCTTGGCTTCCTGCTCATCGTGCTGTACTCCAAGCACCTGCACATCGGCCTCGCCCCCATCAACGTGGCTTTCTCGCGGCTGCCGAACGGCCTTGGCCCTCTCCTGCCGATGTACTCCGGGGGCAAGCCGATCGATTTCGAGGACCCCGCGGACGATGCGACCTTCGGTGTCGGCCGCACCGAAGACTTCACCTGGAAGGACAACCTCGACTTCGCCACCTGTACCGAGTGTGGGCGGTGCCAGTCGCAGTGCCCCGCGTGGAACACCGGGAAGCCGCTGAGCCCCAAGCTCATGATCATGAACCTTCGCGAAGCCTCCTTCGCGAAGGCGCCGTACGTGATGGCCGCGCAGAAGGCCAACGATGGTGCCAACCCCGGACTCGGCGAGGTCGATGAAGCCGTCCTCGAGAAGATGCCGCCGTCGGTCAAGGACGCCGTGGAGCGGCCCCTCGTCGGGTCGCGTGACGGCATGCCCAACAAGGACACCGACGGCTATGACGCCGCGGGACATCGCGACCACGACGGGCCCGTGATTGACGAGGACGCCCTGTGGTCCTGCACCACCTGCGGTGCGTGCGTCTACCAGTGCCCCGTCGACATCGAGCACATCGATCACTTCATCGACATGCGCCGCTACCAGGTCATGATCGATACGTCGTTCCCCGCCGAACTCAATGGCATGTTCAAGAATGTCGAATCCAAAGGCAACCCGTGGGGCATGAACGCCTCACAGCGCAATGCCTGGATCGAAGAGGTTGATTTCGACGTCCGCGTCTTCGGTATGGACGGCGAGGAGACCATCCCGGATGACGTGGAGTACCTCTTCTGGGTCGGCTGCGCCGGCGCCTACGAAGACCGCGCGAAGAACACGACCAAGGCGGTCGCTGAGTTGCTCACCATCGCGGGCATCAACTTCATGGTGCTCGGTGAGGGCGAAACCTGCACCGGCGATCCGGCACGTCGCGCCGGCAACGAGTTCCTCTACCAAATGCAGGGCATGCAGAACGTCGAGATGCTTAACGAGATCAAGGCGAAGAAGATCGTCGTTACCTGCCCGCACTGCATGAATACCATCGGTCGCGAGTACCCCCAGATCGGTGGCAACTACGAGGTCGTGCACCACTCGCAATTGCTAGCGACGCTGGTCAAGGAAGGCCGCCTGACACCGGTGAACTCCCCGGAGGCCGGGATGAAGGAGGTCGTGACCTACCACGATCCCTGCTACCTCGGCCGGCACAACAACGTCTACACCCCGCCACGGGAACTCATTGAGTCCGTGCCCGGCGTACAACTCGTCGAGATGGAGCGGCACGGGCCCACCTCGTTCTGTTGCGGCGCTGGCGGCGCCCGCATGTGGATGGAGGAGAAGCTCGGCACCCGTGTGAACGTCACCCGAGCGGAGGAGGCCATCGCCACCGGCGCTTCGAAGGTGGCCGTGGCCTGCCCGTTCTGCAGCGTCATGCTCAACGATGCGGTGACGAGCAAGCAGCAGGCCGGCGAGGCAGCAGGCTTCGAGGTGGTCGATCTCGCGAGCATGCTGCTCGCCGCCTCCAAGCCGAAGGTCTAGTACAGCGGGTCTCGACAGCACGGCAGGTCGAGCAGGCCAACGACTCGACCGCATGCTTGCCATCGGGCGTGCACACACCTAAGGTTCTCGGGCTCACCGCTGCGGTGGCCGCCCTCCTCGTCGCCTGTCAGTCCGGTCCCTCGTCATCGCAGGGCGGAAGTGTCTCGATTGAGGTGCCCGATGGTGCGGCATCAGTGTCTGGGGGGCAGGACGACATCCGGGACACGATCGCGGTCGCTGAGTTCACGCCCAGTACCGAGGTGCTAAACGTCACCGGAGACGAGAAGATCACACTGTTCTCGATCGAATTCCCGATGGGCACCGCCGGTGAGCGCCGAGTCATCCGGTCCGCCATTGTGTCGGACGACGTCGACAATCGCCTCTACCTCGGCCAGGAAATCATCTGCAGCGGCCCGTCCGGACAAGAGGAGACGGGTATCCAAACTGGCGAGAACTTCGTCAAGGGCACCGAGCGCCAGGCGGTGATGGCCCAGTTCACCCTCGAAGCCGACGAGGCGGGCTCATGGACCTGTGTGACGCAGGTGCGCGTGTGCGTACCCGGGCAGTGCTCGTCCAAAGACGGAAGTGGCTCGATCGATATCGCCACCATCGACGAGATCACCTACCGGCCCACCGAGCTCACCGCCAGTAATCCCCTACCTGACTGGGCATCAACCCAGCGACCGGGAAGCGACCCGCTCATCATTCAGTCAGGCTCGGCCGACTCCTTCAGTGCCACGTTTGAGGACGTACCTCTCGATCAAGGTGGCGTGATGCTCATGGGGACCATCTCATTGTCGAACTGCATCGAGGCGTCCTACCCGTCCGAGTGCGCCAAGGTCAAAGACCGCGACCTCAAGACTGACTCGACCGTGGTGCCCACCTTCGTGATCTCCCAACTGGGTGGCGACAACTGTCCGAGCATCACCCTCAACGGCGATCAGGGTGCGCACGAACAGACCATCACCTGGCAGCAACACCACGGCACATTCTGGTTTATTTCCCCCAACATGGAGTTGGATCCGAACTGCAAGCCCCAGGTCCACGCGGACCTCACCTTCGAGGTCACTGACGGCAACGGCATCGTGGTCGAGAGGGGCACCGCCTCGAGTCCGACCTCCGTCGTCAGCATCGCCCCAGCTCGGCCGGAGTAGCAGCTTCACTCGCGCCAACGGGGACGCGCCGGAGGGGCATCAACGCGCGAGGCCCTTACCGCGCGTCGCTCGCGATGCTCTGGCGGGTCAGACCCCAGAGCGGCCGGTCGTCTTCGTCAACGCCGGCACTTGGATCCACGGGAATCGAATCCAGCGCGCCGTGGTTCGCCAAGCAAGATCTGGTGGATACGTCGAGGACGGTTTGCCGTAGAGAACAGCCACGCGTACCTCGGCTTCTGCGGGAAGAAGCGCGCGGACGAAGTGCAAGGTGGCACCGGTGTCAGCGACATCGTCGGCGACGAGGACCTTGCGGCCGCCAAGATCGGCGAGGTAGGGCTCCTGCCCGATCAGTACCGGCTCCGGGAGCGTCTCCCCCGCGCCGGTGTAGAACTCCACGTTGACGTGGCGCACATCCTTGATGTCGAGTGCGTACGCGATCCCGGCCGCCACGAAGAGTCCGCCGCGGACGACACCGAGGATGCAGTCGGGCATCCAGTCGTCGTCCACCAGATGCTGCGCGAGCCAAGTGATCCCCTCGCCGAACTCGGCGTAGGTGAAGACTTCGAGATCGTCGCTCACTCGTCACCGAGCGGAGTGACATGGAAGTTCGCAAAGGAACGGCTCGGCGTCGGACCGCGCTGATCTTGATAGCGCGAGCCGTAGACGCTGGAGCCGTACGGATGCTCCGCAGGAGATGACAGTCGGAACAGGCAGAGCTGGCCGATCTTCATCCCGGGCCACAACTTGATCGGCAGCGTCGCGACATTGGACAACTCCAGCGTCACGTGACCAGAGAATCCGGGATCGATGAACCCGGCCGTGGAGTGGGTGAGCAGGCCCAACCGCCCGAGGGATGACTTGCCTTCGAGGCGGCCAGCAATGTCGTCGGGCAGGGTCACGACCTCGTAGGTGGAGGCAAGGACGAACTCACCCGGATGGAGGATGAACGCCTCGTCGGCACCGGTCTCGACCTCGCGGGTGAGGTCTGGCTGCTCCTCCGCTGGGTCGATGTGGGGGTAGCGATGGTTCTCGAAGACCCGGAAGTAACGGTCCAGGCGCACGTCGACGCTGGACGGCTGGATCATGCCGGGGTCGTAGGGGTCGAGCCCCACGCGTCCAGCATCAAGTTCGGCCCGCAGGTCACGATCGGAGAGCAGCACGCGCCGAGGCTACCGAACCATGCCGGGCAGCGTGTCCTCCTCCTCATCCTCACCGGTGGAAATGCGCCCGAATCCGCGCATCTGGCGAACGACGTACTGGATTCGACCCAGCAGAGACACCGATTCCAGGACATCGCCGGGTCGGTCAGCCGCGAGTTCATCGGCGATGCGCCGCAGCCGGGTATCGAGGAGATCAGCAAGGCGATCGACTTCGGCGACCGACTCGGAGCGCACGGGTGTACCGGCCCCGCCCAGTGTCGCCCGGGCGAGTTGCTCGAGATCAGCCATGAGGCTCGCGAAGCGCTGGGCGGTCAGCGCGGGCGCGTGACCGCCGCGGTCATATTGGAGGTTGGCCGCTCCGGAAATGCCGCGGATCTGCACGCCCATCCCGGAGAGGCGCCGGAGCCTGATCGCGTCATCTTCGAGATCCGAACGCAGTCGGCGTCCGCGCGGGTTGAAGGCGTGGCTCTCGGCGAGGGTCACCAGCTCTGTCCGCGCCTTCTCTGCAGCGGTGCGCAAATCACGACTCTGCACGACGAAGCCGTGGCTCGATCCCGCGGGAATCGGCGTGTGGTGCGACCCGCATTCAGCGGCCACGGTCGACAGCAGCTCGCAGATGTCGTCCCGATAGGACTGCAAAGCCGCCTCGAACTTCTCCGGCTTGGGACGCGATGGCGGCAGGTAGACCGCCAGAATTCCGATGACGCCACCGATGACCACATCAATGATCCGCCAGAGGTCGCGATCCCATGAGCCAGGCCCCAGAGCGAACACGAAGAGAACAGCGACCGGGATCTGGAACTGGCCGCCGAGTGACAGGGGAAGTCGGCTCGCCACGAGCAGCGACACCACCATCGCAATGAGGACTGACCACCACGAGATGTCGACCCAGTTCACCCACACCGATGCAGCGAGAACTCCCCCCGCGGTGCCAAGGATCCGTTGAACGGAGAGACCGAGCGCGCTCCACGGCGATGCCCCGATCACCATCAGCGTCGTCAGGGGCGCAAAAATGCCAAATGTGCTGGGTGAAATCCACGCGCCGACCGCCCACGAAACCGTGACGGCAACCGCAATGCGCAGCGCCTGCCAGGGCGACTTGAAGGCCGCGGGACGTTGGAGTAGCACGTCCGAGAGGCGTAGGACAGGGAGGATCTCCCGACCGTCATCTCTGTGTCGCGGACTTTCGAGGGCCACGGACTCACCCTAGATTCCCCGGTAGGGTCGCCGGCGTGCGGTGGGCTATCAACGATCCCGGGCATGTCGCTCTTCGTCGGGCGGTGCGCACCACCCTCGGGACAGCAATCGCCGTTGCCGTCGCTCTGCGCATCATGCCGAACTCGCCCGGAGTGGTACTCGCCGCTTTCGGAGTCTTCGCGCTGCTGGGCTTCGCTGACTTCGGTGGCACGCTCGGCCGACGATTCGCCGCGCTCGTCTCGACCGGGGTCGCGGGAGTGGTGCTCATCGCGATCGGCGCGCTCGCCGCCGGAGTCATCTGGCGGGAGGTCGTCGTCACCTTCCTCGTCACCGGAACTCTGGCCTACATCGTGGTGCTGCGCGGAGCCTTCGCGAACGCCGCACCGGCGCTCACAGTGGTCTTTGTCGTCACCGTCATGGTCGCGACGTCCACCGAACAACTCCTCCCACTGCTGCAGGGTTATGCCCTCGCTGTGGTCATCGCCATCCCGATCACACTCTTCGTCTTCCCCCGACGTACACCCGCTCACGTCAGAGCAGCCTGCGTCCTGGCTCTGCGGACTCTCGCGGAGCACGAACGCAATCGACTGGCTGGCCACCCGCGCGACGTGCTCGCACTCGAGGGCGCACTCCAGGCCCTCCGCTCGTCGTACCTCGGCAATCCCTTCCGCTCGACAGGGTTTCGCCGCTCGGACCGGGCATTGATGAGTCTGGTAGGTCAGTTGCAGGCGCTACTCACCGCGACACGGCGCACCGCCGAGGTGCCCACGCCTGTGAGTGATCTGCCCGGCAACACCTACTACATCGAAACGACGATCGAGTGCCTGGACAGTCTGGCTGATGCACTGCAGGGCCTGCCCGCGACGAGTCCGACAGGCCGCCCCCTGGCCCATGCGTGGGCATCCGAGTGGGACGTCGCCGTGCGATGCCTTCAGAACTCGACGCCAGACACGCTGGAAGACGACCTCCGCAGGATTGCCCACGCGTTCCCTGATCGAGCGTTGGGTATTTCGACGGTACGGCTCTCGATACTGGTGCGCCGAGTGCTACACCTTCCCGCCGAGGAGTTCGATACCGGCTCACACACCGTCCCGGAGCCTCCCGACTACGTGCCGTGGATGGCGCTACGCACCCAGTTCACGCTGAAGTCGCCTTGGCTGCGCAGCGCACTGCGCACTGGCGTCGCATTGGCGGTCGCCGCTGGTGTGGTGGAGACCCTGGGCCTGGCTCACGGCTTTTGGGTGCTCCTTGGTGTCATCGCAACATTGCGGCAGGACAGCCTCGGCACCTTGCGTACCGCGCTGCTCGCCGTCGGGGGAACGTTCGCCGGTGCACTCGTCGGTGCCGGCATCCTGCTGACCTTCTCCGGTGACGAGCCCGTGATCGTGGTGGCTTTCTTGGTGACGGCGTTCCTGTCGGTCCTCTTCCAGGGCACGGCACCGTTCGCCCTGGCTCAGGGTGTGTTCTCGCTGTACGTCGTACTCGTCTTCAGCATCGTGGCGTGGCCACCGGACTTGTCCACCGCAACCGACCGGGTGCTCGACATCGCTATCGGGGCGGGCATCAGCCTGGTCACGGCCTTCCTGCTGTGGCCCCGCGGGGTGGTGGCGGGCTTGAAGGCGAATGTGCTCGAGGCGATCGATTTGGCGAGGCTTGTCCTCGAAGAGGCCTTCGGTGAGTTCTTCCACGGCGCGCAGTACGACGGTCACCCGCCGGACGTCAAGCAGATGCAGGCCGCCATGGCGCGGTCCAAAGAGGTCGTGGAGGTCGAACTCGGCTCCCACGACCCACGCCAGATTGAGCGCGCCGTGCTGTGGGAGCAACTCATTGACGATCTCCGGGCGCTGGCGGTGACCGGAAGTCTTGTCTCTGCCTGGGCGGGAGACGGGCGCGCGCTCGAGAAGGCTGCCCCGGCCATGGTGCGACCTATCAGGGAAGACGTCGCGGCTGTGTCCCGCGAGTGGACTCAGGTGCGCGCCATCTTGACCGGGGACGAGATCCCCACCGACCCTGTCTTCGATCCCATCGTGCCGCGCACGATGGATGCCGTCGGGGCGGCCGATCTCAATGATCCCGAGGTGGCCGATCGCGCGTTAGCCGCGATTTGGGCGCACGGTTGGCTGTCACTGACCTACGGGGCCGCGCTCGCCGCCCGGCAACCGGCCAAGTCCCTCGCCTGACTGCCTGGCATAATCGCCGGAGCATCGTCGCGGGTGTAGTTCAATGGCAGAACATCAGCTTCCCAAGCTGACAGCGCGGGTTCGATTCCCGTCACCCGCTCTCGCAGAGAGCGCCCCTCGGGAATCGGGAGGAGCACCGCGACGGATCCCGTCACCCGCTCTCGCAGAGAGCGCCCCTCGGGAATCGCCGCTAGAGGTGCTCTTGTCGATCGCCTCGGCAATGAACTTGGCGCGCTGCCGATAGCCCTCATCAAAGTAGTGCAGGCCGTCGGATGACGGGATCGCATTGCGCCGCCGGTAACCGCGCCAGTCCAGGACGTGCAGGTTGTCTCTCTTCATCGCCTGCCGCTTGATGAATTCATTGAGTGGCCGATCCAACCCGTACGACGGTGGGTAGGCCCGTGAGATGTAGAAATTGACCCACAGGACGTCGTGATCCTTGAGTATCGCCATGATCTTCTTGACGCCCGACTCAAAACCTCGCGGGTCGTGGACATCATTGGTTCCGAGAGCGACCACCACCAAGGCGCCCGGTGGAGGCGGGTGCTGTCGCAATTGCGTCAAGCCCCACTCCACGCCCTGCTCGCCTTTGGCGTGAACGACGTACTCCAGACCAAGTTTCTTGACCAGCTTCGCGAGGTAGGGGTTAGTGCTGTGTGGTCCGAGGTCAGGGTCGTGTAGAGAGTCGCCAAGGACGTAGACGGTGCGCGCCGGTTGATCCTTCGCAGCTGCACCTGGCATCGGCACGATCGCCACCAAGCATGCGACGAGAGCAGTCGCCAACCGGACTACCCATCGCGCGAGCAACTCCCCCACACAGTCGACAGTACGTGAGGACCTTGACTTCGGGGCGTAGTCTCCGGAAGTGAGTACCAGTCGCAAACTTCATACTGCGTGGCTGGTCGCGATCGTCACCTTCTTCGTCTTGCTCGCCTCGGCAGCCTTCCGTTCGTCGGTGGGCGTGATGATCGTCCCCTTTGAGGACGAGTTTGGCTGGAGCCGGTCGGCCATCTCCCTGGCCGTGTCTGTGAATCTCGTCCTGTACGGCGTCACCGCACCGTTCGCCGCGGCCTTCATGGAGCGCTTCGGGATTCGTCGGGTAGCCGTGGCAGCACTCGCCCTCATCGCCCTCGGCACGGGATTGACCCTGGTGATGACCGCCTCATGGCAACTGGTGATCCTGTGGGGGCTTTTCGTCGGTCTGGGCACTGGCTCGACCGCGCTCGTGTTCGGTGCCCTCGTCGCCAACCGCTGGTTCGTCAAACATCGCGGTCTCGTCATCGGGATCTTTGGCGCCGCCTGGGCCACCGGCCAACTGGTCTTCCTGCCGATCATCTCCCAGACGATTGAGGCCTTCGGTTGGCGTTACGCCTCCGTCGCGGTAGCCGCGCTCGCCGCGGTGCTGATCCCCTTCGTCTGGATGATCCTCGCCGATCGGCCGTCCGATGTTGGACTTCGACCCTACGGAGCCGAAACCGATGCGACATCCGTGGAACTCGCTCAGAACACCACACACAGCGGCTGGGCAGCCGCGCGTACGGCGATTGACGGTCTGGTCACGGCGATGCGGACCCGGGCCTTCTGGCTGCTCGCCGGCACCTTCTTCGTGTGCGGCTGGACGACCAACGGCATCGTGAGCACGCACTTCATCCCGTCGGCCCATGACCACGGCATGGGCGCCACGATGGCCGCGGGACTCCTGGCCGTGGTCGGCATCTTTGACCTCATCGGGACGATCGGCTCGGGCTGGCTCACCGATCGCTTCGATCCGCGCGTACTCCTCACGGTCTACTACGGCCTGCGGGCCTGCGCACTCGTTGGACTACCGCTGATCCTCGGTCCAGGAATCGACCCGCCGATCATCGTCTTGATGATCCTGTTCGGCCTGGACTGGGTCGCGACCGTCCCACCCACCGCGATCCTGTGCACGCGCATCTACGGACCCGAACGCGGACCGATCGTGTTCGGTTGGGTGTTTGCCTCCCACATGATCGGAGCGGCCGTTGCTGCCGTGGTGAGTGGAGCGATTCGTGATACCGCCGGTGACTACGCCACGGCCTGGTACCTCTCCGGGGCGCTCGCCATCCTCGCAGCGGTGGCTGTTCTCTTCATCCCGCGAACCCAGGGGGCGCGGTCGGCCGCACCAAGCCCGGTGTAGACGCCACGCCGCGCAAAAAGGTCGCGTCCCTCAGGACTCGTCCTGCTGATCGCTGAAGGACCGGAAGCCGAAGTAGTAGACGTAGATGACCGAGAGCACCGGGCCCACCGTGATCATGAGGAACGGAACGACGCCACCCTCGCCAGCCCGGATGTAGGCAAGGGCCGCAAGAACGACGGCGACGCCGAGGACAACAGCGATCACGGCGAAGACGTACCGTTGCGGAGCACGCGCCGACCACGGAACGGGGTAGCGGACGGCGTCGGACGACGATGAGGCCGACTCAGGGGAAGCCATGGCGAAAGGGTTCCACAGTGTCCAGCGCAGCGCGATTCCACTGGGGCCGTCGTCGTGGGAGAGTAGGGGCATGACCGCCCTGGATGAATCCGTCGATCGTCGAGTTATCGCCGAGTTGGAGCCCGTGGTGGCGGCGGAGACCGAACGCCACATCTCCATGGCCAAGCCCTGGTACCCGCACGACTACATCCCGTGGGACGAGGGTCGGAACTTTGCGCTCCTCGGCGGCCAGGACTGGACGCCTGAGCAGCAGCGCTTCAGCGATGCCGCGCGCACCAGTCTCATCGTCAACCTGCTCACCGAGGACAACCTGCCGAGCTACCACACGGCCATCGCCAGCGTGTCGGCCGGACACGGCGCCTGGTTGGAGTGGCTGAATAGGTGGACTGCCGAAGAGGCGCGCCACGCCGTCGCGATTCGTGACTACCTCGTCGTCACCCGCTCGGTTGATCCGGTGGCCGTCGAGGACATGCGCATGACCCACATGTCCGAAGGGTTCCAGCCCATTCATCCGGGCATCCTGTCGGGCATCGCCTACGTGTCATTCCAGGAGTTGGCCACCCGCCTTTCGCACCGCAATACCGGTATCGCTTCCGGTGATCCCATCTGCGACCAGATGATGCAGCGCATCTCCCTGGACGAAAACCTCCACATGATCTTCTACCGCAACATCATCAATGCGGCCTACGAGATTGCACCCGACGAGACCATGCGCGCGGTGACTGACATCGTGCGCGACTTCGCAATGCCTGGGCACAGCATCGAAGGCTTTGGCCGCAAGGCGATGGAGATTGCGGTCGCTGGCATCTACGACCTGCGCCAGCACATCGACGATGTTGTGATGCCCGTCTTGCGCTACTGGAAAGTCTTTGACCGGACCGACTTCGGCCCTGAGGGTGAGATCGCTCGCCAGGAACTCAGCGACTACCTCGCTGGACTCGAAGTTCAAGCTGAACGGTTCGAGGACCGTCGTGAGGCGCTCGCCAAGCGCCTAGGCTGGACCGGCTAGCGCGTCTCCACCTCGTCGGTGAAGAACTCGTTGGCTGCGTGATTGAACAGCAGCAGCAGGATGATGATGTCCAGTGCCAAGGACAGGAATACGCCGAACGTGAAGGCCGGCGTACCCCAGCTCGACACGATGAAGACGATCCCGCCGATGAGGCGAATCACGATGAGAATCGTGATGAGCACGCGCGCCACGTTGCTGCCCCGAGAGACCGCGAACGCGAAGAGCGCGTAGATCACCGCGACGATCAGTATGGCGACACCGGCCACGATGGTGATCGGTCCGGCCGTGGTGTTCCACGCCTCAGGCAGGTCAAGTTCCTTGAGCTTTTCCGCGACGACCGCGGGATCGCTCGCAGCAATCGCCGTACCCGCAATGATGGTCGCGATGCCACCGATGAGGGTGAGCGCGAAGCCGATCCACAGCAGGACGACAACGATGGTGACTTGGCTTGGGCGTACACGAGTCGTGGCCATAGGAAGACCGTAGCGGCTGCGATGGGGAAATCCGGGTATCTGCGCCCTAAATTGCCCGTGCGACGAACATGCCGGGCTCGGAGTCGCCCACGATGCGCGCAATCTGGGGCACAACCAGCACATAGGTGATGAGGTGCGGGATGAGCATCCAGATGCGCGAGGACCAGATGACCTCTTCCGGCTGGATTAGTGGGCTCGCGCAGGACAGCAGTGCGATGAGCGTGCCGGCCCAGAAGACCAACCGCCGCGCGTGCCGGCGACCGAGAGCCAGGGAGGCCAGCAGCGCTCCGCCGACCGCAGCCACGATGGGCACCAAAAGCACGAAGAGCCACGGCACGACCTCGAGGGAGTCGCTGCCGGGGCGGAACATCTCAAAGGGGACGCCCAGGAGGCGGCCGACGACGTAGACGACGAGGGAGAGCAGGCCGGACCAGGCACCGGTCACGACACCGGCGTACACAAGATCGCGCACATGGGGCACCGACTCTGGGGGCGGGGGGACCGGGGTCACCGAGTCGGTCCAGGGCGCAGTCACGGGCCACACGGTAGTCGCCCACCCACCGATTCCTCACGCGAGTGCGCACCTGCGCACCGACAAATCGGACAAAACCCGTGCGCAAGTGCGCAGTCGGCGAGGGGGAGTTATCTCTTGCATAAGTTACTGCTGGGTAGCATGATGGTGTTACTGGCCGGTAACACCGGTGAGTAACACGTGCACCCACCCACAGGAGAAGCCATGTCCCACTACCGAGCCAACCTGCGAGACATCGAGTTCAACCTCTTTGAGGTGTTCGGAGCCGAGGACCGGCTCGGGACCGGCCCCTTCGCGGACATGGATCCGCAGACCGCGCGTGACGCACTCGCCGAGATCGAGCGCCTGTCCGTCGGCCCGCTCGCGGAGTCCTACCTGTCCTCCGACCGCAATCCGCCGGTCTTCGACCCGGCCGCGCACACCGTGACGATGCCCGAGGACTTCACCAAGTCCTTCCGCGCACTCATGGACTCCGAGTGGTGGCGTCTGGACCTGCCCGAGCACCTCGGTGGCGCTGGATCCTCACCGTCCCTGCGCTGGGCCGCCGCCGAGATGTTCCTCGGCGCCAACCCCGCCGCCTTCCTCTACATGTCCGGACCCGGCTTCGCCTCCATCCTGGACCGCGTCGGCAATGCCGATCAGAAGCGCTGGGCCGAGCTCATGATCGACAAGGAGTGGGGCGCCACCATGGTCCTCACCGAGCCCGACGCCGGTAGTGACGTCGGCGCGGGTCGCACCAAGGCCTTCGCCAACGACGACGGCACCTGGCGTATCGAAGGCGTGAAGCGCTTCATCACCTCGGCCGAGCACGACATGGCAGACAACATCGTCCACCTGGTCCTCGCTCGCCCCGTGGGCGTCGAAGGCGTCGGCGGCCCCGGCACGAAGGGCCTTTCGCTCTTCCTCGTCCCGAAGTACCACGTCGACCTCGAGACCGGTGAGATCGGCGAGCGCAATGGCGTCTACGTCACGAACGTCGAAAAGAAGATGGGCCTGAAGGCATCGAGCACCTGCGAACTCACCTTCGGTGAGAAGGAGCCGGCCATCGGTTGGCTCGTCGGCGACGTGCACGACGGCATCGCCCAGATGTTCATGGTCATCGAATACGCGCGCATGATGGTCGGCACCAAGGCGATCGCTCAACTGTCGGCCGGCTATCTCGCCGCCCTCGACTACGCCAAGACCCGCGTGCAGGGCGCTGATCTCACCCAGATGCTCGACAAGGCCGCCCCGCGCGTGACGATCATGCATCACCCGGATATACGTCGCTCGCTCATGCTGCAGAAGTCTTATGCCGAAGGCATGCGCGCCCTGGTGCACTACACCGCGCAGTGGCAGGACCAGATCATGATGGCTCGGGCGGGTGTTGAAGGAATCGACCTCGACATGGCCGAGCGCATGAACGACCTGCTTCTGCCCATCGTCAAGGGGGTCGGCTCCGAGCGCTCCTACGAGATGCTCGCGTCCAGCCTGCAGACCCTTGGCGGCTCGGGCTACCTGCAGGACTACCCGATCGAGCAATACATCCGCGACGCCAAGATCGACACGCTCTATGAAGGCACGACCGCGATCCAGGGTCTGGACTTCTTCTTCCGCAAGATGGTGCGCGACCAGTTCAAGGCGATCTTCTACCTCGCCGCGCAGATCACCGAGACCGTCAAGGGCGACTCCGGCAACGGCGTCCTCGCGCAGGAGCGCGAACTCCTCGGCAAGGCTCTCGAGGAAGTGCAGGGGATGGTCGGGGCTCTCGGCCAGTGGGCGATGGCGTCGCAGGAGAATCCGGCGGAGATCTACAAGGTCGGCCTCAACACCACCCGGCTGCTCATGGCCACCGGCGACCTCGTCATCGGCTGGCTGCTGCTGCGTCAGGCTGAGGTCGCGCTGGCGGCCCTGGAGGCTGGCGCCGCCGATCGTGACCGGGCCTTCTACGAGGGCAAGGTCGCGACGGCCAAGTGGTTCGCGCAGAACCGCCTGCCGCTGCTGGCCGCCGAGCGCATCGTCATGGAAAGCACGGACGACGCCATCATGTCGCTGCCCGAGGAAGCCTTCTAGCCACCGCGAGCCGCGACACTCGAAGACCCGCGGACCAGCCTGACAGGGCCGGTTCGCGGGTCTCGGCATGTCAGGGCGTGTCAGGATCGACCTATGCCATTGGCCGGAGCGAGCGAGGGCGTCACGACCCTCTTCTTGGAGTTCGGGCTGCTGCTCGTCGGCCTCGGCTTGCTCGCCCGCATCGCGCACAAACTCTCCATCTCCCCGGTTCCGCTCTACCTCATCGCCGGCCTCTTCTTCGGGGACGGCGGCATCGTGGGCATCCCCGCGAGCGACACCTTCGTCCAAACGATCTCCGAACTCGGTGTTGTCCTGCTCCTGCTTCTGTTGGGGCTGGAGTACTCGGGATCGGAGCTGGTCCGGACAGCACGACAGCAGTCCAAGACTGGTGCGCTCGACCTGCTCCTCAACGGCGTTCCCGGAGCAGTCCTCGCACTCGTCCTCGGCTGGGGCTGGATCGGCGCGCTCGCCCTTGGGGGAGTCACCTACATCTCCTCGTCGGGCATCGTCAGCCAAGTCCTGCGTGACCTGCGCTGGCGACGCAATCCCGAAACGGCTCCGGTCGTCAGCGTCCTCGTCATCGAGGACCTCGTCATGGCCCCCTATCTGCCCATTCTCACGGTGGTGCTCACCGGCACGGGACTGGTCACGGGTCTGATCAGCGTGGGCATCGCCCTTGCCGTGGTCGTCGTCGTCCTCTTTATCGCGGTCAAGGGTTCGGTGCGCTTCCATCACCTGCTCAGTCCGCGCGATCCCGTGGGCCTGCTGCTCCTGGTCTTCGGCGCCGCCATCGCGGCTGCTGGCTTTGCCGGCCTGGTGGACTTCTCGCCCGCGGTGGCGGCCTTCCTCGTCGGTCTCCTGCTCACCGGTGAGGTCGCCGAGGTCGCACGTCGTCGCCTCGATCCCCTCCGCGATGTCCTCGCTGCCGTGTTCTTCGCTTACTTCGGAATCTCAGTCGATCCGGGTGAGTTGCCCGCCATGATCTTGCCCGCGTTGCTGCTCGCGATCGTCACCATCGGCACCAAGTTCCTCACCGGATGGTTCGCCGCACGCACCGTCGCCGGTACGCCGATGGGTGCCCTGCGCGCCGGAGCTCTCCTCGCGGCACGTGGTGAGTTCAGCGTCGTCATCACCGGCCTGGTCGCCGTCAGTCTTGCTCTGCCGAGCAACTTCCTCGCACTCGTCGCGGCCTATGTCCTTATCACCGCGACAGCGGGTCCGGTCCTGGCCCGCTTCGCGGAGCCCATCGGCTGGTGGTGGACTCAGCGTCCCTCACGGACACGGCGTACCCTCGAATCGTGAAGCGATTTGCCGCCGTTACTGCCCTGGCTCTCGCCGCCCTCATTGCGGCCCCGACGGCCGCCTCAGCGCATTCGGACGTCATCTCAACGGTGCCCGAGGATGGCGCGATCCTCAGCGAAGCACCCACCGAGTTGGTCTTCACCTTCAGCGAACCGCTGCTCCCGGACTTCGTCCGCTTCATCGCGACCGACCCCGCGGGAACCACGGAGGATCTCATCGTCACCGGTGTGGATGGCTCCGTCGCCACCGTCTCCTGGCCCGCTGGCGCCGGCCCGGGCACCTGGGACGTTCAATACCGGGTGGTGTCGCAGGACGGTCATCCGGTGAACGGCGGCATCGTCTTCACCTACGGCGCCGACCCGAGTCCCACCCCGGAGCCCACGGTGGAGCCCACGTCCAGCACACCGACACCATCACCCGAGCCGACATCGAGTTCCGCGGCGCAGCCCACGCCCAGCGCGTCTGCGTCCTCCCCGGCCATGGATGCGGTCGCGTCCACCTCCAGCAACGGAGGCTGGATCATCGCCGGTATCGCCGTTGCCGTCCTCGCAGTCATCGCCGTCGCCGGTGTGATCCTGCGTAGCCGTTCATCGTGAGCATGTCGACCGACACCCGAGAGGCCAGCACGCAGACAGGGCCACGCTTCGCTGTGCTCGCCGCGGCCGCCGCAGTCATCGGACTACTGACGGCCGCCGTGGCCTTGGTGGTCGCCGGCGGAGCCTACGAGCCCGCCGTCCCCGGTCTCCCCGATCCGGGCCCTGTCGTGGGCTGGGGCCTGCCTGCTCTGCGGGTGCTCACCGACCTCGCGGGTGCTCTGACCGCGGGATGGCTGCTCGCGGCTGCCTTCCTCAACCCGCACGGTCGCGATGGTGTGGTGTCTCCCTCCGGCCGGTCGGACCTGATTCGCGCGATGGCGACCGCGGCCGTCTGGGCTCTGCTCGCGCTCGCGCAGATGTTCTTCCAGCTCGCGGAGATTCTCGGCGTACCGATCACGCGCGCGCTGAGCCCCGATGTAGCGGCGACCTACGCGTGGGAGATTCCCAACACTCGGGCGCTGGCGGTGATGGCGCTCATCGCCGCGATCATCAGCGTGGGGACACTCTTGACGTCCTCCCTCGCCGTGTCGGCGCTCTGGCTCGTGCTGGCGGTGGGCGCGATGGCTCTCCCCGCGTTCGCCGGGCACGGCTCGGGTCTGGGTGATCATGCCCTCGCCATCAGTTCGGGCATCGTTCACTCGATAGCCGCGACCGTGTGGATCGGTGGACTCATCGCCCTGACGTATCACGGGCTGCGGCGCGATCGCGGATACGACAAGCCCGGTGACCTCGCCACGACCGCTCGCCGTTTCGGCGTCACCGCACTTGTCGCGGTGATCTTGCTTGCTGCCACCGGTGCGGCGAATGCCTACACGCGACTCGACACGGTGGATCAGTTGTTCACCAGCGACTACGGACTTGTCACCTCAGCGAAGATCGGCGTACTCATCACCCTCGTGGTGCTCGCCGCGGTTGTTCGGCGACGTCTACTGCCACAGCTGAACTCCGACCCGCGCCGCGTGACTTTCCTCAAGGTTCTGGCGGTGGAGATCATCCTGATCGCAGCCGCATTCGGGATGGGCGTCGCCCTCGCGTTGAGTCCCTACCCCCGTATTGAGTCCCTCCTGCCGACCTACGGGGAGTCCCTGCTCGGCTACCCCTATCCGCCCCCACCCGAGGTGGGGCTTGTCGTGGGGGGCTTCCTGCTGGAGCCGATCTTCCTCGTCAGCTGCCTCGCAGCCGCAGGCCTCTACATCGCGGGTGTCATCACCCTGCGTCGCCGCGGTGATCACTGGCCATGGCTGCGCCTGGTCTGGTGGCTGGCCGGTCTCAGCGTGCTCATCTGGACCACCAACGCCGGCATCGCCCTCTACGCGCAGGTTTCTGTGGGCCTGCACATGGTGCAGCACATGACGATGGCGATGCTCGCCCCGATGATGCTCGTGCTCGGCGCCCCATTCACACTCGCGCTGCGGGCACTGCGACCTTCGACAACCGGGCGCTGGGGCGCGCGCGAATGGATCGTGTGGGGTCTGCATTCACCCGTGGCGAAGGTCATCACCAATCCGTTCTTCGTCTTCATCGTGTTCAGCCTGAGCATGTTCGCCCTGTATTTCACCCCCCTGATGGCTTGGCTCATGGGCAGCCACATCGGGCACCTGGGCATGCTCGTCCACTTCATCGCGTCGGGCTACCTCTTCGCCTGGATCGTCATGGGAATCGATCCGGTCCCGAAGCCACTTCCCTACTGGGCGAAGTTTGGACTCATCCTCCTCATGGTGGGAGTGCATGCGTTCTTCGCCGTCATCATCATGATGGGCAACACCCCGTTGGCCCAGGAGTGGTACGGCGTCGTTCGACCGGACTGGGTCACCGATCCGCTCGGCGATACCAAGAACGGTGGTCAGATCGCCTGGGGGATCAGCGAGATCCCCATGCTGTTCATGGTCCTCGCCGTGGCGCTCGAGTGGTCCCGGAGCGAGGACCGCGAAGCGCGCCGCCGGGACCGGCAGGCCGACCGCGATGGCGACGCCGAACTCACGGCGTACAACGACTACCTCGAGCGCCTCGACGCGCGCGCCCAACGCGAGGACTAGCCCTCTCGACTGGACTCCTCTGCTCCCCTTGTATACCCTGGGGGGTATGCGTATTCGTCGACTCGCTCCCGTAGCCCTGGCCGGTGCCCTCGTACTCAGCCCCGTCCTCACCGCCTGCGGCAGCGATACCGCGGCCCCGGTCGCCCCGACCACTTCCGCCTCCCAGCCCGCCGCCCCGGTCAAGGTTGATGTCCCCACCTGGATCTCAGCTGCGCAGAGCCCGGGCACGACGATCATCGATGTGCGCACCCCGGAGGAGTACAACGCCGGACACGTGGACGGTGCACTGCTTATCAGCGTCGAGGCTCCCGACTTCCAGCAGCAGATCGCGGCCCTGGACCCGAACGGCACCTACGCGCTCTACTGCCGCTCCGGCAATCGCTCGGCCGTGGCCGCGTCGATCATGGCCCAGATGGGCTACCTGCACATCTATGACCTCGAGGGTGGCTTCACTGACCTCGAGGGTGCGGGGATGCCGAGCGCCTAGTTCACTCCTCCTGCGAGATCGACGGTTTGGTGGACTAATTCACCACCTCTAGTCCACCAAACCGTCGTTCTCGGGGCGCACCGGTCGGGCTGGCCAATGGCCGGGACAGGGGACCAACGCCAACCTGCCGCGCGTAGGGTGGCCCCCGTGAGCCGTGTTGCCCTCCTCCAGGTCGCTTCGAACGCCGATGAATCCGTCGCGCATCGCGTCGAACGGGTGCTGGGCTCCCTCGCCGAGGTCCTCCCCGACTGCGACATTGCGGTGCTTCCCGAACTCTGGATGGCCGGCGCCTTCGACCTCGCCCTCATGCGCGAGATTGCGGCGCCCCTTGCGTCTCCGGTCCTCGACCGAGTTCGCACCCTGGCCGCCGACGCATCTACCTGGGTGCACGCCGGTTCGTATTCGGAGCGCCTGCCGGACGGCACGACGTACAACACGGCCGTACTCATTGACCCATCCGGTGCCATCGTCGCGACGTACCGCAAGCGTCATCTCTTCGGCTTCGCCGAGGGCGAGCGCACCGTGATGTCGGCGGGTGACGATTTCGTCGTCGTCAACACTCCCCTCGGGCGCACCGGGCTCGCCACGTGCTATGACCTGCGCTTCCCCGAGATGTTCCGGGAGTTGACCGCGTTGGGGGCGCAGACCTTCCTGATGTCCTCGGGCTGGCCTACCTCGCGCATAGAGCATTGGCGGGTGCTTGCCCGCGCGCGCGCAATCGAGGATCTTGCCTGGCTGGTCGCGGCCAACGGCGTGGGCTCGCATGCAGGCATCACCCTCGGCGGACACTCGGTGGTCATCGACCCCCAAGGTGGCATCGTCGCGGAGGCCGGCACTGAGGAGGGCGTGATCTTCGCCGACGTCGATCCGGCGGCGAGCGACTCCTGGCGCGAGGAGTTCCCCGCTCTCACCGATCGTCGCTGACCGCCGCTACTTTGTCGCGACCCGCGGGCTAGATCATCACGGTGAACGCCTGCAGGGTGCGCTCGCCGAGACCGGCATCACCCTCGACGACGACCCGCGCACGGGACTCCGGCTGATCACCGCGCCCGCAAGCCAGAGCAAGGTAGGTCGACCAGTCCATTGTCAGGGTCGTTGTCGGCTCTTCCTCGGGACCAGCCGGTCGAGCCCTTCCGTCATCGCCCACGATGACGGATCGCTCAGTGGTGAGTTCCGGTCCGGTCACCACCACGCGGAGCACCTGGCCTGGCTGAGCACCCGCACCCTTGACCCAGATTTTCGCTAGACCGGGCAGGAGTTGTGCGGCGGTGGCACGCGCACCGGGAGCGTCCAGGTGCCCCGGTCGACCCAGGGCCGCGCGAATGTCCTGTTCGTGCACCCAGGTATCCATCGCGCGCATCTGAACGACACGCCCCAGCGGAGCTACACCGAGCGGACCGACGACCTCGAGGGAAGCGTCCTGCGGGCCCTCTCGCAGCGAGGTAGCACGACGGCTCATTACGTCGGCCAGTTCGATGAGCACATCTTCACGCGGCCACCGACGGCGCAGATCTACCGGGATCTCCGTGATGCGGCCGAAGTCATTGCGCACATGCGGGAGTGCATCCCAGTCCGGCTCATGAGGTGGGTCCATCTGTCCGAGCAGGATGCCCTCGATCCAGCCCACGTGAGCAACGACGTCACCCACGGTCCAACCGGGTAGCGCTGTGGGAGCGTCCCACTCCTCCTGCGCGAGCGGCGTCACGAGCTCGACAAAGTCGTCGGCGGCCGACTGCCACGCGGCGAGAATGTCCTCGAACGAGGAGTCTTCGGGCAGGGGAGTTGTCATAGGGCGACGCTAAACCGGGAAGGGTGGATCGCGCAGGAAGTCGGCGACGTCAGCGAGGAACGTGCCGCCCGCTGCTCCATCGACGACGCGGTGATCAAAGGATAGGGAGAGCGTCATCACCGGCCGTACGGCGAGGCCACCTCCGACGGCCCAGGGTCGGTCGACCACACGCCCGGTGGCGAGAATCGCCGACTCGCCGGGGTTGAGGATCGGCGTCCCACCGTCGATTCCGAACACGCCGATGTTCGTGATCGTGATGGTCCCCTCCAGCGAGTCCGATGGCTGCAGGTGACCTGCGCGCGCGCGCTCCGTGAGATCGGTAATGGCCTTGGCCAGGCCCGGTAGTGAGAGAGAACCTGCGTCTCGCACGTTGGGGACGACCAGTCCGCGCTCACCCGCGACAGCGAACCCAAGGTTGACGAAGGGGTACGCCTCAATCACCGCCTCGCCATCATCGAGATCGATCCAGGAGGCGTTCACGATCGGTGTACGCCGCACCGCAGAGAGCACCGCCGCCGCTGCAATCGTCATCGGCGTGACGCGGGCTCCGGCGAACTCGGGCGACTCCCGCAAACGTTCAACGAGGCGCACCGTCTCGGAGACATCGACGTCGACCCACGTGCTCACATGCGGCGCGGTGGCCACGGAACGCACCATGGCCTGGGCCATCGATCGCTGGACACCGCGCACCGGTGTGCGGTGTCCCCCCTTCGGACGCGGGGGCGCAACCGGGGATGGACCAGCCGACTGGCGCACGCCGACCGAGTGAGCCATGGCGAAGCGATGCACGTCCGCCGCGGTGACATCCGCGTGGGGTCCGGTGGCGGGGACATCGGCCAGGTCGACCTCGAGCTCACGGGCCAGCGCGCGCACTCCGGGTTTGGCCCGAGGAGTCACATCCCCGGACGGTGGTTGAACGGTGTCGTGCGCACTCGGGACTGGTCCCGCACTGGCTCGAGAACGGCGTCGGCGCGGGGTGGCCGTCGTTTCCTCGGCAACGCCGTAACCGATGAGCACCGGTTCGCGATCGCTCACCTCCACCGCGAGGATCGGCGTCCCCACCGCAGCCACGCGCCCCTCGGGCACGAGCAACTCGACGACGCGACCGCTGAAGGGCGATGGCAATTCCACAACCGCCTTGGCCGTCTCAATGTCCGCGATGGGCTGGTTGACCGCGATCTCGTCTCCTACCGCGATTCGCCAGCCCACGATCTCCGCCTCGGTCAGACCCTCGCCCACGTCCGGCAGGAGGAACTCACGAATGCTCATGCCGACATCACCTGCTCGATCGCATCGAGGATGCGGTCAGCGGTCGGCAGGTAGTGCTTCTCATAGCGATTTGGCGGATAGGGGATGAAGGCACCTCCCACACGCTCTACCGGCGCCTCGAGATGGAAGAAGCATTCCTTCATCACCCGGGCCGCAACCTCCGCGCCGATGCCGAGGACTGTGGGTGCCTCGTGGATGACGACGCACCGACCGGTGCGGCGGACATCGTCAAAGACCGGGTCCAGGTCAAGCGGCGACAGAGTGCGCAGATCAATCACCGAGCAGTCCCACCCCTCCTCGGTGGCGGCCTCGGCAACCTCGAGCATCGTGCGCACCATGGGGCCGTAGCCGACGAGGGTGACGTCGATGCCCTGGCGCAGTACGCGGGAGGTCCACGGGCCTCCGGAAATGGCCGATACGTCGTCGACCTCGACGCGGTCCCAGTAGCGGCGCTTAGGTTCGAGATAAATGACGGGGTCATCACAGGCGATGGCCTGCTGAATCGTGACGTAGGCCTCGGCCGCGTCACCGGGTGTCAGCACCCTCAGGCCGGGTGTGTGGGCGAAGTAGGCCTCCGGGGATTCACTGTGGTGTTCGACCGCACCGATACCGCCGCCGTACGGGATGCGGATGACGATGGGCATCGGGGTGATACCGCCGGAACGGTAGTGATGCTTGGCCACCATGGTGACGATCTGATCGAAGGCGGGGTAGACGAACCCGTCGAACTGAATCTCGACCACGGGCCGATAACCCCGCATGGCAAGACCCACCGCCGTGCCGACGATTCCGCTCTCCGCCAGGGGCGTATCGACGACCCGCTGCTCCCCGAAGTCCTTCTGCAGACCGTCGGTCACCCGGAAAACCCCACCGAGAGGCCCAATGTCCTCGCCCATGAGGAGGACGCGTGGATCACTCTCCATCGCGCGACGCAGGCCAGCGTTGAGCGCCTGCACCATCGTCATTTCGGTCATGGGAGTTGTCCTGTCGAAGCGGCAATGAACGCTTGCCGGTCGGCCTCCACCTGCGGGTGGGGCTCGGCGTACACAGCGTTGAACATCCCGACAGGATCGGGGTCCGGCATCCCCCTGATCGCACCCCGGATGCGCTCACCCATGGCGTCAGCCTCGGCCTGCACGCTGGCAACAAACGCCTCGTCGAGTGCGCCAGCCGACTCCATATAACGCGTCAAGCGATCGAGGGGATCCAAAGCCGCCCAATGTTCGACTTCGGTCTCGGCGCGATAGCGGGTGGGGTCGTCCGAGGTCGTGTGGGCACCACGTCGGTAGGTCATCGCTTCGATGAAGGTCGGGCCGCCACCCTCCCGAGCGTGATCGAGCGCCACACGCGTCACGGCAAGTCCCGCGAGCACGTCATTGCCGTCAATGCGGACACTCGGGATCCCGTACCCCGCGGCACGCTGAACTAGTGGCGCATGTGCCTGGCGACTAACCGGGACAGAGATTGCCCACTGATTGTTCTGCACGAGGAAGACGACCGGCGCGGCATACGTGGCGGCGAACACCATCGCCTCATGCACGTCACCGGTACTCGTCGCGCCATCACCGAAGCACGACAGCACCGCCTGGTCGGCGCCATCACGCTGAATGCCCATGGCATAGCCGACTGAGTGCAGTGCATGGGAGCCGATGACGATGGTGAAGAGCCCGAGTCCTACGCGCGTGAGGTCCCAACTGGCGTGCGAGTTGCCGCGGTAGAGCTGCAGGAGTTCGACGGGATCCACCCCTCGCACCTGGAAAAGGCCGACCTCGCGATAGGTGGTGAAGCCGTAGTCATCCCGTCGCATTGCGTGGCCAGCACCGACCTGAATCCCCTCCTGGCCGAGGACCGGGCACCACAGACCCAGTTCGCCGGTGCGTTGCAGGGCGGTGGACTCCACGTCATTGCGACGGGTGAGCACGATGTCTCGGTAGAGCGCCCTCAGCAGGTCCGCGTCCGGTTCGAGCGGATAGTCCAAGTGGGGACGGAACTCTCCATTCGGGGTGAGCAGTTGAACGAAATCCTCGGTCATGGCAGTGGACTCCTTCGTGGCGGGCCTTGTGGGCCCATCCCCATCCAACCACCGAGGACGCGACGCAGGAAGGTTCCATCGCCGAGTGACCGGTGCGGTGTAGCGCGGGATGCCACACTAACCCCATGACGATTCGAGTGTTCCTTCTCGACGACCACGAGATCGTGCGTCGCGGCCTCGCCGATCTCCTCGGCCTGGAAGACGACATCGAGGTCGTGGGTGAGGCCGGACTTGCCGGCGAGGCACTCGGCCGCGTCACCGCGACCCGGCCGGACGTCGCTGTTCTTGACGTCCGACTGCCCGACGGCAGCGGTGTCGAGGTCTGCCGTGACGTCCGCGACGCGCTGCCCGACGTGCGCTGCCTGATGCTCACGTCCTATGCCGATGATGAGGCGCTCTTTAACGCGATCATGGCCGGAGCGTCCGGCTACGTACTCAAGGACATTCGTGGCAATGATCTCGTCGATGCAGTTCGGCAGGTTGCTGCGGGGCGATCGCTCCTCGACCCCGTCGCTACCCAGCGCGTGTTGGAGCGTCTGCGCAAGGGCGAGGAGCACGACGAACGGCTAGACGCGCTCACCGATCAGGAGCGACGCATCCTCGAGCTCATCGGTGAGGGTCTCACCAATCGCCAGATTGGCGAGCGGATGCATCTCGCGGAGAAGACAGTCAAGAACTACGTCTCCTCCTTGCTCGCCAAGATGGGCATGGAACGGCGTACCCAGATCGCGGCCTACGTGGCCCGCATGGACGCCGAGCAGCACCGTGACTAGAAAGCGTGCCCTCGCACGAACGTCGATCGGGCTAGCAGGGCGCTGCCCGTCCCGCCCGGTCGCATCGTTTCCGTCCGCGCGCAGCCGCACCCCTAGGCTCGCGCTCATGCGCACCCCCTTCCCCGCCGTGCTCGTCACCCTCGGACTTCTCGGTGCTGGCCTTACCGGCGTCGCTTTGGCCCCGGCGGCATCGGCCTTTGAGCCAACCCTCACCTACGTCACCTGCCCGGTTGACGTGGAGCCCGCGACGACCAAGTGCGCAGAGCTCACTGTGCCGCTGGACTGGCAGACCGCCAACGACGGCCGGACCACGCAGATCGCGCTGCGCGTGATCCCACCCTCGCACAGCGCCGGCGGCGGCTTCACCTTCAACCCGGGAGGCCCCGGTGGTGCGGGTATCGAGATCGGCCGTTACGTCTACGCGGATTTACCACGGCAGGTTCGTGAGCGATTCGACTTCGTCATGTGGGATCCCCGCGGGGTGGGCCTCAGCGGCCCGAAGTTGACCGGATGCAACCCCAAGCCCACAGCCGACCTACCACTCATCGGCCCCGTGGACTGGGAGAAGGTGTGGTCGGAGCACGCCGTCGCAACCGGTGCTGCTCTGTCGGACTGCTTCGCGAAGAACCCGGAATCGGCGCCCTATCTGGGCACGTGGCAGGTCGTGCGCGATATGGAGGCCATGCGTATCGCTCTGGGCTACCCGAAGTGGAACTTCTGGGGGATGAGCTACGGCACCCGCATCGCCTACACCTACGCCAAGACCTTCCCGGGCAGCCTGCGCACACTCATCGTCGACGGCAGCCTGTGGCCACAGGAGTCGATCTACCGCCTCTCCAGCCAGCAACCGATGGCCTGGCAGACCGGGCTGCAGGTCTACGCCTCCGTTATGGGCCGCGCGCAGACGCGGAAGTTCGAGCAGATCCTTGAGGTGCTCGACGACACCTACATCGAGACGGCGGATGGGAGCATCACGCGCTGGAGCTTCTCCGCGTCGGTCTTCGGAGCCCTCGGTGCCCAGCGCCGGTACCCGGAAATCCGCGACGGGATCAACGCCGTCTACGCCGCGCTCTTCGGCCAGCCCTCGGCCCAGTCCCGCAAGGCGGCGGTGCGCGCAGTGGAAACGCTCGACGATCCAGCGCCCGACCCATCGGAGGATTACCTGTTCTCCTTCATCAACTGCGCGGACCTGCACGATCGACCCTCGTCTGAGATGGCTGGCCAGCTCGCTACCAGCGCGGCCCGTGACTACGGGACGACTTTTGCCACCGCTACTGGAAACATCGTGAGTTGCCAGGGGCTGCCAGCGGACTACTCCCCGCCAGTGCCAAGCGACTGGAGCACTATCGAGTTGGCTACTCCCCCCATCGTCGTGTTGTCGCTCGGCGATAAGAACACTCCGTGGCTGTGGGGCAAGATCATGGCCAATCAGTACGCCGGGTCCCGCATCATCAACTACAACAGTTCCCAGCACGTGACCTACATGTCTACGCCGTCGACGTGCGTCAACAATCCGGTCACCCGCTACCTGCTGCGCAGGCAGCTGCCGCCGAACAACGTCTTCTGCCCCTTCGTGCCGTCACCCCCGCTCGAGGAGTAGATCGCGGCTACGCCCCCCCCCCCCCCCCCC
>JAURFD010000004.1:208351-227503 GCA_030827125.1 Candidatus Nanopelagicales bacterium
GAAACGTGGCGGTCTGCGCACATCACTCGCCGGCGCCAAGCCGGCCTAGACTCCCGGTACGGGGCCAAGTGAAGGGGATCTCGTGGGACTGGGCACGGAAATCCGGCTGTCGCGTCTTTTCGCGCATTCATCCGGCAACCTCTTCGGGATCGCAGTCGACCACTTCGTCGGCTACGGCAACGTCCGCGAGGGCGGACTCAGCGATCTGCCGGCTGCCGTAGCGCGGTGCATGCAGGCGCGACCCGACACGATGACGATGACCCCGGGCACCGCCAAGCACGTCTGGCGTGACTACGCCGGGCAGGCATCGCTCATCGTCCAGGCGTCGTACTGGACTCCGGATGATCGCATCCGCGACCGCCTCGCGACCCCGGCCGATGCCGTTCGTCTTGGGGCAGATGCGCTTGCTGTCGCCATCGGCGTGCGCGGGGAGACCGAAGGCGACTTCATCCGCTGGTTGTCCGATGCCGTGCGCGAGGCCGCGCCGTACGAACTGCCCGTCGTCGCGCACATCTATCCCCGCGACTATGCCGACGGCGTCAAGATCGTCTTCACCCCTGATGAAATCGCGTACGCCGTGCGCGTCGGTATCGAGACCGGGGTCGACGTCATCAAGGTCGGCTATCCCGGCGACGAGCAGGCCTTCGCCGAGATCATCGCCTCCTGCCCCGTGCCGGTCGTCATGGCCGGCGGCCCCAAGGAAGCGACGCTGGCCGGCGCGCTCGCGCAGATCCATGCCGGGATGCGGGCGGGTGCTCGAGGGGCCGTCGTCGGCCGCAATATCTGGGGTGAGACCGACATGACCGCGGCGGCACGGGCCTACGCCGCGGTAATCCACGACGGCCTGGACGCCGAGCAGGCCGTCGCGCGCGCATGATCATCGGGATCGGCTGCATCGCGCATGACCTCATCATGGTCACGCAGACTTCATGGCAGTCGGGCAAAGGCCGCGTCGTGGGCAGCGAGATGCGGTTCGGCGGCAATGTGCGCAACGCGCTCGCGACCGTAGCCGGGCTGGGGCACCCCGCCGCGTACCTTGGCTGCATCGGCACCTCTGCCCTGGGCGATGAAGCTGTCGCTGATCTCATCGGCCACGGCATCAGCACGCACTTCGTGGAGCGCGCCCCGGGTGCCGACCCCGTGACGTCGAGGATCACGGTGACGGCAGACGGGGAGCGCTATGTCGCCTTCGACGACACCCCGCTGTCGACGACGCCGCTGCCACCCGAGGATGTCATCGACCAGGCGCTGAGTGCGGCAGCGGCCTTCCTGGTGGATGCCTGCGTCGCACCACCGGGAACCCTGCGGCTGCTGGAGAGGGCACGCGAGCGTGGCATCCCTGTCGTCGTGGACGCCGAGCGGGATCCCACGGTGACCGTGCGCTCACTCGTCAACGTCGCCGATCACGTCGTCATCCCCCTGGGATTCGGGCAGCAGATCACCGGTGCCCGTGAACCCGAAACTGTCGCACGTTCGCTGTGGAGCGATGGCCGTGCCGCGATCGTGCTCACCGACGGCACCCGCGGCGCCCATGCTTATGCCGCACCGGATGAGGGCGTGCACGTGCCAGCCCTCGCCGTCGAGGCCATCGACACGACCGGATGCGGGGATGCCTTCCACGGCGCATACGCCTGGGCGCTCGTGTCGGGGGTGAGCCTCGCCGGCCGCGTGCAGATCGCCAGCGCTGCGGCTGCCGTGATCGCGTCGCTGCCTCCCGGTGCGCGGCGCGTGGCAGGGAAGTCAGCGGTCGAGGCGCACGCCGGTCCCCTCTCACTCGGTTAACACGAAGTGCCGCTCGCTGCACGAGTCCGCGACACTTGTGGCTTCTAGAGGGGTATCGACCACTCCAGCCGCGTACCACCTGAGTCGGCGACGCGCTGCACGATGAAGGTCCCGCGCAGTTGCTCGGCCCGCGAGGACAGGTTCGCCAGTCCGGATCGCCGACCTCCCTCGCTGACACCTATCCCATCATCGGTCACTGTGAGGCGTAGGCGTTCGCCGTCAACTTCCACGAGTACCTCGACGCGATCTGCTTGCGCATGCCTGGCAGCGTTGGTCAGCGCTTCCCGGAGGACCGCGATCACGTGGTCGATCTGGATCGACGACGCCGACGAGTCGACCGGGCCCACAAAGCGCACGGCCGGACTGAATCCCAGCAGTGCGCCCGACTGCGTGCACTCGCGCATCACGCGCGAGCGCAGCTGATGGGACTCGGTCTCCATCGGCTCGTGCAGCGCGAAGATGGTCTGCCGAATCTCTCGCACCGTCTCATCGAGGTCGTCGATCGCACGACTGAGACGCTCTTCCACGGCGGGCGGCAACCCCTCAGCGCGCAAAACACCCTGCAGCTGCATTCCTGTGGCGAAGAGTCGTTGAATCACGAGGTCGTGCAGGTCACGGGCGATGCGATCGCGGTCCTCGAAAATGCCGAGGCGCTCCTGTTCGCGGCGCGCAGAGGCCAGCACGACATTGACGGCCGCCTGGGCGGCAAAACTCTCGGCCACCGGGTGCAGTTCGGGATCCAGGGCCTGCATGGGCGAGTTCCACCGCAAGTACAACTGGCCGAGGATCTGATCGGGGGTGCGCAGGCTCAACGTGATGATCGACCCCGTCCACTCCGGCTCTTCATCAGCCTCGAGACGGGTGCCCATCACACTCTCACCGTCGTAGGAATCGTCGACATTGACGATCTCCACGGTGAAACCGTCCCCGTCAGGAAGCGCAATAGCCGCGAGGGAGGCGTGGGTGAGTTGCCGCGCCTCGCGCGCCGTCATCGCGAGGACTTCCTCCGTTGTGGCGCCCATGAGGACGCCGTTGTCGATCTCGGTCATCGCGCGCAGCCAGCGACCGCGCTGCCGGGTGAACTCATACAGGCGCGCGTTCTCGATCGCGACGGCTGCGGCGGCAGCCAACGCCGACACGACGTGCTCGTCGTCCGCCGTGAAGTGGTCATCACCCTTCTTGTCGGTGAGGTAGAGATTGCCGAAGACTCGACCGCGGACACGCACCGGTACGCCGAGGAATGACGTCATCGGCGGATGTCCCACCGGAAAACCCGATGATGCTGGGTGTTTGGTCAGGTCATCGACGCGCAGCGGGACCGGGTGGTCGATGAGGAGGCCGAGGACCCCCCGGCCCGAGGGCAGGTTGCCGATCTCGTCGGCCGTTGCGGCGTCCATCCCCACATGGATGAACTCCCCCACTCGACCGTCAGGCCCGATCACGCCGAGGGCGCCGTAGCGAGCATGGGACAGATTGACGGCGGCCTGAACGATGCGGCGCAGCGTGGACTTCAGTTCTAGGCCAGCCGCCACCGCGACGACTGCCTCGAAAAGTCCCTGGTCGCGCTCCGTCGGCATGGCACCCATACTGACAGCGTGGGACGGACGAATGACAGCAGAGCCAGCATCCCGAGAGCGGTGCGCCTCGTCGCTAGCGCCGCGTCAGTATTCGCTCTCGGCCTCACGACGGGCCTCATGGGTGCCTCACCCGCAGTGGCGCACCAGCCTGTCCAGTTGAACTCCGGGGATCGGACCCCGTCGCGGGGGCCGCTCCTTGTCGATGGCACCGTCTCGTTCGCGGTCTATGCCAGCGTGCGCAAGGGCAAGACCCGCGGCTTCCGGGCCGACCTGGCCGCCGGCGATCGACTCGCCATTCAATTGCTCATCCCGGACCGGGCGCCGGCCAACCGTCTGAGCCCGGCGCAGTTGCCGCGCGTCACCGTCATCAGTCCCGATGGGCAACGGACGGTCATGGACATTGATGAGCGCACGCCGTTCTACGAGCCCTACTCGGGGACGTCGTACCTGTATCTGTCACGCATCAGCGAGTCGGCGATGGCCGGTCGCTACCGCGTCATCATCACCGGCCGATCGACGACCAAGGTCCCGGTCGTCATCGGTGTGGGGTACCGCGAGGTGCCCGGTCAGGTGCGGTCCTGACCAACGACTGACCACTGCACCAGTTAGATGCCGAGGATCTTGGCCTTGGCCGCGGTGAACTCCTCGTCGGTGAGCAGGCCCTTTTCCTTCAAGGCGCCGAGGCGCTCGATCTCCGCGATGGGATCGGTCTCCGTCTCGGCGGGGGCGGCCGGTGCAGCGTTGGACGACTCCTTCTCGGCCTGCTTGTCCGCCTGCTTCTGAGCGACCTTGCCACTCACGGCGGTGGCGGTTCCTGCGACGACGGCGGTACGGGCGACGGCTCGGCCGATACGCGGCATGGGTGCTCCCTAGTGGTGACGGGTCTGCTGTTCAGACGGTCCTGCCACGCTAACCCGGGCACCCCGGGACGCACCCCCGTGCTACCACGGTGACCCGGTTTCCGACCGTTGTGGTGGGTTCCGCCGCGGCGGAACCCACCACAACGGTCGGAAACCGAGAGGTGGGGATCTACCGGATCAGCGCGGTGCCGGGCGGGATCTGGGCGGTGAGTGCTGCGAGGTCCCCTCGCTCGACCTCCTGCGCCCATCGCTCGGCATACCAGCCACCCTGGGCGACCAACTCCTCATGCGTTCCCTCAGCGCGGATTTGTCCGTTGATGAGCACGTAGATGCGATCGACGTCGTCGAGCCCGCGGAGGCGGTGCGTGATGAGGATCGTGGCCCGGCCCCGGGTGACCTCAAGCAGGTCGTCGGTGAGGGCACCTGCCGTGCCCGGATCCAGATGCTCGGTCGGTTCATCGAAGACCAGGATGCGTCGCTCGGCGAGCAGCAACCGCGCGAGCGCCAACCGCTGGCGCTCGCCCCCCGACATTGTTGGTGAGCTCACGCGTGTGTCGAGTCCCTGCGGCAGACTCGACAGCCACGCGGCCAGACCCACCCGAGCAAGCACCGCACGCAGCGCATCGTCGTCGGCATCAATGCGCCCGATGCGCAGGTTGTCCCGCAGGGTCGTGTCAAAGACATGGGCGTCCTGCTGCATCAGGCCGACGACGCCACGGACCTCATCACCATCCATGAGGTCAATGGGCACGCCGTTCAGCGTGATATCACCCTCGTAGGACAGGAAGCGCAGCAGCACGTTGGCCAGGGTCGACTTGCCCGCACCGCTGGGTCCGACCACGGCGATGCGCTCATTCGGACGAAGGGTCAGGGATACACCGCGAAGGGTCGGCTCGGCGGCGGGCGACCAACGCGCGCGCAGATCTCGACAAGTCAGCACGACATCACCCCGGGGTGCCGGATCGGCCTGCTGCGGATCGCGCACCGGCAGGGGTTCGTCAATCACCTCCTGCAGTCGATCGGCGGCCGCTCGGACGCGAAGTCGTGCCAAGGCAGCGGTGGGCAGGGTGGCGACGACGTCGTACGCCGCGAGTGGCAGCAGCGCTGCCACCGCGAGCCACTGGGGCTCGATGCGGCCTTCGACAACCGCGGGGATCGCGGCGATCACGCAGAGCACGACGGCCGCACCCTGCAGGGCGGTGGACAGCCCCACCCCAAGGCCGAGCCCGGCACTCTCGCGGCGGGCGATGGCGGTGAGGTCGACATCACGGCGCCGGATGTCGGCGATGGCCACCGGAGTCGCTCCGAAGGCCAGAAGATCGGCGCTGCCGTGCAGGCTCAAGACGACCGAGGTGGACAGGGCACCGCGCGCTGTCGCCGAACGACGTTCGGCATGCAGGGCCATCCGGGCACTGAGCCACGGCACGACCGTGAGTCCCAGGAGCAGCACGATGCCCAGGGCGACTCCGGCGCCAGGCACCAGCCACGCGAGGAAGGCGACCGTGGCGACCGAGACGATGACCGCCTGCAGCCAGGGCAGAACCACCCGCAGTGGCAGGTCCACCGCGGTGTCCACGTCAGCCACGAGTCGCGCGAGCAGATCCCCACCGGAGTAGCGCCGCAGACCCACGGGCGCTAGGCGTTCTAGCCGGTCGAAGACGCGGACCCGGAGGCCGGTGAGACCGCGGAAGGCGGCATCGTGACCCACCACACGCTCGAGATAGCGGAAGACCGACCGGCTCAGGGCGAAGGACCGCACCATGACCGCGGCCACCGACAGCGCCAGCACCGGCGGCATCTGGGCGGCGTACGAGATCAACCAGCCGGAGGTGCCCAGTAGGGCAACGGTGCTCAGTGAGGCAACCACCCCGAAGAGGGCGGCCGAACCCAGCCGCCACCTCTGCGTGCGCATCGCCGCGCCCATGAGACCCATCAGAAGTCCCGCACCATCGTGTCGGTTCGCGGGGCTGGTGGGCCGGCTGGCCGGACCGGAGTGCTGGCGGGGACACCACCGACGTGGATCACGACGTCCGCGATGTCCACCAGTGCCGGCCGATGCGCGACCGCGATGACGCTGCGTCCCTTCGCTCGCGCACGCGCGAGAGCCTCGACGACAGCCTGCTCGCTGGCGCCATCAAGGGCTGCCGTCGGTTCGTCGAGGAGCAGCACCTCCGGGTCACGGACGAGGGCGCGAGCCAGTGCGACGCGACGTCGCTGGCCTGCACTGAGGTCGGTGACCGAAGTGTCGAGTCCATCGGGCAAGAGTTCGAACTCGGCGAGCGCCCCGGCATCGCCGAGAGCACGCCGGACGCGATTCATCGATGCTTCAGCGTCACCGAGGCGCACCGCATCGGCGATGCTCGGCCGATCGACGCCAGGGACAACCAGGCGAGGATCCTGCGGAACCCAGCCGATGCGCCGTCGCCACGTGTCGATGTCCACGTCGCTGAGATCCATCTCCGCCGACTGGCTCCCGGTCCCTGCGCGGAGTACGACGCGACCTGATGTGGGCGCCAGGAATCCAAGGAGCAGCGCGAGCACCGTGGACTTGCCACCACCGCTCGGTCCGACCAGAGCGGCGATCTGGCCGGCCGAGATCGTGGCGCTCGTTGGCATCAGGGCCGGACCGTCACGCTCGGGATACTCAAGGCCGACGCGATCGAGTTCGATCGTCACGTTCCCGGGGATGTCCGTGCGCGACCCAGAACTCGGCAGCGGCTGTTCCAGCAGTCCGAAGACCTCCTCTGCCGCGCCAAGACCCTCGGCGGCCGCATGGAAGTGCTGCCCCACCAACCGGATCGGCAGGTAGGCCTCGGGGGCGAGGATCAAGATGAACAGCGCGGCGCTGAAGGCGATACCCCCCTCGGCGAGCCGCACACCAACGGTCACCGCGACGAGCGCAACCGACAGACTGGCGAGAAGCTCAAGGGCGAACGACGACAGGAAGGTAATGCGGAGGACCCCCATCGTCGTCGTGCGATAGCGCTCGCCGATGGCTTGGATCGCCTGCGCTTGCATCCGCGCTCGACCGAAGACCTTCAAGGCGGGAAGCCCCGCCACCAGATCGAGGAAGTGACCCGACAGGCGACTGAGGGTCTCCCACTGCCGCTCCACCCGCGTGCGCGTGTAGAGGCCGATGAGGATCATGAAAACAGGGATGAGTGGGAGGGTGACCGCGATGATGATGGCGGATACGACGTCCTGCCCGAGGATCGTGAAGAAGACCGCGGCGGGGACGATCACCGCGAGCACCAGCTGCGGCAGGTAGCGCGCGAAATAGCTGTCGAGCGCGTCGACACCGCGCGTCACGAGCGCCGCGACGGCACCCGGGTCGTGCCCCGCGGGTCCCTGCGGACCGAGGGCGAGGACGTGCTGCATCGCGGCTTCACGCAGTTGCTCCTTCGCCTTGGCAGATGTGCGGTACGCCGCCGCTTCGGCGAGCCAACCGATGAGCGCACGGGTGCCGAACACGCCGGCGAGGAGAGCGAGGACACCGGCAACGTCGTACAGGTCGGCGCCACCCTGGGCCACATCGACGATGACCGCCGACAGCAGGCGTGCCTGGGCAATGACTAGCGCGGCCACGGCGACACCGAGGACAACGGCGAGGATGAGGAAACCTCGTGTGCTGCGCGCGTAGCGCAACAGGCGCGGGTCCAGTGGCCTCATAGCGCCATCCTGTCGGACGGAGGCGAGGCGGCGCAGGTCCCCCGAACGAGTACGACGTAGATCCGACAGGTCGCTCCCTGCCTTGGATTGTGTGCCTCGAGCCATGGCCAACCGCGCTGGTCATCAATCCGAGCAGTGGCTCTAGAGTGCGCGCACAATGTCGACGAAGGTCACCTCCGGTCCCCTGCTGTGGGTGAACCTTGTCATCGTCTGGATCGTCTGGGGATCGACGTACATCGGCATTCGCCTCACCGCCGAAACAATTCCTCCCCTACTGGGCATGGGCACCCGATTCATCGCTGCCTTCATCCTCATGGCGGTCATCACCGGACTCGTCCGCGGCTGGTCAGCGCTGCGGGTGAGTCGGCGCGAGCTCTCCGGCGCCCTCTTCATGGGGGTGGCCTTGCTGGGCGTGGGTCTTGGCACCGCGAGCCTCGCGCAGCGCTATGTGCCGACCGGTGTGATGGCGCTCATCATCGCGTCGACGCCACTCACGATCGTGATCTGGCGACTGATCACCGGGGATCGCCCCGTGCGACTGACGTTGCTCGGCGTTGCCATCGGTCTGGCCGGCATTGGTTGGATGCTCCTGCCCGGCGGCACCGAGCCGGTGGCCGGCGACGACTGGGACGTCGTCTTCTGGAGTGCGCTGGTGCTCATCTCCGCAACCATTTGGGCCACAACGAGCTTCTTCTCGGTGCGCCTGCCCAAGCCGCGCGACTCCTTCGCGCTCACGACGTACGAGTTGCTCGCCGGCGGGATCGCCCTGTGCCTCGTCGGCACGGTGAGCGGTGAGCGCATCGACTTCTCCGCGATTTCCGGTCGATCCTGGGGTGGCTGGATCTATCTCGTCACGGCGGGCTCGGTCATCGCCTTTAGTGCCTTCACCTGGCTGATCAACCACGCACCGATCTCCCTTGCGTCGACCTACGCCTACGTCAACCCGGCGGTCGCCGTCAGTCTCGGCATGCTCATCTACGCCGAGGCGCTGACCAGTGATGTGGTCGTTGGCCTCACGGTCGTGCTCACCGGCGTCATCCTCGTCGTCTCAGGCGAGTCGCTGCGCGCCCGCAAGCTTCCCCAGGTTCCGCAGGCGGAAGTCACCTAGATACCGTCGCGTCGTGAAGCTGACCGATTTCGATGCCCTGAGTTTCGACTGCTACGGCACGCTCATTGACTGGGAGGCCGGTATCGCCGCCGGCCTACGCCCGTGGGCCCGCGAGGCAGGCCTGACCTTCTCCGATGAAGAGCTGCTCACGGCGTACTCCGCACACGAGGCACAGGCAGAGCGTGAACACCCCCGCGATATCTATCCGCTCATCCTCGCGAGGGCCATGCGCGAGCTCGGCGCTCAACTGGGCGTCCCCGTGAGCGACGTCCAAGCCGATGCCTTCGGGGCTTCGGTGCCCGAGTGGCCCGCCTTCGACGACTCACCCGAAGCCCTGGCGCGCCTCGCCGAGCAGTATCAACTCATCATCCTGTCCAATGTGGACCGGACGTCGTTCGCGGGGTCGAACCGTCGCCTCGGTGTTGAATTCACCAGCATCATCACGGCCGAGGATGTTGGTTCGTACAAGCCCTCACTGCGCAACTTCGATGCTCTCGCGGCAGAGACAGCGCGGCTGGGTATCGGCGAGGGAAGGCTCCTGCACGTCGCACAAAGCCTCTTCCACGATCACGTCCCAGCGAAGTCGGTTGGCCTCCCGACGGTCTGGATCAACCGTCGTCACGACAATCCCGGATGGGGCGCCACACCCGAACCGCCCGCGTCGGTGGCGCCGGACTGGACGTTCCCGTCGATGGCCGCCTTCGCCGACGCGGTTGATGCCGAGGCTGGCTAACGCCGAACCACCTCAACCCGATCCTCATCGTCTTGGCCGCGGGCCCAGAATCGGCTAGTCGAGGCAGCCCTCCGCGCCATCCCTCTCAAACTGTGCCGTGGAGCAGACGGCAGTGACCGGGTAGTAAGCGCCCATGGCTGCGGCGGTAGCCGCGGCGTCGCTGCCCGGGGCGACGTTCTGCACGGCAAAGTCGAAGCCGGCACTGGGCAGCATGTTGCGCAGAGCCACCATCTCCATTGCCTTGGGCTTCGTCACCGAGGTCGGCAACCAGTTGATGTCGTTGGCACTCGTTGCATTGCGCGGCTTGCTCGCTGGCGTCGAAATCGCGATGGTGACGTACCCCTCAGCGTCGCGTACGGCTGCATTGTCGGCCACGCAGCCGTATACCTTCTTGCCCTTGGGCTTGGGATTCGCCACGACCGGGTACGGCTTCGCATACACGTTGTTGCAGACCGACCAGTAGCGCATTTGGTAGTCCGATGTCGGCCACGGCACGGGGGTGGTGCCACCCTCGACATCCCACGGCGTCGACGGCGGCATCATCTTGATGACGATGACCTGCCCGCTCTCCGGGGTGAACAGCATGGATGCATAAGCGTTGGCATTGTTGGGGAAGAAACTGTTGGTGGTCGCGGCCGAGGCGCGGAAGAAGCTCAGGGACGGCGGGCAGCCGCCGGGTGCCGTCGTGCATGGGGCAGGCTGCGGCGCCGGCCCCTTGCCCTGCTTCATCTTCTTCAGAACGCTGAGGATCTTGGCCCCCTTGGCGATCTTGCCAACCGCCTTCAGTGCCTTGCCACTGCACTTCTTTAAGGGCTTGCGCGTTCCGTCGCCGTCGACCACCGTGAGCGAAGGCAGGGTGACGTCGGACGCCTGGCCACCCGTTGGGAGATAGACACGCATCACGAGGAAACCGAGGTTGGCCGGGAGCTTGCCATTGGCCTGGGGATCGGACGGCAGGATGGGAATGGCGTTTTCATCGCCCGGGGACACATCATCGGACAGGGTCACGGTGAAGGTGCCCCCGGTAGGCGTGTCAGGTGCGGACGCCTGCGCCCACGGATTCGCTTTAGGTGAATCCGCATCGGGCACGATCTCGTAGTCAGTGACCTGGGAAGGCGCTCCGGTGGCGCTCTCAAAAGTCCCGAAGGTGTTGTCATAGGCGGTGAACGCCATGAACCGCGTGTCGGGGTACGTCCCGTCGACTTCAATGGACATACCTGGTTCGGCGAGGTAGGGCGTCGTCCAGTAGATCGCGCTTGTATCGGGGAATGCCACGTTCATCGTCTGCGGTGTCGTGACCACCCACCACGAGCAGTAGGGAAACGTCGATGTGAGCGAGGGGGCCTTGGCGCTCGGCGAGGCGGGTGCGGGTGCAGCCATGGCACCCGCGGGGGTGGTGAGGCCTACGAGGAGAAGGGGAACGGCGAGCAGCGCGGTCTTCTTCATCGCTTGAGACTAGTAATCGACCCTGTCGGTGTCTTGCCGATGACCCATCTAGGTTCGCGCCGGGCGCAGGCGACTTCGTCACCACCACCGTGCCCGGCACAGGGTCACACGTCATCGTCCTCAATCTCGATGCCTTCCCGACGTTCCTTCGCTCCTGAAACATCACCCTGAAGGGCACGCGCTACGGCACTCCTCAGAAGATGGTCCTGTCCGGCTCCTTCGGTGAAAACACGGAGGACCCCTCGGACGATGGCATCATCAAGTGGGTCTTCCTGCGGAACGGCAAGTAGCAGCCGGCTTCGGGGGCTAGATGCCGGCTGACAGTCCGAAGTCGATCGACCAGTTGGCGCCGGTCACCCCGGCCGCCGCGGGCTGGGCGAGGAACCACACGACCTCGGCCACCTCGCCCGGTTGGAGGAAGCGCGCACGCTCCCCCTGGGGGTACGCCGCGCGCAACTTCGCGTAGTAGCCCTCGGGATCGCCGTCCCCAAAGTCGCGCGCCTGACCAGCGAGCATCGGCGTCTCGATGTCGGCGGGGCACACGGCGTTGACGCGCACCCCCCGCGGGGCGAGTTCGAGCGCGAGTGCGCGCGTGAGGTTGCTGACCCCGCCCTTGCTCGCGCTGTAGACCGCGGCTCCGGCATTGCCCTGGATCCCGGCATCGCTGGAGATCATCGCGATGCTGCCACCCGTCGACTCCAGGTGCGGGATCGCGGCCGAGCTCACGAAATAGGCGGCCTTGAGATTGACGCCGACGACGCGATCCCACTCGTCCTCCGAGGTGGCGTCACTCGGCCCCTCGGTCCACAGACCCGCGGCGTTGACGACGCAGTCCAGCCGGCCGTATAGCGCGACCGCCTGCGCGACCATCTCGCGGATGGCCTCGACGTCGAGCAGGTCGGCGGGGATCCAGTCACCCGTCGCGGCACGCGCGTCCGGCCGGTCCGTCGCGATGACATCCCACCCGCCGGAGGCGAAGCGCTCGCAGACAGCCGAGCCCAGGCCGCCCGCCGCCCCGGTCACCAGGACCACGCTCACGCGCGCACCCTCCTTGTCGCGGGCCCGCTCATGCGCGCTCTTCCGCAATCGAGTTGCCACCGTCGACGACGAGGCACTGCCCCGTGGTGTACGCCGCCCCGGGAGTGCACAGCCAGGCGATCGCCGAGGCCACCTCGTCGGCCGCGGCACTGCGCCGCATCGGCGTGCGCAGGCCCTGCTCCCGCTCGTGATCGGTCTGCGATCCGGTGGCGATCCAACCGGGCGCGACGGCGTTGACGGTGATGCCGTCGGTGGCGAAGTCCACGGCGAGCGAGCGGGTCAGCCCCACCATGCCGGCCTTGGCGGCGGCGTACGCCGACTCCCCCTGCATCGCCATCACCGGGCCGGTGACGCTGGCCACCATGACGATGCGTCCCCACCCCGCTTCGCGCAGGGCCGGCAGCGCCGCACGCGTGACGTAGTACGCCGAGTCCAGATTGCGGGCCATGGATGCACGCCAGGCATCGGCGTCCAGCGACAGTGCATCGCCGCCCTCGGCGGCGCCAGGCAGCGCCACGCTCGTCATGCCGGCGTTGTTGACGACGATGTCGAGCCGGCCCCAGTGCTCAAGTGCCGCGCGCACGAGGTCCTCGGCGTCGGGCGCCCGCGTGAGGTCGGCGATCGCCCCGTGGGCGGCGAAGCCCTGCGCGCCGAGCGAGTCAACGCGCTCGTGCACACGCTCGGTCGTCGCTGCCAGCGTCACGGAGGCGCCGAGTTCAGCGAGCGCACGCGCGGCGGCGAAGCCGATCCCGCTCTCGCTGCCCGCGCCTGTCACGAGCGCCGCGCGACCGCTCAGGTCAAGGCTGGCCGGGAGCACTACGCCACCAGCCGCCTCACGGCCTCGGCGAAGAGGGTCGTGTGTAGGTCCACGTCGGCGGCGGTAGTGGTCGGGCACATGAGCGCCATGTTGTGGAAGGGCGTCATGAGGACGCCGCGGTTGGCCATGAAGAGATGCAGGTACTCGTCCAGCTGGTCGTCCCCGGCGTGCGCCGATTCGGTCCCCGTGCGGGGTGCGGGCCGGGCGAAGCGGTACTCCGCGCGCGCGCCGAGCTGGGAGATCGACCACGGCACGTCGTACTCCTCGAGGGTCGCGACGACACCCTCGGTGAAGCGCGTGGCGAGGGTGATCATGTGCTCGAACGCGGCATCGGTGAGCACCTCCCCGAGGGTGGCGCGCATGGCTGCGGTCGACAGGACATTGCCTGCGAGGGTGCCGCCCACGCCACCGACGTCGATGAGGTCGGCATCGGGATGGTCCTTGACCATCTCGGCGATGCGCTCGGTGATGCCGTAGGCACCGGAGGGGATGCCACCACCGATGCTCTTGCCGATGACGAGGATGTCGGGCTCCAGACCCCAAGCCTGCGTGCAGCCGCCGGGGCCTGCCGAGATCGTGTGCGTCTCGTCGATGAGCAGCAGCGTCCCGTACTTCTTGCACAGTTCCGCAACTCCCTCGAGGAAGCCGGGCTCGGGCAGGACGATGCCGATATTGGTGAGTGCCGGCTCGGTGATGAGGACGGCGACGTCGCCGTGTGCCAGGGCGCGCTCGACGGACTCGAGGTCGTTGAACTCCACCGCGCGTGTCGTGTCGCCGATGGGCGAGGGGGCGCCGACGTTGCCGCGGCGCAGTTCGGTGGCGCCATCAGGTCCCATCTGCACGAAGGTCTCGTCGACCGAGCCGTGGTAGCAGAAGGAGAACGCCGCCACCTTTGGCCGCCCCGTCACCATGCGTGCCAGGCGCAGCGCCCAGCGGTTGGCGTCGGTGGCGGTGAGGGAGAAGGACCACAGCGGCAGTCCGAAGCGGCGAGTGAGGTCAGCGGCGACCCACTCGGCATCCGCGCTCGGCATCATGGTGGTGATGCCGCCCTCAACGCCGATCCGCTCGTGGACAGCCTGAACCGTTGCCGCCGGGGAATGACCCGCCATGGCCCCGGTGTCACCGAGGGCGAGGTCGATGTACTCGTTGCCATCGACGTCCGTGATCCGATTGCCGTGGGCCGTCGCGAGGTAAAGCGGGTGCCCACCGGACCACTTGTTCATCCAGGTCATCGGCACGCGGCCAAAAAGGTGATCGGCTTGCTCGTAGAGCTCGCGCGATTTTGGTGAGTGTTCCCGGTGCAGTGCGCGCTCCTCATCCAGGAGTTGCGCGAGGCGGTCACGGTCAATGGCAGGCATGTTGAGTCCTCCGTCTACGGTGGGAACACTTTAGACGGCGGACTTTGAGGTACGACGTGGCCATCCCTTGCTCGCGAGGATCAGGCCGAGGGCGACCGCCCCGATCTCGATGGCGGCACTACTCAACAGCAGGGGGCGCCAACCCCAGGTGACGAGAGCCGCCGCGAGCAGCGACCCCAGAGCGAAGGCTCCCGTCTTGAGGGAAGCCGCGGCCACGAAGACCAGGCTGCGGAGATGTGTCGGAGCCTCGCGATCCCGCACCTGCATCACCGACGTGAGTTGCGGGGCGTTCGTGACACCGAGCAGGAGCGCAATCGGCACCGCAACCCAGTAGGACGGGGAGAGGGCGAGCAACACCATTATCAGCCCCAGCCCGAAGGTCGACAGGACGACCACGGTCCCCGGGCCGAACCGGCGGATGGGACGCCGCGCATACGCGAGCGATCCCATGAGAGCCCCGACGGCGGCTACGGCAAGGAGCAGGGCGCCGGTGCCCGCATCTCCGGCCAGGTCCTCACCGAGGAGCGGGGCGCTGATGACGAAGCCAGCGAACCCGACGAAGGCCACCGTGCTGATGATCGTCGTGCGCCGCAACGGCACCGAATGCCAAAAGATGCTGAGGCCGCGTAGGGCATGGTGCAGCGGGTCCGGCGGGACCGTGCTGGTGCGGTGCGGCACGGCGACGAAGAGCAGCGCCAACCCCGCGCACAGATAGAGGATGGTGACGAGTTCGAGCGAGGCGGCTCCGGGAGTTGCGGCGTCGTACACATAGGCGATGCCCACGAGCGCCGGACCGAGAATCTCGCCGACGTTGTATGTCGCTGCGTCGACGGCATACGCGCGGGGAGCGGCGACCTCCGGCGCGATACGTCGTACCTGCGCACTCCAGGCACCGGTGAGCATCGGGTGGAAGAGGCCGGCGAGCCCCGCGATGAGGACGAGGAGGGCAGGCGGCCAGGAGCCGATCCCGATGGCCAGCGCAGCGGTCGCGGCGGCGAGGACGACAACGGCCAGGAGATAGCCACGGCGCGGCTGCTCAAGTCGGTCGACGACGGCACCGGCCAGCGGGCCCATGATCCCGGCGACGGCGGTGACCGAGGCGATCAGCAGGGAGCCGTCAGAGGCCGATCCACCAGCGGCCAGGACACCGAGGATGATCGCCGGCGGCAATCCCGCCGTAGCAGCCCGGGCGAAGGAGCCGACCGTCGCGTAGAGCGCGAGGCGCTGACCCGGGGAACTCACGAGTGCACTCTAGGAGTGCCGTGCTGGCGTACACCCCGTGGTGGTGTCCCGTGGTAACCCGGTGTCGAGGCCGTCGACGGATAGGACATCCTTGTAACACCTACAACGACGAACGGGGTTTACATGGAGTTCGGCCAGTTCCTCTGGGGCTTGCTCATCATTTTCTTCATGATCATGTACTTCATGGTGCTGTTCAGCGTCATCCTCGACCTGTTCCGCAACCATGAAATGAACGGCTGGATCAAGGCGCTGTGGATCCTTCTGCTGCTCGCCATTCCACTGCTGCCGGTCCTGATCTACGTCATCGTGTACGGCCGCGGCATGGCTGAGCGCCAGCAGGCCGCCGTCGTGACGGCGCAGAAGGAGCAGGAGGCCTACATCCAAAAGGTTGCTGGCACCAGTCCGGCCGAGCAGATCGCTCAGGCCCAGCAGCTGTTGAATTCGGGTGCGATCTCGCAGGACGAGTTCGACAAGATCAAGGCGAAGGCCCTGAGTTAGTCACTGACTTGTAGGAGCGCCCGAGGTCCGGCCTTGGGCGCTCCTACCTTTTCCTGGGAAGGAACTACGCCGGAATCTCGCGAGCGAGGTCCGTGACGACCTCCACCCCGGGAAGCGTCGCGAGGACCGCTCCCGGCAACACGATCTTGGAGCGGCGAAGGCCGCTGCCGATCACCACGAGTGGCTGCTCGACGACGCGCGCGTCAATGAGGATCGGCCAATCGGCCGGTAGCCCAACAGGAGTAATCCCGCCGTACTCCATATCGCTGCGCTCGACCGCGACATCCATCGGCGCGAAGGAGATCTTGCGTACGTCGAGTCGGCGCCTCGCAACGCCGTTGACGTCGGCTCGCGTCGTTGCGAGTACAACGCAGGCGGCCATGCGCTCGACTCCCTCCCGCTTGCCCGCGAGCACGACGCAGTTTGCGGAAGCCTCAAGCGGGACGTCGTAGGCCTCACAGAAGGCGGCCGTGTCGGCGAGCCCCGGATCAATCTCGGCGCCATAGGCCTCGGCGCCTCCCGGCCACTGCTGGAGAGCTGCCGACGTAGGGGACGCAAAGAGGTCCAGTCGGTCACGGGCGGGGTGCGTCGCGAGGGTACCCAGGGTCGCCATGGCTCTATTTCAGCAAATACATACCCCATGGGGTATCCTCAGCAGACCCTGGAACGTTGGAGGATCCCCTATGTGCAGCCCCGCCCACTGTCATTCCTGCGGCAAGATCACCTGGTCCGGTTGCGGCGAGCATGTCGATCAGGTCATGGCCCACGTCCCCGAGTCGCAGCGGTGCACCTGCCGCTAGCCGCTGGCGCCCGCGATGCCGCAGCGGGCTGCTGACGCCGCGCTGCGAGGTGAGCGCCTCGCCGCCATCCTCGTCCAGCTGCGAGATCACGGCAGCGTTCACGTGCCCGAACTCGCCGAGGAGTTCGGCGTCTCACAGGCGACCTTGCGTCGCGATCTCGCCATCCTCGAAGAGCAGGGACTCTGCGTTCGTCGATACGGCGGTGCGGTGCCCACGGACTCAAGCACGGAGTTGCCGGTCGCCTATCGGGATCGCCGCTCGAAGAGGGAGAAGGCAGCTGTCGCAAGAATTGCCGCACTGCTCCTGCCACCCGGACCGCAGACCGTCGGCCTCACCGGTGGCTCAACGACGAGCGAGATCGCGCGCGAGTTGTCGAACCGCGTCGACCTTGTCATCGTCACGAATGCGCTCAACATCGCCAGTGAGATGGCGGCGAAACCGCGGATGCGCGTCGTCGTCTCCGGTGGCGTTGCCCGCTCACAGAGCACCGAGTTGGTGGGGCCGTGGGCCGAGTCGGCGCTGGCTCAGGCGACGATCGGTACGGCGTACATCGGGGTGGATGGCATTGATCTCGAGTCGGGACTCACGACGCACGACGCGATCGAGGCACGCACGAACGCGGTGCTCCTGCAGCGGGCCGAGCGCGTCATCGTGGTGGCGGACTCCAGCAAGTTCGGCCGACGACTCGCCGGAGTCATCGCACCCCTGACGTCGATGGACGTGCTGGTGACCGACCGGGGCGCGGACGAGTCGATGCTCGAGGCTCTTCGCGATTTGGGCATTGACGTCGTCATCGCCTAGATCTGTCGGTTAAGTCGAAAGGGAGCAGCTGACCTGGTTCTTCAGGCGTATCCGCAGAGCTACCGCCATCAAGATGACTGACGCGATCGCGAGGAAGGGCTGCACCGGTGCAAACCAGGTCATCGCACCGGAGGCCCCGAGGGCCAGCAGCACCAGCTTGTTGCAGACCGGGCAGCCGACGGCGAAGAAGGCGATGAAGCCGCCGGCGATACCGAGTTTGGACGCCTTCTTGTCCTCGGCCTGCTCCTGTGGTGTCTCAGTCTCCATCCAGGGTTCGCGGACGTACGTCGCGAGGAGCAATCCACCGAGAATGCCGGTGAGGATAACCACGGGGTAGGACCACCACGTGACTTCGACGGCCCGGCCGAAGATCGGGTTGGGGATGACCGCGGTGGGAAGTGCCACAAGGATCGCCGTGGCGATGCCGCTGAGGAGGGCAACGCGCCAGCGGCGGGCCGACCACATGCGCAGAGCGTCGATCACGTCACCACTATACCCCGGGGGGTACTACCCCCTCCCGCGAGTGCGCACTTGCGTACAGATCTTGGGTGAAATGTCCTTCAGCAAGTTCGCACTCGCGGGGTGCACTGGCAGACTCCGGCCCATGGATCTCACGCAGCTCACCGCGACCGAGTTGCTCGACCTCTACCGGACCGGTCAGGCCTCACCGGTCGACGCACTTGAACAGGTCCTTCATCGCACCGAGCAGCTCAATCCCTCGCTCAATGCCTTCTGCCTCATCGACGCCGAGTCCGGCATGAACGCCGCACGCACGAGCGAGCAGAGGTGGGTCGACCACCGCCGCGATGGCTCACCCGTCGGCGATCTCGAAGGTGTGCCCGCCACGATCAAGGACGTCCTCACCACCAAGGGCTGGCCGACGCTGCGGGGCAGCCGTGCGATTGATCCGAATCAGGACTGGGATGAGGACGCACCCTGCACGGCACGCATCCGCGAGGCCGGTGCCGTCATCTTCGGCAAGACGACCACCCCGGAATTCGGCTGCAAGGCCGAGACGAACTCCCCACTCACCGGTATCACGCGAAATCCTTGGGATACGACTAAGACACCGGGCGGTTCGTCCGGTGGCACGGCCGCCGCGGTCGCCGCGGGCCTCGGACCAATCAGCATGGGCACCGATGGCGCCGGCAGCGTGCGCATCCCCGCGGCCTTCTGCGGCAATGTCGGCATGAAGGCCAGCTTTGGCCGCGTGCCGGCCTTCCCACTCTCCCCGTTCGGATCGGTAGCCCATGTCGGTCCGCACACCATGAGCGTCACCGACTGCGCGCTCCTGATGAACGTCGTCACCCGTCCCGATCCACGTGACTGGACTTCCCTGCCGTACGCCGGTACGGACTATCTCGACGGACTCGACGACGGCATCGCCGGATTGCGCGTCGCCTACTCACCCACGCTGGGATAC
>JAURFD010000050.1 GCA_030827125.1 Candidatus Nanopelagicales bacterium
GGTCGGCATCACCTACTCCTACGAGGTCGACGGCTTCGAAATCGCCGGATCACAAGTCCCGAGACGCGTATGACCCTCAACTCCCGCTTCTCCGTCGTCGCCCTGCTGCTCCTCGGGCTGACGGCCCAAGCCAAGACCGACGCCCTGCTGCTCGAGTCCATCGCCCAAGTCGAGTCCGGCATGAACCGCAAGGCCGTGGGCAAGGCCGGCGAGCGTGGGATGTATCAGGTAGGCCGTCAGGCTTGGGACGACGCCAACGAACGCCTGAAGCGGGAAGGCCACCATCATTTCCAGTGGTCGAAGTGGCGGGACGCGACCGCCCAGGACATGATCGCGGCCGCCCACCTCCGCACGATCCGCGACAACTTCAAACGCATCGGCATCGCTTCCCCCACCCCCGAGGAACTGGCCCTTGTCTGGAACGTCGGCTGGTCGGGCGCCGTCTCCCGCAAGTTCCGGCCCAACGAGTACGCCGAACGCGTCGCCAACCTTTTCCGCTTGTCCTCGGCCAAGCCCCGATAAAGGGTCTTGCCGTGGCCCTCATCGTAGCAATCGACCCAGGCGTGAACGGCGGGCTCGCCCTATTGGATCGGGACGGGCTCGTCACGGTGCAGAAGATGCCGGGGACTGACTACGAGGTTGTTTCCTTCCTCGTCGAGGTCTCCAACACCGCGAAGGAAATCGACTGCTACCTTG
>JAURFD010000051.1 GCA_030827125.1 Candidatus Nanopelagicales bacterium
CGAATCGCGTTCCGAGGGTGCTGGCGCGAGCGGCGACGTCGAGTCCGTCAGCTTCGACGACTCCTTCGACGCCGAACTCGCTGGTGAGCTCGGTGACCTCGGGCCCGGTTCCGAGCGTCGCGGCGGTGGCGGCGGCGGTCGCCGGCGTCATCGCTGACCCACGTCGATGACCGAACGGGTCGTCCGACTCGACTCCGGTCTGACGGTCGCCATCGACGAGATGGCTTCCACCAGATCGGCGTCGATCGGGGTCTGGGTCGGCGTCGGTTCGCGTGACGAGCCGAACGCCTCCTCAGGGGTCAGCCACTTCCTCGAGCATCTGCTCTTCAAGGGGACCGATCGCCTGACCGCTCGGGATATCTCCCGACGGGTGGACCGTGTTGGTGGCGACATCAACGCGTACACGTCGAAGGAGCACACCGTGTTCCACTGCCGCGTGCCAGCCCGGCACGTCGCCGACTCCATCTCGATACTCGGCGATGTGATCTGCTCGCCTTCGCTGCGAGCAGACGACGTGGAGAGCGAACGTCAAGTGATCTCCGAGGAGCTCGCCATGGACGATGACTCTCCTGAGGACGTCGGCTTCCGCGAGTTCTCCTCTGCGCTGTTCGTGAACCATCCGCTCGGCAGAGACACCGCGGGGGAGCGGGAGACCGTCGCGGCGATGACTGGGGAGCAGATCCGCCAGTTCCACCGTG
>JAURFD010000052.1 GCA_030827125.1 Candidatus Nanopelagicales bacterium
TCTTCGACCTGCACGAGACAAAAGACGTTTACTGGTGCACTGCAGATATTGGCTGGATTACGGGACACTCTTACGTTGCCTACGGACCGATGGCTAATGGCGCAACCCAGGTGATCTACGAGGGAACCCCAGATACACCCGACTGGGGCAGGTGGTGGGACATAATCCAGAAGTACCACGTCAACATCTTCTACACCGCACCAACCGCAATCAGGTCCTTTATGAAGCTTGGTTCCAAGCTCGTAAGCCACTACGACCTGAGTTCGCTCAGACTCCTGGGCAGCGTGGGTGAGCCGATCAACCCCGAGGCCTGGATGTGGTACCGCGAGGTAATTGGCTCTGGCAGGACCCCAATCGTCGACACTTGGTGGCAAACCGAAACTGGCGCAATCATGATCTCCCCACTGCCAGGAGTCACTGAGACCAAGCCCGGAAGCGCGATGCTTCCGCTGCCTGGAGTCTCAATGGAGGTAGTGGATGACGAGGGTAATGCGGTTGGAAATGGCCATGGCGGGCTGCTGACTATTACCGAGCCCTGGCCCTCGATGCTCAGGGGCATCTGGGGTGACCCGGAGCGTTTCAAAGAAACCTACTGGTCGCGTTTTTCGGGCCGCTACTTTGCAGGCGACGGAGCAAAGCTAGACGAGGATGGGGACCTCTGGCTTCTG
>JAURFD010000053.1 GCA_030827125.1 Candidatus Nanopelagicales bacterium
ATCTTAATTAATTACGAGGATGCCTCAGCACAGTCGCTGACTGTCGAGCGTCTGCGCTCTGGCAACCACCATCACTTCACCATCGATCAACTTGCCTTGAATCATCCTGATGTTCTGGCGCTAAGGGAAAAGTCCCAACAACTCAGCCGGCAGCTACCTCAGCCTGTTTTGTTGAAGTCAAACCAAGGCGCTACACCTATTCAAACCTATCACAACCTTATTAAGCAGCTCTGTGATGCGGCCGAGCGCTCAATTTCAAAACAGCGCTACAAGGGTCTCGGTGAGATGAACCCTGAGCAGCTCTGGGAAACCACAATGAATATCGAGACGCGCACCTTGTTGCAGGTCAACATTGAAGACGCCATTGCAGCTGATGCAATCTTTACGACACTTATGGGAGAAGAGGTTGAACCCCGTCGACAGTTTATTGAGAACAATGCCCTGCGTGTCTCAAATCTCGACATCTAAGACCATTCGCCTTAACGTCGTAACCTGTCGCAGTGGAGCCAACGCCTAGTCAGATACCTTTAACTGTCGCGATTTCGTCCCGAGCCCTCTTTAACTTTGAGGAAGAGAATACGGTTTTTGAGGAGCAGAACGACAGGCATTACATGAGCCTGCAATGGGCGCGACTTAACCAACCGGCAAAGCCGGGTGTTGCATT
>JAURFD010000054.1 GCA_030827125.1 Candidatus Nanopelagicales bacterium
ATTAGCGGTGATCAAACGCTCAGCTGTAGCCATGGCCGCTGAGGTCATAATATCCAAGTTGCCGGCGTATTCGGGCAGGTAGTGACCGGCGCCGCGAACCTGCAGCATGACGGTCGTTTTGAGCCCATGCCGATAACCCAAACCATCGATGTAAACGGGATTTGATGGGGGAATGTCGTCAAACTGAACTTCCTGGTGCAAGCGGTAACCCGGCACATATTGCTGCACCTCGGCCACCATTTGATCAATGGAAGTGCGAATGGCCTGGCGATCAGCCTGCTCACTCAAGGTGAACACGGTATCGCGCATCACCAAGGGGGGCTCTGCCGGGTTCAAGATGATGATGGCCTTCCCTTTATCGGCCCCGCCCACTTTTTCAATGGCTTGGGCCGTAGTTTCGGTAAACTCATCGATGTTGGCTCGGGTTCCAGGACCCGCTGATTTGGATGATATCGAAGCGACAATTTCCCCGTAGTGCACCTTGGCCACACGGTTCACAGCGGCTACCATGGGAATGGTGGCTTGTCCCCCACAGGTCACCATGTTGACATTGGGGACATCGGCCAGGGCATCGAAGTTCACGGGAGGCACCAAATATGGCCCAATGGCCGCCGGTGTCAAATCGATGACTCGCTTGCCCGGATAGGCCTTGATTTT
>JAURFD010000055.1 GCA_030827125.1 Candidatus Nanopelagicales bacterium
CACCCCCGACGCCATGCCCTGCCTCGGCGAGACCGTCGAGGTGAAGAACCTCTGGTCGGCCGCGGCCGTCTGGGTGAAGGAGGGCCCCGGTATGGCTCAGGTGGTCGCCGAGTGGATGACCTACGGCTACCCGCGCGTCATCGACCCGCACGGCGCCGACATCGCGCGCTTCTACAACCACGAGCGCAACGACGAGCACATCTGGGCCCGCGCCTCCGAGCACTTCAACAAGACCTACGGCATCGTTCACCCGGCCGAGCAGTGGGAGTCGCGACGCGCCCTGCAGACCTCCCCCTACTACTCGCGCCAGCAAGACCTCGGAGCCTTCTTCTTCCAGGCCCGCACCTGGGAGCGCCCCCAGTGGTACGAGTCGAACGCCGACCTCGTCGAGCGTTACAGCGTCGCCGACCGCGAAGCCGAATGGGACCGCCGCTGGTGGAGCCCGATCACTGTCGGCGAGCACCTCAACATGCGCGAGAACTGCGGCATGGTCGACCTCTCGGCCTTCCAGATCTTCGACCTCTCCGGCCCCGGCGCCGTTGAGTTCGCCGACTACCTGTCGGTCAACAAGATCGGCCCGGTCGGACGCGCCACCTACACCCCGTGGCTCACCCCCGACGCCGGCTTCCACTCCGACCTCACCATGCAGCG
>JAURFD010000056.1 GCA_030827125.1 Candidatus Nanopelagicales bacterium
GAGATGGGGTCAAATACCGCGGCCTCCAAGATGATCGCCGTCGTGCTTTCGGAAACCTCGGTGCTCGCGCCACCCATGACCCCAGCCATGCCGATGGGTCCTGATTCATCGGTAATTAGCAGGTCTTCTGGGTCTAAATCCCTAACCTTGCCATCCAGCGTCTCCAACTTCTCCCCTGGCTTAGCCCTGCGAACCGCGATTCCGCCGCTGAGCTTGCCGGCGTCGTATGCGTGCAGTGGCTGACCCAGTTCGAGCATGACGTAGTTGGTGACATCTACCGCTATCGAGATCGAACGCATTCCTGCGAGCTTGAGCCTGAGCTTCATCCACTCTGGGACAGAAGCCTTTGGATCAATCCCCTCCACGCCCAACAGAACAAACCTGGAGCAACCGGCAACACCGTGTATCGGTGAAGAATCCTCGACTTTGAGTCCGAAGCCAGAACCCGAAGCGACTTTGATTTGACTTACGGGATCGATGAACTTGTTGCCAGTGGCATGAGAAAACTCTCTTGCGACACCGCGCATCGAGAGCGCATAACCTCGATCTGGAGTCACATTGATCTCAGCAGCAGACTCATCTAGTCCGAGCAGCTTTATTGCATCGGTGCCAACCTCAGCATCAATCTCAATC
>JAURFD010000057.1 GCA_030827125.1 Candidatus Nanopelagicales bacterium
GTTCTAAAGCCAAGTGAAAAGGACCCATCGAGCGCGATGTGGATCGCGAGGCTGCTCTCGGAGGCTGGATTGCCAGATGGAGTATTCAATGTGCTCCACGGAGACAAGGTCGCGGTCGATGGCCTGCTTGAGCACCCAGAGGTCCGGTCGATTTCGTTTGTGGGCTCTACTCCTATCGCTCAATACATCTATGAGACCGCTGCCAAGAACGGCAAGCGGGTTCAGGCGTTGGGTGGAGCGAAGAACCACATGCTGGTTCTGCCAGATGCCGATCTTGACCTAGTTGCTGACTCGGCCGTCAACGCTGGGTTTGGCTCGGCCGGCGAGCGCTGCATGGCGATTTCGGTAGTGGTTGCGGTTGAGCCGGTGGCCGATGATTTGATCCCAAAGATCTCTGAGCGCATGAAGCAGATCAAGGTTGGTGATGGCAGGCGCTCGTGCGACATGGGACCACTTGTAACAAAGCAGCACCGCGACAAGGTCGCCAGCTACATCGACATTGCAGCCTCCGATGGCGCTGAGGTTGTGGTGGATGGGCGAGATGTAAACCCCGACGGCGATGCTGGTGGTTACTGGCTCGGACCAACCCTTATCGACAGGGTTCCATTGACCTCCAAGGTTTACAGGGA
>JAURFD010000058.1 GCA_030827125.1 Candidatus Nanopelagicales bacterium
TGATCGAGAACATGCTCCTCGGCGCAACTGGACAGGCGGGGGAGAAACTCACCCGGTCGCTGTTCCCGCCACTGTGGAGGGCGCAGGAGCGCGCCAACACCGAGCGAGCTGACGAGCTCCTGGCGCGCTTCAAGCTCGACCATATGCGCGAGGAGTTCGCGGGAACGCTCTCGGGTGGTCAGCGAAAACTCCTGGAGATGGCCCGGGCGCTCATGGTCGAACCGACCATGGTGATGCTCGACGAGCCGATGGCCGGCGTGAACCCCGCGCTCAAGCAGTCCCTGCTCGATCACGTGAAGGGACTCCGCGACGACGGTATGACGGTGCTCTTCGTCGAGCACGACATGGACATGGTGCAGGAGATCAGCGACTGGGTGGTGGTGATGGCCGAGGGTCGCATCATCGCCGAGGGGCCGCCCGCCTCGATCGGTCAGAATCAGGCCGTCGTCGATGCCTATCTCGGATCGCACCACGACTCCGCCCTCGATTTGGAGGCCGACCTGTGAGTGACGCGACCGTCGAACCCTTGTTGATCGCCGATGACCTGACCGCCGGCTATCTGCCCGGGGTCAACATTCTGAACGGCTGCTCCCTTGAGCTGCACGAGGGTGAGCTGGTGGG
>JAURFD010000005.1 GCA_030827125.1 Candidatus Nanopelagicales bacterium
GCGGGAGCCTTCTTGGCTGCTGCCTTACGGGCCGGAGCCTTCTTGGCTGCTGCCTTACGCGCGGGAGCCTTCTTGGCTGCGCGCTTTGCGGGTGCCTTCTTGGCTGCGCGCTTCGGCGCGGCCTTCTTGGCTGCACGCTTCGCCGGTGCCTTCTTGGCAGCGGACTTGCGTGCGGTGGTCTTCTTTGCGACCGCCACGTTGCCTCCAGTTGATCGTTCCCTGCCCCCTAGCAGGGCTTTGTAGGTCCACTGTTGCAGATAGTGGGTGCATTTCGCGACAAGGACGCAATTCAGCGCGTAGGTGTGTCGCGTCGCACAAAGTGCCAAGGGTCGTGCTAGCCGTCGTTCTCCGCCTGTTCGCGGCGACGACGGACGTGCTCATCTGTTGTCGCGTCGTAGCGCCACAGTGCGGGCAGTGAGACGCTGACGATCCCTACCGCAACGATGCAGGCGATACCTCCTGTGACGAATGAGGCGCGCAATCCAGTCAATTCCGCCGAGGTCGTGCTGCGAATCTGGGCGAGGGTGGGTCCGATGGAGTAGCTGAGCATCTCGACGCCCGCCATTCGTCCACGCACGTCATCGGGTATCGATTGGTTCCACATCAACATGCGGAAGTGCCCGCTCATCATGTCGAAGAATCCCGCGATCGTGAGGAGCCCGAGGACTACTCCGATGCCTGGAGCGAACGCGATGAATCCGATCGAGGCACCCCAGAGCGCTGCAGCGATCACGATGGCACGCCCGTGATGGCGAATGCGCGTTGTCCAACCGCTGGTGAGTCCGAAGGTGGCCGCGCCGACGAAGCCGGCGGAGTAAAGCAGGCCCAGGGCCCAGGGCGCGTCGAACTCCACAGCGAGAAAGGGGAAAACGGCGAAAGGGAAGGCAAAGGTCATCGCGGCAAGGTCGACGGCGTAGGTGCCGAGGATGTCCTTGCGTGTCCAGGCGTAGCGCAACCCTTCCCAGACGTGACGAAGGCCACCACCTTGCTCACGTTCGTCTCCGGGTTTTGCGGTGATGTGCGGAAGTCGCGTGAAGATGAAGACGGCGACGATGAAACTCACCGCATCGAGGCCGAACGCAGCGGCGGGACTCCACGCGGCCACGATGACGCCGCTGACCGCTGGACCCGCGATCGCTGCCGTGCTCATGCGCAGACTGTTGAGAGCGCCGGCGGCGGACAGATCTTCATGTCGCACCACTCGGGGAAGCAAGGCTTCCAGCGATGGTCGCTGCAATCCGTCAATGCTCGCAAAGGCCATGGCGGCGAGATAGATCACCGGCAGGCTCGGAATTGGCGCGAGCGCATTCACGGTAAGGATGACGGCCACGCTGCCGGCCGCGATCTCCCCAGCGATGACCATCTTGCGCCGATCGATGCGATCAGCGAGGGAACCGCCATACAACCCAAAGACGACGAGGGGGACGAGTTCCACCAACCCGATGACGCCGACAGCGATGTAGGAGCCGGTGAGTTGAGCAATCTGCAACGGCAGTGCGACGTACGTGACCATGGAGCCGAGCGACGTGATGACGCCACCGGTGAAGAGGACGCGGAAGTCGCGTGAGTTGCGCAGCGGACTCAAGTCGAGCCGGATGCGGGGGCTGGTCACCGGCAGATTGTGCCGCAGACTTCCTGCGCACCCGTGGTGCGGTCGGCGATGGTCCGGTGAGCTAGTGGTAGGTGTGCTCGGCGTCCGGGAACGCCCCGCTGCGCACCTCGTCCGCCCACTGAAGCACCGCATCCGACAGCGTGCTGCGCAGGTCGGCATACTGCTTGACAAAACGAGGGAGCGGGCCGGCGCTGAGCCCCGCCATGTCCTGCCAGACGATCACCTGGGCATCGGTCGAGGCTCCCGCCCCGATCCCGATCGTGGGGATGCTCAAGACCTCGGTGACATGCGCGGCGAGGTCGGCCGGGACGGCCTCGAGGACAACGGAAAAGGCGCCCGCGGCTTCAAGGGCCTTGGCATCGCGCAACAGAACGTCACCAGCCTCGCCTCGGCCTTGGACTCGGTAGCCACCGAGCGCATGCACAGATTGCGGTGTGAGGCCAAGGTGTCCCATGACCGGGATTCCTGCCGCCACCATGGCCTCCACTTGGGGCAGCACATGACGTCCACCTTCGAGTTTGACGGCGTGGGCGCCCGCTTGCTTCATGAATCGCGTGGCCGTCTCCAGTGCCTGCGGGATCGAGGCCTGGTACGAGCCGAACGGCAGATCGGCGACGACAAGTGCACGCTGCGAGCCGCGGACGACCGCCCCGACGAGGGGGAGGAGATCCTCGACAGTGACGGGAAGGGTTGAGTCGTAGCCGTAGACGACCATGGCGGCCGAGTCTCCGACGAGTAGGACGGGAATACCCGCCTCATCGAAGATCCGCGCGGTCATCGCGTCGTAGGCGGTGATCATCGGCCATCGCTCACCGCGGGCGGTGGCGGCCTGGAGATCGTTGATGGTGGTGCGGCGGGTGGATGCCGCGGGCACAGTCGACATGGTGGTACTCCCATCTCGAGGCTCCCGTGCGGAGTCCCCGGACAGGTTTATGGTTCCACAGTCCGGCTGAGTTTGCGACTGTGTCCTCGGTCACGTGTCGTTGCTTCGGCAGGGTCATTCAGCGTGGGGGAGTATCGTGCGCCCGGCCCGGGTATCCGGGCCGTCAGTAGCCGGAGAGGTCAATGTCCCCTAACTCATGGATGACCAACGGGGAGGGACACCCACGGCGCTGGGCAATCCTCGGAGTGCTCGTCGTCAGTCTGCTCATCGTTGTCCTCGACAACACCGTGCTCAATATCGCCCTGCCCACGATCCAGCGCGATCTGGAGGCCAGCGCGGCCGAACTCGTCTGGGCGGTCGACAGCTACATCCTTGTTTTTGCCGCGCTGCTCTTCACCTGGGGAGTGCTCGGTGATCGCTACGGACGCAAGCGCGTGCTCGTCACCGGTCTGGTGATCTTCGCCCTGGCATCCGCGGCGTGCGCCTTCGCGGCCACACCGCTGATGCTTATCTCCTTCCGTGCCGTCATGGGCATCGGTGGTGCAGCAGTTCTGCCTACGACGCTAGCCATCATCACCGTGGTGTTCCCGCCGCACGAGCGCGGGAAGGCGATCGGCGCATGGGCCGGCGCCGTCGGTGCCGCGGTGGCGTTGGGTCCGGTTCTCGGTGGCCTCCTGCTCGAGAACCCCGAGTGGTCGAGTTGGATTACCGGCAACGACTGGGGTGCGGTGTTCTTGATCAACGTGCCCATCGTGCTCATCGGGCTGGTCGGTATCTGGCGCGTCGTTCCGGAGACCCGCAATCCCCATCCCCAGCGCCTCGACATCACCGGCTTGGTTCTCTCCATCGTTGGCCTGACCCTGCTCATCTACGGGATCATCGACGCGTCGCAGACCTTGAGCTGGACGGCTCCCTCCGTCGTCGGCCCCATCGTGGCCGGCATCATCGTGTTGACGATCTTCCTGTGGGTCGAAGCCCGCAGCGATCACAAGAGTTTTGACGTGTCGCTGTTCAAGAATCGTGGGTACGCCGTGAGCCTTGTGGCCGTGACATTCGCCTTCTTCGCCCTCTCGGGGATCACCTTCACGCTTCCCTTCTACCTGCAGATCCTGCGCGGCTACACCACCTTGACCGCTGGACTGTGCTTCCTTCCCTTTGCGTTGGGACAGATCATCGCCGCTCCGCGGAGCGCGAAGATGGTGCTGCGCTTCGGCTACCGCACGGTGATGACGGTGGGACTCCTGCTCGTCGCCGGAGCGATGACATCGCTTTTCTTCGTCGAAATCGACACACCGTTGTGGGTCATCCTCGTCGCCTTCTTCATCTTCGGCTTCGGAATGGGCAACGTCATCGCCCCCGCATCGACGGTGATGCAGAACGTGCTGCCTTTGGCGCGTGCCGGTGCAGGCTCTGCCGTGCAGAACACGGTGCGCCAGGTCGGCGGTGCCCTCGGCGTGGCCATCATCGGCACGGTCTTGGCGACGCAGTACGCATCCCGGGTGGTGTCGTCGCTGGATCAGCTCCCCGCCGACGTGCCGCAGGAGGCGAAGGATGCCGCGGCCAACTCGATCATCGCGACCGACCAGGTCCTCACGTCCCTTGAATCAGCGGGCGCTCCAGCGGCGGTCATCGAGCCGATCCGGCAAAGCGCGTTCGAGTCCTTCCTCAATGCCTCGCACGTGACCTACCTGGTCTCGTTGAGCGTCGTCTTCCTCGCCGCGGCCATTGTGGGCTTCCTCCTGCCGCGCATTGAGCCACCCCGAAAGAAGGGGCTTGTGCCCGCGGACAGCCCCGTTGATGACCTGGTGCGTGCCGAGCAGGAGCGCTACGCCGGCGAGGTGGGCGAGGAGTTGGGCGAGGACCCGGTTCCTCCGCAGCAGCGCGACTGACGCCGAGGTCGCCCGATTACGAGGACGCGGGAGGGGGTGCGGTCTCCCGCCAGCGGTTCGTGACGGGCAACCTCCGATCTCGCCCGAAGGCCTTGAGGGAGATCTTGGTTCCCGGCGGGTACTGACGGCGTTTGTATTCGGCGGCATCAGTGAGTTGGAGGATACGCTCCACCGTGGCCGAGTTGAATCCCTGCGCCACCAGATCGGCGGCGCCGCGATCGTGCTCGACGTAGTCGTCGAGAATGTCGTCGAGCAACTCGTACGGCGGGAGCGAATCCTCATCGACCTGCCCCGGGCGCAACTCCGCGCTCGGCGGCTTGCTGATCGAGTTCGGCGGGATCGGCGGCGTGTCACCCTGAGCTTCGGCCGCGTCGTTGCGCCAGCGGGATAGGGCCCACACGAGGGTCTTCGGGACGTCCTTGATGGGGGCGAAGCCACCCACGGCATCGCCGTAGATGGTCGAATAGCCCACTGAAATCTCACTCTTGTTGCCCGTGGCCAGCACGAGGTGCCCCTCCGCATTGGACAGCGCCATCAACGTGGTGCCGCGCACACGCGCCTGGAGGTTCTCCTCGGCGAGCCCGGACAGGTCGAGTTGGCCCTGGAAGGCATCGACCATCGGCGCGATGGGGACCGTACGGAAGTGCAAGCCGGTGCGTTCGGCGAGATCCTGCGCGTCGGACCGCGAGTGCTCGGAGGAGTAGACGCTGGGCAGGCTGACCCCATGGACGCGGTCCGCGCCGAGTGCGTCGCAGGCGATCGCCGCGACCAGGGCCGAATCGATGCCGCCGGAAAGGCCGAGGATCACTGACCGGAAGCCATTCTTGTCGACGTAGTCGCGCAGCCCAAGGGTCAGAGCCTCGTAGATCTCCTGGAGTTCGGAGGGCCGCGGTGCGATGGTGGGGACTGCTGAGTCGGACGGCGGCGGGCCGACCGGGAGATCGACCCCGCGGTGGCCTATCGCTGGCAGGTCGAGGTCGAGGACGAGCACCTCGTCGGCGAAGGGGGTCGCACGCGCGAGCAGTGTGCCGGTGGCGTCCACCACGAGGGAGTCCCCGTCGAACACCAATTCGTCCTGGCCGCCGATCATGTTGACGTAGGCGAGGGTGGCGTTGTACTCCCGTGCGCGACGCTGACACAACTCCAACCGCACGTCGTCCTTGTCTCGCTCGTATGGTGACCCGTTGAGCACCAGCAGCAGACTCGCCCCGTGTGTCTGCGTGATCGGACCGCCCGCATCCCGCCACAGGTCCTCGCAGATGGCGATGGCCATCTCGATCCCGCGGATGCGCAGGAAGCACGGCTCGTCCCCGGGGACGAAGTAGCGGAACTCGTCGAAGACGCCGTAGTTGGGCAGGTGGTGTTTGGCGTAGCGCGCTCGGATCTCGCCATGCTGGATCACCGCGGCGGCGTTGAGGGGCCCGCGGTGTGGTCGACCGAGGCCCTCGGCCGCATCAAGCCGATCCAGATAACCGAGGACGACGACAAGATCCCCGAGCCCGGCATCCGCGAGGTCGCGCGCAAAGTGTTGGGCGGCGTCCCGGGAGGCTTCCTGGAAACTCGGGCGCAGAGCCAGATCCTCGATGGGATAGCCCGTGAGGAACATCTCGGGGAAGACGATCAGTTCCGCTCCCCGCTTGGCCGCCTCCTGGACGGCGGCGAACGCCCGTGCGGAGTTCGCGGCCAGGTCGCCCACCGTGGGGTCGGCCTGGACCAGGGCGAGTCGCAGTCGGGGCACGGGTTGAGAGTAGTCGGGCCTCGATTCGGTCGACGTAACGCGCCGGAAACACGCGGACGGGCAGACTGGGGTCATGGATAAGCAGACCGATTTCGTGCTGCGGACGATCGAGGAGCGGGACATCCGTTTCGTCCGCCTGTGGTTCACCGACGTCCTGGGCACCTTGAAGTCGGTGGCCGTGGCGCCTGCCGAGCTTGAAGGCGCCTTCGCGGAGGGACTCGGGTTCGACGGCTCGGCGATTGAAGGCTTCGCCCGGGTCTACGAGTCCGACATGCTCGCCAAGCCGGACCCGTCGACGTTCGCGGTCCTGCCGTGGCGCTCGGAGGCGCCCGGCGTCGCACGCATGTTCTGCGACATCCTCATGCCTGATGGCTCACCCTCGTACGCCGATCCCCGCTTCGTCTTGAAGCGCGCCCTCTCGCGCGCGGCCGATATGGGCTTCACGTTCTACACACATCCGGAAGTTGAGTTCTATCTCCTCAAGGGCCACCCCTCCGAGATGTCCCCCGAACCGGTGGATCACTACGGCTACTTCGACAATTCCCCGCAATCGGTGGGCTACGACTTCCGCCGTCAGGCCATCACGATGCTCGAGGCGATGGGCATCTCCGTCGAGTTCAGTCACCATGAGGCGGGGCCTGGTCAGCAGGAGATCGACCTGCGCTACGCCGATGCGCTGACGACGGCGGACAACCTGATGACCTTCCGCACCGTCGTCAAGGAAGTGGCCATCGAGCAGAACGTCTACGCGAGCTTCATGCCCAAGCCCTTCCGTGATTCCCCGGGCTCCGGCATGCATACGCACGTGTCCCTCTTCGAGGGTGATCGCAATGCCTTCTACGAGGCTGGGGCGCCGTATCAACTGTCCAAGGTGGCACGCTCCTTCATCGCCGGACTGCTTGAGCATGCGCCGGAATTCACCGCCGTGACGAATCAGTGGGTCAACTCCTACAAGCGACTCAATGGCGGTGCTGAAGCGCCGGCGATGGTGTGCTGGGGACACAACAACAGCACCGCCCTGGTGCGTGTCCCCATGTACAAACCCGCCAAGGGCAACTCGACCCGGGTCGAGCTGCGTTCTATTGACAGTGCCTGCAATCCCTACCTGGCCTTTGCGGTCATGCTCGCCGCCGGACTGAAGGGGATCGAGGAGGGCTATGAACTCCCGCCCGGTGCGGAGGAGGATGTCTGGTCGCTCACCGCGGCCGAACGTCGCGCCCTCGGGATTCGCCCCTTGCCGGACACCTTGAATCAGGCGATCGGCGAGATGGAGCGCTCCGAGTTGGTCGCCGAGACACTGGGTGAGCACGTGTTCGACTTTTTCCTACGCAATAAGCGGGCGGACTGGCAGGACTACCGCCGACAGGTCACGCCCTGGGAACTCGAGCGCCTCCTACCCACCCTGTGACCGAGACGCCGAACGGTTGCCCAACGCGCTAGCGTCGCTGCCGTGACTGATCGCTCGGCGTCGCTGTCCGGACTCCTCGCCCGGCGCGGTTTTGATGACCCCGCGTGGGCCGAGTCCCAACTCCAGCGCCTGCCGGGTGTCGAGCCCGCTCGCCTCATCGAGCCGTTGGGTGCGGCAGCCGATCCAGACCAAGCCCTGGCCTCACTGGTCGCGCTGGCCGAAGCCGGGGTAGACATCGGTGTCCTCGCAGCGGACGAGCCCGCCCTCCACGCCTTCGTCACCGTCGCGGGGACGTCGAGGGCACTGGCGGAGCATCTCGTGCGCCATCCGGGACTCGTGCCGGCCCTGGGCCGTATCGAGTCGACCAGCCCCACACCGGAGGCCCGTCGAGCCGTTCTACTCTCCGCCATCGGAGCCAACCCCCACGACGTCGAGCCCGTGACACGCAATATCGAGGCGATGAACCTGCTGCGGGTGGCCTACCGGGACGAACTCGTGGCCACTGCCGTCCGCGACCTTGTGTACGGGGCTCCCCTGGACGTGGTGGGGGCTGAACTCGCGGACCTTGCTGACGCCGCCCTGGACGCGGGGTTAGCCATTGCTCGCGCAGACCTCCCCGCGGATGCCGAACCGTGCCGTCTTGCGGTCATCGCGATGGGCAAGTGCGGTGGCCGGGAACTGAACTATGTCAGCGACGTCGATGTCATCTTCGTCGCCGAGCCCATCCCCGGGGGGGACGAAGGGGCGGCGCTCAAGACCGCCACCCGCCTGGCGAGCGGAATGATGCGCGCCTGCTCGGAGTCCACGCCCGAGGGATCCCTGTGGCAGGTGGATGCCGCGCTGCGCCCGGAGGGCAAGCAGGGGGCGCTCACGCGAACGCTGGCCTCGCACGTGGGGTACTACGAGCGCTGGGCGAGTACATGGGAGTTCCAAGCGCTGCTCAAGGCGCGGCCCGCGGCCGGGGATCGCGAATTGGGTGAGGCGTACATCGATGCGGTGTCACCGTTCGTCTGGTCTGCAGCTGATCGTGATGGCTTCGTCAACGACGTGCAGCGTATGCGACAGCGGGTTGAGGATCACGTGCCGGGCAAGGAGGCCGATCGGCAACTGAAACTGGGCCGTGGTGGTCTGCGTGATGTCGAGTTCGCCGTTCAACTGCTGCAGCTCGTGCATGGGCGCTCCGATGTCATGCTGCGTAGTTCCACCACGCTGGAAGCGCTCGAGGCGCTGTCACTGTGGGGTTATGTGGGTCGGGAGGACGGCGCGACGCTGGCGACGGCGTATCGCTTCCTGCGCACCTTCGAACATCGGATACAACTGCAGGACCTCAAGCGAACGCACATCGTCCCGGAATCCCATGTCGATCTCCGGCGCATCGGGCGTTCCCTGGACTTCCGACAAGATCCCGTCGAGGAGCTGTCGGCGGAGTGGCGACGTCAAGGGCGCGAGGTGAGGCGGATCCACGAGAAGCTCTTCTACCGACCGCTGCTCAACGCGGTCGCGCGGCTTGATGCGGGGGATGCGCGCCTCACCACCGAGGCGGCACATCAGCGATTGACGGCACTGGGTTACACCGATCCCGAGGGCGCCCTGCGTCACCTCCAGGCGCTCACGTCCGGGGTGTCGCGTCGTGCGGCGATCCAGCGCACGTTGCTCCCGGTGCTCCTCGGCTGGTTTGCCGATGGCCCCGATCCGGACGCCGCACTCCTCGGTTTCCGCCGCATGAGTGACGATCTCGGGTCCACTCCGTGGTACCTACGCCTACTGCGTGACGAGTCGCTGGCTGCCGAACGGATGGCACGCATCCTCACCGCGAGTCGATTCGCATCCGATCTGCTGCTGCGATCACCGGACGGTGTGTCGCTGCTCGTTGATGATGCGGATTTGCAGCCACGGTCGCGGGAGAGCCTGGAGAGTGAGGCGCTGAGCGCGGTACTCCGTCACGACAGTGCTGAGAGTGCCGCGGCGGCCATCCGATCTATCCGTCGCCGCGAACTCTTCCGCATTTCGGCCGCCGATCTCCTCGGTCGCCTGTCGACGCAGGACGCCATGGTGGCGATCACCGACGTGACGACAGCCTCTCTGGTGGGGGCCCTGCAGATTGCCGTGCGTTCTGCCGCCGCTGCGTCCCCCGATGGTCGGGTGCCCACACGCTTCGCGATCATCGCGATGGGTCGCTACGGCGGTCAGGATATGGGCTACGCGAGCGACGCGGACGTGATGTTCGTGCACGACCCCCTCCCGGGCGCCGACGAGAAGGTCGCCACGGACGCCGCGATCGCTATGGCGAACGAAGTGCGCCGACACCTCATGGCCCCGTCTGCTGATCCGCCGTTGGAGGTGGACGCTGACCTGCGCCCGGAGGGTCGACAGGGACCGCTGGTGCGCACCTTGGAGTCCTACCGCGCCTACTACGAGCGCTGGTCGTCACCCTGGGAGGCTCAAGCGCTCCTGCGCGCGCGCCCGGTGGCGGGAGACCCCGATCTCGGCGCGGCCTTCCAGGAACTGATCGATCCCTTGCGGTGGCCGCCGGGTGGGCTGCCCACCGACTCACTACGGGAAATGCGACGGCTGAAGGCGCGCATGGAGTCCGAGCGGCTGCCGCGCGGAGCCGATCCGACGCTGCACACCAAACTTGGGCGCGGTGGGTTGTCCGACGTCGAGTGGGTCGTGCAACTCCTTCAAATGGACAAGGCCGCCGAGGTGTCGACGCTTCGCACCACCTCAACGCTCGACGCGCTCGATGCTGCGCGGATCGCCGGGCTTGTGGACGGGTCTGATGCGGCGGTGCTCTCGGAGGCGTGGCTGCTCGCGACCCGTGTCCGGAACGCCTATGTGCTGGCCACCGGGCGCGGCTCGGACCTCATTCCGTCGCAGGGCGCGGACCTCGCCTCGGTGGCCTTCATCTGTGGGTTCGACCCGCCCGCCGAGCTCCTTGAGGAGTACTGGCGTGCCACGCGTCGCGCCCGCACGGTCGTGGAGCGGCTGTTCTACGGATAGGCCCTACACTCTGGCCGTGCTGATCGTTTGGGAAGTTGTGGGGTGGGGTGGAGCCGTGCTTCTCGTCACCGCCTACGCGCTCGTCGCCACGCATCGGCTCGACGCTCGCAGCAAGACCTATCACCTGATGAATCTCGGGGCCGCCGTGCTCCTCACGGTGTACTCCATCGTCAAGTTCGCCTGGGCTCAGGTAGCCCTCAACGCCTTCTGGGGAGCGGTCGCCGTCATCGGCATCATCCTAGCGATCACGGCAGCACGCGGGCTTACGACCGCGGCGGTCGAACCCGATCCCGAACCCGGCGTAGAACCCGTCCGGGAAGGGTGAGACGCGCCTCCCGCTCGTTGCGACGACGAATCAGCTCAGCCTCGTAGTCCATCGCATTCGCGGTGGCGAAGGCTCCGGCCGCGGCGACCTCCTCGGGGGCTGCCCGATTGTGGCTCGCCGCAGAGTCGGGAACCCGAAGGTCCTCCAGATCACCGAGCAGGGTCACGCCGGTTGAGCGCACGTCATCGATATCGACATCGGCCCAGGTTTGAACCGGCTTGAGGAACCTGCTGGGCAGCAGGAGCGGGGCACCGCGATCGGGACGGTCGAGGAATCCACCGGAGAGCAGACGCTGCTGCAACTCGTTGGTCGTCTTGCGATTCCAGCCGCGGCGCTTGGCTTCGACGTTGAGCGCATGCAGGAGAATGGCCTCCGCGCGCGTGGAGCCGACGTTGGCAATGAAGGCGGGCAGGCGTGGAGGCGTCTGTGGCAGTCCGGGGGCGTCCACGGCCTCGCGGAAGCGCTCCCACAGCAGTGTCGATGGCGCCCCGGGTTTGGGCAGGGTGACGATGCGGACGTGTTCCGGGCCGACCAGGTCCTGCCACCGCCGCACGAGGGCACCGTAGGCGTAGGACCGCCAGAAGGTCTGGTGGCGCTCGGTATCCCACGTCGACTGCATCTGGAGCGGCGAGTCTGCCCCGCGTTCCCTGGTGCGCCGCTTGAGGTAGGCCTTGTAGTCCTGGGTGTGGGTGTTGCGCACATGCTGCTGCCAGGACGACGGCAGGATGCGGCCGAGGTCGCGCATCGTGATGACCACGTCGATGGTGGGGGACGCCAGGCCGTCGAGAAGTCGCCGGGCCGCGGGCGGCCGTAGGCCGCCGATCATCTCAGCGGAGATGATCGCGGTCCCGTCCCAACCCTTGATGGCGTTCACCAGGCCGGTCCAACCGGAGCCGTCCTTGCCGGTCCAGCGATTGGACTCTTTGCTCTCCTCGTTGTGGGTGAGGTCGGTGACCGCGCCGACGTGGTTGTAGTCCTCCTGATCCCGGTAGTCGATCGGGTAGAGCACACCGTGCGACGTCAAATCATGGGAGAGCAGTTGAAGGACGCGTTGGAGGTACGTCGTCCCGGTCTTGCGGGGGCCGATATGTACGACAAGTCGCTGAGCCACCCCGCGACACTACCCGAGAGTGGAGGCAAAAAAGCGGATGGGGACCGCGGTGTGCGGTCCCCATCCACTCCTACGCGCGAGGCGATGCGACGCGTGGTCAAAACCCGCGACGAGGCCCGCACGCGCGAACTCTCGCCGGAGGCGGATCGGATTAGATGTCGTAGTACGGCGATCGTGGGGGTGCGGTGTTGTGGCGTGAAAGCGTGAAAAGCGTTGGTGTCATTGGGAAACTTGGGTTAGCGATTGCGTGCGTCGTCGTGCGTTGAACCGCCATATTTGAGCCACTTTTCTGCCACTCCAGCCACTTTTCTGCCACTCGCACGGCGGCCGCAGGTGCTACTTCGCTCTCACCGTCACCGCAAGGACCAAGTAGGCCGGCGACCCTCCGCGCCCATCCAACGAAAACGCCCCCACCATCGCCTTGATGGTGGGGGCGTTCGCTCGTCTAGTCGGCTAACGGCGGGACCGCCAGGTCGTCGTCGCACAAGCAAATTTTTGCGCCGTCAATCTGCCATTCCTGGAAGCACTCGGGGCAGCGGTTTTCCTCCATCCACGCGCTCGGCTCAATGGTCACCTGCCAGCCTTCGTCCAGCATCGCTTGGACGTAGGGCCACAGACTCTCCTTGTCCAAATCGAAGTTGTCCATGCCGTTGTCGTCAATGGGCGCACCGTCGAAAGTTCCTACTCCGATGCGGAATTGCTGGCCTTGACTCGCTAAGTCACTGGCTTGTCGATCAGAGGTCTAGTCAGCTTCAGCGTCTAACGCGCCAGTGGGCTCACTCTGGCTCTCTTCGTGCGTCTGATGCCTGCGAATCAAGAACATAGTGCCGATGAAGATGCCACCAATGACGATGAAACTCACAAACCCGGTCACGAGTCCACGGTTGGACGGATATTGATCGGTGAATTCATCGAAGATGTCAGAGGCCAACGTGAGGACGAAAGCCTGGCTGTTCAGGACGTAGAGCGGAATCTGGAAGAACCCGATGACCAAGCCTGACATGGCGACGACGCCTGTCTCATACCGTTGACTTTTTCCGGGCGGAGCGGCGGCAATCACGCCGGCAAAGATTAGGCCTAGGAGCGCGATGTTGAGCCAAATGACGTCGGGGATTCCAGGGGAGTTCAAGGCCCTGAGCCACGCCTGCCTGGCGGTGACGATTTCTTCAAATGCTGCTTCGATTCGCTTCGCTTGATCCGGATCAGCGGAAAGTTGGGAGACCTTGGCGTGTATACCCTGAAGAGTTTTGGTAGGTAGCTCGGCACCCCCAATCGAGATGTCCTTTGAGTCGGCTTTGACCTGCTCGAGAAATGTCGAGAACTCAGCAATGAGTTCGCTGGCGGCTTTGTCATCGACCTCGTCAACGGCTTCAGCGAGTGAAAATCCGGCTTGAGCCATATTTGTTGCTGCGTCGTAGACCTGCGTGTTCTGTGACCACAACGTGTTTACCGAAAAAGTGACGGAGAATGCGAAAGCGGTGCTCAAGAGTGCATAGAGCGTGGCTCGCATTGCGAGTGTTGCCGAGTCAGCTAGCGGTGATCTCCGAAACAGTCGGACGCCGATGATGACAACCATCGGTGGGAGCAGGGCGATTGCGATTGAGGCCCAGGTAGGAAGTAAGTAAAGGGCGTTTTCGATAATCACAGGAGAAGTCTAGGCAGTCCTAGTAGACCTATGAAGTGCAAACCAAAGAGCCAGAGCGGAGACGCGTTGGAGACTCTGCGCTCCCTCGCCGTCGCCGACCGGGCTGTACGTCCAGGTGGACCCGGTGACCTTCGACCAGGCGCGCGAGATCCTCGACCGTGCCTGGGCTGGCGCCGCCGGCGATCCCGGGGACGGGGCGGCCGGTGCGGTCGGGACGTAGCCGGCCCCACGAGTTTGTCTGCGGGTGCCTCCCGCGACGACGAACAGCCCCCCGAACCTGATGGCTCGGGGGGCTGCTTGTTTCCCTGGCGCGCGAGGCGAATCGACGCGAAGGGAGACCCTGTGGATAACTTTCTGCCACTTTCCTGCCACTCTGGGCCGGAAATTTCACTCAGGGAGGCAATGCCATGGAGGAAATTCGGGTCAAATTCCTTAAGTTCTAGATGTCGTAGTACATCTCGAACTCGTGCGGATGCGGGCGCAGGCGGATGGGATCCACCTCGTTGGTCCGCTTGTAGTCCACCCACGTCTCGATGAGGTCGGCGGGGAAGACATCGCCGGCCTGCAGGTAGTCGTTGTCGGCCTCAAGTGCGTCGAGAACCTCCGAGAGGCTGCCGGGCACCTGATCGATCTCGGCCAACTCGTCAGGCGGCAACTCGTAAAGATCCTTGTCGACCGGTGCCGGCGGCTCGATCTTGTTCTTAATGCCGTCGATGCCAGCGAGCAGCATGGCCGAGAAGGCCAGGTAGGGATTGCTCGACGGATCCGGGACGCGGAACTCGATGCGCTTGGCCTTGGGCGAAGTGCCGGTGACCGGGATGCGAATGCACGCCGAGCGATTGCGAGCCGAGTAGACGAGGTTCACGGGAGCCTCGAACCCGGGGACCAGGCGGTGGTAGGAGTTGACCGTCGGGTTGGTGAAAGCGAGCAGTGACGGTGCGTGCTTCAGCAGTCCACCGATGTACCAGCGGGCCATGTCAGACAGCCCGCCGTAGCCGCGCTCGTCGTAGAACAGTGGCTCACCGTTTTTCCACAGCGATTGATGGCAGTGCATGCCCGACCCGTTGTCACCGAAGAGGGGCTTGGGCATGAAGGTCACGGACTTGCCGTTCTGCCATCCGACGTTCTTGATGACGTACTTGAAGAGCATGACCTCATCGGCCGCGCGCTGAAGAGTGTTGAATCGGTAGTTGATCTCGGCCTGGCCGCCGGTGCCGACCTCGTGGTGGGCGCGCTCGACGACGAGTCCGACCTGCTGCAGAGTCTTCACCATCTCGTCGCGCAGATCGGCGTAGTGGTCGACCGGGGGCACGGGGAAGTACCCGCCCTTGTAGCGCGTCTTGTAGCCGAGGTTGCCGCCCTCCTCCTCGCGCCCGGTGTTCCAGGCACCTTCGATCGAGTCGAGGAAGTAGTAGCCGGCGTTCTGACGGGTCTCGAAGCGCACGTCGTCGAAGATGTAGAACTCAGCCTCGGGTCCGAAGTAGACCGTGTCGGCGATGCCGGTCGACAGCAGGTAGGCCTCGGCCCTGGCCGCGATGCCGCGGGGATCACGACTGTAGGGCTCATCGGTGAAGGGATCGAGGATTGAGTGATTGATCACGAGCGTTTTGGCGTCACGGAACGGGTCGACGAACGCACTTGCGGGGTCGGGCATGAGCTTCATGTCCGACTCGTGAATCGCCTGGAAACCGCGGATGGACGAACCGTCGAACATGAGACCGTCGGTGAAGGCGTCCACATACGTCTCAGCCGGCACATTGAAGTGCTGCATGACGCCGGGAAGGTCGATGAAACGAACATCGACGAACTCCACGCCCTCGTCCCGCATGAACTTCAGGACGTCTTCGGAACTGCTGAACATGACACCTCCTGCGCGGTCGCCCGCGACATCTATCGCCTCTAGCGGGCCGATCTGATCGAGAACCGAACCCGGTGACGGCGGTTGCCGTCGACGAGGAACCTAGGTACGGGGGGTTTCCCGACCGTGTACCTCGTGTTTCGCTCGTGTTACGGCAGGGCGGGTGAGCGCACTATTGGGGGGCGCCCTAGCGTGGTGGTATGGCTGGCACACCTCGGGCGGACGGTCCCACCGATCCCGATGGCCACACCGATCCCACAAGCCCCACGTGGCTTCCACCCAGTCTGGCCGGCGCGGTGCCGGCCTCCCTGCTGCGCCGCGTGGGGGCGATTGCCATCGACTGGTTCGCCGCCATCGTCATCGCTCGTCTGATATTTCCCGGCGCGGAATATGGCAGTGCCGAATCCGCCTTCGCGACGTTGGCAATCTTTGCCGTTGAGGTGATCGTGTTCACGTGGCTCACCGGGTCGTCCTTCGGTCAGCGCATCATCGGTATTGCGGTGGTGGGGCCCGGCGGTCAGCGGCTGAGTCTGTGGCGCTGCGTCATTCGGACGCTGCTGATCTGCCTCGTCGTGCCCGCGCTGGTCTACGACTCGAAGCGTCGGGGGCTTCACGATCTCGCCGTGGGATCGATCGTGCTGGTACGTCGAACCATCCCCGGCATGGGTCGCTAGGGCGGCGCTGCACCTGCGTTGTTAGCCGCGCATCGATTTGGGGATCTTGCCGCCTTTGGGCATCGGTCCCTTGGGGATTGGCACCGGTGAGTCCTTTGCGCTGAACGCGTCGAGACGTCGACGAATGTCGTTGACCTCCGCGGGGCGCAGGGTGCTCGGCAGTCGTGACAGTTCCCGCTGGAGCTTGCCGATGCGGACCTGGCCCTCCTCGGTCCCCACCTGGATCTCGTAGATCGGGACCTCGGGGAGCCACCGTGCGGTCTTCTTGCGCTCGTTCGCGAGCAGGTGGGTGATCCGCTGCCCGGGTCCCTCGCCGATGAGCACGACACCGCAGCGACCGACGACGCGGGACACGATGTCGGAGTTGCGGGTGACGGCGACGGCGGGGGTGACCGACCAATTGCCGCGCATCTGCTCCACGACCGCGGCGGCGGCACCGGGCTGCCCCTCGATCGAGGTATAGGCGGCGTTCATGGCGCGGCGACTGAACCAGAAGGTCGCGGCCAGCAGCCCCAGCGGAATGGCGATGAGCAGGCCGGTCAAGGTGTTGACGAACCAGGCGATGGGCGCGGCCACGACCACGGTCACGAGGAGGAAGAGGCCGAGCATCTCCCAGCCGACCCAGCGGTGGGCCTGCTTGGTCATGCGGTAGTTCTGTCGCAGGGCAGAGAGACGCTCGCGGAACTTGGACATGGCCAGCAGACTACCCGCGACCCTTCTGCGGCGTGCCGCCTACATCCGAGAGGGCGGCACGAGCTCGATCGCCTCGCCCGGTCGGATCGGCGCTGGTCGATCCACCCAGGCGACGATGCCCCGCAGCCCCATGGCGGCTTTGGGGAAACTCTCCGCGGGTGGGCCGTATCGATCGGTGACCATCTGCCCGGCGATCGTGCACGGGGTGTTCTCGCCCCCGGTCACCAGGACGGCTCCCCCCTCGAACACCAGGCGGGTGAGTCCCGGGAGGTGCGTGAGATCAGGAATCCCCTCGGTGCAGATGTTGTCGGCGATGACACCTGCGGCCAGCACATCGATCCCGAGGTGCGTTGCGATGACCTCGAGCTCGCCGATGTCGACAATGGACAACTGACGGTGATTGCGGATGGTGGTCCCACGCTCGTAGAGGTACTTCTGTCGTGCGCCGGAGATCATGGTCTCGCCGTGGTGTCGGTCACCGACCGCCCCGCCCCAGTCCAGGACGAGTTCAGGGACGGCGAGTGGAGTCTGGGCGTCGCCGGGCCAGACGTGCGTGGCGACGACGCGACCGCTCACGGGGTCTCCTGGCCCTGACGAGCTTGGACGGCCTCGCGATAGAGGCGACCCGCGCGATAGCTCGAGCGCACGAGGGGGCCACTCATGACACCGACGAAGCCGATCCCTCGCGCCCGGGCATCCCACGCGACAAAGTCCTCCGGGGGCACCCACCGCTCCACCGGATGGTGGCGTGGAGTCGGGCGCAGGTACTGCGTGATCGTGACCAGGTCGCAGCCGGCCGCGTGGAGATCGACCAGGGCCGCATCAACCTCATCGTCGGTCTCACCGAGGCCGAGGATGAGGTTGCTCTTGGTGACCAGTCCGGCGTCGCGTGCCTGGGTCAAGACATTGAGGGAGCGGTCGTATCGGAACGCGGGCCGGACCCGCTTGAAGATGCGGGGGACTGTCTCGAGATTGTGCGCGAGCACACTGGGCTGCGCGGCAAAGACCTCCGCGAGGAGTTCGGGTGTGCCGCTGAAGTCGGGAATGAGGACCTCGACCCCGCACTCCGGATTGAGTTCGCGGATCATCCGCACCGTTTCGGCGTAGAGCCAGGCGCCCTCGTCGTCGAGGTCATCGCGAGCGACACCGGTGACCGTGGCGTAATGCAGGGCCATCGTGCGGACGGACTCGGCCACCCGACGGGGCTCGTCGCGATCCAGGGGAGCGGGTCGTCCCGTGTCGATCTGGCAGAAGTCGCAGCGCCGCGAGCACTGTTCGCCACCGATGAGGAAGGTTGCCTCGCGGTCTTCCCAGCATTCGAAGATGTTCGGGCAGCCGGCCTCGACGCATACGGTGTGCAGGCCCTCGCGGTCAACCAGGTCGCGAATCGCGGTGTACTCCGGGCCGGTGCGCAGCCGTGTCTTGATCCACGGGGGCTTCCGCTCGATGGGCACGGCGGAGTTCTTCACTTCCAGACGCAGCAACTTGCGCTCGCTCATGTCGACGACCCTACGCCCGTGAGTGTCGCGGTCATGTGTCGCTCCACGACCGGCCGCACGTCCTCGACCGTGATCGGCCCGAGTCCTTCCCAGGTCAGGCTCGTGACGCCCGCGTCCCGGATGCCACAGGGCACGATGCGATCGAAGGCTCCCAGATCACAATCGACATTGAGGGCGAAGCCGTGTTGGGTCACTCCGCGGGCGACGCGGACCCCGATGGCGGCCACCTTGCGATCCGGTCCGCGATCATCGGCGGCCACCCAGACGCCGCTGCGGCCCGCGACGGCGGTGGTGACCAGCCCGAGTTCGGCGCAGGCATCGATGAGGGCGGCCTCCAACCGGCGGACATGGGCCACGACATCGAAGGGCTCGGGCAACCGGATGATGGGGTAGCCCACCAGTTGGCCCGGACCGTGCCAGGTGATCTTGCCGCCGCGGTCGACGTCGATCACCGGGGTGCCGTCCTGGGGACGCTCTATGGGTTCGGTACGCCGTCCCGCGGTGTACACCGCAGCGTGCTCGAGGAGGATCAGCGTGTCAGGGCGCGTCGCTGACGCCACTTCTTCGTGAGTGCGTCGCTGCAATTCCCACGCGTCCTCGTAGTCCACCGGTTCGGGTCCCAGGTGAACGACCTCGATCATGGCAGCAGCGTAGCCCTGCCCGGGGGTCTAGGCTGCGCGCAACTGCCTCGAGGGGAATTTCATGGGAGCGCTATCAGCCTGGGCGATTCGCAAGCCAATCATTGCCATCGTCATCTGGGTGCTCGCCACCGTGGGCGTCGGCGTACTCGCCATCAGCTTCAAGGGGTCGTTCAACGACTCCTTTTCACTTCCCAACACGCAGTCGGCGTTGGCCCAGCAGTTGCTGGAGGAGGTCAACCCGCAGGCGGCTGACGGCAATACGGCCGATGTCGTGTGGTCACCGACCTCAGGATCCGTGGAGGCGCCGGAGGTCAAGGCGCAGGTGGATGAACTCCTCACCAAGCTCGCGGCGATTGAGGGCACCAAGTGCATCACATCGCCCTATGACAACAAGACCTACGGCCCTGACTGTCCGAAGCCGCAGAGCAATGCAATCACCTTCCCTCCAGGGACTCCCCAGGAGTTTCAGGATGAGGTCAACAAGGCCTTCGCCGATGGCACGACCGACGTCACCTACCCGGAGGGCACTCCGCAGTCCATCCAGGATGACTTGAACAAGCTGCTGGAGGCGAACAAGGCGGCTAAGGAGGCCACGTCGACGATCAGCAAGGACAAGACCGTTGCTTATGCCACGGTCACCTTCGTCGGAGCCGGGACCGCGGTGGTCAGCCAGGAGATGGCGCAAGAGTTCGTCGACGTCCTGCAAGCCGCGCAGTCAGACTCGTTGCAGGTAGGCGCCACCGGCCAGATCCTCACCGCTGCCGGTGCGGGAGACTCGGCCAGCGAACTCGTCGGCGTCATCGCCGCGATCATCATCCTCGCCATCGCCTTTGGCAGCCTTATCGCCGCCGGACTCCCCATCCTCATCGCGGTGAGCGGCCTCGTGATTGGGCAGTTGCTCATTCTGCTGATCGCCGGTCTGCTCGACGTGGCGTCCTTCGCCCCCGAACTGGCCTCCATGATCGGTCTGGGCGTCGGCATCGACTACTCGCTGTTCATCCTCAGCAGATTCCGGCAGGAGGTTCTCGACGGGGCGGAACCCAAGGACGCCATACGTACCGCCACGCGTACCGCGGGTCGTGCGGTGGTGTTCGCGGGCAGCACCGTGATCATGGCGCTGCTTGGGCTGTTCGTCCTCGGGGTCAGCTTCTTCTACGGATTGGCGGTGGCCGCTGCGGTCACCGTCTTCGTCATCATGCTCGCCGCACTGTTCCTGCTCCCTGCGGTCGCGAGCCTTCTTGGTCGCCACACCATCGGCCTGCGACTGCCGTGGGCCCGACACCCCAAGGTCAAGCCGCTCGATGAAAGTTCCTGGGCCACGTACGGATCGTTCCTACAGAAGGCGCCCTGGCTGTCCGGCCTCCTGGCGCTCATCGTGGTCCTCGTCCTTGCTATCCCGGCGCTCTCCCTGCGACAGGGCTTCCCTGACAACGGCAGTGCTCAGCCGGGGACCGCGGCGCGGGTCGGATTCGACCTCATGGCGAAGGGATTCGGCCCAGGGGTCAACGGACCCTTTTTCGTGGCGGTGACTTTGCCCACGCCGTTGGATGACACCGCATTGCGCACCGTCGTGAGCGAACTGGCGCAGACCGAAGGTGTCGCCTTGACCCTGCCGAACGAGGACATGCTCCCGCTCTACGAAGTGGTGAAGGTCGGTGACACCAAGGGGCTGTTCAGCGACAACGGAATCGTCACGAGCGTGCTCGTGCAACCCACGACCTCGCCGGACGATCCCGCAACCAATCAACTCTTGGAGCGGCTACGCACGCAGACCTCCGACAAGGTGGCCACCAGCGGAGCGGCGATCTACGTCGGCGGCACTCAGGCGGTCACGCAGGACTTCACCGATGTCCTCATCAGCGTGTTGCCGCTCTTCTTGTTCATCGTGATCGGACTGGGATTCCTCGCGCTGTTCCTGCTGTTCCGATCGTTTGTCATCCCGTTCACCGCCGCCGTGACGAGCCTGCTGAGTTTCGCAGCGGCTCTCGGGGTCACCGTGGCGGTGTTTCAGTGGGGCTGGGGCGCCAGTCTCCTTGGCGTCTCGACCACGGGGCCGATCCTGCCGTTCCTGCCCATCATGGTCTTTGCCATCTTGTTCGGACTGTCGATGGACTATGAGGTCTTCCTGGTCTCGCGCATGCAGGAGGGGTGGCACGAAACCGAGGACAATCGGGAGGCCGTGCGCCATGGCTTGGCCGGTTCCGGCAAGGTCGTCGTGGCGGCTGCGCTCATCATGAGTTCGGTGTTCATCGCGTTCGTCCCGATACCCAATGACACGATCAAGCTCTTCGGTCTCGCCCTGGCTTCGGCGATCCTCGTCGATGCCTTCATCGTGCGCCTTGTGCTCATTCCCAGCGTGATGTCGATGCTCGGGCGAGCGAACTGGTGGCTCCCCGGCTGGCTCCGGCAGCGCCTGCCCAACTTCAGCGTCGAATGATTCCGGTCGAAGCGGGCACCATCGCCGTCATCTTCAGTTCGGTACGCCGTGCCCAGGGCGAGGACGATGGATACGACGAGATGGCAGCCCGGATGGATGACCTCGCGCGTTCTCAACCGGGTTTCGTCGGGGTGGAGTCCGCTCGCGATGCCGAGACGGCGTTCGGTGTCACCGTGTCCTACTGGCGAGACGAGGCGAGCGCCCAGGCGTGGAAAGCCGTAGCCGAACACCGCGTCGCGCAGGAACGCGGCCGAACGCAGTGGTACCGCGAGTACTCCGTGGTGGTCGCGGAAGTCACCCGCGCGTACGGACGACAGGCGTAGCCACTCTCACCAACCAGCCGCGCGCGACGGGTCTGATCAGGAGTCGGGGTCGCCGCCGGTGTTGGAAATGATGTTGCGGAGCTGCTCGTTGGAGGCGAGTTGATCAGGGCAGGTCGACTTCGCCCAATCCTTCGCGGCTGCCGCCCACGCGGGCTGGTCGGGATAGTCATCCCGCATGGACTGGAAGATGTCGAAGGGAGCGGTCCCGGCAGCGAGCTGGTCGCAGAATTCCTGAGCCTGACCCGAATCCGAGCCGCCACCACCACAGGCGGTGAGGATGAGGGCGACGGCAGCGGTGAGGGCGGCGAAGCTTCTGGTACTCACGGACATTTTTCGCATACGCCGATCGTGCCAGCACCTCGTCGGCGGGGCAACGACCTTGGCCGAATCGCAGACCTTCGTCAGATGCGACCGACGGCAAGGCGCGTCTCGACAGCGGTGTCTCCCGATCGCTCGATGCGGTACGCCGCAGGACCGTGCACGGGATCCACCTCAAGGTCGGCGATGACCTGCACGGGGTCCTCACCCTCATAGAGCAGTCCGATGCGGTCGTCGGTGGCGTACGAGGTCGGCAGGATGCCATCGCTGACGACGCGCTGCAGGAGAGGGCGTCGCTGCGCCTCGCTGTCATAGTGGACGCCGTTGCCGTAGGGCAGGAATCCCAGTCCGTTGGTGACCACCTGCAATTCGGGGCCGAAAGAGTCGGTCGGTCCACCCACGTGCCAGCAGATGGAGCCCGCGCTCACACCACCGAGGATGGTCCCGGACTCCCACGCCGCGCGCATCGCCTCATCAACACCATGGAGGCGCCACAGCGTGAGTAGGTTGGCCACGCTGCCCCCGCCGACCCAGACGACGTCGCTGCGCCCGAGGACCTCGTGCGGATCGCGATTCGGCATGGTGAAAAGGGCGAGGTGATCGACATCGCAGCCGAGGGCTCCGAGGGCCGCATAGGAGCGGGCCAGATAGCTCTCGTTGTCACCGCTCGCCGTCATGACCAGGCACACTCGCGGTCTCTCGGCACCTGTGAGGCGCAGGGCTTCGAGCATGATGGCGCCGGGCTTCATGACGCCCCAGCGATCGGTGGCGAGGAAGCCGCCGCTGGTGGCGAGAATGCGACGTGTCGTCATGCTGCAGTTCCTTCCGCGATAGCGCTTTCCGCGGCGCGTCGGCCGCTGACGAGAGCGCCCTGAATGGATGAGGTGTCGCGATGATCTCCGGCGACGTACAACCCGTGGCCGAGCGAGACCGGACGGCGCACATCGAGGGGCACCGGCATCGCCGGCAGTGCGTAGGAAATTGTGTAGCGCGCGATGAGCTCCCAGCGTTCGGTGTGGGCGCCATACATCCAGCCGAGGTGATCGCGCACCGCGCGCTCCTGCGCGGTGGTGTCTCGAACGCCGAGCGCGGATGCGGAGACGAGCGCGACGCCGGGCGGCGAGTACGCCGGAGCTGCATGCGAGGGGACGACGGTATTGAGCAGGGGCCCACGGCGAGCCCCGTCCACGATGAGCACCGGTCGACCTTGGGCGAGCGACTCGGGTGGGACATCGGGTCGGTAGTACCACGTGGTGACCGATCGGGCCGCGGGCACATGAACGTCGGGCAGCAACCGTCCGGCAGTCTCCGGGTCCGTGGCGACAATGATCGCGTCGGCCTTCCACGTCTCGCCACCGTCCAGGGCGACCTCGTGCGGTCGAACGGATCGGACCGGCGACTGCAGGCGCACATCCAGCCCCACGGCAAGTTGTTCGGGGATGGCTTGCATGCCCTGCGCGGGAAGCGACGGGGTCCCGCGCACGAAGGAGCGCAACACGAGGTCGAGGAAGCGTCGCGACGTGGTGAGTTCGGACTCGAGGAAGACCCCGGACAGGAAGGGGCGGAGCAGCCGCTCGATGAGCGTGCTGTCGGCACCGGCCCGTCGCAGGGCTTCAAGGGCGGTGACGTCGGGTTCGTTGCGCAGGGCCGCCGGTGACCGCAGAGCTCGAGTGAGTGCGTACACGCCGAACCGACTTGTCGACAGCGGCGACCCGAGTGGGGCGGTGAGCGTCGACAGGGTCCACGCGGGTTCACGTCGTGGGTCAGCCACGCGCACCGCTCGGCGCTTGCCGCGCGAGGACATGATGATCTCGGCTCCCGCGACGAAGGGCCGCAGATCGAGTTCGTCGAGATCGAGGACTCGCTCTGCTTCGGGATATGCCGGATTGAACAGTTGGAATCCGCGGTCGAGCAAGAAGCCATCGACGTGATCGGTACGAATGCGACCACCGACGGCGTCGCTACCTTCGAGGACGATCACCTGGTGTCCCTGGCCCACGGCGTACCGGGCCGCGGCGAGACCCGCGAGGCCCGCTCCCACCACGAGGATGTCCATACGTTCACCGTAGTGGCCTGTGGATAACGCAGGACGTTCGACCGGGGTCCGGAGGCACGATGAGCCCATGACGACCACGATCCTCACCACCACACTCCCACCCGACCTTGCCCTGCGCGATCAGTACCGACGCGCGGGACAGCGGCTCGCGCGTCACCCGCACCCCGGCATCGCCCGAATCGTTGACGTCGTGATCGTTCCCGAGGGGCTGGCCACCACCGTCGATGTGCCCGAGGACGCCACTCCACTTCCGGGATCACTCAATGCGGCGGAGGCGTTGGCCCTGTTGTCATCGGTGGCCACGGCGCTGGCCCACCTCCACGATGCCGGGTTCGCTCTCGGTGTTCTGAGCCGAGACTCTCTGCGGCAGCGACCTAACTACTCCGCCGTCATCGTGGGTTGGCGTCCGGGCGCTGACACGGCCAGTGACGTGGAAGATCTCGCTGAGTTGATGGCTGAGCTCCTCCCCGAGGGATCGGTGGGCTCAGATGTTGTGAGCATCATGGTGAGCGGCGCCGATCCCGACCCGGCGGCTCGCCCGAACATGGCTCGGATGGCGGCCGTCCTCGATCTCGCCTCGCGCTCGTTGCCGGTGGATCGCCCCGCCGTGGCCCCCGGTCAATCTCCCCTTGCGGTACGACGTACTCCGCCGATGGCGGAGCAGGAAGACATGGTGTGGTCATCACGGCGGGTGGGTCCGACAGGGGCGGCTTGGCCGACCCGCCGGAGCAGTCCGCCAGGTCGTCAACGCGCCACGATCACGGTCGCACCCGAGCCTGGTCGGGGGCGCCACGCAGCCGATGGACGGCGCGGGGGGTCACGTCGCTTGGCAGGGATCAGACCGCGCTGGCTGATCGCCGCGGCCTGTGCCGGGGTTGTTGGTTTCCTCGGCATCGGAGCGGTCGGGGCCGATGATGCGACCACGGGCACGTGCGTGGTGGAGTCAACTGGCGCTGACGCTACTGTCCCGCCACCGCCTGCTGAATCGCCGAAGCGATCGTCGAATCGCTCCAGGTGAAGCCTGACTCCTCGAGCACTGCCGGGAGCACGCGTTGGCTGCCCAGGACATCCGAGGAGAACTCCCCGAGTGCCACCTTCAAGGCAAATCCGGGCACCGGAAGCACGGTGGGACGGCTGAGGACCTCGCCCATCGCCTTCGTGACGTCGGCGTTCGTCACCGGGTTCGGCGCCGTGAGGTTCACCGGACCGGCGTACCGCTCATCGGTGAGCAGCGCGATGAGCGCCGCGACCTCGTCGCGAATCGAGATGTAGGACCAGTACTGCTGACCCGAACCCAAACGCCCGCCGAGGCCGGCTTTGAAGATCGGCAGGATGCGCTTCCAGGCGCCACCTCGCGAACTCACCACCAGGCCGGTGCGGGCGAACGGCACGCGGATGCCCGCGTCTACCGCGGGCGCGGCGGCGGCCTCCCACTGCGCGACGACGTCGGCGAGGAATCCGGGACCTTGCGGGGCGGATTCGTCAACGGCGTGGTCTCCGGTGTCGCCGTAGAAGCCGATGGCCGATCCGCAGACGAGCACCGCGGGTTTGGGGTCGAGCGCTGCTGCGGCGCGCGCGATCGTTTGGGTGCCCTGGACTCGGGAGTTGAGAATCTCGGCCTTGTAGTCGTCGGTCCAACGGTGGTCGCCGACGCCAGCACCCGCGAGGTGCACGATGCCGTCGACGCCAGCCAGTCCGTCGAGGTCAACCTCGCCCGTCGTGGGATCCCAGCGAACCTCGTCGGCCGCGGAAGGTGCTCGGCGGACGAGCCGGATGACGTCATGGCCTTGGGCTCGCAGCTCCGGCACGAGGGCCGAGCCGATGAGGCCAGACGCTCCGGTGACGGCAACGCGCATCAGACGCCCACGTCCGTGAACGAGCCATCCTCAAGTCGGCTGCGAACCGCGGTGAGGAAGCGCGCCGCGTCGGCGCCATCGACCAGGCGATGGTCGTAAGTGAGCGCCAAATAGACCATGGAGCGAATCGCAATGACGTCGTTGCCGTCGTCGGAGATGACGACCGGACGCTTCACCACGGCGCCGGTGCCGAGGATGGCGGACTGGGGCATGTTGAGGATCGGGGTGTCGAACAGCGCCCCGCGGCTGCCGGTGTTGGTGATCGTGAAGGTGCCGCCGGACAGCTCGTCAGGGGAAACCTTGTTGGTCCGGGTGCGCTCCGCAAGGTCTGCGATACGCCGCGCCAGACCGGCGACGCTGAGATCGCCCGCGTCGCGTACGACGGGAACGAGCAGCCCGCGATCGGTATCGACGGCAACCCCGAGATTGACTTCACCGTGATAGGTGATCGTGCCCGCGGCCGCGTCCATGGAGGAGTTCACGATCGGGTAGGCGGCGAGTGCCTCGATGGCCGCCTTGGCGAAGAACGGCAGGAAGGTGAGTTTGACGCCCTCGCGCGCTTCGAAGTCGTGCTTGGCGCGATCGCGGAGTTGGGCAATGCGCGTGACGTCGACCTCGATCACCGTCGTCAGCTGGGCCGAGGTCTGCAGTGACTCGACCATGCGCTCGGCGATGACGCGACGCAGGCGAGACATCGGGGCGGAGGTGCCCCGAAGCCCCGAACTCGGTGTCGCTGCCGCCGGTGCCGCTGCAGCCGCGGGAGTGACCGGCGACGCCGGAGTGCCCGGTGCCGGTGCGGCCGCGGCGGGGGGAGGGGGAGCCGCCGCCGCAAGCACGTCCTGCTTGCGAATACGACCACCCACGCCGGTGCCGACGACGGTCGCAAGATCGACGCCCTTCTCGGCGGCGAGTTTGCGGACGAGGGGTGTGACGTAGGGCTCCTCGTCGCCGTTCGGCGTCGCCACCGGCGCCGGTGCAGCCGGCGGAGGGGTCGACGAAGGGGTAGGAGCTACGGCGGGTGCGGGCGCCGCAGCTGGGGGCGCAGGTGCGGCTGCCGGGGGAGCGGGAGCGGGTGCTGCCGGAGTCTCTGCCGGGGCGGCACCGGCCGCACCGATGACGGCTAACTCCGCGCCTACGGCCGCGGTGGCGTCCTCGGCCACGCGGATGGCGAGCAGGACGCCGCTGGCCGGTGCGGGGATCTCGGTGTCGACCTTGTCGGTGGACACCTCGACGAGTGGCTCGTCGGCGACAACGGTGTCGCCGACCTTCTTCAGCCAGCGGGTGATGGTGCCCTCCGTGACCGACTCGCCCAGTGCCGGGAGGACGACCGAGGTGGTCGCTCCGGTGGTGGCGGGGACAGCTACGGGAGCGGGTGCGGGCTCAGCGGCCGGGGGAGCCGGTGCCGCCGCGGGCTCGGGAGTCGGGGGAGCCGATGCCGCTGCCGGCTCGGGGGTTGCGGGTGCCGCGACAGCCTCGTTGGCCTCACCGATGACGGCGAGTTCGGCGCCGACGGGGACAGTGGCGTCTTCGGGCGCATTGATGGCGAGCAGCACGCCGCTGGCGGGGGCCGGGATCTCGGTGTCGACCTTGTCGGTGGACACCTCGACGAGTGGCTCGTCGGCGACGACGGTGTCGCCGACCTTCTTCAGCCAGCGGGTGATGGTGCCCTCCGTGACCGACTCACCGAGCGCGGGGAGAGTGACCGAGACCGACATATGTCCTCCGGATCAGGCGTGGGCGTGCAGGGGCTTGCCGGCGAGTGCGAGGTGCGCCTCGCCCATCGCCTCGTTCTGAGTGGGATGCGCGTGAACGAGGGCGGCGACGTCCTCGGGGTAGGCCTCCCAGTTCACGATGAGTTGGGCCTCGCCGATCTGCTCGCCGATGCGCGCACCGAGCATGTGTACCCCGACGATGGGGCCGTCGACACGCTGGACCAGTTTGATGAAGCCGGTCGTTGACAGAATCTGGCTCTTGCCGTTGCCGCCGAGGTTGTACTCGTAGACCGAGATGTTGTCGGCGCCGAACTGCTCGCGCGCCTGCGCCTCGGTGAGACCGACCGAACCCACCTCCGGCTCGGAGTAGGTGACCTTGGGGATGTCGACGTCGCGGATGACCCGCGGGTTGAGCCCGCCGATCTCCTCGGCAACGAAGATGCCGTGCTGGAATCCCCGGTGGGCGAGTTGCAGCCCGGGCGTGATGTCACCGACAGCGAAGATGCCGGGAACGTTGGTGTGGAGCCGCTCGTCGACGAGGACGAATCCGCGATCCATGGCGACCCCGGCCTCCTCGTAGCCAAGGCCGGAGGTCTGAGGGCCGCGACCGACGGCAACGAGGAGAAGATCCGCATCGAGCGTGTCGCCGTTCTCCAAGGTCACGTGAACGCCGCTGTCATCCTGGGTGGCGCTGGCGAAGCGGACGCCGGTCGTGAAGGCGATTTTGCGCTTGCGGTAGGCCCGCTCGAAGGCCTTCGAGACTGCTTCATCCTCGGCGGGAACGAGCCGGGGGAGTGCCTCGATGATGTGCACATCGGAGCCGAAGGACTTCCACACGCTCGCGAACTCGACGCCGATCACGCCACCACCGAGGACGATGACCTTCTCGGGGACGAAGTCCAAGGTGAGGGCCTGATCCGAGGTCATGATGCGGCCGCCAATGTCGAGGCCGGGAAGTGAGCGTGCGTAGGAACCGGTCGCGAGGACAATGTTTTTGCCCGTGTACGCCGTGCCGTCAACGGTGACGGTGTTCGGTGCGGTGAGTCGACCTTCGCCCTCGACGTAGGTGACGTTGCGGCTCTTGACCAGGCCCTGGAGGCCTTTGTAGAGCCGACCGACGACGCCGTCGCGGTAGGAGTTGACCTTCGGCATGTCGATGCCTTCGAGGGTTGCGCGAACACCAAAGTCCTCGCTGTCGCGGGCGGCGTCGGCGACCTCGGCGGCGTGGAGCAGGGCCTTGGTGGGGATACAGCCACGGTGCAGGCAGGTCCCGCCGAGCTTGCCCTTTTCGATGAGGATGACGGACAGGCCGAGTTGTGAGGCGCGCAGGGCACATGCGTAGCCGCCACTGCCTCCTCCGAGGATGACGACATCTGCCTCGTTCACCGACAGCTCCTTCCCAGGGGGTTGGCGCCTATCCTTCCATCACGGTGCGAGGCCGCTGCCACAGGGAGCAGAGTGGGTCAGCCGAGGCGCCCCTCGGCCAGGTCCTCGGCGAGTTGGATGAAGGTGCGCACGGCCGCCCCGGTGCCGCCCTTGGGCGTGTAGCCGTACGGCGACCCCTCATTGAAGGCCGGTCCGGCGATGTCCAGGTGCGCCCAGCGGCGCTCGGCGGGCACGAACTCGCGCAGGAACGCCGCCGCGCTCAACATCCCGCCCTTTCCGTCCCCGATGTTCTTGATGTCGGCGATGTGCGAGTCCAGGGTGCCGCGGGACTCCTCGGGGATCGGCAGGTGCCACATGACCTCGCCGGCGCGCTGGGACGACTCCCAAACGGCCACGCGGACGTCGTCGTCGTTCGCCATGATCCCGCTGGTCCGGTCCCCCAGAGCGACGACGGCCGCGCCGGTAAGGGTGGCGGCATCCACGATCAGGTCAGGGTCTTCCTCGGCGGCGCGAACGAGGGCGTCGGCCAGGATCAGCCGACCCTCCGCGTCGGTGTTGAGTACCTCGACGGTGCGTCCGCCGTAGATCGTGATGACGTCTCCGGGGCGCTGGGCGTGTCCGCCGGGCATGTTCTCGACCGTGGGGATCCAGCCGACGACGTTGACCTTCAGGCCCAGTTGCGCAATTGCTGTGACGGCGGCGATCACGGCGGCGGCACCGCTCATGTCGCACTTCATCGTCTCCATGGCCTTTGGCGGCTTGAGGGAGAGACCGCCGGAGTCGAAGGTCACGCCCTTGCCGACGAGCGCCAAGGTGCCTTTGGCCTTCTTGGGCGCGTACTCCATGCGGATCAGCCTCGGCGGGTTTGCCGAGCCCTGACCCACGGCGAGGATCCCACCGAAGTCTTCAGCGGCGAGGTGCTCTTCGTCCCACACCTCGACGGTGACGGGCAACTTGCGCACAGCATCGATGGCGGCGTGCGCAAGTTCCTCAGGGGGAAGTGCCGACGGGGGCGTATTGACCAGGTCGCGCGCGGCATTGACCGCTTCGGCGATGATCTGGCCCCGATGCAGCGCAGCTGCATCAGCCTTGTCTGAGGGATTGCCCGAGATGACGACCTTGTTGATCGGCTCCGGTGTCGCTTCGGATCCGGCGCCGCGGAAATGGGTGAAGCGGTAGGCGCCGAGCAGAGCTCCGGTGGCGATCGCCTCGATCGACTCAGGAGTCGGTTCGCCCAGGTGCATAAGGGCGCTGGTGGTGCCGGCGAGTGCCCGTGCCGCCGCGGACGCGACGCGTCGGGTCTGCTCGGCATCGAGGGTGGCGTCGCTCCCGAGGCCAACCGTGACGATGAGGGGGGCGATGGCGAGACCGCCGGAGGGAACCTTCGTGATCTCGCCCCGCTTGCCCTTGGCTCCGAGCGCTTCGAGCATGTCATGCAACATGCTGCGCGTGGCGGCCGGTATCGCCGCCGGCAGGATCAGTTCATCGGTGATTCCCAGGACCAGGGCATCAACCTCGGCGCTCACCGGGTCGACGCTCGACAGCAGCACACTCGTCATGGCCGATCACCCTACCTTCGCGGGCCGGTGGGGCTACCGGACGTGCGATTCGACGAACGGCGGCCTCGTCACCGTGAAGGGCGCCTGTCGGCCGCGAATGTCCACGACGACGTCGTCGCCCTCGGCGATGTCCGGGCTCAGCAGGGCCAGCCCGATGCCCTTGCCCAGGCTGGGCGAGAACGTCCCGCTCGTCACCTCACCCACCGGGTTTCCGGAGGCGTTCAGCACGGCCATGCCGGCCCTCGGGATCATGCGGCCCTCGGCGAGCAGTCCGCGCAGCCGACGGCGAGGTCCGCTCTCGCGCTCGGCAGCGAGGGCGTCGCGGCCGCGGAAGGCCGGCTTGTCCCACCCCACGGCCCAGGAGGCCGCCGCCTGGACCGGGGTGATCTCGGCGGAGAGTTCATGTCCGTGCAGGGGATAGCCCATCTCGGTGCGCAGCACATCCCGCGCCCCTAGGCCGCACGCAGTCGCCCCGGCGGCCAGCAGTGCCTGCCACAACTCGACCGTGCGATCGGCCGGAATGAGGATCTCGAACCCCAACTCGCCGGTGTATCCGGTGCGGGCCACGACAACGGGCGCCCCCTGCCAGGACGAACGCCCGAAGGACATGTAGGCGTGACCGGCGGGCAGGCCCAGTGACTCCAGGAGCTCCGCGCTGTTGGGTCCTTGCACCGCGAGCAGACCGTAGGCGTCGCTGGCGTCCACCACCTGGACGGCGGTGTCCGCCGCGGCCGCTTGGAGTGTCGCGACGACGGCGTTCACATTGGCCGCGTTGGGGATGATGAAAAGCGCGTCGGGTGTCACGCGGTACGCAATCAGGTCGTCGATGACACCACCCTGCTCATCGCACAGCATGGAGTACTGCGCCTGCCCCTCGCTGATGCGGTTCAGGTCATTGGTGAGTACGCCGTTGAGCCACTCGGTCGCGCCCGCACCGCGAACCTCGACGTAGCCCATGTGGGAGACGTCGAAGACACCTGTCGCGCCGCGCACGGCACCGTGCTCGGCGACCGCCCCGGAGTATTCGATGGGCATATCCCATCCACCGAAGTCCGCCATCTTGGCGTCGAGCGCCAGGTGCTGATCGTGAAGGGGTGTGTGGCGCAAGGTCATAGCGCGACCGTAGTGGTTGACGTTCGCTGCTGGACGAGGACCTATCAAACTGCGACGGAGAAGGTGCGGGTCGCTACCCGTCGAAACTCTCGACGCCGGTCGCGTCATCGGTGGCCATGTCCGAGAGGGCGTCCGCTGCGGCACCGATGAGGGGGACCGCGAGAAGTGCACCCGTGCCCTCGCCGAGTCGCATCCGCAGATCGAGAATCGGATCGAGGTCGAGGCGCGCGAGTGCGGCCGCGTGTCCGGGCTCGGTGGACAGATGTCCGGCCCGCCACCATTCGCGGGCGCGGAAGGCGACGCGGTGTGCGATGAGGGCGACCGCGGTAGGCGCGAGCCCGTCCAGGAGCACCGGCGTCCGCCGGGCTGCTGACCGCAGGAGGAAGCCGAGGATCGCGGCGAAGTCAGCACCGCCGATGGTGGCGAGCAACTCCAACGGCTCGGCCTTGAGTTCGCGCCCGCGGCGCATGGCATCGCGCACGGCCGCGCACTTGCGCATCCAGGCGGCATCGTCGATCCCCGTGCCACGACCGACAACGGCCACGACATCGGCGGGCGCGTAGAGACCGATGATGGCGGAGGCTGCCGTGGTGTTGCCCACGCCGATGTCACCGGCGATGAGCAGGTCGGCTCCGGCATCGATCTCCGCATCGGCAATGCCTACACCGGCGATGAACGCTTGATGAGCCTCGTCGGCGGTCATCGCGTCTTCGTGGTCAATCGAACCGCTGGCGCGTCGTATCCGGTGGGCTGTGGCAGCCGGATTGAGGTCGTCCAGGTAGTCGGTCTCGGCGTCCACGGCGAGGTCGACGACGTGCACCGTGGCACCGACTCGTCGCGCGAGCGCGCTGGCTGCTGCGCTGCCATTGAGCAAGGCCCGAACCATGCGTGCGGTGGCCTCGGGCGGATAGACGGACGTGCGCGCGGTTCGTGCGATCCCGTGGTCAGCCGCGAAGACCACAAGGACCGGATGTTGCGGGGGAGTGGGCGGACACTCACCGCGCGTCGCCGCCCACCATGTGCCGAGGTCTTCGAGCCGGCCGAGGGAGCCCGCGGGCTTATTCAGTGAGTCCCAGCGCTCGCGAGCCTGCTGTGCGATATCGCGATCGGGCCAGGTGATCGCGGCCGCGATGTCGTTGAGGGACGTCGACTCACTCATGTCGACGGGTTCATCCGCTGTGTCACCCATCGAGCACTGCCGAGGTATCGCGGATCGAGACGGATGATCGTTGCGGGATGAACGCCACCGCGGGCGCGAAGTTCGCGCGGCGCGCGGTGCGCTGCAGAGCGATGAGAATCGGCCGCCCGATAAGGAGGATGAGGATGGCTGTGATGACACCGCGGGGGATATCCCAGCCGAGCGAAGTCACCAGCGAGAACGCCAACCAGCGACCAAGGTTCTCCGTGAGTGGCGCTCCGGGAGCGAAGAGAATTCCGTCGGCATACGCGGCCCCCGTGAGTCCGCTGAGGAACGGCCAGAACCACAGGTTCATTACCAAGCCGTAGGCCATCGAGGCGAGCATGCCGTACGCCGCGAGCATCGCAATCTCGGCACGACCGCGCATCGGGGGCAGCAAGCCGGCACCGAGGCCGACCCACGCGGCCGCGATCATCTGGAAGGGCAGCCAGGGTCCGACCCCACCGGTGATGAGTGCAGAAGCCCCGAGCGAGAGCGAGCCGAGGGCAAAGCCAAATCCTGGCCCGAGGGCTCGACCACCGAGCACGATGATGAACCAGATCGGCTCGAGGCCCGCGGTGCCCGCACCCAGGGGTCGCAGGGCCGCCACCACCGCGACGAGGACGCCGAGCACGGCGATGGATTTGGCGTCCATCCCACCGTCGGCCACCTGCGCGAGCACGACGGCAAGGACGAGGGGGATCAGTGCCGCGAACACCCAGGGTGCGTCGGCGGCATGCGCGACGGCGGCCGATCCAGGCTCGGCGAGGAAGGGCCAGGTGAAGGCCAGAAGGCCGACGACCGTGGCGAGAGCGATGGCCACGCGTGACCACGTGCCCATGCGCACCGCGGTCACGACGTCGCCGCCAGCGCGCGCTGCACCGCGGTGACGGTGAGCGGGACCGACTGACCCGGCGCGGTGGCGAGGACCTTCGCCACCTGCGGGGCGAAGAGCGGCGAGCCAACAACGATGTGTGCGGTCGGCCCATCGGCGACCACCTCGCCGTCAGCGAGGACCACAACGCGGGTGGCGACCTCGGCCGCGAGCTCCACATCGTGCGTGGCGAGCACCACAGCATGGCCGCGCGCTGCCAGGTCGCGCAGGATCTGCGCCAGTCGTGCCTTGGTCGGATAGTCCAGTCCGCGGGTGGGCTCGTCGAGCAGGATCACCGCCGGTGATGCCACGAGGATGATGGCCAGCGCCAGCGTGATTCGCTGCCCCTCGGACAGGTCCCGCGGGTGCATATCGGGGGAGATGTCCGGCGCCAGCTCGGCCAGGAGTACTGCGGTGCTGCCGGATGGGACCTGAGCGTCGCGATCGGCGTCCTGGCATTCGGCGGCGACGGTGTCTCGACCCAGCAGATCCGTGGACTCCTGCGGGACCAGGCCGATGCGCCCGATGAGTTTGGGTCCGGTGAGGGCCGCGGGGTCCAGGCCGTCGATGCGGACCGTCCCGGCGTCGGGGCGCCGCAATCCCACGAGTGTGGAGAGCAGGGTCGACTTGCCCGCTCCATTGCGGCCCATGAGCGCGATGACCTCGCCGGCGGCGACGTCTAGGGTCACGCCGCGCAGCGCGGGGATCTCGCCGTACGACGCCTTCGTGCGATCAATGGTCACGACACGAGCGCCCACATCGGGAGCGGTCGGCTCGGGGGTGTCGGCCAGGCGCTCACGCAGTGACGCGGCCCGTCGACGGGCATCACGCACGGAGAGGGGGAGGGGTTCCCAGTGCGCAAGGCGCCCCAGTTGTACGACGGCCGGCGCGATGGGGACGTCGCGCATGATGTCCGACGGCGTACCGATGATCAATGGTGCGGCGTCGCCGGGGACGTAGACGATGCGGTCGGCGTACTCCAGGACGCGCTCAAGTCGATGCTCGGCCAAGACGACGGTGATGCCGAGATCGTGGACCAGGCGTTGCAGAGTGGCGAGGACCTCCTCGGCGGCGCCCGGGTCGAGCGCGCTGGTCGGTTCGTCGAGGACGAGCACGCGTGGATGCGCAGTGAGAACGGCTCCGATCGCCACGCGCTGACGCTGTCCACCCGAAAGCGAGAGGAGCGGTCGGTCGCGCACATCGGTGAGTCCGAGCAGATCCAGCGTCTCCTCGACCCGTCGACGCATGACGGCGGGGGCGATACCGAGGCACTCCATCGAATAGGCGAGTTCCTCCTCGACGGTGTCGGTGACGAAACTCGACATCGGATCCTGCGGCACCATGCCGACGAGATCGGCCAGGTCACGCGGCGGGTGCGTGCGCGTGTCGCGACCATCGACGGTGACACGGCCCTGGAGCGTGCCGCCGGTGAAGTGGGGCACCAGCCCGTTGATCGCGCGCAGCAGCGTCGACTTGCCGCTGCCGGTGCGACCGACGACGAGGACCAGCTCGCCCTCATCGATGCGCAGGTTGACGTCGGCCAGGGTGGGTTGCGCCGCACCCTCGTAGGTGATCGTCACACTCTCGAAGTCGATCATGCGGCCACCGCCTCGCGTGACAGCGGGACGCGCGGACGCGGTGGTGCGGGAGTGAGGAACGCGGGCAGTGCACTGACCAGGATGGCGAGAACGGCGAGCGGGGGCAGGGCTGGCCAGACGGGTGGGTCGACCGACGGCGTGAGCCCGGGGGTGCCGAGGATCCCCAGGATGAGCAGCGACGCGCCCGTAACAACAGCGCAACCGGTGAGCAGCCACTCCGCGCCGGACCAGGGGTCGGGGCGATACCGCGAGCGCGTCGTACGGCGCCCCGCGAGGGTGAAGCCGACCAGGCCGATGACGACACCGACGATGAGGAGCGGCAGGCCGAGGTAGGTCGGAGCCGACGCGTCGAGCAGGGCGTAGACGCCGATGATCACCGCGATGAGCCCGATGATGAGGGCACCGGTCGTCATCCGACGCAGTTGCGGGCTGCGTTCGGCCTGCCGACCGTATCCGCGGGAGTCCATCGCGGCCGCGAGATTGACGGAGCGCTCGAGGGCACCTTCGAGGACGGGTACGGCCGCACCGGCGGCGCCGCGAATACCGGCGTTGGCGCGACCGCGGAGCCGACGTGCTGAGCGGATGCGATCAAGATCGGCGACCAGCTGGGGGGCGAAGGTGATCGCGACGACAAGGGAGACACCGAACTCGTACAGGGCCGCTGGGGCGGCTTTGAGCAGCCGCGCCGGTGAGGCGAGTGAGTTGGCGGCGCCGATGCAGGCGAGGATGGTCGCGAGGCGAAGGCCCTCGTAGAACGCCGCCAACATCGACTCGGCAGTGATCGCGCCGCCGAGGCGCACGCCAGCGAAGAGGTCGGGCAGCGTGAGGGACGGCAGCGTGACGAGGACGGTCGTGCCGATCGGCGCCGACACGATCGCCTGGAAGACCATACGAATCGCGATGACGATGAGGCCGATCCGAAGGAAGACGGCGAACGATCGCGACCACGGCGCTTGTGGTCGCCGCGCGGCGACGACGTAGCCGGCCACCGCAATGATGAGTCCGAGCAGGAGTGGGTTGGTGGTGCGGGAGGCCGCCACAGCAAGGCCGATGGCCCACAGCCACCAGGCTCCCGGGTGCACGAGGCGCGCGGTCATGTTCACAGCGATCGCCGCCGGGTGATGATGACGGCGGCGCCGCCGAGGAGGGCGATGCCCGCGACGGCTCCGCCGGTGAGCAGCGCGCTGCCGCCGCCAGAGTCGGTCGGATCGGGGAGCGGTTCGGCAAGCAAGGACACGGCCGGCGTGGGTGTGTCGGACGGTGCGGCAGCCACGCTCGCCAGTTCACTCGACGACAGCGCGGGTTGCGGCGTCGGTGTGGGTGTGGGTGGCCGGGTCGCTGCAGGGGTCGGCGTGACCGACGGTGACGTCGAGGCGTCGATGGACGCATCCGCTGTTGAGTCGGCCGCGCTCGAGTCGGGCGACAGTGAGTCCACCGACGTCGAACTTGGCTCGGCCGGGGTCGAGGACGTGGCGGTGGGCTTGGGTTCCTTGGTCTTTATGGGCGTCGGTTTGGGTGACGTGCTCGGCTCGGGTGTGGGCTCGGGCTCGTGTACGACGGTGGCGCACTCACCGCTCGGGTAGGTGCCGATGGCGCAGATGAGACCGCCCTCCACGCGAACCGATGCGGCAGCGCGCAGCACGTCGTACCCGGTGGCCTTCGGTTCCGCGCTTACGCACAGCGCCCAGGCGCCGGGCGGGGACTGACCCGGGGGTGCGTCTTCGGGCAGGCCCGGATCCACGATGACGGCCACGCGCTTGCGCCCATCCTCGGCCGGTGTGTCGGCGCACACGGCGTCGAAGTCCGCGCCTGTGCGCGGCGGCAGCCCACCGCCATCGCCATCGACGGAGAAACGCCAACCCTCCACCGTGCCATCGGCGGGGATGCGGAAGGCCGGGCCCGCATTGGCGTAGGTCCAGGACCCATCCGCACCGAGCCAGTAGGACCAGTAGCGGTAGGCCGTTGCCTGCGCGGGGGCGCCGGACACCACGACGAGCCCGGCCACTGAAGTGGCCAGGGCCCATCGCAGCATTCCGGTGCGCATGTGGTGACGTCCGCTCGCTAGGAGGTCTGCCGGGTGGCCTGCAGATCGGCGACCAGATCCCGGCCACCAAAGTTGCGCGCATCGGAGCCGGTCGCGACCGCCGCGAGGATGGCGGTACCGAGTGCGCCAGCGCGGCCTCCTTCACCATCCTCGACGTAGGCGTCAATGTTGTCGGCGAGTGCCATGATGGCGATGTCGGTGGCGATGCCACCGGTGCGCGCGGCGACGAGACCGATGATCGCAACCGCCGTGGAGTTCCAGTCGGTCACCTGCGGAGTGAAGGCATCGGGGAGTCGGCCGTCATTCGCCCGCAGCTCGCGCGCGAGCCACCGGGCCGTAGCGGCCTTGACGTTCTCTACGCGGCCGTTGCCATCGCAGGTCACGGATGGATTGGCGCGTTGCTGACTTCTTTCGCGCACCAGGAATGCGCGTGACAGGCCGAGCAGGCTCTGGGTCGTCGACATCGATTCGGGCACCATCCCGGACATGTACGGCATGCTGCCCACCTGGTCGGGCTCGGCCATGCAGCCGTAGGCCATGCGGCTCTCGAAGTTCGCGGCGCTTCGGCGCTGCTTCGATGTGCCATCGACGAGTGTGAGAGCGGCCATCGCGAGGCCGGTGGAGTTGGTGTCCGGGGAGCCGCCGGAGTAGTAGGGGAAACCTCCACCGCGCGACTGCTGGGCGAGCAACCAGGCTGCCGCATCTCCCGCGGCTTCGGTCTCACCGACCGCGGTGAGCGCGGCCAGGGCAAGGGCTGTGGAGTTGGTATCCGGGCCCGAGTAGGACTGGGGATCCGACGGCGGGCACGTCACCGTGGTGTCGGCGCGATACGACATGAAAGATCCGTCGGCGCACTGCTGATCGAGGAGCCAGGTGATGGCCTCGCGCGGGACGCGCGTTTGCGCGGCGACGAGACCCATGAGGGCGTAGGACTGGCGGAAGACGCCGTCGTACGTCGCATCTTGTACGCCGTAGAGACCTTCGTCAGCGCGTGGCGACGGGGGAGCGGCCGAACTCACTGAGGTACTGACGGTCACGCCAGTGAGAAGGGCACCGGCCAGGGCCAGTGCGGTGAAGCGTGCTGTGCGCACGTGTACTCCTTGGATGAGCGACCCACTGACGATGCCGGCTGGCGCAGGTCCTCCCGCGGAGCCGCCACGTCCCGCAGACCTCGACGGGGCGATCGATCTGGTGATCGACCGCAGGCGCTCGCGCCCGCCAGGTGCTCCGACTTGTCGCTGGATCTGCCGAGGTCAGATGAGCGGCTCACGGTTGCGGGACAGCGCCGGACTTGCACCGGCTTCCCCTGGACTCGGGCGCGTGATTGATTCAGTTGTGAGGCGAACTGCGCGGTGGAACCGCGCCGTGGCGCCTATGGGTGCATCCGATCACGCCGGAGGTCGGGAGTCAAAGGTGGCCCGCCGGCGTCTCCAAGCGGCGTCGTGAGGTGCCCCTCACGGCCGACCCGCCCTTAGGACGGCGGATGCAGACTCATCGGCCCGTATACCTGGCGGTCGTCCTCCCACAGCACGACGGCGTCGATGCCCCCATCGAGCAACTCGCGCCACGTCTCGCCCAACCAGGTCTCGGCATCGGCCTGATTGGGGAAGTCCTGCGTGGTCGCGGCCGCGGGGAGTGATTCGACCGGGGTGCCCTCCGCGTCGGTGTAGATCCACATCCATCCCATGGGGACACGCTACCGGCGCGGATCCTCGTCTGATCGACGTTCACCGGTGAACCTTGCGAGCACTTGGCCACCCCAGGGTGGTCTGCTCGCACAGTTCGCTCGCGACCAGCCGACGCACGGGCCCGTCACCTATGCGAGGAAGAGTCGGCAGGCACGCTACCGAGAGGTGCGTGGCTCCTCGGGAATCTGCCCGCGCTTCACCCGGGGCGGGGGAAGTCGGAAGCGGCGCATCTGCAGACTGCGCAAGATGGCGTAGAGCGAGGCACCCTTGCGGTCGGCCTTGTCGGGGAAGTACGCCCTCAACTTGGTGTGCAGGCGCCACAGCAGCCAGATCTCATCGAGGGCCACGATGATGATGAGCGCCATCCACGCGACGGATACGCCCAGCTGGACCGATGGGACTGGGATAAACCCAAGGACGAGTACGGCGAGGGCGATGAAGATGAACCACTCGGCGATCGTGAACCGGCTGTCCACGAAGTCTCGGATGTAGCGGCGGGCCGGGCCCTGGTCGCGCGCCGGCAGAGCTCGCTCATCACCGGCCATGAGTGCGGCGCGCTGTTCGGCCCGCGCCTGGCGGTCCCGATCGCGGGCGGCCCGCTTAGCCGCCTTGGGGTCCTTCGGGATCTTGAGAGCCTGCTTGCGGGCGGCCTCGGCCTCCTTGCGGGAGGGGGTGGGCCGGCCTTTTCCCGTCGTGGGTGCGCTCTCGACGGGGGTTTCTGGCTCCGCAGGGGCCTTGCGTCCGAACATACGGGCAATCTACCCGTCTTGTCCGAGCGTGCGCGTCGGGCTACGTCACCCCATAGGCTGGGGTCAGGTCAGATGTCGGTTGGAGGACACCATGGGTATGTGGCAGCGGTTCAAGCTCATCTTTGCGTCGAAGGCCAACAAGGCCCTGGACCGCGCGGAGGACCCGCGCGAAACGTTGGACTACTCGTATGAGAAGCAGCTCGAACTGCTGCAGAAGGTCCGCCGCGGTGTGGCCGATGTCGCCACGAGCCGCAAGCGCATCGAATTGCAGATCCAAAACCTCGGCCAGCAGACGGCGAAGCTGACCGACCAGGCCAAGGCCGCGCTGGCGGGCGGCCGTGAGGATCTCGCCCGCGAGGCGCTCACGCGCAAGAGCGGCCTAGAGACGCAGATCGCCGACCTCAGCGGTCAACTCGCGCAGTTGCAGGATCAAGAGGAGAAACTCGTCGCGGCCTCCCAGCAATTGCAGGCCAAGGTTGACTCCTTCCGCACCAAGAAGGAGACCATCAAGGCGACGTACTCCGCGGCTGAAGCACAGACAAAGATCAACGAAGCCTTCGCCGGCATCTCCGACGAACTCGGCGAGGTGGGCCTGGCCATGCAGCGTGCCGAGGACAAGACCGCGCAGATGCAGGCTCGCGCCGGCGCTATCGACGAGCTCGTGTCCTCCGGGGCGCTGGAGGATGTCTCGGGAATGGGCAAGGACAACCTCACGTTGGAGTTGGAACGGATGGCTAACGAGCATCAGGTCGATGACGAGTTGGCCAAGATGCGATTGGAGCTCGGCTCCGGTGGCAATCCCGCGATCGAGGGCGACGCCAAGTAGTTCCCCGGCTCACCGCCGACGACGCGTACGCCGTACGACGAGTGAGAGCTGAAGGGAGCGCAACCGCATGGCACGCACGCGATACGGGACCGATCGTGGGCTGACCGCTCGCATGGTCGGCACCCTCTTCGGGCTTGGTCTCCTCTACGTCATCCTCGCCGCCGTCCTCTACGCCCTTGGCGTGGGCGCGATCTGGGTGCTCGGCATCTCCGCGGCACTGCTCTTCGGCCAGTGGTGGTTCTCCGACTCCATGGCGATGGCGGCCATGCGGGCCCACGTTGTAACCCCGGAGCAGGCACCGCAGTTGCACGGGCTCGTTGATCGTCTCTGCGCGATGGCCGACATGGAGAAGCCGCGTATCGCGATCGCCGACAATGACGCGCCGAACGCCTTCGCGACCGGGCGCACCGCAAAGCGCGGTGTTGTCGTCGTGACGACTGGCCTGCTTCGTCGACTCGATCGTGACGAACTCGAGGGCGTCCTGGCACACGAGTTGTCGCACATCGCGCACCGCGACGTCACGGTGATGACGATCGCATCCTTCACGGCGATCCTGGCTGGCTTCATGGTGCGATCCGCGATGTGGGGCTCGATGATGCGCGATCGACGCGATCAAAACACCGCTCTGATCTTCTTCGCCGTGATGATCGTGAGCGTCCTGGTCTACGTCATCTCCTTTGTCCTGATCCGTGCACTATCGCGCTATCGGGAACTTGGCGCCGATCGAGGGGCGGCCCACGTCACCGGTCAGCCAGCGGCGCTGGCACGCGCGCTGCAGAAGATTTCCGGTGAGATGGGATCGATCCCCACCAAGGATCTGCGGCAGATGGAACCGGTCGCCTCCTTCGCCTTTGTGCCGGCGTTCTCCAAAGGGCGCGGCGGCGGGGGGTTCGGACTCGAATCGATCATGTCGACACACCCGCCGCTGCAGAAGCGACTCGATCAACTCGCGAAGATTGCCGCCGAGATGGGCCAGCGTTAGCGCATGGGTTTCCTCGACGGATTGCTCGGTCGGCGCAAGCCGGTGAAGCCGAATCTCGACGCACTCTTCGCCGTGCCGAATGCCGCGATCACACTGCAGGTCTCCAGCGATCTGCTGCCCACGGGCAAGGGAGCGGTGGCCTTCCGGCCCGTTGAGGGCCGCGCGTTTGCCGATATTGAGGCCGACATTCGCGCACTGCTGGACGCCGACGGGGGCCCGCCGGTCGAGGTGGTGAGTGACGGCTACGGCTACACCTGGATTGTCGTCTCGACCGATCCGCCTGACGTGAGCGCTGTCGTGACCGACGTGCACGCTGTCAATGCCACGCTCGCCGACCATGGCTTCGGCCCCCAGTTGCTCTGCAGCCTCATCCCCTTCCGCGGCCCGGACGGCCACACGCTGGCGTTGGTCTACCTCTTTAAGCGGGGCACCTTCTACCCCTTTGCTCCGCGCGAGGGGGAGCAGCGCGACTCGATCACCGAGCTGCAGATTCGCGACCTGCTTCAGGGGGATCTGCCGTGGGATGCTGATACGTCACGCTGGTTCGCCGTGTGGGGGGCGCCCGGCATGGAGTAAGGGGTGTTCGTGCTTCGTCGAATTGGGTCGTTCGCGGCGGCGCTCCTCATCGTCGGCGCGGCGTTGACGGGCACTGCATCAGGGGCAGTGAGTCCTTCGGAGTTGCGCGCAACGATCGGGCAGGCACGCCAGGACAACCAGGCGACCGCGCGAGCCCTTGCGCAGTTGCCCTCAGGTGATGCCCGTCTCGTGCGCAACCAACTGGGCCGCATGCGGGCGAAGGCCAACAAGGCGTCAGCCGACCTCAGCAAGTCGAAGGGCACACCGAGCAAGGCGCTCTCGAAGCAGATCCAGACCCTTGGCAGGCAGGCGTCGGCGTTGCGCAAGGGGGCTGAGGCTGATCAGTCGGCACTCCTGACGCTCGACAAGATCCGTGCGCAGGTGTTCGCAGACTTGCAGCAGGGCCTGAAGTCTGGCTTCCCCGCGGACACCGACATGCGCCAACTCCGGTGGTCGACGGTCGGAGCTCATGCGCTCGCTGACCGTCGCGCGGCGCTGGAACAGGTGCGTCGTCTCAAGACGTCGTCGTACCGCCCGACCGCTCCCGCGGCGTACAAGGTGGCATCCGCAGGGAAGATGCCCGCACCGGTCGCTGGTCTGACCCCGATTCCTGGCGGCTGTGCGCTGCCGACGGTGGAGGTGTCGGCGTACGCGCCCCGGCAGGATTGGACCGGACCGCGGCTCTGGACCACCGACGAACAGATCACCGCACAGCGGGAGCGGCTCCTCGACCCGTCAGAGAACCTCCGCAAGGCCAACGCCAGCGCCCTGCGCGTCGCCGCATCAGCAGTTGCCGACGCTGGCTCACTCACGTCGCCATCCGCGGTTACCAAGCGCGTCCTCAGCGTCGGCTACGCCTGGTTCGTCACCGGCGACTCCACGTACAGCCAGGCCCTCGCCAAGGACATGCGCGCCCTCACGACGGCCGAGGCCGCAACGGACCTGGTCGACGAAGCGAAGTGGTCGCTCATCCTCGCCACGGCGGCGGACTGGCTCGCCGATGAAACGTGGGCGGCGAAGGATGTCGAGAGGGCACGCCGGGTGTTGGAGATGCGCACTCTCGGCAGCATCGGGTGCTCGCTGGCTCTTGAAGACACCGTCGCCTTTGACAAGCTGAACAAATCCGTCGTCATCGGTTCTGGTGCCGGCATGGTGGCGCTGGCTCTGTCGCGTTACGCCGCGGACCGCGAGCCCATCGCCGCCACCATGAATGCTGCCCTGGTCGCGGTCGATCCGGGTTTCACGGTCCTGGATCCGGACGGTGGCAGTCCCGAGGGGCCTGGTTATTGGAACTTCCAGACGGTGCCCGCGGCCGGGTTGCTCTCCAGCATCGATCGCACCTTGCCCGCGTCGACGGTGGCGCAGGTGCCCGCGCTTCGTGCCACCGGCTCCTACGTGCTGGGCTCGAGTTCGCCGCTCGGATCGAGTGAAGAGTCGACACGGTTTGCCGACACGACCGAGGCGGCGATGCGTTCGACACTGCCCGCGTGGATCGCCGGCCGGTACGGTGACTCCGAGGCGGTCACCGTGGCACTCGAGGGTCAACTGCGGCAGGGCATCGAACTCATGTGGTGGCCCGAGAATGAGGCGCCCGGTGCCGTGCCGGATGCCGCTCTCTTCCCGCACACCGGTCTCGCCGTACTCCGCGCCGGCAGTGCAACCGCCTGGCTCAAGGGGCAGGCTGCGCTGACCAATCACACGCACCTTGATGCCGGAACGGCAACGCTGCGCGTCGATGGCGTTGATTGGTCCTTCGATGCCGGCTACGGCATCAAAGGTCCGGGCTATTCCGAGGATGGACCGGATGGTCGGCGCTGGACGTATGCGCAGACCAATCCGGCCTGGCACTCGACGCTGCGCACGGTCAGGGGCAACAGGGACTTCGGCCAGGTGGTCGGTGCTCAGGCGGCAGCCTCGCTCGCGGGCTCCGCGGCCCGCGTTGAACTCTCGTCGGCGTTGGCGGGAGTGACGTCGGCCCATCGCGAGATGTCGTTGTCGTCATCGGAGTTGACGATCACGGACCGTGTCCGCGGTCGCAACCAGCCGTATGCCTGGGCGTGGATCACGCAGGCGTCCGTTTCTGTCCAGGGCGAGGTGGTCACGCTGTCGCAGATGGGTCGGACGGTGACGCTGACCTTCGACGATCTGCCCAAGGGCGCCACCATCTCGGTGTCGTCGGGGCCAAAGTCGTTGGGTGCTCCTGCCTCACGCATTGAGGTATCCCTGCCCGCGGCGAGTGAGGTCGACCTGGTGGCGCATCTGCGCTGGTAGGCAACTCCGCCCTGGTCCTGTGTGGCTGCAGCGGACAGAATTCGTCGGCGGATCGTCCGTGAACGACGCCCGTAGGCGGCCCGCGCGGACCATCGCTGTGAGTGACACAATGAGCGAATGGCCTTCACTGAGCCCGCGCCCACCCCCTTAGCCTTGCTGCTTCTCGGGCACGGTGCCGATCCCGACACCGAGCGCGGTGTGGAATGCCCGGGTGATCTCCCACCGGCGAGTGATCCTGCTCTCGTTGAGCGTGCCCGGGCTGCCAAGGAGGCTCTCGGCGATCGACTTTTCATCCTCGGGCATCACTATCAACGCGATGAGGTCATTCAGTTCGCCGACACCACGGGTGACTCCTTCAAGTTGTCGCAGCAGGCCGCAGCTCACCCGGAGGCCGAGTACATCGTCTTCTGCGGCGTGCACTTCATGGCCGAGAGTGCCGACATCCTGACCGCCGAACATCAGAAGGTGGTCCTCCCCGATATGGCGGCCGGTTGCTCGATGGCGGACATGGCCCAGATCGATCAGGTGCGCGAGGCCTGGTCCGTCTTCGAGGCGGCCGGCATCGCGGAGGCCGTCGTCCCCATCACCTACATGAACTCCTCCGCCGACATCAAGGCGTTCGTCGGCCGCCACGACGGCACGGTGTGCACCTCGAGCAATGCGAAGGTGTCGATGGAATGGGCCTTCGACCGGGGCGAGAAGGTCTTCTTCCTTCCCGACCAGCACCTCGGTCGCAACACCGCCGTCCGCGACCTTGGGCTCTCCCTCGACGACTGCGTCCTGTGGGATCCGCACAAGCCGCACGGCGGTCTCACCGATGAGCAGTTGCGGGCAGCGAAAGTGATCCTGTGGCGTGGCCACTGCTCCGTGCACGGACGGTTCACCGAGGCGAGCATTCGCGACGTCCGCGAGCGCGTGCCCGGCGTCACCGTGATCGTCCATCCGGAGTGCCAGTACGAGGTCGTGCAGAACGCCGATCTGGTGGGCTCGACCGAGTACATCATCAAGGCGATCTCCGAGGCGCCCGCTGGTTCGGCGTTCGCGGTGGGCACCGAGTTGAACCTCGTACGCCGTCTCGCCATCGAGCACCCGGACAAGACGGTCGTGTTCCTCGACCGCGACGTGTGTTTCTGCTCGACGATGAACCGGATCGACCTGCCGCACCTGGTCTGGGCTCTGGAGAACCTCGTGGCCGGCAACGTCGTACAGCAGATCACCGTCGACGAGGACACGGCCCACTGGGCTCGGGTCGCCCTGGACCGCATGCTGGCCCTGCCGGGGGTCGGAGCGAAGGACTAGCGCGAACCGCCGACCGCCCGCGGGGTGGTGACGGGAATGAGGCTGTGTCATATTTGGTTGGTACTCGGGAATAGGGGCTGCTGCCCCGACCGCGCACATCCACGAGGAGGAGCACCATGACGGCGGAGACCACCACGACCGATGGCATCGTCTTGACCGATGCCGCTGCATCGAAGGTCAAGGCCCTTCTTGAGGCTGAGGGTCGCGAGGACCTGACGCTGCGCATCGCGGTCCAGCCCGGCGGGTGCTCGGGCCTTCGCTACCAACTCTTCTTCGACGATCGCTCGCTCGACGGCGACGTGCTGAAGGACTTCGGTGGCGTCGGCGTGGTCACCGATCGGATGAGCGCCCCTTACCTCGGCGGTGCCACCATCGACTTCGTGGACACGATCGAGAAGCAGGGCTTCACGATCGACAACCCCAACGCCACCGGCTCCTGCGCCTGCGGCGACTCCTTCCACTAGGAGAGTCCTGGCGGCTCTGCACGGCTACCTCGACCACGGCCTCTCCATGTAGGGTCCGGCGGGTGTCCATCATCGTCGCCGGTTCCATCGCCACTGACCACCTCATGACCTTCCCGGGTCGGTTCGCCGACTCGCTGGTCGCCGACAAACTCGATCGGGTCTCCCTGTCCTTCCTCGTGGACACCCTGGAGGTTCGTCGTGGCGGGGTCGCGGCGAACATCGCCTTCGGCATGGCCTGCCTCGGCCTCCGGCCGGTCCTGTGCGATGCGGTCGGGATCGACTTCGACGACTACCGGTCGTGGCTTGAGCGCCACGGGGTCGACACCGAGTCCGTGCATGTGAGCGAGGTGCACCACACCGCGCGATTCGTCTGCACCACCGATGCTGAGGCCAACCAGCTGGCCTCCTTCTACCCAGGCGCGATGAGCGAGGCTCGGGAGATCGAGCTCGCGCCGGTAGCGGCTCGCGTGGGTCATCCCGATCTCGTCGTCATTGGGCCCACCGATCCGGACGGCATGCTGCGGCACACCGACGAATGTCGGCAGCGTGGCTTCGCCTTCGCCGCTGATCCCTCGCAGCAACTCGCGCGCATGGACGGTCCGGAGATTCGCCAACTCATCGATGGTGCGACCTACCTCTTCACCAACGAGTACGAGGCCGCACTGACCGAGCAGAAGACCGGGTGGAGTGCCCAGGAGATTCTCGATCGCGTCGAGTGCCGCATCACGACCCTGGGCAACAAGGGAGCCCGCGTCGAGCGGCGTGATCAACCCATTGTGGAGGTGGGCTGCCCGCAGGAGGAGGCCGTCCTCGACCCCACCGGCGTGGGAGATGCCTTCCGGGCCGGATTCATCGCGGGGCTGGCCTGGGGCGTCTCCGATGAGCGGTGCGCTCAGATCGGATCGATGCTCGCCACCCATGTCATCGAGACGGTGGGCACCCAGGAGTACCTGCTCAGCCAGGTGCGTTTCCTCGAGCGCATCTCGGCCGCGTACGGCGAGAAGTCGGCCGACGAGATCGCTGCTCACCTGACGTGTCCGCTGCCCTAGGGGCGACCGGATGACCACCCCCGGGGGGATCGCACCCAGTGCCTGGGATCTGCCCGATCCGAGTGGCGCGCCCGCGGGTGAGGATCTCCTCGCGGTGGGTGCGGATCTTGCTCCGGGGACCCTGGTGGCGGCGTACTCCCAGGGGCTCTTCCCGATGTACGTCTCGCCGGATCAACTCGACGGGGCCGGCGCTGGTCGGACCGATCTGCTCGGCTGGTGGTCGCCCGATCCGCGCGGCGTCCTGCCGCTGGACGGTCTACGCATCACCCGCTCCCTGCGGGCCTCCTGTCGGCGCTACGAGGTCACCATCGATGCGGCCTTCGAGGAAACCATGCGGGCCTGCGCTGATCCGGCGCGCGATTCCGGATGGATCACCGAGGACTTCATTGCTGCGTACGTACGCTTGCACCGTCTTGGGCTGGCCCACTCGGTGGAGGTGTGGCATGAGGGCGCGCTCGTCGGAGGTCTCTACGGCGTGGAGATCGGCGGGCTCTTCGCGGGGGAGTCGATGTTCCATCGAGTCCGTGATGTCTCGAAGGTCGCGCTGGTTGCTCTGGTCGATGCGCTCGGCGGTCAATCGGCCCATCGGCAAGGGCGACTGCTCGATGTCCAATGGCGCACGCCCCATCTCGCGTCGCTCGGTGTCGTTGAAGTGCCGCGCGCGGAGTACCTGACCCTGCTGCGACGTGCCGTCGCTCTCCCGCCCGTCCTCGGCGACTAGGTCAGGCGTACCCGATAGGTGACTGCGCCATCAGGCTCCGCCGCAGACCCGAGGTAGGTCGCCCCTTTCATCTGGCACCACGCCGGTACGTCGTACTCGGCGCCCGGGTCAGTGCAGGTCACCGCAATGATCGTCCCGCTGCCGGCTCCCATCGCGGTGCGACCGAGCGCGACGATGGGCATGGGACACCGTTGCCCGCGCTGATCGAGGGCAATCTCCTGATCCATAGCGTCGTCCGTCACATCGCCTCCGACGGTGGTGCGCCGAGCAGGGCGCGCACGTCGGCCACAACCGTGGGCAGGGTCTGCAGGAATCCGTCGACGGTGGCGTCGCTGACGCCGTAGGGCAGGGAGACGCGGACGTTGCCCTGGGTGAGAGCCCCCATCGCGGCCAAGACATGGCTCGGGCGCCGCGTGTCCGACACGCATGATGAGCCACTGGAGATGGCGTACCCGGCCCGATCTAGCCCCAACACCAGAGCCTCGCCGTCGACGTAGAGACACGAGAACGCGACGAGGTGGGGGAGGCGATCTGTGGCGTCGCCGAGCGGGAGTACGTCGGGCACGGTGGTCACCACAGTCTCGAGAATCCGCGATGTCAGGGCCCGAGCGCGTTGCGACTCCAGCTGCGCGTTCTCCAGCGCCCACTCCCAGCCTCGAGCCGCCGCGAGCGTCGCCGGGAGCGCCGCGGCGGGGATGTCACGTTGCAGTTGTCGTCGGTGAGCCGGGTCGGACACCGCCAGCAGGCCGGTACCGGTCGGCCCACCCCAACTGCCGGCCTGGCCGAACAGGACTGACCAGCCGCCCCGGTTGGGCTGCACAACATCGTGGCCCAGGCTGAACGACGCGTCCACGACGAGGGGTACGCCAACCCGGTCGCACGCCTCGGTGACCTCGTCGACGGGTTGCCGGGTCCCCACTTCATGGTTGGCCGCCTGGACGAAGGCGAGGTCGGCCCCGGGCAGTGCGGCGGCGTACTCCACCGGATCAACGCGCCCCCACGAGTCGACACCGACGATGCGAACTTCGCCACCGCGGGCCGTGATGTCGTCCCCGGCGGCCAGGACTGCGCTGTGCTCGACGGCAGTCATCACGACGATCCCGTCCGGTGGGGCGAGAGTTCGGACAATTCGGGTAGGGAGGTCGGCGACGCTGGCCGTGAGGTGGACGGCGTCGGCCGCGACATCGAGTCCCTTCGCCATGGCCTCCCGTGCCGACTGGCGCAGCAGGTCGGCCTGGCGTCCGGCCCGGTAGAGGCGCTGGGGATCGGCCCATCCGGCGTCAGCGGCGGCTGCCCAGGCCTGCCGTGCGGCGGGGTTCAGCGGCTGCCCCGAGGCGGCATCGAGGAATCCGGGCGGGGGATCGGCGGCGGCCACGACATGACGGTAGCGCCCCCTCGCCTACGAGGGATCTCCTCGTGCGCTAATGTCGCCTGCGTGGAGCGATCGCACCGCGTCATCGGCATGGCAGCAGGCCTAGGCTTGGTGGCCCTCGTAGCCTCGGGCTGCACCGCCAACGAGGCCTTCTTCTTCGACCTGCCCGAGCCTGCAACGGCTGAAGGCCCCATCATCCAAAATCTGTGGAATGGCGCCTGGATTGCCGCGTGGGGCGTCGGCATTCTCACCTGGGGTTTGATGCTGTGGGCGGCTATCGCGTACCGCCGCCGCAAGGGCAACGAGACCCCGAAGCAGACGAAATACAACCTGCCGCTGGAAATCCTCTACACGATCGTCCCGCTCATCATGATCCTCGGCCTCTTCGCCTTCACCGCGCGTGACCAGACCGAAGTGCTAGCGATGGAGAACGATCAGTCGCAGACCGTCAATGTCGTCGGATTCCGCTGGAGTTGGACCTTCAACTACCTCGATGAAGACGTCTATGACGTGGGCACTCCCGGCCAGCCGCCGACGCTGTGGCTCCCGGTCGACGAGAAGGTCAAGTTCGAGCTCACCTCGCCGGACGTCATTCACTCCTTCTGGGTTATCGACTGGCTGTTCAAGATGGATGTCATCCCGGGCAAGGTCAACCAGTTCGAGATCACCCCGAACAAATTGGGCACCTTTGTCGGACGCTGCGCCGAGTTGTGCGGAACCGACCATGCCCGCATGCTTTTCAATGTGAAGGTTGTCTCCCGCGCGGAGTTCGACCAGCACATGGAAGACCTTCGCAGCAAGGGCCAGACCGGCAAGCTCGAAAGTGAGCGAGTCAGCTACACCGGTGAGCGCGAGTCGGAGAGGACGAACATATGACCATCCTGAATGATCCGGTCGCCGCGCCTCAGTCCGCGGAGTCACCGAAGCAGGTGCGTCGCTCGCACTTCGGCCGCACCGTGGTCAAGTGGGCCACCTCAACCGACCACAAAGTGATCGGTTACCTCTACCTGATCACGTCATTCGTGTGGTTCATCATCGCCGGTGCGATGGCCCTGGTGATTCGCGCTGAGCTCGCGACCCCGGGCATGCAGATCGTGTCGCTGGAGCAGTACAACCAGCTCTTCACCATGCACGGCACGATCATGCTCTTCCTCTTCGCCACCCCGCTCTACGTCGGATTCGGCAACGTGATCATGCCGCTGCAGATCGGCGCACCGGATGTGGCCTTCCCGCGCCTGAACATGCTTGGCTACTGGTTGTTCCTCTTCGGTGGTCTCACCGTGGCCCTGGGCTTCTTCACCCCCGGTGGTGCCGCGTCCTTCGGTTGGTTCGCCTACCAGCCACTAAGCAATGCGGTGAACTCCCCGGAGGTGGGCGCGGATCTGTGGCTGCTCGGCCTGGCGATGGGTGGTCTGGGCACGATCCTGGGTGCCGTTAACTTCATCACGACGGCGTTCACGATGCGCGCCCCGGGCATGACCATGTTCCGCATGCCGATCTTCTCCTGGACGATCTTCGTCACCAGCATCCTGGTGCTCATCGCCTTCCCGATTCTCGCGGCTGCTCTGGTCATGGCGTTCATCGACCGCCAATTCGGTGCCGTCGTCTTTGATGCCGAGAACGGCGGGGCGATCTTGTGGCAGCACCTCTTCTGGTTCTTCGGACACCCAGAGGTCTATATCTTGGCGTTGCCCTTCTTCGGCATCGCCAGCGAGATCATCCCGGTGTTCTCCCGCAAGCCGATCTTCGGCTACAAGGGGCTGGTCTTCGCCACCATGGCGATCGGCGCTCTCTCCGTCGCCGTGTGGGCCCATCACATGTACGTCACCGGCTCGGTCTACCTACCGTTCTTCGCGCTGACCACCATGCTCATCGCCGTACCCACGGGTGTGAAGTTCTTCAACTGGATCGGCACCATGTGGCGGGGATCGGTGTCCTTCGAGACGCCGATGCTCTACACGATGGGCTTCCTGGTCACCTTCCTCTTTGGCGGCCTGACCGGCATCATTCTCTCCGCACCGCCGCTGGACTTCCACGTATCCGACAGCTACTTCGTCGTGGCGCACTTCCACTACACCGTATTCGGCACCGTCGTCTTCCTCATGTTCGCCGGGTACTACTTCTGGTGGCCCAAGATGACCGGCCGCATGATGAATGAGAAGTTGGGCAAGATTCAGTTCTGGCTGGTGTTCATCGGCTTCCAGGTCACCTTCTTGGTCCAGCACTGGCTCGGCGTTCAGGGCATGCCGCGTCGATACGGCGACTACCTCGCGAGTGACGGCTTCACCACGCTCAATGCTGTGTCATCTGTTGGATCGATCCTCGTCGGTCTGTCGACGGTGGTCTTCCTCTGGAACGTGTTCTACAGCTGGAAGCACTCGCCCAAGGTCACGGTGGATGATCCCTGGGGCTGGGGTGGCTCCCTGGAATGGGCAACGTCCTGCCCGCCGCCGCGCCACAACTTCACCTCACTGCCGCGCATTCGCTCGGACCGCCCCGCTTTTGATCTCAATCACCCGGAGTTGTCCGATGTCGCGCAGCCGGCCAAGGCCGGTGCGGTGTCCAGCGGGAGTGCCTCGTGAAGGTCGGCGGCTGGTCCTTTGCCGTCCTGGCGGCCTTCTTCCTGATCGTCGCAGGCATCTACTTCGTCGTCAGCGGTGATGAGATCGGCACCACCGCCCTGGTGATGACCGGTGGCCTGGCCATCCTGGTGGCCTTCTACGTCCTCTACACGGACAAGCGGCTCGACGGCCTCCCCGAGGATCGGGCCAACGCCGAGATCGACGAGGCTGACCCGGAGTACGGCTTCTACAGCCCGCACAGTTGGTGGCCGCTTCCCGTCGGTTTCGCCGCCATGCTCATCGCCCTGGGCTTCATCTTCGCCGCCTGGCTGGTGGTCCTCGGTGTGGTGTTCATCCTGATCGCGATCATCGGCTGGCTTTTCGAGTACTACCGCGGCAGTTTCGCGCGCTGATCACACCCCAACTCGGGTTATCCTGCTGTACATGCGTGGTCCTCTCACCATCGTCGCTGTTGCCGTGGGCATGGTCGCCGTCACGGCCTGCCAGCCAGCCATGATGCTGACATCGGCCGAGTTGCCGCAGGCCTCCACGGCACAGATTCATCTGGACAACAAGCTCACGAATAACGCTCCCATCGATCAGCCGATCGTCCTCTTTGCGGACGATGGCCGATTTACGGATGTTCAGGTAACCAACGGCCCGAGCCGTGTTATCGAGGGTGAATTCAGTGATGACGGCCGCACCTGGACCTCCACCCGCAAGTTCCTCGACTATGACTCCAAGTACAAGATCGCTGCCACCGTGGTCGATTCCCGGGGTATGACGAACTCGTTCGAGGGCCAGGTCACGACGGTCAATCCTGACGGCTTCATCACCGCCACCCCGGACTTCGCCGATGGTGAGAGTTTCGGCGTGGGCATGCCCATCACGGTGACCTTCGACGAGCCGGTCAAGGACCGAGCCGCGATCGAAGAGGGAATGATCGTACGGACATCGGCCCCGATCGAGGGTGCGTGGTACTGGACCGGGCCGACCGAGGCGATCTATCGGCCCAAGGACTACTGGCCCGGCAACACTGAGATCCAACTCGATCTCTCGCTACGCGGCATCGAGGCCTCGCCCGGACAGTTCGGCGATGGCAACTCGATGTACACCTACACCACGCCAGACTCCGTGGTGATGAAGGCCGACTCCGAGACATTGATGATGAAGGTCTTCGTCAACGGCAAGAAAGAACGCACGATTCCGGTCACGATGGGCATGGACGGCTACGAGACGCTCTCCGGCACCAAGCTGATCATGACCAAGGAACGCACCCGCATCATGGACAACTCCACGGCGGGCGTCGACAAGGACGATCCTGAGCACTACCGGGTCAAGGTCGACTACGCGATGCGACTGACCTGGCACGGCGAGTTCCTGCACGCCTCACCGTGGGCCGCAGGTGCCTGGGGCAACTACCGCTTCAGCCACGGCTGCACCTCCATGAGCACCGAAAATGCCGGGTGGCTCTACGAGATCTCGCACATCGGCGATCCGGTGGAGATCACGGGGACACCGTTAAAGCAGAACCCGGGCAACGGCATCACGGTGTGGAACATTTCCTGGGAGGGCTGGACCGCCAAGTCGGGTCTTGGTGGTGTGATGACCTCGCCGCTGGTCTAGGTCTGCGAGGGCTAGAAGATGGCGTCATTCAGTTCGAGGTAGAGGCCATCTTGCGCGGCGAGAACGTCGAACATGGCGTCGACCTTCGGTAGCTCGCGGGTGAAGAAGTACTCCGCAGCCATCCGCTTGCCGGCGTAGAAGTCACCATCCCCGGTAGCGGCCATCTCCATGTCGAGCCATAGCCAGGCCACGACGACGTGCCCAGCAGCCTCGAGGTAGGCGGTGGCGTCGGCGAGAGCGGTGCGCGGATTGCGTTCGGCCCACAGCATCGCTGTGACCTCCAGCATGCGCTGCAGTCGCGGTGCGAGTGCCTCGGCGTGCGCGGCCGTGACCCCTCCCTGCGCGATCCCGCGTTCGATGGTGGTTTGCACGCGTTGCGCGAGAGCCATGAGGGCCGAACCGCCGTTCATCGTCACTTTGCGACCGAGCAGGTCCAGGGCCTGAATCCCGTGGGTGCCCTCGTGGATGGAGTTCAGTCGGTTATCCCGCCACAACTGCTCGACCGGGTAGTCGCGGGTGTAGCCGTAGCCGCCGTGGATCTGGATGGCGTGATCATTGGCCACCAGGCACCACTGCGACGGCCAACTCTTGGCGATCGGGGTGAGGAACTCCAAGAGTTGTTCGGCAGTGTGTGGATCGTCTCCATGCTCGAGCTCATCGACGAGCATGCCGCAGTAGAGGGTGAGCGCAAGGCCGCCCTCGACGTAGGCCTTCGAGGCCAGCAGCATGCGCCGGATGTCGGCATGGTCGATGATCGGGACCATCGGTGCTAGCGGATCCTTGGCGTCGACGGGGCGACCCTGGGGGCGGGTCCGCGCGTACTCCAGCGCGTGGAGATAGCCGGCGTATCCCTGGGCCACGGCGCCGCTGCCCACGGCGATACGCGCCTCGTTCATCATGTGGAACATGTACGAGAGGCCGCGATTCTCCTCCCCGACGAGGTAGCCCACCGATCCCTCGTTCTCGCCGAAGTTCAGCAGACAGTTGGTGAGTCCACGCTGGCCCATCTTGTGATTGAGCCCGGCCAGGCTGACATCGTTGGGCGTACCGTCCGGCAGGTACTTGGGCACGATGAGCAGGGAGATGCCCTTGACCCCTGGGGGCGCTCCAGGAACACGGGCGAGGACCAGGTGGACGATGTTCTCGCTGAGGTCGTGGTCGCCACCGCTGATCCACATCTTGTTGCCGCGAACCAGGTAGGTGCCGCCGGGTTGGGGCTCGGCCGTGGTGGTGATGTCGGACAGCGAGGATCCGGCATGGGGCTCGCTCAGGCACATCGTGCCGAAGTAGCGACCTTCGACCATCGGTGGAACCCATGTCGCGATCTGCTCGGGAGTGGCGTGGGCGAGCAGCAGGTTGGCATTGGCGTGGGTGAGGAAGGAGTAGCCGGACGTTGCCGCATTGGCGGCCGAGAACCACATCCCGACGGCCTGGGAAATGGTGGCCGGCAACTCCATCCCGCCGACCTCAGAGGGCTTGGATAGCCCGCCGAGCCCAGCCTCGTAGTACGCCGCGAGCGCGGGTGCGACGTCGTCGTGGACGTGGACGGTCGTGCCGTCGAAGGTTGGTTCCTCGGCGTCATTGCGGTGGTTGTGGGTCGCGAAGAGATCGGTGGCGATGCGCTGGGCAAGATCAAGGATCTCGGTGGCGGTGGCCCGATCAAGGTCTGGGTAGGCCTCCGATTCAAGGAGGCGTTCGGTGTCGAGCCACTCGAAGAGGCAGAAGTCCACGTCGCGTCGGGACAGGAGGTGCTCGGACATCGTGGGCCTCAATTCGCTGCGTTCGTCGACCGAGTCAGGATGTCACGCAACGCACCCCCGCGCACCCTTGCAGGTCGTGGCTGCTCGCGTACCCAGGTGGCAACCGCACGCCGCAAGGGTGTGGAGATGGGGTATCAGCCGAGGCCGAAGGGGTCGATCAGGGTGCCGACGGGGCCGAGCCACCAGCGGATGGTCCGTTGCGCCCAGCAGGTGCCCCGGTGCCCGAGCGAGGCCTGCACAGCCGCCGAAGCCAGTAGCCCGGCGACTAGGAGCAGCACGGCGGCCCAGAACAGTCCGGGCAGCCAGATTCCACACACGGCGAGCAGGACACCGGCGACGGCGAAGCCAATGATCGTGGCGGACATCGAAGGGACCTGCCCCCATCGGGGGTGCTGAGCAGGGTGCCCGGGAATGTGACCGCCCCGGCACTGTGAGGTATCCGGGGCGGTCGACATCGTCGGTGTCGGGGGAGTGGGGCTAGAGGTTGCCCCCACGCTCCTCGAGCTGCTCGCGGTTGGTGGCGGGCTCGCCCTCGGTGTGCAGGATGCCGCCGTGGAAGGGCACCATCACGGTGGTGTCGACATCGTGCTCATGGAGCGGAGCCTCGATTGCGGCATCGTGCGCGACATGCGCCTGGCCCGCCTCGATCTCGTCATAGGTCGGAGGCACAATCGCGTCACCGTAGAACCAGTGCGACAACTTTGCGCGGAGGTTCTCGCGACGGTAGTGCTTGTTGCGTACGCCGTTCGCGTCGGTCTTCTGTGCCGCAGGGAGCGGCGTGTGGTACGCCTCGACGGCGGACTCGATGACGGCGCGCTCCTTGGGCGTGAGGGGCTCGTGCACCTCGATGAATTCGCCATGCGGCAGGCGCAGGATGCGTCCGGATTCGTAGCCGTGCAGGAGCTTCTCGCGGTCCCTGCGCTGCAACCCGAGGCAGATGCGCTTGGTGATGAGGAAGGCGATCGGAGGTCCCACGATGACCGCAATGCGCAGGAACCAGATGATTGAGTTGATCGATAGGTCGAAGGTGATCGCGATGATGTCGTTGCCGCCGCCGATGAAGAGCAGGAAGTAGAACGTGATCGCCATGACGCCAATGCCGGTGCGCACCGGGGCGTTGCGTGGACGATCGAGCAGATTGTGATCCCGCTTGTCCCCGGTCGCCCACGCTTCAAGGAAGGGGTAGAGCGCAGCAGCGGTGAACACGATGCCGGGGATGACGACCGCGGGGAGGAAGATATTCCACGAGATCGTGTAGCCGAACAGCACCGTTTCCCAGTTGGGCATGATGCGCAACATGCCGTCCAGCCAGCCGATGTACCAGTCAGGCTGCGACCCTGCCGACACCTGGTCAGGCGTGTACGGCCCGAAAATCCAGATCGGGTTGACCGTGACGAGCCCGCCGATGAGGGTGATGACACCGAAGACGACGAAGAAGAAGCCGCCGGCCTTGGCCATGTAGATCGGCATCAGCGGGTAGCCGACGACGTTGTTGTTGGTGCGGCCCGGCCCAGGGAACTGGGTGTGCTTCTGCACCCACACCAGCATGAGATGGACGGTGACCAGCGCCAGGATAAGACCGGGCACGAGCAGGATGTGGACGCCGTAGAGGCGCGAGATGAACTCGGTCCCGGGGAACTCGCCGTCGAAGAGCAGGAAGGCGCCCCATGTGCCGACGATGGGGATCGCCTGGATGATGCCGCGGGCGATCTGCAGGCCGGTCCCGGAGAGCAGATCGTCGGGGAGGGAGTAGCCGGAGAAGCCGGCGGCCAGTCCGAGAGCGATGAGCGTGACGCCGATGATCCAGTTGAACTCACGCGGCTTGCGGAACGCGCCGGTGAAGAACACGCGCATCATGTGCACGCTCATGGCGGCAATGAAGAGCAGCGCCGCCCAGTGGTGCATCTGCCGGATCAGCAGGCCGCCGCGTACGTCAAAGGAGATGTCCAGGGTGGAGGCGTAGGCCTCGGACATCATGACGCCCTTGAGGGGGACGTAGGAGCCGTCATAGACGACCTCGACCATGCTCGGCTTGTAGAACAGGGTGAGGAAGACACCGGTCAGCAGCACCACGATGAAGCTGTAGAGGGCGATCTCACCCAGCATGAACGACCAGTGGTCGGGGAAGACCTTCTTGAGGTTGCGTGCTAGGAACCGGTTCGATCCGGTCCGATTGTCGACATACGTCGCGACCGAACCGCCAACCTTCTCGACCGTACTCATCCACGCTCCCAGAAACTCGGGCCAACTGGCTCTTGGAAGGGCATCTTGGCTACGAGGAATCCTTCCTCATTCACGCCGATCGGCAACTGGGGCATGCGCCGAGCCGCAGGCCCAAAGATCACGTTGCCGGCGTCTGCCAGGTCGAAGGTCGACTGGTGGCAGGGGCACAGCAGGTGGTGCGTCCGATGCTCGTAGAGAGCAATCGGGCAGCCCACATGGGTGCAGATCTTGGAGTAGGCGACGATGCCCTCGAAATCCCAGCCTTCGCCCTGTTGGGAGCGGATCTCGTCGGGCTCCATGCGCACCAGGAGGATGGCGGCTTTGCCCCGGGCGTTCAGGTTGTGCTCCTCCTCCTGAATCTCGTTGATGTTCTCCGGGAGAGCGGAGACGAGTCCGCCCACGGGGATTTCCTCGGGGCGGATCTTGACGTAGGTGCCGTCGGTGACGATCGGCATCCCCTCGGTCCACGCGGTCTCGCTGAGGACCTCGGACGGGCTGGGGCCGAAGCCGCCGTTCTTGGGGCTCCACAGATCGCGGAGCAGCACCACGAGAGGGATCGGGAAGAGGGCAAGGGCGGCGATGAGGGTGCGGCGAATCAGTCGGTACTGCCCGAAGCCGGACTCTTCCTTGCCACGCTCGAACTGCTCCGCGGCTGCGTCGGTCTCTTCTGCGTCGGACGTCATCGTGTGGCGCTCTTGCACGACCTCGACGTCCGGCATGAGCTTCTTGGCCCACTGGATTGCACCGGCGCCGATGGCGAAGACTCCGAGTCCGAAGGTGAAGCCGAGCGCGGCGTTTTGAGCGCCGACCTCTCCGAGGACTGGGACGTAGGCCATCGTGTACGGGTCGATGCCGACGTAGGCGATGACGAAGAGGATGACCATGAGCACCGCGAGCATGAACATCGCGGCAATCTGCCGCTCGACACGACGAGCGGCCTTGGGGTTGACGTCACTGGCGCGCGGCCGGTGTGGCACATCCGCGGCGGGCAGTGCGCCGGGACCGGTGAAGAGGGGACGGGCGAGGTCGGTGCCGTCACCGTCGGTGGTCGGGCCGTGCCCGTGGTCGGGGGTCTCCGCGCTGTCGCGGGTGGTGAGGTCGCTCATCGTGCCTTGATCCCAATCCAAACGGCGAGTCCGATGAAGATCACCATGACGCCGGCGAAGAGGAACAAGCCCTCGGCAACCGGGCCAAGGCGACCGAGGGAGATGCCTCCCGGGCTCGGTGCCTCCTGCAGATTCATGATGTAGGCGATGACGGCCTGCTTGTCCTCGACCGTCAGCGTCCCGTCACCAAAGACCGGCATGTTCTGCGGGCCGGTGAGCATGGCCTCGTAGATCTCCTGCGGGGTGGCGTCCATGAGGCTGGGGGCGTACTTGCCCTGGGTGAGGGCTCCGCCACCGCCGGCGGCCTGGTGGCACTGGGCGCAGTTGATGCGGAAGAGCACGCCACCTTCGGCGACGTCAGCATCGCTGTAGTCGAGTTGCTCGGCTGTCGGGATCGCCGGTCCCGGGGCGAGAGAGGCGATGTACGCCGCCATCTGCGCGACTTCTTCGTCGGTGTAGACCGGAGGCTTTGCGCCGGCTTGCGCCCCCGGGGCAGCCATTGGCATGCGGCCGGTGGCGACCTGGAAGTGCACGGATGCGGCGCCCACACCGATCAGGGTCGGGCCGTTGCTGGTGCCCTCGGCGTTGAGGCCATGGCAGGATGAACATCCCTCGAGGTAGAGCCGCTTGCCCTCGTCAATCGCCGTTTGGTCGTTGCTCGCGGTGGCTTCAGCCGGGGCCGCCGACGTGGCGACGGCGTACACGCCACCCACGCCGAGCAGAGCAACGAGCAATAGCAGCGTGACCACGACCGGATTGCGTCGTCGAGCCGCAAGTGCCTTCACCTGCAGTTCCTTCCCTTCCTGTCGACCGACGTCGGTTGCCGCGCGGGCGAACGACGACTACTTGAGGATGTAGATCATGAAGAACAGGGCGATCCAGACGACGTCGACGAAGTGCCAGTAGTACGACACCACGATGGCGCGTGTTGCCTGATCGTGCGTGAAGCGCTTGACCACGAAGGTTGTGGCGAGGACGAGCAGGAATGCCACCAGGCCGCCCGTCACATGGAGGCCGTGGAAACCTGTCGTGAGGTAGAAGGCTGAGCCGTAGGCGTTGCTCGACAAGGTGATGCCCTCGTGGATCAGTTCGGCGTACTCCGTGACCTGGCCGGCGATGAAGAAGGTGCCCATCAAGAAGGTAATGACGAACCAACGTCGCAAGCCCTTGACGTCGCCACGCTCGGCGGCGAAGACGCCGAGCTGGCAGGTCACCGAGGACAGCACCAGGACGGTGGTGTTGATGCTCGCGAAGGGGACGTTGAGCTTGGCGGTCTCCTCGGCCCAGAGTTCGGGATTGACCGATCGGAGCGTGAAATACATCGCGAAGAGACCCGCGAAGAACATGAGCTCGCTGGACAACCACACGATTGTGCCGATGGCCACGGGGTTGGGTCGATTGGCCGGCGTATGCGAGAACGCCTGAGCCACGTTAGGGGAAGCAGTCGCCACGTCGCTGAGTCTGCCATGGGGGAGCGTGCTTGGGGAGCCGACCCCCCGATAGCCTTGCCTCGTGACCGACCATGGGGCCCAGGAGGGCCAGACGCGAGAACTGACCGTCTTGGTCTATAGCGACGATCGGGACGCCCGCCAGCAGGTGATGCGCGCACTAGGTGTTCGCCCAGCGCCGGAATTGCCCGCTGTCCGATTCATCGAGGTCGCCACCGAGCCGCTCGTGATGCGGACGATGGACGCCGGCGGCATTGACCTGGCCATCCTCGACGGTGAGGCCGTCCCGGCCGGCGGGATGGGGGTCTGCCGCCAGTTGAAGGACGAGATCTTCCGCTGCCCCCCGATCCTGGTGCTTACGGCCCGTTCGCAGGATGCCTGGCTGGCCACGTGGTCGCGCGCTGATGGTGTGGCTCCGCGCCCGCTCGACCCGATGAGGTTGGCCGAGCTCGCGGCGCACCTGCTGCGGCAGCGGCTAGCCGGCCTCCCGGTCACCTGATAATCAGACTTTTCGTCCCAAACAGACTTTTCGCCCAAAAATGCTCTCCAGGGCGTCCGGGCGAGGCGTTGTGGGGAAAGGCCGACCGCAAAGCCCCATAACGAGGGTCGCTTCTGGGGCTTTCCGGTCGTTCTCTGCCCCGCATCGATCGCTCACCGGCGTAGTCCGGCAGAGTGATCGCCCACCGGAGTAGTCCGGCAGAGTGAATGCCCGATGGTGATCCGGCAGGGCGAGGAGAGGTAGGGCTTCATGACTGAGCACGATGAGTCGGCGTCCGGGACCGTTGAGTCGACCACGCCGACCTTGTCGAACTGGCCCATGATCCTGCGCGAGTTGGTGGCGGGTCACGATCTTTCCGCGCAGGACGCGGCCTGGGCCATGGACCAGGTCATGACGGGCACTGGCACACCTGCCCAGGTGGGAGCCTTCCTGATTGGCCTTCAGGCCAAGGGCGCTCGGCTCGGCGAAGTTTCCGCCATCGCCGACGTCCTGCTCGAACATGCCCGACCGGTCCCCGTGCCCGGGGTGACGTTGGACGTCGTGGGGACCGGTGGCGACGGTGCGGAAACCGTCAACTTCTCCACCATGGCGGCCATCGTCGCGGCGGCCTGCGGCGCAACCGTGGTCAAGCACGGCAACCGCGCCGCGAGTTCGCGCACGGGCACCGCGGATGTCCTTGAAGAATTGGGTTTGGCCCTCAACCTCGAGCCCGACGCCATCGTGTCCTGCGCCGATGAGTTGGGCATCGCCTTTGCCTTTGCTCAGGTCCTGCACCCCGCGATGCGCCATGCAGCACCCCTGCGCCGCGAACTTGGGGTGCCGACCGTCTTCAACATCCTCGGTCCACTGATCAATCCGGCGCGCCCGCGGGCCGGCTTGATCGGATGTGCGCAGCGGGAGATGGCACCGGTGATGGCTGCTGTTTTCGCCGAGCGTGGAGATCGCGTGCTCGTCGTTCGAGGTGAGAACGGGTGGGACGAAATCTCGCCGTACGGGCGCACCTCGGTGTGGGACACCACCAGCGGCGAGGTCGTCGAAGCATCCTTGGAGGCTGATGGCTTCGGGCTGTCCGGCATCGCAGCCGACGCACTCGCGGGTGGGTCGCCCACGGAGAACGCCGAGGTGTGCAGGGCGACGTTCGGGCTGCCTCGCGACCACCCCGACCTGCCGCTGCCGTGCGACGTCGATGTCGTACGCGATGTGGTGGTCGTCAACGCCGCGGCGGCTCTGTCGACGTACGCCGCCGCCCAAGCGGCCGCGGCTGGATCCTTCCCGCCGCCGGGGTCCTTGATGGCGCGCATCGAGGCGCACCTGCCCGAGGCGCACGCTGCGGTGGAGTCCGGTGCCGCGGGTCAACTGCTCCGTCGGTGGATCGACACGTCGCAGGCGCTGCGCCCGAACTAGGCCATCCGCTGTTGCCGCTTCGCCGTGTTGTGAACAAGCCGGTGTCGTGCACAAGTCAGTGGTGTGTCGCTATCCCGCGTTGCGTTGACGACGCGCGCGAACGAGTTTGCGGATCGTGGTCACCGAAAGTGGCTCACCGAGCGGGACGTGCAAGGCCGACTTCGTGCCGCCGTAGCGATCCATGAGATCAGGGAAGTTCGCGAGGACGCTGCCGCTGTAGGGGTAGTAGCCCACGTGCTTGGTGTGCGCCATGATCCCGCAGACGGGCTCACCGTCGACGATGAAGGTCGGCATCTGATACTTCATGACCTCGACGGACATGGGCACGACCTCGAGAATGCGCTCGCGCATCGTCAGCGCGGTCTCGCGCTGGGGTGAGGCGAGGGTCGCGTAGTACGCGGCGACGTCGGGCGGCGGTGTTCTCACCGGATTAGGGTGACAGATGTGCCGTTCGTGAGGTTCCCGTTGGGGTCGCTGCGCTAGGCGGTGGGACGCAATCGTCGCCGGTCGGCGGAGTAGCTCAACGCGGTCGCTGATTCACGCGCTTCTCGGATATTCGTCCACGTGGCTCCGCCGGAGTGTGCCGGCATGCTCAGGGCAAGGCTTGCGCGCACCAGCCGTGCGCCCTCCAGCCAGGACCACAGCAACTCGGACTCCTCCACAAGTGTCGGTTGGTGCACCTCAACAACCTCCGCGGTCGAAACCAGCGCGTCCACGGCCGGCCGTGGATCCTGACCGGGCGGGACCGCTCCAGCGGCGGCCAGGCGTCCGTGTCGAATCACGTGAATGTGCCAGGAACCTTTGTCGACGCGGGCAGCCACGACCTCCTCGGCCTGACGCAGGATGTCCAGCCGGCGTGCGCGGTGGACGGCTCGCAGCACGACCTCGAGCCGGTCCCGCCAGCCGCGCGCCTCTTCGAACCGGCCTCGCTCCGCAAGTTCGGCCATCCGAGCGCCGACCGCGAGAACGACGGGGCGCATGTCACCCGCCAGGGCAGCGTAGGCGGTAGCGGCCGTTTCGGCATAGACCGAGGGATCGCCGTCGGTCGCACACGGGGCCGCGCACTGGTGGAGTTGGGCTCGAACACAGCCGGATGCGCGGCGGGGCGCCCGGGGCAGGCGATCGGTGCACGTCCGGAGTGGGAGGGACAGGTGAAGCGCTTCCGCTGCCTGAGCGGCCGTGGCGCGTCCGGAGAACGGTCCGATGGCGATGGAGTGACTGGGCCGGACGTCGTTCACGGTGACGAGCCGCGGGTGCGGCTCACTCGTCAGTGCGAGCCAGACCTGACGCTCCGGATTGCGGGAACGTCGGTTGTAGGGCGGTCGATGTTCGGCGATAAGGCGGACCTCCCGGACCTGCGCCTCGAGATCGGTGGCGCACACGATCGGGTCGACGGCGTGCGCGAGACCCACCATCTCGGACATGCGGGGTCGTTGCTCAGAGGCGGTGAAGTAGGTGCGGACGCGCTGTCGAATATTCCGCGAGGTGCCGACATAGAGTGGGCGTCCCTGAGCGTCTCGAAAGACGTAGACACCGGGTGCTTCGGGAAGGTCGGCGGCAAGGTGGCGACGCTCCCGCTGCTGCCTCGTCGTTCGTCCGCCGAAGGCGAGGAGGTCTTCGAGGCTGAAAACTCCCATCGGTCCGACGCGGTCGAACAGGCCGTGGAGAACCGCGACGGTTGCCCGCGCATCGTCGAGCGCACGGTGGGTGGGGGAGGTGGGTGAGCGGAAGTACTGTGCGAGGGTCTGCAATTTGCAGTTGCGTACGTCGTCCTTCGATAGCGCTCGTCGAGCGATGCGCGCGGTGTCGACCGTCCGTGGACCGGGCCAGGGCAGCCCATGGAGTTCGCAGGCTCCGCGCAGGAAGCCGACGTCGTACGGTGCGTTGTGTGCCACGAGCACGGCACCTTGGGCGAATTCCCAGAAACTTAAGGTGGCCGCCGCCACGGATGGCGCGCCGATGAGCATGCGATCGGTGATGCCGGTGAGTGCCGCAACGAACGGGGGGATCGGCGAGCCGGGATTGACCAGCGATTGGAACTCGCCGAGGACTTCGCCGCCGCGGACTTTGACCGCACCGATCTCAGTGATGCCGGCATCCTGCGGCTTGCCTCCCGTCGTCTCGAGATCGACCACGACGAACGTGACGTCGGCGAGGGGAGTCCCAAGATCATCGAGCGCCAACTGGCGCCCGGGGGTCATCGACTCGGCCATGCTCTGACGCTAGGCCTCCGGTCTGACACCGCCGGTTCGCGACACCCGGCAAACTGCCGACCGTCGGTCGAACTCCGCTCACCGTTAGGGTCGCGCCATGGCCGATTTCCCGGACGCTCAGCACCGGTGGCGGTGTGGTCACTGCGGCAACCTCACTCGCTTTGACGTGCTACGCAGCGCGCGGACGCGCGAGTTCTGGCACGTCAATCTCGCCGGTGAGCCGGAGGTCGAATCCACCGAGGTGCTTGAGGGCGCGATTGAAGAAGTGCGCTGCCGGTGGTGCGGGAACACCGATCGAATCGAGATCATCGCTCGACCCGAGCCCGGCCATGAGGGCGATAGCCCGCACGACATGGGTGGCGTCTAACTTCTCCGGCGCGGTGCCCCGCTCACCGTGTGGTCAATGCTCGGGATGACGCTGTGGATGGCGTGGGCAAGGTTGCCCGCACGGAAAGTCCCCGGCTGTGGAAGGCGCTGGCAGGGTTGCCCGCAGGAAATGGCCCGGCCTGTGGGCGGAGCGGTCCCTTCGTGATGGTCCCTTCGGACCCGGTCACTGTCGGACCCCCCATCTAACGTGCTCGACATGAACAACGTCAGCCTATGCCGACCCCCTGACCTTCAGCGGGACTGCAGTGTCGTGACCAGGAGGACCTGCCATGTCCAGCGGTGATATCTCCATCGACTGCGATCGGTGTCTTGCGCGGCCAGCTGCGTGTGGGGACTGCATCGTGACCGTCCTGCTCGGCCCTGTGGGGACCGTCGGTGAGCAGGAGCGCGCGGCCTTCGCCGTGCTCGCGGATTCCGGCCTGGTCCCGCCACTTCGGCTCGTCACAGACGTCGAGGGCGTCGCATGATGGCGGAGTGACGCCCGCCCGAGCTGCTGCCGCCGCCGTCGTACTCGCGCTGGCGGGCATCATCATCGGTGTTGTCGCCATCCCCTGGGACGCGATGGTCACGCCCTGGGCCTCGTTGGACGTCACCGCGATTGCCGCGTTCACGCAGGCTCAGGTCACGACCATCGCCGAGTACGCCGATGCCGTCTGGCTCCCGTCGCTGCTGGCCTGGCTGGCCGGTCCGACCACGGCCATCCTCGTCGTGGCCTTTCCGCGTTGGCGGCGACGCCTGTGCTCCCTCGGCCCGCAAGGCCGACCATTCCTCGGTGACCTCGTCGCTGTCGCAGCGCTGCTCGTGCTCGCGCGACTGAGCACGGTGCCGTGGTGGCTGTGGGCCTCCTCCGTCCGCCGCGATGCCGGACTGCTCATCGCGCCATGGTGGACCGAAGCGCTTCGCTGGATCGCCGAGTCTCTCGCCGTGGTGGGACTGGGCGCCATCGCTGCTGCTGCCGCCATGGCCGTGGTGCGACGGTGGCCCACGCACGGCTGGCTTGCGGTCGTGGTGGCCGCCATGGTGGTCACGGCGACAGTCAGTGCGCTTGCCCCATTGCTGCAACGCGTTGAGGGGACGCGTGCGGATCCGGCGCTGACGGCACGGGTGATGGCCATCGCCGATCAACTCGGCGTGGACGTCGGCAACGTCACCGTGATCGAAACGGCAGACCGCTCGCCCGCCCTCAATGCCAACGTTTCCGGCTGGGGCCCCACGCGCACGGTCACCCTGTTCGACACCGTCACCGCGGACGCGACCGGCGCTGAGATCGACGCTCTCGTCGCGCACGAGTTGGTCCATGTTCGTGAGAACGACGTTGTCCTGGGCACGGCACTCGCCGTTGTGGGGACCGGCGTCGTGGTGAGTCTGGGCTTCGCGCTGGCATTCACCGTGCCGGTCAGGCGACGACTGGACGCGCGCGCGGTGGCGGATCGGCCCGTGCTGCTGTTGCTCGTGGCTGTTGTCATGACCGGCTCGGTGTTCGGCACTATCGTCGCCGCCAGCATGAGTCGTTCCATCGAGGCGCGAGCCGACCGCGAGGCGGTGGCTGCCACGGGCGATCCGTCGGCGTACTCCGATCTCATGATTCGTCTGGCCGTGACCAACAAATCCACCCTCGAACCACCGCAGTGGCGCTACGCCCTGTTCTTCACGCACCCCACACCACTGCAAAGACTCGCGGCGCTTGACGCAGCGAACTAGTCCTTCGGTGGGGGTGTGACCGGCCCGTCCTTCCCCGCGGGTGTGACCACCTCAGGACGACGTAGGGCCCGGCGGCCGACCACCCAGAGGGCCCAGCCCGTGGCGATCAGCAGCAGGGCAATGCGCACGACCTGCAGACTCACGGCCCACCAGGAACCATTGAGGAAGCTGCCATAGCCGAAGGGATAGATGATCTGGGTCACCAGGACCGATGGCACGAGAATCCAGACCACCTTGCGCAGACGACTCATCGGATCGAGGAAGACGACGGAGGCAACTCCGAGAAGCCAGACCGAGTACTGCGGGGACAGCACCCGACTGGTGACCATGCTGACCAACAGCACCGTCAGCGCAACGTCGACCGGCGCGCTGGACTCGAGTCGGCCCAGCAGTCGGAGAATGCCCATGGCTCCCATGACGGCGAAGCCCAGCACGGTGATGCCGAGGCCCAGGGGGATGGTGAGAGGGACGTCCACCTCCATCGCGCCGAATCGGAATTCGGTCGGCACCTCACCGAACACATTGGCGACCATGAAGGGCAGCGCGCCCACCGATTCGACCTGAAGTCCGCGGGCGCCCTGCTCGCCGAGGAAGGAGACGCCGCCGGTGGACCACAGCGTGACACCGATGAGGATGGCGACGATGGCGAGCGTGAAGCCGAGGATGCCGCCAGGGAGGGATCGCCGGGGCAGAGCAATAAGCATGAGCCCAGGCCACACCTTGAGCATCGTTCCGACGCCGGCGGCGACTCCGCTCCACAGGGGTCGCGCGACCAGGACCAGGGTGAGAACCGCCGCGAACGTCGGCAGGACATCGAAGCGAGCCAAGAAGACCGGGCCGACCACTACGGCACCGACTATCCAGGCCCAGGCAGCGTCGTAGCCGACGTGCCGCCGACGTCCCGCCACGGCGAGGACAACGAGCGTCGCGAGATCACACAACAGCGCGATGAGAACGAAGCCCGCAACCGGGTTGGATCCGATCGCCGCGGCGAGCGCAAAAACGATGCCAGCCCCGGGCGGGTACTGCCACATGTCGTCGCCGACGGGGAATCGCCCGGTGACGAGCAGATTGGACCACTCGGCATAGAGCTTGACGTCATTGATGATGAGCGGGCCGTCGGGGTAGGGCACGTTGCCGGTGAGCGCACCGATGAGGAAGAGTCGCGTGACCACCCACGCTGATGCCAAGACCGCCGTGCTACTGCGCAATCGATCGAATGTCACGGCGAGTCGTCAGGTGCGGCGAGCAGCCCCAACTTGAGTGCTGTCATGAGCGCTTGGGCTCGGTTGCCCGCGCCGAGTTTGTCGTAGAGCTTGGAGATGTGAGTCTTGGTCGTGGACTCCGAAATGTAGAGCTGTCGCGAAATCTGCGCGACGCCCAAGCCATCAGCGAGAAGTGTGAGCACCTCACGTTCACGCGGGGACAATTGGGGACCCTGCGGCGACGTCCGGCGCTTCAGCGCCTCGGCGAGGTCCGCGGAGGTGAAGGACCGCGGAGCGGTGGCCGCATGGCGAGCTGCGGCGACGATTTCCTCAGCGGGCGCGCTCTTGGGCACAAAGGCACTCGCCCCCGCTTCCAGGGCATCGAAGAGTTGGTTGTCGCCGGCGTACATGGTGAGAACGACGATCCCCATGTCGGCGCTGTGGTCGCGGAGAGCCCGCACGATGTCGAGTCCCGTCCCATCAGGCAGACGCAGATCGACAATGGCAACAGTCGGATCGGTCTTGCATCCGACGGCGATGGCCTCAGCGACACTCGCGGCTTCGGCGATGACCTCGAAGTCTGCCTCGCGCTCGAAGGCGCGGCGCAGTCCTTCGCGGATGAGTTCGTGATCATCGGCCAGCATGACGCTGATGGTCACCGGTGGTCCCCCTTCGTCGTCGCGCCTGCGGCGGTCTCCAGGGATAACTCCACCACAGTGCCTGAGGGGCTTCGCCGCTTGATGGTCAATTCCGCGCCGATGCGTGCAGCGCGCTCCCGCATGATCTGCAGTCCGTAGTGGTTCGGGCGACCTCGGCTATCGGGGATTCCCTTGCCGTCGTCAGCCACGCGGAGAAAGGCTCCGCCCTCGGTGACGCGATAGGTCACCCACAGCGTCCGAGCTTCGGCGTGACGCCGCGCATTGCCCACGGCTTCCTGGGCAATGCGCAATATCTCGGGGGCGACGCCGGGAGGCAGCCGACTGGCATCCTCGTCAAGGACTAGGTGCACGGTGAGACCGGATTCGGCACCGACCGCCCGGACGTGGCTGGAGAGCGCATCACCGATGCCGGCGCCGGCCTCGGAGCGCAGATCGAAAATGGAAAGCCGCAGTTCGGTGACGATACGGGTCAATTCCGCACGCACACGCTCCAGGGCGGTGCGGGTCGCCTCGTCCGTTGCCTGGCTGTGGGCGTCGTCGACGAGGAAGCCAAGGCCCGCGACCTCCTGGGCGATCCCGTCGTGGATCTCGCGCGCGAGACGGCGCCGCTCCTCGAGGGTGGCCAGGTCGCGAACCTCATCGAAGAGTCGTGCCGTGTCGAGCCGGAGAGCCGCCTCGTCGGCCATCCGTTGTGCGTCAACGAGACGCTCGACGGGCCACAGTCCGTCGTCGCGTTCGAGGCCGACCAGTCCTATGGCCTTGTCGCCGAGGCGCAGGGGGATTACCGCGCAGGAGTGACCGGTGCCGATCTCCGGGCCGGTCATGCGGCCGAGGCGTTGCACGGCGCTGCCGGTCTCCCATGCTTGTCCCCACAGTCCCGAGTGCAGCGTCGGGCTCCAGCCGGGAGATCCCTCGGGGACGCGGGCGACGGGCACCAGACTTCCGCTATCGATACGCACGAAGACCTCGGCGCGGTCGAAGGGCAGGACCGAACTGAGCCGCTCCAGTGCGCTTTCGGCCAGGGTTGTCTCTTCGAGTCCGCCGGGCAATTGACGGGCAATATCGCGCAGCGAGGTCAGCAGGCGTCGTGCCGCGTCGTAGTCGGTGGCCGGTGGTGCGATTCGCTCGCGGATGTGAGCCGTCATGAGAGCGCCGAGTCCGAGGGCCGCACCAATGGCAAGCGCGACGATGACGTCGGCCACCGCGGTGGGCAGTTCCTCGCTGACGCGGATCGTCGTCCCCGCAACGAGGACCAGTCCCTCCGTGGCGATCGTGGCGCCAAGCCCCGGGAGGCCGAGAGAGTACGCGGCGATGAGTGGGGGTACGAGGAGGTAGGCGATGGATGGGCGATCTCCCGGCATGGCCGTGACAACGACGAGCGTCGCAGCCCCGGCCTCCATGAATTGCACGGCGTACGGAAACCAGACCGGTCGCGAGGCCCACGACGCCACCGTTGCCACGACGGCAATGAGGGCGATGATCGCCACCTGGCCGGTGGAGACGCCCATGTCTCCGGTGACGATGGCGAGCGCGAGGACCGCGAGAACGCCGACGGTTCGGGTGAGGGCATCACGGCCCCGCCGCATGGCAAAGCCCGGCGCGGACGAGGTGATCGTCCCGCCGGGCCCGCCCGTGGTCAGGAGTAGAGCGCGTCCACGTCCGATGAGAACTCCTTCATCACGACGTTGCGCTTGAGCTTCATCGATGGGGTGAGCTGGCCACCCTCCTCGGTCCAATCAACCGGGAGGATCGTGAACTTCTTGATGGCCTCAGCGTGCGACACGGCCTTGTTGGCCTCGTCGACGGCACCCTGGATCTCGGCGATGAGCTCGGGATCGTTCGTGACCGAGGCGATGGTGGTGTCGGCCGGCCTGCCGGTCTGCTTCAACCACGCCGGGAAGGACTCCGGATCGATGGTCACGAGCGCGGCGATGAAGGGCTGCGCGTCGCCGACCACCATGCACTGACTCACCAGCCAGTGGCCGCGCAGTCGATCCTCGAGCACCGCGGGTGCGACATTCTTGCCGCCCGCAGTCACGAGCAACTCCTTCTTGCGACCGGTGATCTTCACGAAACCCTGGTCGTCGATCTCGCCTACATCGCCGGAGTGGAACCAGCCGTCGGGCTCGATGGCCTCGGCGGTGGCCGTGGGGTTGTTCCAGTAGCCGACGAAGATCTGCGCACCGGCGAGCATGAGTTCGCCGTCTGCCGCCACCTTGACCGAGGCGCCGGGGAAGGGCTGGCCCACGGTGCCGATCTTGATGGCGTCGGGTCGGTTGACCGTGGTCGCCGCGGAGGTTTCGGTGAGGCCGTAGCCCTCGAGGATCGTGACGCCGATGCCGCGGAAGAAGTGGCCGAGACGTGATCCGAGCGGGGCACCGCCGGAAACCGCCCAGGCCACCTTGCCACCCATGGCGGCACGGAGCTTGGAGTAGACCAACTTGTCGAAGATCTTGTGCTTGATCTTCAGGCCGAAGCCCGGGCCGCCGGAGTCGAGGGACTCGGAGTAGGCGATGGCCGTCTTGGCGGCCGTATCGAAGATATTGCCCTTGCCCTCGGCGGTGGCCTTCTGCTGCGCCGAGTTGAAGACCTTCTCGAAGACGCGCGGCACGGCGAGGAGGAAGGTGGGCTGGAAGGACTGCAAATCACCGAGGAGGTTCTTGACGTCGGGTGCGTGTCCAAGTCGAGAGCCCGAGCGGATGGCACCGAGTTGAATGATGCGTCCGAAGACGTGGGCGAGGGGGAGGAACAGCAGCGTCGACGAACCCGGCGTGCTGAACAACTGCGGCATGGCCGCCACCACGTTGTCGACCTCAAACATGAAGTTGCGATGGGTCAGCATGCAACCCTTGGGGCGACCGGTGGTCCCGGACGTGTAGATGATGGTTGCGAGCGATTCGGGATTGAGTGTCGCGCGGCGGCTCTCGAGTTCCTCATCGCTGACGCCCGCGCCTGCGGCGGCGAGAGTGTCCAGCGCGCCATCGTCGAAGATCCAGACACGCGAGCAGTCGGGAAGGTCCTGCGACACCTCGTCGAAGACCGCCTTGTTCTTGTTGCTCTCGAGGAAGACACCCACGGCGCCGGAGTCACCGAGGATCCACTGAACCTGCTCGGCGGAGGAGGTCTCGTAGACCGGGACAACGGTCCCGCCGGCATACCAGATGGCGTAGTCCGCCACCGTCCAGTCGTAGCGGGTGCGCGACATGATGGCGACGCGCTGACCCGGCTCGACGCCGGAGGCAACGATGCCCTTGGCCACCGCCTTGACCTGGTCGAGGAACTGCTGCGAGGTCACTCCGACCCAGGCACCCCCACGATGGACGGACAGGGCGACGCGATGCGGCGCTTGATCGGCGTTCTCGAGGATGGCATCGACCAGGCTGCCCGACGTGGGCGCAGGAATGATGGCAGGAACGCTGAACTCGGTCTTCACAGGCTCTCCCGGGGTCAGTCTCCCCGCGTGGAGAGACGCTGCTCCTAGTCACGCTAAGGGATTGGCCGCGCCAGGGCTACCCGAATGCCTCACTCGACCCGGCCAGAGGGCGACTCGTCACTTCTGCGCCCTATTCTGAGGCCATGGCCAGTGTGGACCTCGTCGACGAGACCTACGTCGTCGTGGAGCGCTCCCGGATCGCCGCGGTCGTGTCCGATCCGGACCGCTGGCGGACCTGGTGGCCGTCGCTGGAGTTGGTGGTCTTCATGGACCGGGGCCTTGACGGCGTCCGCTGGTCGATCACCGGCGATCTTGTCGGTTCGGCGGAAATCTGGCTTGAGACGCAGCCCGAGGGTGTCCTTGTCCACTATTACCTGCGCGGTGAACCCACGGTGCCCGGCAGTCGCACCGAGCCACGCCGCCTCCCCGACTCCGCCCGCGGACTGCGCGAGATGGACCGACTGCGCCGCCGCCACGCATTGTCCTGGAAGCGCACCGTATGGGCCCTCAAGGACGAACTCGAGGGCGAACGTCCTCCCGGTGAACCCGGCTAGGCTGCCGCCCATGGCTGACCAGACCGAGTCGAGCATCGTCATCGATGCGTCCGCAGCAACGATCATGGACGTCATCGCCGACCTTCCGGCCTATCCGCAATGGAGCGACGGCATCACCGAGGTGACCGTGCTCGAGGAAAAGGACGGGCGACCCTTCCGAGCGCGCTTCCACCTCGAGTCAGGGCCGATCCGAGACACCTATGAACTGCAGTACGACTGGGAGGGCGAGCGGCGAGTCTCGTGGACTCTCGTGGCGGGCGACATGCTCACCGGCATGGACGGTGTCTACGAGCTCAGCCCCGAGGGCAGCGGGACGTCCGTGAGTTACCGGCTCGCGGTCGACGTGAAGATTCCCATGATCGGCATGATCAAGCGCAAGGCTGAACGCGTCATCGTGGACACGGCGCTGAAGGGCCTGCGCAAGCGGGTGGCTGAGGTCGGCTAGAGAGCGCTAGACAACTGCGCCATTGTCGCCGTCGTCACGGGGTGATCCGGACCGGGCGACGAGGGCGATGAAGCCGGCGGTGAAGGCAATGAACCCGGCGGCGGCCAACCAGGTCCCCCAGCCGAGGACGAAGCTGAGCACCATGGCGAGTGGTCCGCCGATGATGCCCGACCACGCCGCAACGTCGAATCGATCCCGCGGCTTCGGGAGCGGTGGGGGCGGCTCAGGGACGAAGCGATCCTCATCGGGATCCTCGAAGACCGTGTAGTCGCGAGGCCCGGCAGCCGCCGGCTCCGCCGCGGTGTGCTCGCGGACCAGCCGCTCGGACAGTCCCGATCCTCCTTCCTCGAGCCCCGGACGTTCCGGAGCCTCTGCCGAGTGGAATCCGCTGATGATCTCCTGCCAAGCCCGATCGACCTGTTCGGCGGATGCCCGGGACATGTCCTGCGCATCTTCGTTGGCCGCGGCGGCGGCGTGGAAGTCTGCGCGGAGCATCGGCAACTGTCGGTTGATTACCTCGCGGGCAGCGGGCAGGCTCGTGCGGACGACGTAGACACGGGTGGTCGGTCGATTGGGGGCTCGCACGTCGCGGTAGGGGCCGGTGTCTCCCACGAGAGGCTCCGCGTAGGCGAGAAGGCTCGCCGCCGCGAGCACGTCGAGAACGTGCTCGGCGAGGGGCGGATCGACGTCGACGAGTGGGGCGTACGCCGCTGCGGGGAGACCGTGGGTGGGCATGGCTAGGACAGGCGGCGGACGAACTCGATGCTGCCCGAGACGATGGTCTCGGCGTCATTGTCGAGGGTGGCCACGTGGTAGGAGTCGGGCAGGACGACCTCCGTGGCGTCTGCACTCGAGACGTGATCAAGGATGAACTTCGCGTTGGACGCCTCGACGACGTGGTCCTCTGCGCTGCGGAAGAGCAGCAGCGGCTGGGTGACGCGTGCGATGTCTTCCTTGACGGCCTTCCACAGTTTGGTGAGGGAGTGTGCCGCTTTCAGCGGGATCTTGTCGTAGGCCCCCTCGTCCTGACCGGGCTTCTTGATGTCGTTCGAGATGCCGGGGAAGGAGGGGACGATGAGTTGGAGAAGCGGGAGGGCGAAGCGGTCCGGGCGCTCGGAGTGGACCGCGGGGTTGACCAGGACGATGCCCGTGATTGCGTCACCGTGTTGCTCGGCAAGCCGGAGCGTGAGCGAGCCGCCCATGGACAGACCGAAGACGAATACCTTCTCGCAGGAGTTCGAGAGCTCGCGGAAGGACCGCTCGGCCTCGGCGTACCAGTCTTCCCATCGGGTGAGGTTCATGTCCTGCCAGCGGGTCCCGTGTCCGGGGAGCCGCGGGACGCGGACGGTGTGGCCCTCGGCAGCCATGCGTTCGCCCCAGGGCGTCATGGACTTGGGAGAGCCGGTGAACCCATGCAGGAGCAGGATTCCGGTGCTTCCACCGTCAGTGCTGTAGGGCTCGGCGCCCGGCATCAAGGGCATGTTCGCCTCCTTCGACCTCCCGATAGTGCCACAGGACTAAGGTTGCGCACGTGCTCTACTGGGTGCTCAAGTGGATCGTGGTGGGTCCGTGGCTGCGCGTCCTCTACCGGCCGTGGACCCAAAACATGGACGTCGTACCCAAGAACGGATCGGCCATCCTGGTGAGCAACCACCTGTCCTTCTCCGATTCCTTCTTCCTCCCGCTGGTGTGCCCGCGGCCGATCACCTTCCTGGCCAAGGCCGAGTACTTCAACGGCAAGGGCATCAAGGGACTGTTCAGCAAGTTGTTCTTCACCGGGGTCGGTCAGGTGCCCATCGACCGGACGAGTGGGCGGGCGGCGGAGGCGGCGATCAACACCGGCATCCGGATTCTCAAGCAGGGCGACCTCCTCGGCATCTATCCGGAGGGCACCCGCACCGCCGACGGCCGGCTCTACCGGGGCAAGACCGGGATGGCGCGGATGGCTCTCGAAAGCGGCTCGCCCGTGATCCCGGTCGCGATGATCGGCACATACGAGATCCAACCCCCGGGCAAGGTCCGCCCCAAGATCCGTCGCGTGGGTGTTCGGTTCGGCGAGCCGTTGGAGTTTGGTCGCTATGAAGGTCTCGAGAGTGATCGCTTCGTCCTGCGGTCGGTGACCGATGAGGTCATGTACTCCCTGATGGAGTTGTCGGGACAGGAGTACGTCGACATCTACGCTTCGCGCGCCAAGGCGCTGCGCAAGGAAGAGGACGAAGCCGCGGAGTCGGAGGACTAGCGGCCGTCAGCCGTCGAAGCCGGGGCGTGGCACGGTGCCCATCAAGCGTGTCGAGAAGCCACCATCCACGGTGATATCGGCACCCGTCACGTAGCGGGCACGGTCGCTGGCGAGGAAGACGACCACGTCGGCGATGTCGTCTGCGCGAGCGACCCGGCGCAGGGGGACTGCCGCATCGCGACGCTCGGCAACGCCGTCGGCTTGGTAGTACGCCTCGGTCATCGGCGTGCGCACGAGCCCGGGACTCACCGAGTTGCTTCGCACTCCGGAGGGGCCGAGTTCGTAGGCCAGTTGCTTCGACATCATGGCGACAGCGCTTTTCGATGCGCTATACGCACCACTGCCGGGTTGCGGGTGGCGAGCCGAAATCGACGCGATGTGAATGAGGGAACCGCCACCCCGTTCGACCATGGCCGGCGCAAACGTCCGTGTGGTGCGCAGGTAGCCGGTCAGATTGACGGCGAGGACAGCCTCCCAGTCCTCAAGGTCGAGATCGAGCAGGCTGCCGGCCCGGCCGATGCCCGCCGCGTTCACCAGAATGTCCACGGGGCCGAGATCCGCCGCGGACCGACTGAGCGCTGCGCTGTCCGTGACGTCGCAGGCAACCCCGTCCATCGGCAGGTCTGCTGCTCGGGCCATGTCAAGGGTTGTGGCGATCGCGGCGTCATCGCGATCAATCCCCACGACGTGCACTCCGACTCGTGCAAGTGCGAGTGCGCTGCCCTGGCCGATGCCACTGCCGGCACCGGTGACGACCGCGCGGCGCCCGGAGAGGCCCAGCCAGTCGCTCATGCGGACACGTCGACAGCGGCTCGGGCCGGCTGCGAGGCGGCGAGAACCTGGAGCGCGACCTTCGTCTGCTCGACCTGCTCGAGCCACAGCGGGCGGAGGATGTCAATGCGCCACTCGTGGTCCTGCGCCTGCGTGAGAGGCCCCGCGATCGGGACGAAACCCTCCGGGGAGGTTTCGTGGATGGCGATCATCCGCTCAGCCAGATCAGCCTGGATCGGGTAGATGGGCGGCTGCGGTCCGCGGGCTCCGATCATCCCGATGAGGTAAAGCTTCTCCAGATTGAGCGGTACGACCGCGCCACCGACGCGCAAGGGAACACCGTCGCGCTTGACGAGCAGTGAGTCGTCGAGGAAGGGCAGGGAGGCGTGGAAGCCGGTCGCCCAAAGGATCGTGTCGAACTCTCCGCTTGTTCCATCAACGAAGTGCACCGTCGTACCGTCGAAGCGCTCGATGCCGGGTCGGACAGTGATGCGTCCGTGCTGGACCCAGTAGAGCAGCAGTTCGTTGACGACCGGGGGACCGTCTGCGAGGGCACGATGGTCCGGAACCGGCATGCCGGGATAGTCGGTCGCCTCGCCCACCGACACCCGCATCATCAACCGTGCCAGGAGGTCCTGCTCCTCGAAGGTGAACTCCTGCATCCACGCGAGTTCGGAGCGCGGCTTGCCGAAGAACGTCTTCGGCTGAAAGTGATGTCCGCGTCGAATGACGATGTGCGTATCGAAGTGATCCTGTGCCGCGTCGACCGCCAGGTCACAGCCAGAGTTGCCCGACCCGACGACGAGCACGCGACGTCCCTTGATGTCCGCGGTGTTGCGGTACGACCCGGAGTGGATGTGCTTGCCGGCAAATGTTCCGGGCACCTCGGGGATCTTCTGGTCCCACAGGTGGCCGTTGGCGACGAGAACGCCGTCGTACTCGTGCTGCACGCCGTCGGAGGTTGTGACGGTCCATCCGGCGGAACCCGTCGGACCGGACGCCGGCCGAGGTTGGACAGATTCGACAGCCGTCTCGAAGGTGATGTGCCGGCGCAAGTCGAAGGTGTCGGCGAAGAGGTGGAAGTACTCCAGCATCTTGTCCCGGTGGGGGAAGAGCGGCCAGTCCTCGGGCATGGGGAATCCCTCATATCCGGTCACCTGGCGCGACGTGATGAGGTGGAGTGCGTCGTAGTCGTGGTTCCAGTGACCGCCGATGCGGTCGGACTTCTCGAAGCAATCCACTTCGTGGCCGGCGTCGAGCATGGTCTTCAATGCGGCGAGGCCAGCCGGACCGGCGCCGATGATGCAATACCGAGTCATGACTCCTCCTGTCGAGGTGAGCTGAGTAGATAGGCGAAGAGTGGATGTTGGTCGACGCTGAAGGCACCGACCTCGCGGTACCCGCGGGCGAACTCCGCGACAGTTGAGCGAATGTGGTCCTGCCAGGCCGTCACCGCTTCGGCCGGGTTGGTCGCAGCGATCGCGGCCAGTGTTCGTTCGTGGCGCGCGATGAGGGCGTCGTGATCGGTGCTTTCGTAGGTGATGCCAAGGAGTCGGACGAACGATGCGGCGTCACGGCCACTGTTCTCGAGCATGGCAGCGATGCGCGGCAGGTCCGAAAGGCGCATGAGAGCGTCCTGGAAGGCGAGGTCGGCCTCGAGCATGGACACCGGATCGGCCTGCACGATCGGATCACGAAGGCGGTCGAGGAGCGAGGTGACCTCGTCGAACGTTGCGCGATCCACGCCCCTACGCGCGACCGTCGCCAGTGCCAGCTCGCCAAGGGTCATGCGAGCGGCATAGACCTCGAGGACGTCGTCAAACGTGGGGTCGGCAACCACGGCACCACGATTGCGGCGCAGGACGATCAAGCCCTCGGGCGCGAGCAGGCGGATTGCTTCACGCACCGGACCCCGCGAGATCTCGAACCGTTCGGCGAGGTCTGTTTCGACCAGTCGGTCGCCGGGTCGAAGTGTGCCCTGCCAGATGGCCTCGCGAATCCGGTCGGCCACGAGATGGGCGGTCGACGACTCGGGGAGGGGCGCCAACGCCGTGCTCATCGCATCACGTCCGCTCCGGAGATCACGATCGTTTCGCCGTCGACGAAGCCGGCATTACCCGAGCCCGTGAGGATCCACACCCACTCGGCGATCTCGGCAGGTGCGGCCACACGGCCCAATGGAATCGAAGCGGCGGCCTGCGCCATGCGGCCCGTGGCGGCATTGCCGGGGGTGTCGACCCACCCGGGCGCGATGCCGTTGACGCGAATCCGTCGCGGGGCGAGTTCGAGGGCGAGCTCCTTGGTCAGCATGACGACGGCGGCCTTGGATGCGCCGTAGAGCAACTGACCGGGGGAGACCGTGAAGGCGTCGACTGAGGCGAAGTTGACTATGGCCGAACCGGCGTCCATGTGATCGAGTGCCGCCCGCGTGACGTTGAGTAGGCCGAGGACATTGATGTCGAAGATGTGGCGGAAGAGTTCGTCGGTATAGGTCCCGATGGTGGTGGGCGGATACACGCCGGCGATGTTGGCAACCGCATCGATGCCCGTGGCGGGGGCGTGCTCCGCAAGGGCTTGACGCACGGCCTCGCCGTCGCGGATATCGATCTGGATCGCCGTGAGATTGGGGTGCTCGATGCCGAGGTTGTCGGCGATGTCGAGGCCGAGAACCTGCCAGCCACGGTCGAGGTACATCGCCGCCGTGGCCTGGCCCATGCCGCTTGCGGCGCCAGTGACGAGTGCGGTCCCCATGGGCCTCCCTGCGCAATGGCCGTATGGCCGGTCGTCGTGTCGGCCAGACGCTAGGGGCTAAATCGTAGATTGTCAACAATCTGTGCGCAGCGGGCTCGGGCGAGATGGCTTCGGCCGGAGAAACGGCTAGTCGTCGTCGAGCCAACCCTTCGCTCGCTCAACAGCACGTCGCCACCGCCGGTGGGCGGCCTCGCCATCGGATCCGGGAGTGAAGACCTGATCGGTACGCCGTGCTGCGCGCAGGTCGTCCAGCCCGGACCACACGCCGGTGCCGATGCCGGCGAGGAACGCTGCGCCGAGCCCGGTGGTCTGCAGTTCAGCCGATCGGTCGACCGGAATCTGAAGCTGATCGGCCTGGAGTTGGCAGAGGAGGTCATTGGCTGCGGCACCACCGTCGACGGCGAGGTGGGGCATCGGGATCCCGCTCTCGGCACGCATGAGGTCGACGACATCGCGCACCTCGAACGCGATGGCCTCCAGGGTGGCGCGCGCGATGTGGGCGCGGGTGGTGCCGCGGGTGATGCCGAGGATCGTGCCCCGCGCGTACGGGTCCCAGTCTGGCGCGCCGAGTCCGGTGAGCGCGGGCACGAAGACGACGCCGCCACTGTCCGGCACCGACTCGGCCAAGACTTCGGACTCCGGAGCGGAGTCGATGATCTGCAGTCCGTCGCGCAGCCACTGGATCGCCGAGCCGGTGACGAAGACGGCGCCTTCCAGCGCATACGTGAGGTGTCCGTCTGGATGGCCGAGGGCGACCGTGGTCAGCAGCCCACCGGTACTCCGGACGATGGAGGTGCCGGTATTGGTCAGCAGGAAACTTCCCGTGCCGTAGGTGCACTTGGTAGATCCCGCATCGAACCCCGCCTGACCGACGAGTGCTGACTGCTGATCGCCGGCGATTCCGGCAATGGGGAGGGACAAGCCGAGGAAGGTGCTCGGATCGGTCATGCCAAAGGCACCGTACGACGGCACGACCTGGGGCAGTGCGTGGAGCGGAACGCCCAGGATGTCGGCGAGTTCGTCACTCCAAGCACCGGTGGTGATGTCGTAGAGAAGGGTGCGGCAGGCATTCGTCGGATCGGTTACGTGGTGCAGGCCGCGCGTCATGCGTGCGATGAGGTAGGAGTCGACGGTGCCGATGGCGACGCGGCCGCTCATTACCTGCGCCCACGTGTGCGGATCGTTGTCGCGGACCCACGCGATCTTGGTGCCACTGAAGTAGGGATCCAAGCGCAGCCCGGTCAACTCGCGGATGCGCGTCCCATGGCCCGCTGCTTCAAGGTGCTCGCATATCGCCGCGGTTCGCCGGTCTTGCCAGACGATGGCCCGACGCACCGAGCCGAGAGTCTCGCGGTCCCAAAAGCAGATGGTCTCGCGCTGGTTGGTGATGCCGATGGCGGTCGGTGCCTCGGGGGAGGCGGCGAGCGCCTCGCGAGTGGCGTCGAGGGTGGCAGCCCAGATCTCACCGGGCTCGTGCTCGACCCAGCCGTCCTCGGGGAAGTGCTGGGGGAACTCGCGATATCCACGGGCCAGGATGCGGGTGTCGGCATCGATGATGAGGGCGGTCACCCCGGTGGTACCGGCGTCGAGGGCGAGGATGGCCATGCTGGCGACCCTAGTCCGGTGTCGACCGGGAGAGGAGGGGGTCGGAATGGCGCGGCGATGGGCTAGGCTCTGAGAACGTTTACAGCCGTCCCACTGATCTTCCTGGAGTTTCGATGCGCGTAGGTGTCCTCACCGGTGGCGGCGACTGCCCCGGCCTCAATGCAGTGATCCGAGCTGTGGTCCGCAAGGGGGTGAAGGAGTACGGGTTCGACTTCGTGGGTTTCCGTGATGGCTGGAAGGGCCCGCTCGAGGGCATCACGATGGACCTCGATGTCGCGGCGGTGCGTGGCATTCTGCCGCGCGGCGGCACCATCTTGGGCTCCTCCCGCACCAACCCCATCAAGATCGAAGGTGGGGTCGAGCGGATCGAGCAGAATCTGTCCGATCTCGGCGTCGATGCGCTCGTCGCGATTGGCGGCGAGGACACCCTGGGTGTCGCGACCAAACTTGCCGAGCACGGTCTTCCGGTGATCGGCGTACCCAAGACCATCGACAACGATCTGAACGCCACCGACTACACCTTCGGCTTCGACACCGCTGTCACCATCGCGACCGAGGCCATCGACCGCCTTCATACGACGGCCGAGTCGCACCACCGGGTGCTTGTCATTGAGGTCATGGGTCGTCATGCCGGCTGGATCGCCTTGCACTCCGGCATGGCCGGTGGCGCCAACGTCATCCTCATCCCCGAGGTGCCGTTCGATCTAGACGAGGTCTGCGGCTGGGTTGAGCAGCGGTTCGAGCAGCAGTACGCCCCCATCATCTGCGTGGCGGAGGGCGCCCTGCCCAAGGATGGCGACCTCATCACAAAGGATGCGACGGTCGACGCCTTCGGTCACGTGAAACTCAGTGGTATCGGTGACTGGCTGGCCAGCGTGATTGAGCAGCGCACCGGCAAGGAGTCCCGTGCGGCGGTTCTCGGGCACATCCAGCGCGGCGGCACGCCGACGGCGTTCGACCGCGTGCTCGCCACCCGGTTCGGGCTGAACGCCATCGACGCGGTCAGGGACGGTGACTCGGGCAAGATGGTCGCCCTGCGGGGGACTGACATCGTCCGAGTGCCGCTCGCCGATGCCACCGGGGAGCTCAAGACCGTGCCGATCGCCCGCTACGACGAGGCCAAGGCCTTCTTCGGCTGAGCGCTCCGGCGCGACCCCCCACCCTGTCCACCGCGTACCCTGTGAGCCATGTCCGAGATCGTCTGGCCTGATCTGCCTGCCGTGCAACAGCCGGTGTGGCCCGATGAGGCTGCCCTCAACGCCGTCCTCGCCGAACTTCGCACGCAGCCTCCGCTGGTCTTCGCCGGTGAGTGTGATCTGCTGACCGAGCGCCTCGGCCAGGCGGCCCGCGGTGAAGCCTTCGTGCTCACCGGAGGGGACTGCGCAGAGACGTTCGCGGCGAACACGGCCGATTCGATCCGTGCTCGGCTCAAGACCGTGCTGCAGATGTCCGTCGTCCTGACCTACGCTGCGTCGCTGCCGGTGGTGAAGCTTGGACGGGTTGCCGGCCAGTACTTCAAGCCTCGGTCCAAGGCGATCGAGGTGCGGGACGGCGTTGAACTCACGAGCTATCTCGGCGATGCGGTGAACGCGATTGAGTTCGACCCGACACTCCGCGTTCCCGATCCGCAGCGCATGCTGAAGGCCTACCACGCTTCGGGTTCGGCGCTGAATCTCATCCGCGCCTTCACCCAGGGTGGATACGCCGACCTGCGTCAGGTGCACGCGTGGAATCAGGACTTCGTGCGTGAGTCCGTGGCGGGTGAGCGCTACGAGCGCATGGCGGGCGACATTGATCGCGCGCTGTCCTTCATGCAAGCCTGCGGCGCTGATCCGGAGGAGTTCACCCGCGTGGAGTTCTACGCCGCGCACGAGGCACTCAGCCTGGACTATGAGCGCGCGTTGACCCGCATCGACTCGCGCACCGGACTGCCGTACGACGTCTCGGGTCACTTCCTGTGGATTGGCGAGCGCACTCGGCAACTTGGCGGTGCCCATCTGCACTTCGCGTCGACGATCCGCAATCCCATCGGCATGAAGGTCGGACCGACCGCATCCCCCGACGAGGTGCTCGAGGCTGTCGAGATCCTCAATCCCGATCGCGTGCCGGGACGCTTGAGTCTCATTACGCGGATGGGCGCGGGCAAGGTGCGCGACACACTCCCGTCGATCATCCAGAAGGTGGAGGCCAGTGGCCACCCGGTGCTGTGGATCTGCGATCCCATGCATGGCAACACCTTCGAGGCGGGGAGCGGTCACAAGACACGGTCCTTCGATGACGTCGTCGACGAGGTCGAGGGCTTCTTCGAGGTGCATCGTCAACTCGGCACAGTGCCCGGCGGTATTCACGTCGAACTCACCGGCGACGACGTCACCGAGTGTGTCGGCGGCAGCACCGGTCTCGCCGAGCATCACCTGTACGAGCGCTACGAGACGGCGTGCGATCCGCGACTGAATCGTGAGCAGTCTTTAGAGTTGGCGTTCCTCGTCGCCGACATGCTCCTGAAGCGCTGACGACCCCTTGAGGGGAATTGCTGGTCCGGTGGGGGAGTAGCGATCCTCGGTCGGGCAGCGGCAGGATGGGCCCATGGCCCACTCGTTCACCCTCTACGCGGTACGCACCACGAGAATCGTCTGCCGCGTGGGCTGCGCGAGCCGGCGTCCTCGGCCCGAGAACATCGTGTGGGTCGACACGTTGGATGAGGCGCTTGCCCAGGGATATCGCCCGTGTCGTCGGTGCCGGCCGGATGCCGAGCATCCCCAGGAGGACTTCCGTCGTCGAACCGTCGAGGCCGCTCTCGGCATGATTCGCCTGGGCCGCACCGTGGAGGAAGCCGCCGCGGCGCTGCACATCAGCGATCGGCACCTGCGCCGCTTGGTCCGGCAGGAAACCGGTCGGTCACCGCGGGAGGCAGCATGAGTTCGCGAAGGTTCGCCCGTCTTGTGACCACGTCGATCAAGACTCCGTGGCGCCCTATCGGTGTCGTTGCCGACGAGGATGGCATCGTCATCGCCTCCTGGTTCGGTGAGGCGCGCGAGTCGGATATCGCTCATGTGGATCCGTCCACCGCGCAGCGGGTTCGTCGGATTCCCGGGGTCACCGATGCCGTGGAGGCCTGGGTGGAGGGAGATGTCGACGCCATCCTCGCCGTCCCTGTCGATCAGCCCGGTGGGGAGTTCCAGCAGGCCGCGTGGTCAGCGATGCGCGACGTCCCCGGCGGCACCACGGTCTCCTACGCCGATCTTGCCGCGATGGCGGGCAACCCGCGCGCGGTGCGCGCGGCGGGCACCGCCTGTGCCGTGAACCACGTGGCACCCTTCGTGCCCTGTCACCGAATCGTTCATTCAGATGGGTCGATCAGCGCCTACGGATTCGGGCCGGAATTGAAGGTCCTGCTCCTCGAACACGAGGGCGCAATCCTGTAGAACTGCCCACCTTTTATGCCGTGACCGCGGGCAAATCGCCCGCAAAACCGCGGTAGGTCCAAAGAAGGTGAAGGTTTAGATGATGGTGATGGTGACGGTGCTGCCGTAGGGCAGGAGTGTGCCGCCCGAAGGATCTTGGGAGATGACCCGACCGAGCGGTGTGATCGGCGGCTCGTTGACGTCGACGTTGAAGCCGAGATAGACGAGCGTGTCGATGGCGTCCTGCTTGAGCATGTCCACCAGATAGGGCACCTCGACCGGTGGCGGGCCCTTCGACACCAGCAACTCCACGGTCCCGCCGACGTCAACCTTCTCACCCTTGCCGGGGGTCGATGAGATCACCAGGCCCTCGGCATACTCGGACGAGTAATCCTCGGTGATGGTCACGACAAGGCCCTCGGCCTCAAGTTGTGCCTGAGCCTCCTCGACCGGGGTGCCCGCGAGCCCCGGAATCTTCACCGGCTTGGGTCCCTTAGACACCACGAGATCCACGACGCTGTCCCGCTTCAACTCTGCGCCCGCCGCCGGGTCGCTAGAGATGACGTCGCCGATGGGCACGGCGGAGTCCCACTCCTCGGTCACGGTTCCGAGCGCGAGGTTGGCCTCCTCCAGGCTCGTCGTGGCCGAGGCCAGCGGCGCGCCGCGCACGTCGGGAACGGCGTATCGCTCGGGCCCAAGCGAGAGGATGACCGACACGGTGCTTTGGACCGCAACGGTGGACCCCGGTTCGGGATCCGCGGAGATGATGAGGCCCGCCTCGACCGTCTCGCTGTACTCCTCGCCAGCCACCGTGAGGGTGAGTTCGAGCGGCGTCAGCGCGGCAGAGGCTTCCGCCTCGGTCATGCCGATGATGCCGGGCACGTCGACCTGCTTGCCGGGACCCTCGGCGAGATACCAACCGGCCGCGGCGGCGCCACCGGCCGCGAGCAGCAGCAGCACGATCGCGATGATCCAGCCGCGACCACGGCGCCGGCGTCGAGGGGGAGTGCCGCCGGTCACCTCGCCCGGCTGCACCGGACGCGCGGACACCGGCGGGGTCGGGGTGACCCCGGCCGCAGCGGCCAGCGCCAACTCTTCGGTGACCACCAAGGTGTCGTGGGTCTCCCTCGCGAGGGGTTGGGGAGGGGGCAGAGTCTTGCGGACCCGGCGTACGTCGGCGAGGAAGGCGCGACAGTCTGGATAGCGCATTGCCGCGTCGCGGCGTGTGGCGGTGGCGACGAGGGCATCGACGTCAGGCGGCACGTCACGGCGGATCGACGAGGGTGCCGGCACGTTGGTGTTGACGTGCTGGTAAGCCACGGTAAGTGGGTTCTCGGCGGCGAAGGGGACCTGACCGGTGACCATCTCGAACAGGCAGATGCCCGCGCCGTACACGTCGGATCGAGCGTCCGCGTCGCCATGCTCCACATGCTCGGGGGAGAGGTAGGCGACGGTGCCGATGAGCATGCCTTGGGTCGCGCTGGTGACGTTGGTGACCGCACGCGCGAGCCCGAAGTCGGTGACCTTCACCCGACCGTCGTCGGAGATGAGGATGTTCTCGGGCTTCACGTCTCGGTGGACGAAGCCGGCGTCATGAGCCGCCGCAAGGGCCTCGAGCACGGGATCGAGGATGGTGAGGGCCTGCGCAGGGCTGAGGACGTGATAGTCCCGCAGGACGTCACGCAAGGTCCGGCCCGGGACGTACTCCATCGCGAGGTAGGGCAGTCCCTCGGCCTCGCCCTGATCGAACACGCTCACGACGTGGGGATGGCTGAGTTGGGCCGCTGCGCGGGCCTCTCGGCGGAAGCGGGCCACAAAATCAGGATCCTCGGCCAGCGCGGCATTCATGATCTTCAGGGCCACCGGTCGATCCAGGCGGTCATCGACGGCCTCGTAGACGGCGGCCATTCCCCCGCGGGCGATTCGGCGCACGATGCGGTAGCGACCGTCGACAACGGTGCCGACGAGCGGGTCTGCGGGCGTCGTCGGCATCGGTTGGGTAGAGGAATCCATCGTGTCCATGAGTCTAGGTCGGGGGAGGCAGGAGATGCCGGATGCCTTTGGTCCGGCGGGTCGGCCAAGCCGCCCCTGTCGGACCGCTCCGGCGGGTCGGCCAAGCCGCCCCTGTCGGACCTCCGAGCCAGCCCGCCGTGGCAGCCCCGGCGGAATCTGGGCAGGATGGACAGGTGAGTCGCGCTGCGGTGGTCATGACGGCCGAGGAAATCGAGGAGCTGCTGGCCTCGGCCAAGGTCGCGGTACTGGCCACCATCGGCCCCGACGGGGTCCCCGACCCGGTCCCCATGTGGTTCGTTCTGCGGGACGGGCAGGTCTGGATGCGCACCTACGCCAAGTCCCAAAAGGTTCACAACCTTCGTCGGGACCCACGCGTGTCGGTGCTCGTTGAGGACGGGAGTCGGTACGCGGAGCTCCGCGGCGTGCAGTTCACCGGGCGGATCGACCTCCACGATGATGTCGACCTCATTTGCGGCATCGTGGCGGACCTCATGGTGAAGTACGAGGGCCTCGATCCCGAGCATCGAGCCGGTGTCATCGACGCCTACCGCTTAACCGCGGTCAAGCAGGTGGCCATGCAGCTCGTGGTGGAGCGCACGGCCTCGTGGGACCACAGCAAGATCGTCCCGGGGTCCTAATGGGCCGCTTCACCTACTTCGCTGTCCTCGCCTTCATCTTCGTCGGCTCGGCGTGGCTCGAGATTGCCCTGCGCACTCGGGTCTTCCGTCGATGGAAGCGACTCCTGCTCGCTCTTGCCGTGCCCTTCATGGTCTTTGTGGCCTGGGATGTGTGGGCGCTCGCCACGGGGCATTGGAGTATCGACCCGGAGCGCACGGTCGGCCTCGACCTGTTCGGCGTCATCCCCATCGAAGAGATCGTCTTCTTCATCGTGGTGCCGACGGCATCCATCCTGAGTCTTGAGGCCGTGCGCAGTGTTCGCGGATGGCCGCTAGGGGATGAGGAGATCACACCATGACCTACACCCAGCTCGGGTTCCTCATGGTCGTTGGCGCGGTGCTCATTGATCTGCTCGTCTTGCGCACGCGCCTAGTCACACGAAAGGGATTCTGGGTCGCCTACGCAATCGTGCTGTTCTTCCAACTTCTCACCAACGGGATCCTCACCGGCATCGGCGCCTTCCGTTACGCCGATGATGCGATCGTGGGACAGATGCCCGCCGATGGTGGCCCACCACCGATGTTCGGCGAGGGGCGCGTGGTTTTCCAGCCTTTTGAGGATCTGATGATGGGCTTTTCGCTGTGCTTGTTGGCGATGGCGCTGTGGATCTTTTGGGGCCGCCGGGGCGTTCAGCGCACGCCGATGGCCGGGCCGCCGATCTGGCGATCAGGCCGCTGGGCGCGCACCCCGGCGCCTGGCGCGGCGAGCGCGGAACCACGCGGGGCCGGCGACGGCGACGCGTCGACGTAGCGGCACGGTCGCTCGCCGGGTGAAGACTTCGTAGTCGATGCGCTCCACCTCGTCGACGATGCCGCAGTAGAGAATGCGCGCAGCGTCGATGCAGGGCTGCGCATCGGGGGACAGCATCGCGATACCCGGGCGGGACCTTTCTTCGAGTTTGCGAACTCGGCTCACCTGGGCCGCCAGCGCCGCTTTGACGTCCGGCGTCGCGACTCGCTGTTCAAGCACGTCGCGTGTGACGCCGTACTCCGCGAGTTCATCGAGGGGGAGGTATACGCGCCCCCGCTGCAGGTCCTCGCCGACGTCCCGGATGAAGTTTGCAAGTTGGAACGCGACGCCGAGGTCTTGGGCGCGCGGGTATGCCTCCGGGCTGGTGGGTTCAAGGATCGGCACCATCTGCAGTCCGATCACCGCCGCACTGCCGTAGACGTATTCGAAGAGGTCGTCGTACGTTGCGTATTCGGTGACGGTGAGGTCCATCCGCATCGAGTGCAAAAAGGCCTGGAAGTGCTCGGTCGGGATCTCCCAGGTGTTCACGGTGTCAACCAAGGCGCGGCCGATCGGGTCATGTGAGCGGCCTCGCTCGATGTCGGCGAGGACCTGGTCTCCCCAGCGGCCGAGCCAATCGGCCTTCTCCTGATCGCTCAGGGTCGACCCGAGGTCATCGACGATCTCATCGGCATAGCGCGCGAATCCGTAGAGCGCATGGACGTAGGGCCGCTTCGCCGGGGGGAGAAGGAGGGTCGCGAGGTAGTAGGTCTTGCCATGCTCGGCGTTGAGCTTCTTGCAGCGCTCGTACGACGCGCGCAGGGCTGGGTCGTCGATCCCGGCGGCGTCGAGTTCATTCACGTTGGCTGATCTTGCCACGGAAGAGCGCCTGCTGCGCTCGCGCCTGTTCGGGAAGGTCATCGGGTTGCAGTCCGTGGCTGAGCGGACCGCCGAGCACAAGGCGTCGTTCGCGCGGACTGACGAGCAGGACGAGCCCGACCACGAGGAAGGCCGCCACGATGGCGAGACCGTCGCTGAACTCGAAGAGGTTGTCGGCGGTGGAACTCGATTCGGCCATCCCATGCACAGAGAATCCCGCGATGAGAAGCACGGTGATGCGGAAGGCCAATGGCCGCAGTCCGGTCGCGGCAAAGAGCGGCAGGAACCACAGCAGGTACCACGGCTGCACCACAGGGCCGAGGAGGACGACGGCGAGGAAGGCGAGCGCCGCACCCCGGCTGGGGCTTCGGCCCTGGGGACGCAGGACGAGCCAGGCAACGACGGAGAGTGCGGCGACCGTTCCGATGAGCCGCGCAATCGTCACCATCAGGGCATCGTCGATGGTGATACCGGCCGCGGTGGTGAGCCCGCCGATGAGCATGCCGATCGCGGTGGGCGGCGACAGCCAGGTGCGGACTTCCCCCGGCGTCGACAGGGCACCGATCCAGCCGAGTCCGACCCCGGCGAGCAGGGACGTGACGGCAAAGACGCCTGCGGTGACCAGTGTCACGAGGATCCACGCCCGGATGCGCTGCCACCAACTCGAACGCAGACCCGCCCACAGCAGTCCCACGAAGGGCAGGGCGAGCAGTCCGATGGGCTTGACGGCACCGGCGATGGCGACGGCGGCGGCTGCGCCCACCCCATGCCGTTCCGTGGCGAGCGTGAGTCCCATGATGATCAGTCCGGCCATGAGCGCATCATTGTGTGCACCGGCGACGAAGTGCATGACGACCAGCGGATTGAGGGCGCCGAGCCACAGGGCTTTAGCCGGATCAATGCCGTGATGGAACGCCAGTCGCGGAAGATAGATGACGATGAGTCCGACACCGACGAGCGCCACGAATCGGAAGATGAGTGCCGCTAGGGCCGGTTGATCCACCGCGAAGTTGGCGACGCCCCGGGCCAGCAACAGCCAGAAGGGGCCGTACGGGGTGGGGGTCTCGGCCCACATCGGGTCGACGCCATCGCGGAACCAATCATCGACGACGGCGACTCCGGTGTCGTAGGGGTCCTCGCCGATTGCGAGGACCCGTCCCTGGGCGAAGTAGGAGTACACATCGCGACTGAACAGCGGTGGTGCGATGAGGAGTGGCGCGCACCAAGCCGCCAGGATGGCGATGAGGGTGCTCGGTGGAGTTCGCGGCAGCGCATGTGGATCGCTGCGATCGGCGAGGAGGTCATGTCCGAGGATGAGCCAGGCTTGGAGCAGGAGCGCGACGCCGACGAAGATGAGGGCGCGCGAGAGGAGAGTTCCCAGCGTGGTCCCGCGGAGAGCATCGACGTACACGATCTCGACGACGCCAGTCTTGAGGGGAAGCCAACCAACGCCGAAGGCGCCGACGGTGAGCAACGCACTGCCGACGAATCCAGGCAGGGCGTACCGCGCCAGGATGTGACCATCCAACGCCGACACGGCCACAGCCTAGAGCTGTCGGCGTCCGAAGACCGCGATCAGCGCAGCGCGCGGGAGTGGTAGAGCGGGTCTTTGCCCAGGATCCGCTCGGCGGCGAGGCGCCCTGAGACGAGCACCATGGGAACACCGACACCGGGCTGGGTGCCCGATCCGGTGAAGACCACGTTCTCACCCCACATGTTGCGCGGTCGGAAAGGTCCGGTTTGCAGGAACGAGTGCGCGGCGGCGAAGGGGGCGCCGCGCTCCATCCCGCGAAGTTCCCAATCCAGCGGCGAGGTTGTGCTCTCGACCTCGATGGCATCGCCAAAGCCGCGGTAGCCGCGCTCCTCGAGGACTCTGACCATCTCGTCGCGGTAGCGCGGAGTCTCAGTGCGCCAATCGATGTCGGCATCGAGATTGGGCGTGGGGAAGAGGACGTAGTAGATCTGTTTGCCGTCCGGGGCAAGGGCCGGATCCGAATGCGTCGGATTCGTCACGAGCAGACTCGGGTCGGTCATGAGTCGCTGCTCGTCGATGAGTTCCTTGAAGACGCCCTTCCACGAGTGCCCGAAGTGAATGTTGTGGTGTGCGATCTGCGAGTACGACGCGTCGGAGCCAGCGAGCAGGAGGAAGCAGGACGGTGAGTACTTCAGCCGTCGTACCGACCAGGGGCTGCGCCCGAGGAGATCCCGATACGCGACAGGGAGGTCTGGGTTGAGGACGACGGTGTCGGCCTCAATGCGCTCACCGTCGGCCGTGTGGACGGCGACGGCGCGGTTCCCGCGGGTCTCGACGCGGGTGACCTCCGTGCCGTAGCGGAAGGTGACACCGTGCTTTTCCGCAGCACCAGCCATCGCCTCGGGTACCGCGTGCATGCCACCCTTGGGGAAGTACACCCCGGCCACGGAGTCCATGTAGGCGATGACGGCGTAGATGGCGAGTGCGTCGTACGGCGACAGTCCGGCGTACATCGCCTGGAAGGAGAAGACGCGCTCGGTGCGCGGATCGCGGAGGAACTGACGGACCTTCGGGGCGAGCCGACGGAACCCGCCGATGGCGACCAGTCTGGCAAGGTTCGGTGTGAGCAGGTCGAAAGGCGAGTCGATGTTGCGGTCGATGAAGTCGGTCATCTCGTAGCGGTAGAGCTCGGAGACGAAGTCCACATATTTGCGGTAGCCGGCCGCTTCGTCCGGTCCGATCACCATGGAGATTTCCTCGGCCATCGCGTCGACATCGGCATGGACGTCGAGACGCGATCCGTCGGGGTAGAACGCGCGGTACAACGGTGAGACCGGGGTCAACTCGAGCCAGTCGGACATGTCCTCACCGACGGAGTCGAACGCGTCGGCGATGAGGTCCGGCATGGTGAGCACGGTGGGGCCGGTGTCGATGCGGAAGGTTCCCGACGGTCCCTCGAGGTTGAGACGCCCAGCACGGCCGCCGGGGACGTCGTCGCGCTCGAGGACGGTGACCTCGCGACCCGCGCCAGCAAGTCGCATGGCCGCGGAGAGTCCCGCGAGTCCCGCGCCCACGATGACAACGCGTTCGGTCGGTCCGGTCACGGTGCGGGCCATCAGGTGCTCCTTCGAGTAGCGGCAAAGGCAAGATCGGTGAGGATCTGCGGTGTGGGCTCGACGAGGTCGACGGCCGCCAACGCAGCGAGTGCCTGGTCGGTGAGCTCGGTGATGAGGTTCTCGGCGTGATCAAGAGCACCGGTGTCGGCGATGATCTCGCGCAGCATCGCCACACCGTCGGCGTCGAGGCCAGGATCACCGAGTCGTTGACGGATCAGATCAGCCTGTGCCGGGGTCGCACGGGCGAGGGCTGTGGCGACAAGGACGGTGCGCTTGCCCTCACGCAGATCATCACCGGCGGGCTTGCCCGTCTCGGCCGGATCTCCAAAGACGCCGAGAACGTCGTCACGTAGCTGGAAGGCCTCACCCAGCGGAAGGCCGTAGCCGGAGTAGGTCTCCAGGACGGAGTCGTCCGCGCCCGCCAGCCGTGCCCCCAGGTGTAGGGGGCGCTCGATGGTGTATTTCGCAGACTTGAAGCGCACGACGCGCATCGCGCGTTCGACTGAACCGCCACCGCGCGCCTGCTCGAGGAGGTCGAGGTACTGACCCGCCATGAGCTCGGTGCGCATCTCGTCGTAGGTGCGCTTGGCAGCGTCGATGGCCTGCGGCGGCATTCCGGAGGTGAGCAGGAGTTCGTCGGCCCACGACAGGCACAGGTCGCCCAGCAGAATCGCGGCACCCATCCCGAAGTCTTCCGGTGAGCCGCGCCACTCGGCCCCGCGGTGGATGTTGGCAAAGCGATGGTGGGCCGAGGGCATGCCGCGGCGGGTGTCTGAGCCGTCCATAACGTCGTCGTGGATGAGGGCACACGCCTGCAGGAATTCCAGCGCGGCAGCCGCCCGGAGAGCCGCGTCGTCATCAGGTCCGCCGGCCCCTCGATAACCCCACCAGCAGAAGGCCGGTCGAAGGCGCTTGCCTCCACGCAGGAGATCGCTCAGGGCGTCGACCAACGGTTCGAGATCGTCGCTGACCCGTGCGAGAACGTCGCGCTGCTCAGCAACGAACGCGTCCAGGACTCCCTGGACGCGTTCGCGTAGCCGGTCGACATCGAGCGGAGAGGGCATGCCCTGAGCCTAGGGGCTCAAGCGCGTGACGGCACCGCGTAAGGTCAGGCCATGGAGGCCGGGGGTAAGGCATGACCCTTGACGATCTCGGGCGCGCCATCGTCATCGGGTCCCTCGTGGTCCTCGTGGCCGTCATCGGAGTGCGCTTCGCCGGTCGCCTCGGCGTACCGGGCCTGTTGCTCTACCTCGCGATCGGCATGCTCATCGGCGCGGTGTCACCCATCGGCCTGGACGACCTCGGCCTGGCCCCCGTGCTCGGTTATGCGGCCCTCATTTTGATCCTGGCGCACGGTGGTCTCACCACTCGATGGTCCGAACTCCGGCCGGTGCTGTGGCCGAGTGTGGCCTTGGCCACAGTCGGCGTGGCGGTGAGCGTCACCGTGGTGGCTCTGCCGCTGATCTGGTGGGCAGACCTGGAGCCCCGTCTGGCGATTCTGCTGGGCGCGGTGCTTGCGGCAACGGACGCGGCAGCGGTGTTCTCGGTGCTGCGCACGGTGCCGATCATGCCGAGACTGCGCACTTTGCTGGAGGGTGAGGCGGGCTTCAACGATGCGCCCGTCGTCGTGCTTGTCACGGTGGTGGCCAGCGGCGCCCTTGAGTCTGACCCGTGGCTGATTCCCGGGCTCGTCGCCTTGGAGATTGTTGGCGGCGCCGTCGTCGGCGTTGCCGTGGGATTAGGCACCCGGTGGTTGCTGCCGCGTCTGGCGCTGCCCGCCGTCGGCCTCTACCCGATCGCGGTCCTCACGCTGCTCGTAGGCGCGTACGGCGTGGCCGATCTGCTGCACTTGTCGGGATTTCTCGCCGTCTATGTGTCGGCGGTCATCGTCGGCTCGTCGTCAGCTTTGCCGCATCGGCGTTCGGTCAAGGGATTCAGCGATGGGTTGTCCTGGGTCGCCGAGATCGGACTGTTCGTGATGCTCGGACTCCTCGTGGAGCCGAGTCGATTGCTGCAGTCGATGGGTATTGCCGTCCTGGCCACGGTCATCTTGATCGTCGTCGCACGACCGCTCGCCTCGGTCGTGTCGATGGCCCCCTTCCGATGGCCGCCGCGATGCATCGCCTTTGTCTCCGTCGCAGGTTTGCGCGGCGCGGTGCCGATTGTCTTCGCATCGATTCCGTTGGGTCTGGGGATGCCCGGCGCGGACATCGTCTTCGACGCCACGTTCATCGTGGTCCTCATGCTCACGTTGGTGCAGACACCGCTGCTGCCGTGGGTGACGCGCCGACTCGGTGTCGCGGTCGTGACCGAGCCGGGTGAGTTGGAGGTCGACAGCGCCCCGCTGGACGGCATGCGCGCGATCATGCTCGGGCTCTCGGTGCCGGAGGACAGTCAACTCGTCGGGGTGTTCGTGCGTGAACTTGGATTGCCGCATGGATCGGCGCTTTCCCTGGTCATCCGTCAGGGTGCGGCGGTGGTGCCGCATCCGGAAATGCGCTTGCGGAGCGGTGATCAACTCGTGGTGGTGTCCACGGAGGCCGAGCGCGGGGCCACCGAGCGTCGCCTGCGCGCCCTGTCTCGGCACGGTCGGCTGGCGCTGTGGCAGGGCGATCGCGGCGAGTCGGACTAGCTCTCTCGGCGCCCGTGTCTAGGTGGCCCGACCGATGGTCTCGGCGACGATGTCCGCGCTGATCCCCACGAGGGGAAGTCCACCACCGGGGTGCGAGGAGCCACCGACCAGATACAGGCCGGGGATCGGCGAGATGTTTGCCGGACGCAGGAAGGCGGCCCGCATCCCGTTGCTGCTAGTGCCGTAGATGGACCCCCCTGGTGCTCGGTAGCGCTGCTGCAGGTCTGCCGGCGTGCGAATCTCGCGCCACAGAATGCGCGAGCGGAGGTCCACACCGCGGCGGGCGAGAACATCAAGCACGTGGTCGGCGTACGACTCGCGTTGCTCCTGCCAGTTGACAAGGCCCTCGCGCGCGGCATTGACGAGGATGAACCACGATTCCGAATCATCATCGGGTCGCATGCGGGGATCATCAGGCACGCAGGCGTAGATGGTGGGATCCGCGACCGGGCGGCCACCGAATACGGCGTCAAACTCCGCGTCGTAATCGGCGGGGAACCAGACGTTGTGGTGACGCAGGTTTGCGGTGCGACCGCGGACCGCCGCCATGATCACGAAACCCGATAGCGACGGTGTCGCGCGCTGGACCGTGCGCAGGGGCTTCCGCGCGCGCGGGTCATCAACCAGGTCCGCGTAGAGCGCGGTGGCATCGACATTAGCCACGACGATGTCGGCATCGATGTGTTCCCCGTCGGTCAGACGCACCCCGCTCACGCCGTCGGGGTTGGTGACGATACGTGCGACGTCCGTATGGGTACGCAGTTCGACACCGCGATCGCGGCAGCGCGCGGTGAGGGCATCGGCCAGCGTCGCAATTCCGCCCCCGAGGTGCCAGGCGCCGAACGCCTGCTCGACGTAGGGGATCGTCATCAAGGCGGCGGGAGCGCGACGCGGGTCCGACCCCTGGTAGGTCGCGTAGCGATCGAGGAGCGTGACCTGGCGCGGATCGGCAAGGTGGTGACGTCCGAGTCGACGCAGGGACGTGAACGGTGCGACTGCACGCACCTCACGAGGATCCGTGGCGAGTTTGATGAGCGTGCCGGCTCCGGCGAGCGGCGAGGTGATGAAGGGCCCACGCGTGATCCGCCAGACCTCACCGGCGCGCACCATGAGGTCATTCCAATCCTGCTGGGCACGACCGCCGAGTTGCGCCCCCATCGCCTGCGCGATGCGACCGGGGTCGACCCCGGGCACGTCCAGCGAAGCACCGTCGGCGAAGCGATAGCCAAAGGCGGTTTCCAGCGGCTGGAGGTCAACGCATTCCTCGAACGGTGCGCCTGTCTTGAGGAACAGGTCCCGGTAGACCGCGGGCAAAGTCAGCAGGCTCGGGCCCGAGTCAAAGACGAAGCCATCCCGGGAGTAGCGGTCGAGTTTGCCGCCCGCTCGCGGTCCCTGCTCAAGGACGAGGACGTCATGGCCTTTCACACGTAACCGCGCGGCGGCTGCGAGTCCCCCCATCCCAGCACCAACGACGACGACGCGAGCCATGCGGCCAGCCTATGGCCGGTCACCGGAGGTCGCCGATGGGAGACCTTGCCGACAGGGGACCTACGCCGACCTGTGGAGCTACGCGCGCCAGATCAGCAGTGCGGTGGTGATGCCCACAGGGGCCCAAATCCATCCCCAGCGTGCGGCGGTGGCGACAACGGGATCGGCGTAGCCGTAGAGGATCGACAACTGCGGCGGGAAGAACGCCGGGATCGAGAATGCGAAGAGAACCAGCATGATCGCGACCTCGGGAGTGGGAGCAAAGAAGGCGGCGGTGATGAAGATGACCAGGCGGACCGTCGTGAGAATGAGCCACACGCGCATCCCGGATCGCCACGGCAGTCGCTGGCTCGGATGCAACGCGGACCCGACAAAGACGGCCGCTCCGGAGAGAGCCATGAGCGGTGCGGTCCACACCAGCGCGGTTCCGGTCCATTCAGGGGCATCCGATGCCGCATTGAGTCCCAGGCCGATAGCGAGGGCGATCAGCGGCGCCTGATCGATCCACGATGTGCGTACCCGTTGCGGGCGCGGTGCGTAGCGCCGCAGTACCCAGGTGAGCGAGGAGTACATGAAGACGATGACGCGGTCGGCGAGCACAGCAACCACCGCACCGGGTGCGCCCGCGACCGAGGTGGCGACCGGGATCACCCAGAAGCCACCGTTGGGGCTCGCTGACCAACCGCGCAGGGCTGCGCGTCCGGGTCGATCGGGCCCGGCGGGGGTCACGAACCAGGCGGTGATGACGACGACCACAGAGAGAAGTGCGGCAAGCACCGGCCACAGCAGGTCGGCGATATCGGCGAGCCGCCACGCGGCGAGGAGGGAGACGAAGACCGAGGCGAGCAGGATCTGCGCGCGGATGATGACGCGCCAGGATGACTCGAGTCGACTGCTGCGTGCCGAGAGCACACCGAGGGTCGCGCCGATGCCGTAGGCGAGGACGACGAGGACGGTCACGGCAGTGGTCGGCCCCGCCAGGTGAGAGTGCCGGCCCGATGTCCCCGCAGCGACGCGCTGAGGAGACCGACAAAGGCAGCGATCGAGACGGGCTGGGCGAACGCATCCGGCCAGATCCGCTCACCGGTCTGACGCGCGACGACGACACGACCGGCGACCCCGGACGCGTATCCGGCAAGTCCCCACAATCGTGTACGTCGATCCGGACCGGCGACAGCGAAGATCGGCGGAGCGACGTAGGCGAGCAGCATCACCGCGATGAGACCGTAGGCTGCGGGTTCGGGCTGGAAGGCTGACCACACAGACTTGGTGTACCCCTCGTAGATCTGTGCGGGCCCGGTGTACATCCGGCACCGGGCAACGGCGCTCCCATCGGCGGGCGCCCCGCGGAACCCCGCGCGCTTGAATGCTCGAAGGACGCCGACGTCTTCCAAGATCATGTCCGACACGGCGGCGTGTCCGCCGCTGATGCGATAGGCACGCGCATCGACAACGAGGAACTGTCCGACTGCCGCAGCCATCGACGGGTAGTGCTTCGTCTCGGTCAATCGGGCCGGCAGGGCGGTGACCCACGACCACGTGACCATGGGTTGGGTGATGCGTTCGGCCCAGGTCTCGGCGACCTGATGCGGGTAGGGGGAGAGCAGATCCAGCCCTCCGTCGCGCATCATGCGCACCGTGGCGGCGACGGCGGCCGGTGCGAGGTGCACGTCAGCATCGATGAAGACGAGCACGGAGCCGGTCGCCTCTTGGGCGAGGCGATGGCAGGCCCACGACTTGCCGAGCCAGCCGTCAGGGGGCGGCTCATCCGACCCGATGACGAGGCGAAGGCGAGGATCCCGCTCCGCCATCTCCTTGACGATGCGCGCCGTGTCGTCGTGAGAGCCGTCATCGAGGACGACGACCTCGAGGTCGCGAAGTCCCTGTTGGGCGAGGACACCGCGGAGGGTGGCCCCGATGCGCTCCGCCTCATCACGCGCCGGAATGAGGATCGAGATCCGCTCCGCGACGTCAACCGGCGTGTTCGTAGGGCGACGCGTCAGGTGCATGTTCACGGCGGCATGGGCGGTGAGCAGTAACGATGTGACCGCCCCGCTGCCGGCGAGTGCCCGGGCCACGGGCGCGGCGGCATCGCGAAGTCCTCGTCCAGCCGAATATGCCTGAGTCCGTCGTCGAATCATGGGCGCCGAGTCCAACTGACCCAGGTGAAGGGAAGGATCACGACCCCCATGAGGATGCCACCCCACAGGGCCACGCCGGGTCGCCCGAAGAAGGCGGCGTTTGCGAGCACGCTCGAGAAATACACCCACAAAATCATGAGTGTGGGTACGCCGTCACCGAGTCCACGTCGCTGCGGGAGTCGGGACATCAGGGCCATGATGATGGCGGCGGTGATGATCCAGCCGAAGTAGTTCAGCAGTGGAATCCCCGGGATGCCGGGGAGGGACGGGCTTGTCGTCTCCCACACCCAATGGCCTTCGGACACCATCTGCGGGTCGAGGAAGAGATCCCAGGAGGCCAGCACCCAGGTGCCGATGATGATGACGCCGGCTCGGGTGCTGGACAGACGCTGTGCGACCAAGAAGCACGGGTAGGCCATCATCGCCCAGGCGAGCATGACGACGACGGGGACGCCGACGAGCGTTGGTCCGAGACTGTCCGCGTATTCGTAGGTCCCGAAGGGCAGCCCCGTAGCAACGCCGACCGCCTCAAGGGCGAGCCCCACCCCGGCAGCGATGACGACGTAGCCCAGTGCCCAGAGCCATCCACGGGTCAGCCAGGCGTGCGAGAAGGACGCGAGGAAAAAACTGATGACGGTCGCGATCGTGAGCACATCGCGCGCGGGCTCGGCGAGCAGCCACACGATCTGCCCGCCAATCGTGACTCCGGCAAAGACCCACGGAAGCCACATCCAACTCAGGGGCAGGCGATGGCCATCGGAGTGTGGCCCCTGATAGACGCGAATACTCATACGGTCGACGTCCTCCGGATGATCTCGGTGGTCACCTTCGGAACATCCCACATCGGCGCGTGACCGCAGTTCCATAGGACATCCCAGCGGGCGTGTGCCGGAGCCAGATCGCGCTGCTGGAACCGTGGCGCGGGAAGAAGCCGGTCGTTATCCCCGAAGGCGATGGTGACGGGGACCGTGGCCGGAATCTGCGCGGCACGTTCGAATCGGGTGTGCAGGGCACCGTCGTGGGCGGCTTCGAACCCGCGTGCGTCAGCCTGCGCAACGGCCGCATCAACGGCGATGGTGAAGGGAACCGAGGCGGATCGCTCGGTGCCACTGCGCATGAGTTGTCGGCGCAGCGGCGGAATCCCCATGATGGTCGGGATGGCACGTCGGGTGGCCAGGGCAGCTTTGCGGTTGAACTGGATCGCGCGAATGGGTTTGTGGATCGGCTGCCAGAGGCCCGCGGGACACAGGCCGACCACGCTGTGCGCGCGACCGTCTGCGGCCGCCTCGAGAACAGTCCACCCGCCGAGGGAATTGCCCACCAAATGCGCCCGCTCAAGATCATGCTGATCCATGAAGGTTCCGAGTGCTCGGGCGAACATCGCCGGCGTGGCAACGTCGACACCGGGGAGAGGGTCGGAGTCGCCGTGCCCGGGGAGATCGACGGCGTACACCGTGTGATCGTTGGCGAGATCCGCAACGATGAGATCCCAGCAACGCCGGGATGAGGCGAGACCGTGGACAAGGATGACGGTCGGTCCATGACCGGCGACGTCATACGCCAGCAACGTCATGCACCTCCTCTTTCTCGGCTCGCTTTCGGGACACATGTCTATCGGGACACACCCTAGGCCGATAGGTCCCGTGCCGGTGGGCCCGGCACTACGCTTCCCATGAGTGCAGGGAGGCGATGTGGCAGACGCGGAGGGGTCCGACGAGAGCAGTCTCGCTGATCGGCCTGCTCGTCGTGGGATCCCGCCAAGGCCCCCGCTGCCGACGCCCTACAACACCCCGGACCAGGTATCTCCGGCATTCCGGCGGATCGGGGGCTACGCCTGGCGGCTCGCGGCCATCGGGGTGGTGCTCTGGGGACTCTTCCTCCTCATCACCCCGCTGCAGACGTTGATCCTGGCTCTGTTCTTCGCCCTCCTGATCACCGCATGGCTGATGCCACTGACCAACTGGCTCGCCAAGGGCCTGCCCAGGTGGCTTGCGGGGGTCCTCTCGCTCGTCGGATTTTCCATCGCGGTGGGGCTGGTCATCACCTTCATCGGATTGCAGACCGCGTCGCAATGGGAAGGGATCGCGGCGGCCTTCAATCAGGGAGTTGCCGACCTGCAGACCTGGCTCCGTGACGGCCCCTTCCACGTCACTGATGCGCAATTGACCAGTGTCTATCAATCCGTGGAGCAGTTCATTCGCGACTCTGGCGGTGACATCGCGCTGGGTGTCCTGTCCGGTGTGGGCAGCGTTCTCGGAGTTTTCACCGCCTTGGCGGCTGCACTCTTTATCCTCGTCTTCCTGCTCATCCAGCCGGAAGTGATGTTCCGCTGGTTCGTCGGATGGCTGCCCGCCCGCAACCGTGAGGTCATCGCCCAATCCGTGCGGATCGCGTGGGATGGGTTCTCGCAGTACTCGCAGGGGCTCGTGCTGGTGGCGGTCACCAATGCCATCCTGGTGACGATCGTGCTGTTGATCATGGGTGTTCCACTGGCGATTCCACTGGGGATCATCGTGTTCTTCGGTGCCTTCATCCCGTACATCGGCGCCCCCATTGCCATGCTTCTCGCCGCATTCGTGGCGTTCGTGACCGATGGTCCACTGGCGGGAGCTCTCGTCATCGTGCTGATCTTCGTCATTGGTCAGCTCGAGGGCAACGTGCTTCAGCCGCTCATCATGGGGCAGACGGTCAATCTCCATCCGGTGGCCATCGTCATGGTCACCGCGGTGGGCGCCGCGTACTTCGGCCTCCTCGGAGCACTCATCGGTGTTCCGCTCGCGGCCGGTGTCTACGGCGCCATGCGCTACCTCACCGGACCGATTCGCCACGACGATGGATCGCCACCGGAGCCGGCCCCACCGGGCGAAGGTACGTTCTAGGGTCACGCATGTCCTCGCGGGGACCGTGAGCGCTAGTCCTCGCCGTCGGATTCCTCTACACCGGAGTGCGGCGTGATCGGCCCCGTTGTGCTCATGCTTGGCCCCCACACCTCAATGCGGTCACGCCCGGTCGACTTGGCACGGTAGAGCGCCTGGTCTGCCTTGGCGAGCATGTCGTTCATCGACTCCAGGGCATCACCGCGAAGGCAGCACAGTCCCACGGAAACCGTGAAGGACCCCCCGCTCGGTAGGAAATCGCCGAGCACGGCATTGGCGCGGCTGTGCACGCGGTGCAGCAGTCGCAGGGCGTCCTCCTCGGTCTCGACGACGACGAGCAGGACGAACTCATCTCCGCCGAAGCGGTAGACACTGTCGGTTCCGCGAATGGAATCGCTCAGCGCTCTGCCCAGCCGACGTAGGGCTTCGTCGCCGAACTGATGGCCGAAGGTGTCGTTGAGGGCTTTGAAGTCGTCAATATCGACGACGGCGACGCCGAGCCAGCTGCCGTGACGCTGCACGGAAATGCTGAGTTCATCGAAGGTGGGTTGAAAACGACGGCGGTTGAACACGTCGGTGAGGTGGTCGATGACGCTGTCGCGGGAGACACTCTCAAGTCGCTCCAGGGAGCCCAATGTGGCGGCGAGCATCGGCGAAATCGTCTCGAGGACTTCGTCGAGATCAGCCGCGGAGCGGACACTGGGCGCATCGATCGAGATACGCGCCTGTTGGTTGCCGCCCCGCATGACATCCCACACTCGCCCGCTGGTGTTTCCCTCAGGTGAGGCCCCTGCGCCGATGGGAATGGTGATGCCGTCCTCCGGGGCACCTTGGACCTGCCCCTGGATGCGCGGGTAGAGCGTCGACAGGAAGGTGGCGGTAGTAGTGAGGACGTCTTCCCGTGCGGGGAGATCAATCACAGCGTGGCCGAAGTCGAAGCCGACCCGGTTGCGCGCGGAGGCGTGGTAGGCCCACGTGGCCAATGTCGCAGCGGCAATCGTGGATAGCAGGCCGATGAGGAGGACCGGCCAGTGGTGCAGGGGATCGGGCACCGTGCTCGCTACGTAGAGGCGCCAGCGGGACTCGTCCGGCAGCGTGATGTCACGCACCTCCGCGTCCAACGCCGCTCCGTCCCAGGCGCCCACGAATGCTTCTCCCACGGTGCCGTCAGCATTTACTTTGCGCAGGGAGTACGTGGCCGGATCGGTGCCGGTCTCCGCCAACGCGGCGAGCATCGCGGGCGCGTCCACCACGGTGGTAGAAAAGCCCCAGAAGTCATCGGGGATTCGATCGGCCCAGGCCGGATCGGGGGCAAGTCCGGTCACGTCCTCGTAGCGCTCAGCGAAGGGGCGAAGCCCGGGCACGAAGATCGCCTGCCTGATGATGATCCCGGTGCCCCCCTGCTTGAGGTTGAGGGGTCCGCTGATGATGGGTGCGCGCTCCTCGATGGTGTCGATGATGGTGTCTCGCCGCTCGTCATCGGTGAGCAGGTTGTGCCCGATTGCGGCAGCATTCTCGGCGGGCCGTGCAGAGTAGGTCACGACGCCGATCGGAGCGAGTTGGTAGTCCAGAAGTGCCGCCCCGAGTTCGTTGACGAGTGGCGCGGCAAACGGGGCGAATCCCTCGTTGAGAAGTTGCGTCTCACTCACACCGAGCGTTGCGGCCTGAGACACGGTGGCCTCAACGAAGCCTTCGCCGGCCACGGTGGGGGTGTAGTAGGTCCCGATGGCCTGGTAGATGGCGTTCGACAGGCTCTGGGACGTCTCCGCTGAGGTGATGCGCGCCTGGTTGACGTCCTCGCCGACGTCGTACCGCAGCAGGAGCGCGGTGATGGCGAAACCGGCAACCAGGATGAAGACGACGTAAACCACGGGAATCCGCAGTGCGTGACGGCGACGCATCATGGCCTTGGCCGCCAGGGCTGCGTAACGAGGAGTTCGAGATACCGGTCCGGGGAGACGGCGGGCGAGAAGAAGAAGCCCTGCACCTCGCAATCGCCGGCCTCGCGGACCACCAGCAGTTGGCTCTCGGACTCCACGCCCTCCACGACTACGGTGGCCCCCACGGCCTCGGCGAGCCGGACCATCGCGGTGAGAATTTCCGTGCTCTGCTGATCGCCCGGTACCGCACTCACGAAGGATCGGTCCAACTTCAAGACGTCAATGGGGAGAGATCGAAGACGTCCAAGGGATGAGTGCCCGGTGCCAAAGTCATCCAGGGCGACCACGAACCCGCGTTCTTTGAATCGATTGAGCACCGAGGAGCTGTAGTCGAGGTCCTCCATGATGACGGACTCCTGAATCTCCACCTCGACCAGATACGTGGGTACACCAGCATCGTGGGCCATCCGCTCCATACGGTCGACGACAGAGGGGAGAGCGAATTCGTGATTGGAGAGGTTGATAGAGATTGGTCGAGCCACGGCGTCGGTTGCGCACACGGTCTGCATTCTCAAGACATGCTCGAACATTGCCTCACCGATGGCGATGATGAGTGACGATTGCTCCGCAATCGGGAGGAAGGCGGCGGGGAGGAGGAGCCCGCGCTCGGAGTTCTCCCAGCGGGCGAGGGCTTCACCCGCGACGATGTCACCGGTCGCGATGTCGACCCGCGGTTGGAAGTAGGCGACGAACTCGCCCCGTTCAAGGCCTTGTCTGATGCGATCTTCCACGGCGAGGACGCGGGCCCGTTCAGCACCCATGTCGGACCGGTAGGCGGAGACCCTGCTCCCGATCCGGCGCCGGGTGTGCTCCAGTGCGATCACGGCACGGTCGAGTCCGGCCTCCATCGCGTCGTCATCCTCGAGTGTCGCGGCAATTCGGGAGTACCCAACGCACACTTCGAGGGGGATGGAGAATCCCTCGACTGTGATGGGCTCTTCGGCGAGCGCGCGCACATTTTCGACGATGCCGCTGAGATCATCGTCGTCGAAGCTCCCCTGGATCACAACGGCGAATTCGTCTGGTCCGATGCGACCGACAGTCCAACGATCGACGACCGGGAGCGATGTACCCGCGCTCGGTGCGGCGTTGACGAGACGCTCGGCCATGATGCGTAGGACGTCGTCACCCACCGACCGACCCAGTGAGTCGTTGATGCGTCGAAACCGTTGCAGGTCGATTGCGATCACGGCAGAATCCTGGTGCTCGTGTTGGTGGAAGGTATCGACCAGCGCGGCCCGGTTGGCAAGTCCCGTCAGCAAATCCTGAAACGCTGTGAGGCGCAGGGCTTCAGTCGCCAAGCGTTCCTCCGTCAGGTCGTGCAGCACCAGGATGTACCGGGGGTCGCTGGAGACCTCGACGTCGTGAAGTTGGCCGACCGCGATGCGCACCGGGAGGGTGCCCCCATCATCTGTGGCAACGCTGCCCTCGTGGAGTGCCTTGCGCCCTAGTGCGGTGATGAGATCCGCTGCGGTGCGGTGCGCCACGCCATCAAGTTCGAGGATCGTGGCGGCGGACATCCCGACGAGGTCGCCTATCGGGGTGTCCAGCAGCGCGGAGGCCGCGGGGTTCGCTGACTCGATCGATCCGGTCGAGTCCAATACCAAGATGCCCTCCTGGGCAGCCTCGAGCACGGCCGTGACATAGCGCTCTCGAGCCGCAAGCGAGGCAGCCAACGCGGCGAGCCGTTCGTTGGCTGCGTACAGATCCGCCGACTTGGACTCCAGGAGTCGCTCGGCCTCCGTGCGAGCCCGGCGCTCTCGCTCGAGGGCCCTGGCCAATGCATCATTCATCGGCGAGTGCTGCTCAGGTTGGCTGTCGGTCACGCGTTCCCCCTCCGATGGCGAAGTGGGCGACCGTCTGCCCCTCTTCACGATCCTCCCCCAAGAGTTCCACGGCATCCGACAGGCCGTACGACGCCACCGCGCCCTCCAAGAGGCCGTGGCACAGGGGTGTGAGGTGACGGTGGGATCGATAGGTCACCTCAATGCCGCCGTCCACGCCGACCATCGCGCGCACCTCGGGTGGCTGAGAATCGGAGTACAGCTTCCGCACGTCGCGGTGGATCACGTTCTCAATGCCCAAGAGCAATTGCGGCAATTCAGTCATGCCGGCCACCATCGCGGGGTGAAGTCCGGCCAGGGCCCGATAGGCGTCTCGCCCGAATTCCCTCATGATCTCGGCTCGCGTGCGCCCCTCCCGCCGTGCGAGCGCGTCCACGAGGGCGACGAATTCCGCGGTCGGATAGTCCCCGACGACGGTGTAGGCACCGCCGGTCGACAACTCATCACGGGTGTCGCCGATGATCTCGTCCACGGCCATCAACCCGCGGGTCTGTTCTACCCAGCCGGTGAAACTACCCACGATGACGCCCTTCATGGCGTCAGCGTAGGGGTATTGAGCGGCAGATTCTGCTGAGCGGCCCCATCGGCATGGGATGCTGGAAGTTGTGTCTGCCGGTCATGCCCATGCCCGGGAGCTGACGCGCTGGGTGTGGCTCTCGATCGCCGTGGCTCTGGCGACCATGGGCATGAAGTTCGGCGCCTACCTGATCACGGGCTCGGTCGGGCTCCTGTCTGACGCCTTGGAGTCCATCGTCAACCTGGTAGCGGCGTTTATCGCGCTCGCGGCGCTGACGGCGGCGACCAAGCCCGCTGATGCAAACCATCCCTACGGCCACGGGAAGGCCGAGTACCTCTCGGCAGGTGCGGAGGGTCTCATGATTCTCGTCGCGGCCGGAGCCATCGTCTACGCGTCGGTTGAGCGCCTCATCAATCCCGCTCCGCTCGAGGACATCGGCATCGGTCTCGCCATCACCATCCTCGCCGCCATCATCAACGGTGCTGTCGGGATTGCGCTCGTGCGCGTCGGGCGACGCGCACGGTCGATCACCCTTGTGGCGGATGGTCGACACTTGCTCACCGACCTCTACACCTCGATCGGCGTCGTCGTCGGGGTTGCCCTGGTCGGGCTGACTGGATGGCTTCCTCTGGACTCCATCGTGGCCCTGCTCGTGGCGATGAACATCGCCTGGACCGGGGGAGTGCTCGTGCGTCGTGCCGGGCGCGGACTTCTCGACCATGCGCTCGATGACGAACTCACCCAATCGATCATCGATGTCCTCGAAGGCATCGCCGAGGAGTATCCACCGGGAGAGGTGGAGTTCCACGGGCTGCAGTCCCGCGAGTCGGGACGTGACCGCTTCGTAGCCCTCCACGTCCTGGTCCCGGGGGCGTGGTCGATGCGCGCCGCTCACGATCTGTCCGAAGATGTCGAGGAGCGGATTGCGCGCGCCGTGCCCCATGCCAGCGTCCATGTGCACCTCGAAGCCATCGAGGATCCGCGCGCCTATGAGGACTTCACCCAGGGGCCGACCATTCGCCGTGACCCCGAATGAACGCTATACCCCTAGGGGTATAGCGTCGATATCACCCGCGCGGATCATGGACGTATCAGCGCACGACGCCTCGACGAAGGAGCGACATGGCACTGCATCTTGGCGATGAGGCCCCGAACTTCACGGCGAAGACCACCGACGGCACCATCGACTTCCACGATTGGAAGTCGGGTTCGTGGGCGGTCTTCTTCAGTCACCCGGCCGATTACACGCCGGTGTGCACAACCGAGTTGGGCAGGACTGCGGCACTTCAGAAGCAGTTCGAGGCGCGCGGCGTAAAGACGATTGCCATCTCGGTTGACCCCATCGAAGATCATCGCGGGTGGGCGCCCGATATCGGCGATGTCGGTGGCACCGATCTCAACTTCCCGATCATTGCCGATCCTGACAAGCGGATCTCGGAGATGTACGACATGATCCATCCCGGCGCGGGTGACACCTCATCGGTGCGGTCGGTCTTCATCATCGATGGGCGCAACAAGATCCGGTTGACGCTGACCTACCCCAAGTCCGTCGGCCGCAATTTCGATGAGATTCTCCGGGTGATCGACGCTCTGCAACTCACCGACAAGGCGCCCATTGCAACCCCAGCGGACTGGAAACCAGGCGACCGCGTCATCGTCTCCACCATGGTGTCGACCGACGACGCAAAGGAGCGTTTCGGCGAGGTCGAAGAAGTGAAGCCCTACCTCCGGTGGACGCCTCACCCCAAGGTTTGAGGGTCCGAGGCCAGGGATATGTCCGACGACGCCGTCTCGGGGCTGGAATGGCCGGAGCGCCCGTGGGTGCGGGCGGTCATGGTGGTCAACCTCACCGGAGCCATCACCGGCCCTGACGGCCGATCGGGGACCATCTCCGGCCCCGCAGACCGCGAGGTGCTGCTCGGAGTCCGGCGCTTCAGCGACGCCATTGTCATTGGTGCGCAGACCATGCGCGACGAGGTGTACGCACCTCTTCGCATGTCGGCGGAGCGGCAGGAGGCTCGTCGTTCGCGGGGTCTCGCACCGGCACCGAGGTTGGTCATCGTCACCGCGGGATTGGACCTTCCGTGGGACGCTCCCGCTTTTCACGAGTCGGCGCTGGCGCCACTAATCGTGACGGCGAGTTCGGCGACACCGGAGCGTCGTGCTGCCGTTCCACCCACCTGCGAACTCCTCGTCGCCCCCGGTGATCGGGTCGAGGTGCCCTGGCTCATCGATAGCCTCCACGACCGCGGACTGATCCGCATTGCGTGTGAGGGTGGTGCAGCGCTGCTGGGTGAGTTCGCGGGTGCACGCTCTATCGATGAGTGGGTCGTCACCCTCTCGGGGGTCGTGGGGGAGGACCGTTTCGTCCCGCGATCGGTGCGCAGCGAGGACGAGTTCGTTTTTACGCGTTTCACGCGCCGCGACGCTCTGTGAACGTCGAAGAGGAGTGGGCCTTAACTACCGACGTAGCGCCTTGAGTGTCCAGCGCGCCCGAAGGCGGCTGGTGGATTGGCCCTCGGCGTCGGTGATCTCGCACAGGATGTCGAATTCCGGTCGTTCACCGGATTCGAACTGAGCGCGAGCCGCGTCGATGTCTGCGTCAATCCACGCGGTGGCCGTGAGATCTCCCTTGGCAATAGCGAGGTAGTCCATGGTCACTGTGGTCGGCAGCAGAACCGCGCGATCCATGAGATCCCCAAACGCGGCGATTGCGGCGGCGCCCGTTGCGCTCTCGGCGGCGGCAAACATGGCGGCGGCGTGCGGGCCGCCCACGTGATTGCGGTACTCCGGCCGGTCCTTCAGGACGACGACCGCGCGACTGGGTGAGACCTCGGGGTACTCCAGGCCGAGCGTCGCGACCATGGGGACCACGGACTGCATCAGGGGACCAACTTGCTCTCCGGGGATACCGCTCATAGCGGTGACACTACCCACAGCGGCTCTGCCGGGGGCGCAACCTACGGCCGCATCGTCAGTCGCAAGCAGCGCGCAGGGCCCGATCACGATCAGTGATGAGATCCTCGGGCGCTTCGAGGCCCATACCTATAGCCATGTCCACTTTTGGTCCCGATAGGACACGCCGAGGGGCGGGAGGATGAACTTTCTCCCAATCCGGACGTTAGCTCTCCTCCGCTAAAAGTCTTGCCGTGTCCAGCGGTCGAGGCATGGCGGTAGGGAATCAGCCCAAGTTGAGATATGCCACCAACTCGGTGTTGTGGTGTCGGCCCCGGTGAGGTCCACCCCCTGGACGCATCGGTGTTGATATCCCACGCGCACGCGTCGGTGAATGTAGTAGGTCCGCCAAGCTCGGTAGAGTCGACGTTGATGTTTGCGATGAAGGAGCCGGGTGCTCAATGGGGCTCGCGTCCTCGGGGAGTGGCGCGGTGGTGGATCAGTCGATCGGCACGGCGTGGACGTCGAGGCTGGTGAGCTCCTTGCTGCCCGCGTGGACTGCGAGAGAGGTCAGAGATAGGCGGTCATCACGAGAAGCGTCGCTCATGGGCGCTCAACCTCGTGGGCAGTCTCTTCTGACTCTGCGGTTTGGCGGTCTTCTACGAGGTCGTGCCGACGTACGTAGGTCTGCACCAGCGACAGCAGCATCGCGCTGACCGGGATGGCGAGAAGTGCCCCCGCGACGCCGAAGAGGGAGGCGCCGAGGAGCACTGAAACGAAGCCGTAGGCAGGGTGAACATCGACCGCCTTGGCACTGATGCGCGGCTCGATCGTGAGGTTCTCGATCTGCTGGTAGATCAGGGCGTAGACGAGAACAATGACGCCGAGCCACGGATTGCCGCTCAACAGTCCGACGAGGACGGGCAGGATGATCGAGATGTAGGTGCCGATGGTGGGCACGAACTGAGCCACCAGGCCGGTCCAGATGGCGAGGGGAAGCCAGTAGGGCAGGCCGATAAGGAAGAAGACGATGCCGCTGGCCGCAGAGTTGATGGTGGCGAGGATGGCCCGCGCAGCCACGTATCGTCCCGTCTTCTCGGCGGTCACCGTCCACACGGTCGTGAACACCTCCTGACTGCGCTCGGGCAACATGGCCGCGATGAAGCGCCGCAGCCGTAGCCCGTCAGTGGACAGGTAGAAGGCGATGAGGCCGAAGGTGAACAGCCCGAAGAGGCTGCCGAGGAGCGACGCGGCAAATCCGAAGATCCCGAGCGCCACGTCGCTGGCGATCTGCTGAAGAGCCGCTTGATCGAGATTGATCTGGTCGAGGATTTCCTGTGCGGAGTACGCCGTCCCGAAGGTCTCGTTGAACCAGATCAGCCCCTGTGCGGCGAGGCCTGGAAGAGACTCGACGACCTCGATGAGTTGCTCGATGAGCAGTTTGCCGAAGGCGAGGCCAAAAAGGATGAGGAAGACGACAACGCCCCCCATGACGATGAGGGTGGCGAATCCGCGCGACATGTGCCGGGCAAGTTTGTCCACCGCCGGTGCGATGGCCATGGCGAAGAACCACGCCATCAGAACGGTGAAGATGACCCCACCGCCGTCCTCCAGCACAAACTTCGCGAAAAGGGCGATGGCGATGAGGGCTATGGCGATGAAGCCAGCGCGCCACAGGAAGCGAAGGGACACCGGATCCCTCGGTACCTCGGGTGTCGTCTCAGACATGGGCTCACCTTAGCGATAAAGTTAGGGTCACCTAACTACACGGGTGCTATTGCAGAGTGAAAGGGTCAAGGCGCGAGTTCGTGTCGCAAGTGTGTCACCTGCGTAGTACCGGCCATGCGTTACTAGGAGGAAACCCGCACCATGCTGACTGTGACAAAGTCCGCCTTGGTCGTCGAAGACGACCCCACCATTCGCATGGTCCTACGCACCAACCTGGAAAACGACGGGTGCCGGGTCATGGAGGCCGAGACGGGTGAGGCCGCCCTCGTCCAACTCCAGGACGAGATGCCCGACATCGTGCTCGTCGACTTGCGCCTGCCAGGCATTCACGGTCTCGACCTTGTGCGGAGTCTGCGGGCACGCAGCGAGGTACCCATCATCATCGTCACAGCCAACACTGACAGCCATGATGTCGTTGCTGGGCTGGAGGCTGGGGCGGATGACTACGTCACCAAGCCATTCGTCACCAAGGAACTCATGGCGCGAATTCGACGCCAGTTGCGCCGACCTGTGTCCAGCGCATCGGACGAGGCTGTCCTGCGCTGCGGACCCCTCGAATTGCGCGCCGACACCTGTGAGGTCTTCCGCGACGGCGTGGCGCTCCCCGTGTCTCGAATTGAGTTCGACGTTCTGCAGGCGCTCATGTCGGCCCAGGGACGTGTGCTCAGCCGTGACTACCTTCTGCGTACGGTGTGGGGATACTCGAACGCCGGAGACGGACGCGTCGTCGACAATCTGATCTACCGCCTCCGGGGCAAGATCGAGTCCGATCCGTCACGCCCCGATCTGCTGCTCACGATTCGCGGCTTCGGCTATCGCATGAAGGCCTAACCATGCTGTCCTTCGGCCTACGCGTACGCGTGGTCGTGAGTTTTGCCATTTTGTCGCTGGCCGTCGCCGCGGCCGTCTCCGGTGCGACGTACGTCATTGCGAGTTGGTACCTGACCGGGGAGCGGTCGGACTCAGCGCTCATTCGCGCCTCGCTTGATGCGCGTGCGGTCAACTCAGCACTCGCCGCGGGATCTCGGCCGGGTGAGGCTCTCGCGGTCATCCCGGTCGTCGATGGCTCGCAGCCGATGCTCCGTGTTGGTGATACTTGGTTCACGTCGACCGTCGCGGTGCCACCGGACTCTCTGCCAGCAGATCTCCTGGCCCAGGCCGAAGCCGAGGGAGCTCAGCAGCGGATCGAGGTGGCGGGCGATCCCTACCTGGTCATTGGGCTGCCGACGCAGCGCGCGCTCTTCGTCGAGGTTTTCCCGCTACGCACTCTCGATCGCACCCTCGTTATCGGTGGTTGGGGGCTGGTCGCCGTCACGGTCCTCGCCGGGGCGCTTGGCGCGCTGCTGGGCTGGTACTCAGTGCGCCGGCTGTTGGTCCCGGTCGATCAACTGGGCAACGGCGCACGCAGCCTGGCCGCGGGCGACCTTGACGTGCGTCTCCCGGCTGCGGGCGATCCCGACCTTGATCCCATTGCCAGCGCCTTCAACGAGATGGCCGACTCGGTGCAAACCCGCATCGCTCGAGAGCAGCGGTTCGCGGCCAATGTGAGTCACGAGCTCCGTTCGCCGATGACGGCCATCTCCGGCGTGACCGAACTCCTCGAGGACCGAGCACCGGACATGGACCCACGTGATGCCGGCATCGTGGAGCACTTGGCGCGTCAAGTGCGACGTCTCTCGCGGATGCTCATCGATCTCTTGGAGATCAGCCGCATGACAGCGGCCGAGAACGTCGAGGTCGAACCCGTCGACGTGGCCCGGATGCTGACGCAGATCCTGCAGCAGCATGGTGTGGACCTTGCGATCATGGTGGGTGAGCGACCAGTCGTGCGCACCGATGGTCGGCACCTTGAGCGCGTCTTCGACAACATCGTTCGCAACGCCGAAAGCCACGGCGCGGGCCTGCGTTGCGTGGAGATCCTGAGTGATAGCCATGCGGTGACGGTGCGCATTCGAGATTCGGGACCCGGGATCGATGAGGAACTCGCCAAGCGCCTCTTCGAGCCTTTCGTGCGAGGGGACCAGGCGGATCCGACCTCCGGTGCCGGTCTCGGCATGGCTATCGCGCTCGAACACGCTGGCGTTATCCATGCCGGGCTCGAGGTGGGCCGTGCGGAAGAGGGCGGCGCGCAATTTGTCGTGAGCGTCCCGTGGGAGATCTCAGCATGAGGCGCGCAGCGGCAACGATGGCCGCCGTAGTGGCGGCGTTGGGACTCGTGGCCTGCGGTGTTCGCGTAGACGCTTCGCCGCAGCCGGTCCCGTCAGGAGCGCTGCCCGCGCCGTCACCGACGGCGTCGCCGACCGATTCTCCGACCGATGTTCCCGCGCGTACGGTCCGCCTGTGGTTCGTGCGCGAGGACGGACTCGTGCCGGTTCTTGCCGAATTCCCTGGCGGTGATGAGTTCGGACCCGCGAGCATCATCAGTGGCCTCACGAACGGCCCAGATGCAGCACAGTCCGAGGAAGGCGTCCGCACCGTGGTGCGCGATCCCCTGACCGAGGAGTCATTGGTATCCGTTCCGGAAGAGGACGGGATCACCGAGAGTGGATCCGTCATCGTCATCATCACGCCGGAGGTTGCGGCGCTGCCGCCGGGGGAGCAGGTCCTCATGCTGGGTCAGGTCGTGCTCAGCATCACCGGAGCCGGGTACCCCTCGGTCGCGTTCGTCGATAGTGCAGGTTCACCGGCGGCTGTCCCGCTGCCCGGAGGGCGCCTGCTTGACCGTCCCGCGGTGGCTCGCGACTACGCAGGCTTGATCATCGAGCTCTAGCGCTGCTGTCGGGAGTTGTCGGACGTGGAGACCGCCCTGGCTTGCATCCTGGGGATAGTGTGAAAGCGATGACCGAACAGCAGGAGTATCGAGTACTTAAGGCCTTGGGCGACGTAGAACTCCGCGAGTACGCGTCCTGTGTTGTTGCGGATGTCGTGGCGTCCGGTTCGGCGGAGCAGGCTGGAAGCGCCGCATTTCGGCCGCTCTTCCAATACATCTCCGGAGCGAACCGAGGCGCCGAATCCTTGGCGATGACCGCGCCGGTGATCCAGCAGTCCACCGGCGAACGACTGGCCATGACGGCGCCGGTCATTCAGGAGGCTACGGACACTGGTGAATGGACCGTTTCCTTCGTGCTCCCGGCCGGGCGCGACCTAGCGGACTACCCGATCCCCACCGATCAGCGCGTGTCCCTTCGCGCGGTTCCGGCGGAGACAGTGGCTGCCATTCGCTGGTCAGGACGTTGGACCGAGTCGAACGTCGAGCGCCGTACCGAACAACTTCGGCGGGTGATTGCCGAGGCAGGTTGGCAAGAAGCTGGGGAGCCTCGCTGGGCCCGTTTTGACCCGCCGTGGAAGCCCCCGTTCCTACGACGAAACGAGATCGTCATCCCCGTGTCGCTGGGATGAGGGGCCGAAGACTAGGCACAGGCTGCTCAGGAAGCCACCTTTATGCGTAGGCTCGTGGCGTGTCGATCGATGGAGTGACCACGTGCCTGTGGTTCGACGGTCAGGCCGAGGATGCCGTGCAGTTTTACGTCGCGACCTTCCCGGGCTCCACGATCGTGTCGACCTCCTACTACCCGACCGACGCGCAAAGGCCAGAGGGGTCGGTCCTCACGGTCGAGTTCGAACTCTTCGGCCGACCCTTTCTCGCACTGAACGGCGGGCCTCAGTACGCGCATTCCCACGCCATCAGCTTCCAGGTCTTCTGCGACACGCAGGAGGAGGTGGACCGGCTGTGGGATGCCCTCGTCTCGAACGGTGGCGAGGAGAGTATGTGCGGGTGGTGCAGCGACCGCTTCGGCGTTAGTTGGCAGATCATCCCGCGGCGGCTTCCTCAGCTGCTCTCAAGTGCAGATGCTGAAGTGGCTCGTCTCGCGACGGAGCGCATGCTCACCATGCGCAAGATCGTGATCGCCGATCTCGACTAGGGGATCCGTGGAGGGCCCTATGCGCCGACGTCGGCGGGCGTGCCAGCGGTGATGCGCACCAATTCATCGAACGACGTGGGGAAGACGTAGTGCGGGTGGCCGCCGGCCGCCCACACCTCATCGAACTGCGCGAGGTCGACGTCGACGATCGTGCATAGGGGAGAAGGGTGGGCGATCGGAGCAACGCCGCCTGTGGCTTCTGCAACTGGTCCTGTCCGGCTCAGCCTTCCTGGAGTCCCACGCGAGCATGTACCCGCTTCAGCCACGCCGGTGCCCACCAGTTCGCCTTGCCCGCGATGCGCATGAATGACGGCACCAGCAGGGCTCGCACGATGGTCGCGTCGAGCAGGATCGCGACGGTGACGCCGAAGCCGAGCTGCTTGATATTGGTCGCCCCGCTTGTCATGAATGCCGCGAAGACGATGGCGATGAGTAGTGCGGCAGCCGTGACGATGCGACCCGTCCTTTGCAGGCCGAAGGCGACCGCATCGGTGGTGTCCTTGCCGGCCGCGTGCTCCTCGGTGATGCGGGAGAGCATGAAGAGCTCATAGTCCATCGAGAGGGCGAAGGCCACGACGCCGATGAGGACCAGCGTGGACATGTCGACCGTCCCCGTGACGGTGTAGTCGCCGGTGAGCCAGGACAGGCGTCCGTCCTGGAAGACCCACACCAGCACGCCCAGAGCCGCCGACAGGCTGAGCAGGTTGAGCACGAAGGCCTTGACCGGGATGAGCAGGCTGCCGGTGTAGAGGAAGAGGATCACGAGGGTCGTCAGTGCGAGCCACACCAGCACCCACCAGAAGCGATCGAGGATGCTTTGCGTCGCGTCGGCCGAGTCGGCCGCGACACCGCCGACAAGTGCCTCCGAGGCCGGTGCGGGGATGGCCCGGATGTCGGCGAGGAGCTGCTCGCCCGCGGGATCGATGGGCGGCACGCTGCCCACTGCGGACAGGCGTGCATCGCTGCCGGAGGTCCAGGTGATCGGGTCGGGATTGGGTGCGACGACCTGCCCATCGACGATGACGTCCGTGGGCGTCGTGACCCGCTCGACGTCCTCCAACGCAGAGATCTGCTCGGCGTACGAGCGGATCTCCTCGGCCGAGCCAGCATCGATGAGCACGACCTCGTACGGGGAGCCCTCATTGCCGGGGAACTCATCGCGCAGCACCTGTCCCGCCTGTGCGACGGGGTTGTCGGCCGGCAGAGCGCGCTCGTCGACCTGGCCGAAGACGGCGCCGAGTGCGGGTGCGGCCAGCACGAGGAGGACGGCAACGGATGCGATGAGCACCGGCCAGGGCCGGCGCATGACGAAGCGTGCTAGCCGTGCCCAGCCGCCGTCCTCCTTGGGCGTGAGGTCGCCGCGGCGCACCTTGAGCTTGTTGATGCGGGGGCCGAGGATCGCGAGCAGTGCGGGGATGGCGGTGAGTGCGCCGAGCACCGCGAAGACGCTCACCGCGATGCCGGCGTAACCGAAGGAGCGGAGGAAGTACTGCGGGAAGAACAGCAGCGCGGACAGGGCAACGGCGACGGTGATCCCCGAGACGAACACCGTCTTGCCGGCCGAGTTCACCGTGGCGGCGACGGCATCCGGCACCGATTTGCCCGCGCCGAGTTCCTCCCTGAAGCGGTTGATGATGAGGAGGGAGTAGTCGATGCCGAGAGCCAGGCCCAGACCCGTGACGAGGTTGAGGGAGAAGACTGAGACGTCATTGAAGAGCGAGATGACGTAGAGCGTGAGGAAGCTGCCCAGGATCGTGCCGATGGCGACAAGGAAGGGCAGGCCCGCGGCCACGACCGAGCCGAGCACGAAGATGAGCAGGATCGCTGTCAGGGGGACCGCGACGCCCTCGGCGCGCGCGATATCGCCGGAGATCGTCTCGGTGAAGGCGTTGCCGATGACCTCGCCGCCGAACGCGTAGACGGTGAGGTCTCCCTGCTGGCCCGTGTAGGTATCGACGATGTCGGCGGACAGCTGCTCGAGGTCAGCGCCGGAGTCGGCGTAGACGAAGGCCTGTGCCGTGCGTCCGTCGTCGCTGCGCAACTGCGGTGCGCCGGTCGACCAGTAGGACACGATGCTCTCGACTCCGGGCACGGCGGCGACACCGTCGAGCAGCGCGGTGGCTGCGGCAGCATCGCTGTCGACGTCGGTCGGTGACTGGATGACGAGGATGACGGCGGCGTCGCTGGCGCCGAATTCGTCCTGGATGTACGCCGCGGCACGCGCCGCCTCGCCGCCCGGATCGATGAAGCCCTCGCTCTTCATGTTGGCGAAGACCTGCACGCCGAAGATGCCGAAGATCACCGCACTGATGACGTAGCCGATGAGCACCGGCCAGCGGTGGCGTGCCACGAAGGCCCCGAGTCGGGCGAAAGGAGGCGTCCGACGTGCCGCCGAGGTAATATGCACAGCGTTCATATGCGGAACGTAGCAGGGCATGTGAACGCCGTCAACATCAATGCCGTCACTGTCTTGGACGGCCCTGATTCGTGAGGGGAGTGGTTCCCGTGGCTCGTGCGTACCACCACGGCGCCCTGGCCGAGGCCATGGTCGAGGAGGCGCTCGCCGCAGTCCGTGAGCACGGTGCCGACCACGTCTCGCTACGGGCTATCGCCCAGGCCCTCGACGTCTCGCCCAGTGCGGCGTACAACCACTTCGCGGATAAGGACGCCCTGCTCGTGGCAGTCGGTCAGTGCGGGCTCGCGGCCCTCGACGAGCGCATGGCGCGCGTCCTCGCGGCGCACCCCGGGGACTCGGACGATGCGGCGCGTGCGCGCTTCGCAGGTCTCGGGCGTGCTTACATCGCGTTCGCCGTCGATGAGCCGAATCTCTTTCGCTTGGTCTTTGGACCTATCTGCGCCGAAGCTGACATGGGTCCGGAGTCCTGGACCGGCCCCTACGCCAAGCTTGTGGGAGCCCTTGACGAGCTGAATGACCGGGAAATGCTCGTGGTCGGCGCGCGCGATGGCCTCGACGTCACGGTGTGGGGTGCGACGCATGGCATCGCGTCGCTGATCATCGAGGGATACCTCCCGCGCGAGGCAGGCGACGCGCTCGTCGACTCCATGGGTCGACTTGCCCTTCGCTAGATCAGGCCTGCACTGGCTCCGCCGGTTGGCGACGCTTACAACTCGCTTCGCGTCGGTAGTTGGCGGAATTCGTACTCAGGCGCCGACGTCGGCGGGAGCGCCGCCGGTGATGCGTAGCAATTCGTCGAACGTCGTCGGGAAGACGTAGTGCGGGTGACCGCCCGCGGCCCACACCTCGTCGAAGTTGCCGAGATCGACATCGACAAGCGTGCGGATCGACGCCGGGTGGCCCACAGGAGCGACCCCGCCAATGGCAAAGCTCGTTGCCGCGCGCACGTCGTCGGCCGTGGCCTTGCCGACCTCGTCGACACCGAGGATCGCCGCGACCTTGGTGGTGTCGACGCGGTGACCGCCGGATGCAACGACGAGCACCGCCTGGCCGTCGGCCATGAAGATCAGTGACGACGCGATCTGGGCGGGCACGATGCCGAGCGCATCCGCCGCCTCCTTCGCCGTGCGTGCTGAGTCATCGAGTCGGCGTACCTGCCCGGCGACTCCTGCGGAGGCGAGCGCCTCGCGCACGCGGATGACGGATTCTTGCTCCTGCTCAGCCATGGGACGTCACCACGCCCAGTAGTCGCCCAGCGTGCCGGTGAGCCGATCAGCAGTCTTGATCTGGGATGACGTGAGCTTTGGAGGGTTGAGCCCGACGGCCTCGATGGAGATCACCTGAATGAACTGGCCCACGCGGCGGAAGGTGTTGTACTCGTGCTCCGCCAGCCCGGACGTGGCGTCGGACGCCGTGGCGACGTGCTTGATCCACGTGAAGTTCTTGCCCGCGGCCGTCTTGCGGGTGCCGTTGGACAGCTTCTGCGTCAGAGTGAAACCTTCATCCTCGACCGTGTAGGTGCCCGCGCACTTGGTCGCCGCCTTGCGGATGGCCTTCATCGCCTTGCGCGCGTCGGTCTCGCTGTCGAAGGCGTAGAGCTCTTGCCCGGCCACCGTCTCGACGCGAGACTTCACAGAAGCGTAGGCAACGACGTACACCTCGGGTGGGCCGTCGACCTCGACCTGCTCCTCTCCCGCCAGGTCGCACAGCCAGAAGTCGTCCGGGCTCTGCTTGGTGCCCTCGAGGTACTGGAAGTTGCGGACGTGGTTGGCAGCCACGCCGAGGGATGATGCCTGCGCGGTCGTCATCATCCGGGACGACATGGTGTCGAGGGAGTAGGGCGACGCCTGAGCGGGTGTCGCCGCCAGGGCTGAGACGGCGAGAACCGCGATGCCAATACCGATGGACGTCTTCACGATGGACTCCTTCACGGACGATTGGGGGAAGCCTAGTCGCTTGCAGGGGCACCGAGGGCGCCCGGGGAATCGATATCGCGCAGGCTCTTGACGCGCAGCACGGCGAGCGCGGTGAGGACCAGAAGAGCACTGATGGAGATCATGATCGTCATGACGCCGAAGCGCTCCGCGAGCACGCCGGAGAGGAACATCGCCGCGGGGGGAGCCACATAGAACGCCGATGTTTGGACACCGTACACACGGCCCTGAGCGTCGGGCGCGATGCGTATCTGCACGATGGTGTTAAGCAGCGGCTGCATCGGCCCCCAGGTGAGCCCGCATAGGAACGCGAACATCACAAAGATCGGCAGCGGCGGCAGGAAGGCGATCGGGATAAAGGTGAGCGAGGTACCGATGAGCGCCGCGTAGACGATCCGTCGTTGTGTCATCCGACCGCTCAGCCAGCCGTACGAGAACGATCCGACGACGCTGCCCGCGGCCAGTGCAGCCAGGACGACGCCGAGACTCGTCGGGGATTTCAACTCCGTGAAGTATGCCGGGAGCAGCACTGCCTCCGTGGGGAGGTAGATCGCGGCCAGAACCATGACGGCGATCGTGATGGCGCGCAGGGTGTGATCGCGCCAGATAAGGCGCGCGCCCAGAATCGCGTTCTGCCATGCGGACAGGGGCGCGATGCCAGCCTCTTCGCGCTCGGCCTTCGCGATCTGTCCAGCGTCACTCACGCGCAGCATGCCAATGAGGATGGCGGCAGTGACGAAGAGCGTGAAAGGTGCCCAGAACGCGGCGGTGTCACCAAAGATGGCGACCAGCAGAGAGCCCACCGCCGGGCCTGCAATCCAGCCCACCCCGAACAATCCTTCATGCAGTCCATTCAGCTGCGACACGGACATACCGCTGGCTTTGGCGACGTCGGGGATGAGTGCCTTGCGCGCCGTGTAACCGGCTGGGTCGAAGAAGGCGCCGAGCATGGCAAGGCCAAGGATGATCGCGACATTGAGGTCGGTGACGAGTGCGACGAGTGGAATCGCGGCTACGGAGATCGCGGACAGGATGTCCGAGATGATGCTGACGATACGCCGACCAAAGTGATCGACGGCCCATCCGGCGAGGGGACTCGACACGACTCCTGGCAGTGATGACAGCGCAGCGACGAGCCCGGCCGCGGTCAGCGAACCGGTTCGCTGCAGGACCAGCCAGGGGATGGCCAGGACGACCACGCCATTGGACATGCCGGACAGGAGGTTGGTGGACTCCAGCAGCACGATCGGCATCCAGCGGATGGAGCCCTGCGTGGCCACGGCCAGCCGCCTTCCTTGGGGGTCGGCTCATGCTAGGCCGTGCCCTGGTCCTTGCCATCGGCGGCGCGCGGTGGGCGAGATCGAGGCGTAGGGGGGCTAGATCGCGATGCGTTCACCCTGATCAGGAGTGACGGCGACGAGGTCGAGTTCGGATTCGATGCGGGCGGCGAGCGCGGCAGCGGCGTCGGCCTCGCCGTGATTGATGAACACCTGGTCCGGGGGCGGAGACATAAAGCCGAGCCACTCGATCAACTCATCGGCGTCGGCATGCACGCTGAAGGAGCCGATATCGACAACCTCGGCACGGACACGCACATAGCTGCCGTGGAACTTCATCTCTTGCACGCCCTCGAGCAGCATGCGACCCGGTGTACCCACCGCCTGGAAACCGGCGAGGATGACCGTGCACTCCGGTCGGGGGAGCAGCGCCTTGAGATGGTGAACGACGCGGCCACCCGTGCCCATGCCCGACGCCGACACGATGATGTGCTTGCCACCTCGATCAAGCATCATCGACTGCTCGGGCGTGCTCGCCGCATGGACGTTGGGCGGCACGATGCACTCGGGACCGGAGGCGATGATCCCGGAGCGGACCTCCGGGTCGCCGTCGGCGATGGACGATCGGTACACATCCAAGGCGGCGAGCGCCATCGGACTGTCGACGTGGATGGGGACCTGGGGAATGCGCTGCTGCCCCATGAGATCGCGCAATGCCTTGAGGATCACCTCGGTGCGGTCGACTGCGAAGGCGGGAATGACGACTGTGCCACCGCGCTGGAAGGTCCGTCGGATCGCATCGGCGAGCCGCTCCAGCCCCTCCTCATCCGGCTCATGCTGGCGATCGCCGTACGTCGACTCGAGCACCACGGCATCGGCGTGAGCCGGATGCGCGGGTGCACGTAGCAGCGGATGGTTGTCGCGACCGAGATCACCGCTGAACACCACGGATCGGCCCTCATCGCTGCGCAGCGTGAGGATGGCGGCGCCGAGGATGTGGCCGGCGGGCGTAAAAGTCGCCGTGAACCCCGGAGTTGGCGCAAAGGGCGTGTCAAAGTCGATGGTCTGGATGAGATCGAGTGCGTGCTCGGCGTCCTCGGAGTCGTAGAGCGCGCGGGGCTGGGCGTGCCGGGAGTAGCCCTTCTTGACGGCGTACGCCGTGTCTTCCTCCTGCAGACGCGCACTGTCCCGCAGAACGATCGCAATGAGTTCGGCACTGTTGGGTGTGCAGTAGACCGGTCCGGCGTATCCGTCGCGGACGAGGGCCGGAAGGTAGCCACAGTGGTCGAGGTGCGCATGGCTGATGATCACCGCGTCGATCGTGGTCGGGTCGCGAGGGAAGGGGTCCCAGTTGCGCCTGCGGATCTCGCGCGGCCCCTGGAACATGCCGGTATCGACCAGGACCCGGTGATCGTCGTACTCGACGAGCGTGCGGGAACCGGTGACGGTGCCAACGCCACCGAGGAAGGTGCAGAACGTGCCCATACCTTCAGTGAAGGGCGCGGATCACCCGGGCGGTAGGGGCGAAGGACCGTTGTTGCCGTGAGGCCTTCCTGGGACAGCGGCCCTAGGCGGGAAGGGTGCCGCGGGCGACGCTGATGGCGCTGTGCGTGGGATCGCCGTCGTACGCCTCAAGCGAGATGTCGACCACGGGGTAGTCGGCCAGGGAGACCCCCGGGGGCAGCGGGAACGACGACGACGATCCGGCGCCGAGGGTGCCCACCGCGATCATGGAGGACGCATCCGGGGCCAGGAGCCACACCTCGAAGTAGCCGTCAGTCTGCGGCAGATCGCTCACGTTGACAGCGAGTCGCTCGGCGCCATCGACGACCTCGACGGTCGCGGCTCCGCTCGTCGCATAGTCCTCGAGCGGATCGAGTGCCGCGCTCGCGACCACGGTAGTAGCCGGAGTGGTGGGTCGGGTGAGAGCGACTCCGACGACCCCGCCGAGGAGTACGCCGACCGCTGCGGCCACGGCGATCCAGGGAGCCCAGCGCCGCGCTGATCGAGCCGGCAGCGCGGTGACGGTCGAGGGCTCGGCGATCTCCTCGGCAATAGCCGCCCAGATGTGCGGGGGCGGGGCGAGGAGTTCGTCGTCATGGAGCTCGCGGGCCGTGTCGACGATGCGGCACAGGTCCTCCCAGCGATGCCGACATTCGTCACAGGTGAGCAGGTGCACCGCGTCGTCCGGTGAGGGAGTCTCGCCGAGGGCGAGCAGGGAGATTTCCTCCGGGTCACAGTGCTTCACGGTCCACCTCCAATCGGCGTCGCATGCGGTCTAGGGAACGGCGTATATGGCTCTTGACGGTCCCGAGCGGCAGGTCGAGCCGCTCGGCGATCTCGGCGTGCGTCAACTGTTCGTAGAACGCCAGCCGCATGATCGTGCCGGGCGGCTCCCCGAGCCGCTGCAGTTCGTCGGCGATGAGAATACGGTCAATGGCGTCGTCGACAGGAGTGATTTCGACACCGGGATCGGGTGTGTCGTCGGGAATTGGCTCGCGGGAGCGCTGTGACCAGCGGTCGGCGATGCGGCGCCGGGTGATGGTGAGCAGCCAGCCCGGCAGCGACCCCCTTGTCGGGTCGAAGGATGCTCGGGAGCGCCAGGCTGAGACAAAGGCCGCTTGGGTGATGTCGGCGGCCTCGTCGGTGTTGCCGGTGGCCCGGCGGGCGGTGGAGTAGACCAGGGGCGACCAGCGCTCGTAGACGGCGGCAAAGGTGGGCTCGCCACCGGTGGCGAAAGACTCGGCAAGGCGCTGGTCGGCGAGATCGGGGTCGCCCGGCCGGTCGACCGGGTCGGCCATGGTCATCGTGGCCCAGCCTCCCCTCCGCAGGCGTCGTTCGGCGTCTAGGCGCACCACTGTGCTACTCATGGAGTCTGCCCCGATTCGGCCTCGATTGCTACCGGGACTGCGGTGACCACGATGTTGTCGGTGTAACTCAAGGCGGACGGGTCGAAGGGGCCGCCACAGGTGATGAGGGTGAGCCGACTCGGCCCGGAGCGCGAGAAGAGTTCCCGCAGGGGGACACGGTTCTTGTCGAAGGCCTCGCGCGAGACAACCTCGTAGCGGATGGTGCTGCCATCCACGCGGTCGACGGCGATGCGATCACCCGGTGTGAGGGAACCGAGGTCGATGAACGCGCCGGCGCCCTGGTCGACTCCATCGCGGTGTCCGACGATGACCGTCGATCCTTCACCGCTGCCGGGCTTGCTGCTGAAGCGATACCAGCCGGTACGGCCGACATCGACCGGCACCTCGACCTGGCCCTGGGTGTCGAGGCCGACGACGTCGACCGGGGTGTTCAGGTCGAGAGCGGGGATGCGCAAAGTCTGCGGGCGTGGAGTCCGGTCGGGTCGAGGGAGCTCGGTGGCGTCGCGGCGGTCGAGACTGCGATAGGGGGAGTTTGTTGTCGGATCGGCCACAGTTGACGGAGCAGCGCCGGTGTCCGCCGAGCCGGAGTTGTCTTGTGATGCGTCACCATCTGGGTCAACGGAAGTGCCCGCGATGTCCGGGGTGGCAGGGCGACTGCCGACGGAGTCCACATGCATGCCCGACCCCGCCGATGCGAGGCCCACCGTGCCGAGGCCAAGTGCGAGAGCACTGGCCGCGAGCACGAGGATCGCGGGGCGGGGTCGGGTCATGATGTGTCCTACCTACTCGTTCGTCAGGAACTCATCGTTCTGAGTGAACTGATCCGGATGGTGCGTTAGTTACGGCTTGCGGCCAGGCGGGTGCCTCCGGCCACGACCCCGGCAGCGCCGACGGCGGCCAGCGCCACGGCCCACAGGGGAAGTCCGGCAGTGGAGCCACCACCGGCGGGCACACCCTCGGGACCATCGGAGACACCGGAGATGACCTGGGTAGCCAGAGCGAGGTTCTCCTCGGCAGCCGAACCCCACGCGTAAGCGATGGTCACGGTGCCCTCTTCGAGCATGACGCCGGCCGGTCCAAGCACCGTGGTGTCGGTGCCCATGAGGTTCACCGAGGCCTCGTAGTCGCCCGCGGGCACCTCGGCCATGTCCTCATTGGGGTTGGTGAGATCACTGAAGAGCACGTTGCCATCAGCCAGCACATCGACGGCCGGTGCGGCAGCGATGTGACGAACAATGAGGCGAGCCTCACCGGCAGCGAGCGAGCTCACGTCGTTCACGAATACGTTGAGCGCGGGATTGCCATCGGCATCCAGATTCGCCGTGACGGTGGCGTTAATGCCACCGGGGACGGTGACACCCTCAGCGGCGAGGACCGGATCGGCGTCGTCAGGGGTCTGGCCGTCGCCGAAGACCGCGAGGTCGTAGTCACCCGCGGGGACCTCGACGGTCTGCAGGGTGCCGGGGGTGAAGTTATCGATGAGCAGTTCGCCGTTGGCGAAAACGTCGACGACATCGGCTCCGGCGCCCTCCGGGATCGCGTGGAGGACGGACACGGTGGCCATCTCGGCGGCCTGCGCGGGCAGCGCCACCAGGCCGAGGGGCAGGGCGACCGCGGCGGCAGCGATGCCGGCGCGGGTGATGGAGCGTCGGGTCATGAAGAGCACCTTCCGATTGGGCGGTCGCGGTCGACCGTCTCTGTGTGGTTCTTCCGTGCTAGGGACCCGTTTGGATGCGGTGAGTTAAGAAAACTTTTCAACTCGCGCCGCCGGAAAACCCGGGTTAGCGTGTTGGGTTGACGCACGGAAGGACAGCACATGGCTCGGGTTGAGTTCACCGCGCGCAAGCAACTTCGTCTCCCAGCGCAGACCGTGTACGACGCTCTGGTGAATTGGCGTGGGCACGCCGATTGGGTCCCGATGACCCGGGTACGCATCGAAGAAGGTGACGGCGGTGTCGGAACGGTCTTCATCGCCACGACGGGTCTTGGCCCGGCTGCCCTTCCTGACCGCATGCGGGTCGAAGCCCTCGACGCAGAGGCCATGGCGGCCGACCTCGTCAAGATTGGTCCCGTCCTGCGGGGCGACGTGCGCATTGCTGTTTTGCCGCTGAGCAATACGACGTGCGAGGTGCAATGGCACGAGGACATCACGGTCCCGGTGCTGCCGAACTTCGCCGCGCCCCTGGTGGCCGCCGCGACCCAGAAGGCGTTCGAGAAGTCTCTGGATCGACTGGCCAAGCGACTTCGCTAGGCGAGGACCACCGGGAGCGATCGCAGGCCGTGGATCATGCGGCCCGCGTTCTGCCGCGCGGGCCCAGCCGTTCGCCAGGCGGCAACGTCGGGGAAGCGCTGCAGCAGGTGTCGCCATGCGACCTCGGCTTCCATGCGCGCGAGAGCAGCGCCCAGACAGTGGTGCACGCCGAATCCAAAAGCCAGATGTCGCCGGGCATTGTCGCGGTGGATGTCGAAGGTGTCCGGGTCGGCGAAGACTCGTGGGTCTCGGTTGGCTCCGGCCAGCATGAGCACGAAGGTGCTCCCGCCCTCCAAAGTTGAGCCGTCCGGCAGCGCAATTGGCGCCAGCGCGTTGCGGAAAGTGTACTGCACCGGCGAGACGTAACGCAGAACTCCTTAGACGTTCCACCAGACGGCAGCGAGCCGGCGCGGCATGCCCGCATCTGCTCGCTGCACGGCGGAGGCCACCTCGTCGGCACGATCCACCGGTAGGCACAGGCGGATGCAGGCCGACTCGGCCTGCGCGCGGGGGTTGAGCGGGATGCGCTGGGTGACGTCGTCGTACTCGACAAGATGCGCGTCGTACCCCGTCTCGCGGATGACGGTCAGAGCATCATCGGCGGCGGGGGAGACGGGTCGGTCGAGATCCCAGAACTGCTTCCATAGGGGGTTCATCCACGTGAGCGGATGCCGCACGGGAAGTTCGAGGACGACGCGACGGCGTGCATGCTCGGACAGGGCGCGCACGAAGGCAGGCAGCTCCCACACGTTGTAGGCGACGTGATGGCATACGACGACGTCCGCAATCGGCGTTTGGTCGGCGACGTCGGGCCAGTCACCGAGGATGACCTCGCTCGCGACCCCGCGCTTGGCGGCGGCTTCGGCGAAGGCGTCGAGCATGCCCTGCTGGTGGTCAACACCGATGAGGAGGCCTGCTGGTGGGACGAGGGCGAGGGCCGCGCGACCGCCCCCGCAGCCGACGTCCAGGACGGAGCCGCCCACGGGGAGTGCCTCGCGCGCGGCCTGATGTGCAGGGGAGTCGGGGATAGGGCCGTCCGGGGCGAGGAACTGCGCGACGGGGTGGATCCACGGGTCCTGCGGTGCCTGTGCGCGGATCTCGTCGGGGATGGCCCAGGAGGCCAGGTCGTCACGCCACTTCTGCGCTGCTGTCGTCATGGTTCGATCCTATGCGTCAGGATGGGCGAGTGGACGGCGTAGAACTTGGTGCGCAGATCATCGCGGCGCGCTCGGCTGGTGAGTTGCTCGACGCACCGCTCGATCACGGTTTCGATTCCGGCGCGGCGTACGACGTCCAGCAGATGATCACCGATTGGCGTCTGTCCCGCGGTATGACGATCGCCGGCTGGAAGCTCGGCTACACCTCGGCCGCGATGCGCGAGCAGATGGGAATCGCTGAGCCAAACTACGGGCCGCTGCTGTCGGACATGATCCTGCCGTCGGGAGTGACGGTGCCATCGATAGCAGAGTCAGTAATTGATGAGCGTGGCCGCTTCGGTGTCGTGCATCCGCGTGTGGAACCGGAGATCGCGGCGGTGCTCGCGCGCGATGTCACGGACCCGCACGACATCGATAACGCTGTCGGCGAGTGGCGGCTGGCGATAGAGGTCGTCGACTCGGTGTGGCGCGACTACCGATTCGATTGGGCCCTGAACACGGCGGATGGTTCGTCGGCGGCGTACGCCGTGGTTGGTGATGCGGTAGCCGATCTGGGCAACCTCGAGGTGGAGATTGAGGTGGCGTCTGCTTCTGGGGAGGCCGAGGTGCGCCGCGGTCGGGCAGATGCGGCGATGGGTGATCCCCGTCATGCCCTGCGCTGGCTCGCGGAGCAACTGTCGTCCGCTCGCAAAGTGGGGGAGCCGGTGTTGCGGGCTGGCGACGTCGTCATCACCGGCGGGTTGACCCAGGCGATCCCACTTCCGGCGGGCGCCGTAGCGACCGCGCGCGCTGGTGATGCGTTAGTGACGGTGACGCGGGCCTAACGAAGGCCGTGGCATCACGACAGATGCCGCCAAGCGTCGTCGATGAGCCAAAGATTCTGCCGACCCTCAACCGTCGGTGGCAGTACCTGTTCAAGGAGTGCGCAGACCTTCTCGGCATCATTGCGTGAGATCAGCGTCAACTGGGCAGTGCACTGCGGCGTACTGATGACCAGGTCGACGCGCGGCATCCCGCGGCCGGCACCCTTCGGGGTGACGGCAAGTACCTGGATGCGTGTGACATCTGTCCAGGCCAGGCGCTGATTTCCGGCGAGGGAGAGGCCACGCTCATTGAGCTGCCAGGGGCGCAGCGCGCGCGCATAGGCAAGGAGGCCAGCTGCAACAAGAATTCCTCCGAGGATGATGGCCGGGAGTGAGCCGCGGAATCCGCGCAGCGCGATGATGACGCCTACCGCCACCGTGGCGGCGGTCAAGAAAGTGGCCATGCGACTGTTGCGTCGCAGGCGTACCTCGCGCACGTGATTAGGAGTCAAGGAGCGCGGTGATGTCGCCGGCGATCTCCGACGGCTTGGTCGTTGGGGCGTAGCGCTTCACCGTGGTGCCATCGGGGGCGACGAGGAACTTGGTGAAGTTCCACTTGATGGCCGAACCGAGCTTGCCGCCCGCGCGATTCTTCACGTAGTCGAAGACCGGGTGTGTGTTGCTGCCGTTGACGTCGATCTTCGTCGACAGCGGGAAGGTGACGCCGTAGTTGACACGGCAGAACTCCTCAATCTCGCCATCGTTGCCCGGCTCCTGGTGGCCGAACTGATCGCACGGGAAACCGAGGACGACCAGGCCGAGGGGGCCGAGTTCCTCATGCAGTTTCTGCAGGTCGTCGTACTGGGGGGTGAAGCCGCACTTGCTCGCCGTGTTGACCACGAGTACGGGCTTGCCGGTGAAGTCGGCCATCGGCACCTCGGCGCCGTGGTTGTCGGTGAAGGTCAGGTCATAGAGGGAGTCAGCCACGGACGTCATTGTTCCCCGTGGCCAGGGCAGGCGCCTCTTGACGACTGTCGGACCCTGGGTCTACTGTTCGAACAGGTGTTCGAATACCTGCTTCACGCGATCCACCGTGAGGAGCCCGCCGCGAGGAGGTGACCATGGCCCGACAGTACGCCGCCCCAGTGACAGACGTTGCTCTCACTGCTCGTCGGCCGATGCGGTTCACCTGGCAGGGCCGGGGCTACGTCGTCACGGCTGTCCTCGGCCACTGGGTGAGTGGGGCTGCCTGGTGGCGGGCTCCGGAGCAGCCCAACGACGACACCCACACCTGGCGGGTGGAGGCCTTCCCTCGTTCGGCGTCCCGTTCGGCGATCGCGCGATCCGGGGTCTATGACCTGTCCTGCTCCGGCGAGGGCTGGACCCTGCACCGCATCGCTGACTGATCGACCTGCACGACACAGACCTGCACGACTTGAACCGATGGGAGGCGTCATGAGACCCACCACCCCGAGTGCTGACCTGCTCACTGCTGCTCAGCGTGGCCTGGTCGAGGCTGCCATCGCCGAGACCGCCGGTGAGCGTTATGCCCGCGCCCACCTCTCCGCGCTGCGTTCGGCCGCCGCGGTCCTCGCCGCGCGGGCTCAGCCCGCCAAAGGTCGGTCACGCCTGCGCAGTGTCTGGTCGCTCCTGGCCACCATCGCCCCGGAGTTGGGGGAGTGGGCCGACTTCTTCGCGGCCAGTGCGGCCAAACGTGCGGCAGCCGAGGCCGGCCTACCCGTCGTCACCCAGCGCGAGGCCGATGACCTCATGCGCGACGCCGAAATCTTCCACGACCAGGTGTGCTCCCTGTTGCACATCGACCGGCAGCAGGCCCTGCCGGCGACGGGGTGAGGCGCGTGCCGTGGAGTTTGCCCACCTCCACGTGGCGTCGGCGTATTCGCTGCGTCACGGTGCTTCGATGCCGTCCGAACTCGCCGCGCATGCGGCTGAGCATGGTCAGCCACTGCTCGCGCTCACCGATCGTGACGGTGTCTACGGTGCGGTGCGCTTCGTTCAGGCCTGTGCGGCACACGGCATCACTCCTGTCCTCGGTGTCGACCTAGCCCTCGACCTGCCACACGTTGGTGACGCTCAATCGCCTCTGCCTCCGGCGATTGGAGTGAGCCCGACCCGGGGCGGTGCGTGGGTGGACCCCCGCCATCCACGCGCCGTCCTCCTTGCCCGTGATCGACGCGGCTGGGCATCGTTATGTCACCTCATCAGTGCGGTGCATTCGACGCGGGCGACCGAGGGTGGTCACGCCGATGCCCGCGGTGTTGCCGCCACGATGGCGCAGATTGCTGCGCACTCCGATGGACTTATCGCGATGCTCGGCCCCCACTCACCGATCCTCGAAGCTCTCGCCGTGCAACGACCCGATCTCGCCGACACTCTTGTCGCGCCCTGGCGCGAGATCTTCGGTGAGGCCCTACGTATCGAGGTCGTCAGTCACCGCGCTCAGCGCGGCACCCTCGCCACCATCGCCGCCGCCCGCGCCCTCGGCTGGGCCCGCGAACGCGGCATCACCCCCGTCCTCGCCCATGCCGTCCGTTACGCCACCCCTCGCCAGGCTCGCGTGGTCGACGTCCTGGACTCTGCTCGACGGCTGGTCCCCCTCGATGAACGACACCGCGACCGGCCCAATGCCCAGGGCTTCCTCGCTCCCACGCCGTTCATGAGTCAGATCGCCGAGGAGATCGCCCGCGCTGCCGGAACGGGTCGGCGTACCGCCCGAGATCTCCTCGCCGCCGCCATCCACACCGCCCAGGAGTGCGCACTCACCCCCGCCGATCTCGGCATCGGCGAGATCGCCGTCCCCGAACTTGAGGTCATCGCCCCCTCAACCACCACCGCGAGTGTGCACTCCCGCGCAGGAAATCGTGGAAATCTTGCGCGGGAGTGCACACTCGGCGAGACAGCGGGGGATGCGCTCTTGCGGGCTCGCTGCGAGCGGGCGCTGGATCGTTACCGCGGTGCTGAGCGCATCGCCGCCCGCCACCGCCTCGAATCCGAACTCCACACCATCGCCACCCTGCAGTTCGCCACCTACTTCCTCACCGTCGCCGAGGTCGTCGACCTCACCCGCGCCCTCGGCATCCGGGTCGCCGCACGCGGATCGGGTGCGGGCAGCCTGGTCAACCATCTCCTCGGCATCGCCGGCATCGACCCGATGCGCTACGGCCTACTTATGGAGCGCTTCTGCACCCCGCTACGCCGGCAACTTCCCGACATCGACATCGACGTCGAGTCCGCACGACGCCTCGAGGTGTACGACGCGATCTTCGAACGCTTCGGTGCGCGAAGAGTTGCCACCGTGTCGATGATGGAGACCTATCGCGTACGCCACGCCATCCGCGATGTCGGCGCGGCCCTCGCTCTGCCACCCGGTGAGGTCGATGCCCTCGCCAAGGCCTTCCCGCACATCCGTGCCCGTGATGCGCGCAACGCCCTGCACGACCTTCCCGAGTTGCGCACCTCAGGCCTCGGGCGCATGACCGAGCGTGGCGAACTCGATCACTTCTGGGAACTTGTCGAGGGCCTCGACGGCCTACCCCGCCATGTCGCCATGCATCCGTGCGGTGTCCTGCTCTCCGACACCAGCCTGCTCGATCGCACCCCGGTCGAGCCAAGCGGTCAGGGCTATCCGATGAGCCAGTTCGACAAGGACGACGTCGAGACCCTCGGCCTGCTCAAACTAGATGTCCTTGGCGTGCGTATGCAATCCGCCCTCGCCCACGCCGTCGCCGAGGTCGAGCGTGTCGATCATGAACAGATCAATCTCGACGCTGTCCCCCTCGATGATCCGCGCACCTACGGCCTCATCTCCTCCGCACACACCCTGGGCTGCTTCCAGATCGAGTCACCCGGTCAGCGCGAACTCATCGGCAAGTTCGCACCCGAGACCTTCGACGACATCATCATCGACATCTCGCTCTTCCGGCCCGGACCGGTGAAGTCCGACATGGTCACGCCCTTTCTCAAAGCCAGGCAGGGCTGGGCCGATCCGATGTACGTCCACGACGACCTGCGCCCGATCCTCGCGGAGACCCAAGGTGTCGTCGTCTTCCACGAGCAGGTGCTGCGCATCGTCGCGACGATGACCGGCTGCTCCCTCGCCGAAGCTGACGAGACTCGCCGTGCGATGGGGTCGCCGGAAGGTCAGGACGACGTACGCGCCTGGTTCTATCCCGCCGCCATCGCGCACGGCTATGACCTGGTGACGGTAGAGAAGGTGTGGGAGGTGCTGCGCGCCTTCGCCTCCTTCGGCTTCTGCAAGGCACACGCGGCGGCGTTCGCGCTGCCGACCTATCAGTCGGCGTGGTTCAAGGCGCACCATCCGGCGGCCTTCCTTGCCGGAGTGCTCACCCACGACCCGGGCATGTATCCCAAGCGACTCATCCTCGACGACGCGCGCAGCCTCGGCATCGCGATCCTGCCCCTCGACGTCAACCGCTCCGGTACGACGTACACCATCGAACGTGTCCTCCCCGGCGATGAGCCACCGCCCTCGATCCTCGGTGCCCCCTCGCGCTCGGCACCGCCACCGGAGTTGCCCGACGGTCGTGACTACGGCATTCGGCTCTCCCTTGCCGACGTCAAGGGCATGAGCGAGGCCGAGATGGAGCGCATCGTGACGCGCCGGCCCTACTCCTCGCTGTCGGACTTCTGGCATCGCGCCGCGGTGAGCCAACCGATTGCCGAGCGGCTGGTCCTCGCCGGAGGATTCGACTCGCTGTATTCGATCGACACCGCGTACGCCGTCGAGGTCGGTCCGCATCTGCGGCGCCGCAACCGAGTGACCCGACGTGATCTGCTGCTGCAGGTGGCCGACCTCGCTCGCGGGGGACCGCGGCGCGCGAAGACCGAGAGCAACGTCGAGCAGTTGAGTTTCGACACTCTGCAGGTCGATGCGCCACCGCCCATCACCGGGCTGCCGGAGATGGGGCCGGCCGATCGGGTACGCGCCGAGTTGGAGATCCTCGGCCTCGACGTCAGCCATCACGTGGTCGACTTCTATGCGCCGATGCTCACCGCTCTCGGGGCGATGCAGCCACCGCTGGTGCGCTCACGTGATCTGCTCAGTTGTCGCTCGCAGGGACAGATCCTCGTCGCGGGCGTCAAGGTGGCGACGCAGACACCGCCGGTGCGATCGGGTCGTCGCGTCATCTTCGTCACCCTCGATGACGCGACCGGACCGGTCGACGCGACCTTCTTCGACGATGCTCAAGGTCCCTATGCCAGCACGGTCTTCGCCTCCTGGTTGCTACTGGTGCGTGGTGAGGTACGCCGTACCGGTCCGCGCGGAGTGTCCGTGCGGGCCACCGGTGCCTGGGAACTCGGCCATGTGCACGCGGTGTGGTCGACCGGTGGCCTCGAGGCGGTCCGCGATCTCCTCGACGACGCGCCGCTGCCGACCGCGCCCACCGGATCGCGTCGGGTGCTCGTGCATGCCAGTGGGTTCCGCCAGTCGCCGTATGCCGACATCAAGCCCGCCGGCACCGATCCAAGCCGGGTGCCCACCGGCGACGAACACAAGAAGCCCCCCGCAAAGTTGTGGCACTCCAGCCCCGGGAGCAGCGGATGGTGAGCGATTCGCGCGAGGATGGCCCTGTGAGGAGTCGGGCATGAGCCGCAGTCAGATCCGCCGCGTGGCGAGTCAGACCGACCTCGGCTCGGACGACACCGGCTGCACGATCCTGCACATCGACATGGACGCGTTCTACGCCTCCGTCGAACTCATCACCCGACCGGAACTGCGCGGCAAGCCGGTCATCGTCGGCGGCGGTCAACGCGGTGTGGTGTTGTCGGCCACCTACGAAGCCCGCGCGATGGGCGTGCACTCGGCGATGCCGATGTCGCGAGCGCGTCGAGTCGCACCGGACGCGATCATCATCGAACCCAGCCACCATCGCTACGCCGAAGTCAGTGCGGGGGTCATGGCGCTGTTCAACTCCATTACCCCGCTGGTCGAGCCGCTCAGTCTCGATGAGGCCTTCCTCGACGTCTCCGGTGCCCTGCGTCGCCTCGGCTCACCGACGGCGATTGCTGAGTTGATCCGTGCGCGCGTGTACGACGAGCAGCGGATCACCTGCAGCGTCGGCGTGGCGCCGACCAAATTCGTGGCCAAACTCGCCTCCACACAGATCAAGCCGGACGGCCTGCTGGTCGTGCCGGCGGACAGGGTCGTGTCCTTCCTGCACCCCCTCCCGGTGGGCGCCCTCTGGGGAGTGGGGGAGCGAACCGAGGAGCGGCTGGTCTCCCTTGGGCTGCGCACCGTCGGGGACATCGCCAATACGCCACTCGACACCCTCACCCGCGCCCTCGGTCAGGCAGCGGGACAGCGGCTGCACGACCTGTCCTGGGGTCGCGATGATCGACACGTCGTCCCCGACGTCGCGGAGAAGTCGATCGGCAATGAAGAAACCTTCGGTCGCGACGTCGATGACCCTGAGGTGGTCGCGCGCGAGTTCCTCCGGCTGTCCCAGAAGGTCGCCGCCCGCGTACGCCGCCAGGGCCTACTCGGTCGGACCGTGGTCATCAAGGTGAGGTTCGCCGACTTCACCACGATCACCCGGTCGCGCACATTGCCTGAGCCCACCGATATTGGCCAGGTCGTCTACGCCACCGCCCGCGAGCTGTACGCCGCCCTGGGGCTGCAGCGAGCTCGGATCCGCCTGGTCGGCGTACGCCTGGAGGGGCTCATCGAGGAATCGGCCCGGGTTGAGCAGTTGCTCTTCGACGCGCCAGGCTCCGACACGCCGGCAGATCGTCGGGCCGCGGAGGTCGCCGCAGACCGGCTGCGAGAGCGATTCGGGGACGATGTGGTCCGCCCCGCCCGGCTCTGGAGCGAGCCGGACTAGGGCCCCAGGATGAGGATTCCGGGACCAATCGGGGCTCCCGGGTTTCCAGAACCGGCCGGGGTGCCTATCCTGGGATCAATAACGGTCAAGGAGGTGTCCGGTGCCGCTGTCGGAGCACGAGCAACGTCTGCTGGAGCAGATGGAGCAGGCCCTCTATGCCGAGGACCCCAAATTCGCCACATCGCTGCGCAGTACCTCCGGCGGACGCGCCAGTCGCGGCCGTGCCGCATTGGGCATCCTCGTCCTCATCACCGGCGTCGCCATGCTCATGGGCGGCGTGATTGTGCCGCTCATCCCCCTCGGTGTCGCGGGCTTCGTCATCATGACGATCGGCGCCACCTTGGCCTACCTCGGGCTTCGGTCGCGACCGGCGGCACCGGCGGAGACCGCGGACGGGGCGCCCGAGACTCCCCACGGCGGCGGGCAGCGTGCCCCGAAGCAGTCGTCCGGTTTTATGAACAACCTGGAAGATCGCTGGCGCAAGCGTCGCGATCAGGGCATGTAGTCCCAGTTCTGTCATTTACAAGAACTGACAATCACACGCGCGTCGCGGACTCCACGCGCTGAAGATGTGCGAGAACCTCGAGGAACACCCGATCCGGCGCGTCGTCGTGGGGATGATGCCCTGCATCGGCTATTTCCACCAGGCAACTACCGCTCAACGCTTCGTGGGCACGCCGGCCGTGCTCAATCGGGACCATGGCATCGGCGTCACCCCAGACGATGAGTACCTTCTCCGGGGCCAGGTGGCCGAGCCGATCGACCGCCTGCACCCGCTGGCCATCGGGGCCGATGACACCGCGAACCGTGGCCACGAAGCCGGTGAGGCGACGTTCATCGCGCAGCCTTTCCAACTTGTTCACAGTGCGCTCGCTCACGCCGCGATGGCGCAGTCCCAGTGCACCCAGGGCCTGCCGTGTCCACGTGAGGGCGCCGACCGTCCGCTCGCTCACCGCGGCCCGCAGGACGACCTCCGACAGCGGCAGGCTCGCTGCGCGCAGTCCCACATGGACGTCGGTGCCGAGCCCGCCGCTGGAGATGAGCACGAGCGATTCCACCCGCTCGGGGAACTGGTAGGTGAATTGCAAACTCACCCCGCCGCCGAAGGAGTGACCCACCAGATGCACCCGGTCGATCCCGAGATGGTCCATCAGATCGCGGAGGGCGGAGGCGTTGGCGCCGAGACTGTAGTCGCCGTTGCCACCGTCGGTGTCGCCATGTCCGATGAGATCGACCGCGATCACCCGTCGACCTGAGGCCGCGACGGAGTCGCCGAATGCACCCCAGGAGTCCATGCTGGAGCCCACCCCGTGCACCAGTAGCAGGGGAGTGCCCGTGCCGGGTGTGTCGGCGTAGGCCAAGGCCAGGCCCGGCAGTGCGGCGGTCATGCGTGCGAAGGGCATGCTGGTTCCCTTTCCCTAGGTCTACCCGTCAGTAACCTACTATACCGTAAGTTACGGAACCGTAGGCATGTTCGGGGTGGGCACGCAGCGGTCCCGAGGTCCGGGCTGACTCAGGACCGCGTCTCGGCCGGCTCTCGGGCGGACTCGGGCTCCGACGCGATCACCTCACCACGACCGACGAGCGATGCGGGGAGGACCACGCTGCGCCACTGCGCCGAACGATCCGCCGCCGTCCAGGCTGCCTTGCGCAGCACTGCGAGATCGGCGCGTAGTTCACTGGGTCCGGGCGCCAAGACCTGGTCCGGTACGGCGTACCGAAGTTGCTCGACCCACCACACAAGCCGGCGTAGGGCGGCGCGTTCGGGCTCTCCGAGCGGCAGTTGTGCGGCGAGGCGGTTGCTCGCCTGGCGCGGTGTATCGGCCGGTGACCAGCGCCAGCCAAGGTCCCGCGCCTCATCCCCCCACTCCTGCCAGGTCGCCTCGATGCGGGCGCGCGGATCGGCCAGCGAGGTACGCCGTCGTCGTCGCAGGCGGATCGCCGTGTGTGGGATCGCGATGAGCAGGAGTAGGACGCCGCCGATCGCTGCGACCGGCCACCAGGCGAGGGGAGAGCCGGATGTGTTGGCGGGCGCGGCATCGACGCGATCGGCAGGATTTGGCGTCGGGGCCGTGGGCTCCGGCGTGGCTTCCGGCGTTGCGTTGCGGCTGCGGCCGTAGTCCGGTTGTGTCACCCCGGCACCGATACGCGGCGTTGGCTCGAAGCGGACCCAACCGATCCCGGACATCCACAACTCGGGCCAGGCATGGGCATTGCGCGCTTGAACGACGTACTCGCCGTTGTCGTCCTCGACGCCGGAGGTGAATCCGATGACGACCCGAGAGGGGATCCCGACCGAGCGCGCCATGAGCGCCATCGTCCCGGCGAACTGCTGGCAGTAGCCGATGCGTTCGTCGAGGAATGACTGGAGCGGATCAGCCCCGTCGGGTGTGATGACCTGCGTGCTGTAGCTGTAGCCGCCGTCTCGGGTGAAGTAGTCGACGAGCGCGCGAGCCTTGGCGTAAGGGGTCTGTGCGCCAGCCGTCACCTCGTCGGCGATGCGTGCCATATCCGGGGTGATGCCGTCGGGTAGCGCTAGCCACGGCAACAACTGATCCGGTGCCCGCTTGCTGGCGTTTCTCAACTCGGCTCGGGTGGGGTCGAGTTGGTACGCCGTCACGGTGTAGTTCTGCTGCGCCGCACTCACTCCGGAGCCGGCGACGGTGCGCGTCTGCGGATCCCACGTCCAGCGATCGTCGAGCGGCTCACCGACTCCGCTCACCGCGGTGGCGGCGTACGGCACCGGCAATTGGGCGTTGTCGAGGTCGCTGATGGCAATGGCGGCGGTGAAGTCGGGCAGTTTTGCGACGCCGGGCGCGTCCGGTGGCTCGAGGCCATCGGACAGCGGCGTACGCACGGCAGGCTCACTGGCCCGCCACGTCTCGCCATCGAACTCGTCGAGCGCGACCAGTCGCAGGTAGTCGGGAGCCGGGCTGTCCGTGGTGTAGCGCAGCACCTCTCGCTCGGGATTGTCGACGAGATCGCGACGCAGGGTGACGAAGGGGTCGATGCTGATGGATCCGGCGTCGCCGATGCCCGGTCGGGAACCGGAGGAACTCACGAAGACCGGCTCAGACAGGCCCGGGATCAGGTTTGGCAGCAGGACTGCGGCCAGGATGGCAACGACGGCGGCCTGGAGCGCGAGCAATCCAGACCAGGCGGAGGCTCGGGCGGCTCGCGGGTGTGCTCGAGGCCCGCTCGATGTGGTCATCGCGGCTTGGCGAGGGATGAGGGGACCCCAGGTGCGCGCGTCGTCGCGGGAGTCCACGGCCATGAGGAGGAGCCACCCAGAGACGGCGATCGGCAGCAGCCACCAGGTAACGCCGCCGGTGATCACTGCTGCGGGGAGCGCGTAGACGAGGAGGAGCGGGGCGCCCGCCAGCGCGGGTAGTCGCAGGGTGACCCCGATGACATCGACGACGAGGGCGACGAGCCCGAGACCGCCGACGGCGAGGAACACCAGGGTCGGATCGGTGGGAACTGGCGACAGCACGGTCTCCGCCTCGGCGAGTGCGGTGCGGGTGAGGTCCTGAAGTTCGCTGATGGCCATGGGGCCGGGCAGGAATCCCAGCGCTGCGGCCGGCTGGACGAATAGCCAGGTCAGCCACGTGAGGAGCACGAGCAGTTGGGCGATGGGTTGCAGGGGAGGCGGCAGGCCCACACCGCGGGCAAGGGCGCCGGTGAGCGCCATGAGGGCGATCGCGACCAGGGTCGGCGGGACCCATGCCGGACCCGCGAAGAGCGGCAGGACACTCACGGTGGCCGTGATGGTGGCGAGTGCAGCAGCGGCAGTGGCGCCCAGGCGCATGCGCGCAATCACCGGGCACCTCCCGGCCGGACGGCGAAGTCTCGGTTGTCGGCACGCGAAGCCGCAGCGTCGCGGCGCAGTCCAGCTCCGTGACCTCCGACGGCGGACCGCCACGCGGCGGCGATGGACCCGGGTCGGTCCGTGAGCGCGGCAGCCTGCCAACCGTCGGCGCGCAGTCGCTCGGATGCATCGGAGGCCGACACGGTGGCGGAGTCGTGCCAGGCGGCGGTGTCGACGATGAGGGCGATCCCGTGCTGACGAGTCGCACCGACCTGGGCCAAAGATCCGGGCCGACTGGTGAGCACCGCAATGCTGAGGTCGGGACCTGGGTAAATGCCGCCGGGTTCCCCCGAGGCGTTAATCAGGGCCAGTGCTTCGAGGATCGCCGCGGCCCCGGGTGCTCCAGACGCCTGAGAAACAAACGTGCGGCCATCGGCGGCACTGACCTTGACGCGCCAGCCATCGCGCAACAGGTGCAGCGCGATGCTCGCGACGGTGCTCAAGGCGATCTCAAGGGAGGCGCGGGGGCCGTTGCCCACGTGGTGGGCTGCGTTGAGGTCCACGGTGATCGAGGCTTGCCGGGTCCAGGGGCGCTCCTCGCGTCGGACCATGAGTTCGCCTGTGCGCGCCGTTGCCCGCCAGTGCACGCGACGCAGGTCGTCACCGAGCCGGTACTCGCGCGGGATGATGTCGTCATCACCTCGAGAGGCGAGCGACGCGGTAGCCGCGTCCCCGCTGGCACGGTGATCGGCCTCGTGGGTCCCGTCGAGTTGCTCGATCCACGGCACCACCAGCACACCCTCGGTGGCCGTGAAGGATCGACGGAGGCGCACCAGTCCGAAGGGATCGATCGCGGTGACCGACAGCGGCCCCACCTCGTGATAGCCGCGACGTTCGGCATGGATCGGGTAGCGCGTTGCTCGAACGCCCTGCGGGGGGACGCGTTCAATGATCCGCCGCGCGCTGATGCCGAGATCCGGGGGTACGGCGTCCTCGAGGAGAAGGGTCCCGGTTCGCATCGGCGAGAGGTTGGTGACGGAAAGTTCGACCTCGGCGGTAGTTCCGACTGGCACGCGTGCCGGGGTCACGATGCGTCCCGCGCCAAGTCGCAGGTGGGCCCGGGCGACGAAGAGAGCGGCGATCAGGGGGAGGGCGACCAGGAGCACCGCGATGCGCAGAACATCGCGCTGACCGGAGAGTCCAGCACCGACTCCGAGGCCGAGACCCACCGCGATGAGCGCTCGACCCCGGAAGGTGATGGCCGCCAGGGCCGCCTTCATGGACCGCGCCGATCAGATGCGGCGGACGTCACGATCCGGCCGGGATTGGCACGCGCGCCACGATCTCGCGCACGATCGACTCGGGCGTGGCTCGTGCCAGATGCGCGTCGGTGCTCAGAACGAGTCGGTGCGCCAGCACGGGCACCGCGAGGGACTGCACATCGTCGGGGAGCACATGTCCGCGCCCGGCGAGTGCCGCGGAGGCGCGAGCCGCGCGGACCAGGTGGAGCGCAGAGCGCGGCGAAGCGCCGAGACGCACTTGCGGATGGTTGCGTGTTGCGGCCACGAGATCGACGACGTACGCATGCAGCGCTGGCGCGACATGAACCGCGCGCACCGCGTCGACCATCGCGCGAACCTCCGTGGCATCGGTGACGGGTGCCACCGCTTCGAGTGGGTTGTGCGCACCGTGCGCGTCGAGCATCGCGATTTCGCTCGCGCGGTCGGGGTAGCCCATGCTGAGTCGTGCCATGAAGCGGTCACGCTGTGCTTCCGGCAGCGGGTAGGTGCCTTCCATCTCCGCGGGGTTCTGCGTCGCCACCACCATGAAGGGTTGACCAAGAAGATACGTCGTCCCGTCGACGGTGGCCTGGCCTTCTTCCATGCACTCCAAGAGCGCCGACTGGGTCTTGGGTGAGGCGCGGTTGATCTCATCGGCGATGACGACGTTGGCGAAGATCGCACCCGGTCGGAATTCGAAGTCGCGGGTGTCCTGGTTGAAGACGCTGACGCCGACGACGTCGCCGGGCAGCAGGTCGGGGGTGAATTGAATGCGCCGGGCCGAGCAGCCCAAAGATCGGGCGAGTGACTTGGCAAGGGTGGTCTTGCCGACGCCGGGGACGTCCTCAATGAGGAGGTGTCCGCCGGCGAGGAGTACGACGAGGGCCGTTCGGATCGCCTCGGGCTTGCCGGAGATGACCTGCTGCACTGACCGGCCCACATCGGCGGCGCTGGCGAGCGCCGCACCGTCGGTCGGCGCGGGGGAGCCCTGGGCGAGCGCATCGGAGGTCATGCTCGATTCTCACCCGAGTGGGCGTGTGAGGCCACCCCGAGGGGTCGATCGGCCCTCATCGTGGGCAGGATGGGCCCATGGCTACCGTGCATCCCGCTCAGCTGGGGCGATTCTTCGACGACTATCAGGTGGGCGACACCTACCAGCATCCGTTCGGTCGGACGATATCCGAGGCCGACTCGACCTGGTTCACGCTGCTGACCTGCAATACGAACCAGAACCACTTCAATGCCCATCTCGCAGAGTCCAACCCGATCACCCAGGGCCGGATTATCGTCAACTCCGGCTTCACGGTTGCACTTGTGCTGGGCCTATCGGTCATCGACATGAGCCAGAACGCCGTCGCCAACCTGGGCTGGACCGACATCCGGCTCACCCACCCGGTGTACGTCGGCGACACGATCTACGCCGAGAGCATCTGCATTGACAAGCGGGAGAGTTCGTCTCGACCGGAGATGGGCATCATCACGATGCGCACCCGCGGCCTCAATCAGGACGGCGATGAGGTCGTGTCGTGGATTCGCACCGTGATGATTCCGAAGCGCTCGTCCGGAATCGGGCAGGACTACTTCCCGCAGGCCAAGACCGGTCCGCTCGAGATGCCGACGTCCTGATGGGGAAGCCAATCGCACGACTTCAACTCACCGCACTCGACTGCCCCGACCCCGTCGCGCTCGCGGCGTTCTATTCCGAGATCACCGGATGGGCGGCGACCAGGCCGCATGAGGATCACCCGGAGTGGGTGCAGTTGGCCGCACCGGACAACGCCGTGACGCTCGCCTTCCAGCGAGTAGAGAACTATTCGGCGCCGCAGTGGCCAGGGCAGGTGCATCCGCAGCAGTTGCACCTTGACTTCCTCGTGTCCGACCTTGATGCGGGCGAGGCGGGCGTGCTGGCGGCGGGTGCGGTCAAGCATGAATTCCAACCCGCGCCGGATTCCTTCCGCATCTACCTCGATCCGGCCGGTCATCCGTTCTGCCTCGTGCTGGAGTCCGTCAGCTAGCGTCGCCGTGCGGCGTACCAGCACCCTTTGCCGACCGTTGTTGGGGTTTAGTGCCCGTCGACAGCCCAACAACGGACGGCACACGGTGAACGTGCGACGTCGCTGCGCTACTGGCCCGTGTCGCTGGGGAGTGGTACCGGGGTCGGTCCGTTGCAGGCCGCGGTCGCCGGCTTGCCGTCGAAGAGCTCGGACAACCAGGTGACGACCTGGGGTCCGGCGGTCTTCGCTGCAGCCAGGTGATCAATCTCGCCCATCCACAGCATCGTCAGCGTCGAACCTGCGGCGCACCACTCCTTTTGCAGTAGGGCGTTGGGCCACGCGAGCACGACCTGGTCCGCGGTGCCTTGCGCCACCATGACCGGCATGTCGGCCGGCAGCGGGTCCGGTGTCTGCTCGCGGACGACGTTCGCCCACGGCGGGGAGTCCATCGGGTCGATCGTGTAGTACTGGCCGCCGAGACCGTCGCGGAGCAGACCTTCGAGTGCGGCCGGGGCGATGCACTCATCGGCGAGACGCTCGGTGTTGTCGATTCCGGCGCCGGTAATCACGCCCTCAATCGGCAGGTCGGGATTCATGGCCGACCAGGCAATGGTCGCCTCCGGTCCGATCACCCAGCCCACGGCGGTATCCCACTGCGCGCCCACGATCTCGGGGAGTTCAGCCGCCGGTGCTGCGGCGGCCACGGCGATGAGGTCAAGTTCGGGGGCAATCTGCTCGGCGAGGTGACCGGCCCACAGCGAGGTGTGGCCGCCCTGTGAATGACCGTAGACGGCGTACGACGAGCCGGCGTCGGCCTCACCCCAGTTGCGGATCGCGCGCACCGAGTTGACGACGTCGCTCACCTCAGCCTCAGCGACCAGGTACAGCTCAACTCCTGGTGTGCCGAGGCCGACGTAGTCGGTGGCAACGACGACCCAGCCCAGCGACATCATCTGCTCGAGCCAACCTGCCATGTCCTCGGTGCCATTGGGATTGCGCGATGGCGCGCACGCGACTCCCATACCGACCGTGCCGTGGGCCCACGCGACGACCTTGCGACCACCCTCTGGTGCCGGGACGTCGGGGACGAAGACCATGGCACCGGAAGCGGCTGTCGTGCCGTCCGGACGAGCAGAGACGTAGAGCATTCGGTACGCCGTACCCCCCTCGACGGTGAACATGGAGTCGTCGAAGGTGAGCGGTTCCACGCGGATCACGGTCCCTGGGTCGGTGGGGAGCGGACTCGGTGGTGTGTAGAAGGGATCGAGCGAGGCTTGTAGGTCCTGAGCCTTTGTGCGTTGGCCCATCACGGAGGCGACACCGAAGACCACTCCGGTCACGAGCGCGGCGAGGAGCAGGATTCCGATGACGCGGCCAGCCTTCACGAGCGACAGGCTACGGCCTCAGGGGCGTTTCGTGCCGCTGTCCGTGCAGTAGCGTCGATTCACAGTCGACCACTGACCCACCGAAGGAGCCCCGCCATGTCGAAGAAGGATGAGCACAGTGAGGCCACCGCAGCGCACCACAAGGACCGCGGAATCCTCAGCGACCTTGGCGAAGCGGCCGCCGAGACCCTGAGCGCGGCGGGCAAGGTGGTGGAGGCCACAGGCAAGGGGGCGTCAGACTTCGGCGCATCGGCGGATGATGCGCTGGAGAAGCACGAGGCACGCAAGCAGCAGCAGACCTGACTACTCGGCGAAGGTCACCGATCCGCGCTCGGCGTCGTACGTCACCGTGAAGGCGGAGTACATCGCAGATCCGGCGTTGATGAGATTCGGCCCCTTGGGACTGACCTTGACGGCGTTGAGGCCGAAGACCTTGCCCGCGTCGAAGTTCCACAAGTAGAACGCCGCGCCCGGCGCCCCCATCGACACCTCGGTGCCGGTGTCGAGCAACCCGACGCGGTTGGTCGGCAGGCCCGCGAAGGCATCACCCTTGACGAACATGAACGGCGCCATGGAGTCGAAATACGTCGGCGCGCAGGTGCGGGCGAGGTCACCGAACTGCCAGCAGACCGGTGCGGCCTTGTCATTCCAGTATTCACCACCGGTCGCAGAGACTCCCTGACTCGCCAGCGGGATAGTGGCGACTGCCTCGGAGGAGGGCAGCGCCCCGAGGACGAGTTCCCCGGTGCCGCCCGTGCGCAACGTGTTGGGGTGGAAGCGCAAACTCCAGTGGGCGCTGACGGCGCCGGGCAACACGGTGAGTGGATTGACAAGTTGCTGATCGGACAGGCCGATACCGAGGATGCCCTGGATGCCGGCCTGTGCGGCGGACTTGGTCCAGGAGTTGGACTTCATCCACATGAAGTCAATAGGGAACTTCGCGTGGACCCCGGAGATGCTGAAGGGGGCGGTTCCGACCCGGCCGCTTAGCCGTTGGCCGTCGAACACCCAGCTGATCTTCTTCTTGGTGATGTTCACGCCGGCCGGGGTCTTCTTCCACGCACCCGGGAGCAGTCGCAGGCCGACGGAGCCGGTGTCGACCGCTACCCGGATCGGCTTGGAGTCGCCAATCGTGATGAGTGCCATCCCATAGAGTCCGCGCGTCTTGGGGGCCTGGATGAGATCGAGTGGGACCTCCACCAGGACCGGCTCACCCGGAATGGCGGGGGCGACGGCAGTCGGGGCGGCGGTTGCGGCCGCCGGCACGAGGGCGAGGGCGGCGGCGGTTGCACCGATGAGGACCAGGCGAGCAGCGCGGAAGGTCATGTGCGTCACCCTACGGGGGTGTGTCCACCCAAGACCCCCGTGCTGGCGCGGTAGCCGCCTAGTCCTTTGCGTAAATGTGGACGAGTTCCATGGCCTCGCGGATGGGCTCCTCAGTGAGATGAGGCTCGGCAAGCTCGCGGAACCGTACGAAGACACTCTCGTCCACGGCCTCCTCGGCCTCAAGGTCCGACTCGAAGATGCCGATTCCGCGAATCACCGCCCCGTCACGATCGCCGGTCACCAAAATCAAATCCTCGGTGGGATTCTCGTTGCCGAACTCGTCGGCGAACTCGATATACGCGGCGAGGACCTCGTCATAGGACTCGGGTCGGACGAACATTGTGTACTCGATGACTGTGCTCATGTCGCGAACAGTAGTGCCCCCGGGATGTCGTCTCACGGCGTACCGAATTCGAGGCTGAAAACGGTATGGAGTGAGACGGATCGGCTGGCAGTGCCCGCGGTCGCCGCGATCCGGGCGAGGGTTGTCGCAGCGGTTCGTGAGTAGGGTTGACACATGATCGACGTCGCCCTCCCGCGTGACTTCGACGCTCGCTACGGCGCAGGTGTGGACCGGGCGCTGGTCCTCGGTGGGGGCGGAGTTTGGTTCGTCGCCTGGCAGACCGGTTTCCTTCGCCGACTCGGTGAACTCGACATCCACCTCGGCAATGCCGATCGATTCGTCGGGACATCGGCGGGATCGATCGTCGCGAGCATCGTGTCCGGTGAGCGCCTGGCAGGGTTCGCCCGCACCGTCGACCTGCTGACCAAGGCCCCCAAGGTGCTCGACCTCATCGCGCCGGCGGCCACCTTCGAACCCAGCCAGCAGCGGGCCCTTGACCTCTTCCGGCAGGCGCTTGGCAACGACGAAGCCACGCTGCGCCGCATCGGGTACGCCGCGCTCGCAGCCCAGACGCCGTCGCGTGAGTCCACCGCGCGCAACCTCGCGCTCATCCTGCGCATGCGCCGATGGCCGTCGTCCCGCCTCCACATCACCTGTGTCGATGCCTACACCGGCGAACGCTGTGTCGTGACCGCGCAGCACGGCGTGCCGATCAACCGGGCGGCCGCCGCGAGCAGTGCGGTGCCGGGCATCTTCGCGCCCCAGCAGATCCTGGACCGTCGATGCATGGACGGCGGTGTCGCGGGGACCGGCGTCCATCTCGATGTCGTCGCGGGGGCGCGCAAGGCCGTCATCATCTCGCTGGTCGATGGAAGCGAGCAGTCGCTGCAGTGGGGTACGGCGACACCGGCGAGCATTCGGCAGGAGTACGACGACCTGCTGGCGACCGGCACGGAGGCACTGCGCATCATCCCGGACGCCACCGTTCCGGAGGACGTGATGAATCCGGCCCTTGCCGCCGCCGCGGTCAATCACGGCGCGCGTCAAGCAGAGCGCATGGCCGGTGCAATCCGCTCCTTCTGGGCCTGACCCGCGGGCTTTAGCGTCGGCGGACCTGATCCGCGGGCTTTAGCGGCGGCGGGCAGTCGTCCAGAGGTACTGCTGGGTGTCGCCGTCGGGTCGCACGTGGTCAGCGATCTCGCTGCCAAGGCGTTCGAAGTCCTCGCCAAGTAGCGCCGTGACTGCCTCGTCGCTGTAGCGCCGCACCGGGAGCCCCGCACACATCTGTGGCCCCTCCGGCCCGAAGACGCCCATGATGGCGATCGATCCTGGATGCGTGCCCGCGAGCAACGTCGTGCGATAGCGCTCAACGTCGGCTTGATCGAGGAGGAAGTGCAGGACCGCCCGGTCGTGCCAGACGTCGTACTGCCGAGGGGGTGACCAGGTCAGCAGGTCAGCCTCGATCCAGGTCACATGCCCTGCTGCCGCGCCGAGCCGGCCACGCGCAATCGCCAAACCGACGGGGGAGTGGTCCACGCAGGTGATGTCGGTGAAGCCGAGGGCGGTCAGGTCGTCGACCAGCACGCTGGCTCCCGCGCCGACGTCGACGAGGGACGCTTCGCTTGGCACGTTGAGGGCTTGCAGGAGCCGGACGCTCATCGACGCCTCGGCTTGGTACCAGCCACGCGTCGTGTCGCCAGCCTCATACGCGGTGTTCCAGTGCAGCGGAGTCGACATCACCTGTCCTTTCCTTCTTCGGACGGCCTATTCGATGGGAAGGGTGCCGAGGTCGTGTTCGATGACGTCGCGGTCCTCATCATCGAGGTCCACGGCAATTCGATAGGACAGGTTGCGCTGCTCGCGTGCGGCATCCATGTCGCCGAGTACGGCGTACGCGCGGGCTAGCGCCTCGTGCGCCGACGCGGGTACGAAATCATCCACGCGCTCGGCATCGCAGATCGCGAGCGCGCGCTGAGCATGCTCAAGGGCCGCCGTGCCATCCCCGAGCACGGCGTAGGCGCGACTGCACTGCCACTCACCGATTGCCCACTGGGTGGGAGCGCCGACGCGACGCCAGTGCCACAGGCTTGCCTTCGCACACTGCACCATGGCGCCCGCCTGATCAGCATCCCGCTCGGTCAGGTCGAGCAGCCGCCATGTCGCGTGGAAGAGATCCATAGCGATCTGACGTTCGCGGTCCAGTGACGGCTCACCGAGGCCATCGGAGGCGAGGAATTGCGAGCCCTCGGGCGTCTGGAAGGCGGCGATCATGCCGGCGCCCAGATCGGCCTGCACGGTGACCGGGCCGACGAAGTCCAGGGAGTCCAGGAGCGCACGCACGCGTGCCGCATCCGGATGGAGCAGCGTCAGGGAGATGAACTGCAGCGGCGAGGCGGGAAGGCAGGGGGGAGCCACATCCCAACTAATAACTGACGGTGCCACACCATCGAGCCGTAGACGGCCATCCGCGGGGATGCCGATCCGCCAGGTGAGGTCCCCACGCTGCATCGGCGTCATTTGGCCGAGGTCTTCACTGGGTGAGATGCGTGTGAAGTCTGGCGTGCGCACGACCCAGTGATGCAGCGCCGCTGGTCCACCAAACTCGTCGAGACCGAACCACCGCGGTCGATCCGGTCCCACCGCACGCGGGTCGGTAGCGATGGCTTCGAGGTAGGTTCCTTCCCCGGTCGAGACGACCTGATTGTGCGTGCCCATACGCGGATGCTGGCCACCGCCGATCGGGCTCACCCCGAGGGCTGAGGAGATCGCCGCCGAGGCCTCCGCCAGCGTCGAACCTGCAACGACGAGGTGGTCCAAGACGCTGGGCATGTCCGCACAGTACCGCTGGGTCGAACGGCGTGCGGCCGGCGTGCCGCGACCTGGTTACGCTCGCCGGGTGATGTCCGCTTCGACCTCTCCACCACGCGCCGCGTCGGTCGGCGATCTCGGCGTGGGCGGGGGTGCGGGCCTGACCGGCGGGCTCTTTGGTGTCGGTGGCGGGCTGGTCCTCGTTCCCTATCTCGTGCTCGTCCGCCACTGGCCGCAGAAGCAGGCGCAGGCGACCTCCCTCGTCGCCGTCGCGATGTCGGCCGTCGCGGGGGCCGCGACCTATGCCGTCTTTGGATCGGTCGCCTGGCTTGCCTTCCCCTTCATCCTCGTCGGTGGTCTCGCGGGTGCCGTGATCGGCAGCGCCGTCGTACGACGACTGCAGCCGTGGGCCTTGCAGTTGGGCTTCTCGGTGGTCATCGTGCTCACGGCTATCAAGGTGGCGTTGACGCCGGTGGCCGATGATGCGGTGGCGCAGGTGCCGGACCTCAACGGGTGGCTCGTGCTGGGCTACCTCGGCGCGGGTGTGGCCATGGGCGTGCTGTCCGCCCTTCTCGGGATCGGTGGCGGACTGGTGCTTGTGCCAATCCTGGTCACGCTCTTCGGCTACACCCCGCATCTCGCGGCCGGTACGTCGCTGGCGGTGATGGTGCTCATCGCCCTCACGGGTGCCGCGCGACAGACGAAGCCGGGTTACACCCTGTGGCGGCGGGGGGTGGTCCTCGGCGCCGCCAGTGCCGTGGGGGCCTTCCTCGGTGCTCGGATCGCGCTCGTGCTCCCGATGCAGGTCCTGGTGTGGCTCTTCGCAGTCCTGCTCGCGGTCGTCGCGGTCCGCATGTTCCTGTCGGGGTGGCAGGGTCGAGTCAGCGCGCGACAGGCGGAGGTGTCTCCCTAGCGAGAGTGTCGACCTACTGGGGACAGTGGACCTTCATCCCCTGTTTGCCTGCTTCGGGAAATGTGCACAGTCTGACCCGATGAATTTCTCCAATTCGACGGTTTACGGAGACCCGTTCGTGGGGTTACCGTTGCCTCGGCCCCTCGCAGGATCCCCCCCGAACCGGCGAGGGGCCTTCACCTGTCCGCGCTATGCCCCAAATCGCGCGCGGAGAAGATCTAACTCGACGAGAAGCCGATCCTCACGATCCTCGAGGTCGATGTTGAGAATGTCGGAGATCTTGGCCAGTCGGTACCGGAACGTATTCGGATGGACGTGCACCTGCCGCGCGGCCTCACTGATATTGCCGTTGCTGGCGAAGTAGGCATCAAGGATTCCAACGGCTTCGTCCCGATCGGCAGCTTCGAGTGCACTGAGGCCGTGAAGGGGGCCGTCGAAGGGTTCATGCATCCCGGAGAGCATCTCGGCAACCTTCATGAGGGCCAGTTTGGCGCGCAGGGTGCGGGTGCTTCCCACCTGGCGCCCGGGTGTCTTCTGCAAGTAGGCGATGACGGAGTCTGCGTCCCGCCGTGAGGCGATCGCGTGACCGAGTCGTCGACCGACACGTCCCCCTCCCACGAGGAGCCGCGAGTCGGCGCGCGCGAACTCCTCGCCGAACTCGCGCGAGGAGTTCTGCACATCATCACCGTAGAAGACGACGTAGATGCGGTCCGTCTCGTGCATGACCAGGCTCGGTGTCGGGACCGCGGCGGTGAGAGCGGGAAGCACTCGCTCGACCTGCTGCCGAAGGTCAGCATCATGACCGTGGTGAACGGCGACCACGCGCACGGGGCATTCCTGCGGTACACCGAGGTATTGGGCGAGGAGGTACTCGTCGTGGCTGCCGGCGAGAAGGAGCGAGACGAAGCGCTCGCGTTGGCGGCGCCGCAGATCCTCTTGGACCTGGAAGAGCAATGATGCCTGCTTCGCCGCTGCCGACATCATCTCCTCGGTGTCCGGATGCAGCGGTCCAGCGGACTCGGCGGCCCAGATGCTCCCGACCAGGACCCCGAGGACGCGGACCGCCGACACCACGCGGCGCTCTTGCACACCGGGAATCGGATCGACCGAGAAGACCTCGTCGCCCGCCGCCAACCGACGACTCGTTTCGAGAAGGACCTGCGTCTCGGCGTGCTCATCGGGCACGGCGCGCTGCAGGATGATGGCTTCGCGCCCCTTGTCAATCGTCTGATTGAGAGTGGAGTGGGCCACCAAGCCCCAGGAGGCATCGTGGACGAGGATCGGACCGCCGACCTGCCAGGCGAGGCGGTTGCAGAAGGCGAAAATGTCATCGAGCGGAGCTTCGATGACCTGGCCAGCGTTCACAGTGTCTCCCTCGCCACAACTTGGCAACAACTGCAGGGTACGACGTGAGCACTGGGACAGTCAGCCCAGTCAGTCGGGAACGGCCTCACCCGCGCATGATCCGCTCGGCGAAGTCGGCAAAGGCTTTGCAGCCCTCCTTGGTCATGCTCCCGTCTGCATTGAGCCAGTCGGGATTCGTCATCGAGAGGGAATTCCAGCTGAAGATCCGCACGTTCGGATGGGTCTCGGCCAGACCAACGATGGCAGCGTTGGTCGACTGCTCGAAGGTGTAGCGCTCTGGGTCGTCAGGAATCTGAATTGTCGTGACGATGACGAGTCGATCCGGGCCCAGGACCTCCATGAGTTGCTCCAACTCGGCAGCGCTGGCCCCGCCGTTGGCGCCGATATGCACAAGGACGCCGCCGGGAATCGAATCCTCCATGGTGGCGAGGTCGGCAATGGCGTCGCTGATGCGTCGCTCGGACTTGGCGTCTACGGCGAAGTCGAGCTTCTTGAGGCACTTCTTTACACTGACCAACACGTAGTCGCCGTAGGCAAGCGCGGGGCCGTCATAGGGCGGTCGCGACGTGGGGATGGGCTCCGGTGTCGGGGTCGGCGTGGGCGTGCTGACGACCACGGCCTCGGGTTCGTCGGAAAAGAACCAGGGGCCGTCCGGGACCAGGACGGCGGTCCAGATGCCCATGGTGAACGCCGCAAGCATGGCCACGACGATGCCGAGGCTCTTGACCCAGGTCATCTGCCGGAATTTAGTCGCTTCCGGTGGATTCGGCCCCCGGTTCGAGCATGTCGCACAGGACGAGGGCGTTCTCCACGCCTGCGGACGAGGCTGTGTTGTCGAAGATCACGAGGGAATTTCCCGTGCGCGCGCGCAGATCCGTCGAGAGGGCGCTGAGTTGTTGACTCGTGTAGGGGCTTCGGTAGCGGCGTGGCTCCCCATGAAGTCGGTAGTACGCCGCACCACCGCCCACCGGTTCGGTGGGGATGGTGGTCGTGACTTCCGTGAGGTCAAGGTCGGTGTACATGGATCGAGAGGCGTCGGCGAACCACGAGTCGTGTCTTGCCTCAACGGCGATCATCGCCGAGTAAGACGACCGCATACGTGTGAAGAAGGGGGCGGCACGCTCGGAATCGAAAGCCAGCGAGGGCGGCAACTGCACCAGCACCGCGTGCAACTTGTCACCGAGTCCGGTCACGGATTCCCAGAAAGTCGCGAGAGGAGCTTGTTCGGAGAGCTTCGCAAAGTGTGTGACGGCCCGAGCCATCTTGACGCTGAACGCGAAGTTGTCCGGGGTCTGCGCGGCCCAGCCCTCGTAGGTGATGCGTCGTACTGAGCGATAGAACGACACATTCACCTCGACAAGATTCAGTGCACTGGCGTATCTCTCGAGACCGGTACCGCCGGCACGCGGGAACCGAGATCGGTAGCGGCTCGTGGCCTCACTCCACCCGGCCAGCCCGACCCGAACTCTGTCCCGAGGTGTCATGCCCCGGCCGACGCGGTTTCGAGGAGCAGACGGGCGGTGCCCTGAGGGTCCGTCAGCATCATGTCGTGACCCGTGGCGATCTCCCGCATCGTCCAGCCGTCGGTGCGGGCTCGCTCGATCGACAGCGCCAGCGGCGCGAGTGGTGGTGCCGTGTGCTCGATATACGTGCGCGGGAGCGCTTCCATCGGGGCTGGGTCGTAGTCGACCACCCCGCGGGAAAATGTGAGCGAGAAGTCAGTGAGTTTGCGACGTAGCTCGGCGGCCAAGGCGGGATCGGTGATGCCCCATCGATCGAGGAGACCGTCCGCGACCGGGATGCGCCAACCGTCGCCCGAGTCAGTGGCGAGCGCCTCGAACATTGTTCGCGACGACTCTGGCTCCACATCGAAGTTGGATTCACCGGGGTACTGCAGGAAGGCGCCGGCAAAGACAATCGCACGCACACGAGTCTCCAGGTGCTCCACGATCGGGCCGGCGAGGCCGCCGGAATACGAATGGAAAACCATGACCAGATTGTCGAGATCGTTGTAATTAACGACGTTCACGATGTCCTCAATGTGCGTGTGCACACTTGTCTGCGGCGTGAGCAGATGGACACGTTCGCCTTGGCCCGTCAGTGTCGGTGCCCACACGTCATGACCTGCATCGCGCAGAAGTGGTGCGACGTGGCGCCAGCACCAACCGCCGTGCATAGCACCGTGGACGAGGATGTAGGTCGACACGACTGTCAGCCTAGATCTGCTGGCAGCCCGCTGTCCGTGTCAGCCGGTTACGGCGTTGGCATCCCCGACGAGACTTGCGCCGCTTTCCCCGGAATCAATGGCCGAGATCTGTGCCTCGAGCGAGGCCAGTGCCTGGTCGCGCAGGGAGCGCGGTCCGTCGTGCCAGGGCGCGAAGGTCAGGTCCGCCAGCTGCTGACGGGCAGCTTGGAGTTCCACGAGGCCCTGTTCGCGGGCTTGCTCGACCAGATCGTTCATCGATTGCCGGGTGTCCGGATCCAGATCGGGCCGTGACACTGCTGGCTGGACGTACTCGCGCATGGAGGCAATGCGCTGCTGCGCGATGACGAGGGCGATCTCGGCCTGTTCGGTTGCGGCACTCACCTCGGCGGTCGCCGAGTCTTGCCAGCGTCGATCCAGGATCCAGCCAGCGGTGAGGATAAGGGCAAAGGCCGCCACGGCCGCGATCAGTAGTTGCGGGTGACGCTTGCGTGGCGCGCCGTACTCCAATTCCTCCATCGAACGGCAGCGTAGGCCGGTTCGCGGATAACTGCAGCAATCTCGCGTGTTCCCCCGATGAGCAAGGCGCAGGAGGGGCTGCGCGAGGGCGAAGCGGTAGCTGAGGCCCTAGGAGTGTGGCTCCCGACGGGTGAGGTAGGGGTCGTGCAAGTAGGCGTTGAACACCAATGCGATCTCTTGTGCGAGATCGGTGGGGAGGTCGTCCTGCCCCAGCACTTCCCACCGTCGTTGGATGTCGCGGGCTAGTTCGGCCTGCGCTGGGGCTCCGCGGGCGATGACCTCGGCCAGCCGCTGCCATGCGCCATCCGCCGTCATCTCGCTCATGTGCTCATCCTGCTCGTTGCGCGGACCCAGCGCACCATGACCTCCTGTTGAGTGGCGCGTTGTTGACGGTTTTTGCGGCGAAAACCGTCAACAACCCGCCACTCAACGATGATTGTTGGCACGTGAGACGCTGGAGCGGTGACTTCGCGAAACACGTCGGCCCGACCGCTCCTTGTCGGTCTCGCTGTTCTCGTGCTGGCCGCGCCCCTTTCGGCCTGTACGTCAAGCCCGGATGCAGCCCCGGACGCCACCGCGACGTCCACCGTAAGTGGCTCGGCCGGAACGGACACCGCCGATGGCGTACTGGATTGCTTCGCCGCGCGTGGGGCCATGGCCGACTACTCGACCGCTCTCGTGGAGTTAGCCAAGGGGCTTGAGGCCGAAAACGCCCTTCTCACGGTGGCCGCTGCTGACTCCATGTCCTTTTGGGCCACGCGGGCCCTGGAGGAATTGCCGGGGGCGCCCGCCGAAGCGGCTGACTTCGTTGCGGCCTCTCAGGATGTCGCAACGCTGGTGAAGCAGGACCTGTCCGACGAGGTGCCGTTCCCCGAGATCATCAGGGACGTGACACAGGCCTTCGCGGCTGACGCCTTCACGGTCGGTGGCGACGCCTTGGATGACTACGCCGACCAGGTCTGCCCCGAGTCGTCCTGACCCTTCCCTTCGGTTCCGACCGTTGTTGTTGTTTCTTCAGCTCGAAAACCCACCACAACGGACGGATATGGGAGTCCTAGACCTGGCCGATCCAGGTCGAGATCGGCTCGGAGGCGAAGTAGATGACGAAGGCGATCGCAACGACCCACATGACGACGGGGACCTCCGACCACTTGCGCTGGAAGATCCGGATGACGACCCAACTCACGAAGCCGGCGCCGATGCCGTTGACGATGGAGTAGGTGAACGGCATGAGCACGATCGTGAGGAACGCCGGGATGCCGATGGCAAGATCCGTGAAGTCGATCTTGCGGACCTGCATCATCATCATCGCGCCCACGACCACCAGTGCGGGTGCGGCAGCCTCCCACGGCACGACGCTCACCAGCGGCGTGAAGAACATGGCAACAAGGAAGAGCGCCCCGGTCACCATCGCTGCGATCCCGGTGCGGGCACCATCGCCCACGCCGGCTGCCGACTCGATGTACGCCGTATTGCTTGACGCGCTCGCCGCACCACCGACGATCGCGGCGGCCGCATCGACCGCCAAGATCGACTGCATGTGCGGGACGTCGTTGTCTTCGTCAAGCATGTCGCCCTCGGCCGCGATGCCGAACGCCGTACCCATGGTGTCGAAGAAATCCGTGAGCATGAGGCTGAAGACCGCGAGTCCCGCCGCGAGCACTCCGACGGCGGTGAATGCGCCGAAGAGGTTGAACTGACCGATGAGGGAGAAGTTCGGGGTGGCGATGATCGACTCAGGCAGTCCGGGGACATTCAGACCCCAGCCGGCGGGGTTGTCCTCGCTACGTCCTCCGACGCCGAACGCCGCTTCGACGATGATCGCGAGAATCGTGGTGGCAACGATGCCGATGAGCAGGCCGCCGCGGACCTTGAGGACAACGAGCACGCTCATGAGCAGCAGGCCGATCACGAAGATGAGCGCCGACCAGCCGGAGAGGTTGCCGTTGACGCCGAAGGTAATGAGCGGGTTGCCGGGACGGGCAATGCCCGCATCCACGAGGCCGATGAGGGTGATGAAGAGCCCGATGCCGACTCCGATGGCGAACTTGAGCGGCTCAGGGATCGCGTCGAAGACCTTCTTGCGTAGGCCGACCACGACGAGCAGGAGGACGAGGACGCCCTCGAGGATGATCAGGCCCATTGCATCGGCCCACGTCATCTGCGGTGCGAGGGTGAAGGCGACAACCGGGAGGAGGCCGAGGCCGGCCGCGATCGCTAGTGGGATGCGGCCGATGGCCCCCATGATGATCGACATCACTCCGGCGACCAGAGCCATGACGGCTGCTACGGCGGCGATGGAGTCTCCGACGTCGGTGAAGCCGCCAATGAGGGAGCCGGTGCCGTCCGTGCCAGTGCCGAGAATGAGTGGGCCGAGAACCACGATGTAGGCCATCGTCACGAAGGTGACGACCCCGCCGCGGATTTCGCGGCTGAGGGTGGATTTGCGTTTGGTGATTTCGAACCAGCGGTCGAAACCGGATGTGGTCTGGGGGGATTTGGTCGTCGCCATGTGGGGAAGTTAGTGAGTCACGGGATCGCCTCGTGGCAGATTGGCCGAGAAAGTGAACGGTAACCAAAGACACATGAAACGCGCGTGATGCCTGGTGACTCCGTGACTCCTGGGGATCCGGAGGGTGTGCTCAGGGGCGTGGAGTGAATCCGAGGGGAAGGTCCGGCCGCTTGATCACGATGAAGTCCTCGGCGTCCTCCCCGAGCACGCGCCGGCCCATCGAGTAAGCGATGCGTCGTGCCTGCTCCTTGGCGAACTCCGCTCGGGGACCGGCGAAATGGTCGTCGACTGTCGCTGTCCAGATCTCTAGCCAGCGCTGCAGGTGCTCGGTCAGGTCCCTGTGTGCGACGTCAATGAAGATGGGTCCGAGCACAGCATCGTCAACTGCGCGCCCATAGAAGTCCAAGACCAGCGACTCGATATCGGTGCGCGTGATGATGTTCGGCCGCCTGGTGGCACCCTGGGATGTCATCAGGGCTAGTTTCGCACTGTGCCCGACGCCTGGACTCCGCTACTCATTGCCGTGGTCGGAGTCGCGGTCCTCCTCTATGGCGTCTCCAAGACGGCTATGCCGGTGCTCGGCGTACTCGCTGGTCCTGTGCTGGCGGCCGCGCTCGGCCCGACGACGGCGTCGGCGTTCGCCGTACCTCTCCTCATCGCTGGTGATCTGGTGGCACTGTCCATCTACCGTCAGCACGCGGACTGGAAGCTCATCTGGCGCATCGTTCCCGGAGTTCTCCTCGGCTTTGGTGTCACAGCCTTGATGTTCGCCTTTCTCGATCAGCGCGTCATCGCGCGGATCCTCGGCGTTCTGATCTTGACGTCGGTCTTTCTGGAGCTGTGGCAGCGCCGTCAGAAGTCTCGCCAGATGGCGCAGGCCGATGCCGCTGGAGAGGTCTGGGTGGAGGCCAACCCGCACGTCCACCGCGGGGCGGCAGCCTTCTTCGGGACCCTGGCGGGCATGACCACGATGGCCGCGAACGCCGGCGGCACGGCGATGACCCTCTACCTACTGAAGATGCGCGTGCCCATGCTCGCGTTTATGGGGACGTCTGCCTGGTTCTTCTTCATCCTCAACGTCGCCAAGATCCCGATCGTCGTAGGCCTGGGCCTGCTGGACGTTCAGTCACTCCTCGCCGATCTTGCCTTCCTGCCCATCATGTTGGTGGGCACGGTGTTGGGCATCGCAGTCTTCCGCCGGATGAATCAAACCCTGTTTGCCAACCTAGCCCTCGCTCTGAGCGGGCTCGCTTCCCTCTGGTTGATCATCCACGGCTGACAGGCCGAGTATCCGCGCCAAGGGTGCGGCGGTGAGGCCGTAGACCGCCACCGTCACCGAGATGATGATGAAGATCGAAGGCAGCAGCCGGTCAGCGGTCGGAACGCTCAAGGACACCAGCGTGGCACCCACGCTCGATGCGGTGGCCGCGGCCACGATGCCGCGGGGACTCATCCAACCGACGAAGATGCGCTCCTGCCGAGTGAGGTCGCTGCGCTGAGCGGCGAGGAACACCACCAGTGGGCGCACCACGAGAATGAGGATCGCGCTCACCGCGATGGCCGGCAGGGCGATCTCGGCTACGGCCTCGACGGGCACCAACGCGGCGATCGACACGAAGAGCACTCCGATAGCCAACGCGACCACGGTGTTGAAGAAGGGACCGGCGTCCGCCAACGACTCGCCCCGCTTGAGCGCCACCCGGGCCGCGACAAAGCCCATGATGAGGGCGGTGAGCAGCCCGGCATCGTCGGCGAGGAAGTTGGCAAAGCCCGCTGCCACAATGACGGAGCCGATGATGACCTGGGTGCCGAGTTGGGAGTTCCCCCGCACCATCCGGCCGCCGATGAAGATCAGGGCGATGCCGATGCCCGCACACAGGATGCCGACGAGTAGGCCCTCGACGAATAGCAACGAGGCATCGAGGATAGAAGGCTCATCCGTGGCCTTAATTACCTGAAAGATGACGACCGCAAAGAGTGCTCCCACGGGGTCGAGGAGGTTGCTCTCCCAGAGCAGGATCCCCTTCACCCGCGCATCGGGACGGGCAAAGGTGAGGATCGGCGTCACGACGGTAGGGCCGGAGACGACCACGATAGCCCCGAGCATCACGGCGATCTGCACACTCAGGCCCAGGATGTAGAAGGCGGCAGCAGATCCCACGATCGCCGTGATCGGCCAGCCGAACCACACCAGCCGTCGTACGACGGAGTGCTCATGGCGCTTGAGGGGGGAGTAGTTGAGCTCGGTACCGCCGTGGAAGAGGATGACAGCGACCAATAGGTTGACGATGACAGGGAAGGCCTCGCCGAGGATGGCGTCGGCGCGCAGCCCCGGCGCGATGGCGCCGAAGATGAAGCCGGCCGGCAGGAGCAGCACGAGGGCGGGGAGCTTGAGTTTGGGGGCGACAACCTGGCAGCCCACCGCGAGGCCGAAGGTGATGGCGGCCGCCAGCATCATCTGCGTGTCGGTGGGCTGCTCCACGGGTGAACCCTAGTCTGCGGGCTCCCTTCCCAAGTCGCCGTCGTGGGTGACGTGGAGTCAGTGGGGGCGGGCTGCGACGCTGTCCTCACCGGTGTCCGGGGGATGATGCAGGCACTGGGCGTTGACGTCGTTCAGATGGGCTAGAGGGGTGCTGGCACGCGTCGACCACGACGTTCGGCTCCTACTCCCGCAATCACGACCAGCGCGATTCCGGCGTACTGCAGAGGCAGTGGGAGCTGGTGCAGGACGACGATGCCGATCACCAGGGCGATCGCTGGTTCGAGTGCCATGAGGGTGCCGAACGCCGCCTTCGTGAGTCGCCGCAGCGCATAGAGTTCCAATGTCCAGGGAATGAGTGGCAGCAGAATCGCTGAGCCCACCGCGATGACGATGACGCGAGCATCCAGATGACCCCAGACCGCGGGCAGACCGAGTGGAATAGTGACCACGGCCGCGACCGGTAGCGAGATTGCCAACGCGTCCACGCCCGTGAAGCGGTCACCGACATGCTGCGTGATGACGATGTAGAGCGCCCAGCCCACAGCAGCGATTGCGGAGCAGGCGACGCCGACGAGATCGGGCGTGCCGTTCCAGGGCTCTGTGAGCAGGAGTACGCCGACGAGGGCGAGCGCCGGCCATGCCATGGCCTTGCGACTCGGGCTGTACCAGGCCGCGACCGTGAGCGGACCGAGGAATTCGATGGCGACGGCCATGCCCAGGGGAATGAGCGAGATGGCGGTCATGAAGGCGACGGTCATCACGGCGGTGACGAGTCCGAGCAGGACCGGCGCGCGCAGTTCGTGCCACGACCACTGGCTGTAGCGGGGACGGGCAATGAGTACGAATCCGATGCCACCGAGAAGGAGCCGGAGCCAGGCGGCACCGCTCGCCCCAATGCTGTCGAAGAGGCCGACGGACACGGCCGCACCGAGTTGAACCGACAGCATGGCCCCCACCGCGAGGGTCCACGCGGGAACCCGATGCGTGGGTGCCGTTGCCATGGCAGGGCACTATAGTGCACTTTCAGCGCAACAGAACTGAGGTGTCGTGATGGCTGATGAAGCACTCGTGGACCAGATGCCGCTGGCCATTGGCCGGCGAGTCCGCGACGCCCGGACATCGCGTGGGTTGACCCTGGATCAGCTTGCCGATATCAGCGGAGTGAGCCGCCGCATGATCGTCAATGTGGAGGGCGGCGCGACCAATGCCAGCATCGCCACGCTCCTGCGCCTTTCGACTGCCCTCGCGGTTCCGCTCGCCGAACTCGTTGACGATCGACCATCGGCGCCACTGGTGCTGACACGCGCGGCCGAGCGCACGCCGCTGTGGCACGGGGCGAGTGGCGGCACGGCTGAGTTGGTGGCGTCGTCGGACATGCTGGAACTGTGGGAGTGGCACCTTCAGCCGGGTGAGGCGTATGTGTCTGAGCCACACAGTGCTGGCACTCGCGAACTACTTCACGTGCACTCCGGTCGGCTCGATGTAGATGTCGCAGGGGAGCGGGTCACGGTGCTGGCTGGTGATGGCGTGAGTTTTGGCGCTGACGCGCCGCACGGCTACTTCTGTGCGGGGCGCAGGCCGGTGCGCTTCTCGATGACTGTCCTGGAACCCATGTCCAGGATGCGGCCATGATGGCGTCGTGGGAGGGCGACCTAGCAGCGGCCACGATCGACCCCGAGGTGTTCGCGCTGCGCCCCGACTATGTCGCTGTCCTCATCGTGGCGCGGGGACTTGTGCCGGGTGACCCCAGCGTGGCGAGTGAGGAGGCGCTGTGTGAGGCCGAAACTGTCGCTGCTCAGGCCCTGGAGGGCGTTGAGGCGCACGACCTGCCGACCATCGCTGAATGGCGCTCGGCATTCGCCGCGTTCGGTGTGAAGCCCCGCGAGGCCCGCTCCAGTGCGGAGGCCCTGCTTCGGCGTGTGGGCGCCGGGCTGCCGCGCATCGATCGACTCACCGACATCTACAACGCGGTCTCCGTGATCCATCAAACACCCATCGGTGGTGAAGACCTCACCGGCTACGTCGGTGCGCCGCGTCTCTCGGTGGCTCACGGTGACGAGACCTTTGACACGATGGCGAATGGAGAGCCGACCGCTCAGATCGCCTCGGCTGGTGAGGTCATTTGGCGGGACGCGGTCGGTGTGACCTGCCGTCGCTGGAATTGGCGCCAGTGCGTGCGCACTCGGCTCACGGCCAGGACGACCGACGCCTTGTTCATCATCGATGCGCTTGACAG
>JAURFD010000059.1 GCA_030827125.1 Candidatus Nanopelagicales bacterium
CAAGTACGTGGCGTCACCCTTCAAGCCTTGCGTGAGCGAGTAGTCGCCCGGCAAGTGCGTCTTGAGCCATTCTCCCTTCTTGATGTCGTTGCCGTTCGCGTCCTTAGCCGGTTGACCGGCGCCACCGCCGCCGGCGCTGTGCGTTCGAAAAAGTTTTATCCGTCAGTCTCCTCGCGTTGCGCCGCTATTGTTCAACCCAATCCCAAGGACGGCGTCGCGTCCGTTTCGAATCGCTCGCTCAGCCCGCTCGCTCGCCGCGACGCGCGACCCGCAGTGCGCGCCTCGACGTCGACGGCGCGGTCGAGTCCGTGGACGCGATCGCGCGAGAGCGAGCGATCGCGCGAGAGAAGGCGCGGCGCGGGGCGAGATCGACGCATCCGCGCGTCGCCGTCGCCGTCGTCGTCGTCGTCGCGCTGCCGCCGCCGCCGACGCCTCGGCCCCGTCGGTCGATGCGTGCGGAACACCCAACCACGCGCATCGTCGTCGTCATCGCCGTCGGCATCGGCGTCGTCGTCGCGCGTCGTCGTCGTGTGTCGCGCGCGTCCGCGCGCCGAGTGGATAAAGTCTCACGACCGGGACACTTTACACACGGATCACAAGACTCGATTCGTCCC
>JAURFD010000060.1 GCA_030827125.1 Candidatus Nanopelagicales bacterium
ACCGGCCCGAACCCGTGCATCCCGCCGAGGTCGTGGATGCGGTTCATGGCGTTGTCGACGGGTCGATCGGCGACGGCACGCGTTCGACACCGACCATGGCGTTGCGACCGACGAGGGCGGCGAGCGCCGCCTCGTCGAGCCCGTCGGTGCCCGCGGGTCGTTGCGGGAGGACGAGGTAGCGGACCTCGGAGTTCGAGTCCCAGACCCGCACCTCGACCGAGTCGTCGACCTCGGTGCCGAACTCGGCGAGTACGCCACGCGGGTCCTGCACGACCCGGGACCGGTACGGGGCCGACTTGTACCAGACCGGCGGCATACCGAGGAGCTGCAGCGGATAGCAGGAGCACAGGGTGCAGACGACGACGTTGTGCACCTCGGGCGTGTTCTCGACGACGACGAGCCGGACGCCGGGGTCGAGGCCCCGGATCCCGTGGTCGCGCGCCGCCTCGGTGCCGTCGTCGAGCAGGCGCGCGCGGAAGGCCGGGTCGACCCAGGCGCGTGCGATGAGCTTGCCGCCGAGCTGGATCGACTTGCTCTCCATCAGCTCGATCTGCTTGCGCACCTCGCGCGCGGCGAGCACGTTATGCTCGATCAGCATGTCGCGCAT
>JAURFD010000061.1 GCA_030827125.1 Candidatus Nanopelagicales bacterium
TTTTCTGTCAAAATACGGTAATAATCAAAATTTCCCCCGCAGCATGATGATCTGGAAAAGGGCCGGATGATGGAAGCGCAAACGATTACGTTCGAAGGTTTCAAGCCGCTGGATGACGCTGCCTGCGAAGAGCGCATTGTTGCCGCGCGCCGCAAGCTGGGCGACCGCGCCGTGCTGCTCGGCCATCATTACCAGCGTGCCGACGTTTACAAACACGCCGAACTGACGGGCGATTCGCTGCAGCTCGCGAAGCTGGCGGCGAAAACCGAAGCCGAATACATCGTCTTCTGCGGCGTGCATTTCATGGCCGAGGTTGCGGACACTCTTTCGCGTCCGACCCAGAAAGTGATTCTGCCCGACCTCAATGCCGGCTGTTCGATGGCGGACATGGCCAGCCTGAGCAAGGTCGAGCGCGCCTGGCGTGAACTGTCGGAAGTGCTGAACCCCGACGAAACCATTACCCCGATCACCTACATCAACTCTGCGGCCGACCTGAAGGCCTTCTGCGGTGAACACGGCGGCATCGTTTGCACCTCGTCGAACGCGCGCCAGATCCTGAGCTGGGCTTTCGGCCGTCGCGAAAAAGTACTGTTTTTCCCCGAT
>JAURFD010000062.1 GCA_030827125.1 Candidatus Nanopelagicales bacterium
CTGGTCACCGGCATCGTCCCGAACCTGAAGTCCGCCCTGGCTACTTTCTAAGCCGCCAAGTTGCCCGCTTCCGCAATCTTTAAGACCATGACCATCGAAGAAAAACTCGCCGCCGCCGAAGCCCTCGTCGCTTCCGCCTCTGCCGAACGTGACGATCTCCGCTCCACGGTGGAGAAGCTGACCGTCGGCACCGCCTCCGAAGCCGAAGCCCTCAAGGTCGAAGCCGCGTCGAAGGACGCCAAGCTCGCCGAACTGACCTCCGCCCTCGAAGCCTCCGCCAAGGAAGCCTCCGAGCTGAAGGCCAAGGTCGCCGAGCTCGAAGCCGGCAAGGTCAGCGCCTCCGAGGAAGCCGCCAAGATCGCGGCCTCCGTCGGCGTGGCCCCTGTCGAGACCAACCCCGCCGCGGACGCCGCCCCCAAGGCCGACGTCCTCGAGACCTACCTCGCCCTCTCCGGGCAGGAGCGCGCGGCCTTCTTCGCCGCGAACCGCGCCGCCATCATGGGCGCCCTCCGCAAGTAATCTTTCCCCCAACCCTCACCCCCTAATCCTAATCCATCATGGCTAACTCCATCCAGGCCGCCCCCGCTGTCCTCG
>JAURFD010000063.1 GCA_030827125.1 Candidatus Nanopelagicales bacterium
TCACGATCATCCACCGACGCGACGAGTTCCGCGCCAGCAAGATCATGCAGCAACGCGCCTTCGATAACCCGAAGATCGAGATCCTTTGGAACCACACGGTCACCGAGATCAACGGGGCCGACAAGGTGGAGAGCATCGAGGTCACCGACACGACCAGCGGGGCGACCTCCACCCTCGCTGTCACCGGCGTGTTCATCGCGATCGGTCACCGCCCGAACACCGATCTCTTCACCGGTGTGCTCGATATGGACGAGACCGGCTATCTCGAGACGGTTCCGGGCTCGAGTCGCACCAACATCGAGGGTGTGTTCGCCTGCGGCGACGTGCAAGACCACACCTACCGACAGGCGATCACCGCTGCCGGATCCGGGTGCATGGCGGCGATCGACGCCGAGCGTTGGCTCGAGATGTAGTTTGAGTTGCGCAGTGAAAACGCTAATTAAGGCCATCAACCGAGTCACACCAGCGCTACCGCTCGTCAAAGCGCTGAATTGGTTCCTCCGACGCGTGGTATACGGGAGTCACGCCGTTCAGTTCGCTCTTGAATGGGGTGGCAACAATCCAGAGTACTTTGA
>JAURFD010000064.1 GCA_030827125.1 Candidatus Nanopelagicales bacterium
GTCCGCGACGTCACCGAGCGGCGTCGCGCGCGTCGCGACGCGCGATGTCGAAGCCCATTCGCGCGTCGTCGGCGTCGTCGGCGTCGTCGGCGCGCCCGGACGCGCGTGCGTCGCCCGCGTCGTCGTCGCGCGCGCGCGTCGCGTCGCGCGCGTCGTCGCGCGCGCGTCGCCGCCGTCCGCGCGCGATCGCCGCGCGCCGCGCGAGGTCGGCGCGAAGATATTTCCCTCGTCCGTTTCCGACGCGCGTCGTCGTCGTCGCGCGTCAGAGCCACGTCACCAGTCGCCCTCGCGCGGATAACTTTACCTCAGACACCACCGCGCGCGCGACGACGCGACGTCGTTCGCGCCGCGCGTGGACGTCGAACGACGCGCGGCGACGATGCGCGCGACGCGCGACGACTCGTACGACGCCGCGGTGCGCCAGCTCGCGAAGACGATCACGGGCAAGAAGCGCGCGGACCCGGGCGCGCTGACGTGGGACGAGCAGTTCGCGCAGCTCGAGACGTACGTCCAGAGGCTGGACATGCGCGCGAGCGTCGACGCGCTGCGCGTGGTGCACGTCGCGGGGAC
>JAURFD010000065.1 GCA_030827125.1 Candidatus Nanopelagicales bacterium
AGACCGGTCCCGCCGAGGGGGCCTCCGCGGCCGGCGTGGTCGTGATCGTTGTGGCCGTGCTCGCGGTCGTCGGTCTCGTGGCGGTCTTCGCGGTCACCTCCCGGAGGGGTCGCTCGGGTTCCTGACCTCCTACGCTTGGTGCATGTCTGACGACGTGCGCCGAACCGATTCCGGCATCGAGATCCGTCCGCTGTACACCGAGGGCGACCTGGATGGCTGGGATGCCGCCGAGCGCCTTGGTCTTCCGGGGGAGGCACCGTTCACCCGCGGGGTGTACCCCTCGATGTACCGGGGTCGTCTCTGGACGATGCGCCAGTACTCGGGTTTCGGCGACGCGGCGTCGACGAATCAGCGGTTCCGTTTCCTGCTCGAGGCGGGTCAGACGGGCCTGAGTTGCGCCTTCGACCTCCCGACCCAGATGGGCTACGACTCCGACCATCCGCGCGCTGAGGGCGAGGTCGGCAAGGTGGGGGTGGCGATCGACTCGATCGACGACATGCGCACCTTGTTGGCGGGTATCCCCCTCGACACGGTGACCACGTCGATGA
>JAURFD010000066.1 GCA_030827125.1 Candidatus Nanopelagicales bacterium
AGAAGGAATTGTACGAGATCATTGCAAATCATTCGGGCCAGCCCTTTGACAAAGTGGAGAAAGATTCGGACCGCGATTACTGGATGACTTCCGAAGAAGCCAAGGCCTACGGCATGATTGACGAAGTGCTGGAGGGCAAAAAACGCGGATAAGATGTCAGAAGGTTCGCAGTGTTCTTTTTGTGGTCGCCCCAAAGGCGATGCGGGGCTCCTCATCGCAGGCCTCGATGCACACATCTGCGAATCATGCATTGAACAAGCCCACGAGATTGTTCTAGAAGAGGCGCGCCAAGGCCAAGGGGGAGAAGCCTCTGACTTTGAGCTGCCCAAACCCAAAGACATCCGAGCCCATTTGGACCAATACGTAATCGGTCAAGACGCGGCGAAAAAAACGCTTAGCGTCGCGGTCTACAACCACTACAAGCGCGTCTTGCAAGGTGGCGTGGACGACTTTGAAATCGAAAAGTCCAACGTCATCTTAGTCGGAGAAACGGGTACCGGAAAAACCCTGTTGGCACGGACAATTGCCCGGATGC
>JAURFD010000067.1 GCA_030827125.1 Candidatus Nanopelagicales bacterium
TCAGTTGGACTAACCGAGGCTCAAGCCAAGGAGCAGTACGGCGCAGACAACATTTCTATCTACGAATACAACCTGGCTGGTAACGGCAAGAGCAACATTTTGGGAACCGCAGGTGTTGTCAAGCTAATCAGAGAGAACAATGGCCCAGTCATTGGCTTCCACATGATCGGCTCCAGAGCCGGTGAGCAGATTGGTGAGGCTCAGTTGATCGTGAACTGGGAGGCCTACCCAGAGGACGTCGCACCTCTAATCCACGCACACCCAACAATGAACGAAGCAATCGGAGAGGCTCACCTAGCCCTCGCCGGAAAACCTCTACACGCGCACGCTTAGATTGAAAGAAGAGATCCAATGAGTGAAGTAGTCCTACCAGCACTTGGTGAGTCAGTTACAGAGGGAACCGTTACCCGTTGGCTCAAGAAGGTTGGCGACCAGGTTGCGATCGACGAACCCCTGGTAGAGGTCTCAACGGACAAAGTTGACACCGAGATTCCATCCCCCTTTGCTGGCACATTGCAGCAAATCATGGTCCAGG
>JAURFD010000006.1 GCA_030827125.1 Candidatus Nanopelagicales bacterium
CTGGCTTCGCCGCGATGACGGTGTGTCTGCCGTGGAGTACGCCATCCTCGTTGGAGTCGTCGCAATTGCCGTGGTGGCCGGCATCACTGCGTTCTCAGGGTCGCTTCAGACGTACCTGTCGGGCTTGTGGTCTAGCTTGGGTCTCTAGTCGCACCATGCGGCAACAACGAACTGACCGTGGCGCCGTCGCAGTTGAGTTCGCGATCGTTGTCCCGATCTTTCTGATTCTTCTCCTGGCGGTCATTGACGGCGGCCGACTGCTGTATGTCCGCATCGCGCTGCTGAACTCGGCGAGCCAGGGCGCTCGCGCTGCCGCGCTCGCCCTGCCCGCCGGCTCGGTGACGACCGTGGCACAGGATGCGGCGCCCGGTGCGGCATCCATGTCCGGCTCGGGAGCTGGCAGTGTGGGCGTCGTCATCAACGCGAGTTGTCCCACACCGCCTGACCCGACCTCAACGGCGATGTCGAGCGTCACCACGTCGCTTCCTTTCAGTTTCTTCGCCCCCCTCCCTGACCAGAATCTCTCCGCGACGTCGGAGTGGCTATGCCTGCCGACGTCATAGCGTCCACGGAAAGCTCACGCGATCGGGGCGCGATTGGTGTGATGATGGCGGTCCTCCTCGGAACGGGTGCACTCATCGGCCTACTCGCTCTCACCGTCGACATGGGGCGTGTCTACTTGGAATCTCGGACCGTCCAGGTGGGCGCCGACGCGGCAGCAGACGGATTGGCTTATGAGTGTGCGCTCAACGCGGCAGCCTGCACGAGCGTGGGAAACGCCACCGCTTTCGCCCAAGGGATCGTCAACGCCAATTCTTCCGACGGAGCTAGCGGTCTCGAGGAAGTCTGCGGATCCACGCTGGGCGGCTGTGCTGCCTTGAGCGCCCGACCGATGGATTGCGCCACCGATGCCACAGGCAAGGCTTATGTCCGTGTGACGACAAAGACGTCAGGAGCTTCGGGGGATCTGTTGCTGACACCCTTCACGGACCTTCTCGATGGAAGCGCGTCCGATGGGGATGGGGTCACGCTCTGGTCATGCGCACAGGCGCAATGGGGCAAGGTCAACCTCGCGGAGATCGAATTGGAAGTAGCGCTGCCGCCATGCGCCTTTGCCATTGGCGGGAGCGCCAAAGTGGTCGCCACAGAGGACAAGGTTGCGGGTATCTCCTGCTCCGTCACCACCTTCTCAGCGACCGGAGTCCCCGCGAGCACGACCATCACCGATGGTGTGTCCTCGAAAGGGCAGAATGCCGCCTTCTGGATCGACCTCGGCACGGGCACCTGTACTTCTGGATCCGATGTGACCGTACCCGCCACGTTCGTGACATTCGCCAAACTCACAGACGCGTGCGACGGCAACTTCTTTGGGCGCCTGCAGGACTACATCAACTCTGGCGAGGTCGTGCTTGTAGGTATGGGGTGGCGCAACAGCGATTCAACGGTCGATCTCCGGTCATTCGTTGGCGTACGATTCCGCGGCTACTGCGTCAAGGAGGCGAAGGGTGGCACCTGCCGAGGGGGAGCCGGCGACGGCTATGGAGACATGAGCGGTACCGGTTGGCCAGCCAAGTGTTCCGAAAAGGAGCCGTGCCTGTACTACGAGTACACCAACGCCGTGCTGCCGTACCAGGAAATAGCGACGACGTCGCTCTCGACGCAGCCGAACTTCGGTGTTCAGACCGTGGCAAACATGCCATGAGGCCTAAGGTGAGCATATGAAGAGGGTCGTCTTCCTGAGTGTGTTGGCGCTTCTCCTTGCCGCCGCCGCCGGAGTGCTGACCTACCTCTACCTCGGCGGCGCTGAAGATCGGGCGATCGGCCGCTTCACCATGATGGACGTCCTGGTCTCCAGCGGTGAAATCCCGGCCGGTACGACACTCGGCGATGCGCAGCAGCAGGGCTTGATCGAGCGGCAGCAGTTCCCCGAGGAATACGCGCCGAGCAATGTCCTGCTCGAGGTGAATGACGGCAACCGCGGGATGGTCACGCCCGATGACCTTGCCGCGGGCCAGATCCTCCTCACGGGCGATTTCGCCGAGCCGCAGGATGCCCCCAAACTCCTCGACGTGCCCGAGGGCAAGGTCGCGGTGTCCCTGGCCCTCGATGCTGCCCCCCGTGTCGGCGCCTTCTTGATTCCTGGTGACTTTGTCGGTGTCTTCGCCAGCGCGGCCAAGCAGTCGGGCGATTCTTCCGTCACACAAACACGAGTGGTCTTCCCGTCCCTGGAGGTCCTCGCAGTCGCTGGAGTCACCGAAGCCGGCGGGATCTTTGACACGGATGCACAAAGTGGCTCGCTTCTGGTGACCTTGGCTGTCGATCCCAACGAGGCGACAAAGCTTGTGAATGCCGCCCAAGGGGGTCAGGTCTACCTGTCCCTGCTGTCGAACGGGACCACGGTCCCGGCCAATTCCGTCTACACGCCTGCGGGTCAGCCATGACCGTCGTCCTGACCTCTCGTGACGCTGACCCTGATCGTTACTCGGTTGTCCTAGGGGGCCAAGTCGATTTCGTCCACTCGGCCCAGGATCTTCACGGGTACCTCGACGCACATCCATTAGAGGACCTCGTTGTCGTCGGGCCCGACATCACGATGGCCGTCGTGACATCGGTCGCCCAGCGATATCGAGTGGAGCGTGCCGCTCTCGGCATCGTCCTCTTGCGCGAACGCGTGGAGACAAACGTGCTGCGGGAGGCGCTTCGCTCAGGAATCCGCGAGGTTGTCCAAGCCGACGACGTCGAGGCCATCACGGTCGCCTGCCGTCAATCACGCTCAATCAGCGGTCAGGTGAGAGGTGCTCTCAGCGGTCAGGACACCTCGCGCGGCAAAGTGATCATGGTGTTCGGCGCCAAAGGGGGATGTGGCAAGACCACCGTCGCGACAAACCTAGCCATGGCGCTGGCGGATCTCGATGTCGGCCGTGTGGCGCTCGTAGACCTCGATCTCGACTTCGGTGACGTAGGGGTGTTCTTGAAGTTGGGTAGCCAGGTCACCATCAGCAAGGCCGTGCAGATGGCGGGCACGATCGATGAGAGAGCAGCGCAACTCCTCATGACGCCCTACCGCGACCGCGTGGACGTTCTCCTCGCCCCAGGGCGTCCGGCGGAAGCGGAGTTCGTCAAACCTGAGTTGGTCGTCGACATCGTGAACACCCTGCGTGAGACCTACGCCTTCGTGGTCTTGGACTCAGCGCCGTCCTTCACGGAAGTCTCCTTGCAATGCTTCGAGATCGCGGACTCCTATGTCCTGGTGACAACCCTGGACCTGCCATCACTGAAGAACATCAAGTTGGCGATGGACACGATGGACGCCCTTGGCTATCCCCGATCCAAGTGGCACCTGGTCCTCAATCGTGCGAACGCTGAGGTTGGACTAACCCGTGAAGAAGTCGAAGAGGTGCTGGGCATCGCCGTCATGGCCGCGGTGCCCTCGAGCCGAGATGTGCCCGAGACGCTCAACACCGGAGGCACGATCGTGGAGGAAATGCCACGACATCCGGTGAGTCAAGCGATCGTTGCCTTGGCGCGAAGCGAAGCCGGCCTCGCTCCCGTTCCCGCCAAGCGGCGCCGCTTCTGGCGTAGGAAGCGCTGAGATGGGTCTCGCAGAGCGACTCGGACAGGTGTCTGGTGCGAGCGCGGCTCAAGTAGCCGGGGTCGAGGTGAACGTCGAGCACCGCCTCGGCGCCCGCGAGCAATTCAAGCGCGATGTGCACGCACGGCTCGTAGAACGACTCGGATCGCAACTGTACTCGGCTGATCTGGACAGGGCCGCCCTGCAGGACGCGGTGTTCGACGTCATCCAGGAGGCAGTGAAGGGCGATGAGGAGTCACTTTCCTCGACCGAGCGCTCGCGCCTAGTCCAGGAGATCATCGACGACATCCTCGGGCTCGGCCCTCTTGAGCCACTACTGCGGGACTCCTCGATCACCGAAATCATGGTCAATGGCTATGACCATGTGTACGTCGAGCGGCGGGGTCGGATCGAGCCCACCAATGTGCGATTTGTCAATGAGCGCCACCTACGAGAAATCATTGACCGCATCGTGTCGCGCGTGGGTCGGAGAGTCGACGAGGCGAGTCCCATGGTGGATGCGCGTCTCCCCGATGGGTCTCGCGTGAATGCCGTCATTCGACCAGTCGCCGTCGACGGTTCGTCCCTGACGATTCGCAAGTTCGCCAGGGAGATCATGGGCGTTGAGGACCTCATCGCCTTGGGGACGATGACGCCCAAATCCTTGCAGTTCCTTCGCGATTGCGTCGTCGGGCGTCGCAACATCCTCATCAGTGGAGGGACGGGCTCGGGCAAGACGACCACATTGAATGTGTTGTCCTCCTTCATTCCCGAGGATCAGCGCATCGTCACCATTGAGGACGCAGCCGAACTGCAACTGGAGCAACCACACGTCGTCCGACTCGAGTCAAGGCCGGCGAACATTGAGGGTGCAGGAGCGATCAGCATTCGCGATCTCGTGCGCAACTCGCTTCGCATGAGGCCCGATCGCATCATCATCGGCGAAGTTCGCGATGCTGCCGCACTGGACATGCTTCAGGCGATGAACACCGGTCATGATGGATCGCTCTCTACCGTGCACGCCAACAGTCCCCGCGATGCTCTCTCGCGCATTGAGACCATGGTGCTCATGGCTGGCCTGGATCTGCCGATACGTGTTATCAGGGAGCAAATCGTCAGCGCCATTGATCTCGTTGTTCACCAAATGCGGCTGCGTGATGGTTCTCGCCACGTCATGCAGATCGCAGAGGTGGTCGGCATGGACGGCGATGTCATCTTGATGGATGACATCTTCGAGTTCGAGTTCGACGAGGCACACGGGATGCAGCCGCGCGGCACACTCCTGCCCACGGGCATCGTCCCGGGGTTCCTCGGCGAGTTGAGGGACCGAGGCGTTGACGTCGATCCGGGGCTTTTCCAGAGGTAGTCGACGATGGATGACCGCATCTTCTACGAATCGAATGCAGGGCTCGCCATCGCTGCTATTGCCGTAGCCGCTCTCGCGGGTGTCGTCGCTGTCCTCGCGCTGGCCGCGTGGCAAAGCAACCGGCGGCGGGTACGTCGTCGCGAGTACGTCCAGAGGGCTGCGACAGGTGGGTTGGAGGCCAGTCGCGAGAGCAGGTCACGGGGCCGGGCGCCGTCCCGCTCAATCGTGGCATCGGTGCTCCGCGCACTTGGCTTGTACCGGCCAATTGAGCGGGGTCTCTCGGTCGCTGACCTGCGCTTGTCCCCTGAGCGCTTCGCTCTTCGTGTTCTGCTGATCATGGCCGCCTCGTGGCTGCTGCTGTGGCTCATGCTGCGCAACCCGGTGTCGGCCGCGATCCTTACCCTGCTGCTTGGTCCGGCGGGGGCGTTCGTGTATCTCCGCGTCCGGGGCAACCGGACCCGTCGACAGTTCGAAGAGGAGTTGCCCGAATTCCTCATGCTGCTGTCGTCCTCGCTGAGGACGGGGTTGAGCTTCACACAAGCGCTGGAGTCGCTGTCGGCGGAGGGCACCGGAGAGGTCGAGCGTCAGGTCCGACGAGCGGTTGCGGAGATCTCGATGGGGGCGACTCCCGATGAAGCGTTGAAACGAGTAGCCGATCGCATGGACAGCCAGGACATGGGATGGGCCGTGATCGCGATCGGCATCCAGCGCGAGGTCGGCGGCAACCTCAGCAACATTCTCGACTCGGTTGCGGACACCGTTCGGGCCCGGGAGACGGTGCGTCAGGAGGTGCGCTCGATGTCTGCCGAAGGCCGCCTGTCAGCCATCGTGCTCGGACTCCTGCCGATCATTCTTCTCGCGGTCTTCGCGGTCATCCGACCCACGTATGTGAGCACCCTGTGGACGACACCGATTGGACTGGTGCTGCTGGCCGGGTCGGGCGTCCTCATGATCATCGGCGCCCTATGGATGGCCGCCCTCGTGCGGGTGAAGGCCTGATGACAGCCGCAGCTTCAGATCCCATCGTCGCCGCTGTCCTCGTCGGACTCGCGGTGGCAGCGGTGCTGCTCGCTCTCATCGCCCGGGCATCTGACCGGTCCACGCAACGCAGGCGGGCAGCCACCATGGCCATCGTGCAGAACTATGGTGCGTCGACAACCACGGTAGATGGCCGCGGCTCGGTGCGAGGACAGTTTGTCGTGCTGCCTCGCATCGGTCGGATTCTCATCACGCGTCCTGGCCGGCGTCGCATCATCCGCAAGCTCGCCTACGCCGGCTTCGCCAATGAGCGTGCGCTGGCGCGAATAGAGTCAGCAAAGGCCGTGGGGCTCATCCTCGGTGCGTCGCTCGGGCTCATCGCGGCAAGCCAATGGGGCGGGTGGTGGTTGATCGGGATCGTGGGAATGCCGCTCCTGGGCTACTTCCTGCCAGACATCTGGCTGCGTGGTCGGGCGACAGAACGTGCCGAACGGATCGGGCAGGAAATGCCGGAGGCCATGGATCTGCTCTACCTCTGCGTGAACGCGGGCCAGGGACTCACCGCCGCCATGAATGAGGTGGCGAAGTCTCAGAGTGGGCCGCTGTCGGCGGAATTCGCTCGAGTCATCAAGGAGATGCAGTTGGGGATGTCGCGGCAGGACGCCTTCCGCGAGTTGCGGCGGCGCACGCAGCAGCCGGATCTGCAGAAGTTCGCGGACGCGATCATCCAGACCGATCGCTCCGGCGTCCCAATCTCGGCGGTCTTGGCTGAGCAGGCTCGGGCGATGCGTGAGCGGCGCCGGTCGAAGGCCCGCGAGCATGCCCAACAGGTAGGCGTCAAGATTCTCTTCCCGCTCGTTCTGTGCTTCCTGCCGGGCGTCTTCGTCGTGGCGATCGGGCCGGCGGTGATCTCGTTGATCTCCACGTTTGCGGGGCTCTAGCACACGTGGGCTATCAGCGCCCCCGGACGCGCACTCTCTGGTCAGCGGTCGCTTGTCTAGCCCTTGACCGTGATCGGCCGCTCGATGACCGCCTTCTGACCCGAAGATGTTGCAGCGATTTTGAGTGTTCCACTGCGCGTGGGCGCCACCTTGATCGTGTAACGCCCCTTGCTGTTGGTCCTTGTCACGCCCAACTCTTTGATCTTGCCCTTGTTCGAGATCCACACGACACGAATCTTCGCGCTCTTGACCGGATCGTCACCGCGCAGGACCTTGCCGGTGACCTTGGCGGTCTCGCCCTTGCGGATCGTGTCATCGAACTTTGCCCGCAATTCCAGCGGGGGCGCGATCTTGCGAGCCATCTGGCTGTAGAAGCCGTCGAGCACGAAGCCGAACTCCCAGACCGCGACGCCGGCGATCGACCTGTCGCGAACGATGTTCGCCTTGACCTTTGCTGAGCGGGTATCGGCGAACCACACTTCGCGCTCGGCTGAGCAGATGACAGCCGTGCCACCTGCGGTGCCATCGGTGTCGATCCAGTAGCGGTAGGTGTACTCGCCGTAGGTCGCGTCCCACGTCGGCGTGACCTGCTCGCGATCGGCGATCTGCAGGGCGCGCTCAATGGACTGGCTGAGCATGCCGGGGACTCCGCCTCCGCTTGGCTTCCAGCCGCTGGGGCAGTCACCGCGGGTGACATAGGCACCGGTGTTGTCCTGGCGTACCCAGTTGCGGGCATATTGCGGGATCCCAAGCCAGACCTTCGCGCGGTGGGCACTGCCAAGCTGGTCAAGTGCGGATGCCACCACCTGGTCAGCCCAGTTCAGCGGACCAATGGGGCCCGGGCTGCCGTAGCTGTAGTCGTAGGCCATGAGTCGCAGTCGATCGACCGATCCGATGATCTCGTCCCAGGCGTAGACGCAGTAGCCCGTGCTCGGGTTGGGCGCACCGATCGGTCCACGGTCGTTGCCGCAGGCATTCTTCTCCGACATCCACGCCTCGACGAAGGGGTACTCGCCAGCGGGCACGGTCACCGAGAGCAGGAGGTCTGCCTTGCGAAGGCGTGAGGACAGGGCCGTGATGAAGGCGACCCAGCGCGGTTTGGTCGTGGCCCAGGTGCTCGACCCGTCCGCGAAGGCGAACTTCTCCATATCGAGGTCGACGCCGTCGACATTCGCCTTCGTCGCCCAATCCACGATCTGGTCGGCGTAGGCATCGCGCCTCTCGGCGGTTGCGAGGTACTCCGAGAGTTCGCCCGCGCCAGAGCCGTCGATGATCGAGCCGAGTACCGGGATGCCGGCCGCCTGCATGATGTCGCGCTGTCCGGCGAGGTGGGCGTTGGTCCATGGGGCATCCCCTGCGTCACTGCAGCTGCTGTCGGGGTTGTAGGTGCACAGCGGCTTGTTTGGCCCGGCAAAACTCCACCAGAAGAGGTTGACCTCGGGCACCGTGGTGCGGCCTTGGCTGGCCAGCGTTTCGACGACGGAGTCTGGCTCCCAATAGCCGAACCAGCCGGACACGTAGGGGCCGGTGATGAGTTGGGGAGTCATGGCCTGGGCCGAGTTCGGGGCCAGCACAGCGATGGCGAGCCCAACGAGCATCATCAGCCGGAGAAGCGCCTTACGTCCCACTCTTTGACGATACGTCGCGACAAGCCTTGAGGCGTGTGGTGGCGACGGAAGCGCCCTGATCCCAAGCGTGCGCCAAGACAAAAGTAGAACGGCCCCTCGGAGTATGAGTCCGAGGGGCCGTTCTCTTAGAGCCGTGTTCTCGCCTCCGGTTTCCCGGCGCCTTCGCGGTGTGCTCCCCGCTCTGGTCGCCCCCTGTTTCCAGCTGGCTGGCGTCACTTTCGACTCCTCGATCCGTACCTTGCGTCCGACCCGCTTGCACTCGGGTCTTCCAGGTCTGACCTGGTAGGCCGCCGGTTTTCGAACCGACCCGCACCTCGCGGTGCGTTGAGAGATTTCTACCCCTGTCGTCAAGGCAACACAAGGGGTTGTCGACAAGTTTTTTCGTCAATGTGGCACCTCTCGTCACACCCTTATTTCTAGTAGTGAATTGCCCCACCAGTTACGGCGAGAAGTGTTGGACGAGACCAAGGGGAGTAGCGGGAGTACTGCCCTGACCGGGTGGAACGTGCGACAACAATTCACCCTGGCTGGGCGGGGGTAGGGTGACGCTCACGCCGCGACGGAACCGATGGGAGGGGGAGCAGTGAACGACTCCTCGCAAGTTCCACGTCCCACCGCGCGGAAGAGAAGTTTGCTGGCCTTCTTCGCCGTCTTGATCGTGGTGGAGGCGATCGGTCTTGCCCTCATCAAGCCCGCAGGTTTCACCATCGCCGCATACGTCATCATGTTCGCCCCCGCGCTCGGAGCCTTGGCGGCGCGGTTCTACGGTCCGGGAGTCATCTGGTGGGGCCGTCCCTCCTGGTGGATTCTTGTCGCGCTCCTGCCAATACCCGTCGTTCTCGCCGGCTACTGGGTCTCATCAATGCTCGGGTGGCTGCAATTCTCTGGTGAGGCGCTGCGTGGCTCTCTGCTGGTAGTGCCCTTTGCCTTGATCACAACGTGTGTCGCCGCATTCGGAGAAGAACTTGGCTGGCGTGGATTCCTGTGGCCGCTGCTGCGAACACGGTTTACCTTCCTCGTGGCGACGGCGATCCTCACGCCGATCTGGCTCGCCTACCACCTTCCCGGGATCTACCTCGGCGTGTACGGCTCGTGGACGGGCCTTCCCGCATTCGCCGTCGCGCTCATTGGCTGGACACTCTTCATCGGGGTCGTCACGGATCGATCGAGATCAGTCTGGCCGGCCGTCCTCCTCCATGGAGCCTGGAACACCTATGTGGAGACGAGTTTCACCGGATTGATCGACGGAACTCCCACCCCCGCTTTCGTCGGCTCCGGGCTCACTGGTGAGTTCGGATGGGTGGCCGCCATCTTGAGCCTGGCCCTCGGCGGGGGGTTTGCGTGGTGGCACATTCGCACTGGTCGAGGCGCAAGGCTTGTAGCGGCCGGCGCCACCTAGGCCGTAACTCTCCGTGGCCCGGCAACCGCGCGAAGGGACGGACCAGGACCGCAATGCCGTGTGGTGGCTCGCGGGCCCACACCCGTGACAGCGCCGACTGCCGGACAGGGGGTCTGGCCCTCGCGCATCCGAGTGCCTATGGGCGTGAAGGGCCTAGATGTAGCTCTCCGCGGCCTCGAACTCCAAGGCCACGAAGGGCTCGTCGCCGATGACCCAGGCATCGTGCCCGGCAGCGACGGTGTAGGAGTCTCCCGGGCCCACGTCAATCGACGTTCCGTCTTCATGGACGATATGGAGATGCCCGGACTGCACCGCCCCGAAATGGGTGGCCTGGCATGTGGGAGTTCCCATCTTGGGACTGACATGCTCTGACCACTTCCAGCCTGGCTCAAAAGTAAACCGTGCCACGGACCCGCCGCCGAACGTGAGAATTTCAACGGTGCTCTTGTCGAGGCTTCGCACCTCATCGGCGGTCTCGAAGGATTTCATCTCAACACTACTCATCATGCCTCCTGCGCGGTGGTGTCGATCCTGACACTAGCACCATGGCAGCGATATCTCGCAGCGCGGGAGGGCCAAAGGTCCCCTTCGACTTCGTGGCCCCGAGAGGATTCGAACCTCCGACACAAGGTTTAGGAAACCTCTGCTCTATCCCCTGAGCTACGGGGCCGTGAGATTGACTGGCCGCTGGGAAGTTTAGTGGACGGTCCGAGACCTCTGTCCGGCTGGTTCAGGGGTCAGTGTCAATCCTTGAGCACTTAGTCGGTCTCGATCAGGTCCTCGTCGATGAACCCGTCGTCGTTGAAGTCGATGCCGATGGGCATGACGGTGCCATCGCCCTGCCAGGCTCCGTACTCGATGACGAGGGATTCATTTGCGGAGAGGGGGATCGGATCGCTGACGTACTCTTCATCGCTGACATCATCAATGCGACGGATCACGAAGTCGATGGTCCCCTCCCCGTCAGTAGTCGTAAAGGCGGTCACCGTTTGGGCTTCGAGATTCAAGAACACCGTGATCGCGCCACCCTCTCCGGGTAGGTCCAAGCCACCGAAGAGGAATCCGTAGGAAGCTTCCGAACCATCCAGACTCAACACAATGTCCGGTGCTGCTCCCACGTTCGTGGAATACGTGACGCTGGAGGATTCCGGATCGAAGATGATCGAATCGACATCGCCGGGTGACATGAGGAAGTCCTCAATCCCGTAACTGTATCCAGGACCGATGATGGTGATCCCCGTTGTGGCGTCAGCGACAGCGTCGGCGGCATCGACGGTCACCACGAATGCCTCACTCTCCGGAACGGCGATCACCGGGGCGCTCGTGATCACGCGAGACATCGGCACCCACTCACGCAGGCCCTCAATGGCGTTGCCGTCCAGATCGGTCACGGAAATGGTCACGCCCAGCCCTGCTGCCTCTTGATTGAGGTAGACCACATTGACGTCGCCATCGGCTGTTGACGTCTCGGCGGCTCCAGGCGGGCTGCCCAGTCCGGCTGCTTCGTTTGAGGTCCCGCCGGCGCAGAAGGCGCAATCTTGCGGACCGAGCATGGGATCGACGGGGAAGAGCACCAGGGGATTGTCCGCCCCACCCTCGTACAGTTCGGGATCGTTCCGTGGATCGGCCGATGTGCTGTAGGTCCAGGTATCCGTCGTCGTATCGACAACCATCATTTGGGCCTCGTACGGGAAATTGTTGTCGTACAGCATGATGCCGACCTGTCCGTCACCAAGATCCTCGATCGCATACGGAGTGACGGCGTGCCCGTCCTGGAAATCGCCGTCCACGAGTCGGTAGATCCCGAAGACGTATCCTTGGCCCTCAGCCCATTCTTGGGCGAGGACGTCGAGTGCCTGATTGGGAGTCAGGGTTTGCCGCTCAGCGAAGGTGGGGTCCGTTTCCTGGGTGACGAAGACCGTCGCGATGTCTGCCTGCAGACCCCAATTGGCCTCGAAGGACATCTGCCCCGGGGTGTCCGAACCGTAGGCCTGCGGGTCGACGTACCCGGCGAAGAGTGCCCAGGCCAACCCAGCCATCCCGAAGCAGTGGCCACCGGCCATGCCGTCGTTCTGCACCTCCATCCACCGCTGGGCGGTCGGAGTGAGGAGGCAGTCCTCGCCGTCGATTTGCGCGCAGACTTGATCGCCGAAGAGCATGCGCATCGAGTAGGAGGTCAGGTTCTCGACCTCCCCCTCGTTGCCGTAGTTCGGGAAGCCAAAGCCATCGACTTCCACATCGAATCCGGTGTCGAAGGTGACTGCTGCCTGCGGTGCCATGTCGGATGACTGTGCGGGGGAGGCCTCGGTCGCGGTGTCGACCTCGCCAGCCATACATGCAGTCGAGACCAGCGGTAGGGCGCAAGCCAGCACGGCGAACCGAACACGTAGGCGTCGGTGCACAGGTCGGGCACGCATTGTCAGCATGTCTCAGCCTCCAAAGGATCGAGAGGAATCTTCACATCGAGTTGGCACCCCCCGGAGGGGGGCGTGCTGCGCCGCCAGCGTCCCGGACAGGCCTGGTCGAGGTAGGCGGTGCCCAATCCCCGTTGGTGCCCACGCAGTCCGCCTCCGTCATCAGTAACCCGGATCCGAAGTTCGCGGATGTCATGGTCAACAGCGGTGGAGACCCACACCATGATCGTGTCCGCGCCGCCATGGCGCACCGCATTGCACAGGGCCTCCTCGATGACCACGACGGCGACGTCAGCGGCACCGCCGGGAACGTCGACACAATCGGGATCAATCACGCAGGTGATGTCGGCGATGCCCTGCCACAGGTCGACCTTGGCCCGGACCCCGTCAACAAGGCTGGCCTGGGCAGTGGGTTCGTCGCTGACGGGCCACGGCTCGGCCAGCACCGCTCGCGCCTGGGCCATGGCTTCGGCATGGGCCTTCGGGTCATTCGCGGCGACGGCACGGTCGAGGGCAAGAATGCATGCGGCGAGCCGTGACTGAAGCGCACCGTGTAGGGCTCGGGCTGATTCCTTGGTAAGAGCGCGCACGACCTCGTCCTGTGCCTGGAGTTGGAGGCGGGCCATGTCGATGTCATCGGCGTACAGGCGCAATAGCGATGCTTGTTGCGCGCGCCATTCACCAATACCGGAGGTGAGCCACACGATGCAGGCGCTGATCGCCACGGTCACAGCCCAACCGACACCCCGGGAGGTCGACATGACGGGGTCGTTCAACGTCTCGGTGGCTATCCAGGGAACTTGCAGCAGAACGAAGAAGCCGACGAACGTCACCGTGTGCCATTGCGGAACCCGCGCCATGACGACGTTGCCGAGACCGAGAATGAGGTAGATGAGGGCACTGCCGACAAGGGCAGAGATGGCCGCGGCGGGAAGCCCTGCATCGACCCAGGTAGATGGCACGCTCGTGAGCAAGAAGATCGCGGTCACCATCCCCGGCCGGAACGGCTGATGGCGCGCGACTCCGCGAATAAACGACAGCGGCCCCACACTTACCCCGACCGAGATCGCGCGCTGCTGGAGACGGTGGCTCAAGGGTCGCACCGAGGCATCATTGAGATCCTCGAGCAAGCGTGCGGCGGACGCCGTGACTTCAGAGTTGATGCGGGTGGCCTCGGCAGCAAGTTGGAAGGCTGCTGCATCGAGATGTGGCTGAAGGGACGTCCGGAGTTCAGCGTTCAATGTCTGCCGCAGCAGCGCCACTTCCGTGCTTTGAGACGTTCCCGTGAGCACCACATCGGTCGCTTGGGCCACGAGCGCGTCGCGGACCCGTTGGATGCGGCGCCGTCCGTCATGGATAACGCCTAGGATCAACGCCCCGCACGTTGCAGCGACCGCGATGCTCACGATGGTGAGAGCGGGCGGTCCACGCAGCGCGAATCCCGTTCCTGGGACGAGGGTGACTAACAGCAGGCCGACCAGTCCACCTCCGAGGAAGTAGGAGCACAGGAAGCGGAGGAGACCCACGCCTCCCGCTCGTCGGGCAAAGGTGGCTTCTGCCCAGACCCAGACGCCGGTGAAGATCCCGCAGAGGACACAAGTGCCGAGAAGGCCCGCGATGGAAGTGACGGTCACCGGGGTGGGCGACTTCAGGATCTCGGATGACATGACGAGGAGGACAGCGACGAGGACCAGGGAGCCAGACACCGCCGAGACAACGCCGAGGCGCACGGCCGTTGCGGACGAGACATCCCGCTCACGGATGCGATCCCGGAGGGCCGGGACCTTAAGGAGCTCGGAGACCGAGTCGCGGTGGACCGCGAAAGTTGGAGAGTCACGGTCGGGCGACGGGGAGACCGACCGCTGTGCTGAGGAGCGCATCGCTCGCAATCGCCCGGTCACGAAGACGAGGTACCGATTCGTGTAGGCATGGCCCCTGCCACGAAACCAAAGTAGGCCTGGGTGATGAGGACTCGAGGGCTGCGTGCATGTGCCGAACTCAGATCCAATTGATTGATGAGTCGCGCCACAGCCTTGGCCACCGATGCCTCCTCGATACCTCGTGCCTTCGCTATCTCGGCATTGGACAGGCCACTGGCTACCAAGCGCATGATCTCCACCTGGCCGTCGCGCAGCCGCCCGAGGCGCTGAGTCCGCTGGAGCCGATGGATCTCCTGCGCCAGTTCACGATCCGTGGCGGCAGCCATAGCGGCCTCGAGCGTCGACACGTCACTTAGTGACCGCTTCACCATGAACACGGCACCGGGTGGCAAGGGCCGGAAGTCGCCGATCAGTCGGATGTCGACGTACGTGGACAGCACCAGAATGCCTGAGCTGGGGACGAACTTGCGCACCGCGTAGGCCACGTCCACACCACTGGGCCCCGGGCCCAAATCAAGATCAAGGATGACGAGCGTGGGTCGAGACGATCTGAGCAGCAGCATCGCCTCGGCACTCGTGGCCACATCGCCAACGATCTCGTGTCCGAGCTCGCGCAGTTGGCTGCACAGGAGCATTCGGGTAAAGCCGTCATCCTCAACGACGAGGACCTGACCCATGAGGCACTCCTAGCGACTCGAGATGATGCGGAGGCTACTCGACAAGTTCCCAGGACACGTTGCCCAGAGCATCATTCTGAGTGATGAGCAGGGCGGTCTCGTACTCCTCGTCATACGCGATGCATTCGGTCACCAGGCCTGCCTGCAAGGGAGTGTCCTGCGGGCACTCGACCGTCACCGGGCCGCCCCAGGTGTCGGCGATGAGGTCGGCAAGCTTTGCCTCGAAGTCAGGGCCGTTCAGCAGGTCAGCGGCCTCCCAGCGCACGTCGACGTTGCCCAAGTCATCCTTCTGAGTGATCACCAGGCGGTTAGTTTGTCCATCGATCGTGGCCTCGCACTCGGTGACGAGCCCAGCCTGAATGGGAATGTCCGGCGGGCAGTCAACGCGCACCTCGCTGGCACCGGTATCGCTCTTGACTCCTTCGGTGAGCTTCGTCATGTCGAGCGAGCTGGTGGATGATCCGCCGCAAGCGGCGAGGCTCAGGGCCACGGCCCCGAGTCCAACAAGAAATTTGGCGCTTCGATTCATCAACATGTCTGACTCCCAAGGGTAGGTCTGGCCGGGTAGTGACTCGGGCATCGCTGTAGACAGCGCGGGTCAAGCACTAACTCAGGGATGCCCATCCGGCCGTGGTCACGAGTACGGCGATACCGCCGACGAGACCCACAGCACTCAGGGCGAGGAAGGCGACCTGGATGGATCGCCTTTGGACGATGGTCGTCAGACCAGCGATGAATAGGACGACGGCGAAGAAGACGTTTGCCAGATCGAATCGATCGCTCGTCCCGTCGGCCTCCTCGGCGGCGAGCCGAAGAACCTCAGCCTCTTCGAGGAGGGCATCGCCATCAGCGATGAGTACCTGGCTGGGCAGGTCCGCGTAGTAGGGGTTTGCCGCGTCGAAAGGTGTCGGCGGAGATGTCTCGGCCGGCTCAGCATTCCACCATTCCACGGCAGCGTAGAGCTCGTCACTCATGACGACCTCGAGGTACGCCGCTGCGTCAGCGTTGCCCGTGGACGTGGCGACCGCCCAGTCGAGGAAGAGCGTGGTCTCCAGTGATTCTTGCTGGTCGGCGCGACCGTAGGTGTCGTTCGCCAAGGCAATGGCCGCCTGTTGCTCGGAGTAGTTCTTCAGCACGAGATCGCTGGTGAGGGATTCGCGGTAGGCCGACCAGGCGGTCAGGGTGGCTGCGATGCCGAGTACGACGGCCGCGGTGATCGCGAGTCCTGCCTGGGTGACTCCGGTTCGCTGACCGTCTGTCTCGCTGGTTTCGGTGGTCATGGGCACAGAGTGGGGCCGTCGGCAGCGAGGTGCCCTGATCTGCGCCAAAGAGGGGTGCTGGTGCCATGGTTTGGAGATCTCGGCGGGTCGTGAACTGCGCCCTTGCCTGCCTGCGGAGGTCTTCGATTCCGTGGTCAGTTCCACAGTCAAGCGGGGATCCGTGCGGTGGTGCCGGGGCTGGCTCGCCGAGGGCCGATGAGCGCGTAGGGTGCAGGGGTGCCTGACCACTCCAAGCGTCCTCGTCGCGCGCGGACGCTCGCTGCCCTCATCGTTCCCGTCGCCGCTGTTGCACTCGTGGCCACCGCCCCGGCAGGGGCCCAACCGGCCAGCACGCCGAGTGGTTGGGTGACTCAGGCTGGCACTTACGACTACCTCGTGCAGCCAGACTTCGACGCGGTGGCGTCCCTTGCGGACGTAGTAGGCAAGTCGACGATCGGACTGGGCACCTTCGATCAACTGGATGGCGAACTCGTCCTGGTCCGAGGGACCGTCTATCGAGTCGGCACGGATGGCACGCCGCGACCGGTCGACCTCAATCGCACGACGCCGTTCTTCCAGGGCGTCCGCTTCTCCCCTCAGGAGTGGGTGACTCTGGCTGCCAATACGGCATGCAGCGAACTCATTCCGATCATCGACGCTGCGGCCGGTGCCGAGGATGGCATCGTGGCCGTCCGCATCAACGGCACCTTCTCAGCGCTGACGACGCGCAGCGTGCCGAAACAGGCCAAGCCCTATCCGCCACTTTCGGATGTCATCGCCGAGCAGGTGCAGTTCCCGATGACCGATCGCAAGGCCACGCTCGTCGGCTTCCGGCAGGGCTCGGACATGCTCGGCGTAGGCCAGCCGGGCCTTCACCTGCACGGCCTGACCCGTGATGCAGAAGCCGGGGGCCACGTGCTGAGCTGCACGGTCGGTTCTGGTGCGCGCATGGCGATCCAGCAGGTGCGTGGGGTCCAGCTTCATGCCCCCAGCGGGGGCTAGAGTCCGGCTATGGTCATGTCCGCCGATGACTACCGCGAGCAGGTTGCGCGCGCCCGACGCACCGCGCGACAGGTCCTCATCTATGGGTGGCTCTCCTTCATTGGTGGCTGGCTGATCGTCCTTGGAGCGATCGTCGCGTGGTTGGCCTTCAAACAACCGTTGAGCGATGCGCTGGACGTGTTGCTTGTCGCCGGGCTCGGCAGTGTGATCGGTGGTGTGGCGCTGTATGCCACCAGCAACAATCTCGCGGTGTCGGCTTCGCGGCTCGAGATCGACGCGGTGACGAAGCTGGGTCGCAGCGAGTCGTCGTAGCCGTGTCACCACGGTGCTGACGGTGAGGCACGCTCCGTAGAGTCGTGGCACATGAGGGTGTGGCCCCGCCGACGTGTGTGGCAGTTCGTCGCTGCCTTTGCCGTCCTGGCTGTCCTCCTCGGCTCGGTCACTGCTGTCCGAGTCCTCTCCGCCGTACGGAATCCGTCTGAGGTGCTCCACGAAGACACCCTCATCAACGCCGACCTCTGGGACACCGAACCCCGCATGATGGCGGCCGGACTCGGTTTCACCCAGATCATTGGCGTGCCCGGACTCTCTGAGGATGACCTTGGCGCGAGTGAGACACAGGTCCACCTCGCCGGCGGGGCTTGGAACGACGTGACGTGCGCTGATGGATCGACGCCGTCCTTGGCGGTATACACGAGCGCCGCGACCCCGCAGAGCATCGCTTCCCTCTATGGTGCCCCGGTCTATTACGCGGACGGTCTGCCGATCGAATTCAGTTGGCCCGTGCTGCCGAGCTCCCTTGACCCCGATGACATCGCGGTGACCCTCAACGACGGCACCGTCGTGCAACCCGAGGTTGCGGCCGTCTGGCCGAACTTCGAGTACAACGAGAGATCGACCGTGGTCGTCTTCGGCCACTTCGGCAACCGCTCGGCTCCGGAAGATCCCGGCGCGATCTACCCGGTGCGCGTCGACGTCGTTGAGGGAACGACCCCTCTGCAGCTCGTCGGTCCGGGTCCGACGCTGGTCAGTGCCGTGGGCATGGGCGTGCAGTCTCCCGGCTCCCCGTACACCGATCCTGATGTCGAGCCGTCTGATCGTGGTGGCCCGCAACTGGTGGCCGCCAAACTCAGTCGCTACTCGTCCGAGGGCGACACCGGCCCGCTTCTCTTCCAATCGGGGTTGCTGCCGAACGATGGAGCGGCCCTGTACGGCGATCGTGCGCAATACCGGCTGCGCGTCTTCACCTCCGGGGGCATGACACCTGACGGCGTCACCGGAATGAAGCCGACGGAGTTCGAACGCTTCTTTCGAATCGAGGCGGTCACGACAGCGGGGGAGAAGGTGTTGATCACTCAAACGGGCGTCGACTACGTCATCGACGGTGCAGTTCTCCGTGTCGAAGGTTTGGCCGATCTTGGCCTGCGGCAGGACACCTACGACGACTGCTACCGCGAGGACAAGGACAACCAGATCGACATCATCCTGTCCGGGGACGAGTCAGCGATGCGCTTGATCACCCGTGTCCAGATGCCGTCCACCGGTGACTACGACCCCGTGTACAACCCCGGGGGCCCGGGCAGCGCTCCTTGGCCCGGCGTTCGGTACGCGGCACCGAGTCCGCCGATCGACATTGAGGTCATGCAGGCGATTGATGATCCGATGACCGTCAGTTATCCCTAGGCGTCGCGGGAGAGATAGCGCGGTATCCGACCCCCGAGGCTTCGGGGATCGACGCCGATCGTGGCCGCAGCCACGACTAGCAGCACGAGCGGGATTGTGGACAGTCGCGGACCCACGACGGTGAGGATCGCGAGCAGGGCGATGGCGAGGAGCGATAACCGTCGCAACGGCGCGCGAGTCAGCGCGGCAAAAGCCGTGGTGGCCACAAGGAAGAGTCCGACTCCGGCTGCCAGGCAGGCCTCGAGGATGTCGTCGAGCGGGGTGGTGACATCGATCATCGCCGCCTTGAGTGCCACCGCGGTGAGGAGGAGACCGGCCACCATGAGCAGGTGGAGGTAGGTGTATCCGTAGCGCGCGAAGCGGACGAGTGCAGCCCCGCGAATCTCGTGGAGGCGCCGCTCGCCCGCATCGAGCACCTCGGTGTAGTAGTGCCTGAGCAGGATCACGATGAGGACGAACGAGATGAGCACGGCGGCAATGAGTAGTGGCGTCATGGGCGCCTTGGCCGCCCCTTCGCCGAGGCTGATGATCGTCTCCCCCATGGTGATGAGCATGAAGAGGCTGTAGCGCTCAGCAAGGTGATCGGTGGAGATCTTCCATTCATGGGATCCCGACAGGGCGGGTGCCGCAGCAGCGAGGCCCATGCCGATCAGGATGACGATGACGGAAACGACCTCGCTCTCGATGAAACTCGTGATCACGAGGGCGATGGGCAGAGCAGCGGCGAAGGTAATGAGCCGCGCGGTGGCGCGGCGCATTGGTGGGTCAAAGCGAGCGACGGCGTACTGGCCACCAAGCGCGAGGATCGCCAGGGCGAGGTAGGTGAAGGCAAAGAGTTTGCTGTTGTCCCAGAAGGCTTCGGGGATCGACAACGCGACGAGGAGGAGCAACGCCATGGCCACGGCAAAAAGTGGCTGCCGCCAGTCGCGACGGTACTGGCTCGGCAGTCCGACGTTTGCCATGGAGGTGAAGGCCACCCAGACCCACCAGACGAGGACGAGGACGACGAGGCCATGGATGATGCCGCTGAGCGTGCCATCCGCGACAATCGTCCGCGTGATCTGGATCAGCGTGAAGACGTAGACCAGGTCGAAGAATAGTTCGAAATACTGAACTCTTGCACCGCCGCCCTCGGACATGTCCGGGATGCTAGGCCATATCAAGCACAGTGACCCTAAGGACCGTCTTGCTACGACTTGGTGGTGGACTCGTCATCGTCCGGTATTGGCTCATCGAAGTCCGCGATTTCTAGGACGCTCTCCTTAGCGGGTTTCATGATCACGTAGGTGAAGGCGGCGATGATCACGACGGTTGCGACGATCACCTCGGCGCCTTGGAGCCACCCCTCCTGAGCGTACGAGAGGACGGCTGAGCCGATCTGTTGGCTGAGGATGAACACGGCCATGACGAGCACGAACCAGCCGAAGACCTTGCGAAGGAGATCGGGATGGATCTTGCCGACGAGTCGCGAGCCGATGAGGGCACCAATGACGGCCATCCCGGTGACGATGAGCGTCACGGACCAGTTGATCTGCGTCTCGGGGTTCAAGCTCACGAGGGAGTCGCCACCGAAGGTGAGGAGGTAGCCGGCAAAGCCCGCGAAGGACTTCATCGCGACGACCAGGAGCGAGGTCGCCACGGCATTAGGCATCGCCAACCCGCCGAGTAGCGCGAGGGCGGGCACGACGAGGAACCCGCCACCGGCTCCCACGAGGCCGGTGACGAGGCCGACGATGAGTCCGTCAAGCAAGATGCGGAAGACCGGCAGGCCGTTGCCGCTGCCGTGATGGCCTTCAACCTTCTTGCGGCCGCGAATCATGGCGACGGCGGTGACGCCCATCATGACCGCGAAGGCCACAAGCAGGACGACGCTCGGCAGGTGGGACCCGATCTGTCCACCGATGAAGGCGCCGACCATTCCCGCGAGGCCGAAGATGATGCCGGTGCGCCACTTCACCCGCCCGGCGCGGGCATGGGCGATCAGGCCGAATACGGACGTGACCGCCACCACGAAGAGGCTGGCGGTGATGGCCTGCTTGGCGTCGAAGCCGGCCACGTAGATGAGTACGGGAGTCGTAAGGATTGAACCGCCGCCGCCGAGCAGGCCCACGGCCATGCCAATGAAGATGGCCAGGAATGCGGCTAGGAAGACCATGGATCGCTCGTCTCTACTGGATGCTGATGTCGCTCGGTGCGGTGAGGGCGGTCGTCGTGCTCGCGGTGGGTGACCACTCGGTTTCAAGACTGAAGTGATCGCCACGAATGTAGGTTTCGCGCCATTCGGCGGGGCGTCCCTGTGCGGTGGCGCGGCGTTCGAGGAGGAAGACCGGGTCGCGTTCGGGAATCTGCAGTTGCTGGGCAATATGGCGCGGTGCTAGCTGCGCGGTGATGCGTTCATGGCCGGAGTCAATGACGACGCCGCATGTGCGGTCGAGTTCGGCGTAGAGCCCGGTGGCGGTGAAGTCGCGATCCAGAAGAGGGGCGGCGATGGTCGCGGGCAGCCAGGAGATGTCATGGGCCAGTGGCTCGTGGTCGGCACAGCGCAGGCGTTCAAGGACGATGAGTTCGGTGTTCGCCGGCACGCCGAGATGCTCACTGACGCTGGCGTTGACGGTGCGTCCGAGGCGTAGGACGCGGTTGACATGGCTGACGCCCTGCGCGGTCATCGTGTCGAAGAGGGAATACAACGTCCCTAGGCTCTGGCGGTAGCGGGGGGACGACACCGTCGTGGGTCGGCCGCGGTGGCTGCTGATCAGACCCTCGTCGCGGAGGACCCGCAAGGCCTCCCGGATGGTGTGCCGACTGACCTCGTACTCCTCGGTGAGGGCGATCTCACCGGGGAATTGGCCGGTGAACTCCCCGGCGGAGAGGCGGCGGCGGAGGTCATCGCAGGTCTGCGCCCACAGGGGGAGGGGGCTCGAGCGATTAAGGCTTGCGGCCGGCATAGCGTAAATGTACGGACATCCGGACTTCTCGTCAAGATCGCCCGTTGTTTTCGGGGCGCCACAGTGATCTATCCAAACTCGACGGCGGTGGCGAGCCATCGCCCGCGGATTGCTTCGAGGCGCAGGGCCACCGCCCGAGCTCGCACGGCCCCGATGACGACGGCGCTCGCCTCGATGACTCCGGGGGCCGGCGAGGTGACGCGCACCGAGCGAACCCGACGGCACTGGGGGGCGAGATCCTTGCCCGCTGGGTGACGGCGCGCCGCTGCGCCCCGCCGGGCCAGGGTTTCCCGGATGTCGGCGGTGACCCAGCGGGTGAGCTGCCCGGGTGGACGCTCGCCGGCGGCGACCTCCAGGAGCGCCGGGGCCAGTCGAGCGACCCAGGGAGCGGGGGCCGGCAGTCGGCCAGCCGCCTCGAGAGTCTCCGGCCCGACCGGATCGGGCGAGGGAGTCACGAGGGTCAGGTGACGCGCCCGCTTCGGCGTTGCGGGCAAGCCACTGGGGACCGTCCACTCCAGGGGAAGGGGCTGCTCGGCAGTCGTGGCGGTGGACATGGTTCCTCCTGTGCAAGGGCCAACGGTGTTCGGCCGGTTCGGATGGGCTTCGGTTGATGTCGTTTGGCGTTGTTTGCTGTCGTTCGTTGGTGCGTGAACGCATTCCATGTCGCTGCCGAAGGCGGAGTCAACGCCTACGCTGCGACTGTGGATGAACCGTTCAGCGACCCTGCGCGTTTGGTCGATTCGACCCGCGTGGACGCTCTGCTCGCGGGCATCGTCGCGGAAGTCGATGCGGCAACCGACGCCGCCGACGATGCAGAAATCGTCGAACTTGAGCGAGCGGGCCGTGCTGGTCGACAGTTGCTCGACCGATTCCGCGACTGCGACGCGGCGCGCATTGAGATCTTCGGTGGCGAGCTCGTGACGGGGTGGATCGTCGCCGTCGGTCGGGACTGCGTCGTGGTTGCCGAACCCGCGGGCGACTGGGTCATCCCGGTCTCCGGCATCGTGGCGGTCGTCGGACTTGACGGTGAGGCCCGGCGAGCGATTGCGTCCCTGGATCGGCTGGGGATGCTCTCGGTCATCCGCTCGTGGGCGCGAGATCGCGAGGTGGTGCGCGTATTTCGGGCCGGGGGTGCGCCACTCGACGGCACCATTGACGCTGTTGGCGCTGACTATGTCGACATTGCCGAGCATGATCCGGGTGAGCCACGTCGCACCGACGCGGTACGACGTGTCGCGACGGTGCCGGTGAGTGTGGTGACGGCGGTTCGTCGTCGTGCGTAGTGATCAGGTGAGTGCGTAATGATCAGGTGAGAGTGTCGGCGGTCAGACTCGCGGCGGTCTCGGCGTAGGCGCGTTCGATATAGCTCTCGAGTTCCACGGTCTCCACTCGCCATTGCCCCCGACCACCGATCTTGATCGCGGGGAGGTCTCCGCTGCGGACGAGGGCGTACGCCTGGGCGGCGGACACGTTCAAAATCTCGGCCACATCGGCGAGGGTGAGGAATCGCTGCACCTCGCGAGGGTCGCACGCGCGGTGCCCGCTGGCTACCTTCATCTTCGACCTGTGGATGACATCGCGCACGTGCCATGCACCGTTGTTGCGGCGAGTGGAGACGCGCGGATGCGGACATCAATAGTGGCTCGCAGTCCCGTCTCACAGGAGAGTCCATGTCCCCAGCAACCGCCATCTTCGAGCGTCTACGACCCCCTGCGCCGCATGTGATCATCGATGCATCACCGCCGGCAACCCGCCGCCGCCGTTCCTGGTGGCGTGATGGCCGAGTCATCGCGGGGGTGGGCATCCTGGTGATCTGCACCGTTGTCGGAGGCCGACTCCTCGCGGGGAGTGATGAATCCGTCGAGGTGTGGCAGGCGACGCGAGATCTCGCGGCGGGGTCGATCCCCTCTGCCACGGACCTTCAGGCGGTGCTGGCCCCCCAGTCTGTTGCCGGGGCCTACGCGGCTGCACAGGGTCCCGTGACGACACCGCTCACCCGACCTGTCCTCGCGGGGGAGTTCCTCCCGCTCCCCGTCGAGGTCACCGCCGTTGATGCCCGCTGGGTCACGTTACCCGTCGAACCCCTCCACGCACCATCGGACCTCGCGCCCGGGGACGTCATCGATGTGTGGTCGACCAGCGATGTCGACCTCGCCGCAGTGCCGAGGCCGCGCCTGGTGCTCGACAGCGTGCTCGTCACCGATGTCACGGTCGACTCTCTCGGCATCGGTGGGGAGTACGGCGTCACTGTCGAAGTCCCGCCGAGCGACGCGGAGACTCTCGTCACCGCGGTGCGGTCCGGTGTCATCGACCTCGTGCGGGCCCCGGTGATCACGCCATGAGCGCGACGCCGATCCTCCTGGCCGCACCGGGACTGGCTCAGGAGGCTGAGCTCGTGGCGCTCCTCGGGCAGCGTGGTGCGTCCCTCACCATTACCCGCCGGTGTGTTGATGCGCTGGACCTGATGGCCGCTGCCGGGGAGGGGGTGGCGCGCGTGGCCGTCGTGTCGGCCCGGCTTCCCCGCCTCACCCGAGACACCATCGGTCGACTTGCGGCGCTCGGCATCACCGTTGTTGGCCTGGCGGCCAGCGACGCAGACGCGGACGCCACCGTCCTGCGCAACCTGGACATTCCGCTGGTGACCATGGCGCCGCCGGACGAATCCGGTCGTGATGACCTCAACGTCACGGTCGCGGCCCTGGCCAGACTCGTCGTCGATCCGCGCCCGAGCAGCCTGGAGTACTCCGGCGGGCGATCTACCCAAGCCGTCCGGGAGATCGTCAAGGCCCCTGGGCGCCTGGTCGCGGTGTGGGGTCCCGTCGGTGCCCCCGGGCGCACCACCGTGGCGGTGGGTCTAGCGGACGAATGGGCGCGCAACCGCACGCCAGCGCTGCTCGTCGATGCGGACACGGTCGGCGGGGGCGCCGTCGCCGCGCATCTCGGTGTGCTCGACGAGGTCAGCGGCATTGTCGTCGCGTGCCGCCACGCCGACACCGGGCGACTGGATCCCCCGGCGCTGGCCGCGGCGGCCCGAACGGTTCACGGTGACCTGCGCGTCCTCACCGGAATTCCGCGCGCGGAGCGTTGGGCCGAACTCCGCCCCGCGGCACTCACCCGACTGTGGCAGGCGGGACGCAACACCTCGGGGGTCATGGTCGTCGACGCGGGATTCAGCCTCGAGCGCGACGAGGAGATCGTGTCCGACGCGCGCGTGCCGCGTCGCGCGGCCGCCACGCTGACCGCACTAGCGGCCGCCGACATGATCGTGGCCGTAGGCAGTGCCGACCCGGTAGGAATGGAACGACTTGTGCATGCGCTCGGCGATCTGCGGCGCGCATTTCCCGAGACACCGGTACGAGTCATCGTCAACCGCGTGCGCCGATCCGCACTCGGTCCCGACGCGACGGGTCAGATTCGCGAAACCTTGCGTCGCCACGTGGGTATCGGCGATGCCGTCTGCGTGCCGGAGGACCGCGAGGCGTGCGATGCGGCACTGCGCGCGGGGGGAACCCTCGCAGAAGTGGCCCCTCGTTCACAGGTGCGTAACGCGCTGCGCGAACTTGTCACCGAATGGACTTGGCCCGCACCGCTCGACATCGCGGCGTGACCCCTAGGATCGTTCCATGCCTCAGTACAGCGGTCTTATTGTCGACTGGGGCGGGGTCCTCACCGGAGATATCGGATCGGCGGTGCACCGGTGGGCCGATCGCCACGGCATCGACAAGGCCGCCTACGCCGAGATCATCCGTACCTGGGTGGGCCCGGAGGCTGAGCTGGAGGCCATGCTCAACCCCATTCATGCGCTGGAGCGCGGTGACATCGAAGTGCCGGATTTTGAAGAACTCCTCGCCGTCGAACTCACCCGTCGTACCGGTGAGCCACACGATGCCGTCGGATTGCTTGATCGTATGTTCGCCGAGTTCGAGCACGCGCACGACATGAATGCGCTCGTGCGCCGCGCCCGGGACCTGGGAATTCGGACCGCATTGCTCTCGAATTCCTGGGGCGACTTCTATCCGCGCGACCTTTGGGATGGCATGTTCGATGTCGTCGTCATCAGCGGTGAGGTTGGGCTCCGCAAGCCCGATCCGGAGATCTTCCATCTCACGCTCGAGCGCATGGAGATGACGGCCGAGGAGTGTGTGTTCGTCGATGACTTGCCGCACAACATCACCGCGGCGGCGGATTTGGGCATCGTGGGTGTGCGACATGTCGCCTACGAGACGACACGCAGCGAACTTGAGGTCCTGTTCGGCCTGAATCTGACCTAGGAAGCGTGGCACCATGAAGGGATGGCCGATCGGCTCTCCACGGTGGACTCCTCCTTCCTCTATCTCGAGGCGTCCAACACGCCCATGCATGTGGGGAGCCTGACGCTCTTCCAAGAGCAGCCCGGCGTCTTTGATCACGAGAGCCTCGTCGCACTCATTCGCGATCGCATCGCCTATGTGCCGAGATATCGGCAACGATTGCGTGAGGTCCCCGGTCGACTCGCCCATCCGGTCTGGGTTGATGACGAACGCTTCGACGTGACCTACCACGTACGCCGCTCAGCCCTTCCCGCTCCCGGCACCATCGAACAACTCCACGACCTGGTGGCTCGCATCATGAGTCGGCCGCTCGATCGGCGGCACCCTCTATGGGAGGTCTACCTCGTGGAGGGAGTGCAGGGCAATCGCTTCGCCCTGCTGAGCAAGACCCATCAGGCCATGGTTGATGGAGTGACGGCGGTCGACATCGGCGAGGTGATCCTCGAGGAGTCCGATCAGGTCCACGGCTCCCCGATCAGCACCTGGCGACCGGCTCGCGAGCCCAGCACGGTGGAACTCGTCGCCGGAGCTCTTGGCGATGTCGTGAGCCACCCGAGCACCGTCGTCGAAGCACTCCGCAATGGAGTCGGCAGTGCGCGCCAGGCGATGGGTGACGCGCTGGCGACCGTGCTGGCGGCCACGCGGAGCCCGGAGCCGAATCCGCTGAATGTCCCGGTGGGGCAGCAGCGCCGCTTCGACACGGTCGATTTGCAACTCGCCGACCTCAAGGAAGTACGCCGACTTCGCGGGGGGTCGATCAATGACGTCGTGCTCGCCATTGTCACCGGCGCCATGCGCTCATGGTTGCTGTCGCGCGGTGATCCGGTGCCGCACGACGCGGTGATTCGAACACTGGTTCCCATGAGCGTGGCTGGCAACGACGGCTCGATCAGCCTCGTGGACGCCTTCACCCTGGACCTTCCTGTGGGCGAGCCCGATCCGATCATTCGCCTTCAGCGCATCACCTTCGACACCACCCGGTACGGCGAATCTGCTCGCCCGATCGGAGCCAAGGCCATGGCCGGAATCGTGGGGTTCGCGCCGCCCACGTTGCACACGCTGGGCGCACGCGTGGGTTCGTCGCTGTCGCAAAGGTCCTACAGCCTGACCGTCACCAACGTCCCCGGGCCGCAGACTCCCCTGTACGCCGGCGGTGCGCGCATGCTGTCGGCCTACCCCATCATCCCGCTTGCCCCGCGGCACGCCCTCAGCATCGGGGTGACGTCCTATGACGGCGGCGTCTTCTTGGGACTCAACGCTGATCGGGATGCCCTCATGGATCTGTCCGTGATCTCGCAGGGGATCGTGGACTCCCTCGCCGAACTCCGCGACTCGCGACGCCCACCCTCGGTGCGACACCTGAGCGTGGCGGACTAGCGGTGGCCAAGAGCGCGACACGACGCGGCATCGTCCTCGGCGGTGGCGGCATTCTCGGCGGTGCCTGGGCGGTGGGAGCCCTGCATGCCTTGGAAGAAGCGCGCGGATTCGATGTACGCGAGGTCGACGCCATTGTGGGCACCTCAGCAGGTTCGGTGCTGGCTGCGCTCCTCGGTGCCGGCGTATCCGTCGACCAACTCGTGGCTCATCAGCGGGGGGAGTCCATCGGCACCGGCCCACTCGCGGGGTATCTGTGGGATTACGAGTCTGCGACGGGCGGGTCTCGGCCCTCGATGCCGCGCCTGCGCGGGCCGGGCTCGGTGCGACTCATGGCCTCGTCGCTGCGCCGAGGGCGGCAACTCCCGCCGACCGCGGTGCTGTCGGCCTTCCTACCGGTGGGTGCAGGGTCCCTGGAGCGCGTGGGACATCTCATCGACGCCGTGACGCCATGGGGACATTGGTCGCCCCATGCCCAGCTGTGGGTGGTCGCCATGGACTACCACACGGGTGATCGCATCGTCTTCGGCCGCGACGACGCCCCAGCGGCCTCATTGAGCGAGGCGGTCATGGCTTCGTGCGCCATCCCCGGCTGGTTTGAACCCATCGAGATCGGCGGGCGCACTTATGTTGACGGGGGTGCCTGGTCGGCAACCTCTGTCGACGTCCTTGCGGAACTCGAACTCGACGAGGTGTACGTCGTCGCCCCCATGGTGTCCTTCGAGACCGACGATCCGACCTCACTGCTGGGCAGACTGGAGCGCCGATGGCGCGGCAGTGTCACGCGGAGGTGCCTCTCCGAGGCGGACCGACTGGAGATGGGCGGCACCGCCGTGACCATTCTGGGCCCGGGGCCCGACGACCTTGAGGCGATCGGCGGCAACGTGATGGAAGCTCAACGACGTTTGAGCGTCCTTGAGACGTCGGTACGCACGACGCGGGAGACTCTTGCCAGGGGCGGAGGCCTAGCCAGCACCGGCTAGGCGGCACTCGCCCGAGGAAGAGGGAGGTTCACGTGTCGGATTCCCACGCGGATCCCGATGCGCTCGTGCAATTGCGCACCCTGGTCGAGGGGACACCCGTCCTTGACTCTCTCGCGCAGACCTACTACCGCAATGTCCCGCCCGCTGACCTCGATGGCCGCAGCGCGTCGGACCTCCTCGGGGCTGTGGCCTCACATGTCGACATCGCTGGCCACCGTCCACAAGGGACGGCGGTCGTGCGGGTGCACACTCCCACCGATGACGCCGATGGATGGTCCTGCGACGGAACCGTGGCCGAGATTGTCACCGACGACATGCCCTTCCTCGTCGATTCGGTCAACGCGGCCCTCACATCACTCGGCTGCCAACTCCGGCTCGTCATCCACCCGGTGTATTCCATCCGCCGCGACCTCGCCGGCCACCTCCTTCAGGAGGACGACGACGCCACCAGCGCGCTACTGCAAGAGTCATGGATCCACGTGGAGTTCGACGGCGGGGCGGCTCCACCCGAGGAGATCGAGGCGACGCTTCGACGGGTCCTCGTCGACGTACGCGAGGCCGTCGAGGACTGGCCGAGGATGCGCGCGACCGCCGTCATGCTGGCCGACGAGTTGATCGGCCATCCGCCCCCCACCGTGCCGATTCCGGAATCCACTGAGGCGGCCCGACTGCTCGAGTGGCTCGCCGATGACAACTTCACCTTCCTCGGCTACCGGGAGTACGAACTGGGCGACGATGATCGACTCAGTGCAGTCCCGGGAACAGGCCTGGGGATCTTGCGCTCTGATCCCGAGGTCGGTGGTCGACTCCTCACCGGATCGGTCGCCCGCCATGCCCGTGATCCCCGTGTCCTCGTCCTCACCTCCGCGAACTCTCGCTCGTCCGTGCATCGACCGACCTACCTGGACTACGTCGGGGTGAAGAAGTTCGACGCGGAGGGACGTGTGGTCGGCGAGCGACGGTTCCTCGGCCTCTTCGCGGCGACGGCGTACACGCACTCGGTGCGGGAGATCCCTGTGTTGCGGGAGAAGGCGGCCGCGGTTCTGAGTCAACTGGGTTTTGATGCGCGGTCACACAGCGGCAAGGACGTGGTCCAGTTCCTCGAGACATATCCGCGAGAAGATCTCTTTCAGATTGAGCTCGATGACCTGGCGGAGGTCGCGCTCGCGGTCCATCAGATCTCCGAACGCCGACAAACGCGTCTCTTCGTTCGTCGAGATCCCTACGGGCGCTTCGTCTCCTGCCTGGTGTATCTCCCGCGCGATCGGTACACCACGGAGGTCCGGCTAAGGATTCAGCAGATTCTGCTGGAGGCGTTTGACGGTTCGACCGTGGATCACGCGGCCCGTGTCTCGGAGTCGGTCCTCGCCCGACTGCACATGGTGGTGCGTGCAGATCCGGGGGGCACGATCGCTTCACCGGACCTCGACATCGTCCAAGAGCGCGTCATTCGGGCTGCCCGCAGTTGGGATGACGACTTCGACGAGACACTTACCGCTCGCGTGGGACGGGAGCGCGCCCAGGAACTCATCGCGAAGTATGGGCCCGGATTCCCGGAGGCCTACAAGCATGAGGTGCCGGTGGATGCTGCCGTCAAGGATGTCCTCCTTGCGGAATCGCTGAGTGATTCGCAGGATCTGGAACTTCGGCTGTACGCGCCGCAAGGGCATGACTCGTCTCTCCGACGACTGAAGTTGATTCGGTGCGGCGACGCGATCTCCCTGTCGCAGGTCCTCCCGCTCCTGGGCAGTCTCGGGGTCACGGTCGAAGACGAGCATCCGTACGACGTTCTGGTCGATCACGATCGCACCTTGCACATCTACGACCTGGGCTTCCGGCTGCCTGAGCACGGCATCGTGAGACCGGAGGGACTGCGCCAGCGCTTCGAGTCGGCCTTCTCTGCAGCCTGGACTCTCGAGTGCGAGGCGGATGCCCTCAATGCCCTGGTGATCACGGCAGGCTTGAGCTGGGAACAGGTCGTCATCCTGCGGAGCTACGTCCGCTACCTTCGGCAAACCGGTACGAGCCTCGGGCTGGAGTTCGTGGAGTCGGCCCTCTTGGGCAACCCCCGCCTGGCCCGGATGGTGGTCGAGCTGTTCGAGGTGCGCTTCGATCCCGCCGGGGAGGATGGGCGCCGCGACCGCCAGGAGACGATCGCCGCGCGTGCTCGGCAGGCCCTCGACGAGGTCGCCAGCCTCGATGAGGATCGCATCCTGCGCTCCCTCTTCGGGATGGTGACGGCGACGTTGCGCACGAATGCCTTCCAGCGCACTCCCGACGGAGGTCGACTCGACCGTTTGTCCATCAAACTCGACCCGCAAGCCATTCCCGGGCTCCCACTCCCGCGTCCTCGCTTCGAGATCTGGGTCTACTCGCCCAGGGTGGAGGGTGTGCATTTGCGCTTCGGGCGCATTGCGCGGGGTGGTTTGCGCTGGAGTGATCGACGAGCCGACTTCCGCACCGAGATTCTCGGCCTGGTGAAGGCGCAGGAGGTGAAGAACGCCGTCATCGTCCCGGTGGGAGCGAAGGGTGGCTTCCTCCCCAAGCTGCTCCCTGATTCTCAGGTGGATCGCGATGGTTGGCTTGCCGAAGGCCGCGCGGCCTACTCGACGTTCATCCGCGGCCTACTTGACATCACCGACAATCGCGTTGAGGGCGAGGTCGTGCCGCCACCCAATGTCGTTCGTCACGATGAGGACGACCCCTACCTCGTCGTCGCCGCCGACAAGGGCACCGCGACCTTCTCCGATTTGGCGAACTCCGTCGCTGCCGACTACGACTTCTGGCTCGGGGATGCCTTCGCCTCCGGCGGTTCGGCGGGCTACGACCACAAGGCGATGGGGATCACCGCCCGTGGCGCGTGGATCTCGGTGCAGCACCACTTCCGGGAACTCGGTCTCGATACGCAGACCGAGGATTTCACCGTCGTCGGCGTTGGCGACATGAGCGGCGACGTATTCGGCAACGGCATGTTGCTGTCCGAGCACATTCGGCTGGTGGCCGCCTTCGACCACCGGCACATCTTCTTGGACCCCAATCCCGATGCCGCAGCGTCGTACGCCGAGCGCAAGCGCATCTTTGATTTGCCCCGCTCCTCCTGGGCGGACTACCAGACGGACCTCATCTCGGCCGGGGGAGGAGTCTTTGATCGGGCGTTGAAGTCGATCCCGATCAGCCGTGAAGTCGGCGAGCGGTTGGGCATTGCCCCCGATGTCGCCACGTTGCCGCCCCACGAGTTGATCAAGCGCATCCTCACGGCGCCCGTAGATCTGCTGTGGAACGGTGGTATTGGGACCTACGTGAAGGCGCAGACCGAGACGAATGCAGACGCGGGCGACAAGGCGAACGACAGCGTCAGGGTCAACGGCTCGGCACTGCGTTGCCGCGTCGTGGGTGAGGGCGGCAACCTTGGACTCACCCAGCTCGGTCGCGTTGAGGCCGCCCGGTCCGGCGTTCGTCTCAATACTGATGCCATTGACAATTCAGCGGGCGTTGACACTTCCGACCACGAGGTCAACATCAAGATCCTTCTTGAAGGTGCTGTCCGCGATGGTGAACTCACCGAGGTCGAGCGTGATGCGCTGCTCGCCTCCATGACGGATGAGATTGCCGACCTCGTGCTCCGCGACAACGTCGAGCAGAACGTCCTCCTCGGCACCGCGCGGTGGGGAGCCGCCGACCTCGCCTCGGTGCACGGCCGCATGATCACCGACCTGGAGTCCCGCGGCATGCTCGATCGTGCCGTGGAGTTCCTCCCCGATGATGAGGAACTCACCACGCGAGCGGCAGCGCATCAGGGGCTCACGTCGCCCGAGTTGGCCGTGTTGTCTGCCTATGCCAAGAACTCCCTGGCGGCGGATTTGGAGAAGGCCACGCTCGCGGATGATCCGTGGTTTGCGCGGTTCGCCATTGATTACTTCCCGCAGGCGCTACGTGAACGCTTCTCCTATCGGATTGCGGCCCATCCGCTGTGTGAGGAGATTGTCACGACCGCGGTCGTCAACTACCTCATCAACCGCGGTGGGATCTCGGTTGTCTTCCGGGCCTGCGAGGAGACGGGTGCGTCGCCCCTGGAGGCTGTACGTGCGGCATTTGCCGGCGCCGCGGTGTTTGATCTGCCGTCCTACTGGTCGGCAATCGACGCGCTCGAGGACTCGGTTCCGGCCGATGCGATGAATCTCTTGCGCTACGAGTCTCGACGACTCCTCGACCGGTCGATCAGGTGGTTCCTGCAAAGCCGCGGTGGCAGCATCGACGTCACATCCGAGGTCGCGCGCTTCACCCCGTGGATCTCCGACCTGGCCCCGAAGGTCGCCGATGCGCTGGTGGGCATCGAGCACGGTCGCATGGAAGCCACCCAGGCCCGATTGGTCCAGCAGGGAGCACCTGAGGACCTGGCGACCCAGGCGGCGTCCATGCTCGACGTCTTTGCGCTTCTCGACATCATCCAGGTGGCCGAAGCTGCGAACCAGTCGCCCGCCGACGTGATGCCGCTGTACTTCATGCTCTCGGAGCGATACGACGTGGACCGGCTGCTCGTGCGCATCACCAGCCTGCCGCGCGGCGATCGATGGTCCGCCCTCGCCCGCCAGGCATTGCGCACCGATCTTTACGGCGCCCTCGTCGGAGTCACGCGAGGGGTCATCACGGCAACACCGCCCGGCCGGGACCCGCTCGAGCGCATCGAGGCATGGGAGGACCGTCATCGTGAAGGCCTGGCACGTGCCCAGGCCACCTTGGACCAGATCGCCGCGCACGAGACCGGGGACCTCGCAACCCTGTCGGTCGCCCTGCGGGTCCTGCGAAACCTCGTGGCGCAGGGTCAGGCATCGGCCGACTAGATTCACCACATGGCCACCCTTGACGAGCAGACCATCCGCCGGTTGCCCAAGGTCCTCCTGCACGATCACCTCGACGGCGGTGTGCGGCCGCAGACGGTTGCCGAACTCGCCGCCGAGTCCGGCTACGCCGATCTCCCCGAGTCCGACGTTGATCGCCTCGCCGGCTGGTTCCGGGACGCCGCAGACTCGGGATCCCTCGACCGTTATCTGGAGACGTTCCAGCACACGGTGGGTGTCATGCAAAGTCCGGAGGCACTCTTCCGGGTCGCCGCGGAGTGCGCCGAGGATCTCGCCGTGGACGGCGTCGTGTACGCCGAAGTGCGGTTCGCGCCGGAATTGCACACCGAGCGTGGCCTGTCGTTGAGCGAGGTGGTCGACGCGGTGCAGGCAGGCTTCCACGAGGGTGAGCGCCGCGCCACGAGTGCCGGGCGACCTATCCGGATCGGCACGCTGCTCACGGCCATGCGTACCGCCGCGATGAGCCGGCAGATCGCCGAACTCACCGTGCAGTTCCGAGATCGCGGTGTCGTGGGCTTTGACATCGCCGGTCGCGAGGCAGGCTATCCGCCCACGCGTCACCTAGATGCATTTGAGTATCTGCGCCGGGAGAATGCTCACTTCACTATTCACGCCGGCGAGGCGTTCGGGTTGCCGAGTATCTGGGAGGCCATCCAGTGGTGCGGCGCGGATCGCCTCGGCCACGGTGTCCGCATCGTCGATGACATCGAACAGCGCCCCGATGGCACCTATCACCTTGGGCCGCTCGCGGCCTATGTGCGCGACCGCCGTATCCCCCTGGAACTGTGTCCCACATCGAATGTCATGACGGGGGCGGCCGCCAGTATCGCCGAGCATCCCATCGGGATGCTCGTGGATCTACGTTTCCGCGTGACCATCAATACTGACAATCGGCTGATGTCGGGGACCACGATGACCCGGGAGATGACGGAGGTCTGCGGTGCCTTCGGCTGGGGTGCGTCGGAACTGCGCTGGCTGACGGTCAATGCCATGAAGAGCGCCTTCATCCCGTTCGACGAGCGTCTGCTCCTCATCGACGATGTCATCAAGCCCGCATACGCCGCGCTGGGCGCGTAGGCTCAAGTCATGAGCGCTGTGGAGGCCTTGCACACGACCGCCCTTCAGGTGGGAGACCTTCGGGACGGCCTTGGCCGGGTCAGAAGTGTTCTCGAGCAGGCTGATTCCGTCCTTACCGTGGCTGACGATGTCCTCGGCAAGGCCGACGATGTCCTCGAGCAGGCAGCGGAGGCGGTGGAAACATCACGTCGCTGGGCGCCGCGCGTGGCTGTCGTCGTCGGTGTTCTGGCTGTCGCCGGGGTGGTGGGCTTCGTGGTCTGGCGCCGAACCCGGCGTCGCGATGACTCACCCGAGGTCGACTAGCGAGTGACGCGAAGCACGAATGTCACGCAGGCGTTGATTCACGACAACGTAGGGACGCTCACCGTCCAGGCGGTTGTCTCCACGATGAATCCTGCACGCGAGTAGACGGTCCGGGCGCGGCTGTTGCTGTCCGTGACCGCGAGGCCGAGGGTCTGTTGCCCAGACCGGGCTAGGTGCTTCACGCTCCACATGAGAAGCGCCGCTCCCACGCCGGGTCGATCGGGTGTTGGGCTGCGCCAGATGTCGCTGATCCAGGGTCCTTCACCGGGTCGGTCCACCACGAGAATCCCCCCGACGACCTCGTCGCCGGCGACCGCCAAGCCGCTCGCCTGATGGATGAGGGGACCCAGCCGCCCTCCGCTCGTGTAGGGAATGAGGTAGTCGTCGATGAGGCTTTCGCCGCCGGGGAGATGGTCGGGGTGTGACGGGGGGTAGGCGCCCAGGAGGCTGGGTAGGACCTCGGTCCACGGCCGAGGCGGCTGCGCACTGGCCGTGAACGCCAGGATGTTCCAGGACGGGTCGGGAAGCTCGTCGGCGTCGGATTCTGCGAGATGCCGACGCATGACGTGGGCATGGCGCACGAGCGTGCATCCGGCATCCAGAAGTGCGGCTGCCAACACGGGATCGGCGGTGGCCGCAAGCCAGCCTCGCAGGTGGGTGAGAACCTCCTCCGCGGCCTCGGTGGCGGTCACTCCGGGACGTCGTGTGAGCAGGTCGGCACATGGGCGACCATCGCGCTCCTCCTGGACTCCGCCTACGGTCGAGAGGCGGTCGATGGGGCACCCCCGTTCAGGTCGCGTCGCACCAGCGAGTAGAGGACCAGGTCGTGATGCAGGCCATCGCCCCGATGCTGGGCCGATCGCAGCACACCCTCGCGCGTGAACCCGGCCCGCTCGAGCGCGCGTTGTTCGGCAATGTTGGTGATGTCGGTGGAGGCCTCAACGCGCTCGGAGAATGTCAGCAGACACTCCGCCAGCATGCGCTGGGCCGTGGATCCGATGCCCTGGCCGCGAGCATCAGGCGTCAGGGCAATACCGATGTTCCACGCCCGAGAGCCTTGTGTTGGGCCGTAGTCGGTCGCATGCCACGACATCGTTCCCACGATGCGATCGCCCCACTCGATGACGAGTCGGACGGGTGCGTCGTGACTTGGGCTGGGCAGAGAGTCGTCCGGCCAGTGATCCCATTCGGTGGAGACGTCAGGAACGACGTCCTCCGGTTGCCGGAGTCGCAGGACGAGCGGCTGCCCCGCAGTGATCGCCTTGATAGGGAGCCCCGTCTCCGCGGCGTTCATGCCATGTGACGAAGGATGCCGGAGAGGAGTCCGCCCATGCGCTCAGCGGCAGCCTTGCCGGCCTCGAGCACCTCAGCGTGACTGAGCGGCTCGCCCGTCATCCCAGCCGCGAGGTTGGTGACGAGCGAAACCCCGAGGATCTCCATGCCCGCCTCACGTGCGGCGATGGCTTCTTGGACGGTGGACATCCCGACGAGCGTGCCCCCCATGGCGCGCACCATCCCGATCTCGGCCGGTGTTTCGTACTGCGGACCAAGGAATTGCGCGTAGACACCCTGGGCGAGAGTCGGATCAACCTCGCGGGCGACCGACCGCAGTCGGGCGGAGTACAGGTCGGTCATGTCGATGAACGTCGCACCGCGCAGCGGAGTGACACCGAAGAGGTTGAGGTGGTCGGCGATGAGGACCGGAGTGCCCGGCGACCAGGTGGGATCCAGTCCACCGCAGCCGTTGGTGAGCACGATGCTGCGGCAGCCGGCCGCCGCCGCGGTGCGGACCGGATGCACCACCGGCTCCACCCCGCGCCCTTCGTACAGATGCGAGCGTCCGAGGAAGACGAGCACACGGATGCCATCGGCGTCGACACTGCGGATCGTGCCCGCGTGACCGAGGGCACTCGGCGGGGGGAATCCCGGCAACTCGGTCGCGGGGAACTCCGCGACGGTGCGCCCGAACATGTCCGCGGCGGGTCCCCAACCCGATCCGAGGACGATGGCGACATCGTGCTGAGGCACGCCGGTCAATCGAGCCAGGGTGGCGGCGGCCTCGACGGCGACGGCCTGGGGGTCTTCGTACAGGTCGGTCATGGGGCGGACGCTAGCAGCGGGATCAGGTGCAGGGGTGGTTGCGGAGCATCGCGACGTAGTCCTCCGGGGCTCCACCGGCCTCGGCCGCGTCCGCGATGATGCCGAGGTAGCGCGCGGACGGCAGGCCCCCCTCGTAAGCATCGAGGACGTAGAGCCAGGCGAGCATGCTGCCATCGAGGGTCTGCACGCGGACGCGGATCTTCTCCCACATGCCGAGAGAGATGCCCTCCCACGCGTCGAGGGATGCTTCGTCGAGGGGATGAAGGTCGTAGAGCACGACGAAGACCGAGGATGAAGCATCCTCGACGACCGTCGTCAGCGGTCCCTCCCACCCGAGATCCTCGCCCGCGAAGGTCAACCGCCACCCGGTGAGCCAGCCCGTGCCGGCCACCGGGGAGTAGGGGGCACGCTCGACCATTCGGGCGGGGTCGAGGTTGGATCCGTATGCCGCGTAGAGCGCCATGGCCCCAGGGTACGGCTGACGGCGCACCGGCCACGGCAGAATGGCCGCATGAGCACCGTGGTGATCGTCGGAGCCGGACCCGGGGGCTATGAGGCGGCCCTGGTCGCCGCCCAACTAGGAGCCGAGGTCACCATCATCGACTCGGCGGGTCCCGGTGGGTCGGCGGTCCTGACGGACTGCGTCCCGAGCAAGACCCTCATCGCCACCGCGGATGTGCTCACCTCCGCTCGGGATTCCGTGAGTCTCGGCGTGCGCGTTGACAGTCAGACACCCCGCGGCCATCTCAACGTGGACCTCGGGGCGGTCAATGAACGAGTGCGCCGGTTGGCTCAGGCGCAAAGCCAGGACATCGCATCACGACTTACGCGCGATGGCGTGAGGTATATCCGCGGTCGCGGCCGACTGGTGAGTGCCCAGGAGGTGATCGCGGAGACGGCCGAGGGGCCGGTGCACCTCCCCGCCGATGTGGTGCTCATCGCCACCGGCGCTCGACCGCGCGTCCTCGACACGGCTGTCCCCGATGGCGAGCGCATCCTCACCTGGGAGCAGTTGTACGACCTCGAGGAGTTGCCCCAGCGATTGATCGTCGTGGGATCAGGCGTGACCGGTGCGGAGTTCGCATCGGCGTACCGCGTCTTGGGATCGGAGGTTGTCCTCGTGTCGAGTCGGACGCGCGTGCTGCCCGGCGAGGATCCCGACGCAGCCGCCGTGATTGAGGAGGTCTTCGCCGACCGCGGCATGACCGTGCTTTCCCAATCTCGCGCTGTTGCGGCCCGCCAGACCGCATCGGGAGTCGTGGTGGAGCTTGAGGGGGGTGAGACCGTCGAGGGCAGTCACGTGCTCATGGCGGTCGGTTCGCTGCCCAACACCGAGGATATGGGGCTCGCCGAGGCAGGCGTCGACGTCGACGATCGCGGATACATCGTCGTTGATCGCGTATCCCGCACTAGTGCCCGAGGCGTGTACGCCGCCGGGGACTGCACGGGTGTCCTCATGCTCGCGTCGGTAGCAGCCATGCAGGGGCGCATCGCCATGTGGCATGCGCTCGGCGACGCGGTGGGTCCGCTGCATAAAGGTCACGTGGCGAACACGGTGTTCACGACCCCGGAGATTGCCACCGTCGGTGTCACGCAGAGCGAGGTGGACGCGGGCCAGGTCCTCGCTGACGTGGTGACGATGCCGTTGGCGACCAATGCCCGGGCGAAGATGCAGGAGATTCGGCACGGCTTCGTGAAGCTCTTTTGCCGCCCCAGCTCGCGGATCGTCATCGGCGGAGTGATTGTGGGTCCGCGGGCCAGCGAACTCATCCACGCTGTGGCCCTCGCCGTTGACGCACGGCTGACGGTCGACCAATTGGCGTCGACATTTACGGTCTATCCGAGCCTGAGCGGGTCGATCGCGGAGGCTGCCCGGCGACTGCGGCGCGCCACCGAGGAGTAGGGACCCCGAAGACCTAGAACAGAGGGCCGGGACTAGCCTCGGACCTAGATCTCTTGACGTCGAGATACCTCGTTAAGTGATGGCCATCCGCCCACAGGAAGGTGCCCATGTCCACGACCCCCGTCAACGTCGCCGTCACCGGAGCCGCAGGCCAAATCGGCTACGCACTCCTCTTCCGCATCGCGTCGGGCCAACTGCTCGGCCCCGACGTGCCGATCCGGCTCAAGATGCTCGAGATCACGCCAGCCCTGGGCGCCGCCGAGGGCACCGCGATGGAGCTGGACGACTGTGCCTTCCCCCTGCTGGCCGGTATCGACATCACCGATGACCCGCGGGCCGCCTTCGACGGGGTCAACATCGCGCTGCTCGTGGGTGCACGCCCTCGCGGCCCGGGCATGGAACGTCGCGACCTCCTCGAGGCCAACGGGGGGATCTTCAAGCCGCAGGGTGAGGCGCTTAATGCGGGGGCCGCGGACGACGTGCGCATCCTGGTAGTGGGCAACCCGGCGAACACCAACGCGCTGATCGCCCGTTCGCATGCTCCGGACATCCCGGCAGAGCGCTTCACCGCCATGATGCGGTTGGACCACAATCGCGCGCTCACGCAGCTCGCCCAGCACACCGGAGTGGGCGTCAGTGATGTGCATCGGGTCACCGTGTGGGGCAACCACTCAGCGTCCCAATACCCCGACATCACCCACGCCCTCGTGGACGGCCGATCCGCGCCCGCCGTTGTCGACGACCAGGCCTGGGTCGAGGACGTCTTCATCCCGACGGTGGCCAAGCGCGGCGCCGCGATTATCGAGGCCCGTGGGGCATCGTCAGCCGCCTCGGCCGCCAACGCCGCGATTGATCACGTGCACGACTGGGTCCTCGGCACCCCCGACGGCGATTGGGTGTCGGCCGGCGTCCCGTCCGACGGCTCCTACGGCATCCCCGAGGGCATCATCAGCGGCTTCCCGTGCGTCTCTCGCAACGGTGCCTGGGAGATAGTCCCGGACCTTGAGATCAACGACTTCTCCCGCGCTCGGATCGACGCATCCGTGGCGGAGTTGGTCGAGGAACGCGACTCTGTCGCCGCCCTCGGACTCCTCTAGAACCCGTCCCAACAACAGGAAGTGAACGCCACCGTGGCCAAGATCAAGGTGCAGAACCCTGTCGTCGAACTCGACGGCGACGAGATGACCCGCATCATCTGGCAGTTCATCAAGGACCAGCTGATCCTGCCCTACCTGGATATCGACCTGAAGTACTACGACCTTGGCATTGAGTACCGCGACGCCACGGACGATCAGGTGACGATCGACGCCGCCCATGCCATTCAGGAGTACGGCGTCGGCGTCAAGTGCGCCACCATCACTCCGGATGAGGCGCGGGTTGAGGAGTTCGGCCTGAAGAAGATGTGGCGTTCACCCAACGGGACGATCCGCAACATCCTCGGTGGAGTCATCTTCCGCGAGCCCATCATCATCAACAACATTCCCCGCTTGGTGCCGACCTGGACCAAGCCGATCATCGTGGGGCGTCACGCCTTCGGTGATCAGTACCGCGCGACAGACTTCAAGGTGCCCAGTGCTGGCACGCTAACCATGACGTTCACACCCGCGGACGGCTCCGAGCCCATGGAATTCAACATCTTCGACTTCCCGGCCGGTGGTGTCGCGATGGGGATGTACAACCTCGACGAGTCCATTCGCGACTTCGCCCGCGCTTCCTTCCGCTACGGCCTCGCGCGCAATTACCCGGTCTACATGTCGACGAAGAACACCATCCTTAAGGCCTACGACGGCCGCTTCAAGGATCTCTTCGCCGAGATCTTCGACGCGGAGTTCAAGGATGAGTTCGCCGCGGCTGGCATCACCTACGAGCATCGCCTGATCGATGACATGGTTGCTGCCGCGATGAAGTGGGAGGGCGGCTACGTCTGGGCGTGCAAGAACTACGACGGTGACGTGCAGTCCGACACCGTTGCTCAGGGGTTTGGTTCGCTCGGCCTCATGACCTCGGTGCTCATGACCCCGGATGGCAAGACAGTGGAGGCGGAGGCAGCGCACGGCACGGTCACGCGCCACTACCGTGAACACCAGAAGGGCAACCCCACCTCGACCAACCCAGTGGCGTCGATCTTCGCCTGGACGCGCGGGTTGGAGCACCGAGGCAAGTTGGACGGGACCCCGGAGGTCTCCGCGTTCGCCCAGACACTTGAGCGAGTGTGCGTGGAGACCGTGGAGGCCGGTCAGATGACCAAGGATCTCGCCCTCCTCGTGGGACCGGACCAGTCGTGGCTCACCACGCAGGAGTTCCTCGGCGCCATTGACGACAATCTGCAGAAGGCGATGGCCTAGACCCTTGGCCCGCAAGGCTCCCCTGGTCGTCATCACGGCCAACGTCAACGGCATCAGGGCGGCAGCTCGCCGCGGTGGCCTGGACTGGCTAACCGATGCCCGGGCTGACCTGATCTGCCTGCAGGAGGTCCGCGCAACGCACGAGCAGACGCACGAGCAACTCCAGGGGAGCGGTCTGTCCACTTTCCATGTCGCTCACAGCCCGGCGGCTGCATTGGGACGCAACGGCGTGGCCGTGCTGTCGCGCATGAAGCCCGACGAGGTACGCACCGACATCGGTGATCTGGCCTTCGCCGATCAAGGTCGGTGGATCGAGGTTGACGTCGACACAGCGCTGGGGCCGGTGACGGTGGTGTCGGCGTACATCCACACGGGTGAGGCGGACACGCCCAAGCAGGAGGAGAAGTTCCGTTTCCTCGATGCGATGGACCGGCGCCTGGCCGCCTTGCGTCGCCGGGCCAGTCGGCGCAAGGGACATGTCCTGGTCACCGGTGACTTCAACGTCGCCCATGCCGAGGTTGACATCAAGAACTGGCGCGCCAATCGAGACAAGGCCGGATTCCTCTCGGAGGAGCGCGCCTATCTCGATCGCTGGTTCGGCGCTCCCGGTGGCAAACCGGGCCCTTGGCACGACCTCGGCCGGCGCCTCGGGGGTCCCGGTCCGGGCCCCTATACCTGGTGGTCGTGGCGCGGACGCGGCTTCGACACCGACGGCGGATGGCGGATCGACTACCAGGTGGCGACGCCTGGCCTGGCGGAGCGGGCCGAGAGCGCCGTGGTGGGGAAGGCGCCCGCCTACGCGGAACGCTGGAGCGATCACGCCCCATTGACCGTAACCTTCCGCTGACCCTTTCGTTGTCAACGGGCTCGAGCCGGGGCCCTATCCTGTGGGGATGAGCGACATCTGGGTCAACATCGCCCTCGTCCTGCTCTTCATCCTCCTCGGCAGCTTCTTCGCCGCTGCTGAGATCGCTCTCGTCTCCCTGCGCGAAAGCCAGGTGGAGCGCCTATCCGAGCGCGGGCGGCGTGGCCGATCGTTGGCCGCACTCGCCGCCAACCCCAACCGGTTCCTGGCCGCGGTGCAGGTCGGCGTCACGCTGGCTGGCTTCATCTCGGCTGGTTTCGGTGCCGCACAGATCGCTCCAGCCCTGGCCCCGGTCCTCCAGGGGTGGGGACTGCCGGAGAGCTGGGCCTCGGCGGTGGCCTTCATCGCGGTCACCGTTGTGATCGCCTACGTGTCCCTGGTGATCGGGGAACTCGTCCCCAAGCGCCTCGCCCTTCAACGAGCGGAGTCCACCGCGCTGCTCCTCGCCGGACCGGTCAACCTCCTCGCCCAGATCACCCGTCCGTTCATCTGGTTGCTCTCGATCTCCACCAATGCCATCGTGCGTCTGCTTGGCGGCGATCCGACGACGGGCAAGGAGCAGATCACCGGTGAGGAACTGCGGGACATCGTCGCGTCGCACGAGGACCTCACGGCTGAGGAGCGCGCTCTCATCGACGATGTCTTCGATGCCGGAGACCGCGAGGTCAAGGAGGTCATGCTGCCTCGGACGGAGGTCGCGTTCCTCGACGCGTCGATGCCGATCAGGGACGCCGCTCGCGCGGTGAGCGATGCCCCACATTCGCGATACCCGGTCATCCGTGGTTCGGCCGATGACGTCATCGGCGTCGTGCACATCCGCGACCTTCTCTCCCCGGACGCCTCACGCGGTCGCAGCCGCGTTGGGGAGCTCGCCCGCAAGGTCACCTTCTTCCCCGGCACCAAGCAGGTGATTCCCGCGCTCACCGAGATGCGGCGGCTAGGCCATCACCTCGCGATCGTGGTGGACGAGTACGGCGGAACCGCGGGCATCGTGACCCTCGAGGACCTCGTCGAGGAATTAGTCGGCGACATCCGGGATGAGTACGACGTGGCTGCCCCGAGCAGCGTTGGCGTCGATGGTCTGCTCAATCTCGAGGACTTCGAGGAGGTCACCGGCGTTGAGCTCCCCGAAGGGCCCTATGAGACGGCTGCGGGATTCGTGGTGTCTCGCCTGGGCACGCTGCCGGAGATCGGCGCCCAGGTGGAGGTGGACCACCACGTGCTCACCGTGACCGAACTCGATGGTCGACGAGTCGCGCGACTGCGGGTGACCGCCCTGCCGGAGGCCGAAGAGGGGGACCGGCGCGAGGCGAGCAGCGACACCTCGCAAGAATGAGGTCATGGCCTCCGAGTTGCCCGTGCACGTTCCGCCGCGCGTCCTATCGGGAATCCAGCCGACGGCAGATTCCTTCCAGATGGGCAACTACCTTGGTGCGCTGCGCCGGTGGGTCGAGTTGCAGGAGACGTACGACGCCTTCTACTGCGTCGTCGATCAGCACGCCATCACCGTGGAACACGATCCGGCGCTTCTACGCCACCGAACGCTGCTCTCCTTCGCCCAGTTGCTCGCCGTAGGACTCGATCCGCAGCGTTCCACGATCTTCGTGCAGAGCCATGTGCCCGAGCATGCGCAGCTCGCGTGGGTGCTGGAATGCCAAACGGGCTTCGGCGAGGCGTCGCGCATGACCCAGTTCAAGGACAAGTCACAGAAGACCGGCACAGATCGTTCGACGGTCGGGCTCTTCACCTACCCGGTGCTTCAGGCGGCTGACATCTTGATCTACCGCCCCGAGGGTGTCCCGGTGGGCGAAGACCAGCGACAGCACCTCGAACTCACCCGAGACCTCGCCCAGCGGTTCAACGCCCGCTATGGACCGACCCTCGTTGTTCCGGAGGCGTTCATCGTGAAGGATACGGCCAAGATCCTTGACCTGGCCGATCCCACGGCGAAGATGAGCAAGTCGGCGCCGACCGGGTGCATCTTCCTGCTTGATGATCCGAAGGTGACCGCGAAGAAGATCAAGTCAGCGGTGACCGACTCCGGTCGAGAGATCACTTTTGACCCCGTCAACAAGCCGGGAGTGTCGAATCTGCTCACCCTCATCGCGGCGCTCACCGGTGGGTCCATCGACACACTCGTCGCCGACTACGAGGGGCGCGGCTACGGAGACTTGAAGAAGGACGCCGCGGAGGTCACGGTGGACTTCGTCACGGACTTCCGCGCGACGGTTGACGAGCTCATGGCCGATCCCGCGGAGTTGAGCCGACTGGTGCGTCTGGGGGCGGACAAGGCGCGTGCTGCTGCGGCACCGACGCTCGCGGACGTCTACGAGGCAGTTGGCTTCGTTCGACTGCCGTAGCGCTCCATCGCGCTCCGGTTTCCGACCGTCATGGTGGGATTCCGCTCGCCGAAAGTCACCACAACGGTCGGAAAGCGACGGGTCTAGAGCGTCGTAGAGCCAGCGTCAATGCGTTCCTCGTCGTCCGACGGGGTCGGGCGACGAGGACGTCGCGGAGCCGGCGGCGGAGTGCGCAGCGCCCGGATGCCCTGGATCACCATGAGGAGGCCGACCACCATGGCGCCGAGCAGGGCGATGACCCACGCCCACGAGATCCCGCCACTCTCGGCGGCCTGATCGGCTGCCAGCGTGCCCCCCGTAGAAGTATCCGCACCCTCCGCGCCCGTGATCCCTGCGTTACTGCCATCGGTGACATCGGCGGGGGCGGGCGCCACAGCCTCGTCGACCATCGGCTCGATGGGATCGACGAGGTAGCCCACGGGGGTAACCTCATCAATGTTGGCGAATCCCCAGTCGAGCAGGCTCGATGCCGCGGGGTAAATCTCTCCCTCGATATTGAGGAGGGTGACCACCAGAGAGGTCCCGTCCCGCTCGGCCGCGCCGATGAAGGTGCGACCGGCCTCGGTGGTCCACCCGGTCTTCACACCGATAGCGCCCTCATATCCCTGGATAAACAGGGGGTTCTGCGTCGCGATCGGCATGGTCGGGCGCGGGTCACCCGGCTTGTCGGGCATGTAGCCGGGGAAATCTTCGAGGACACGGGTGTTGACGTACTCGAAAACGTCGGGGCGCGAGAGTCCTTCGCGCGCGATGAGGGCGAGATCGTAGGCGGACGTGACCTGTCCCTCGGCGGGTAGGCCGCTGGGATTCACCGCCACGGTGTCGTAGGCCTGAAGGCGCTGAGCCTCCTGGTTCATCTGCGCCACCGTGAGGTCGAGGCCGCCGTTGGCCATCGCGAGTGCGCGGGCGCAGTCATTGCCGCTCTGCATCATGAGGCCGAAGAACAACTCGCGCACCGTGTAGGTGGCGTTTTCCACGATGCCAACGCGGCTGCCATCAACCGCGACATCGTCGTACGTCGAGGTGTAGACCTCGTTGGGGTCGAGACGCTGCGAGAGGGTGAGTACGGTGAGGGCCTTCAGGACACTGGCGGGCGCTCGCGGCACATGGGGTGCCTCGGCAGCCAGCACGGCACCGGTTTCGAGGTCAGCGAGAACCCAGGCCGACGCCGGGACGTTGGGGAGGGCAGAGGCTCCGGGGCCCGGGTCGACGATGACGTCGTAGCCGGTCAGTTGTGCGCCGCCGATGGGCTCCGCGTTCGCGGCCGTTGCCGGGACGAGGCTGAGCGCCGTGGCGGCAACCAGGGCGAGGAGTGCGCGACGCATGATTTGCCCAGGGTAACCGGAGCGATCCGGTGTTGCCCAACGGCGCGCCGCCCTCAGACGCGGCGGAAGATCAGCGCGCGCTTGACCTGCTGGATGGCCTTGGTGACCTCGATGCCACGCGGGCAGGCGTCGGTGCAGTTGAAGGTGGTGCGGCAGCGCCAGACACCCTCGCGATCATTAAGGATCTCCAGGCGGCTCTCGGTACCGGCATCACGCGAATCGAAGATGAAGCGGTGCGCGGCCACGACGGCGGCCGGCCCGAAGTACTGTCCGTCGGTCCAAAAGACCGGGCAGGAGGTCGTGCACGCAGCGCACAGGATGCACTTGGTGGTGTCATCGAAGACCTCGCGCTCCTCGATCGACTGAAGGCGTTCGCGGGTGGGCTCGTGTCCGTCGGTGATGAGGAAGGGCTTCACCGCCCGGTAGGCCGCGAAGAACGGCTCCATGTCGACCACGAGATCCTTCTCGAGGGGCAAGCCCTTGATCGCCTCGACCGTGATCTCGTCACCGCCGAGATCCTTAATGAGGGTCTTGCACGCGAGTCGGTTGCGTCCGTTGATGCGCATCGCGTCCGAGCCGCAAATGCCGTGCCCGCAGGAGCGACGGAAGGTCAAGGTGCCGTCCTGCTCGCCCTTGATCTTCATGAGGGCATCGAGCACGCGGTCCGTCGGATACGCCGAGACGACGTACGTCTCCCAGTGCGGCTCCTCGTCAAGCTCGGGGATGAACCGGCGGATACGGAAGGTGACGTCGGACGGTTCGATACGAACCGCAGTGTCTGCGGCGGTGGCAGTCATCAGTACTTGCGCTCCATCGGCTGGTAGCGGGTGATGTTGACGGGCTTGTAGTCCAGGCGCACTGAATGCTCGCCGCCGGAGTCAGCGCCGCGGTAGGCCATGGTGTGCCGCAGGAAGTTGACGTCGTCCCGGTTGGGGTAGTCCTCGCGTGCGTGACCGCCGCGCGACTCCTTGCGCTCCAGCGCACCCACGACGGTCACCTCGGCTAGGTCGAGGAGGAATCCGAGCTCGATGGCCTCGAGGAGATCCGTGTTGTAGCGGGCGCCCTTGTCCTGGATCGAGATGTTGCGGTAGCGGCGACGCAGGTCATAGATGTCGCTGAGAGCCTGCTTGAGTGTGGCCTCGGTGCGATACACCTGCGCGTTGAGGTCCATCGTCTGCTGCAGGTCACGGCGGATAGCAGCGACACGCTCGGTCCCGTTCGCAGACCGCAGGCCCTCGACGAGACTGATTGTCAGCGCCTCCGGATCCTCCGGAATCGGTGCAAAGTCATGCGAGGCGGCGTACTCGGCTGCAGCGATGCCAGCGCGGCGTCCAAAGACGTTGATGTCGAGCAGCGAGTTCGTGCCCAGACGGTTGGCGCCGTGTACGGAGACGCACGCGACCTCGCCCGCGGCGAAGAGGCCGGGCACGACGGTGTCGTTGTCGGAGAGGACCTCGGTCTCGATGTTGGTGGGGATACCACCCATGGCGTAATGCGCGGTGGGGAAGACCGGGACCAGTTCAGTGACCGGATCGACGCCGAGGTAGGTGCGGGCGAACTCGGTGATGTCCGGAAGTTTGGCTTCGATCTGCTCCTTGGGAAGGTGGGTGAGATCGAGGTAGACGTAGTCCTTGTCCGGTCCGGCGCCGCGCCCCTCGCGCACCTCGGCCACCATCGCTCGGGCAACCATGTCGCGAGGTGCGAGGTCCTTGATCGTGGGAGCAACGCGTTCCATGAAGCGCTCGCCCGTCGCGTTGCGCAGGATGCCGCCCTCCCCGCGGGCACCCTCGGTGAGGAGGACGCCGAGGCCGGCCAGGCCCGTGGGGTGGAACTGGTAGAACTCCATGTCCTCCAGCGGCAGGCCGCGGCGCAGCGCGATCGCCATGCCGTCACCGGTGAGGGTGTGGGCGTTGGAGGTGGTCTTCCAAACCTTGCCGTAGCCGCCGGTGGCGAAGACGACGGACTTCGCGTGGAAGACGTGGATGGCGCCGGTCGCCAACTCATAGGCGACCACACCCGAAGCAACCTTGCGGCCATCCTTCTCGTCGAGGAGCAGGTCGAGGACGTAGAACTCGTTGTAGAACTCCACACCCTCCTTGACGCAGTTCTGGTAGAGGGTCTGCAGGATCATGTGACCGGTGCGGTCGGCCGCGTAGCACGCACGGCGCACCGCAGCCTCCCCGTGATTGCGGGTGTGGCCACCGAAGCGTCGCTGGTCGATGCGGCCCTCCGGGGTGCGGTTGAAGGGAAGTCCCATCTTCTCCAGGTCGAGGACGGCATCGATGGCTTCCTTGCACATGACCTCGGCAGCGTCCTGATCCACCAGGTAGTCGCCACCCTTGATCGTGTCGAAGGTGTGCCACTCCCAGTTGTCCTCCTCGACGTTCGCCAGCGCAGCGCACATGCCGCCCTGGGCCGCGCCGGTGTGGCTCCGCGTGGGGTAGAGCTTGGTGAGCACGGCTGTGTGCGCCCGCTTGGTGGACTCGAGGGCCGCGCGCATACCTGCACCGCCTGCTCCCACGATGACGACGTCGAACTTGTGCGTCTGCATGCCGCGCTCCTAGCCGAGATTCGGGTCGAATGTGAAAATGACGAGCGTCCCGAGAAGGATGATGAAACCAGCGGCCACGTAGAGCAGCATCTTGAGCCAGAAACGCGTCTGGTCGCGCTCCGCATAGTCGTTGATCACGGTGCGGAGTCCGTTGGTGCCGTGGAGCATGGCCAGCCACAGCATGATCAGATCCCAGGCCTGCCAGAACGGGCTCGCCCAGCGACCCGCGACGAAGGCGAAGTTGATGCGCTGCACGCCGCCGTCGAGGACATTCATGATGAGGAGGTGACCAAGAACGAGGAAGACCAGCACCACACCGGAGATGCGCATGAACAGCCACGAGTAGAGCTCGTAGTTGCTCCGCTGCTTGGTGCGGCCGCGGTCGGAGAGCGCGAGGGCGCGGTCGGTGGCGCTCATGGGGTGCTCCCAAACAGGGCTTCGACGGTGTGCTTGAGCATGAAGTAGGTGCCCGGGATCATGACGACGACCCAGACGCCGACAACGCCCCACAGCATCTGACGCTGGTAGCGGGGGCCGCGGGACCAGAAGTCCACCGCGATCACCCGTAGGCCGTTCAGGGCGTGGTACAGGACGGCGCCGACGAGGCCGACCTCGAGGAGGTTGACGATGGGAGTCTTGTAGGTCGCGATGACGATGTCGTAAGCCTCCGGGGAAACCCGGACCAGGGCGGTGTCCAGCACGTGCACGAAGAGGAAGAAGAACACGGCGACACCGGTGATCCGCTGAGCGACCCAGGACCACATACCCTGGCCGCCGCGGTAGAGGGTGCCGACGGGTGCGGTCGCCACAGTCGCCTCCGATGCTCGGTGTGTCGCCATCGTAACGAGAGTTCCGCGATGCGGCAGGCCGGGGTGAGTGTGGAGCGCCCCGCCCCTAGGCTGCCGGTATGAGCACTGAGTCCGGATTGCCCTTCGAGCCGCTCTATGGCCCCGAGGCGCTGCGGGGGTGGGATCCGGCCGGCCAACTCGGTGAGCCGGGCAGCTATCCGTTCACGCGGGGCGTCTACCCCACGATGTACACCGGTCGCCCCTGGACGATGCGCCAGTACGCCGGATTCGGCAACGCGGCCGAGTCCAACGAGCGCTACCGGCAACTCCTGGCGGCCGGCACCACGGGGCTCTCGGTGGCCTTCGACCTCCCCACCCAGATGGGCTACGACTCCGATGCGCCCCTGGCCCACGGTGAGGTCGGCAAGGTCGGGGTGGCGATCGACACGATCGACGACATGCGCGTCCTCTTCCGGGACATCCCGCTGGATCAGGTGTCGACATCCATGACGATCAACGCCCCGGCAGCCATCCTCCTGCTGCTCTACCAGTTGGTCGCCGAGGAGCAGGGTGTGCCCGGGGAGGCGTTGAACGGCACCATCCAAAACGACGTCCTGAAGGAGTACATCGCGCGCGGCACCTACATCTACCCGCCCGCGGAGTCTCTCCGCCTGACGACGGACATCTTCTCCTACTGCCAGGCTGAACTCCCGCGCTGGAACACGATCTCGATCTCGGGCTATCACATGGCCGAGGCCGGAGCCACGCCCGTGCAGGAGATCGCCTTCACGCTGGCGAATGCCATGGCCTACGTGCGCGCGGCCGTGGCCTCGGGTCAGCACGTGGACGAATTCGCCCCGCGCCTTGCTTTCTTCTTCGTTGCCCGTACGACGTTCCTCGAAGAGGTCGCCAAGTTCCGGGCTGCGCGTCGGATCTGGGCACGCATCATGCGCGAGGAGTTCGGGGCAGAGAATCCCAAGTCGCAGATGCTCCGCTTCCATACCCAGACGGCCGGTGTGCAACTCACCGCGCAGCAACCGGAGGTCAACCTCGTGCGCGTGGCCGTCCAGGCTCTCGGGGCGGTCCTCGGGGGCACCCAGTCGCTGCACACCAACTCCTTCGACGAGGCCATCGCCCTGCCGACGGAGAAGGCTGCGCGACTGGCCCTGCGCACGCAGCAGGTCCTTGCCTACGAGTCCGATGTGACCGCGACGGTGGATCCCTTCGCGGGTTCCTATGTCGTGGAGTCCCTCACCGATGAGATCGAGGCGGCCACACTCGCGCTCATGGAGCAGGTGGAGGAGCGGGGCGGTGCCGTCGCCGCCATCGAGCAGGGATTCCAGAAGTTGGAGATCGAGAAGTCCGCGTATCAGGTGGCCAAAGAGATCGACTCCGGCGAGCGCACGGTGGTGGGCGTTAACCGCTTCACTCTCGAGGAGGAAGAGCACTACGTGCCGCTGCGCGTGGACCCGGCCATCGAGGTCGACCAGCGGGCCCGGCTGGAGCGCATCCGTGCGGAGCGCGATCAGGCGGCGGTGGATGACGCGCTGGCGCGGCTGCGCGCGGCCGCGGCGGGCACGGACAACCTTCTTTATCCCATGAAGGACGCACTGCGGGCACAGGCGACCGTCGGAGAAGTCAGCGACGCCCTCCGCGAGGTCTGGGGGGTCTACACACCGACGGATGTGTTCTGACGGTGGCAGAGATCGAGGCGGTGGCCTGGCGGGACGACGCGCTGGTGCTCTTGGACCAGACCCGGTTGCCGGGCGACGAGGTTCACCTGGCCTGCCGAAGCGTCGACGATGTGGTGGACGCCGTACGCCGACTTGTCGTGCGTGGGGCGCCGGCGCTGGGTGCGGTGGGTGCCTACGGTGTCGCGGTCGCCATGCTGCAGGCCGGCCGTGAAGGCTGGACCGCAGGCCGGCTCTCGGCGGAGGTCGACAGGGTGCGAGACGCCCGCCCGACCGCGGTCAACCTGGCATGGGGGGTCGATCGTGTGCGTCCGTTCATCGCCGGAGGAGTGTCGGCGGTCATCGCGGAGGCGACCACACTCGTCGCGGAGGACACCGCGGCAAACCGTGCACTCTCGCGCCGCGGGGCGGACTGGATCGAGGCGCATTGTGTGCGACGACCGCTGCGTGTGTTGACGCACTGCAACACCGGTGCTCTCGCAACCACGGGCTGGGGGACGGCGTTCGGGATCATTCGTGAACTCTTTGACCGTGGCGAGATCGAGCGTGTCTATGCCGATGAGACCCGGCCCCTGCTCCAGGGCGCTCGACTCACCGCGTGGGAGTGCGCTCGCCACGGTATTCCCTACGTCGTACAGGCGGACGGTGCGGCCGCGTCGACCATCCTGCGCGGACTGGTGGATGTCGCGGTCATTGGCGCAGACCGCATTGCGCGCAACGGCGACACCGCCAACAAGATCGGATCGGTCGGCGTTGCCCTCGCCTGTCATGCCGCGGGCATCCCCTTCGTCGTCGCCGCACCCTCGTCCACCGTTGATCTGTCGACCGCCACCGGGGCCGACATCGAGATCGAATTGCGGGACGGAGCGGAGGTCACCGCCTGGAGTGGTGTCGCCTACGCGCCCGAGGGCGCTCAGGGATTCAACCCCGCCTTCGACGTCACTCCGGCGGCGTACATCTCCGCTGTCGTGACCGAGCGCGCCGTGGTCGAACCAGGCGGGCACGTCAGTGTGGAGGCTCTCGTGAAGGGTGAGACGTCGTGAGCACGCCGCTGGAGCAGCTGGTCGAGCGGTCCCGTCGGATTGGCGACGATCCGACGCTGGTGGTGTACGGCGGCGGCAACACCTCGGCCAAGGGAACCCTGGTCGACCACCTTGGGCGCGAGCAGCGGGTGATGTGGGTCAAGGGCTCGGGAGCGGATCTGCGTGGCTCGGTTGACTCAGACTATCCCGCGCTGCGTCTGGACGATCTGCTTCCGCTGCGGGACCTCGAGGACCTGTCCGATGAGGAGATGACCGACCTCGTCGCGCGCGCACTGCTCGACCCTTCGGCGCGACGGCCGTCGATCGAGACGTTGCTACACGCCTTCCTCCCGTTCACCCACATTGACCACGTGCATGCCGATGTCATTTGCGCGCTGACCAACCATGCCGAGGGTCCGCGCGTCACGCGCGAGGCGCTGGGTGAGGGATTTGCCTATGTGGACTGGATGCGTCCGGGCTTCACGCTGAGCAAGGTTGTCGGAGATCTGGCGAACTACGACGGCGTGGTGTTGGCTCACCACGGCCTAGTGACGTGGGGGGAGTCCAGCGCCGAGTGCTGGACGCAGACGGAGGCCGCGGTTGGTCGAGCGCGGGAGTTCCTCGCAGCACAGCCGTTGCGGACGGAGCCGTCGCGAGGTGTCGCGGATATGCCCGATGACGAGGTCGAGCGACTGCTCCTGCACCTGCGCGGCGCAGTAGCGAAGACGAGTCGCCGCGTGCTCCGGGTCGATGATCGCCTGCGCGCGGTGGCTGATCGGTCGGACCTCGACGCGGTGGTCGCCGGTGGCGTGAGCAGTGCCGATCACATGCTGCGCATCAAGCCGCGATCCGCCATTGTCCGGTCCGTCTCGAGTGCGGCCGATGATGTGGCGACGTACTCCGATGATTACCGCGCGTACGTCGAGCGCAATGCGGCGCTCATGCCCGCGGGCTACTCAGCGCACGATTCGATGCCGAGGGTTGTCCTCGTTCCCGGGCTCGGTGCCGTGACGACCGGAGCGACGCGACGCGACGCCGAGGTGGCGGCGGATATCGCCGTGCACACGCATGAGGTGGCGGCCTCCGTCGCCGATCGCTTCGGCACGCCCGAGCCGCTGGACGATGTGGAGACCTTCCGGTTCGACTACTGGCCCATGGAGCTCTACAAGCTGACGCTGAAGCCGGCGCCGCCGGATCTTGCGGGCTCGATCTTTGTCGTCACCGGTGCCGCCTCGGGGATCGGGCGGGGGATCGCGCTTGAACTGGCGGGTCGTGGAGCGTCACTGGTCCTCGCTGACCTCGATGGGACGGGGTTGGGTGAGGTCGCGGAGCGCATCGCCGAATCTGGCGGCGCCGAACCGGAGCTGATGGTCGGTGATCAGACGGACGAGGCCGTCGTAGACGACACCGTGCGGCGCGCGGTGCGCGCCTTCGGCGGTCTCGACGGGGCCGTGATCAACGCCGGCATCGGCGTCACCGGCACCTTGGATGAGTTGACGCTGGACCAGTGGGAGAGCGGGCTGCGGATCAACCTCACCAGCGGCTTCTTGCTCACGCGGGCCGCCGTACGCGTGTTGAAGGAACAGGGCGTCGGTGGCTCGCTTGTGTACGTCGCGAGCAAGAACGCCTTCGGACCTGGCGCGGGTTTTGGCGCCTACTCGGTGTCGAAGGCCGGGATGGTGCAGTTGATGCGGATCGCGGCGCTCGAGGGTGGGCGTCATGGAATTCGCGCCAATGCGATCAACCCCGATGCGGTGTTCGACCACTCGCGACTGTGGGATGACGGACTGCGCGAGGAGCGCGCGGCGGCTCACGGCATCAAGCCGGAGGAGCTCGAGGACTTCTATGCCTCGCGGAATATTCTTGGACGCCGCGTCACGACGCGCGATGTCGCGCAGACGGCGGCGTTCCTGCTCTCGGACGCGTCGTCGCGAACGACAGGGGCGGTCATCCCCGTCGATGGCGGCGTCGCCGGCGCCTTCCCCCGCTAATCGGGGTGGGGGGAGGTTAGGCCAGGATGATGGCGGTCATCTCGTCGACCTCCGGGTATGCCGAGTCGCCCTCGGCGTGCGGCTCGCCCGCCCTGCGCAGGCGCACCACCTGCCAGCCGGCCGCGCTTGCGGCATCGAGTTCGGTCACGACGTCCGAACAGAACAGCAGGTGCTCGGGCGCGACCCCGAGGGCTGCGCTGATCGCTCGGTACGACGACTCCTCCCGCTTCGGACCCGCATTTGCGGTGTCGAAGTAGTCCGTGATCCATACCGTGCGATCGCCCTCGGGCGTGTGCGCATACCAGTTGCGCTGGGCGAGTACCGAGCCCGATGAGTACACCGAGATGGGCACACCCTGGGAGTGCCACGCGCCCATCGCCACAAGGGCATCGGGATAGAAGTCCGAGACCAGGGCTCCGGAGGAGAAAGCGTCCTCCCAGATGAGTCCCTGCAGCGTCTTCAGGGGCGTGATCTTGCGATCGGCCCGTACCCACTCGGTCAACGTCTCGACCACGGTGTCGCGGTCGGGCGCCACGACCCCGATCTCGTGGCCCACCTGATCGACGATCGCTGCCGTCGCGGGCTCGTCCCCGTGCTCGGCCAGCCAGTCCGCGAAGCGCTCCGTCGCGTAGGGGAACATCACGTCGAAGACGAACGAGGAGCGGCTCGTTGTCCCCTCGATATCCACGACGACGTGCTTGACGCCGTAGAAGGTCTGCTCGGCTAGGGTCACGCTGGAGGAGGATACATGTCCACGCAGTCCGCGGCCGAAGCGCTGGCACGCACGAGCAACCGCCTGTACGCCCTCGGCTGGATGCGCGGCACGTCGGGCAACGTCTCCGTATGGGACGGCGACGGCCTCCTGGTCTCCGCTTCCGGTGTCGACAAGAGTGCCCTCGATGCAACCCACGCCGTCGCGACGGATGGCCGAGGGGAGCCGGCACCTGGCCAACCGCATCGTCCGAGTGCGGAGGCGCAGGTGCACGCCGCCATCCTGCAGTCCAGCGGCGCCAAAGCGGCTGTACATGTGCACGCGCTCTCCAGCGTCGTGGCCGCCGCTCGCTGGCCGAACGGCGTACCCCTGCACGATGTCGAGCAACTCAAGGGGATAGGGCGAGGGGCCCACGGCGACCCCGTCATTGTTCCCGTGGTCGCGAACTCCCAGGACATGGCCGATCTCTCCCGGCGCGTGGTCGAGGCGATGGACAGCGGCGTGCCGTGTGTGATCGTCGCCGAGCACGGTCTCTACGCGTGGGGCGCTGACCTGAGCGAGGCGGTTGACCGGACGGAGAGCCTGGATTGGCTCTTCGAGCATGCATTGCGGCTGGATTCTCTGCCGACGTGATCGCGCTCTCGCCGTGAGTGCGACACAATGACGGCACCGAACGAGAGGTGGACGACATGACCCTGCTGAGCGTGTGGGCGGATGACGCCCCCGACACCCTGCTGTTGCGCACCAGCGATCACGGCACAATTGCCGAGACGCTCGCCACCCACGGCGTCGTCTTCGAGCACATCCCGGCCGGAGACCCGCTCCCGGCCAGCGCGACGCAGGAGGAGGTCCTCGAGGCCTACCGTCCGCTCGTCGATCGACTCATCGCGGAGCACGGCTACCGGCTCGTCGACGTCGCCCAACTGCACCCGGTGGATTCCGATGAGTGGCGGGCGACCGCAGCGGGGGCGCGGGCGAAGTTCCTCAACGAGCACACGCATGACGAGGAGGAGATCCGCTACTTCTCCCACGGCGCCGGTGTCTTCTACCTGCATGTCGACGGCAAGGTCGCGGCCATGCTCTGCACCGCGGGAGACCTGCTCAGCGTTCCCGCGATGACCACCCACTGGTTCGACATGGGGACGTCGCCGGACTTCACCGCGATCCGCTTCTTCCATGACGACGACGGGTGGATCGGTACCTTCACCGGGAGCGACATCTCGACATACTTCCCGACCTTTGACGAGTTGACGGCTGCCGCTCTCGCCGACGCATGACCGGGGCGCTCGGGGTCATCGCCGGCACCGGCTTCTACGCCCTTGCTGAATTGAACGATCCGGAAACCTTCACTCAGACCACCGAGTACGGCGATGCCCAGATCACCAGCGGGCTGCTGCACGGCCGGCCCACCTATTTTGCCTCGCGTCATGGTGCTGACCACTCGGTCCCGCCGCACAGGGTGAACTACCGGGCGCTCATGCAGTCGCTTGTGGATGTTGGTGTCACAGAGATTCTGGCCATCAACGTTGTAGGAGGCATTGGCCATGACGCGGGAGCGCTCGTCGTCGTGGATGACTTCATCGACTTCACTAAGCAGAGGCCCGTCACCTTTTATGACGGCAGTACCCCCGAGGGCGTCGTCCACGTGGACATGGGTGAGCCCTACAGTCAACGACTTCGTCAGACGTGGATCGATGCCGCGGGGAGACTCGATATTCCGGTCACGCCGACCGGCATCTACGGCGCGTTCGAGGGCCCGCGCTTTGAGACACGGGCCGAGATCGCGATGGCGTCGATGTTGGGTGTCACCGTGGTGGGGATGACGGGTGTCCCCGAGGTCGTTCTCGCAGCGGAGTGCGCCCTTCCCTACTCCTCGCTGTGCCTCGTCGCGAATCCTGCGGCGGGCCTGAGCCCGGACCCCATCACCATCGAGGAAGTTCAGGCGGTCGTCGCCCAGGGGGCCGAGAAGGTGACCGCGATCCTGGCCGAAGCAGCCGCCCTGTTGGCGTCCGCCTGATGACGGCCGACCTTCTCATCGAGAACGCCCGCTATGTGCTGATGGCGACCCTGCCGGATGAGTCCGACGGGGTTCTCGAGAACGTCAGCATTGGAATCACTAACGGGCTGATCACCTCAATCGGTGATCCGGTGCCCGCACGCGAGGTCATCGACGCGTCGCACTGTCTCGTCATGCCGGGACTGGTCAACCTGCACACGCACCTGCCCATGACGTTGCTGCGCGGGATCGCTGAAGACGTGGACCTGCAGGGATTTCTGGAGCGGGTCTGGGCGGAGGAAGCCCGAATCATGAATCCCGACGGCGTGTACGCCGGTGCCCGCCTCGGTGCACTGGAAGCGGTGCTTTCGGGGACGACGACCGCGCTCGACATGTACTTCCACCCCGAGGCCGGCCACCGCGCCGCGGTGGAGGTCGGTCTGCGACACATCACCGGACCGGTGTTCTTCTCATTCCCCGGGCCTGACGGGCTGGAATGGGATGAGCGGATGAGCCGCGCCGCGGCTTGGCCGCAGGTGCTGGCGGACACGGGTGGTCCCTACGTGCCCCCGGCCCTGATGCCCCACGCGGCCTTCACGGTGGGGGTCGATCACCTCGCCGAGATCGTTGTGCTTGCGCAGGAGCAGGGCGCCATGATCACCACCCACGCATCGGAGAACGATCGCGAGAACGCCGACACGATTGCCGCCACCGGCATGCGCCCGATTGCTGCCCTCGATGCGGCGGGTGTGTTGGGCCGCGGACCGGTGCTCGGGCATGGCGTGCGCATCGACCCCGGTGAGCGTCAACGCATCGCGGAGACGGGCACGACCGTCGCGCACTGCCCCGGCTCCAACCTCAAGCTCGCAAGCGGGGCTGCCGACATCGTCGGCTACCGAGCCGATGGCATCAACGTGGGTCTCGGCACCGACGGATGCTCCTCGAGCAACGATCTGGACATGTTCGCGGCCATGCGCTTGACCGCCAACCTCGCCCGACTGGTCCTTGATGATCCTGCGGCGATCACTGCGCGCGAGGTGGTTGAGCTCGCAACCGTCAACGGTGCCCGTGCACTAGGACTGGGCGATCGGATCGGCACTGTGGCCGTGGGCAAGGAGGCCGATCTGCTGGTGCTCGACCTGCAGGCCCCCCACCTGATGCCGGTGCACGACCCCTACACACTCGTGGTCTTTAGCGCCGGTCGCGGCGATGTCCGTGATGTGGTCGTTGCCGGTTCCATCGTCGTCCGTGACCATCAACCCACGCGAGTCACCGTCGAGAGCGTGCTCCATCAGGCGCGGACTGTCGTGGAGGCACGGTCGTGAGCGCGATTGACCAATCCTCCGCCGCGGAGATCATCGACACACTGGGAATGGAGTACCTCGAGGGTGAGGGCGTGTGGATCCGGGTGCTGTGGCGCACACCGAATACCAATGCGATTCACTGCCTGCTGACGCCCGACGACTTCAGTGGGCTGCACATTCTTCGTGAGGATGAGGCCTGGGTGCACGTCGCCGGGGCGCCGGTGGAGATGCTGCAGCTTCATCCTGACGGCACCCATGACGTCATCCGCCTCGGAACCGATCTCGGTGTTGGCGAGCAGCCGGCCGTGCTGGTTCCCGCGGGGTCATGGCAAGGATCACGGACCTGCGGTGACTGGAGTTTGGTCGTGTGCACACTGGCTCCTCCCTTCACTTCTTTCGTCCTGGCGGGCCACGACCTGGACCTGTCGATGTGGCCGAACGCGCGCGACCTGGCCGAGGAGTTCATCCGTGACTGAACAGCGTGTGGCGATCATCACCGGAGCGTCCGGCCACCTTGGACGGTCCCTCGTGGCGCACTTCATGGCGTCGGGCTTGGCGGTAGTCGGGCACGGTCAACGCCAGCAGCCGTCCGATTGGCCGACCGAGGCCCAGTACGTCTCGGGTGACCTGCGCAGTGACGATGACGTGGCGGATCTCATCGCGGTTGCCCGCAGCCGAGGGAGCATCGGCGTGGTCGTGAACAATGCTGCCGATCAGGACCTTGGACGACCCTGGCCGATGACGGCGACGACATGGCTCGCGATGTTGGACGCCTCCCTCGTGTCGGCGGTGCGGGTCAGCCAGGCTGCCGCTCCCGACCTGATACGGGGGTCCGCAATCGTGAACGTGTCGAGTGTCGAGGCGGGCTCGGCGTTCCCCAGCCACGCGCACTACGCGGCCGCGAAGGCGGCACTGGAGTCCTACACCCGATCGCTTGCTCTCGAACTCGCGCCGCAAGGTGTGCGCGCCAATTCTGTCGCTCCGGGGGTGATTGATCGACCGGGGATGGCAGATGACTGGCCCGCAGGTTGGTCGTGGTGGTCGAGCACATGCCCCCTCGGGCGTCCGGTGACGGTCGAGGAGGTAGCTGGCGCCGTGGGATTCCTTGCTTCCGGTGATGCCAGCGGGATCACCGGGGTCGTCCTGCCGGTGGATGGTGGCTGGTCGGCGTCCGCCCGATTCCGGTGAGAAACCGAAGGTGCGCTGTCGTCACGTTCGCATCACCAATCACAGGTGCCACACCCGTGAGCATGTCCGTATTACGGGTGGGTCACGGCGAGGGTGGCCTTGCGTGTCGACGGTGTTCCGCCGACTAAGGTCAAGGCAACGCTCAGGCCCCAGATGAGCGGCGCGGAATCCCGCGTGGGTTTGGGGCCACTGACGAAAGGGCATACACACATGCATCGCAAGTGGGGTTTGGCGGCTGCGGCCGCTGCCGCCGCGCTCGTGCTCGCCGCCTGCGGCGGTAGCAGCGACGGCGGAGACTCATCGAGCAGTGGCGGTGGCGGCGGCGGCGGCGAGGGCGACTGCCCGGGTGCCGACTCGTTCTGCATTGGTCTGGTCACCGACACGGGCAAGGTGGACGACAAGTCGTTCAACCAGTCCGCGTGGGAGGGCGCGCTGCAGGCCGCCCAGGAGACCGGCGGCTACGCGAAGTACATCGAGACCGTCGATCCGAAGGACTACGAGAACAACATCAACCAGTTCATCCAGGGTGGGTACGACGTCATCGTGACGGTCGGCTTCCTTATGGGCGAGGCCACGGTGACGGCCGCGAAGGCGAACGCCGGTGTTGCCTTCATTGGAGTCGACCAGTTCCAGGGTGAAGAGGTGGCCAACCTCACCGGCCTCGTCTTCAACGAGGACAAGGCTGGCTACGCCGCGGGCTACCTCGCTGGCCTGATGACGCAGACGGGCAAGATCGGCGCCGTCCTCGGTACCGACACGGTTCCCCCGGTCGTCCTCTTCGGTGAGGGTTACAAGGCGGGTGCGCTCGCCGCGAACCCGGCCGTGGACGTCACGCTCGTCTACCACGAGCCGAACAACGCGTTCAACGATCCCGAGTGGGGCGCTGCGGAGTCCAAGAAGCAGCTCGAGCAGGGTGCCGACATCATCTTCGGTGCCGGCGGCAACACCGGCAACGGTGCGCTCATCGAGATCGCCAAGGCTCCCGGTGCCGGTGAGTCGACCTTCTGCATCGGTGTTGACACCGACCAGTTCTTCACCGTGCCGCAGGCCGCCAAGTGCCTGCTGACCTCGGCGGAGAAGAAGCTCACGCTGGGCACCAAGGACCTCATCATCCTCGCCAAGGATGGCAAGGCTCCCGGTGGCAACTTCTTCGGTCTGACCGGCCTCGCGCCGTACCACGACACCGAGGCTGCGGTCCCGGATGACGTGAAGAAGAAGGTCGAGGAGGTCATCGCTGGCCTCGACGCCGGAACGATCGTTACCGACGTCACGCTCGGCTGATCTGATCGGAAATCAGGACGGGGGGATGACGCGCAAAGCGTCATCCCCCCGTCCTCTTCTATGCAAGGATTCCGTCCACTATGGCAACCACTGATCCGGCGCAAACCGATCTGGGATTCACCGATCCCGATCCGCGTCGTTCCGGGCCGCTCGATCGACTGCCGGCCATCGCGATTCCGGTGATCTCGGTCCTCCTGGCCTTCGCCATCGGTGGTCTGCTCATCTGGTTACAGGGCGTCAATCCGTTCCGCGCGTACTACGTCCTCTTCAGCAGCGCACTCGGGACACCCGAAGGTCTCCTACGCGTCATGGAGAAGTCGACGCCGCTGATTCTGACGGGCCTCGCAGTGACGGTGGGCCTGCGCACCGGGCTGTTCAACATTGGTGCCCAGGGTCAGCTTCTCGTGGGAGCTATTGGTGCGGCCTGGGCCGGCTATCACTTCCAGTTGCCGATGGTCGTGCACCTGCCGTTCGCCATCGTCTTCGGCATGCTGTGCGGTGCCGCATGGGCGTCCATTGCTGGCGCCCTGCGTGCGTACCGCCACGTCTCCGAAGTCATCACGACGATCATGCTCAACAGCATTGCCATCGCGCTGGTGGACTACCTCGCGAGTCGACCGTTCAAGGAGCCGGATCAGCCCATCTCGCGCACCCCGCTGGTGGCGGATAGCGCAACCCTTCCCTTCTTTGGCCCCATCCCGTCCGGGTTCATCCTGGCGTTGCTCGTCGCCATCTTCTTCGGGTGGTTCCTGGTCCGCACTACCCAGGGATTCCGTTTCAACACGGTGGGCCTGAACCCCAGTGCGGCGCGCTACGCCGGCATACCGGTCAAGGGCACGATCTTGCTGGCCATGGCCGTGAGCGGCGGCTTAGCCGGGCTCGGCGGCGCTGTGGAGACGCTCGGTATCACCGGACGCTTCGAGCCCGCATTCAACGCGGGTCTCGGATTCGATGGCATCACCATCGCCCTGTTGGCTCGCGCCAATCCGATCGCGACGATTCCCGCGGCCCTGCTTGTGGGCACTCTGCGTTCGGGCGCGGCCACCCTGCAGTTCCAGACCGGGATCGAACCCGAGGTCGTCGACGTCATCCTCGCCATCACCCTGCTCTTCGTCTCTGCGCCAATCGTGGCTCGCCTTCTCTTCCGCAAGCGCAACGTGAAGCAGACCACCGTGACCTCTGGGTGGGGATCATGAGCGCCAAGTGGGCCTACTCGCTCAGCGCCGTGATCATCGTGGCGATCCTGATCTCCTTCAGTATGGACGCCGTGCGCACGACGTCGGTGCTGTCCTTCTCGCTCCGGTACGCCGTGCCTCTCATCCTTGCCGCGATGGTCGGCATCGTGTGTGAGCGCTCCGGCATCATCAATATTGGTATCGAAGGTCAGATGCTGATGAGTGCCTTCGCCGGCTTCTTCGGCGCGGCCCTCACCGGAAGCCTCATCGCGGGGGCCATGATCGGTGTCGGCACCGGCATGATCATGGGTGCCTTCCTGGCGACCGGAGCTGTGACGTGGAAGATGGATCAGATCATCGCGGGCACGGTCATCAATATTCTCGCCACGGGGTTGACCAGCTTCTTCTACGCCCAGGGCTACGTGCTGCCGGGCAACACCCCGACGGTGTCCATCCCCTTCCTCGCCGATCTCCCGCTCGTTGGCCCTGTCTTCTTCGACAACGGAATGTTTACTTACGCGGCGATCATCATCGCCCTGGTCCTGTGGGTGCTGCTCTTCAAGACCGTGTGGGGGCTGCGCACGCGTTCCGTGGGTGAGAAGCCGAGCGCTTCGGACACGTCCGGAATTGGTGTCGAGCGCACCCGCTTCTGGAATGTCACGTTTGCCGGTGCCCTCGCCGGCCTGGCCGGTGCCTACCTCTCCCTGGAAGCAGCCGGCACCTTCGAACGCGGCTTCACCGCCGGCCGTGGCTTCACTGCTCTCGCGATCATGATCTTCGGCGCGTGGAATCCCATCGGCGCACTGGCTGCCGCCCTCTTCTTCGGTCTCACCCAGGGAGTGGCAAGCCAATTGCAGGCCGACGCTGTCGTGGACATCCCACCGCAGTTCGTCAACATGCTTCCGTACATCCTCACCATCGTCCTGCTCGCCGCCGTCTCCGGCCGGATTAAACCTCCGGCCTCCGTTGGCAAGCCCTATGAGAAGGATTAGCGATGGCTGACGACAAGCCGATGGCTCTTGAGGCCCGCAACCTCACCAAGCGATTCCCTGGTGTCATCGCCAACGAGGATGTGTCCCTCCAGGTCCGACAGGGCGAGATTCTCGCCCTGCTCGGTGAGAACGGCGCCGGCAAGTCGACCCTCGTCAAGATGATCTACGGCCTGTACTCACCGGACGAGGGTGAGATTGTCATCAAGGGTGAGCAGGTGCGCCTCAAGGGCCCTCGCGATGCGATCAAGCGCGGAGTCGGCATGGTGCACCAGCACTTCCAACTCGTGCCGGTCTTTACCGTCGCCGAAAACGTCATCCTCGGCGATGAGCCGCACAAGGCGATCTTCGTCAACATGAAGGCCGCTCGCGAACGAGTGAAGCAGCTCGCCCAAGACTTCGGCCTTCAGGTCGATGTCGACGCCAAAGTCGAGGACCTGCCGGTCGGCACGCAGCAGCGTGTAGAGATCCTCAAGGCGCTGTATCGGCATGCGGACGTCCTCATCATGGATGAGCCGACGGCGGTCCTTACGCCCCAGGAGACCGACGAACTGCTGAAGGTGATGCGCGGCTTTGCGGACAACGGCGTCGCCGTCATCTTCATCACGCACAAACTCCGCGAGGTACTCGCGGTCGCCGATCGCATCGAGGTGCTGCGCGGCGGCAAGGTCGTGGGCACCACGCGTCCCGCGGACACGGATGCTGCGGGTCTGGCCCAGATGATGGTCGGCCGCAGTGTGCTCCTCACCGTGGACAAGACCGAGGCCAAGCCCGGCGAAGTCGTTCTCGACGTGGTGGATCTCACCGCGGAGAACGACATCGGTCTCCCGGCAGTGCGTGATGTGAGCCTGCAGGTCCGGGCCGGTGAGATCTTTGGGATCGCCGGAGTCGAGGGCAATGGCCAGCGCGAGCTGGTCCAGGCGCTCACCGGGTTGCGCAAGTGCACCGCCGAACGGGTCACCGTCTTGGGTCAGGACGCCCTCGGCAAGAGCCCCCACCACATTCACTCCCTCGGCGTCGGGCACGTTCCAGAAGATCGCGAAACCGATGGCCTCGTGGGTCCGTACTCCATCGCGGACAACCTCGTCCTGGACCGCTACGACGAGCCCGAGTTCGCCCGTCGCGGCGTACGCCGTCGAGGCGCTATCGATGAGCTGGCCACGACCTTGGTCGCGGACTACGACGTTCGTACCCCCTCGATCCAGACCACGGTGCAGGCACTGTCCGGAGGCAACAAACAGAAGGTCGTCATCGCCCGCGAGTTGGCGGCCAATCCGGCGCTGCTCATCGCCTCCCAGCCCACCCGCGGTGTCGATGTGGGCTCGATCGAGTTCATCCACTCCCAGATCGTGGGTGCCCGCGACGATGGCGCCGCCGTCCTGCTGGTGTCCGCCGAACTCGACGAGGTCCTCGGCCTAGCCGATCGCATCGGCGTCATGTACGACGGACGCCTTGTTGCGGTCCTTGACGGCAAGGACGCTGATCGCGCCCACATCGGCCGCCTCATGGCCGGCGACATCGACTAACACACGCAAACGCGCATGAATGATGCGCGGTTCGTGCGTGTCGTGGTCATCGTCCACGCTCACGCAGTCCTGATCCGATAACGCGCATCCACAGTGCGCGGTCTCGCGTTGTATCCGAACCCCGCCCTTCCTAGCGTCGTCGCAGTCGACACAGCCAGGAGGTGGGGGAGCAATGAATCAAGCAGGCTTGCAGTGGGTCCACGATGAAGTGCGCGAGGCGGTACGCCGTTCCGGTGTTGATCCGTTGCGCGATCGCGACGCGGTGGCACGCATGGTGGATGAGGTCATCGGTCGCTATCGCGAGCGCTCCTGGAAGTTGGGGGAATCCGTCGAGATTGACGACGGCATGGCCCAGGCCGCGCTGGACGCCGTCGCGGGCTTCGGCCCCCTTCAACGCTTCTTCGACGATCCGGAGATCGAGGAGGTGTGGATCAATGAGCCGGGCCGCATCTTCATCGCGCGCAATGGCCGCAGCGAACTCACAACCACGGTCCTCACTGATGCGCAAGTGCGGGTATTGGTGGAGCGCATGCTCCAGTGGTCAGGTCGTCGCATCGATCTCAGCACGCCGTTCGTTGATGCGACCTTGCCCGACGGCAGCCGGCTCCACGTAGCGATTCCGGACATCACACGAGCCCACTGGGTGGTCAATATCCGGCGGTTTGTCCAGCGGCCCGCCCACATTCACGACCTCGTACCGACCGGCTCACTCACGAGCGAGGCGGCGACGTTTCTCGAGGCGGCGGTCGTGAGCGGACTCAACGTGGTTGTGGCCGGAGGCACGCAGGCAGGCAAGACGACGCTGCTCAACGCCCTCCTCGGCTGTGTCCCATCACGCGAACGCATCGTGACGTGCGAGGAGGTCTTCGAGATTCAACTGCCGCATCACCCCGACTGGGTGGCGATGCAAACCCGCGAGGCCAGTCTCGAGGGATCTGGCGAGATCGCCCTCCGGCGGCTGGTGAAGGAAGCCTTGCGCATGAGGCCATCACGCCTGGTGGTGGGCGAGGTGCGGCAGGCCGAAGCCCTCGACCTCCTCATCGCCATGAATAGCGGTTTGCCAGCGGCGGCAACGCTGCATGCCAACTCGGCGCGAGAAGCGGTCACCAAGCTGTGCACATTGCCGCTCCTTGCCGGACAAAACATCGCCGCGGACTTCGTGGTTCCGACGGTCGCGGGTTGTGTCGACCTCGTCGTGCACACCGCAACCAATCGGGAGGGTCAACGGCAGGTCCGTGAAATCGCGGCACTGCCGGGCCGCGTCGAAGCGGGCGTGGTCGAGCTCGCCGACATCTTCACGCGACGCCAGGGCCGATTGGTTCGGGGCAGTGGCTTCCCACCGCATGTGGATCGCTTCGAGGCCGCAGGCTACGACCTTGCTGAGTTGCTCGGCACGCGTATGGCGGCGGCGTAATGGGTGCCATCGTCGGACTCCTGGCCGGGACCGGCATCCTGCTCATCCTCCTCGGCAGCACCGGTCCGCGGGTGGCCGCGACCCAGCGCGAAGGGCGCCTCCAACGACTCATCGATCGCGCGGGGCTCGAGCGCATCAGGCCTGCGAGCGTCATTGCGGTGAGCGTTGGCGGGGCACTGCTCGCGGCTGTGGTTGCGCTGGCGGTCTCCGGGGTGGTGGTGGTCGGTGTGCTGGCCGCGATCGCGGTGGGCAGCATCCCCTACGTCGTCCTCCGCCGGCGGGCGGCCGCTCGGGTGAGGTCGCTGCGGGGGAGTTGGCCCGACGCGGTGGATGTCTTGGCGTCTTCGGTACGCGCCGGCCTGTCGCTCCCGGAGGCTGTGGCGGACCTCGGCGAGCGAGGGCCGGAGCCGCTTCGCCCGGCCTTTGCCCGCTTCGCCACCGAATATCGCGCTACCGGGTCCTTCGCTCTCGCACTCGAGGTGCTCCAAGACTCCATGCGCGATCCGGTCGCCGACCGCGTCGTCATCGCGCTTGGCATTGCCCGCGAGGTCGGCGGCAGCGATCTGGGCCGCGTCCTCAGCACCCTCAGTGAATTCCTGCGTGAGGATGCGCGGACCCGCGGCGAGATTGAGGCCCGACAGAGTTGGACGGTCAACGGGGCACGGATCGCTGTCGCAGCGCCGTGGATCACCCTGGCGCTGCTGTGCACGCGTCCGGAGGCGATGGCGGCCTACTCCACCAGCCTGGGCGCGGTGATTTTGCTGGGTGCGGCGCTGCTCTCTGTTGTCGCCTATCGGGTCATGATCGCCATCGGGCGGTTGCCGGATGAGCCGCGGGTGATGGCATGAGCGCACTGGGAGCACTCATCGGGGCTGCGCTCGCCGCCGGTCTGATCATGATCGCAGCGGCGTACCGCGCGCATCGGCCCCCTCGGTTGGCTGATCGTATTGCCGCACCGGGTCACCGGATCGACATGAACGAGCGAGGCCCGCTCGCGCTGCTGCTGGAAATCGTGCGTCCCATCCTGTTCACGCGGATGGGCATGGGCGGCTCGTCGTTGGCTCGCCGGCTCCGGCGGGCCGGACGTGTCACCGATCCGGCGCGGCATCAACTGGAATCCCTGGTCTGGGGTGCCGCGGGTGCCGCCGTCGGGTTGGCCCTGGGACTCCTCGCCAGTGCCTCCCAGGGGTCACCCGTTCTCGTGACCCCGGTGATCCTCGCCATGGTGGGGGCCATCATCGGGTGGCTACTCCACGACCGAATGCTTTCCGCTGACGTCAAACGTCGCGGCACGCGAATGACGGAGCAACTGCCGACGGTCGCCGACCTTCTCGCATTCTCCGTTGCCGCTGGCGAAGCTCCGGTCGCGGCGATGGAGCGGGTGGCCGCCACCATCCGAGGGGACCTCGCCGGTGAACTCACCGACGTGGTGCGCGAGGTGCGCGGCGGAACGCCGTTCGTGGGCGCACTTCGCGAACTTGCGGACGACGTTCCTGCCCCTGACGTCGCACGTTTCGTCGATGGCATCGCGGTCGCGAGCGAGCGCGGCACACCGATGGCCGACGTGTTGCGGGCCCAGGCCGCCGACGCACGGGCCGCCGGTCGCCGCCGCCTCATCGAACGTGCCGGCCGCAAGGAGATCTTGATGCTCGTCCCGGTGGTCTTCCTCATCTTGCCGATCGTGGTCGTCATTGCGCTGTTTCCCGGACTGCACGGCCTCAACCTCACGGCCTAGGCCCTCCGTCAATCAGTTACCGCTCACCTACACACAAGGAGAAATCATGAAGTACCTGTCAGCCATCTACGTTCGCGCCATCGCCCGCATCACCGCCGATGATCGAGGCGACGTGCCCGGGTGGGTGCTCGTCGCGGTCATGACCGCGGGGCTCGTCACGGCCCTGTGGCTCGTGGCGGATGACGCGTTGACCTCACTGTTTGATCGCGCCATCAATTCGGTGTCAGGGCCGTGATCGGGAAGTTTGCCCCGGGAACCACGAAGGACCAAGGAAGTGCGGTCGTCGAGTTCGCGCTCATCACGCCCATCGTGCTCGCCGTGGTCTTGGCGGTGCTGCAGGTGATCCTGGGGATGCATGTGCGGGCCACCATGACCTCGGCCGCGGCGGAGGGTGCGCGGGCGGGAGCACTCGCCGGGAGCAGCACCGCCGCAGCCGAAGCGCGCACCCGGCAGATCCTGGGCGACGCCCTCGCAAGCGATGAGGACCGTCGGGTCGTTGCTGACCGCACCCGCGTCGATGGGATCCCCGTTATGCGGGTGCGGATCACGACGACTTTGCCGCTCGTGGGTCTCCTGGGTCCGACCTCCATGACGGTCGAGGGGCACGCCGTGCAGGAGCCCCGGTGATTCGGCGCCGGCGTCGACGGCCCCCGAGTGATGAGGGTGCGGCGGTCATTGAGTTCGTCGTCCTCATTGTCCTCGTGGTGATCCCGGTCATGTACGCCGTCATCGCGGCCATGCAGGTGCAGGCCGCGGCCTTCGGTGTGACGCAGGCCGCCCGAGAAGCGGGCCGCGCGTACGTGCAGGCGGATTCCCCCGGGCAGGCCCAGGCGTGGGCGAAGGCGGCGGCGGGCATCGCGCTCGCCGATCAGGGTCTCCCGCAGACCCCGCAGGTACAGATTCGCTGCGAGCCGACCTGCCTTGCCCCCTCATCGACGACGTATGTGCGCGTGGCGACACGCGTCCGACTGCCCTTCCTGCCCGAATCGCTGGGGGAGGCGACAGTGGGCGCGATCCCGGTGAGTGCTGACTTCGTCATCCCGGTCGATGACTATCGGGAGTCCCCGTGACCCCCACTGCTGACTGGCGGGTTGTGGACGGTTTATCCGGCGAAAACCGTCCACAACCCGCCAGTCAACGGAGAGGGGGTGGGGAGGAGGGGAGCGCGATTGTGCTCATCCTCGGGCTCATCGTCGTGTGTTTCCTTGCGCTGGGCGTCGTCGTTGATGTGTCGACGGTCTACCTCGCCCGACGATCACTGCAGGCGCAGGCCGATGCCGCGGCGCTCGCCGGCGCCCAGGCCATCGATCTCGATCACTACTACGCCTACGGGGCGAGCGAGGAGATCCGACTCGAGCCGATGGCGGTGCGCAGCGCGGTTGAGCGGCAGGTGCGCCGCGATGCTGGCGATGCGCGACTGACCTCCGTCGCGCTGCGTGGGGACGCGGTGTACGTCGGGATGACCGATCGCGTCCGGCCCCCGTTCTCCGGCTGGCTCACTCCGCGGGGGGCCTACGATCTGCAGGTCGAGGCGGGTGCGACCCTGCGCTACCGCCCCTGAGCGAAGGACCCGAGATGGCCGAGATCATCGCTGCACCTGTCCGCATTCCCGTCCCCGGTGGCAAGACCATCGACGAGTACGCCGGACACGTCGCCAGCGGTGACGCCGCAGTGTCCATCGCGCACATGGTGGCACCGGCCGGGTGGGACGAGCCGGCGCAGACACCAGAGTTCGATGAATTCACCGTCGTGCTCAAGGGCAGCATTGAGGTTGAGACCGACGGCGGTGTCCTCACGGTGGCCGCGGGCCAGGCGATTATCACTCGCGCGGGAGAGCGGATCCGTTACACCACGACCGAGGGTGCCGAATACGTCGCTGTGTGCCTTCCAGCGTTCGCCCCGGACCTCGCACACCGCGAGGAGTAGGCGCGACTCAGCGGGGATTCACACTCCGATAGATCAGCGCCCACGCGCTGAGGAACCACGTGGCGATGAAGCCGAGCACGAGCCACCCGAAGAAGGATCCCGGGGCGCCGGTGATGAAGAAGCCGTCCAGCGCGGCGAACAACCAGGTGACGAGCAGCACAACGCCCATGAGGATGACGGTGATGAGCCACCGGCCCCATCGCGCACCGATCGTCCGGAAGTTCACCACCAGGGGATTGCGTTGACCGTCGACCACGGCCATGAGCAGGTACGGCGTCAGCGCCAGGACGACGAACCCCGGCACGACATACAGCGACAGGCCGATGAGCACCACGATGCCCAGCCCCACCGACCAGGCGAGCAGAACCCAGTATCGACTCCACAGATTGTCGTAGACCGCGCGCACATTGACCGGACCGACGGCCGCTTCGAGCATCGCCGCGGCGACGAAGTTGTAGGCCTTCACCAGGATCATGAAGGAGATGACGGCAACCAGCACAAACGCGATCGTGAGATAGGGGAGCACGCCCAACAGGATGAGCAGTGCCTGCAGCAATGCGTTGACGACGATGACCGGGAGGATGACCTTCCAGCCACGCCACATCCGGACAAATCCAGTGGCGAGCACGCTCACGCGGTAGAGGCGCGGCTCGGTGGCGGTACTCATGAGGCCTCCAGGAGCGCTTCGTCGAGGACCTGTTGGGCGTCACCGCTGAAGATCTGCTCGCCGCCGATGGTGATCGTGAGGGGATAGGGCGCTGTGCCGCCCGCATCAGCTCGGATCTCGGCGCCGTCGGTGGTTGTGCCCAGACAGGTGAAGCCGGACGTGACCGTCTCGCACTGCGGGGCGACGAGCAGCGGGACCTGTTGATCGACGAGAACGTCGTACACCGCGTTGCGCACGGTGGTGATGGGGTCCCCACCGACGGGGGTGAGTGCCGCCACCTGCGAGCAGGCGGTGAGGGCGACAGCCGCCGTAGTGACGAGGAGCACACGACGCATCATGCGGCACCTCCGTGAGCGAGCAACTGGGCTTTGGCCTTCATCTGTTCTGCCTCGACCGACGCGTCCGTGATGGCTGACAGGTCGATCGGTGACGGCAGGAGCAGTTCGACGTTGCGATCGAGCGGGGTGCCGGCACGGAGGGCGGGCTTGTTAAGCCATGCGTTGGCGGCAAGTTCGCGACTGAGGGACGCGAGACCGATTTGGCTCAAGTCACCCTCCGTCCAGGCAGCTGGCGCTGCATGGTCGAGTGCGGTGACAAAGATCGACATCGTCCCGTCGCGGTTGTCGACCAACTCCACGAGCTGTTGCTGCTGCGGGAAGTCCACGCAGGACGCGGTGGTGATCTCCCAGAAGCCGCCGCTCCCATTGTCACGGACATGTGGGGTGATCGTGTTGATGTGCGTGTGTCCGTTCAACCAGGCAATGCATACCGGGTACTGCAGGAGCATCGCGATGAACTCTTCGGCGTGGATGAGCGGTTGGCCCCCGGTCACCGGCGTCGCGTCGTTCTCCAACGTGAGCGAATTGTGGTGGCTGCACACCAGGGCGAGGCGCCCCTCATCCTGGCAGCGCGAGAGTTCGCCCTGGAGCCAGGTGAATTGGTCCTCCGGCACCGCGCCGTCCGCGCCCGCGGCCAGGTTGCAGGTATCGAGCCCGTAGATCCGCAGGTAGGGCGTGAGGTCGGCCGACCACCAGGTCTGCCCGGAATCGACGTTGGTCTGCGTCCAGCCGTGACCCACCGGCCCGGGCACGTCGGGAGAGTTCAGGTGCGCCTGCATGAACTCCGTGCGCTCCAGCAACTGGGATGAAGTCTTCGCCGGCCCCGGCGAGCAACGTCCGGTAGGTCCCTCGGACGGCCTGACTCGACAACTTGATGGTCTGGAGCAGCGTGGTGGGTGCGTCGCTTGCCCGCAGGGGTGCGGCCAGAGCCGAACCGAGCACCTCGCGCGACAAGCCCCAGGCCGCCGCGAGGGCGGTGGTACCCGCAATGAACCGGCGCCGAGACAGGGACATGGGGCCTCCTTGGTGCCGAGGGTATGCCGCGGAGGCCCGCGTGGAGACGAAATCACCGGACGTCGAGTGTCGGGCAGCGCCGGGTTCGGGCTACTGGATTCAAAGCCACCTGTCGGACCTCGTAGGCTTGCCGATCGTGGCCATCCCCGACATCGCCGAGGTGCTCGGCGAACTTGAGCAGACTCTCGCGGGCATCGAGAAGGTTCTCGACGTGCCCCGTCTGCGCGAACGGGTCGCTGAGCTTGAGCAGGAGGCCTCCGCGCCGGACCTGTGGGACGACCAGGCGAATGCTCAGCGCGTCACTTCGCAACTGTCGCTTGTGCAGGGGGATGTCCGTCGGATCGAGGCATTGCGCCGTCGGCTCGATGACCTCGTGGTGCTTGTCGAACTCGCCGAAGACGAGGACGATGCGGACTCCTGGACCGAGGCCGCCAACGAGTTGGCGTCTCTGCGCAAGGCCATTGGCGAAATGGAGGTCCGCACGCTCCTGTCCGGTGAGTACGACGCCCGCGAAGCGCTCGTGACGATCCGTTCGGAGGCCGGTGGAGTCGATGCCGCCGATTGGGCGGAGATGCTGCTGCGCCTCTACAGCCGCTACTGCGAGCGCCATGGTTGGCCGATGGAGGTCTACGACACGTCCTACGCCGAGGAGGCGGGAATCAAGTCGGCCACCTTCGCGGTGAAGGCGCCGTACGCCTACGGCACCTTGTCGATCGAGCAGGGCACCCACCGTCTCGTGCGCATCTCACCGTTCGACAATCAGGGTCGACGTCAAACCTCCTTCGCCGCCGTCGAGGTCGTGCCGGTGCTGGAGGAGACCGATCACATCGATATCCCCGAGGATGAGATTCGCGTCGACGTCTACCGATCGAGTGGTCCCGGTGGGCAGGGCGTGAACACCACCGACTCCGCTGTGCGCATCACGCACATTCCGACCGGCATCGTGGTGTCCTGCCAGAACGAGCGGTCCCAGTTGCAGAATCGAGCCACCGCGATGGCCGTGCTGCAGGCCAAGCTTCTCCAGCGGCAACGTGAAGAGGAGCGCGCCAAGATCAACGCGCTCAAGGACGACTCGGCCGGCTCGTGGGGCACCCAGATGCGGTCCTATGTCTTGCACCCCTATCAGATGGTGAAGGATCTTCGGACCGAGTACGAGACCGGCAACACCGCCGCTGTCCTCGATGGGGAGATCGACGACTTCATCGAGGAAGGCATTCGCTGGCGTCGCCAACGCGAGACCGCCTCCTGAGGTACGGTCCCGATATGGCTGAGTATTCCGTCGAACCCGAGAACCGGTCCTGGACGCTGACCAAGGTGGTCTCGATCATCGTGGCGATCGCTACCGCGGGCTACATGGCTCCCTGGGCGGTGGCCGCCGTGCGTGACGTGCCGCACTGGGCAGTCTTCTGGGTCAACCTGCTCCTGGGGTGGACCATCATCGGCTGGATCGTCGCCCTCGTGATGGCGCTGCGAGCCCAGCGGGTCGTCGTACGCCCCAATTAGAGCCCGGCGTTCTTTCGGCAGATCGCGGGTCTGAGCCCCCTGAACTGACCAAAGAACGCTCAACAGCCTCGTGAAGCCGGCGTCGAAATCGGGATTTGGGGTCTGGACCCGTAAACTCCTGGGGTGATCCTGTTCGAGAACGTGGTGAAGCAGTACCCCACGCAGAACCGTCCCGCCCTCGACGACGTCTCCCTGGAGGTCGAGAAGGGGGAGTTCGTCTTCCTCGTCGGCGCCTCGGGTTCGGGCAAGTCGACCTTCCTGCGCCTGGTGCTCAAGGAAGAGACGCCGAACAAGGGGCGGGTCTGGGTCGCCGGCAAGGATCTCGGCCGCCTCTCGAACTGGAAGATCCCCCAGCTGCGGCGCCGGATCGGCACCGTCTTCCAAGACTTCCGCCTGCTGCCGAACAAGACCGTCTTCGACAACGTCGCCTTCGCGCTCGAGGTCATCGGCAAGTCCCGTGGCCAGGTCCAGCGCATCGTCCCGGAAGTCCTCGACCTCGTGGGGCTGGAGGGCAAGGAGCACCGCATGCCGGACGAGTTGTCCGGTGGCGAGCAGCAGCGTGTCGCGATCGCCCGCGCCTTCGTCAACAAGCCCGCGATCCTCATCGCCGACGAGCCGACGGGCAACCTTGACCCGTCGACATCCGAGGGCATCATGAAGCTCCTCGAACGCATCAACCGCACGGGCACCACCGTGGTGATGGCGACGCATGACGCGGCCATCGTCAACCAGATGCGCAAGCGCGTGATCGAACTCGAGCAGGGTCACCTGGTACGCGATCAGTCGCGTGGCGTCTACGGATACTCGCGGTAGGGCCGGGCATGCAAACGCGATTCGTCTTCAGTGAGGTCGGCAACGGCCTGCGCCGCAACCTGACCATGACGGTGGCCGTGATCATCACGGTCGGCGTGTCCCTCGCGCTCTTTGGCGTGTCACTGCTGGTGCGCTCGCAGGTCGACACCATGAAGGACTTTTGGTACGACAAGGTCGAGGTGTCGATCTTCCTCTGCAATGACAACTCCGAGACCGCTTCGTGCGCCGGAGGCAAAATCACCGAGGCGCAGAAGGAGCAGATCCAGGCGGATCTGGAGTCCCTCAAGCCGCTCGTCCAGGAGATCTACTTCGAGACGCAGCAAGAGGCCTACGACCGCTTCATCGTGCAATATCGCAACTCGCCGATCATCGACAGCGTCACGGTCGAGGCACTGCCCGAGTCCTTCCGCGTCAAACTCTCTGATCCCACGCAGTACGACATCGTCGCGTCTGCGTTCGAGGGCAGGCCCGGCGTCGAACAGGTCAATGACCAGCGGCAATTCCTCGAGAAGTTCTTCCAGCTCCTGGGTGGATTGCAGGCCATCGCCCTGGTGATCGCACTCGCGATGTTGGTTGTCACGGTGCTTCTCATTGTCAACACCATGCGCGTCGCCGCATTCAGTCGACGGCGAGAGACCGGCATCATGCGTCTGGTCGGGGCGTCGAACTTCTACATTCAGTTGCCCTTCCTCGCGGAGGCGGCCATCGCCGCCGCGGTGGGTGCCACCATCGCGACCGGTGGCCTAGTGCTCGTCAAGATCTTCGTCATCGATCGAGTGCTCGCCCCCGCCTTCCAGTTCACCGCCTTCGTCGGATGGGAAGCGGTGTGGGCGATCGTGCCGATTCTGTTCCTCACCGGTATCGCACTCGCCTGTCTGGCCGCCTTCCTCACCCTGCGCAAGTACCTGCGCGTGTAGCCCGTGGCCAAGGAGAAGGGGCGGACCCTTATCGCCCAAAATCGGAAAGCTCGCCACGACTACCACGTGGAGAGCACGATTGAGGCGGGGCTGGTGCTCACCGGCACCGAGGTCAAGTCCCTACGCGCGGGGCGCGCAACGCTCACGGACGGTTACGCCACCATCGACAACGGCCAGGCATGGCTGCGCGGCGTACACATTCCCGAATACGACCTCGGCACCTGGACCAACCACGAGCCGCGCCGAGCGCGCAAACTGCTGCTGCACCGGGACGAGATCCGCAAGTTGGCTGCCAAGACCCAGGCCAAAGGCCTGACGATCATCCCGCTGTCCCTGTATTTCAAGGACGGCTACGCCAAGGTGGAGCTCGCGCTCGCGGCAGGTCGCAAACATCAGGACAAGCGTCACGCCATCGCCGAGCGTGAGGCCAAGCGGGAGACTGAGCGCGCGATCGGCCGCCGGCAGAAGGGTATGGAGTGAGCGACGAGAGGTCGGATCTCGAGCGGATGCTCGACGATCTCTTCCCCTACCGTCACACGAGCACGACGTTCACACGCATCCCGGACCAGGCCGTCGATCGCGACTCCGTCCTCGCGGACATCGCTCAGATGGCCAAGGCCGAGGACGCCCAGGGAGATGCTGGGCGCGTTTCCGGCAGTCTCTACAGCGGCGACCACGAGCACTATGACTTCCTCACGGACGTCTTCGGTGAGTTCGCGCACGCCAATGTCCTGCAGCGCGACATGTATCCCTCGGCCACGAAGTTCGAGGGTGAGATCGTCGCGATGGTGGCAAACATGCTGCATGCGCCGGTCCCGGCCGGTGTCGTCACCAGCGGCGGCAGTGACAGTCTTATTCATGCGCTCTACTCCTATCGCGAGGACGCCCGTGAGTCCCGCGGCGTGACGCGCCCGAACGTCGTCCTTCCTGTGACCGCCCACGTCGCCCTGCGCAAGGGGGCGCACTGGATGGGTATCGAGGTCCGCGATGTCCCCGTCACGGATGAGTTCATCGCTGACGTGCCCGCCATGGCGTCCGCGATTGATGACCAGACGATCGCCGTCGTGGGCAGTGCCGGTGACTACGCGCACGGGCTCATCGACCCGATCCCCGAGTTGGGCGCCCTCGCCATGGAGCGTGGCATCGGCTTGCACGTGGATGCGTGCCTCGGCGGGTTCCTGCTGCCATGGGCCGAGGAGCTTGGCTACGACGTGCCTCCGTGGGACTTCCGCGTCGACGGTGTCACCAGCATCTCGGCAGACACCCACAAATACGGCTACGCACTCAAAGGCACCTCCGCACTCATCTATCGGGATACAACTCTGCGTGCGCGCCAGTGGTACTCGGTCACGGACTGGCCCGGTGGGCTTTACCTCTCGCCAGGCTTGGCGGGGTCACGCAGCGGCGGTCTCATCGCATCGACCTGGGCAGCGATGGTGACGACCGGGCGCAGTGGCTACCTGGACCGCGCGCGTGCGCTGCTCATCGTCAACGACACGATCAAGGCCGGTATCCGCGAGGGCATTCCGGAGTTGCAGATCATCGGGGATCCGATCTTCATGACGTCGTTCCAGTCTGATGTCGTTGATGTCTACCTCGTCAACGACGCGCTCAAAAAGGCCGGTTGGCGCATGAACGCGCTGCAGCTGCCGCCCGCACTCCACTTCTGCGTCACCGGCCCGAACACGCAGCCAGGGATCGCCGAAGCCTTCGTCTCGGATCTTCGAGTGGCCGTCGACTACGCGCTCGAGCACGCGGGCCAGCCGGCGGAGAGCGGTGCGATGTACGGCTTCGGGGCGACGCCGAGCGGTCGAGAGACGTTGACCTCGGCCATGAACGGCGTCCTCGAAGCGATGCACGCGACGGCACCGGAGGTCTAGGTGGGCTGGGTCCTCGCGATCGACCTGGGCAACGGGGGACCCAAGGTTGCCGCGGTGGATCCATCGGGGCGCGTCCTCGCGGTGGCGCATCGCCCCGTGGATGTGGAGATCGGGCTTGATGGCGCAGCGACGCAGGACGCCGCGCAGTGGTGGGATCGCCTTGGCGAGGCCGCGCGTGAAGTGACCGATGCTGTTGGCCCGAGTGTCACCGCAGTGGCGATCACTGGTCAATGGGGTTCCACCGTGCCGGTGGATGCCGCGGGCAATCCCGTCGGCCCCGTACTCCTCTGGGCCGACACGCGGGCCCGCAAGCACATGCGTGATGTGGTCGGTGGCCCTGTGAGTGTGCAGGGGTTCGCGCCGCACCGGGTGATCCCCTGGGTGCGGTTGACGGGAGGGGCGCCGACACCGTCCGGGGCTGACCCCACCGGACACTCATTGCTGTTGCAGCGCGAGATGCCGGAGGTCTACGCCAAGGCTCGTTGGCTGCTCGAGCCGATCGACTACCTCGGCATGCGCCTTACGGGTCGGGCGGCAGCCACGCCCGCCTCGATGATCCTGTCCTGGCTCACCGACAACCGCATCGGTGCCAAGCCGGCGTACGTAGAAGACCTGGTGCGACGGGCACGTCGCGATCCGGGCCGACTGCCACCGCTTGTGCCGATGGGATCCATCCTCGGTCCGGTGCTACCGGAGGTGGCCGACGCGCTCGGCATCCCGGCTGGCATCCCTGTCGTCTGCGGATTACCGGATCTCCACGCGGCCATCTTGGGCAGCGGCGCCATCGATCCCTTCGCGACACACGTCGCCGTCTCGACTACTTCGTGGATCAGCGCACGGGTGCCTTTCAAGCGCACCGACGTGCTCCACTCGATTGCGACCGTGCCCGGCTTCGGCAACCGCATGCCGGTCATCGCCAACAACCAGGAGATCGGGGGAGCAGCGCTGCGCTGGCTGCATGAGCAGGTCTTCGACGATGACTACGACGCGCTCACCGCCGAGGCCGCGACGGCGCCAGCGGGCAGTGAAGGGGTGCTCTTCGCGCCCTGGCTCAACGGTGAACGCAGCCCGGTCGAGGACAAGGACGTCCGCGGTGCCTTCGTCGGACTGTCCCTGCGCACCGACCGCGCCACGATGATCCGCGCGGCAATGGAGGGTGTGGCGCTCAACTCCCGATGGCTCTTCGACGCCTACGAGAAGTTCTGCAGGCACCGGATTAGTCCGGTCCGCATTCTCGGTGGCGGCGCACAGTCTGATCTGTGGTGCGCGATGTACGCGGGGGCGCTTGACCGCCCGATTGAGCAGGTGGAGCAGCCGCGCGATGCGCAGATGGTGGGCGCCGCTCAGTGGGCGCGGGTCTGTCTGGGCGAGACGACGCTGGCAGAGGCGGCCAGCCGCGTGCGAGTGGCGAGGGTCTTTGAGCCGGCCGACTGCGATCGGGAGGTCTATCAGGAGGCCTACGCCGACTACCGCCACCTCTACAAGCGCCTCAAACACTTCCGTTGAGTGGCGGGTTGTGGACGGTTTTTCGCCCGAAAACCGTCCACAACTCGCCACTCACGGGATCGGCGTGGGCAAAAGTCGAGTGATGTGGCGGGTCTCATAGCGGGGTGCAGGCCCGGTGATCGAGTGGATCAGGTGCAGTTCGCTGACGTCAAACACCGGTCCGGCGTACTCAGCGAGGGTCTCTACGGCCTGAGCCGCCTGATCCTCGGGTGTCGATGGACTGTCTTTGCTCGGGTCGGCTGCGGACGCGGGGCGGCCGTGCTTCCACCGGGCGATGGTGAGGTGGGGTCGCCAGGGTCGGTGCTCGATCGAGATTCGTTCGGCCCGCATGGCTCGGCGTACGGCGCGAGTGACCTGCCCCAGGGCACTGAGAGGGTCGCGTCTACTGACGCCGAAGGGGAGGTGCGGGTCGGACTCGGAGTCCGCTCGGTGGCTGACCCCCAGCCCGAGCCACAGGACCCCGGGGAAGGTCCCCGCCCCGGCCAGTTGGAGGCCCTCGACTTCCTCATACGACGACCCGACCGCGTCGAGGGCCGAAGCCAGTCGGGGGGCCTTTTCGGCGTCTACTTCACCGAGGAATACGAGTGTGAGGTGCCAGCGTTCGGGAGGTATCCAACGCACGTCCGGGGCGGTGGAGGCGATCCGGTTCACCGCCCCGGCGGCGTGGGAAATGGCCTCGGATGAGGGGACGACCCCGACGAACAGGCGCACCTGCCCAGGCTATGCCGAGGGCGCCCCAGGGGCGTCGCCCTCGTAAATTCGGAGCCGGGAAGACGGGGCGACGCCCTGCGCGCGTCTTCGGGCAGTGAGTGTGACAATGAAGCTATGAACGCCGACGGCAGCCGGGCAATCCGCTTGGTCGTTGTCGCGCTCCTGGCCGTGGGTCTCGTGGGCATGCACCATCTTGTGGCGGCATCCCATCACACTGGCGCGCACGAGGGCCACGCTGCGGCGATCGCGCTGGGAGCGCCTACCGTCGATATGTCCCCGGGCGAGTCACGAGTCTCAGCGCTGGCCGCGGTGACGGCCCCTCTGCCAGAAGCCCCCAGCGGACCGCTGGCCGTAGCCGTGACCTGCCTTGCCGTCCTGTTGATGCTGGTGATTCTGATCTTGCCCGGCGGACTGGGGCGGGTGCGACGCCTCAGCCTCGCTCGCGCGAAGGAGCGAGCGAAAAGTTTCCTTGCGCGGGGTCCCGCGCCACCAGATCTCGCCTGCCTTTCTGTGCTGCGGACGTGATGAGTCGTTGAGCCCAAGAGTTGGCTTCGCCGACCTGTGGGGCTCATCAGGCCATCATCACTTCTTCGTCACGAAAGGTTGACACATGAAAAGACGACTTTCCGGCATGGTGATTGCCGGGGCAGCACTTGCTGTGATGCTCGCGGGCTGCGGCGGTTCCTATGACATGGGCGATATGGGAATGGGCACACCCGCGGGCGACACTGGTGCTTCGGCCAACGATGCCATGTTCGCTCAGATGATGATCCCCCACCACGAGCAGGCCGTGGAAATGTCGACGCTCGCGGAAACGCGGGCCGCAGATCCCGAGGTGAAGGCACTCGCGGCAGAGATCAAGGCTGCCCAGCAGCCAGAGATCGACCAAATGCGTGCCTGGCTCGAGGAGTGGGACATGCCCGTCATGGACGGCATGGAAGCCATGGGCGCCCATGGAGATCACGGCATGGGCGGCATGAGCGGCATGATCAGCGACGAGCAGATGGAGCAACTCGAAGCGGCTAGTGGTCCGGAGTTCGATCTACTTTTCGTCGAGTTCATGATCGAGCACCACGAAGGTGCCATTGAGATGGCTGAGGATGTCGAGGACTCCCAGGATCCGCGGGTCGCGGCACTGGCTAAAGCGATCATCGAGACCCAGCAGGTCGAGATCGACCAGATGAGGGCCTTCCTTGAGCGTATGGGCGTGGACGCCGCTCCCGTCGAGGGCGCATCGGTGACCGACGTCCCGCTCTCCCTGCCACTGGACCACGTCCATGCAGCGGTCGCCGTAGACGGAGCGCTCCTGCTCGGAACACATGCCGGGGTCGTTCGCGTAGACCCGGTCACGGGAACCGTGAGCACCACCGGTGAGTCACGTGATGACTTCATGGGGCTATCGGGGACGGGAGATGTGCTCTTCGCCAGTGGACATCCAGGTGCCGGATCGAACCTGCCCAATCCCGTGGGGCTGCTTCGGTCCACCGATGGGGCTCAGTCCTGGGAGCCGGTCTCGCTGACCGGTGAGATCGACTTCCACGCACTTGCATCCGACGGCAACCGCATCGCCGGCGCCGCGACCACAGGGGAGTTGCTCTACTCCGAGAACGAGGGTGCGAGTTGGGATTCGCTGGGGGCGATCGAGACCACCGGACTGGCCTGGTTCCAGGGCACCCTGTGGCTCGCCGACGGGTCGTCCCTGTGGACGTGGAAGCCGGGGGAGGAGGCACCGGCCCAGAAGGTAGGGACACCAGCCGTGCTCTTGGCTGCAGCCCCGGACGGCAGCCGGCTGTGGGCGCTTCTTCGCGATGGCAGTGTCGTGGCCACGCAGGACGGACAGTCCTGGGCGTCGGTCGCTGAGGTCTCTGAGGCCTCCGCTCTGGCGGCGTCAGCGGACGCCGCCTTCGTGGTCACCGCCGAGCGGGTGTACGTCGTTCCGCTGAGCTGATGGCGCCCTGCGGTGGTCAACGGACTCCGCTAGTCGGCGTACCATAGAGAGACAACTGAACAGCGGGGGTGACAGGTTTCGACGATCAGGTGTCTGATCTCGGAGAAGCGTGCCGAGGATGTCGGCTTATCTCGTTAACGATGCCGGTAACCAAATAACTGCCAAAAAGACGCAGTCCGAGTTCGCACTCGCCGCCTGAGGCGAGTAGCCACTCCGTCAGCCCGGGGAGTCTCCGACCCGGTGTCTGGCGTCAACTAGGAGACTCACCGAACGTCCCGGTCACGGGGGCGTAAGGAAAATAAACAGTGAATAGGCTGTTACCGCGTAGTGCCGTACGAAGCGCGGAGGCCGATAAGCGATAGCGCGGCTACGCACGTAGAAGGCCGGATTAGGTCTGACCGGACCCGGGTTCGATTCCCGGCACCTCCACAACGAGGGTTGAGTAGATACTTCGAATACCCCGGAGTAGAAAAACCCGCCACATTGGGCCGGCTCCCTCAGGGAGCCGGCCCAATGTGCGTTGTCACAAAAAGTTACTTCTGATTGCCGTGGATTGTTGTGCGCTGTTTCCGGGTCCGCGATGGGCTCCACGAGTTTTTCTACTCCGCAGGCCGCCGTCACCGGGAGTAGAGAACAGGTGGTCTGGGGAGTAGAAAAGTTGCGACGGAAGACGCTGTGGAGGGGCAGCCCGCGGCACCCCTCCACAGTTGGCGCTCTGCCGGGTGCGACGCCGCATCCGAGTCGGATTAACTCGGGTGGCTCGCCTTCAACGCTGCGCGCCACTGACCCTGGGCCCTATGCACTGCGTTCCGTTCGCCGACGAGGCGGGTTGAGTGGATATTCCAGCGGTTTTGGAGCAGACAACCCACCGCATGCGTCAGCGCCCTGAAGGGGGTCGGCCCCATGGTCTTTGTCACAGACCGCACCGCTTGCTGTCGCGGATCCTTGGGTGGTGTTTTCGGATCCGCGATGACCCACTTGAGCGCCTAGGCGACCGGAGGGCAATGCTCCGAACTCTTGGTTACCCCCTCCAGGCCTTGCCGTTGGGCTTGAAGGCAAGCACGTTGGAGCGGGTGGCGCCTAGAGGTCGACTTCGCCAGCGATAACGGTGACGCACTGGCCGCCGATCCAGATGTCGTCGCCGTCCTGCTGCACGTAGACGCGCCCACCGCGACCCATGGCGGTGCCTTGTGCGGCGACGTACGACTCCGGCGCAGCACCACTGCCGATGAGCCACTGGGCGAGCGCGGCGTTGAGTGATCCGGTGACCGGGTCCTCTGTGAGGCCAGAGTTGCCGGGAAAGAAGGCGCGCACCTCATAATCGACATCGCCCCGGTCATGGGGTCCCACCAGACCGATGTCTAGGCCGGCCAACACGTGCGGATCAGGGACCACGGACAGCACCCGATCGGCCGACTCCAGCATCACCGCCTGCCAGCCAGGACCGTTGTCGCACCACTGGTGGTCGACAATCTCGCTCCTCGCGACACCCAGACCCGCGGCGATGCGCTCGACATCAACCTCATCAAGCGGCCCACTGCGACGCAGTGGCGGTGCGGCAAAGGAGAGGACGTCGCCGGCACGGCGGATGCGCACCAGGCCCACCCCGCACTCCTGCACGATCACCTCGTCGCGAGGTTGCCCACCGGCCGCCAGCCAGGCGTGACAGGTGCCCAGCGTCGGATGCCCCGCGAAGGGGAGTTCGCGCCCCGGACAGAAGATACGCACGCGGTAGTCCGCGGTCAGGTCGGTCGGTGGCAAGAGGAAGGTGGCCTCGGAAAGGTTCGTCCAATTGGTGAAGTCATGCATCTGTTGGGTAGTGAAGCTCTCGGCCGCGTGTACGACGGCGACGGGATTGCCCCGGAGAGGCTCGGCGGTGAAGACGTCCACCTGGCGGAAGGGTCGGGAAGCCATCCCCGGAGATTACTCGGTAGCCGAGCGAGCCGACTGTGACTGCAGACGCTCCAAGATGGCCTCCGCGCTCATCGCGGCGCCGAAGAGGTATCCCTGGCCGAAGTCGCACCCGGCGGACTGCAATAGCTCTGCCTGAGCCTCCGTCTCGATGCCCTCGGCAATCGTCTGGAGACCGAGTGTGCGAGCCATCTCGATCATGACCAGCACGAGGGTGTGACTGTCGTTGCCCAGCTCCAAGCCGCTCACGAATGCTCGGTCAATCTTCAGGTAGTCAATCCGGAGTCGTTGAAGGTATGACAAGGAGGAGTAGCCGGTGCCGAAGTCGTCGACGGCAATGCGCACTCCTGCCTCACGGTAGAGGTCGAGGGTGAGCAGCGTCTCCTCGTTGCTTTCAAGCGCGGCTTCCTCGGTGATCTCGACGGTGATGGCCTGTCCGGGGAGGCCAAGATCCTCGAGGAGCCGAAGGCGGTCACGTTGAGATTGCGGCCCGGAACGCAATTCCACGGGTGACAAATTGACCGCCGCCGAGAAGGCTGGCTCGATCTCGCGTGCTTGCCGCAATAGAGCGAGTGCCTTGGCGAAGGCGACGTCGCCGATATCGCGGATTCGGCCGCTGTTCTCGGCCAATGGGATGAACTGATCCGGACCGATCGGTCCCAATTCTGGATCGTTCAATCGCGCCAACGCCTCAGCCTTGATCGTCCGTCCCGTGCGCAGGTCGATGATTGGCTGGAATTGAATCGCCAGCGACCCCCGGTCGAGGGCGAGGTTGAGAGCCTCGGTGACCCGTGCGCGGCGCTCTACACGTTGCCGCATCTCGGGGTCGTACTGTCTATAGCGCCCGCCCCCCTCGGCCTTGGCGGCACGCATCGCGTAGGTGGCAGCGTTCAGCAGATCCGGACTCGTGAGGCCGTCCTGCGGACAAACGGCGATGCCAATGCTGGCCGACACATGGGCGGTCCCCGAGGCCACGTCCACCGGGTTGGCCAGCGCACTCGACAGGGTGTCCATGGCAGACCGGACCTCGTTGTCGGACAAAGAGCCGCGCAGGACGAGCGCGAACTCATCACCGCCGATACGCGCGACGGCGTCGGCGTCAGGGCACGCCTCGGTGATGCGCTGCGCAACCTCGCGAAGGACCAGGTCTCCGATCCGGTGCCCGAAGGAGGAGTTGATTTCGCTGAAGCGGTCGAGACCGATGACGGCGAGCATCACCGACCCATCTGTATTGGCTGCCTGATCAATAAGTACCTCGAGTTGGGCGCCGAACAGGAGGCGTCCCGGGAGTCCCGTCACGAGGTCGTCGCGCAACTCACTGAGCGGGGTCATGATCGCGATGATGTGCCCCGATGGCCGGCCTTCTCCGCGCACCAATAGGACGGTCATCGTGTGGTCCGTGGGCACTCCGTCGGCATGCCGCATCGTCATCTCGCCGCGCCAGTAGGTGTCACGCGCGAGCGCTGAGCGAATTTCGCGGTACACCGCATCCGGCACGAGATTCGACCCCAGGAACCGGAAGTGATGGCCCAGCAATTCCTGCACCTCGTAGCCCGTCATCTGGGTGAAAGCTTCGTTGGCATCAACGATGTGCCCGCTTTCGCTGAGGATGAGGACGCCGTTGTGGGTTGCGGCATAGACGCTGGCGTGAATGCTCATCCGCTCCTCAGCCTCGACTTCCGCCGAGACGTCCGCCAAGTAGCCATGGAGGAGGACGTCTCCCGAACGCGTGAATTCGGGAGTCGCCCGAGCTCGGTACCAGCGCACAACCCCCTCGGCATCTCGCAGCCTGAGCCGGTGCGTCCACTGGGCTCGGTCCGCAATCGCCGCCTGCATGGTGGTCGCCGCAGCTTCCCGATCCTCGGCCTCCACCAGATCCCATAGGTCATCGGCGTTGTCCGCGACCGTCCTGGGATCAATCGAGAAATGCTCGGCCAGGCGGTCACTCACATAGGGCAGAGTGGTGCTGCCATCGGGGTGGATGCGGTACTGGAAGAGCATGCCGGGGGCGAGGGCGGCGAGATCGTTAAGGCGCTCCGTGGCTTCATCTCGCCGCTGACGAGCGCCGATCGTGGCGTAGGTCAGGAGCGCGAGGGCCACCGACAGCAGAGTGCCGAGCGCTCCCACGCCAGCGGCCAGGACATGCGGATCGCGGTCCGCGGCGAGGACCAATTGCCAGGTGTCGCCGGGCGGCTGAACCTCGTAAGCCTGGTGGCTTTGGGCCAAGACGTCGGGGTTGCCGTAGGTGTAGACGCCGGGTGACTCAGTCCCCGTCGTGACTCTCATGGCCACGGAACTCAGTGGAATGCCGGCATTGTCCATGGCATCGGCGAAGAATCGATCTGCGTCGATGACCGCACTGGCGAGCCCCCAGTAGCTGCCGTCATCGAGGAAGACCGGCACCCGGTAGGCCAGTCCCTTGCCCCCCTGGACGAGGTCGAAGGGACCGATCAGGCCAGGGCTTCGACTCTCGATGAGGGGTTCGATGGGTTCCCACTGGTCAGGGATCGACTCCAGGTCCAGGCCGAGCGCAGCCTCATTGCCCTCCAGCGGGGCGACGTAACCGATGACGTTGTCAGGAGCCAACGTGAGGGTTCGAACGATCGGACTCTCTTGGAGGAGTCGGTCCATAAAGCCCTCGGCGACGGCGGGGTCGAGTTCGCCGTTCCGCGCCGCCACATAGGACGCCAAAGCGTCGGTGAGTTGCGCTGCCGGTGTGGTGAGCGTCTCCAGTTGACGGGCGGCGAGGAGGCCAGCCCTGTCGACCTGCGCTCGGCGATCCCGATCGTCGGATTGGATGATGAGGAAGCTCAGGACGCCCGTGGCCGTGAGACCGATGGCAAGCACGGCAAGTGCGGCCAGCCACCGTCTGGCGCTGGGGGTCATCACCTGGCCGCGCCCCTCCACTCGATCAGGGTAGGGCTATTTGTCCGAATTTGACAGGTTGTTCACCTGCGGGTGAAGAACTCCGTCGCCCGACGTGAGAACAGCAGGCCGAGGATGACCATAGCGATGATCATCTGGACGACGCCGCTCCAGCGCAGGACGCTGACAAAGATCGCGTGGTAGGCACCTACGAGCAGGTTGATGACCGTGATGACTCCGACCAGGAGGCGGGCGAAGTTGTTGCCGTCAAAGATGCCCTTGGCCACGGCCAGGTAGATCAGGCCGATGACGAGCATGAGGATGAGCACGACGATGCTCACGCTCAGCCGCACTTCGTCGTTGAAGAGGTTGATGATGCCGCTCAGGATGAGGCCGATGCCCCCAATGACGATGAGAATGCCGACGATGGTGACGCCGATGGGGCGGGCAACTGCGCTCACGGAGAACTCCTTGGCTGGGCCGATGGTGGCCCCATTGTGATGGCTACCGACCTGTTCGTGGCCGCGACAGGCCGGTAGACGGTTCATCTGCCGTAGCGTGACACCATGGCTGGCGAACCACTCTCGGTCCTCGGGGCATGCCACCACGACTGCCCGGACACCTGCGCCTGGGAGGTCACCGTCGAGGACGGCGTCGCCACCCGTTTGCGCGGCAGCCCCAGCCATCCGGTGACCCGCGGATCGTTGTGCCCCAAGGTCAACCGGTATCTCGATCGGGTCTACCACCCCGATCGGGTCCTGACGCCGCTGCGTCGGGTCGGCGCCAAAGGCTCGCGGGACTTTGAGGAGATCACCTGGGGCGATGCCATCGAGATCATCGCGCGCCGCGTGCGGGAGCGTCTGGACCAGGGTCGACCGGAGTCCATCGTGCAGTTCTCCTTCGCTGGCACGCAGGGCCTGGTGCAGATGGGCGAGACGATCGACCGACTCTTCGACCTCATTGGTGCCACCGATATCCGGCGTGAGCTCTGCGGTGTGAGTGCCTTCCGTGGAGCGGCTCGAGTCCTGGGTACGCCGTACAGCATTGACCCCGAGAGCATGAGGCAGGCGCGCACCATCGTGCTGTGGGGCACGGACACGCGCATGACCAATCGCCATCTGTGGCCGACGATCGAGGCGGCGCGGCACGCTGGCGCGACCATCATCGCCATCGATCCGATCCGGACCGAGACGGCCCGGGCAGCCGACGTGCACTTGCAGCCGCGACCGGGCACGGATGTCGCGCTCGTGCTCGGCATCGTCCATGTGCTGGATCGCGACGGGCTGATCGACGCGGAATGGATCGACGAGCGCACCTCGGGTTGGGCGGAACTCGCCGCCAGCGCTTCGGAGTGGACGCCGGAGCGAGCCGACGAGATGTGCGGCCTACCGGACGGCACGGTGGCCTGGCTTGCGCCGCTCCTAGCGACCCAGACGCCCACGGCGTTCCGGACCCTCATCGGCCCCGAGCATCGACGCGGGGGAGAGGAGATCCTGCGCGCGGTGACCATGCTTGCCGCTGCACTTGGCAGCTGGCAGAACTTCGGCGGGGGACTCGCACGCTCCACCGCCGCATGGCCCGAGACGGCGCTGGCGGGGACTCCACGTATCCCGCGTCCGGCGTTCAATATGGCGCGGCTCGGCGAGGTGCTCACTGAGGAAGACCCCTTCGCCGACACGCTCGTGGTGCACAACTGCAACCCCGCGGTGATCGTGCCTGACCAGAATCGGGTGATCGACGGTCTGTCGCGGGAGGACCTCTTCACCGTGGTCATCGATCAGTTCATCACCGACACCGCGGCGTACGCCGACATCGTGCTCCCGGCCACGACGCAGGTCGAGCAGCTCGACCTAGCTCCCTCGTGGGGGCACATGTACCTCGCCCTCAATCGGCCGGCCATCGAGCCGCGCGGTCAGGCACTCCCCAACAGCGAGATTGCCCGGCGGCTTGGGGCAGCACTTGGGTTGGAGGACGAGTGGCTCTATCGAAGTGATGAGCAGGTCATCCGTGACGCGCTGGCGAGCGGGCACCCGCTGCTCGAGGGCATCACCTATGAGTCCCTGTCTGAGCGGGGCTGGCAGCGCCTTGCCGTTCCCGCTGGGGCGCGCCTCTATATCGACGAGATCCCGGGAGTGGCCAACGAGCGCATGCGGCTCGGGGCGCTCGATGTCGAACCCGCGGCGGCTGCGCACTCGCCTGAGGTGGACCCGCGATATCCGTTGACGCTGATCTCGCGCAAGCAGGTGCGAACCTTCCTGAATTCCCAGTACGGCGGTTTCGCCGATCACCGACCGCCGGTCGGGGAGCCGCTGCTGCAGATCCACGCGGAGGATGCGCACGCGCGCGGGATTCGCGCCGGTGACCGGGTCGACGTGCGCAATGAGCGCGGTGAGCTCACCCTCACCGCACAGATCAGCGATCAACTCCAACCGGGCCTGGTGGCGATCCCGTTCGGCTGGTGGAACGACTCAACGCCCCAGGGCCGCTCGGTGAATGCGTTGACCAATGCAGCGGTGGGCCGTGGTGACCGCGGATCGGCGTACTTCCACGACACCTACGTCGAGGTCACCCCGCACCCCTGACCGATGTCCGACCGTTTTGGTTGGTTTTCCGGCCGAAGAACCAACCACAACGGTCGGAAACCGGGCTAATGCTGGAGGACGGCATCGATCCAATCAAAGATGCGCTGTCCGCGCAGTTGCGGTGCCATCGGCTCGCAGTGCCAGTTGGCGCCCTCGTCGGCGGTGAAGTTCACGAGCGTCTTGCCCTCGGCCGTGATGAGCTCAAAGAGCTGCTGCGACTGTCCTGGCCAGAACTGCTCATCCTCGGGATTGGTGATGAGCACCGGACACGTGATCTGGCCCGCGACGTCGGTGAGGTTCCACTTGTCGAGTTCGTGAAGCACCGCGGAGAGCGTGGACAGGCCGTAGGGCTCGATGCGCTTGTCCAGGCTGGTGCGCACCTCACTGCTCGCGTCCTCAATCCCGGTCATGATCTGGTCGAACTGCGCATCTTCTCCGGCGTCGAGGAGTTGCAGCATCTCCGGGGGTAACTTGCCAGTCCACGAGGTGCGTACGTCGACGACTCCTGGGTCGGCCACGATGGCGGCGAGACGATGCTCGAACGCTGCGGCGCGCGGGACCCAGTAGCCGCCCTGGCTATTGCCGGCGAGGACGATGCTTCCCGGCGAGACGTCGTGGCGCTTGAGGAGGAAGTCGACGACCGGCGTGATTACGGCCTCCCAGTCGTAACGGAAGTAGAGCTTCTGCTCGTACAGCGCGCGACCCTGACCGGGACCGTCGAAGGTCATCGCGTGGTAGCCGCGAGCGAGGGCGTCGACGACGCCCATCTCGAGCATGTCGCTGACCGGGCCGTCGGAGCCGTTGTTGAGGATGATCGTGGGGCGCGGCTCGGGGCCGGCGGACCAGAAGTAGCCATGCAGATGCGTGCCGTCGTAGGGAATGAAGATGTGCTCGACCGGTGTCGGCCACAGGCGCATCGCGTGATCGAAGCATTGCCGGTGCCAGCGCCAGGTCGCGAGTTCCCTGCTCGGATCCTTGGTCGCCAAAACGTAGAAGAACGCCGAGGCCGAGTAGTTCGCGGCGCGCAGGTAGGCGTCGCGCGCGGATGCCAGATGACCAGCCTTCTCGGCGTCCTCCGCAATACGCCGCACGCGGTGTGCGGTGGCCATCCACTCGTCGAACCAGGAGTCTGCATCGGCATTGGTGATGCGGTCGGTGGTGGCGTAGACCTCGCCAGCTTCGGATAACCGATAGGGCGCTGAGCCGAGAGTGATGAGAGCCATGAACTCGAAGCCCTCGTCATCAAAGAATCGGTGCTGCGGCATGGTGCCTCCTCGGTGGCGATTAGTTGGGTTGCGAGGCGTTCATCAAGTCTGCCGACTCGGCGGGGCCGAAGGATATGTCACGGAGGAGATAGGCGAAGACGCCGACGACCGTGATCGCTGAGGCCGCGACGATTCCCACTCCCGCGAAGAACGCCGCGAGGCCTCCGCCTACCGGGATCTGACCCGTGTCCCCGCGGGAGATCCATGCCAGCAGCACGCCGACGGCGAGGAGAAGGACCCCCGCTCCGACGGGGATCAGCCAGCGAACCGCATCGCCCACGGATCGAATTCGACCGAAGCGTCCGGTGGAGAACGCGGTTGCGGCCGCCAGCCATGCTGTAGCGAGGGCGATGCCGCCGATCAAGTCGCTGGGGCGATGCCATCCGGCGATGAGGGTGGCCGTCGAGATGCCTGCTGCCCACAGCATCCCGAACGTCGCGATCCACAGTCGCGCGCGCAAGGACGACACGATGAGTAGCCCGAGGGCGAATGCCGTGGCGATCGTCGCGTGACCACTCGGGAAGGTGTCGATATTGCTCTCGTTGATCAGCGAGTTCATGTCCGGCGCGAGGTCGGGCCGGTGCAGAACGCGTTTCAGGACCTCGGCACTGAGCACGGCACCGCCGAACGCCACGGCCGTGATCACCGCCGTGGCAAATCGGCGGCGCAGCAAGCCGATGACCAGCAGGAGGATGACCATGAGCACGAGGGTGGAGATCCGGATCTCGTGCAAGATTGACGTAATCCGTTGACGCGACTCCAGACTGGCGACAAGGCTGCCGAGATAAGCGCGGTCATCCCAGCGTTGGCCGATCGGCGTACGGACAAAGACGAGGTAGAGCAGGACTGCGCAGGCGCCAGCGAGGATGGCGAGGACGGTGAATCCGCGCGCGCGTGAGCGGAGGAGGGAACTCACCGATCCACCGCGGCGAACTCCGCGTTGATCTCCTCCATACTCATGTGGCGACGGTCCTTCATCCGCCACAGCAGCGGGATGGCAATGGCGGAAGCGACGACAAGGAGCAGGCCGGATGCGACGGGAGAATCGAACCAGTCGATAAGCAGTGCGGCGATGAGGGGTGCGGTGCCGCCGAGGATTGCGGTGCCGAGGTTGTAGCCGACGGCGAGCGCGGAGTAGCGCGCACGGGAGGGGAACTGCTCGCCGATGGCCGCGACGACCGGCCCGGTGTAGAGCATGAGCAGCACGAGCAGCACCAGTCCACCGACCATCACGACGAACAATCCCTCGTTGGTCATGAGCCAGAGCATAGGCAGGCTGAGGACGAGGAATCCGATGGCTCCGCTCACCAATGTGCGCGTCCGTCCATAGCGATCCGAGAGCCAGCCGAACGCCGGCGTGGCGACGGCGTAGACGATCGTCATGCCGGTCACCACCCATAGGGCTTCATCGGACTGGATCTCGCTGAAGGAGTCCAAGATGGTGGGGACGAAGCCGAGGACGACGTAATAGAGGATGCCGCCGTAGCCGGCGAGGAGTGCAGCGATGAGCACCTGCTTGGGCAGGTAGCGAATCGCGTAACGCAAGGGCTGCTTGGGAACGTCGCCGGCTTCCTCCTCATCGATGAACTCCTCGGTCTCCGGCATGCGTCGACGCATGACGAGCGCGAAGAGCCCAAGGGCGCCACCGACGAGGTAGCAGATGCGCCAGCCCCAGTCGGACATGAAATCGCTCGACGTCCACGTGGTCAGGCCGGCAACGAGCGCCGACGCGAGGATGATGCCGATGCCGCTGGTGAAGACCGCGGTGGATGCAATGAAGCCGCGACGGCCGGTTGGCGCCTGCTCCACGAGTTGAACCACTGTTCCGCTGTATTCGCCGCCGGCGGAGAAGCCCTGGATCAATCGCATTCCCGTGAAGAGCAGCGGCGCTCCGATCCCGATGGCGGCGTAGGTCGGCAAGAAGGCGGTGAGGGCCATCGGTGCCGTCATCATGAGGATGGACAGCACGAGGGCGCGCTTGCGGCCCAGTCGGTCGCCGATGCTGCCGAAGAAGGCGCCGCCCACAATGCGCATGATCGATCCGGCCGCGAAGACACCGAGGCTGGCGATCGCGGATATCAGCGCATCGTCGGACGGGAAGAACAGCGGCGACATCACGGGGACCAGGTAGAGGTAGAGCCCGTAGTCGAACCACTCCACGACGGTGCCGGCTGAGCCGTAGATCACTGCTGCTCGCGTGCGCGCGCGCTCGGCAGGGGTGGGCGTCGGCGCAGCAGCGGGCGTCGGCATCGCACCACCGTAGCGACCACGGACGCGCAGACGGCGTCCCTTCTAGAAAGTGACGTGAGGCGCGACGTAGTCGGGACAGATCTAGTTGAGCGGCGCGTAGGCCTTGTCGCCGACACCGATCGAGATCACCGGGTCGCGTGACGGCTTCAGCCAGCGCAGGAGCTTGCGCATGGTGTTGCGCGAGACCGACACGCAGCCCTGCGTGGGCTCACCCGCGCTGACGTGCAGGAAAAACGCCGAGCCAGCGCCGGCGACCACAGGGTCGCGGTTGTAGTCGATGACGATGGCGTAGTCGTACAGGCTGATCGTCGACAGGTGCTCGGAGGCACCGGTGGAGAAGCTGCAGGTGCCTGGCGCGCAGGTCTGGAGAGTGTTGTATGCCGAACTGCCGACGTCCGACACCCACCAGTCATACGGACCCACCTGACGGTAGGGCAGGTGCGCGCCAGGGTTGCGACTGCGCCCAAAGGTCTCGGTCACGCCGAAAACTCCCCGCGGTGTCCGGGATCGGTATTCGGAGGCCTTGCCGACGCCGTCCGTGCCGACGTACGCCGTCACGGGGCCGAGCACGCGGCGGAAACTCCCGTCCGGTCGCACCTTCCAGGCCTCAAGGGTGCCCACCGTGCTGCCTCGGGATGGGACCGAGACGGTGATGACCTGTGCGGCGGACGACGCCCGTGCCTGTGCCGTCGAGCTGATCGAGGGGTCCACCGGCGCAGCCTGAATCGGGGCCGTCGCTGCGAGGGGTATAAGCAGTGCGGCCGCGGCGATGCCGACGGCGACGATGTGGGACCTCACCCGGTGAGGGTACGTCGAAACTAGGCGTTGACGCGAAGTCGAAGGTCGCCATTGATCCTGTGGCTGTCGTCGCCCGCGACGACGTACGCCCCCTGGCGACCGCGCACATGGAATGACCATTCCGGTTCACCGGAGTCCTCCGCGACAAGCGCGGTGTCCTCGTCAATGCCGATGAGTTCGGCGTTGCCGGCCATGTCTGGGTGCTCGCGCAGCCCGGTCATCCAGCGGGTGTAGCGATCGAAGTGCGGCAGCACGCTAATGGCGGGCACCACGGCAAGGCCGGGGATGGGCTCGGCGCCCGGCTGCCGCCAATTGGGGATGGCGCCGCCCATCGTCATGGCCCCGGCACTGCAGCCGGCCAGGCCCGCGCCGGCTCGCCAGGTGTTGAGGATGGCCTCGCCCGCGGGGGTGTCGCGCAGAGTGTCGGACAGGTGCATCGGATTGCCGCCGGAGAGGTAGATGAGCCCGGCCCTGCTGATCGCCTCGACCCAGCGTGCGTCGTAGGCATCCTCGCGCGTGCGGATGTCGACGACGACCTGCTCGGCGTCGAGTCGTGCGGCGGCGCGTGCCCCCAAGTCGTGCCAATAGCCCAGCCGCGCGTCACCCTCGGGCGCCGAGGCGGTGGCCAACTGCACATAGACGCGGGGGTTGTCGGCGAAGAGCCAGTCCTCGACGTCGGAGAGCACCGGCAGGTATTCGCCACTGCCGACCAGCGCGATACGACCGGCCATCCCTGCCTCCTGCCCCCTGCGACCTGCTTGCCTGTGATCTGATTGCCCTGGTGACCTAATTGCCTTGATGTGCACCACCACCGATGCTGGCGTGACTCTACGAGACCGGCCGAAACGCGACGCGCGGAGCGTCCCCTGATTAGCGTGGGGGCATGACCGATTCAGCAGATCTTCCTATTCCTGAGGCGATTCCCTGCACGACCGCCTTCGAGATTCCCGGCCACGTCATTGAGAAGCACTTGGGTCTCACCTGGGGCGTGCTTGTGCGCTCCGTCGGGTTTGCCAAAGGCTTCACCGGCGGGTTCAAAGCGTTGCGGGCCGGCGAGGTTCCGCAGTACACCGATGTCGTCGACCAGGCGCGTCGCGATGCGCTCCAGCGTCTCATCGGGCATGCCCAGTCCATGGGCGCCAACGCCGTGATCGGCGTGCGCTTTGACTCCAGTGACGTGGGTGGTGGCGACGCCGGACTCTCGGAGATCCTCGCCTACGGCAGCGCCGTGGTGATTCGCCCCGCCTGATCAGGCGTCAGCGGCTGCCGCGTCGAAGAATTCGCAGAAAGCGGCGTACGCGCGAGGGGCCCAGATCGTCGCCGGTCCACCACCCATGAGGATCGTGACGCCCATGGTCTCGGCAGCCTCCTCCTTGGAGGCGCCCGCGCGTACGGCGGCTCGGGCGTGAGAGGCGATGCAGCCGTCGCATTCGGTCGCCACGGCGATGGCCAGGGCCATGAGCTCCTTGTGCTTGACCTCGAGGGCTCCGGGGGTGAACGCCGCGGAATGCAGTGCGCGGAAACCGTCGTAGACGTCGGGGATCGCTTTGCGCAGGTCGCGAGTCAGCGGGTTCAACTCGTCGAGGACACCTTTGCCATGGCTCTCAGTCATGGTCCCAGTATACCCCTGGGGGTATGCGGTCGAAGGGCCGGACGTCCCGGGCACCGTGACGGCCCTGGCTACTTGCCGTCCTTGCCCTCCTCAAAGGCGTCCTTGAGTTGATTCCAGTAGCCGGTGGCCTTCTCGGCAGCCTTGTCCGTCACTTCACTGGCTTTCTCGGTGACCGCACCGGCGAGGTCCTCCACCTGCGCCTCGGCCTGCTCGGCCACGCCCTCGGCGCGGAGTTTGTCGTTGCCGCTGAGAGCCCCGGCGGCTTCTTTCATACGGCCCTTGATGTTCTTATAGAGCGGATCCATCGGCATGCTCCCTTCGTGGTACGACGGTAGCCGGGAATGCGGGTGTGTGACCAGGCGTTGTCCGGCGGTACCGTGGTCAAGGAGGTGTGGCGTGGCTCAGGATGCGGTCGAACTCGCGATCAGCGGGATGACGTGTACCTCCTGCGCGGCCCGCATCGAGAAGAAGCTCAACAAGCTGCCCGGGGTCCACGCGACCGTCAACTACGCGACGGAGAGCGCCCACATTGATGTCGACGGAGCTGTCGACCTGGCCCAACTCATCAGCACGGTGGAGCAAACCGGCTATGCCGCGTCACCGGTCGAGTCGGCAGCGGATGGGGACGCGGAGGTGTCCTCTCTGCGTCGCAGATTCTGGATCTCCGCGGTCCTCGCAATTCCGGTTGTCGCGACGGCGATGATCCCGCCACTGCAGTTCCCCGGCTGGCAGTGGATGTCCCTCGTCCTCGCCACGGCCGTTGTCGGGTGGGGCGCCTGGCCGTTCCATCGAGCGGCGGCACTCAACGCGCGACACGGCGCCGCCACGATGGACACGCTCGTCAGCCTCGGTGTGCTCGCGGCGTACCTGTGGAGCCTGTGGGCCCTGCTCTTCGGTGGTGCCGGGGAGATCGGCTTCACCATGGGGCACGGCATGGACTCCAGCGGTCCCGATCTGTACTTCGAGGTTGCCGCCGTCGTTCCGGTCTTCCTGTTGGCCGGTCGCTGGTTCGAGGCGCGGGCCAAGCGCAACTCCACCGCCGCACTGCGGGCCCTGGCCACGCTGGCGTCGCCGGAAGCGTCACTCCTCGTCGACGGAGCTGAGCGACGCGTGGCAACGTCGACGCTCACCGTGGGTGATGTCTTCGTCGTGCGACCCGGTGAGCGCATCGCGACGGACGGTGTGGTCTTGGAGGGCCGCAGTGCCGTCGACGAGTCGATGATGACGGGGGAGTCGGTCCCTGTCGAAGTGGGACCAGATTCCACAGTGGTGGGTGCAACCGTCAATGTCGATGGCGTGCTCACTGTTCGGGCAACGCGTGTTGGTGCCGACACTCAACTGTCGCGGATTTCGCGGCTGGTGATTGACGCCCAGTCGGGCAAGGCGCCGGTCCAGCGGCTCGCCGATCGCGTCGCCGGTGTCTTTGTCCCCATCGTTCTTGTGATCGCCATCGTCACGCTCGCCGCATGGCTGCTCATCTCACGCGATCCCAACGCAGCGTTCACCGCGGCGGTCGCCGTACTCATCATCGCCTGTCCGTGCGCCCTCGGGCTGGCCACTCCGACGGCACTGTTGGTCGGCACGGGCCGTGGTGCCCAGTTGGGCATTCTCATCCGCGGCCCGGAGGTACTCGAGGACACCCGACGGGTCGACACCATCTGCCTGGACAAGACGGGGACGATCACCAGCGGCGCGATGTCCATCGTCGCGGTGGTGACCGCGGCCGATGCCGATCCGGTGGAGGTGGGATTCCTCGCGGCGGCGGTGGAGAAGGGCAGCGAGCACCCGGTAGCACGGGCTATCGCCGCGGGCCTCGATGTCGCACCCGCCGATGACTTCACCAATGTGCGCGGCCTCGGTGTCCGCGGTGTTGTCCAGGGCCGGATGGTGGCGGTCGGCCGCCCCGCCTGGGTGGCCGAAGTCGTCGGCGCGGCGGACCTCGAGAGCGGACTGTCGCATGACATCGACCGTCTGCAAGCCGCAGGATCGACCGTCGTTGCCGTCGGCTGGGACGGGGCAGTCCGCGGTGCCATCGCCGTCGGTGACACGGTCCGCGAATCCAGCGCCCGGGCCATTGCTGGTCTGCGCGGATTGGGTCTGCGACCGGTGCTCCTGACCGGTGACAACCGCGCGGTCGCGAACGTCGTCGCGGCCGAACTCGGGATCGAGGATGTGTACGCCGGACTTCTGCCCGAGGACAAGGTCACCGCGGTGCGCGAGTTGCAGGGCCAGGGGCGCAAGGTCGCGATGGTGGGTGACGGCGTCAACGATGCGGCAGCACTCGCCCAGGCTGACCTCGGGATCGCGATGGGTGGTGGCACCGATGCAGCGATGGAGGCGAGCGATCTGACGCTGGTGCGCCCCGATCTCATGGGCGCCGTCGATGCGATTCGGCTGTCGCGGCGCACCCTGCGCACGATCAAGGGCAATCTGTTCTGGGCGTTTGCCTACAACGTGGCGATGATTCCGTTGGCGGCCGCGGGTCTGCTCAATCCGATGTTGGCGGGCGCCGCGATGGCGTTCTCGTCCGTCTTCGTGGTGGCCAACAGTCTGTTGCTACGCCGCTTCCAGCCGACGTCCATTCATCCCCCCGCCCGTTGAGTGGCGAGTTGTGGACGGTTTATCGGCCAAAAACCGTCCACAACTCGCCACTCAACACAGGGGCTAGGCGCCGAGGTCGCGACGGTCGAAACGCCAGACGCCGGCCATCGTGATGATGAGAGCCAGGGCCGCGGGCAGGACGAACGAGACGAGCCCAGGCGGCTCAGTCAATGGTGAGGAGCCGAGGAACCAGTACCACGGGGAGGTCGTGCGCAGGTACTCCAGCGGTTGCGCGAGCGAGGCGAACATTTGGCCGAGGAATCCGATGACGATGAGTGCGGCTGCTCCGGCGATGGCCCACGCGCGACGACCCGTGGCGGCCCCGATGGCGAACGCGGCTGAGGCGTACAGCATGACCAGCGCCCACATGGAGAAGGCGGCGGACCAGATACCCCACCACGGCAACCCGTCCAGCAGCCCGAGGGGTGGCGCGATGACGGCGAGTGCCGCCGTAGAGATCGCTGTGATGGCAAGCGTCGCCGCGGCCATAGCGACGAAGCGCCCCCAGGCCAGGGAGACGCGGCGCAGGGGTGCTGCGAGCGTCATCTCCAAGGTGCCGTCGCCTTCAGCGCCGGCGATAGCCCAGGACCCCATGGAGATGCCCAGGATGAGAATCACGAGGGGGTAGATGTTGGAGTACATCTGGCTCATGAGGTAGCCCTCGGGGCTCGCGATGCTGGCGCCGCTGATGCCCAGTGACTCGCGAACCGACTCCGGGAGGGACTCGACGTAGGCGTCGAAGTCGGCCCCGGTGTCGCGGATCGACGGATAGAAGACCGCCATGATGAGGACCAGCGCAATGATGCCGAGCGTCCAGGCCAGCAGACTGCGTCGCCGGTCGCGCACGAAGCTCAGGGCCACGGTGAGAGTCGTCATGACGCACCGTCCCTGGTCTGCTGGAACATTTCATCGAGTTCGTGTGCCCGTGTGGCGATGCGTCGTACGCCGTAGGGGGCGAGGGCGCGGATCGCCTCGCTCAGCGAGCCGGTCACGACCGCCGTGACCTCGGTGCCCTGGACGGCCGCACTCATCAGGCCGGGTACGACGTCGAGAACCGTGGGTGGTGGTGCCTCGTCCAGGGCAACCTCGATCGACTGCTGCGCTCGATCGAGCAGGGTGCTCAAGGGTGCTTCGGCCACGAGTTTGCCACGGCTCAAAACACCGACGCGGTCCGCGATCGCCTCAGCCTCGCTCAGGATGTGCGTGCTCAAGAGAACGGCGGCGCCGTCGGCGCGGCGCTCGCGCACGATGTCGAGGACAAGTTCTTGCATGTGCGGATCGAGGCCGGAGGTGGGCTCGTCAAGGACGAGCACCTCGGGTGCCGCCATCAGCGACAGGGCAAGCCCGACCTTCTGCCGATTGCCCTTGGAGAGCGCACCGAAGCGACGATCCATGGGAACGTCGAGTCGAGTGAGGAGGTTCTCGGCATCGGTGGCCGGTCGCCCCGCCCGCGCCTGCAGACGCGTGTGGAAGCGAAGGATGTCCTGCACGCTGGAACGCAACGGCAGGCGCAGATCGCCGGGGAGGTAGCCGATGCGAGAGCGGATGTCGACGTCGCGGCTGTTGCCCGCCAGAGTGCGCACCGTGCCGCGCGTGGGATTGAGATAGCCGAGCAGGCACCGCATGAGAGTGGACTTGCCGGCGCCGTTCGCGCCGAGGAGGCCATAAACCTCACCCGGGGCTACCTGGAGCGAGACCCCATCCAGGGCCCGGACATCGCCAAAGGATTTGGCCAGGTCAGCGATATCGATGCTGGCCCGGTCACTCGAAGGAGCGCTCACACCGGCCACTCCTCCAGCGTAGGCCGTCATGTCAGCGTTTTCGGCTGTGCGGTTGCTCACAGAGAGGCCCGTGTAAGGGTTTTCACGGTTTTGCAGTCCTTGCAGTACCGGCAGTATGTCGTCCACGCCGGGCTTGGCCGGCGCCGATGCGATGGGAGTGACCGTGACGATCCCCGGCCTGGAAAACCCGCCCACGAACAACAAGAAGATCCTGGAGTGGGTGCAGGAGGTCGCCGAACTCGCCAAGCCCGACGAGGTCATCTGGTGTGACGGGTCGGAGGCCGAGTGGGAGCGACTCACTTCTCAGATGGTCGACAGCGGCATGTTCATCCGTCTCAACCCCGACATTCGTCCGAACTCCTTCCTCGCGCGTTCCGATCCCGGTGACGTCGCACGTGTCGAGAGCCGCACCTACATCTGCTCACAGCGCGAAGAAGATGCCGGACCCACGAACAACTGGGTCGACCCGGTGGAGATGAAGGCGACGCTGCGCGGGCTCTTCGACGGATGCATGCGCGGTCGACCGATGTACGTCATTCCGTTCTCCATGGGCCCGCTCGGTTCACACATCGCACAACTCGGTATCGAGCTCACGGACTCGCCGTACGTCGTTGTCAGCATGAAGATCATGACGCGCATGGGCACGGCCGCCCTTGATGAGATCGGCGAGCTCGGCGACTTCGTCCCCGCGGTGCACACGGTCGGCTACCCACTCGTCGATGCGGAGGGCAACCGGCGCGACGATGTGGCGTGGCCGTGCAACGAGACCAAATACATCACGCATTTCCCCGAGACCCGCGAGATCTGGTCCTACGGATCGGGATACGGTGGCAATGCGCTGCTCGGCAAGAAGTGCTTCGCGCTGCGCATCGCTTCCGCCATGGCGCACGATGAGGGCTGGCTTGCCGAGCACATGCTCATCTTGAAGTTGACTGCGCCCAGTGGCGATGTCCGCTACATCACCGGCGCCTTCCCGTCCGCCTGCGGCAAGACCAATCTCGCGATGCTTGAGCCCGCCGTGCCCGGCTGGAAGGTTGAGACCGTCGGTGACGACATTGCGTGGATGCGCTTCGGTGATGACGGTCGCCTGTACGCGATCAACCCGGAGGCAGGCTTCTTTGGTGTCGCGCCGGGGACCGGCATGCACACCAATGCCAACGCCGTGAAATCGCTCTATGCCAACTGCATCTTCACCAACGTGGCGCTCACCGATGACGGCGACGTGTGGTGGGAGGGCCTCACCGAGGAGGCTCCCGCGCACGCGATCGACTGGAAGGGCAATGACTGGACGCCGGAGAGCGGCGAGCCCGCCGCTCATCCCAACGCGCGATTCACCGCCCCGGCCGGTCAGTGCCCGTCGATCGCGCCGAACTGGGAGGATCCGGCCGGCGTGCCGATCGATGCCATCCTCTTCGGCGGTCGTCGCGCGACGAATGTGCCGCTGGTGACCGAGTCCTATGACTGGGAGCACGGTGTCTTCCTCGGATCGACGGTGTCTTCGGAGCAGACCGCCGCGGCCGAGGGCAGCGTCGGTGCGTTGCGTCGTGATCCCTTTGCCATGCTGCCGTTCTGCGGCTACAACATGGCCGACCACTGGGACCACTGGCTCAAGGTGGGCCAGTTCACCTCGGCCGACAAGTTGCCGCGCGTCTACCAGGTCAACTGGTTCCGCAAGGACGCCGACGGCAAGTTCATCTGGCCCGGGTTCGGTGACAACTCACGTGTCCTGGAGTGGATCGTGCGCCGCGTCGAGGGCGAAGCTGAGGCGGTTGATACTCCGGTCGGTCGCGTGCCCGCCGACGGTGAACTCAACACCGACGGGCTCGATGTCACGCCGGAGCAGATGGCCGAACTCTTTGCCATCAATCCAGATACCTGGCTGGCGGAGGCGGACCTCACCGAGGAGTACTTCGAGCAGTTCGGCGACAAGGTTCCCGCGGCGCTGCGAGACCAGCTCGCCCAACTGCGCACCCGCCTGCACGTCTAGGTCAACGTGGCGACGAGGAGTGCCTTGATCGTGTGCATGCGGTTTTCGGCCTGATCGAAGACGATGCTGGCGTCCGACTCGAACACCTCATCGGTCACTTCGACTCCGCCGCGGAGCCCGAACTCGGTCGCGATGCGCTCGCCAACAACGGTCCTCTCGTCATGGAACGCCGGCAGGCAGTGCATGAAGCGGGCGTCGGCACGCCCGGTGAGGTCCATGAAGTTCGCGTCGACGCGATACGGCGTCAGTATCGCCACGCGGTCCGCCCACACCTCGACGGGCTCACCCATCGATACCCAGACATCGGTGTGCACGAACTGCGCGCCAGGAATGCCCTCCGCGGGGTCCTCCGTGAGAAGCAGTTGTGCCCCGGTGCGCGCGGCGCGCTCCTCAGCGGCACGGCGTACCTCAGGGGAGGGCCAGAGGGCCTCGGGGGCGACGATCCGCACGTCGGACCCGGTCATGGCACCGGCGACGAGGAGCGAGTTGCCCATGTTGTAGCGAGCGTCACCGACGTAGGCGTAGCTGAGTCGCTCGTCGCGTGAGTGCTCTCGCATGGTCAACATGTCAGCCAGCATCTGCGTGGGGTGCCACTCGTTGGTCAGCCCGTTGTAGACGGGGACGTCGGCATGGGCCGCGAGCTCCTCGACGGTGGCCTGCGCGTCCCCGCGGTATTCGATGGCATCGAACATGCGAGCCAGGACTCGCCCAGTGTCCGCGATGGACTCCTTGTGGCCGATCTGGGAACCCTGGGAGTCCAGAACGGTGACTTGGGCACCCTGCTCGTACGCCGCAACCTCGAAAGCGACCCGCGTCCGGGTTGAGGTCTTGCCGAAGATGAGGGCGATGACCTTGCCGGCTAGCCGAGGTTGATCTGCCACGGTGCGCCGCTCGGCCTTCAACTGAGCGGCCAAGCGGATAAGACCGTCGAACTGAGCGTCGGTGAGATCGAGTTCCTTGAGCAGGTCACGTCCGGTGAGGTCCAGACTCGCGACGAGATCCGCTCCGGCCGGGGTCGAGGTCATCACATGAGGCTAGCGATCCCCTCCAACGAGTGCGCAGTTGCGCACCCCAAATGGGCGAAATGGGTGTGCGCAAGTGCGCACTCGCGGGGGAAGAGTTAGGCGGTGACGGCGAGGGTGCGGACGGCCGCGTCGATCTCCTGGGCCGCCATGCGGGCCCCTTCGCCACGTGTGCGGGGGTATTCGGCGATGTCGATGCGGGCGTAGATCGCCTCACGATCTTCCTCGGTGAGGCCTCCCCAGACGCCGTACGGCTCGCGTGAGCGAACGGCGTAGTCGGCGCATTCGATCCGGACGGGACAAGATGCGCACACTTTCTTGGCGGCGAGATCGCGCGAACGACGGGCCGAGCCGCGCTCGTTCTGCGGGTGGAAGAACAGTGTCGGATCAGCGGAGCGACAGGAACCGTGTTCCTGCCAATCCCACACGGCATCTACGGGGACCTGGGCGAGTGGCTGCTGGGGCATGCATCCACGGTAGGTGCGTTGCAACTCGCCACCCATGGGCCAACTCGGCCCTCTTGCATCATCCGTTCGGCTGATGCGTCGCGTGCGGACCTACTCCGCAGCGTCGTCCGACTGCTCCTTGGCAATGGAGGCGCGAACCTCGTCCATGTCGATGTCGCGCACCGCCTGGATGAGTTGGGTCAGGGACGATTCCGGAAGTGCACCGGCCTGCGAATACAGCACCACACCGTCGCGCACCGCCATGAGCGTCGGGATCGACGAAATCTGGAATGCGCCGGCGAGTCCGGGCTCAGCCTCGGTGTCCACCTTGGCGAACACGATGTCGGGATTGGACTCGCTCACCGTCTCGTAGACAGGTGCGAACATGCGACACGGTCCGCACCACTCGGCCCAGAAATCGATGAGCACGATGGGGTTGTCCTGGACAGTGGAGGAGAACGTGTCCTCGGTCAAGGTAACGGTAGCCATACCCCCCAGGGTATCAGCCCATCGGCCGTCGATGCGCCACGATGTGTTCATGGAGGACGTGGACTACGTCGGTGAGCCCGCGATAGCACCGCGGGCCGGCAGCCTCCTGGTCGCCGCACCGTTGCTGCCTGATCCCTTTCGGCGTGCGGTGATCTTGCTGCTCGAACACGACGAGTCCGGAACACTGGGAGTCGTCCTCAATCAGCGCACCCAGGTGGACGCGGGCACCGTACTCCCAGCCTGGCGGGACTACCTGACCGGCGGGCCGGAACTCTTCCAAGGCGGCCCGGTATCCCTCGATACGGCCCTCGGGCTCGGCGCCGCGGACGACGAGCCGGCTGGATTCCGGCGTGTAGCGGGGGCCCTCGGCGTCATCGATCTCGACACGCCGCCGGCCGAGTTGGCGCCGCACCTGGTCGCCGTCCGCATCTACGCCGGGTACGCCGGGTGGTCGCCCGGTCAGCTCGACGGTGAGCTGGAGGAGGGTGCCTGGGCGGTCATCGAACCGACCGACCCCGTTGCCGATGCTTTCCTGGCGGATCCGGACGAACTGTGGTCGCTGACCCTGCGCCGTGCTGGCGGCACCCTCGCGTGGTGGGTCCACTGTCCGGACGACCCGTCCGTCAACTAGCTCCGTGAATAGACTGCGCGCATGACCGCACCACTGGAGCCGCTGGAGTCCCCGAGCCTGCCCGAAGGGGACACCCTCCTAGACGAGCGGTTGGCCAATACCGACGACGGTGACCACGAGCGGTTCGCCCACTACGTGCAAAAGGACAAGATCGTCGAGAGCGCTGTCACCGGTACGCCGGTCAAAGCGCTGTGTGGCAAGAAGTGGGTGCCGGGCCGCGATCCGTCGAAGTTCCCGGTGTGCCCCGAGTGCCAGGAGATCTACAACGGCTTGCGTCCGGGCAAGCCCCGCGATCCCGACGGCGACTCCTGAGCCTCTTCTCCGCGCAGCACCGCGCGTCCACCATCGGCGTTGTCGCCGCGATGACCCTCATCGCCTTCGAGGGTGTTGCCATCGGTACGGCGATGCCGGCCATCGGCGTTGACCTCGACGGACTTGGTCTATACGCGTGGGGCTTCAACGCCTTCGTCGTCGCATCCCTGGTGAGCATGGTTGTGGCGGGCACCTGGTGCGATCGGCTCGGCCCACGCCTGCCGATGCTGGTCGGCATCGCCGTCTTCGCCGGCGGTGCTGTGCTCGCGGGTTTTGCCCCCACCATGCCCATCTTCATCGCCGCGCGAGGAATCCAGGGCCTGGGCAGCGGGGCGATGATCGTTGCGATCTATGTGCTCATCGCACGAGCCTTCGATGAGAGCCTGCGGCCGCGAGCCTTCTCGCTCCTGGCCGCGTCCTGGGTGGTTCCCGGTCTCGTGGGCCCGCTCATCGCCGGTTGGCTCACCGAAACGGTGACCTGGCGATTGGTGTTTTGGCTTGTTCCTGTCGTCCTCCTCCTGCCCGTGATCCTGCTGCGCGGTGTGCTCAGTCAGTACGACGGCGGCACTGATCGACCGTCCACACCGGGACGCAACGTGGCGGCCATCGCGGCAGCCGTCGGCCTCACTCTTGCGATGGCCGGTCTCGTGCGACCGCCGGGGGCGTGGTTCATTGCTGCCGCGTTCGTGGTGGCCGGTCTCGCACTCCTCCTCCCCGCGGCTCGTCAACTCCTCCCGGCCGGCGCACTGCGCTTCAGCCGTGGCTTGCCCACCACGGTCATGATGCGCGGGATTCTCGCGGCCGCCTTCTTCAGCGCCGAAGCGTTCGCGCCACTCTCCCTGGTGGAGCAGCGCGGCCTGACGGTCACTGTGGCCGGGCTGCTCCTCAGCCTCGCAGCCATCGGGTGGCTGACCGGCTCACTGATTCAAAGTCGTATTCCAGGCGACCTTGATCGGGCGCGCGTCGTCACCGCGGGCGCGCTCGTGGTCACGGCCAGCCTGGTCGCCTTGCCGCTGTGCCTGGTCCCTGCCATTCCGGCGATGGTCGCTGCGCCAATTTTCCTCGTGGGCTCCGTCGGCATGGGGCTGTGCTTCCCCTCCATCGGAGTGCAGATGATGCGGCTGTCGCCCGTGGACCAGCAGGGAGCCAACTCCTCCGCGCTGCAGATCTCCGACGCGGTGATGAGTGCCCTGGGTCTTGGCTTGGCCGGTGCGGTTCACGCTTACGCCGTCGCGTCGGGGGGTGCGACCAACATGACCTACGTCACCATCTGGTTCGGCGCTGCGGCGGTGGCGTTGGTTGGTGCGATCGTGGCAGGCCGGATGAGGCAGGATGCCTCCTGTCCTACTTCATGAGGACAGTTCGTGCATGGGCGTTCTGCCGCCGTGACTACGTGCTTCCTCGGCGATCCGCGCGAGGCGCGCGCTCGGGAGTCCTTGCTCGGGTGCTCGGGTACGGGGTTACCCGCCGGTACCGCTCGCCTACCGGGAATCGACCGGTTTAGCCCCTAGGCTGTCCGATACGCGGAGGCGGATGGCCTCCAACGGAACACGGAGGTACCCCATGGCATCGGTCGATCCCATGACCGGCCTGACGTACGACGACGAGCGGGACATGGTGGTGGCTATCGGCCGCAACTGGTGGGCTCTCCTCGCTCTCGGCCTCGTCAGCATCATCATCGGCATCATCATGTTCTTCCGCCCCGGTGGCTCCACCTGGGTTATCGCGGTCCTGCTCGCCATCTACCTGGTCGTGTCGGGCATCGTCTCGCTCGTGCGCGCGTTCGGTCATGGCATTCCCGGCGGCTATCGGGCCCTGCTCATCATCGGCGGCCTCATCGGCCTGCTGCTCGGCCTGCTCATGTTCCGCTTCGGCGCGGAAGAGAAGGTCGAGATCTTCGGCATCTTCGTCGGCGTGTGGTTCCTATTCTCCGGCATCTTCCAACTCTTCAACGCTTCGGCGTCCGCAGAGGGCAAGGGTTGGGCGATCTTCGCCGGCATCGTCTACCTGCTGGCGGGCTTCGTCCTACTCATCAACCCCTGGGCTGTTGAGGTGTTCGTGTGGATCGTCGGCATCTACCTGGTGGTGCTCGGCATCTTCGAGATCATCACGTCGTTCCGCTTGAAGTCAGCGGCCGACAAGGCCGTCAAGGCCTAGTCGGAACTCATCGATGGTTCAGGAGACCTCACAAACCCTCGACCGAGGGTTGCGAGTTCTCACGCTCCTGTCTGACTCCCCCGAGGGCCTCACGGTCACCGAGATCGCTGGGGCCCTCGGGGTGAGTCGGACCGTTGTCTACCGACTCGTCGTCACCCTCGAGCAGCACGGATTGCTTCGCCGAGGATCGGACGGCCGCTGCCGGCTCGGCCTTGCGGTCTTGGCCTTGGCGCGACAGGTGCAGCCCCTCCTACGGGAGGCTTCACTGCCTGCGTTGCGCCGATTGGCCGAGGCCACCAACGCCACCGCCTACCTCAGCGTCGTGGACGGTCAGGACCTCCTCGCGGTCGCGGTGATCGAGCCGCCCCGGTCGGACATGCACGTGGCCTATCGGCTCGGGTCACGCATGCCGCTCGATCGTGGTGCGGCGGGCCGTGCCGTGCTTGCCGCTCGGACGGCGGCGGGACGTCCGCTGGATCCTCCCTGGGTCGTGTCATCCGACGACGCACCCGGTTCAAGCGGGATTGCAGCTCCCCTCGTGGGGTTGCCGGGCATCGAGGCGGCCGTGGGGGTCGCGGCCCTCGGCGTACCCGATGAAATCGGCCCCCGGGTCGCGCGCGCGGCCCAGGAGATCGCCCGCGCCATCGGCTAGAGCCTGGGAAACCCCGCAGTTCTGGCCCGTCGGCTCCCTGTTTCACCGCGACACGCGACGTACTCTGGAATGACGTTCGTCGCCGCCCGAGAGGATTCCACCCGTGCGTTTCCGCGCCATTGCTGCCGTAGCCCTCACCCTCGGCCTCGCCGGATCGTTGGTGGCTGCGGGCTCGGCTGCGCAGGGAGCTCCAGCACCGACGGCGACTCCCCGTCCCATCGTGTCGGGGTGGTTCGGGTGGTGGGCCTCCGATCCAGACATCACCGCGATGACCACCCAGGGTGACGGGGTGGTCGGCGAGGTCGCGATGTTCTGGTGGAGCTTCCAGGGCGCCAAAAATCCGCTGTGCCTGTTCGACAACGGGGACTACGACAAGGACGGGTCGTGGGGTGAGTGCCTCACCGATACCGATACCCCCTGGACCACGCCAAAGTTCGATCGTCAGCGCCAGATGCTGCAGGAGGCGGGCATCAAGGTCAACGCCTCCATCACCGACCTGGGCTCAGCCACGGCGCGTGAGTTGTCGGAGTACCTCGCTACGAGCAAGCGCCGCAATGCCTACACGACCAAGATCGCCGAGTGGGCGGTCAAGGCTGGTGTGGACGGCATCGACCTCGACATGGAGAACTTCGCCTTCAACGATGGTCGCGACACGTGGGATGCCACGAAGCCGCGCTGGGTGGCCTTCGTCAAGGGTCTGGCCAAGAAGTTGCACGCCCGCGGCAAAACCCTCTGGGCCACAGTGCCGGGTGGGGTTCCGCCGTTTAGCGGCACGGGCGCACCCAATCCCGGTACCGGTTATTGGGTCTACGCGTGGGACGAGATCACGCCCTTCGTCGACCGGCTCAACATCATGACCTACGACTACAGCTGGAGCGTGCCTGGCCCGATCGGCCCGAACGACTGGGCAACGCTGGTGGCCGATAGTGCCGTGCAACAGGTCGGATCCGAGTACGCCGACCGCATCTGGATTGGTGCGCCGCAGTACGGACGCGATTGGCCCGTCCGGAGTGGCAACGGCTATGCCGTGGACGAGAAGTGCCCGAGTGACTGGAAGCCGAGCAGCACCCCCACGCGATCCGTCGTGACGCCGATGTCAGCACGTGACCTCGCCGCCCGCGAGAAAGTCGACGTGAGTTGGGATGCCGATGCCAGCGAATGGTCCTTCACCTACTGGTCCGAGGTCGCGGGCAAGTCCGGCAAAAAGGCCAAGGACTGCAAGATCAAGCGTGAGGTCTGGTTCGCGGATGCGCGCTCGGCACTCGCTCGAGCCAAGATCACGCCTGAGTTCCGCATCGGTGGCATCGCCGTGTGGGACTTCGGCACTGTCGAGAGCGACTTCTACACGCGGCTTGCTGACTATGGTCGCGAGATTGCTCCGGCGAAGACCACCGTGAGCGTGAAGGCGCCGAAATCCACCGTGCATGGCCGCAAGGTGAAGATCGCGGTCTCCACCGAGTCCAACGCTGGCGTGGCCAAGGGGGCCACGGCCACGTTGACCTTCGTTCCCAAGGCATCGGGGGCGCCTCGATCGGAGGTTGCCACGATTACCCTCGACAAGTCCGGTGCCGGATCCTTCACCGTCTCGGCCGAAGCAACCGGATCGTGGGTCGTGAGCGTTGATGGGGACTGGTACCGCAAGTCGGCCTCCAGCGATCCGGTCACCACCCGGGTGCGATACGGCGTACGCGCATCGGCCGATGCCACGAAGGTGAAGGTGCGCAACGCCGTGGTGCTCACGGGCATGGTGAGTCCCGCGGTCGCGGGCACGGAGATCACCCTTCAACGCAAGGGCGCGGACAATAAGTGGGCCGATGTGCGCACGGTGCTCACGGACGCGGCCGGCACCGTGGCCGAGACGGTGACTCCATCGCGTCCTGGCGAGGTCGCCTATCGCTTCCGCGTTGCCGCCTCTGAGTCTTTGCTTGCAGGACGCTCTTCAAAGATCACGGTGACGGTGACGAAGTAGTGCTGCGTACGCTGGTCCAGTGAGCACGGCACCCGCGGAACTCGATCTCCCCGACATCGTCGAGGAGACCGAACGGCCCTGGGTCACCATCGTGTGGAATGACCCCGTCAACCTCATGTCCTATGTCACCTACGTCTTCATGACGTACTACAAGTACCCGCGGGAATTGGCGGAGAAGTTGATGCAGCAGGTCCACCATGAGGGCCGTGCGGTGGTTTCCAGCGGTGACCGCGAGGCGATGGAGCGTGACGTCACGGCGATGCACTCCTATGGCCTGTGGGCCACGATGGCCAAGGACGAATGATGGCCGTGCACGGCTTTCGCCGGACGGCGGCGGACCGCGTCATTCTCCTCGTGGACGATGTGGAGAAGGGCATCCTGTCGGCCCTGTTGGAGCAACTGCTGGAGTTCGTCGCACCCGCGGTCGAGGACGAGGACCCGCTTGTGGCCCTGGTGGGATTGGATCCGGAGGCAAAGCCCTCGGATGATCCGGCGATGGCCCGGCTCTTCCCCGACGCGTTCCGCGACGATCCGGAGGCATCCGGAGAGTTTCGTCGCTTCACCGAACGGTCCCTACGCGATCTCAAGGGTGCGCAAGCACGGACCGCTCTGCAGACCCTGCAGCGCTCCGGGAGCAAGGTCACGCTGTCCCTCGATGAGGCCGGATCCTGGCTCGGTGCCCTCAATGACCTGCGACTGACTCTGGGAACGCGCCTAGAGATCACCGAGGACGGAATGGAGGAGTTGGCGAGCCTGCCGGATGATGATCCGCGCGCCCCCACCTTCCACGTCTATGACTGGCTGACCTTCCTCCAGGAGTCACTCGTGCTGGCCGTCATGCCGTAATCGTTGTAGCAAACCGGCGAACCACGTGCAGACACGACGAAGGGCCCGACCTCCAGTGGTCGGGCCCTTCGTCAAGCGATCGGAGTGAGTTAGCGGCTCGAAGGCGCTTCCTTCATCTCCGACTCAGCGAATGCCGGATCGTCATCCATGCTCTTGATGCGAGCGATCTTGAAGATGAGCAGGCCGTACAGACACTTGGCGAGGACGTCCGCGAGCGAGTAGCCGACCTGCCGGTAGACGAAGGAGTCTGAACCATCGAGTCCAAGCATGGGGAAGGCGTACGAGATCGGGTACACACCCCATGTGGCCAGCAGCAGCCAGCGCAGACCGTTGAGCTCCTTGCCGACCTGGTTCGGCTGGGACTTGGCAGCCCGGCTCAACTCAACGAAGAGCACGTAGAGGATATAGATGAACGGAATCGTCGACAGCGCGCCCCAGATGGCCTTGGGAGCAAGCTCCGCGGTGAGCTCGCCGGGGTAGCCGAGGATGATCATCAGGGCCGAGGCGGGGATGAGCTTCCACAGCAGGCCGCGACGCACGGCCGCGGGGAGGGCCAGGACGGCGATGGTTTCGAAGAGCAGCAGCGGAACCGTGAGCAGCCAGTCGACATAGCGGTAGCCCTCGTTGAAGCCGTCGCCCTTGACGAGTTCGAAGACTTCCTGGACGCCAGGAGTTCCCTCGCCGACGGCGATATAGGCATCCGAGAACGAGTTGAAGATGCGTAGGTAGTGGTATGCCGCGATGAAGCAGACCATCGCCGAGACGATCAGGGCGAGGCGGTACCGGGGCAACACACGGGGGGTGACCGCAAGTAGGAACACGGTCGTGGCCGCCATCGCCGCGAGGGCGAGTGACAGCGTGTTATAGACAGTCTGGAACTGCCCATTGGTGAGTTCGAGCACTTGCTCCACGTTGACCTCCTTGGGCCCCTGTCCCGGGGGCGAGTGGAGACAATCTCCCGCGCATCTTCGGACCCCGCAAGTTGAACAAGGGATGAAGCGGTTAAGTCGGGCGGGCTGGCCGGTGTCCCCCTAGCCTGATCCCATGCTGAGGATCCGCCCCGAGCTCGTCGACGCGATGGTGGCCCATGCCCGTGCCGACCACCCCGATGAGGCCTGTGGGGTGATCGCTGGCCCCGAGGGGTCGGACCGGCCTGAGCGGTTCATCCCGATGGTCAACGCGGCTCGATCGCCCACGTTCTACGAGTTTGACTCCGCCGACCTCCTGCGCCTCTATCGCGAGATGGACGACCGGGACGAGGAGCCGGTGGTCATCTATCACTCCCACACGGCGACCGAGGCCTACCCCTCCCGGACCGATATCTCCTACGCCTCCGAACCCCTGGCGCACTACGTGCTCATCTCGACTCGCGAGTGTGGCAATGACGAGGGCCCGGCTGAGGTGCGTTCCTTCCGAATCGTGGACGGCGAGGTCACAGAAGAGCCCGTCGAGATCGTCGCCTAGGCTGGCCCCCATGTCCGTTGAGGTTCGCATCCCCACCATCCTTCGCCCCTACACCGGCGGCGAGAAGAACGTGTCTGCCGAAGGCGCCACCCTGGCCGAACTCATCACTGATCTCGAGTCCCGGTACGCCGGGCTTCAAGAGCGCCTTGTCGATGAGCAGGGCCTTCGTCGATTCGTCAACGTCTACCTCAACGATGAGGATGTTCGCTTCCTCGGCGGACTCGAGACGGAGTTGTCGGACGGCGACTCCGTCACCATCCTGCCCGCGGTCGCGGGCGGCTGATCTCGCGCCCGATGCGCTACGACTCGCTGCTGGACTCCGTCGGCAACACGCCGCTTGTGGGTCTGCCGCGATTGTCGCCAAGTCCCGATGTGCGTCTGTGGGCCAAGCTCGAAGACCGCAATCCCACCGGTTCGGTTAAGGACCGCGCTGCGCTGGCGATGATCGAGCAGGCGGAGAGAGATGGTGTACTCACCCCGGGTTGCACGATCTTGGAGCCCACCAGTGGCAACACAGGCATCTCACTGGCGATGGCGGCACGGCTCAAGGGTTATCGGCTGGTCTGCGTCATGCCGGAGAACACCTCAGCCGAGCGCACTCAACTGCTGCGCATGTGGGGTGCCGAGGTCGTCTACTCGCCCGGCGCGGGTGGCTCCAATGAGGCGGTCCGCGTCGCGCGACGCATGGCCGAGGAGCACCCGGATTGGGTGATGCTCTACCAGTACGGCAACCCGGCCAACGCGGGCGCGCACTACGCCACGACCGGACCGGAGATCCTCGCCGACCTGCCCACCATCACGCATTTCGTCGCCGGCCTCGGCACGACCGGCACCCTCATGGGTGTGGGCCGGTATCTACGGGAGCACAAGCCCGACGTGCAGATCGTCGCCGCGGAGCCTCGCTATGGCGAACTTGTCTATGGGCTGCGCAACCTCGATGAAGGTTTCGTGCCCGAGTTGTACGACCCCTCTGTGCTCACCACGCGCTACTCCGTGGGTCCCCGCGATGCACTCAAGCGCGTGCGCGAACTGCTCGACAACGAAGGCATCTTCGCGGGCGTCTCCACGGGCGCGATCCTGCACGCTGCCCTGGGGCTGGCAAACAAGGCGGTGAAGGCCGGTGAGCCCGCCGACATTGCCTTCATCGTGTGCGACGGCGGGTGGAAGTACCTCTCCACCGGCGCCTACGAAGGCACCCTCGATGATGCCGAGGAGAGGCTCGAAGGCACGGTGTGGGCGTGAGCCCCGATCGCCCCATCGGCATCTTCGATTCCGGCGTCGGCGGCCTGACGGTTGCGCGTGCGGTGCTCGACCAACTTCCGCACGAACCCATCCTCTACGTCGGTGACACCGCACGCGGACCGTACGGCCCCCTGCCCATCGCGACCGTGCGGTCCTACGCGCTCGATGTCATGGACCACCTCGTCGATTCCGGCGTCAAGATGCTGGTCATCGCCTGCAACTCGGCCAGCGCAGCAGTGTTGCGGGACGCGCGAGAGCGGTACGACGTACCCGTCGTCGAGGTGGTGCATCCAGCGGTGCGCCGCGCTGTGCGGGCGACGCGCAGTGGACGGGTTGGGGTCATTGGGACCCGGGCCACCATTACGTCGCGCGCCTATGACGATGCCTTCGCGGCAGCACTCGATCTCGAGATCGTGAGCCAGGCCTGCCCACGATTCGTTGAGTTCGTCGAGGCTGGGATCACCGGTGGACCGGAACTTCTGGGTGTGGCGCGCGATTACCTCGCCCCCTTGCAGGAAGCCGGCATCGACACGCTGGTGCTGGGCTGCACGCACTACCCCCTGCTCACCGGTGTTGTGTCCTACGTCATGGGGGACTCCGTCACGCTGGTGTCGAGTGCGGAGGAGACCGCCAAGGACGTCTATCGGGTGCTGGCCGAGCACGGACTTGAGCGCGATTCCGCGCTGCCCACTCCAGTGCATCGCTTCATCGCGACCGGCGACCCGGATGATTTCGCGGCGTTGGGCCATCGCTTCCTCGGCCCGGAGATCGGACTGGTCGAGCGTTCCAGCGCTCTGGGATAGATCGTCGGGCCTACGCTGGCCGCATGCGCGTCACCGTCGTGGGTTGCTCGGGATCCTTTCCCGGTCCGGACTCACCGGCCTCGTGCTACCTCGTGGAGCACGACGACACCGCCATTCTGCTCGATCTCGGCAACGGTGCGCTGGGATCCCTCCAGCGACACATCGCCCTCGATCGCATTGACGCCGTGCTGCTCACCCACCTGCACGCCGACCATTGCCTGGACCTGACGGGCTACTACGTCTACCGCCGCTATCACCCGGAGGGTCCGCGGCCGTCAATTCCCGTCTATGGGCCGCAGGGCACAGCCGAAAGACTGGCCCACGCGTACGACCTGCCGGTTGATCCGGGCATGACCCGGGAGTTCGACTTCCAGCCCCTGGCGCTGCAGATGCAGATTGGTCCGTTCACGGTGACGACGGCACGCGTCCGGCATCCGGTGGAGGCCTATGGATTGCGCGTGACGGCGGCCGGTCATTCGGTCGTCTACTCCGGCGATACGGGACCGACTCCAGCACTGCGCGAACTCGCCCGTGATGCGAATCTCGCGCTGTTCGAGGCGTCGTTCCTCGACGGGGGAGAGCAGCCCGACGTCCACATGACGGCCCGGCAAGCGGGGGAGATGGCCCGCGACGCTGGCGTGCGGCACCTCGTGCTCACCCACCTGGTGCCCTGGAACGATGCGGGTGTCACGCTGGCCCAGGCACAGGAGGCCTTCAGCGGGCCCATCGAACTAGCCCGAAGCGGCACGGTGTTCGACCTGGCCTAGGGTCGAGACCATGTCTTCGCGATCTGATGGCCGCACGGCCGAAGCCCTCCGTCCCGTCGCCTTCGAGCGGGGGTGGCTCGAGCAGGCCGAGGGGTCGACCCTGGTGTCCTTCGGGCGCACCCGCGTCCTGTGTACGGCGTCCTTCACACCCGGCGTCCCGCGCTGGTTGCGCGACTCCGGCCGGGGATGGGTAACCGCCGAGTACGCGATGCTGCCGCGTTCGACGAACACGCGAAGTGACCGCGAGTCGGTCAAGGGTCGGCTGGGTGGACGCACTCAGGAGATTTCGCGGCTCATCGGTCGCAGCCTGCGCGCCATCATCGACATGGAGGCCCTGGGCGAGAACACCATCGTCCTCGACTGCGACGTCCTGCAGGCCGACGGCGGCACGCGTACCGCCGCAATCACCGGCGCCTACATCGCTCTCGCGGACGCGATCACCTGGGCGCGCGGCCAGGGTCTGGTCAAGGGTGAACCGCTCATCGACAGTGTTGCGGCCGTGAGTGTCGGCATTATCAATGGTGAGCCGCGTTTGGATCTGCACTACGACGACGACGTGCGCGCGGAGACGGATATGAACGTGGTGATGACCGGAGCCGGCAACTACGTCGAGGTGCAGGGCACGGCCGAGGGGGCCCCGTTTGACCGGTCACTGCTGAACGCGCTCTTGGATCTGGCGACCCAGGGCTGCGCCGATCTCACGGCGATGCAGCGGGCGGCGTTGTCATCATGACCGAGCGTGTCGTCCTCGCAACACGCAACTCGCACAAGGTCGATGAGGTTCGACGGATCCTCTCGGCGCACGGCGTGGATATCGAGATTGTGCCGCTGCCCGATGATGCACCCGACGTTGCGGAGACCGAGACGACGTTCGCGGGGAACGCATTGCTCAAGGCACGGGCCATCGCCGAGGCCACCGGCCTGGCCGCGATCGCGGACGACTCCGGACTCTGCGTCGACGCGCTCAACGGCATGCCCGGCGTGCTGTCCGCACGCTGGGCCGGTCGCCACGGCGACGATGTCGCCAATCTGCAACTAGTTCTCGGACAGATGGCCGACGTACCGGACGGCCGTCGAGATGCTCAGTTCGTCTGCGCGGCTGCCTGGGTGGTGCCGGGGGAGCGCGAGCAGTTCGTGGAGGGGGTGCTCGAGGGGACACTCGCCCATGCGCCGAGGGGCAGCAACGGGTTTGGCTACGACCCGATCTTCGTCCCCCTCGGCTACGCGCTGACGACGGCCGAACTGCGCCCCGACGAGAAGGACGCGATCAGCCACCGTGGTCAGGCCTTCCGGGCGCTCGCCCAGGTCATGGCGTCGCGCTGACCCCCTCCGGTTTCCGACCGTTGTGGTGGGTTTCCGGGCTTGGGAAGCAACCACAACGGTCGAAAACCGGGGCAGGTCGCGTGAGCGCGCTGCCGGGCATACCGTGGAGGCATGGACCCGTGGATCTGGTGGATTGTCGGCGCTGGTGCGCTTGCGGTGGCCGAGATCCTCACCGGGGGCACCCTGGTGCTCATCATGCTCGCCGGGGGTGCTGTGGCTGGGGGGATCACGTCAGCGCTGGGCGCTCCGCCCGCCCTCTCGGTTGGTGTCTTTGCCGTGGTGTCCTTGGCCCTGCTTGGCCTGGTTCGTCCCGTCGCCCGGCGGCACCTGCGCCTCGGGCGTGAGGCGCGCACCAACGTGGCGGCGCTCGTGGGCGCTGAGGCGCTCGTGACCGAGGTCGTCGACGGCCAGGACGGTCGGATCAAGCTCGCGGGCGAGATTTGGTCGGCCCGCGCGTACGACGGCATGAGCACCTTCGAGCCAGGGATGCGTGTGCAGGTCTTGCAGATCGAAGGGGCCACGGCACTCGTGGCCGCGTAGCCCAACCGAAGCGTGACGGCCGCCCTGGGCGGTCAGAAGGAGGACGACATGGAAGCCCTCATCGTGGCGATCGTGATTGCTGCCATCGTGGTGGTCCTGATTTCGTCGACCGTCAAGGTCGTGCCGCAGGCACAAGCACGCATCGTGGAGCGACTCGGTCGCTACCAGCGCACGTTGAACGCTGGACTCGCTTTCGTGATCCCGGTCATCGACAAGACGCGGGCGCGTGTCGATCTACGCGAGCAGGTCGTGTCCTTCCCTCCGCAGCCGGTTATCACCGAGGACAACCTCGTCGTCAGCATCGATTCGGTCATCTATTTCCAGGTCACCGACCCGCGGTCGGCGACGTACGAGATCGCAAGTTATCTCATGGGCATCGAGCAACTCACGGTGACGACGTTGCGCAACGTCATCGGCTCCATGGACCTCGAAGAGACACTGACCTCGCGCGACAGCATCAACGCACAGTTGCGTGGTGTCCTTGATGAGGCAACCGGGCGCTGGGGAATCCGCGTCAATCGAGTGGAGATCAAGGCCATTGATCCGCCGAACAGCGTGCAGGAGTCGATGGAGAAGCAAATGCGCGCGGAGCGGGATAAGCGTGCGGCGATCCTGACCGCTGAAGGCCAAAAGCAGTCCGCCATCCTCACCGCCGAGGGTGAGCAGCGGGCGGCCGTGCTGCGCGCCGAGGGCGATGCGCGCGCTGCGGTCCTGCGGGCCGAGGGTGAGTCCGAGGCGATCACCAAGGTGGTCCATGCGATCCACGAGGCCAAGCCTGATAGTCATGTGCTCGCCTACCAGTACCTGCAGACGCTCCCGGAGATTGCCCAGGGCTCGGCCAACAAGGTGTGGGTGCTCCCCAGCGAGCTCACCGGGCAGATCGCGCACCTCGCCGACGCGCTGAAGCCCCCGACCGACCCGGGTCGCTAGTGCGTCGTCTCACTCCGTACCGTTTCGACGGCGCGAATCGGGATGTCGTGAGACGACGCCAGTCACTCTTGTGCGGGTGGAGGGACTTGAACCCTCACGTCCTAGGACACAGGAACCTAAATCCTGCGCGTCTGCCAATTCCGCCACACCCGCGTGGGGCCCCAGACTAGTAACCCTCAGCCGAGGCCGAGATCGCGGCGCAGCTTCGCGACATGGCCGGTCGCCTTCACGTTGTAGAACGCATGCTCGATACGTCCTCGCGGGTCGATGACGAACGTCGACCGGATGACGCCGACCACCGTTTTGCCATAGAGCTTCTTCTCCCCATAGGCGCCGTACTTCTCGAGGACCTTGTGGTCCGGGTCGGCGAGGAGGGGGAAGGTGAGTCCATCGCGCTCCCGGAACTCGGCCAACTTCTCCACCGGGTCCGGCGAGATCCCGAGGACGACGTAGCCCGAGCCATGCATGACCGACAGCGAATCGCGGAAGTCGCACGCCTGCGTCGTGCATCCGGGCGTCATGGCGGCGGGATAGGCGTAGAGGATCACCGACTGTCCGGTGAAGTCGCTCAGCCTGACCTTGTCACCGTGGTCATCGAGAAGGGTGAAGGCTGGAGCCCGATCACCGGGTTCAAGTCGTGTCATGCCTTCACGGTAGCGCGGGCTGGGGCGTGGTCGTCGACGATGATCCGGTGACTGTGGCGACGCAGCGTCGTGATGCCCAGGACCACGAGGAACACAGCAGCACCCACGAGCACGATCATCGTTCCGGATGGGACCCCCGCGTAATAGCTGAGGTACATCCCCACCAGCCCGCAGGCAGAACCGACCACGGTGGAGATGGCGAGCATGCGTCCGAAGGAATCGGTGAGCATGCGTGCGACCACGGCGGGAATCACCAGCATCGCGGCGACCAGGGTCACACCGATGACGGTCAGCGTCACGAGGATGGACAGGGACAGGACCACCATGAGTAGGCCTTCGATCCTCGCGACATGGACGCCGGAGGCACGTGCCACATCGGGATCGAAGGTCGTGAAGAGCAATTCGCGATAGCGGAAGAAGACGACGGCTCCGGCAAACACCATGACGGCGATGAGCCACACGATCTGGGTATTCGTGATGCCGAGGATGCTGCCGAAGAGTGCGTTATCGAACGCCGGCCCGGAGGATCCAAATTTGCTGAAGAGGGCAACGCCGAGCGCAAAGGACGCCGTGGTGACCACGCCGATCGCCGCGTCCGCACCGAGCCGGCTGCGCCGAGCGACCGCGGTGATCGCGATGGCGGACGCGATCCCCCAGAGGCCGGCGCCTAGGACGTAGAGCTGCGCAGCGAACAGTTGCATGGCGGCGTACCCACCGAAGATCGCATGGGAGAGTCCGTGACCGATGTAGCTCATGCCCCGCAGCACGATGTAGACGCCGATGAAGCCGAGCAGGGCGCCGGACAACGTCGCGACGAGCAGGCCCTTCTGGAAGAAGGCGAAGGAGAGTGGTTCGAGGAGGACGTCCATCAGCCAGCGCTCCGCAGGGGATGAGCGCTGTCGACGACCACCGGCATGCCGAGGTGTTCGAGTACTTCTAGGCGGGCCCCGAAGGTCTCTTCGAGCACACTCGGGACGATGACCTCGCGAGGCGAACCCTCCGCGACCACGTGGCCGTTGACGCACACGAGGTGAGGCAGGTGAGCCGCCATGCCGTTGAGGTCATGGGTGGTCAGCACGATCCCCATCCCGTCCTGATGGAGATCGCCCAGCAGGTGCAGTACGTCGTGTCGCGTGTTGACGTCGACACCACTGGTGGGCTCATCGAGCAGGAGCAGGTGCGGTTCGCGCAGCAGGGCCCGAGCGAGGAACATCCGCTGCTGCTGCCCACCGGAGAGTTCTCGGATGTGGCGCTCGGCAAGATCCTTGATGCCAAGTCGATCGAGCACGGAGAGGGCGTCCCGTCGCTCGGCGCGTGAGGGCCACGGCCACACGCGATGCTCGGTGCGGGCCATGAGCACGCACTCCATAACGGTGACAGGGAAGTTCCAATCGACGGTTTCGAGTTGGGGCACGTAGGCGACGCGCAGATCCGGGCGTGTGATGCGTGACCCGGCAACCGGGTCGAGCATGCCGAGCAGGAGTCGCAGCAGCGTGGTCTTGCCCGCCCCGGAGGGACCGACGACGCCGGTGAAATCCGTCTGGCGCACCGTGAGATTGACGTCATGCAGGACGAGGACGTCCTGATAGCCCGCCGAGACGTCGTCCAGCGTGACGAGAGGCTCTGCGGCGGCGTTCGTCATCGTGGATCTCCTCGGATCGACAGTTACTGCGGGTAGTAGGCGTTGTCGGGAACCGTCACCTCGAAGACGAGCGCGTCGAGGTTGGTCGGGTTGCCCCCGAGGCCCGCGATCATGGTCCGGTAGTTGGATCGCAGGAGTTCGAGCAGGGTGTGCTCGGGGGCGCCGGGCTCGCCAGGGAGGTCGTCATCGCGCAATGAGTCCTCGTATCGCACACCCGTCTCGGCGGCGATGGCTTCGAGGACCGATGAGGGGAAGACCTCCGACCCGAAGATCGTGGGCACGCCCTCGGCGCGGATCTGCTCGATGAGGCCCGCGACCTCAGAGGGCGTCGGCTCGTCGAAACTCTTGGGCTGAATCGCTCCGACGACCGTCCAGTCGAAGTTGCGCGCGAAGTAGGCGTAGGCATCGTGGTAGGTCACGAGCTTGAGTTGCCCGTCGGGAACGGTCTGCTGATCGGCGCGGACCGCCTCAGCAAGTCGATCGGCCTCACGCGCAAACTCATCGAAGTTCGCCTGGTACGCCGCGGCGTTATCCGGATCGCGATCGGTCAGCGTTTCGCGCACCAGATCGGCGTACTCGACGGCGTAGGTGGGATCGGTCCAGAGGTGGGGGTTCGGCTTGCCCTCCTCCTCGGGGAAGGAGAAGTCGAAGATGTAGTCCGACTCGGGCAGCGTGACGGTGCCCAACTCGATGATCTCCGCGCCGTCCTTCATGTTGGCCCTCGCAAGTCCCAGGGTCGGATCCTCCAACTTGAGCCCGTTGACGAAGATGAGGTCCGCGGTACTAAGGAGTTCGGCAGTCTGCGGCTGTGGTTCGAAGGTGTGAGAGTTGGTGCCCTCAGGAACGATGCCCTCGATACGGACGTTGTCACCCGCCACAGCCGCCACGATGGAGGTGAGGGGTGACACGGTCGTGGCGACAATAAGGCGGTTGTCCGCTGGGTCCGCGGCGCCCGAGGATCCGCTGTCGGATCCGCAGGCGGTCAGCGACAGCGCGGTCGCGACGGCCAGGGGCAGGGCGAGCCTAGTGAGGCGCCGAGTCCGAGGGAGAGCCACAAGCAGTGACCCTAGGCGGGGAGAACATTTATCGCAAATTCTTTGCAATAAAGCCTTGGGAGGTTGCCGCGCGGATCCCACCCCTTCCGGTCTCCGACTGTTGTGGTGACTTCCTGGTCAGCAAAACCAACCACAACGGTCGGAAATCGGAGGGGGTCCCCCGAGTCCCACCGGTCGGGCTAGGCTGCCCCGCGTGAGTGAGCCGCACAAGAAGTCCGCCCAGCCCACGGCCGCCGAGCTTGAGGCTGAGATCGCCCAGGCCCGCGATGGCCTCACGTCGAGCCTGGAGCAACTGCGCGCGGAGACCCGCCCGGAGGCTCTCGTTCAGCGGGGCAAATCTGCGGTCGTGGGGTTCTTCACCGACGAGTACGGCGGTGTACGTCCGGAACGCATCGCCATGGTCGCTGGCACGGTGATCACCCTGGTGGTCCTGCGCCGCTGGCGCTCCGCGCGCCGACGCCGCAACTGTCACTGCCACTGAAGCCATGGCTGCCTCGACCGAATCTCCCGACGTCACCCCCCGTGCGGACGGGTCACTGCCGATCAAGCTGCTGCATGATCGGGTCCTCGTCAGTCCCGGCACGGAGGATGGTGAGCGAACCTCGACGGGGGGCATCCTCATCCCCGCTACCGCGCAGGTGGCCAAGCGACTGACCTGGGCGCGTGTGGTGGCCGCTGGTCCGACCGTGCGCAATATCGAGGTCGGAGACCGCGTGCTCTTCGAGCCCGAGGATCGATCGTCCGTCGAATTGCAGGGCGCCGAATACGTCATGCTTCGAGAACGCGATGTGCACGCGGTTGCCTCGTCTCGTCACGCCGACGGCCAGACCGGCCTGTATCTCTAGGAGAAGCCTTGTCCGCCCATCCCGCGCATGTGCCGTCGGATTGCCTCGTCATCTTCGGGATCACCGGGGATCTCGCTCACAAGATGACGCTCCCCTCGCTCTACCACCTCGAGCGTCGCGGATTGCTCAACATTCCCATCGTGGGTGTCGCCTTCGACGACATCGGTGACCAGGGCCTTTGGGACGAAACGCGCGATGCAGTTCATAAGGTCCTTGAGGCCGCGGGTGAGCAGATCGACGAGTCCGTGCTCAACCGACTCATCGAGCGGATGACCTACGTGAGTGGGGATTTCACCGACGCTGGCCTCTACAACCGACTGGCTGCGCACCTCAAGGGGCGCGAACACCCGCTGTTCTACCTCGAGATTCCGCCGTCACTCTTTGGTCCCGTCGTTGAGCAACTCGGTGCTGCCAATCTCACCGCGGGATGCCGCGTGGCGGTCGAGAAGCCTTTCGGCACGAGTCTGGACACCGCGCGCGAGTTGAATGATCGACTCCACCAGGTCCTCCACGAGGATCAGTTGCTGCGGATCGACCACTTCCTCGGCAAGGAGCCGGTCCAGGACATCGTCTTCGTCCGCTTCGCCAACTCCTGGCTCGAGCCGCTGTGGCGCCGACAGTACGTCGACTCGATCCAGATCACGATGGCCGAGGACTTCGGTGTCGAGGACCGCGGGTCGTTCTATGACAAGGTTGGTGCTCTGCGGGACGTCGTGCAGAACCACCTTTTGCAGGTGCTCGCGCTCGTGCTCATGGAGCCGCCCGGCGGCGGGGATGATCCGATTGGCGACCGGCGTCTTGATGTCTTCCGCGCGATCCGACCAATCCGCTCCGATGACATCGTGCGTGGACAGTACGACGGCTATCGCCAGATCACAGGAGTCGCAGAGGACTCCGACACCGAGACGTACGTCGCGGTGCGCCTGCACTGCGACACGTGGCGCTGGGCTGGCGTCCCGATCTTCATCCGTGCGGGCAAGGACCTCCCGGTGAAGTCCACCGAGGTCGTGGTGCGCTTCAAGCAGGCGCCCGCGGTCCGCACAGGTGATCATGTGCAGCGAGTGTCCGGCTATGACGACGTGATCCTGCGGATCGGTCAACCGTCCGGAATCGACATCGGGCTGCGGGTCAAGGAGCCGGGCGTCGACACCGTCGAACCCGAGTTCTTGTCCATCGACTTCGCGAGCACGCTCGGGGATCTCCCGTCCCCGTACGAGCGGTTGCTGCACGACGCGATGGTCGGCGACCACACGCTCTTCCCGCGGTGGGATTCAGTGGAGGCGACGTGGGAGATCGTCCAGCCCGCCCTGGACAATCCTCCGCCAGTCATCTCCTATGAGCCGGGCACGTGGGGGCCGCCCGAGGCCGACCGATTCGTGCGAACGCACGGTGGCTGGCGCGACCCCCACGGCAGCAACTAGCGCTCGTTGGTCCCGGCGATGAAGTCCTCGACGGCGTCGCGGGCTTCGCTGTCGGAGTACTGCTCCGGTGGGCTCTTCATGAAGTAGGACGAGGCGCTCAGCAGCGGGCCGCCGATGCCGCGATCCTTGGCGATCTTGGCAGCGCGCAGCGCATCGATGATGACGCCGGCGCTGTTGGGGGAGTCCCAGACCTCGAGCTTGTACTCGAGGTTGAGCGGCACGTCCCCGAAGGCACGACCCTCGAGCCGAACGAAGGCCCACTTGCGGTCATCGAGCCACTCGATCCAATCACTCGGACCGATGTGGACGTTGCGGCTGCCGAGGTCGCGCTCGACCTGAGACGTCACCGACTGGGTCTTCGACACCTTCTTGGACTCCAACCGCTCACGCTCGAGCATGTTCTTGAAGTCCATGTTGCCGCCGACGTTCAATTGGTACGTGCGATCGAGAACCACGCCGCGGTCCTCGAAAAGTTTGGTCATGACGCGGTGGGTGATCGTGGCCCCGACCTGACTCTTGATGTCGTCGCCGACGATCGGAAGGCCCGCTGCTTCGAACTTCGCCGCCCACTGCGGATCGCTCGCGATGAAGACGGGGAGCGCGTTGACGAAGGCACAGCCAGCATCAATCGCACACTGCGCGTAGAACCGTGCAGCATCCTCGGAGCCGACCGGCAGGTAGCACACCACGACGTCGACTCGAGCGGCGCGCAGAGCCGCGACGACGTCCACTGGCTCGGCGTCCGACTCCACGATGGTCTCGCGGTAGTACTTGCCGAGACCGTCGAGGGTGTGTCCGCGCTGGACCGTGACACCGGTCTCTGGAACGTCGCAGATCTTGATCGTGTTGTTCTCCGAGGCACCGATGGCGTCGGCGAGGTCGGTGCCGACCTTCTTGGAGTCCACGTCGAAGGCGGCGACGAAGCGAACGTCGCGCACGTGGTAAGGCCCGAAGGTCACGTGCATGAGCCCGGGGACCTTGCCGGCCGGGTCAGCGTCCTTGTAGTACTCGACGCCTTGGACGAGTGACGAGGCGCAGTTGCCGACGCCGACAATGGCGACGCGGATTTCCTGTGTGGTCATGACTTCCCATTTCCTTTCGCTGTCCGGGTACCCCGGCGGCGCTGCCGTGCGCCTCGTTCCAAATCGATGAGTTCTTCCAGCCACGTAACTTCGCGGGCGGCCCCCTCGACACCGTGCTGCTGAAGGCGTTCGGCGTACATGTCCATGCGCTCGGTCGTGCGCTGCATGGACCGCTCCAACTGGCGCATGCGCTCCTCCATGCGGGCGCGACGGCCTTCGAGGATGCGCAGACGTACCACGGCGTCGGTGCGGGAGAAGAACGCCATGCGAGCGGCAAACGCCTCGTCCTCCCAGGACTCCGGGCCCGCATCGGAGACCCAGGCGGTGAACGCCTCTTTGCCCGCCGCCGTCAGGGCGTAGACGATGCGCGCACGCCGACTTGACACCGTGCCGATTTCGGCTCGATCCACGGTGTCGACCTGTTCGACGAGACCGCCGTCAGTAAGGCGATGCAGGCACGGGTACAGCGAGCCGAAGGACAACGCTCGGAAGGGACCCAGGATCGCGGTGAGCCGCTTGCGGAGTTCGTAGCCGTGTAGCGGTCCGTCGGCCAAGACGCCGAGCACGGTGTGGTCGAGAACCTCGGTCCGAGATGACATATCAACACCATATATCAAGTTGTCATATCATGTCGCGCTGACCATCAGGAGGTCGTCAGGGGGCTGTGGGATCACGGAAAGCAAAGACCCCCGCCTCCATGAGGGAGACGGGGGACTTCGTGGTGTGCACCGCCAGGGACTCGAACCCCGAACCCGCTGATTAAGAGTCAGCTGCTCTGCCAGTTGAGCTAGCGGTGCGCGAGGCAGGACGTTATCACCTGTCGAGGGTGAATCTCACGCTGGTCCCGGGTACGGCTTGGGCTAGACGATCGACAGCGCTGGTCGTGACGACGGCGATGACCGGGTAGCCGCCCGTCACGGGATGGTCCGGGCCGAGGATGACGGGCTTGCCATCCGGCGGCACCTGCAGTGCGCCCTGAACCATGCCCTCCGGTGCGAGCTCTCGGTGTTGATCGGACGCGGTTCGCGTCAGCGAGGGCCCCTGTAGGCGCACGCCGATTCGATCGGACTGAGGCGACACGGTGAAGATGTCGTTCAGCAGGACATGCCAGCTATCGTCGGTGAACCAGTCCGCGCGCGGACCTTTGATGATGGGCAACGTCAGACTGATGTCGAGCGTGGGCACAGGTGCATGATCGACCACCATGTCGTGCTCCGGTTCGCCGAGTCGAACAACGTCGCCACGCACGATAGGAGCCGGGCCGAGAGCCGCGAGTGTGTCGCGCGCGTGCGAATTGAGCATTCGGCCGCCCTGAATCCCGCCCCGCATGGCCACGATGGTGCGCAACCCGGATCCGGGCGACAGGATACGGAGCACCTGCCCTGCCCTCACCGCAATCGGTGAGGCCGCGCTCATCGGTCTCCCGTCGATTGTCACCGACGGCGCAAGGCCCATGACGGCGATGGCGGTCGCCCGCAGGCATTGCAGGGTGAGTCCCCCACCGAGGACCTCCAGCCCGGCGCATGACTCCTTGTTGCCCACGAGCCGATTGGCAAGACGCAGGGACTGTCGATCAAAAGCCCCCGACGTCCCGACCGCGATCGCGCCGTAGCCCGGTCGACCGAGGTCCTGCACCAATGCCAGCGGCCCGGGATCATCGACCAGCCAGGTCGGCGTACCGATGACGTCCTCGACGATCGGCGGGGCCATGAGTTCAGGCAGGTTGTCCACGGGCCGGAAGTGCACCGTCATGCCGGGCTGCAGCAGCGCCGCTGGCTCTCGAGTGGGATCGAAGAGGGCCAGGTGTGTCCGTCCGATCAGCCGCCAGCCGCCGGGGCTCGCGGTCGGATAGACCGCGGTGTAGCCGGCGGCCAGGGCGACCGACCCGGCGGGCACCCGTGCCCTGGGCGAGGGTAGGCGTGGCACGTGCAGTCGCGAATCCACCCCGGAGAGATAGCCAAAGCCGGGAGCGAAGCCGCAGAAGTCAACGGTGTAGCGACCGGCGGCGTGCACGGCAGCCACCTCGTCGGGAGCGATGCCCGCGTGTGCGGCAACCTCCGCGAGATCCTCCCCGTCGTAGACCACCGGCACGTCGAGTACGGCGTCGGGATCACTGGGCGGGATGGGTGCGGGTGACAACGACGAGATGGCTCGTACGTCCACGTCCGCGGGCTCCTCGAAGCGCACGAGCACTGTGGCTGCCGCCGGAACGATGTCGACGACCCCGTGGAGGCGATGGCACGCGAACTCGTCAGCGATGGCCCGGGCCATGCCCAGTGGATCCGCGGTCTCGATGAGGAGTGCGCGATCTCCCATGGGGTGGACGCCGCCGCTCATGGCATCTCGGTGAAGGATCGAATCCGGATCTGCGCGGACTCCAATGCGCGTCGCGCGTCGTGGGCCAACTGCACGGCTCCCGGTGTGTCCCCATGCAGGCACATGCTGACGGCGTCGATGTCGACGAACGTGCCGGTGATGCTGCGTACCTGACCGGTCTGCGCCCAGGTCACGACGCGCGCCACGACGTCCCCACGGTCGTCCAGCACCGCGCCGGGTTGATCGCGTGGCACGAGGAGCCCTGATGGCTCGTAGGCGCGGTCGGCGAAGATTTCCCCAAAGGACGTCAGTCCGGCCGCCGAAGCGAGTTCCCTCAGATGTCCGTGCGGGAGTGTGAGCACTGGCAAGGAGAACTCCGCCGCCACCTCTGTGACGACGTGCGCGATCTGCCGATCCTGCGCAGCCGCGTGGTAGAGCGCGCCGTGCGGTTTGAGGTAGGCGACTTGCGTGCCCGCCTCCGAAGCAGCGGTTGCGAGGTCGGCCACCTGCTGCCGGAGTTGGTCGGCGAGGAGGGCGCTGCTCACCTCCAGACGGCGCCGGCCGAAACCCTCACGATCGACGAAGGAGACCTGCGCCCCGATGGCTACCGACAGTGAAGCCGCCTCGGCGCAGACGCGGCGCATGGACTCAGCGTCACCGGCATGACCACCGCAAGCGACATTGGCGCTGGTCACCACGCGAAGGAGCTCGCGGTCGATCGCGGCGCCCTCGATGCCGGGAATCTCGCCGAGATCAGCGTTGAGGTCGACGACGCGCATGCACAGGACGCTACTCCGACCGCTAGCCTCCCGCCGTGGTCATGAGTGTGCGCCAGCGCCAGGGACTGGCGCTGGCGTTCATGGCTGTCGTCGCCTTCTCCTTCTCGCTGCCCTGGACCGTCTGGGCCCTGGAGTCGTTCTCGCCGGTCCTCACCGCGACGGGGCGCGCGGCCATTGCCGGAGTCATCGCCGCGGTCATCCTGGCGGTAGCCCGCGTGCCGCGACCCACGCGCGCCCAGATTCGCCCCTTGCTCTACACCATGGCCGGAGCGGTCTTCGGCTGGCCGATCCTCATCGCCCTGGCCCTGCAACGCACGACGTCCGCACACGCCGCGGTCATCGCGGCCGTCATGCCCCTCGTTACCGCGATCATCGCGGTGCTGCGCACCCATGAGCACGTGGCTCGGCAGTTCTGGCTGGCGGCTGCATGTGGAACCGGGGCTCTCATCGTCTTTGCCCTGTTGCGCGGCGGAGCAGAGGGTGGTGACTTTATTGCCGACCTGCTCATTGCCGGAGCCGTCATCGCGTCGTCCTGGTGCTACGTCGAGGGTGCGACGTTGACGCGGCAGTTGCCCGGCTGGCAGGTGATCTCCTGGGTTGTCGTGCTGGCTCTGCCGATCACCATTCCCGCGTCACTTCTCATCGTGGCCACCGGTGGCGTCACTCTCCCGATCACGACGCAGGCATGGCTCGGACTGGTGCTCCTGGGCGTGGTGTCCATGTACTTCGCCTTCTTCGCCTGGTACCAGGGACTCTCCATGGCGGGTGTCGCCCGTGGCGCGCAAACGCAGCAACTGCAGGCGCCTCTCACGCTCCTGTGGTCGGCCTTGCTGCTGGGTGAGGTCATCACGTGGCCGACGATTGTGGCGACGCTCGCGGTAGTAGCGTCCGTGACGTGGGCGGTGCGGGTCCGCACGCCTACGGTGGTAGCGCCGGAGGAGTAGCAGCGGCGCGCTAGTTGGTGCCGCACACCTCGTCGTAGATGGTCGCCGGAATCCCGGAATCCTGCTGAGACGCCTGGCACGCGGATTCGATGGTCACGGCAACCCAGGCGCCGTTCTGGGCCTGCAGGAGAACCACGGTCGGGAACGTCGATCCGGAGGCTTCGAATTGCGCGTCGGCCTTGGCCCAACTGTCCTCGCATGCGAACGCGTCAAGGGAAACGAACGTCGAGCCGGGGTAGTTGGCTTCGAAGTCGGCGCGGACCGCTGCGGTGATGAGGTCGACCGTGCACTCCGCCGTGCCCCCGTCCGGAGCGGATGTCGTCGGCGCCGGCTCGGGCGCTCCGTTGGAGCAGCCCGCAAGCGTGAGGCAGAAGGCCACTGCACACGTGGCCATCACTCCGGCACGCCGCCTCATGACGCGAGCCTAAGCGGCCTCGGCTAGCGTCCCCCCATGACCGACGCACCCCCAGGACATTCCCAGGATGAGGTCGAACGACCGGTCCGACTGCTGGCCATGGGTGGGAGCACCAGGCCGGAATCCACGACGGAGCGGGCCCTGGCCATGGTGGCTGAGGGGGCGCGAACCGCGGGTGCCGACGTAGATGTCATCTGTGGTCGCGAGTTGATGTTGCCGATCTACGACACGGAAACCGACGAACGCGTGTCGGGTGCGGTCCGCCTGGTCGAGGCGGTGCGCAGGGCCGATGGGCTCGTGCTGGTGAGTCCTGGCTATCACGGCGCGATCAGCGGCCTGGTGAAGAACGCTGTGGACTACTTCGAAGACCTGTCAGGTGACCCGCGGCCGTACCTGCACGGGATGGCCGTGGGGTGTGTGGCGGTGGCTGACGGGTGGCAGGCCTCCGTAACGACGCTGCACCAACTCCGCCAGGTTGCGCACGCGCTGCGCGGCTGGCCCACTCCTTTGGGTGTCGCGGTGAACTCGAAGTCGGATCGACTGCTGTCGCCCGACACTCATGACGCGCATCAACTGCACCTGGTGGGTGAGCAGGTCGTCCAGTTCGCTCGCATGTATCGCGGCGCCGAGGCCACACCGTGACGGCTCGTCGGCTGCCGCGGTGGCGGGAGTTGCAGCCACTCATCGGGGAGCCCCGCCTCCGGTGGGACCCCACCGGCTCAGCGCTGGACCGTTGCGCGAGTGTCGTGGACGTCCGTGCACTAGCGAGGAGGCGAGTGCCGCGCGCCGTCTTCGATTACACGGACGGTGCCGCCGGTATTGATGAGTCGTCACTCCGTCGTGCTCGTGCAGCCTTCGCGCGCGTGGAATTCCAACCACGCGTGCTCTGCGATGTCCGGAACGTCGATACGTCGACGACCATTCTCGGTGAGCGCGTAGGTCTACCACTGATGTTCGGCCCCACGGGATTCACCCGCATGATGAATCACGAGGGCGAGCCTGCGGTTGCGAGAGTAGCCGAGCGACTCGACGTACCGTTTGGCCTCTCGACGTTGGGCACCACCAGCCCCGAGGATCTCGCCGCTGCCGTGCCGGGGGTGCGCCGCTGGTTCCAGCTCTATCTCATGACTGACCGGGGGTACGCCGGAGAACTCGTCGAACGTGCCCAGTCAAGCGGCTACGACACGATCATCCTGACCGTGGACACGCCCGTGGCTGGCCGCCGTCATCGCGACGTGCGCAACGGGTTGTCGATCCCGCCGCGTCTCACGGCGCGCACATTGCTCGATATGGCTTCATACCCGCGGTGGTGGTTCAACCTGCTGACAACCGAACCTCTCGAATTCGCAACCCTCAGCAGCACCGAGGGGACGGTTGCGGATCTCATCGGGCGGGTCTTCGACCCGGCGATCACGATGGATGATCTGGACTGGCTGCGGTCGGTGTGGCCCGGACGTCTCGTCGTCAAGGGGATTCAAACGGTGGCGGACGCCGAGCGCGTGCATCGCCACGGAGCCGATGCGGTCATCTTGTCGACGCATGGTGGGCGCCAGTTGGAGCGGGCGCCGCTGCCATTCGAGGTCCTGCCGCGGGTACGTGAGGCGCTCGGTGATGACACGGACATCTTCCTCGACGGCGGCATCCTCTCGGGCGCTGACGTCGTGGCAGCCCTGTGCCAGGGAGCCACGGCGGTAGCGATCGGTCGTGCGTACCTCTACGGCCTGATGGCCGGAGGCGAGCGGGGCGTCCAGCGAGTCGCGGACCTGCTGCGTGAGGAGATCACCACCACGATGCAGTTGCTGGGGCGGACGAGCATCGATCAACTCGGTGCGGACTGTATTCGCATGCGTGACTAGCAATACCGGCTGCGGGGTGGGTCCAGCGGCGCTACTGTCGCCGCGTGGTGGACATCATCGAGTACACGCCCTCACGGGATGACTACGCCTACACCTTCGGCGGCGTCGCTCCCGTCATGCGCATCAAGCCCGGAACGGCCCTGCGGCTGTGGTCGGAGGACGCATTCAACTTCGCCCTGCGATCCACGTCGGACCTGTCCAGCGAGAAGGTCGATCTGCGGTTCGTCAACCCCCAGACCGGCCCCTTCTATGTCGAGGGTGCCAAGCCGGGCGACACGCTCGCTATCCATATCGTGGACCTCGAACCTGCGCGGGACTTCGGTGCCTCGGCGGCGATTCCGTTCTTTGGTGGTCTGACCTCGACCGGTGCGACTGCGATGCTGCAAGAGGCCCTGCCGGACACCACCTGGATCTATCACCTCGATCGTGCGCGCAACACGGTCACCTTCGACGGGCGCTTCAGTGATTTCAGCGTGGATCTCCCCGTGGAACCCATGCTGGGCACGGTGGGTGTTGCACCGGCCGCCGGCGAGGTGCGCACGTCCCTCGTCCCGGAGCGCTTCGGCGGCAACATGGACTCGCCCGAGGTGAAGGCCGGCACGACCGTCTATCTGGGGGTCAACGTCGACGGCGCGCTCTTTTCACTCGGTGATGGGCACTATCGCCAAGGCGAGGGGGAGGCCTGTGGCACCGCGGTCGAAGGTGCCATGAATTCCACGATCATCGTTGACCTCATCAAGGGGCATGCTCCGGCATGGCCTCGTTTCGAGAGCGATAGCCATTGGATGGCCGTGGGCTCCACCCGCCCCCTCGAAGACTCGTGGCGAGTCGGCAATGTGGAGATGGTGCACTGGCTCGAGGAACTCTTCGGCCTGCACACGATGGACGCCTACCAACTGCTGTCCCAGACGTCGATCGTGCCGATCGCGAACGTCGTCGATGCCAACTACAGCGTTGTCGTCAAGGTTCCGAAGGCGCTTCTGCCCTCGGCGTCGGCGTACGACGGACTTCACGCCGACCTCCGCGCTCGCGCGGCCGGTCTCATCTAGGAGGGTTCATGGATCTCAAGGCACAGGGTCTCAAGGCGGTTGTCACCGGTGGCACGCGCGGTATTGGACGGGCCATCGTCGAGACATTCCTTGATGAGGGTGTCGACGTGAGCTTCTGTGCTCGGAGCTCTGATGCTGTCGAGGAGACCGCACAGGCGCTGTCGGGTCGAGGTGCGCACGTGCACGGATCCACCGTTGACGTTGGCGACGCAGTCGCGCTCTCGGCGTGGGTTGACGCGAGTGCGGAGCGGATGGGTGGTATCGACATCGCGGTGAGCAATGTCAGTGCGCTGGCCATCCCGGATACCGACGAGAACTGGGAGACGTCCATCAACGTCGACCTCCTTGGCACGGTGCGCCTCGTGAAGTCCGCGATGCCCTACCTGGAGAAGAGCTCGGCGGCTTCCATCGTCACGGTCTCCAGCGTGAGCGGACGCGAGGTGGACTTTGCCTCCGGGCCTTACGGAACCGTGAAGACGGCCATCGTGGCCTACACGCAGGGTTTGGCCTTCCAGTTGGCCGACAAGGGGATCAGGGCGAACACCGTCTCTCCGGGCAACACCTACTTCGAAGGCGGGGTATGGGAGTCGATCAAGCACGGCGACCCAGACCTCTTCGCGACCGCCCTCGGCCTGAACCCGACCGGCCGCATGGGTACCCCCGAGGAGATGGCCGCCGCGGTTGTCTTCCTCGCTTCGCCGATCTCAAGTTTCACCACGGGGACCAACCTTGTAGTGGACGGGGCTCTCACTCGCGGCATCCACCTGTAGGAGGAGGCGCCATGATCATCCACACCAGTCCGCTCCCGGCCGTCGACATCCCCGATGTTCCAGTCACCGAATATGTGGTGCGTCACGCGGCAGATTCGCCCGACGTCGTTGCGCTGGTGGACGGTCCGACGGGTCGCTCATATACCTACGGTCAACTGGCGGGGATGATCGCGTCCTTCGCGGGCGGATTGGCGGCGCGAGGCCTCGGTCCCGGCGACACCATTGCGCTCATGTCGCCGAATATCCCCGAATATGCCGTGGTCTTCCACGGTGCGGCCGTCGCCGGTGTCGCGGTCTCGACCGTCAACCCCACGTACACCGCCGAGGAAGTGCGATTCCAACTGCAGGACTCGGCTTCCACACTGCTGGTGACCATCGGCATGTTCGTCGACACGGCCAAGGAGGCGGCCGAGGGCACCGATGTCACCGACATCGTCGTGATGGGCGATGCGCCGGCGGGAACAGTCCCCTTCACTGATCTCCTCGGTGCACCCATCAGCCAGGTTGATGTGGACACCGCTAGCCAAATCGTCGTTCTGCCGTACTCCTCGGGCACCACGGGACTGCCTAAGGGCGTGATGCTGACCCATCGCAATCTCGTGGCCAACCTCTGCCAGATCGAGGGCGGGCTCGAGGTGGGAGACGGCGAGATCGCGCTCGCGGTGCTCCCGTTCTTCCATATCTACGGCATGCAGGTGCTGATGAACGGGCTGCTCGCAGCGGGCGCAACGATCATCACCGTGCCGCGCTTCGACCTCGAGCAGGTTCTTACCCTCATCCAAGATCGAGGGGTCACGCGCTTCTTCGCCGTGCCGCCCATCGTCTTGGCCTTTGCCAAGCACCCCATGGTTGATCAGTACGACCTGTCGAGTCTGCGGCAGGTCTTCTCCGGAGCCGCACCCCTGAGTGCGGAGCTGGCCGTCGAGGCGGGGGATCGCATCGGATGCGAGGTGGTGCAGGGCTACGGCATGACCGAGATGAGCCCGGTGTCGCACCTCACGCCGATTGGCGGGTTCAAGCCCGGCACCTGCGGCGTGACCGTGCCCAACGCCGAATGTCGCATCGTCAGCCCGGAGACCGGTGAGGATCAGCCGGTCGGCGGCGAGGGCGAACTGTGGGTTCGCGGTCCCATGGTGATGGCGGGCTACCTGAACAACCCCGAGGCGACGGCCATGACCATTGACCCCGACGGCTGGCTGCACACCGGGGATGTGGGTGTCATCGACGAGGACGGCCACCTCACGATCGTCGACCGGGTGAAGGAACTCATCAAGTTCAAGGGGTTCCAGGTCGCCCCGGCGGAGTTGGAGGCGCTGCTGCTCACCCACCCGGCCGTCGCCGATGCCGCCGTAATTGGCGTACCGGATGAGGAAGCGGGCGAGATCCCCAAGGCGTTCGTGGTGCTGAAGCCCGGGCTGGAGTTGACAGTGTCCGAGATCACGGACTTCACCCGGGAGCACGTCGCGACCTACAAGGTGATCCACGATGTCGAATTCGTGGAGGCGATTCCCAAGTCAGCGTCGGGCAAGATCCTGCGCCGCCTGCTCCGGGATTCCACCGCTTCCTAGCCGCCTTCTGTGATCCACGTCACGCCACACACTTCGGCTCATCCGAACGGACGAGGGGCCAATGTGGCGCTCGAGGCCCTCTTCTCCGCATAATGGTCAGAAGCGGCGTGTGCCGCGGCTTAGCAGTGGAGGTTCGGTTGCGTCCCCTTGTGCGCCTGGCGGCTGCCTCGCTGGCGGTCGTCCTGTCGGCCGGTCTCGTCCAGTCCACCGCCCTCGCTGCCGACAGTGTCTCGACGTCGGCCGACACTGTCGCGCCGTTGGTCGACCCGACAGATCCGCCAACTGATACGCCGACCGATCCCCCCGCCGACCCGACTGATCCCACGGATCCACCCGTGGTGGAGCGCGCCCCGGCACCGGACAATCTGGCCGTCGAGTTCGGGGATGGCGCGGCGCTCATCTCCTTTGTCCAGCCCGACAGCGTCGAGCCGATCCTCAACTATCAGTTCGCCTTCAGCATTCGTGGTCCTTGGGAAGACGTCGACCCTGCTGCACCCGCGGGTCCGATCGCGATCGGTAATCTCGTTGATGGAGCGCCGTACGAGGTGTGGATCCGGCCGGTGACGGCATCGGGTCCGGGCTACAAGTCCAAGCGCCTTGCGTTCCGCACTCCGTCGGCGGAGCCCACCAAGCCCAGCAAGCCGGTGCGTTTCGAGGTGGCGGGCGAGGAACTGTCGAACGGTGTCAAGATCAAGCCCGGTGATGCGCTGAAGATTCGCGATGTCCCCTCCGGTGGCTCGGTCGTGGTGATTGACAAGAAGGATCCCGACTTCAATTTCGAGGTGCGCGAGACGGACCGGGCGCACCTGTTCACCACCGGTGCCCTGCCTCCCGCACGCCGCCTCTACGTCACTGTCCTCGACGTTGAGGGCAACACGGTGGCGAAGGTGAATTTCTTCACTCTCAAGGCGGAAAAGTCCTTCAGTGTCAGCGTCTGGCCGAAGGGGGACAACCTCGGGTCCGGTGTGCCCCTCGTGGTCACGTTCGGAATGCGCATCACGGACAAGGCGGCGGTTGAGCGTCAACTCACGGTGACGTCCGATAAGGACTTCGGCGAGGCCGGCTGGTACTGGATCGATGAGGGTGGCACGTCCAAGGCGGTGTTCCGGCCCCGCAACTACTGGCCGGGCAACGCCACGATTCGACTGGATGCCAATCTCGCGTCGGTCGAGGGGGCGGAGGGCTACTGGGGTCCGAAGGTGTCGACGAAGTTTGGCACGGGTGACCAGGTCGTCCTGCGTGTCAACCTGCGCAAGCACACGATGAAGTACACGATCAACGGTGTCACCGAGAGAAACTTCTTGATCTCTGGCGGCATGTCCGGCTGGGAGACTGAGGCCGGCACCAAGATTCTCACCGCGCATATCCCGGACAAGCGGCTCTACAACCCCGATCCCGAAGAGGGCTGGGATGTGACCGTGAACTGGGCCATCCGCGTGAATGACAACGGTGAGTACATCCACGATGCGCCGTGGAACTACAGCATCGGCTACGCGAACACCTCGCACGGGTGCACCAATATGACCGTCAGCGATATGCAATGGCTCTTCCGCAACACTAAGTTCGGTGACGTGGCGGAGTACAACGGGTCCAAGGTCAAGATGGGCACCGACGACTACCTCGCGGGCTACTGGAACTACAAGTGGAACGAGTGGAAGCAGGGCTCGGCGCTGTACAAGAAGCGCTGATCTCCCCGGCTCCAGGAAGTCCCCGCTTCTCCAGGTCGCAGGCGGGCACCCGTCTTTGACCGAAATGTCGTTTTAGGTCACGTCGCGGGAAGCGGACGCTAGAGCCGTCCCGGGGAGTCGCCTGCCCACGACGTGGATCGCCACGCGTGACGTTCGCCACGATTCCAGCCCCCCCGTGCGACATATTTGCGACATTCATGAGAACGTTTACATGTGCCCTATACCAAGGGGAACAACAGTTCAGGGACAGTCTCGGCGCAACATGCCGAGATAGCGGACCTGAAGGCAATGGAGGGAAAACCATGTTCCGTCGCAAGAAGGTCAAGGACGAGAAGTTGAGCCTGCACCAGCTGTGGGATCGTGAGCGCGACCGCGCCATGACCCCCGCCGAGCGCGAAGAGATCGACGCGATCTTCTCGCGTTATGTGTAGGCACCACGCAATACCTCAGGCGAACGAAGGGCCCGCAGCCACTGGCTGACGGGCCCTTCGGCTTTCACCTAGTCCCCGCGGACTAGGTGGCGATGACGCGGAAACGCGATACCTGCGGATCAAGGCTGCCGCGCACCCATCCGTACGGTGATGCCGCCGTCTGCCGCAGGAAGTCCACGACGGTGTCCGTGATGATCTCGCCCGGCAGGACGTTAGCCACTCCCGGCGGGTAGGCAGCGAGGGAGTCGGCCGAAATGCGACCGACCGCCTCGGCAGCCGAGACCACCTCGCTCGGGCTGAAGTACGCCTCACGCAGGTCCATCGCTCGATCGCCTTGGGGTGGCAGGTGGATCGGCGGATGGTCGGCGAGGTCGCGCTCAGGCAGCGAGTGCAGAGCATTGGCGACGTAGTCGACATCGAGTCGACTCCCGGCTCCCACCAGTCCGACGATGCACGAGTCAGTGGCCATCTCGACATGCACGTGATGGTGCTCCTCAAGCAAGCGACGAGCGACATATCCCGGCACACCCCCGGATCGTGTATCCACGACAAACCGCAACGGGTCAAGGGCGATGACGTCGGGAGCCGCATGAATCGACGGATCAGGATCGGCATATCGGCCGTGCGCATTCAAGACTTCACGGAGGCGTTCCACATCGGCGATGGACTCACCAATCCCCGCAATCCCCTGCAATTGCAGGTCGCGGCGGGCGAGATCGAGCGAGGCATAGAGCAACGCGGAGGGACTCGTGGTCGCAACGGTATTCATCGCGCGCACGATCAGCGGCTCGATCGCATCGGCGTACGCCGTGTCACCGAGATGCAGCATCGCGGATTGGGTGAGAGAGCCACCCAACTTGTGCGTACTCGAGATGACCAGGTCGGCGCCGAGCTGGACAGCTGACGGTGGGAGCTCGGGGTGGAAGCCGAAGTGGCTGCCCCAGGCTTCATCGACAACCAGCGGTACACCGTGCCGATGCGCTACCTCCACGAGGGCGGGGACATCGGCCACGGCCCCGAAGTACGAGGGAGTGACGAGGTAGGCGGCCACTGCCTCGGGATAGGCCGCCAGCTGCTCCTCGAGTGCACTCGCGGTGACTCCGTGCGCAATGCCGAGGTGCGGATCCACCGTCGGTTGCACGAACTCCAGGCGTAGGCCGGCGAGGATGGCGCCGTCAATGACCGAGGTGTGGACCGAGCGTTGGACCACCGCGGTAGGCCCGAGACTGCGCAGCGCAAGAGAGGCCACGTGGTTGCCCTGCGAGGCCCCGTGGGTGAGGAACCAGGTGCGCCGGGCGCCCCAGGCCTCGGCCGCTAGGCGCATCGCTTCCTGAAGGGGGCTGGGCTCGTCGGATCCGGGCAGCGGGAGATCCACCCCCTCGGTGAACATGGGGATGTCCATCGCGAGGAGTTCGGGCCCGGCGAGGCTGGCCAGGGCGGGATGCCGGTCCACCTGGTCTTGATGCCCCGGTACGCCGAGGCGCACCCACGATCCTGCCGCGTTGCGATGCAGCGCATCGGCGTACGGAGCGGGAGGAACCTCATGCTCGGTAGCGGACAGATCGGTCACAAGGGGTATCCAAGCGCATCCCTCACTCGTTCCCTCATCTATTTGCTGGTTTCGCCCCCGAGGTTGGACCGCTTAGTCACAATGGCGCAATTCGACAGTGAAGGAGTTTGACTCATGGGGACAACGCGTCGGCTGTCCATTGCGGCCGCACTCATGCTCAGTGGCGGCCTTCTGGCCGCATGTGGTGGTGGTGGGGGAAGCGCCACCACATCCAGCGAGGCAGCACCGGAATCCAGTAGTTCGTCATCGAGTTCAAGCGAGTCGGCTTCGTCCGAGGCCACCGAGTCCTCGGAGGCCGCGCCTGCGGCCGACGGTCTCCTCGGCCAGATTCTGGAGACCGGCACCTTGCGAGTCGCGACTGACCCGGCTTATCCGCCGCAGTCGTCCTACGACGAGGGCACGGGCGAATGGCAGGGATTCGACATTGACGTGGCCACCGAGATCGCCACGCGTATGGGGGTCGTCGTGTCCTGGGAGACTCCGTCGTGGGACGTGCTGACCGCAGGCAATTGGAACGACCGCTGGGATGTCTCAGTCGGCTCAATGTCGATTACGGATGAACGTGCACAGGTGCTCGACTTCACGGAGCCGTACTACTTCACCCCCGCGGGGCTCGCTGTCCAAGAGGGCAGCGACATCACCAGCATTGACCAGCTCTCCGGAAAGCGGATCGGAGTCTGCGGTGCGTGTACCTATGAGTTCTACCTGAATCGGACGCTAGCGATTCCTGGCTTCGCCTTCGAGTTCCTCGTCCCCGAAGACGTCGAGATCGTCACCTACGACACCGACTCGACGGCTATCCAGGACCTCAAACTCGGACGTGTGGATGCTGTGATGTCAGCGGTGCCCACCCTCGAAGAGGCAGTGAAGAAGGGCAAGGAGATTCGTCTCCTAGGCGATCCAGTGTTCCTGGAGCCGCTCGCGGTCGCAGCGGACAAGAGTTCTTCCCTCCCGGTTGACAGTCTCGTCGCAGAACTGAACCGCATCGTCACCGAGATGCACGAGGACGGAACCCTCAGCGAACTGTCGATGAAGTGGTACGGCATTGACATCACGAAGGGCCCTGGCGCCTAGGTGTCAGTACTTGGCAACCTAAGGTCTCACGCCGTCCATGACGAACAAGGCTGATGGCGAGGCCGTGCCGCAAACGCGGCACGGCCTCGCTCACTCACTCGAGGTCGCAAGTCTTCGCGTGCCTTTCCGCGTCAAAGTTGCTCTGGTCTGGGCAGTCATCGCGGTCCTGCTCGCCGTTGCCTTCACGCGAAGTGGCTTTGATGTTGAATGGATGATCGAGAAGGCTCCCGCGATCGTCAAGGGCGCCTGGGTCACCGTCCTCTTCTCGGTGATCGCCATCACTGGTGCCACGCTGCTGGCCCTCCTCGGCGCGCTGGGACGCGTGTCACGCAACCCCATCGCCTACGGGGTGAGTGGCTTCTACACCTCATTCTTTCGGGGAACACCCCTCATCGTGCAGTTGTTCCTTTGGTACCTCGCGCTCCCGCAGTTAGCGCAGGGCCTACTTCCACAGGAGTACGCCCAATGGTTTATTTGGCCGGCTCAGGTGGCCGGGATTGTCGGAATCGCGTTCAACTACGGCGCCTACATGACGGAGATCTTCCGTTCGGGTATCGAAGCTGTCCCACATGGCCAGTCGGAGGCCGCTGAGGCTCTCGGCATGTCTTACCGCCAGCGGATGCGTCGCGTGGTCCTACCCCAAGCTGCCCGCATTGTGATTCCCCCAACTGGCAACGAGTTCATTGCCATGATCAAGGACACCGCGCTCATCGGCCTACTAGGAACGACGTTGCTGTGGGCAGATCCGTTCCGGGTCGCGCAACTCACTGGCAAGGCGGACTTCCGCAATCTCGAAGCTTTGATTGTGGCCGCGCTCGTGTACTGGGGCTTGACCGGCATCTTCTCCTTCTTCCAGCGCAAACTAGAGACCCGCATGAGTAAGGGATACGTGAGGACCGTGCCAGCATGACCGAACCCATGATCCGGGTGCGAGGCCTGCACAAGTCCTTCGGCGCGCTCGAGGTCCTCAAGGGCATTGATATCGACATCCATCCCGGTGAGGTTGTGGTGCTCTTCGGACGATCAGGCTCGGGGAAGAGCACCTTCTTGCGATGCGTCAACTTCCTTGAGGAGCCGACTACGGGCTCGGTCGAGGTCGCCGGCGTAGAAGTTTCTGCAGGGCCACCTACGCGGCAGCGAAAGTCGGCGATCAGGGATCTGCGTATCAGGTGCGGAATGGTGTTCCAGCAGTTCAATCTATTCCCGCATATGACAGTGATCGAGAACGTCATGGAGGCGCCCCTTCGCGTCAAGGGGGAATCGACGGCGGACGTCAGGGACCGAGCCCTCGCCCTCTTGGTGGACGTCGGTCTTGACGACAAGGCCGACGAACATCCCATCAGGCTCTCAGGCGGGCAGCAACAGCGTGTGGCGATTGCACGCGCTCTGGCCATGCAACCGCAGGTCATGCTCTTCGACGAACCGACTTCCGCCCTCGATCCAGAGTTGATTCACGAGGTTCTCGCGGTGATGAAGCGTTTAGCGGAGACTCACTCCACAACCATGGTCGTTGTCACGCATGAAATGGGTTTCGCTCGAGAAGTTGCTGACCGCATGTGCTTCTTCCATGAGGGCATCATTTTCGAGCAGGGCACTCCCGCTGAGATGTTCGCCCAAGCGCGCGAGCCCGAGACGCAACGTTTCCTGGACGCTGTCATCTAGGACGTCATCCAGCGAAGGTGTCCTTTGGCCCTCCTCCAGGGGGGTCTCGGTCAGTACCGTGGGGGAAGGTAAGGACTGGGAAGGGGGCCTTCATGATCCCCCGGGTCGAGGTTCACGGCCTTGCAGCCGCTGAAGCCCAGGAGCGACTCGCCCGCTTCGGCCCCAACGAACTACCCGCTCAGAAGCGGCCGAGCATCCTGCGGCAGGTATGGATGGTCCTGCGTGAACCAATGATCCTGCTCCTCCTCGCGGCCGCGGCGGTGAGTTTCCTGCTCACCGAGCCCATCGACTCGGCGATCCTGCTGGCCTCGGTGGTGTTCGTGGTCGCCATCTCGCTCTATCAGCAGCACAAGACGGTGAACGCGCTGGCAGCGCTTCGCGACCTCAGCGCCCCGCGCGCTCTGGTCGTGCGCGATGGCGTTGAGATCCGGATTCCCGGCCGTGACGTGGTGCCCGGTGACCTGGTGCTCCTCGCTGAAGGTGACCGCGTTCCTGCCGACGGCGTCGCCCTGGCCTCGACCAACCTGCGCGTCGATGAATCGGCACTCACTGGTGAGTCGGTACCGGTGCTCAAGGGCTCCACGGCCGAGGTGACAAGCGAGATGGGCCCACCCGGGGGAGAGGGCACGCCCTGGCTCTTCTCCGGGACCTTGGTAGTGGGTGGACACGGTGAGGTCGTCGTCCATCGCACGGGCGGCGCCACGGAGTTCGGCCGCATCGGACATGCCCTGAGTGACCAGGGGGAGTCAAGGACGCGCCTTCAGCGTGAGTTCGATCGCCTCGTCATCATTTTCGCCTCGGTCGCGTTCACGACCGCCGTGCTCGTCGTGGTGATCTATGGCTGGACCCGAGGGGACTGGTTGCAGGGTGCGCTCGCGGGCATCACGACCGCAATGGCCGTCATCCCCGAGGAGTTCCCCGTCGTGTTCAGCGTATTCCTGGCGCTCGGGGCCTGGCGGATGGCGCGGCGCAAGGTGCTCGCTCGCAACCCTCCCGCGATCGAGAGCCTGGGGTCGGTGACGGTCCTGTGCGTCGACAAGACCGGCACGCTCACGAGCAACGACATGACGGTCTGGGATGTTGCGATCGACGGTGTGAGCCAGCGCGTGGCGGACGGACTTGACGACGCGGCGATCGAGTTGGCCAGGGTGGCCGCCTTGGCCTGCCCGCGAACCGTGGTCGACCCGATGGATCGCGCATTCGTACGACTGGCTGACGAGTTCGCGCCGGACTGGCGTGACGGTGTCGGTGAACTGCTTCGGGAGTACCCGCTCTCGCCCGACCAACTCTCTGTCGCCCAGGCATGGCGGCTGCCCGACGGGCGCGCCCTCGTCGCGATGAAGGGAGCGCCAGAGACAGTGATGCGGGCCGCGCATCTTCCGTCCGACCAGCGCGTGGACTACGAGGCAGCCATAACAAGCGCGAGCGCCAACGGACTCCGCATTCTCGGGGTTGCCGTCGCCATCCTCGACGCCGCTGAGTTGCCCACGGAGCAGCGTGACCTACCCGTACGGATGCTCGGCCTTGCCGGACTGCGCGATCCGGTCCGTCCCGGCGTCCCCGATGCCGTCCAGACATGCGCTCGCGCAGGTATCCGCACCGTCATGATCACCGGGGACTACCCCGGTACGGCGATGGCTATCGCGCGCGAGATCGGCATCCCTACCGAGGCGGGCTGCCTGACCGGAGCTGACCTGGACGAGATGAACGATGCGGAACTCGCGGATGCCGCTCGTCGGGTCAACGTCTTTGCCCGCATGGTTCCCGAGCGCAAACTCGCCCTGGTGAATGCGCTGCAGGCCGATGGCGAGGTCGTCGGCATGACCGGTGATGGGGTCAACGATGCTCCGGCGCTGCGAGCGAGCGACATTGGCATCGCGATGGGGGGTCGCGGCACCGACGTTGCCCGCGAGGCAGCCGACCTTGTCGTGGTCGACGATGACTTCGCCTCGATCGCCGGCAGCGTTCGTCAGGGACGCGGTGTCTTCGCCAACCTGCGCAAGGCGCTCACCTACATCATCAGCGTCCACGTGCCGATCTACGGCATCGCCCTGATCCCGGTCTTTGTCGCCGACTGGCCACTCGTCCTGCTGCCGGTCGAGGTGGTCATCCTTGAGTTGATCATCGATCCCGCCTGCACCGTGGTGTTCGAGAACGAGAAGGTCAGCCCCACCATCATGGAGGACGAGCCGCGATCGGCGACAGCACCGATGTTCGGTGTACGCGAGTTCATCGTGGCGCTGGCCCAGGGCGCGGTTCTCCTCGCTGTGGTCCTCGTCGTGTACGTCGGCTCGCTGTTCTCTGGCATGGCCGACGAGTCGGTGCGGTCGATCACCTTTGTCACCCTCGTGACCGGCAATGTGGCGCTGATCCTCGCCAATCGATCCCGACACATCTCTGCCGTGCGGGCCCTGTTCACCCGAAGCAACCCGGCATTGTTGGTCATCCTCGCTCTGGCGGCCAGCGTCCTCCTCGTGCTCATCGCCGTACCCCCCGTCCGGGCGGTGCTCCAACTCGGCTCCCTGACGCCGCTGCAATGGACCATCGGGATCGTGGCCGGGCTGAGCTCTATCGTCTGGTTCGAGGTCTATCGGTGGTTCGGTCGCCGTAGGGAACCTCGCGAGGCGGCACCGCGTCCACTTCGCTAGGGTCACTAATGTCCCGCTGAAGGAGGAGGCAGATGTCGAGCGAGGCCGTGGCCACCGTGCCGCCGCTCCCCACTGCCAAGGGGGCGCAGCATCGCGGCGCTTACCTGGAAATGCTCATCTCGAGCCTCATTGGGCTGATAGCCGCCCTTGTCCTCTCCGTTGAGGCGATCACGCTCGCCGCGGATCCCAACGCGGTCTTCAGCTGCGATATCAACGAGAAGATTTCCTGCGCCAAGGTCGCCCTCACGTGGCAGGCCAACCTGCTCGGCTTCCCGAATGCCTTCCTTGGTCTCATCGCCGAGCCGGTGGTCATCACCGTGGCGGTCGCAGGTCTCGGTGGGGTTCGCTTCCCACGGTGGTTCATGAACCTCGCCATGGGGGTCTACTTCATCGGGCTCGTCTTCGCCTACTGGCTCTTCTACGAGGCCTACTTCGTCATCGGTGCCCTGTGCCCCTGGTGCTTGCTCGTCACCGTGACCACCACGACGGTTTTCGCGAGCCTGCTGCGCGTGACCCTCTGGGACAACACCTTCCACTTCTCCGAGTCGTTGCACGCCCGGGTCCAAAGTTGGCTACGCATCGGCGTGGACGTCTGGATCACCGTCCTTCTCATCGCTGTCCTCGCGGCGATGGTGATCTTCCGGTATATCTAGTTCCAGATATCTAGATGCAGGCCTACGAGGGGGTGCCGGTGCCGTCAGAACAAATTCCGACCGACAACACCACGTGGCGTGACCCCAAGCGCTACCTGTGGATTCTCGGCGTCACCATGCCTCTCATCCCGTTCGCCGCGGTTGGACTCAACGCCTGGAGTGGCTGGGCCATCTGGCTGTGGCTCGGCCCCATCATCATCCTGGGTGTCGTCCCCCTCATCGATTGGACCGTGGGCCGGGACGCGGCCGGACCACCGGACGACGCGATCGCCCGACTCGAGGCGGACCGCTACTACCGCTGGCTGACCTACCTGTTCCTGCCGATCCAGTACGCCGGTTTCATCATCGCCTTCTGGTACCTCATGACAGCCGACCTGTCGACGCTGGACCGCGTCGGCCTGGCGGTCACCGTTGGCTTCATCGGTGGCCTCGGGATCAACACGGCCCACGAGCTCGGGCACAAGAAGGAGTCGCACGAGCGGTGGCTGTCCAAGATCGCGCTCGCGCAGACCTTCTACGGCCACTTCTACATCGAGCACAACCGCGGACACCATGTCCGAGTAGCGACCCCGGACGATCCGGCGAGTTCGCGGGTGGGGGAGAGTTTTTATCGGTTCTGGCCCCGCACCGTCTTCGGTTCCTTGCGCAATGCGTGGCGGCTGGAGAAGCGGCGTTATGCACGGCGCGGCCAGCATCCATTCCGCCTCGGCAATGACGTGCTCAATGCCTTCGCCATGTCGGCGTTGCTCTGGGTGGTGCTCATCGTGTGGCTCGGTCCGGGCGTCATCCCCTATCTGCTCATCCAGGCACTCGTCGGCTTTACGCTCCTCGAAGCGGTGAATTACCTCGAGCACTACGGTCTGCTGCGGGAGATCGTCGGTGTTCCCGGCAAGGAGAGATTCGAGCGGGTCGAACCTCGACACAGCTGGAACTCCAACAACATAGCCACCAACGTGCTGCTCTATCACCTGCAGCGCCACAGTGACCACCATGCGAATCCCACGCGCCGATACCAGGCTCTGCGCGACGAGGTCGATGCGCCGGTCCTGCCCACGGGCTACGCCGGCATGATCCTGCTGGCTCTCGTTCCCCCGATGTGGCGTCGCGTTATGGATCCGCGGGTGCTCGCGCACTACGACGGCAACATGGCACGCGCCAACATCGCACCGCACATGCGCACCAAGATGCTGCGTCGCTACCCCGACCCTGCTTCGACGTCGGTGACGAATGTCAAGGTCGTGGACATGTCCGTGTCCACCCTGCCCGGTCGTCCGGTGGTCCTGCAGTGCCCCGGTTGTGGCTACGAGTACGACGAGCGTCTCGGTGACGACCGCGAGGGCTTCCCCGCGGGCACCGCCTGGTCGATCATCCCCGCGGATTGGTGCTGTCCTGATTGCGGTGTCCGCGACAAGGCCGACTTCGTCGTACGCCTCAGCGACTGAAAGGTAGTGCCGCCGAGGTGCCCGTCGCTGCGGAGCAATACTGTGGAGCAATGAGCGAACGAGCCGACGTCGTCGACACCGGACACAAGTACCGCCGCGCGGGGCGGATTGTCATCAATGCCCCGCAGCAGATGGTGTTCGACATCGTGGCCGATCCGAAGCGCCACGCGGAGATCGACGGCTCCGGCACGGTCAAGACCCCCACGTTCGCGCCGGACCGCCTCGCCAAAGGGGCGACGTTCGGGATGGAGATGCGACTCGGTGTCCCCTACAAGATCAAGAACACGGTGGAGGAGTTCGACGAGTCCTCCCGCATCGCCTGGCGACACATCGGCCGTCATCGCTGGCGCTATGAGTTCCGCGCGATCGACGAGAACACCACTGAAGTGACGGAGACGTTCGACGGGTCCACCGCGATCTTTCCGCCCGCGCTCAACCTCATCAACGCCTACGACAACAATCAGACGGCCATCCTCAAAACGCTGGTGCGGCTTAAGGCGCTTGCCGAGCAGGAGGCCGCGACACCTGCCTAGGCGTCGATCATCGTGCCCTTGCGCAGCGGGATCATCGGGGGGATCTGAGTCACTGCGATGACCGCAAGGATGACGTAGACCGCGGTCCACGATGACGTGAGATCGAGAAGGAGCCCAGCCAGCGCGGGTCCGATCGCCGCGAGCAAGAAGGTGACGGTCAAGGCCATCGCGGTGAGGCGAGCCGATGCAGCCGCGTCATGCACGAATTCGCTCAGCATGGACAGGCTGATCGTGAATCCGCCGCTGTTGGCAAAGCCGAAGACGAAGACCACGAGCAATGTCGCGGTGTGCGGCGCGTAGGCGAGGAAAAGCAGAGGGACCACCGTGGCGATCGCGGTAGCGGCCCACAGGGTGCGTCGAGCAGAAATGCGCTGCCCCAGCCACGGCAGGAATACCGCCGCGAGGATGGGCGCGGCGGCAAAGACGCCGAAGAGCGCTCCGCTGGCTTCGGCACTCCAGCCGCGCTCCTCCAGCGACGGGGCGACCCACGCGAGAGCGGTGTAGAAGATGAGGGAGTTGATGGCGATGTACGCCGTCAACGCCCACGCTTTGCCGTCTCGCCAGGGCAGGTGCGAGACCCGCACGAGTCGGGGACCGGCGTCCATCTCGGGAGCGTTCGAACGTTCGGTGAGCGTCCACACGATGAGTCCGGCCACCGCGGGCAGTGCCCAGACGGCAAGGGCTACGGGCCACGACCCCGTCCACAGGGCGAGCGGGATAGTCAGCGCGGCGGCCAGCGAGGCTCCTACGAACATGACGGACGTCCACAGACCGGTGGCCGCTCCGGTGGATCGCGGCAATTGCTCGCGGACGATGCCGGGGACCAGGCCGGTCGCGATCGCGATGCCGAACCCAGCGAGCACCGTGGTCACGAACAGTGTCCAGGGCCAGATGGCCAGCAGGCGCAGGCCGCTCGCAGCGATGAGCAAGATCAGGGCGAATGACACCGCACGTGTTCGGCCAAGCCGAGCCGCGACCGCCGGGACGATGAGTGCGGCCAAACCCATGACGACGAGGGGGAGCGTGGTGAGCAGTCCGATCACCGTGTCATTCCATCCAGTGTCCGACTGGATCTGCTCGGTGAGAGGTGGAATCGCGGTGAGGACAGCCCGCAGATTCACCGCGACGAGGGCGAGTGCGAGAAGTACGACCCACATGGGGCGCTGGTGGGCCGGGGGCACCTGGTGAATCTACTCGCGGCTAGGCAAAGACGGCGCCCAACTCCGACAGGCGCGTCGGCAGCAGGGAGTACCACGTCCAGTAGCCGCGCTTCTCGCGATCGACGATCCCGGCATCAAAGAGCACCTTGAGGTGGTGACTGACGGTGGGCTGACTCAGTCCCGTGGCGTCGGTGATATCACAGACGCATGAGGCGCAGTCGGGTGCGGCACGCAGGAGCGAGACGATCTGGAGTCGTGCCGGGTCGGCAACCGCCTTCATGAGTCGAGCCAGGTCGGTGGCGGACTCGCGATCCAGGGGAGATCCCAGACCGCCCGGGCAACAGGCGGGGCCCGCCACCGGGAGTTCATCAGGAGTTGTTGTTCGCGCCACGGATCCATATTGACGTATATCGATACAGATGGCAAGGTGTCGGGCATGGAAAACGTCCTGCCGACCTCCCGTGTCCAACTCGCCTTGAACGTCGCCGACCTCGAAGGTGCCATCGCCTTCTACTCGGCCATGTTCGGTGTGGAACCCCACAAGCGCCGCCCCGGCTACGCCAACTTCGTGGTCGATGTACCGCCGGTGAAGCTGGTCCTCATCGAGGTGCCGGCCGGGGATCGTGGCGAGGGACCCGTCGGCGCGCTGAATCACCTTGGCGTCGAAGTATTCGATACCTCCGGCGTCCATGACGCTCGCACGCGTTTGAGCGATGCCGGACTCGCAACCTTTGACGAGACCGACACGACCTGCTGCTACGCATTGCAGGACAAGGTATGGGTACACGATCCCCATGGCACACCGTGGGAGGTGTACGTCGTCAAGGATGAGAACCCTGCGGACGCTCGCCCGGCGACGGCTTCTCTGCCGCTTCTTGAAGCGTCGACTCCTTGCTGCGCGTCACACGTGGAGTGATCATGGCTGCTCCCATCCCGAGACGTCTCCTGGCGGAGTTCTTGGGCACCGCACTCCTCGTCGCTGCCGTGGTGGGCTCAGGCATCATGGGGGCTGCTCTCAGCGATGATCTCGCCGTCGTCTTGCTCGTCAATGCGGTGGCAACCGTAGCTGCTTTGGGGGTCCTGATCTGGATGCTCGGCCCCATCTCCGGAGCACACTTCAACCCATGTGTGACCGGGGTCGAGATGGCCAGGCGGGAGATCTCCGTGCCTCTCGGAGCGGCCTACGTCGCGGTTCAGATCGGTGGCGGGCTGGCCGGTGTCGCCCTGGCGAACGTGATGTTTGGCCTTGCCGCGTGGCACCCGTCGACGAATGTGCGCGAGGGAGCCGGCATCTGGCTCGGGGAAGTCGTCGCGACGGCGGGACTTCTCCTGGTGATCGGGGCGATCACGCGCACGGGACATGGCACTCTCGGCCCGGCACTCGTGCCGGCATGGATTGGTTCGGCGTACTTCTTCACCGCCTCGACATCCTTTGCCAATCCGGCCGTCACCATCGGTCGCAGCATGACCGATACCTTCACCGGAATCGCGCCGTCGTCAGTTCTCGTATTCATCGCCTTTCAGATCGTGGGAGCCGCGGTCGGTGCGCTGCTGACGGAAGTCCTCTACCCCCGTAGGGGCCGCGTCCCCGAACCTCTCGACCTGCCCTATCCCGTCAACGATCCCGATCGGAGTTCGTCGTGACCGATACACCAACCGTCCTCTTCGTCTGCGTGCACAACGCTGGACGGTCGCAGATGGCTGCGGGCTATCTGCGACATCTCGGTGGGGATCGCGTGGAGGTGCTCTCGGCTGGATCGATGCCCGCTGATCAGATCAACCCGGCCGTCGTCGAGGTGATGCTCGAGGAGGGCATCGATATCCGCGCCGAGGTGCCCAAGGTGCTGACGACCGATTCCGTCCAGGAGTCCGACGTCGTCATCACGATGGGATGCGGCGACGTCTGTCCGATCTTCCCCGGCAAGCGCTATGAGGACTGGCAGTTGGAGGATCCCGCCGGTCAAGGCGCTGACGCCATCCGGCTGATCCGCAACGAGATTCGCCAGCGCATCGAAGGTCTATTGGCACAGCTGCTCGGTTAGGGCGTAGGCCTGGCACCGCCACCTCCGCCCGAGGTGGCGGTGTCGATAGAGTTCGCAAGTGCCCCTGACGCTCACACCTGAGGAAGAGGCCATGCTCGCGGGGGAGCACGGGCCTGCGATCGCGCTCTCCATGCGCATCATCACCGAACTCGGCCGCATTCGCGGCGCGGAGGAACTCGTCGACATCGAATCCGTACATATCGACGGCTGCATCTTCTACGGCCAGGCCGGACTGGACTTCGCCCAGAAGCTCGTTGCACTCGGCGGCCAGGTCAAGGTCCCCACGACGGTCAACGTCGGCTCGGTCGACCTGATTCATCCGACTCTCATCCTGCAGAACAATGACCGCGAGAAGTGGGTCTACCAGGGTGGCCGGGATCTCATGCAGGCCTACGTCGATCTCGGCTGCCGCCAGACCTGGACGTGTGCGCCGTACCAAATGGACTCGCGCCCGGACGTCGGCGCCAACATCGCGTGGGCGGAGTCCAACGCCATCGTCTTCGCCAACTCGGTCCTCGGGGCACGCACCGACCGTTACGGCGATTTCGTCGATATTGCCGCGGCGATCACCGGCAAGGCCCCCCGCGGCGGCCTGCACTTGGATGCAGAGCGTCACGGTGATGTCGTCCTGGACTGCACCAGCCTCTCGCCCGAGTCGCTCGCACTCGATGTCACCTATCCGGTGCTCGGCTATCTCGCAGGTGCCATCGCCGGTACGACGAATCCGGTGCTGGTGGGCATCCCGTCGGATGTGTCGGAAGACAGTCTCAAGGCCGTGGGAGCAGCGGCAGCCTCATCAGGCGGCGTCGCTCTTTTCCACGTTGTCGGCCGCACGCCTGAAGCCCCCACGTTGGACGCCGCCCTTGGCCCCCACATCAACGCACCCGTGCACCACATCACCCCCCAGCGGCTCAATGCCGCTCGCCAGGAACTCTCGACGGCGCGTGAGGACAAACTCGACGCGGTGAGCCTGGGCACTCCCCACGCTTCCGTCGATGAGATCGGTGAGGCGTACGACGCCATCATTGGTGGACCGGCGCTGTCTGACGGTGTTGCCTTCTACATCTCAACCGGTCGGTCGGTTTTCGCGGAGGCGGATCGGCGCGGCTGGGTGAAACCGCTTGAAGAGTGGGGCGTGACCTTCGTGCTTGACACCTGCACCTATGTCACGTCAATCCTGCGGCCCGGTACCCGCACGGTCATGACCAACTCCGGCAAGTGGGCGCACTATGCGCCCGGCAACATGGGCGTCGACGTCGTCCTCGCCACCCTGGGGGAGTGTGTCGAGTCGGCCACGACCGGCCGCGTGACCTGGAACCGGGAGCTCTTCACATGACCACGATCACGGGCTGGCGTGTGACCTCCGGCGAAGCCGAGGGCGCGGTACTCAAACTCGATGCGCCCGTGTCCTTCTGGGGGGGTATCGGCCCCGAAGGCGACATCATCGATGTCCATCACCCGCAGCACGGGGCGGTCGTCACCGGACACATCCTGGTGATGCGCTCGGGCCGCGGATCGAGCTCGGGGACCTACGTTCTCGCCGAACTGCTCCGCCTGGGCATTGCCCCTGCCGGCATCATCCTCACCGAACCCGATGGCATCATCGCCACCGGCGCGCTTGTCGCCGCAGAGTTGTACGACGCCCGCATGCCGATCGTCACGGTGAGTGATGAGGATTACGCCCGCATCGAGGACGGCGTAACCGTGTCGATTGAAATGAATGGCGATAACGCTCTCCTCACTATCAACTGATTGGCGGCTCCCGAGTGAATACCTCGCCGCAGGTCACCGTACGCACGGCACGAGGGGACACTGTCGACGCGCGCGAGGTGGCGTGGGCCCTGGAGACAGCGACCGACCGCATGTTCTCCATGATGATCGGCCGCACGTGGCAGGCCACCCTCGCCGATCTCGTATTGGTTCCCGGACACGCGTGGTCTTGGCCGCAGGCGCGGATTGCCGAGGTCAACGGCGAGACGCAAGGTGTTGCGCTCAGCGGGCCGGCCGACCTGCCAGCTCCGGATGATTCCCTAGGTCTGGGGTGGGGCTGGCGCCGGATCAGGCTCAGCGCGGTAGCCCTTGCGGGCTACCCGTTCCTGTCCTTCATGGAGCACCACGAACCGGGTGAGTGGTATCTCACGGCAATCGCGGTCCGACCCAAGGCTCGGGGCCTCGGCATCGGCAGCCGTTTGCTCTACGACGTGATTGAGCGGGGCACTGCGGCGCAAAAGTCATCGGTCACTCTGGATGTCGATGCCAAGAACACGGGGGCGTCGCGTCTCTACGGTGAGTGCGGATTCACCGTCACGGGATCGTCGGGTCGAGCCTGGCTCATGGGTGGTGTCGTCGTACGTCGGATGCGGCGTTTGTTGACCGATCCTCCGGTGCTCTGAGGCGACGGCGCTCGGCCGTGTGAATGCCAGCCGCGGTTACCATCGTCGCGTAGCCTCCAGATCGCGGCCGTTCCTAGGAGGTCCCCATGTCAGACCGCCGTTACTCGATGCGTACCTACCTTCCCGCGGTGATTGCGGGCTTCGTCGTGGTGTTGTTAATCGTCATGCAGGTGATTGGGGCTGACGTCCCCGCGCTGGCGGCGGTGTCCTTCGTTTTCGGCCTGGCCTGCCTCGCCTTCGCTCTGGGCGACATGTTGATCCGCGACGTTCGACGAACCTATGTCGAAGCGATTCAGTTCCGCGCCCTCGTGCTCGCCGTCATGATCGTGGAGACAGTGTTGCTCTTCGCCACGACATATATGACGGTGAGCGCTCAGCCCGGTCAGATCAACGGCTTGAACACGCCCCTCGACGCTGTCTACTTCACCATGACCACGCTGATGACGATCGGCTTCGGCGACATCTCGGCCGAGGGGCAAGTGGCGCGTGGTCTTGTGCTGACTCAGATGATCTTCACCATCCTGTTGCTGACGGCGTCGGTGCGTCTGCTCACCAGCCTCGTTCGTGCGCTGACGGTAGAGGAGGGCGCGCACCGGCCCGGCTAGGCCGGCAGGACGAAGTCGAATGTCGCCACCATCGCTGAGCCGTCGTAGGACACGATGGCGATGTCCATGCCGGGCACATAGAAGCGGTCGCGATTGTTGCCCTCGGAGTCGGGCACGTAGAGCTGCGTCGTGTATGTCCTGCCTCCAGACGGTGCGATCTTGACGTGGATGTGCTCGGTGCGTCCGGGGTACTGGCCGGGGATCACGGTGGTCAAGGTGTAGGCGCCGTTGGCGTCTGTCGTTTGATTGCCGCGCAGGATGAAGCCGCTGTTGTCGTAGCTGCCGTTGCCATCCGCCTGCCAGAAGTCGACGGTCGCGCCAGCGATGGGCTCACAGTTGTCGTCGAGGACGTATCCAGTGAGCGTGAGCGGGGTACCGAAGGCACCATCGGTGATATCCATGCGCTCGGGTGCGCCCGGCGTGAAATACGGACCCTCGGGCTGCTCGGTGAGACTCTCCCCCGGTGTACAGGTGGGGGTCACCACCTCTGCACTCTCTTCGGCGGCATCGAGTTCTTCGGCCGCATCGAGGGAGGGTGTTGCGGGCGGCGACTCGACCGCTGAACTGCTTGATGACGACGAGGTGGCTGCCGGTGCGCTGGTGGCGCTGTCGGTGGTGGCGCTCACACAAGCCCCCAGGGCGAGGGCAGCAGAGGCGAGCAGGACGCCTATGGGGAGGCCGCGTCTTCTCATGTCCCAGGTCATGCTCTCTCTTTCCGGTCAAGGACTGAAAGGCTCATCCGATTCGGCATCGTCATCATCGCGAACACGAACGCGTACGCGACGGCGCTGGGCGGCGTATCCCGGCAACGTAGAGAGCGCGGACCAACTCTCGACTCGTGACCTCGATCGCACCCTCCTCAATCGCGATGAGGCGCATATCGATGGAGATGTC
>JAURFD010000068.1 GCA_030827125.1 Candidatus Nanopelagicales bacterium
CTGCCCGATGCCACGGTCACCGTCGACTGCGATGTGCTGGTCGCGGACGGTGGGACCCGGACGGCGGCGATCACGGGCGCCTGGGTGGCGCTCGCCCTCGCGCTGCCGCGCATCGGTGCGGCAGAGGCGCTGGTCGGACAGGTCGCTGCCACGTCCGTCGGCGTCGTGCTCGGGCGGACCCTCCTCGACCTCGACTACGCGGAGGACGTCGCCGCCGACGTGGACATGAACGTCGTGGCGACCGCGGACGGGCGGCTCGTCGAGGTGCAGGGCACGGCCGAGGGGGCGCCGTTCGCGCGTGACGTCCACGACGCGCTCCTCGACCTCGCGCTGGCTGGGTGCGCTCGACTCACGTCCCTGCAGCGCACCGCGGTCGCGTCGTCGGGGGCGCGGCGAGGTGCGGCCGAGTGAGCGCGCGGCCGACCGTCGTCGTGGCGACCGGGAACACCCACAAGCGCGACGAGATCGCCGCCATCCTCGACGGCCTGGCCGTCGACCTCGTGCTGATGGCCGACCACGGTGTCCCTTCACCG
>JAURFD010000069.1 GCA_030827125.1 Candidatus Nanopelagicales bacterium
CCGCTGATCCACCGCGGCGCCCCCATCGGCTTCCTCGTGCTCACCTTTACCGAAAGCGTCGACCGGACCTGGCAACTTCGAGCCGTGCTCGACGCGATGTGCGACGCCACGTCGCTGTGGGTCATTGCCGACGCGCAGCGCAACGGGGAGGCGCGCGCCTTGGCGACCGATGCGCGGCCGCTGGAATTCACCCCGCGGCAACGGGAGATCCTCGTCCGTATGCGTGAAGGGCGCTCCACACGGGAGATTGCCTCGGCCCTGGGCTATTCGCAGGCCACCATCAAGGCCGACGTGGCCAACCTGAGTGAACTCCTCGGGGCCAAGGGTCGGGCGGATCTGCTCGTGAAGGCCAAGCGGGCGGGGCTCTAGCGACGCTTGCTAGGTCGGCTCGGCAACCTCAAGAGCGTCGAGGGCCGAGGGGCGTCGCGAGTGACGTACGGCGTCGTACGAGAAGACCGCGAGCGCGGTCCAAATGAGCACGAATCCCACCCATTCGAAGGTGGTCACGCTGTCCCCGAAGAGGGTGATGCC
>JAURFD010000070.1 GCA_030827125.1 Candidatus Nanopelagicales bacterium
CTTTTCGATATGGGCGACCGCGGCGGCCACTTCGGCGCGCAGATCGTCCGAGAAATCGGCGCCCTCCTTCAGGTAGCGGACGCATTCCTCGGTGGTGATGGTGAAGCCCGGCGGCACCGGCAGGCCGATGGAGGCCATGTCGGCCAGATTGGCACCCTTGCCGCCGACGATGGTCTTGTCCATGGCGCGCGGATCGTCCAGCGCCGCGCCACCACCAAAGCTGTAGACTGACTTGTTCATCTGGAGAGTCACTTTCCTGTCAGACGTCTTGCCTGCGATGCAGTCAAACCATGGGGAAGATCAGCCTTCGATCTTCGAGAAATCGGCCACATTGTGCACGGCAGCACGGAAGCGGCCGAGAAGGGTGAGGCGCGCGACGCGCTTGGCCGGATCGGCATCATTCACCGTCACATCCTCGAAAAAGGCGTCAATCGGCGCGCGCAGCGATGCCAGCGCGGCCATGGCGGAGGCAAAATCTTCCGCAGCGATGGCGGCAGCGGCCCTGGGTTCGGCAACGTCAAGCGCCGCGAT
>JAURFD010000071.1 GCA_030827125.1 Candidatus Nanopelagicales bacterium
CCGTCACGATCTGGCAAATTACAGCGCCGGCTACAAGGCATACCGCGCAGGGCACATACCGGGCGCGCGTTTCCTGCATCTCGACGTCGACCTCTCGGGTCCCAAGACCGGCCTCAACGGCCGCCATCCTCTGCCGCATCCCGCCACCTTCTGCCTGCGGCTGGGCGCGCTCGGAATCAGCAACAACACGCAGGTCGTCGCCTACGACGAAACCGGCGGCGTCTATGCCGCGCGGCTGTGGTGGATGCTGCGCTGGGTCGGGCACAGCCGCGTCGCCGTGCTCGACGGTGGCTGGCAGGCCTGGGTCAAATCGGGGAAACCGGTAACCGTCGAACAACCGGCCGTCACCGCGACGACGTTCAACGGACGCACGCAGCCGCGCACCGCCGCCGACAGCGCCGAAATACTCACGCACCTGCAGGACCGCAAGGCGCTGGTGCTGGATGCGCGCGCCAGCGACCGTTACCGCGGCGAAAACGAAACGCTGGATCCGGTGGCCGGCCACATCCCCGGTGCGCTCAACCGTTT
>JAURFD010000072.1 GCA_030827125.1 Candidatus Nanopelagicales bacterium
GACCAGGATGCGCCACGGAATGGAGAGAAGGAGCAGGGCGAAGAGGAGCGTCAGTCGGCCGGGGGTTGCAACCGCAGCGGCGGTGCGCACCACGCCGAAGAGGAGGAGCGCGCTGACCGCCACCACGATGAGGAGCAGGAGGGGGAGGGCGGAGAGGAGCGCAGCGCGGCGGCGTCCGTTAAGCCACTGGCCTAGTCCGGGCACAACGGCAGATGCGGCAGCGGCTCGAAGGGAGCCCGATTTGGGCGTCATTTCAGCAGGCATGGGTTGATGATGCCACCCGATTGAGAGGAGCGTTTAGGATGAGCAGGTCGGGGTGTGGCGCAGCTTGGTAGCGCGCCTGCTTTGGGAGCAGGAGGTCGGAGGTTCGAATCCTCTCGCCCCGACCACAACTCTCCCTCAAATCGCGTCATCTATCGCCGCAGCCGCCTCGTTTAGACTGGGTACATGTTGAGCCAGCCCCTCTCTGAGCGCCTCAGCGCCGGGTACCGACGCTTCCGTGCCGGGCGCTACAACGCCGAGCG
>JAURFD010000073.1 GCA_030827125.1 Candidatus Nanopelagicales bacterium
ACGATGAGCAGGCTTTGACCTGGGCAAACGACGTGAAGTATGGACTTGCCTCCTCCGTCTGGACCACCAACCACACCAGGGCCATGCGTTTTGCTAAACATCTGGACTTTGGTGCTGTCTGGATTAACTGCCACATCCCACTTGCAGCTGAGATGCCTCACGGAGGCTTCAAGCACTCGGGCTATGGCAAAGATCTCTCGGCCTACGGGTTCGAGGACTACACGCGCGTCAAGCACGTTATGCACTACATCGGAGACTGAAAGTAAAAGTTAGATTTCATTTACGGCGTTGGAAGGAATTTGTGCCAAACTTTGAGCAATTCGGATTCAACCGAAGCGCCTGAGAATGAATACAAGCCGCGAAATGCGGATTTAGGAGAGAAGCAATGAAGCGAGAACTACCGCAAGACCCAATGCTGCGGGACCTAGTTCAGATGGCTAGGAATCACCAGATTTCCAGGCGCGCGGCACTTGCCGGGCGCACTGGAGTGGCTGAAACCGGCCCCAGGTGCGACGTTCAC
>JAURFD010000074.1 GCA_030827125.1 Candidatus Nanopelagicales bacterium
CGGCGTGAGGCCCTCCGAAGCCCATCGGGAGACCGAATCGTTGTGCCGAGCCGATCACGATGTCGGCTCCGAAACCACCGGGAGACTCGAGAAGGACGAGAGCCATCGGATCGGCAGCGACTGTGACGACGAGTCCGGCCTCGTGCCACGAGCGCACGAGTTCGTCGGGTCGCACGATGCGACCCGTGGACGACGGGTACGAGAGGAGAACTCCGAAAGTCGCCGCCACGTTCACCGATTCGATCGACCCCACGACGAGATCGATTCCGAGCGGGACGGCACGAGTGCGCAGGACCCGCACGATCTGCGGATGGGTGTCGGCGTCGACGAAGAACGAATTGCCGGTGTTCTTCGAAATGCGACGGGCCATTGTCATCGCCTCGGCGGCGGCCGTGGCTTCGTCGAGAAGTGATGCATTGGCGACCGGAAGCCCGGTGAGGTCGGAGATCACCGTTTGGAAATTCACGAGCGTTTCGAGTCGCCCTTGGCTGATCTCGGGCTGATAGGGGGTGTAGGCG
>JAURFD010000075.1 GCA_030827125.1 Candidatus Nanopelagicales bacterium
TTCCCCCTGGGGAAAAAATCGTCATGGAGCATGACGATTTTCCCCCGGTCGAAATTACTTGCCGTCCGCCGGATCTTGAGATCCGGCTGCGCGGTTCGCGCCGCAGCCGAGCGGGTGCGAGCACGTCGCGGTCGCGCCGTCGCCGGGCACGCAGCCGCAGCCGGGGCACGCCTCGTCGTCGAGCAGCTCGTCCTCGAACGCCTCGGCCGCGCGCGCGAGCGCGTCCTCCGGCGCGGGTTTCCCCGCGATGCGCGCGCGCGCGAGCGTCTTCGCGCCGCGCGCGCGCCGCGCGCGCGGATGTCACGCGCGGCGCGGCGTTCAAAAATGGTGGCGTGGCGGTGCAAAACGGCTGTCCTGAGCCTCCCTGAGCGTGCACCCCCCCGTTTCTCGCTTGCGCGGCCATGCCTGCCTCACCTCCAGAGCGCCCGTCGTGCGCAGCGCCCTGAGAAGTGGCTCTGCCGCTGCAGCGGCAGCCATTTCTGCAATCCGCTCGACGCCTCGTTCTTGGGCCCTAAG
>JAURFD010000076.1 GCA_030827125.1 Candidatus Nanopelagicales bacterium
TCAAGACTATACCCATGGCGTGCTGCCACGATAACGTCTTCTTCCTGCCCCAGCGCAATGCTGTTAATCATCTCACTTGGGACAGATGGGAACGAGGACTGCTGTTTTGGCCCTACCTCAAGCGGGTCGTCGTCAAGGTCAAGGTCTTCAGGAAGCATTTGCTGCCTCTTGCTCCGCCGCACGCTTTACAGCCGCCAGATACTTTGAGCACGCAATCCTTGTCAACTTACTTGCCGTGATGTTGTGGGCTTTAGCAACTTCTTTGATCTCATTGAGAAGATCGTCGGGCATAAAAAGTGTCCATCGCTTCATATCTTTTTCTGATTCGGTCATGTTACCTCCTTCGTTAATACGTGCATTGTACATACTTTTTATTTTGTAGCAACATGTTTCAGAGAAGCGACTGTGGTTAATACGTCACTGTGGGTAAGTTGCTGCAGCGGGCTGAGTCCACGTTAATACATACCTAAAAATTGGCCTTGCTGTATGAGCGCCTCGTAAGGCTGGGC
>JAURFD010000007.1 GCA_030827125.1 Candidatus Nanopelagicales bacterium
CATGGGGAGAGCGTCGGCGGGGACGATCTCATCGGCGTGCATACCCGCGAGAGGAACTTCGGCCGTGCCGACGAGGTACATGTCGTCGGATTCGATTCGGTAGACGTTCTCCGCGGCCTGGCCGAGGAAGCCGGTGCCCTCCATCGCCTTCGGTGCCACCAGCACCGGGGGGATCACCGGGGTGAAGCCGTTGCGCGTGGCCTGTGCGATCGCAAGGTTGAGCAGCGCGAGCTCGAGGAGCGCACCAACGCCGGTGAGGTAGTAGAAACGCGAGCCGGACACCTTCGCCGCGCGCTCCACATCGATAGCACCGAGCAGTTCGCCAAGGTCCAGATGATCTTTGGGTGCGAAGCCCTCGGCGTCGAAGTCGCGCGGCGTACCGACGTGCTCGAGGACGGTGAAGTCCTCCTCGCCACCCACGGGCGAGCGCATGTCGACGATGTTCGACAACTGCAGCCAGGCGTCCTCCGCGGCGCGGGCAGCGTCACCGGCGGCGGCATCGGCGGTCTTCACCCGATCGGCGAGCTCGCCGGCGTTCGCCATCAGCGCGTCCACCTCGGCGCGGGCCTGGGCATCGTCGGGGTTGCGCTTCAGCGCTCCCTGCAGGGGACCGATCCGCTTGGACAGTTGCTTCTGCTCGGCCCGGATCTCGTCGTACGCCGCCTGCGCAGACCGACGGGCCGCATCCAACTCCAGGAGTCGGTCGACGAGGTCGACATCCTCCCCGCGGCGACGCTGCGACTCACGCAGCAGGTCAGGGTTCTCGCGCAGCAGACGGGGATCAATCACGCTCCAAGGTTAGAGGTTGCGTGCTCATCGATGGCGGGGGCTTCCCGTCGTTCACCGGGACATGTCACACTTCCCGCTCGATGCGCGAAGGAGGTGCAATGGACTACAACTGGCTCACAGCCAAGGCGGAGGCCCGTCCTGCGGGCGAGAAGGGATTCGGATCGTTCGCCCTACAACCGATCCGCGCCGGCGAGACGGTCGCCGGGTTCGGTGGCTGGGTCGTCGACCGCGTGACGCTGGCCGAGATGCCGGTCTACCGTCAGCACCGCTCCATCCAGATCGACGAGGACCTCTATCTAGTGTCGGGAGAGACGCCCGAGCCCGGGGACATGCTCAACCACTCCTGCGAGCCGAACTGCGGACTGCTCGGCAGCCAACTCCTTGTGGCGAGGCGCGACATCGCTCCGGGCGAGGAACTGACCTTCGACTACGCGATGTGCGACGCCAGTGACTACGACGAGTTCCGCTGCTTCTGCGGCACACCGACCTGCCGCGAGGTCGTCAGCGGGAGCGACTGGCGCGATCCGGCGATTCAGGCTCGCTACGCCGGCTGGTTCTCGTCCTACCTCGTCCGTCGCATCGCCGCCCTCACCGCGCACTGAATCCCGTGATCCCGGTCGGCCTTACCGCTCGCCCGGTTCAGGTCAGCGGCTCGCCCCATCCGGACGGTCCCGACGTCGATCTGGCCCACCGGGTGATCCTCGAGGCCGAGCGCAGCGCCCTCGGCGAGGGCCACATGCCACGCGAGACAGTGCGCTCCCTGCTCACCAGCCCCGAGGTCGTGCACTCCGAGAGCCGCCTCCTTCTCGACGAGCACGGCGCCGCGCAGGGGCTGTTCTTCGTCGAGTGGGAACCCGAGGCCGACCGCGCCTTCCTCAACACCTACGCGACGCCGGAGTATGCGAAAGCTCTTCAGCCAGCGCTCCTGGACGCGTGCCTTGCCGCGGTCGCGCGCCATCGACCCGATCGCCCCTGGGCGGTCGAAGCTGCCGCATTCGAGCAGGATGCGGTGCTGCAGCAGGCACTGCGTGACGCCGGGTTCGCGCGCGTGCGTCGATTCTGGCGCCTCCGCGTCGACTTCGATGGGCCCGTGACGGCTCAGCCACCCGACGGCGTGTCCTTGCGGGTGGCATCCGGGGAGGAGGACCGGCGACTCCTGCACACCCTCTTCGAGCGTTCGTTCGCCCAGCACTACGGGTTTGCCGCCCGGCCCTACGAGGACTGGATCGGCTGGTTCGACGCGCGGGGAGATGCGCGGGTGGATCTGCGTTGGATCGCCGAACTCCAGGGTGATCCCGTCGCCCTGTGCATCGCCGATGACTCCCGGATCGATGAAGGGCTCACCTATATCCGCACGCTTGGGGTGGCCCCCGAGGCCCGGGGACGCGGCATCGCTCGGTGGCTGCTGCTTCATGCCTTCGCCCAGGCCCAGCGGGAGGGGCGCACCGGGGCCGCGCTCGCCGTGGATAGCGACAACAGCACCGGCGCCACGGCGCTCTACGAGTCAGTGGGGATGCGACCGACCCAGGTCATCGAACTGTTCTCCCGCCCCCTGTAGTCCGCCTCCAATCGAGGATGCGGGGCGGATTGTGTGACACTCCTGCGACATTGCCGGGAGCCACGCCGATGTGACGTATGCGACATATGGGACTCGCCGTTATCAATCCGTTATCCGGACGACGATTTGTCCCGGGCCCGAAGTCCCATGTCATCGTCGTTGAGCCGTTCGGCCGCACGGGACAACCGTCCCGACCGGACGGCCCGCTGAATCGGCGGGACCACCGGCCCGGACGCACGACTGGTCCGCCCCCCGGGGGTACGCCGTACTGGGACGCCATCGACATCGCCGCGGGTGATGCCGGACGGCCCGGGAAGCGGAGTGATGAGGGAGACCATGCGCCGTCCCACGCGCACGACCATCCGACGCGGCCTCGTCGCCGCCACCGTGACCGCTCTGGTGAGCACCGGCGCCACCACCGCCGTCGTCGCCACCGCCGTCTCGAGCGCCCAGGCCTACGACCAGGTCCAGGTGCAGGCGCAGGAGGAGCGCGGCAGCATCCACGACGAAGCGGCCCGTCAGGCCGCCGCGGAGTACCGCGAGAAGGCCCAGAAGGCTCGGGCCACCGAGGACCGCATCCGCGCAGAAGTCGTCGACCTGGCCTTGGATCAGGTCGGTGATGACTACACCGCGGGCGGCGAGGGCCCCGACGCCTTCGATTGCTCCGGACTGGTCGTCTACTCGTACAAGTCCGTCGGCATCACGCTTGAGCACTACAGCAGGGCGCAGTACAAGCAGACCGAGCGGGTATCCCTGAAGAATGCCGTCCCCGGCGACCTCGCGTTCTACTTCCAAAATGGCGCCCACCACGTCGCGATCTACATCGGCGACGGCAAGGTGGTGCAAGCCTCCGACTACGGCACCGGCGTTGTGAAGGGCAAGGTCAAGGGAACTCCGTGGACCGACGCGCACTTCACCGGCATGGGCCGCGTCGAGATTCCTGCTCAGGCCTAGCGGCTCAGCCGTCGCGGGTGGGGATGCCTGCCACCGCATCTGCGACGGCTGACGTCTCCTCCGGAGACAGCAGCACCTCCGCCATCCCGCCGCGCAGCTCCTTGACGTAACTGCGGGACTCGCTGCGCGCATGGATAGCCGACAGAACGAAGCCGTTGCCGTGATCATCAACGAGGGCCACGCTGAAGGACATCCGTCCGCCCATGTCCCCGAAGGCGTCGTAGCGCACCAGGCCGACGTGGCGAATCGCCTCGTGCAACTCACCCTGGGTTGCCTTCAACTCGTCGGCGAGCCGAGCGACATCCATGCGCAGCTCGCGTACCTCTTCAGTCTTGCGAGCGACGATCTCGACAAAGGACGACCGCCCGTCGGCGGCGGACAGCACCCGATATTGCCGCTTCATTCGACCGGTGCGCAGTGCAAGGACCACGGACAGGACCAGCGCGGTGAGAGCGATGGCGCCCACCACGAGGATGCCGGTCTGCGAGTCCAAGGTCACCGCTGAAGCCTAGTCCCGGCCAGGGGACCGCGTGCGCACTAGGCTCGACCCGATGTTGTGGGCTCTGGATGTGGATCTCGGGGGCTGGAACCCCGTCGTGCGAGTCATGCCCTTTGTCCTGGGACTAGCGATCATCGGCTTCACCTTCTCCAGCGTGGTCCGCACCATGGTGATCCCCCGCGATCGGGTCTCGTCCCTGTACGCCGTCATCATCCGGAGCAATGACGTCGTCTTCCGACTGCTCATGCGCATCCGACGATCCTTCGCCACCCGTGATCGGGTCCTCGCCTGGAGCGGTGTGATGGGAATCATCCTCGCGCTCGTGGTCTGGCTCGGATCGTTCCTACTCGGCTACGGCCTCATGATCTTTGGCGTCAGCGAGGGCGGCTTCCCCGACTCGCTCCTCCAAGCCGGATCGGGCCTGTTCACCCTCGGTGTGATGGGGCAGCCCACCGGCAGTGTCACCGCTGTCGACTTCCTCGCCGCGATGACCGGCCCCGTCGTCATCGCCCTCCTCATCGGATTCCTCCCGACGTTGTACTCGTCGTACCTTTCCCGTGAAGACCAGGTGCTCGTGAGTGCAGCGTTGACCGGTGCTCCGGCGTGGGGTCCGGAGATGCTGTGTCGGGCGCATCTCATCAACGGCGCCGACAACCTGCCGACGATCTACCGGGACTGGATCGAGTGGACGGCGCAGGTGCGGTTAACACAGTCGTTGTATCCGGCACTCAACCGATTCCGGTCTCCTGTCGAGAGTCGCAACTGGCTCATCTCCCTCGTGGCCACCATGGATTCGGCTGCTTTGCGTCTGGCCGTCCGGAAGGAAGAACCTGAGGTGCCGACGGTGGCTCTCCTGGAGCAGGGCGCTCAGACCATCCTGTCGCTGTACGCGACCGAGGTCGAGATCAAGCAGGCACTGCCCTTCCGACGCTGGCGTCGTCGACTCGAGGTGACCCTGTCGATCTTCGGACTCAGCGCAAAGCACGACTCTTCGACCAAGACGTTCACCGGACCGTCCGCCGGGCTGACACCGCAGACGGTCGCGGTCGCTAAGGCCCTGAGCATCGACAATCTGCGTGGTCGCGTAGCCGACACCAAGGGTGTCTTCGACGAGTACGCGACGCAACTGTCGACGATCACGCGCGAGGAGTTCGATCGTGCGATTGATCTCATGAAGCGTGCCGGAATGCCCATTGAACGCGACCTTGACGAAGCGTTCGACATCTTCCGCCAGGAGCGCGGGCGGTACGAGTCGGCGACGTACCACCTCGCCCAGATTCTCTACGTCGTTCGTGCCCCTTGGACCGGCGAGCGCACTCCAGACACACACGTGCTGTGGCCGACCCTGGCGGTCGAACAGCTCGACAACCCATGACCCTCGACCTCGCCGTCATAGGAGTGACCTTCCTACTTCTGCTGCCCGCGGAGCTGCCGGACAAGACCTTCATCGCCACCCTTGTCTTGGCCTCTCGCTATCCGCGCTGGGCGGTGTGGTTCGGTGTCGTGGCGGCGTTCGCTGTCCAATGTGCCATCGCCGTCACCGCGGGTGGGTTGCTGGCGCTCCTGCCGGCGCGGATCACCCTCGGCATCACCTTCGTGCTGTTCAGCGCCGGGGCCATCCTCATGCTCGTCTCCGGACTACGGGCACGACCCACCGCCGCGGAGCAGGAGGAGGCGGAGGAGGTCGAGGAACGTGCGGACCAACTGACGTCGACGTCGTCGTGGCGCATCGCCCTGCTGAGTTTCGCCATCCTCTTTACCGCGGAGTGGGGCGACCTCTCCCAACTCCTCACCGCCGGAATGGCGGCCCGCACCGGCGCGCCGCTGTCGGTCTTCGTCGGTGCCTGGGCTGCGCTGGCGCTCATCGCCGGGCTCGCGGTCCTGCTCGGGGGATGGCTGCACAAGCGCGTGCCCCTATGGCGCGTCCGCATCGTCTCCGGCATCGTCTTGCTCGCCCTGGCCGGCTGGACCGCCGTCGAATTCATCCGCGCCTAGCCCGACGAGGACTCGCCGGCCGTGCAGCGTGGAGGCGCTAGCGCAGGGTGATCTGGCGGTTCTGCAGTCCCGCGCGAGCGCGCCGCTCCTCGGAGGTCAGCGCCGCCGTCTGGGCCAGGGCTGCGTTGAGGCGGGTGAGGTAGTCGGCCGCAGCCTCCTCGCAACCCTCGGCCGATGTGCCCTCGGTCAACTCCCAGACCGGGACGAGAAGGCCATCGGCGCGGAATGATCCGACGAAGCGGGAGGGCACACCCGTGAGCGCACTCTCGTTGGCCGCGTGCAGGCGCGCGAACGCGTCGAGCAGTTTCTCCTCCGGGTACGGCATCACCCAGCGGAGGAAGGTCTTGTCGCCCATGTCGACCCAGTACGCCGCGTCTACTGAAGCAAGGCGCACTGTCGGCATCACCTTGCTGTTCGCGCGATCGAGGGAGTCGCGCACACCCGGTGCGTCGACGCTGGCGTCGTCGGCCATCCAGTAGTCGAAGTCCTCGTGGAGCGTGACCTCGAGCGGGACGTCGGCGATGAGGTCCTGCAGCCGGGGGCCGGGACCGGGCAAGCCTGCGGGCGGGATCGGAGTGCCGGGCTCGGCCTCCAGGGCGCGCAGCAGCGCATCGGCGGCATCGCGACTCGGATCACCGGAGCCGGTGGTGACCTGCATCGCGAGGAAGATGTCGCCGTTGTCCCGCACGAGGGCGGGCCAGGCAAGGGGAAGCACGGTGGTGAGGGTGACCGAACGCTCCCCGGGCTCCTTCAGGCTGAGCGGTGCGGTGGCCGCGGGCACGATCTCGCGCATGGCCACCCAGTCGCACTCGCTCGCCATGCCCTCAAAGGGTCGGCCGACGTGCGCCACCGATTGGCGGGCGCGCGCCTTGCCGTGGCAGGCCTTGTATCGCTTGCCCGATCCGCAGGGGCAGGGCTCGCGCATTCCCACGACGGGGATCTCCTCAGTCACGCCGCGACTCTAACGGCAGCAGCACTCCGGGGTTCATGATGCCCTCGGGATCCAGAGCGGCCTTGATCGCCTGCATGGCCGCGATCTCGGTCGGGGTGCGCGTCAGGTGCAGGTGGTGGCTCTTCGCCCGTCCGACGCCGTGCTCGGCCGAGATGCTGCCGCCGTAGGTGCTCACGGTCCCCAGGACGAGCATGTCCACGTCCTCGTCATCGGCGGCCGGTCCGGCGATCTCGACGTGGATGTTGCCGTCGCCGAGATGGCCGAAGACACCGAAGGCCAGCACCCCCGCGTACGTCGCCATGCGCTCACGCAGCAGGTCTGCGCACTCGGCGAGGTGGCGCAGGGGGATCGAGATATCGAGTTTGTGCGCTGGGTCGGCACCGTGTGCGGCGGCGTAGGCGGTGTAGACCTCACCCTGCAATTCCCGATAGGTCCACAGCCGCGCGCGATCGGCGGCGTTGATCGCCAGTGTCACGTCGTAACCGTCGAGCACGCTTTCGTCGAACCCTTCGCCTCCACCCCCGTCGGCAATCTCAAGGAGAAGGGTGAGCGGGTGACGCTCCTCCAACGGCCATGGGAGTCCCGACATCTCCATGGCCAACTCAACACCGACGCGATCGGTGACCTCCGCCGCGAGGACGATCGCTCCTGGTCGCGGCGCATCGCGTAGAAGTCGCAAGGCCTCGTCGTAGGTGTCGATACCGATGAGAGCCACGGACGATGCCGCGTGCGGCCGAGACAACCGAAGCCGGACGGCGGTGATGACACCGAGGGTGCCTTCGCTTCCGGTGAGCAGTCCTGCGAGGTCATAGCCGGTGTTGTCCTTAGGGAGCCCCGCCAGGTGCTCCACGATGCCGCCATCGGCGAGCACGGCCTCGATCCCGACCACCTGCTGACGAGTCATGCCGTGGGCGATGACACGGATGCCCCCGGCGTTGGTCGCGACTGTGCCGCCGACGGTCGCCGAGTCGCGCGCGGCGAGGTCGACGCCGTACTCCCAGCCCGCGGCCGCGGCGTACCGATGCAGATCGCCCAGGGTGACGCCCGCACCCACGGTGACCTGTCCGCTCACCTCGTCGATCGGATCGAGCCGAGTGAGTCGACGGGTCGAGATGATGATCGGTGACCCCAATGGGCCGGGCACCTCGGCGGGCACTCCACCGGCGACGAGTCCGGTGTTGCCCCCCTGCGGGATCACCGGGATCCGGTCCTGCAAGCACCGAGCAAGCACCGCGGCGACCTCGGCGGTGGTCGCCGGCCGGACGACGGCCAGAGCGGGTCCGCCCCACCGCCGGCCCCAGTCGATCGCATACGGAGCCACGAGATCAGGGTCGGTCAGGACGTGTTCGGACCCCACGGTGCTTGCCAGATCAGCAAGCAGTGCGTCGGTGTCCACCATGGGCTCATCCTGCCGCGTGCACGGCTGTCTCGTGGACCGGCTTCTGGGAAATTGGACATTCAGCGTGCATCGGGTCACGTGGCGAGGCAGTATCGGGACTGCCGCCCGAAGTGGGTGGTCGTACCTTCCGCTACAGGGGGGTTCGGACGCTCCACCACGGAGGCCCCATGAAACTCAGCAAGAAGATCATCGGCCTGGCTGCTGCCACGGCCCTGGTCGCCGGCGCCGGCGCGATGGCCGCCACGCCCGCGACCGCCGATAGTCACAAGGGATTCAAGCAGAGTGGCAAGACCATCATCTCGTTCAAAAAGGGACTGATCGCCGCGCTGAAGGCCGAGGGCATCACGGTTTCGGTCGCCGGTGCTGCCACCTGGAATCCCGCCAAGGCCCAGGTCGGCTTCCCGGTTACCGGTGCGACCGACGACGGGATCACCCACAGCGGAACCCTTGTCTTCACCAAGGGCGAGACCGTCATCAACATCGAGAATCCCACGGTAATCACACCGACGCCTGTTCCCGAGACCGGTCTGCCGGTGACCGCAACCACGGCCCTCGGTGTCGTGCCGGTCATGAACCTCAAGCACGCCAAGCTCAAGGAGAACTGCTCGGCCAAGAAGAACAAGAAGACCAAGAAGTGGACCAAGAAGACAACGGTTCGGATCCAGACTGACGTGCACTTGACCTCCGACCCCAACGTGATCGGAGCCCTTCAGGCGCTGCTCGGCCCGGCGTTCACCGCTGACCTCGGCCTTGGCCAGTCGCGCACCACGCTGGTGGACTCGCTTGTCTCCAAGAAGAAGCAGAAGTGCTGATCTAGCGACAAGTTGTCGAGGGGCCCGGGCATCATGTCCGGGCCCCTCGCATTGCCAGAACCTCGCCCACCTGCATGCTTCCAGCGCATACTGGCCCCATGAAAAATCGTTGGCTGCTGACCGGAGTCGTCACCCTGGCGACGATCGCCACGCTCGCGCCCGCCGCTCAGGCCGGCAGTTCAGCGAAGAGCACCCAGACGGCGCTCCCCTCGGCCGCCAACCCATCCAGCGCGCGGTCAGACGCCGTGCCGGTCACCTACCGGGTGAAGACCAAGGATCCGGTCGTCTTCATCACCATCGATGATGGAATCGTCACCTCACAGGCCGCCCTGGACTATGTGCGCAAGCACAAGATCCCCATCACCAGCTTCCTCACGTCGTCACAGGTGACGGACTCACGAGTCCGCTACTTCGAGCGGATCAGTAGGTGGGGTTCCATTCAGAACCACACGACCACGCATGCCAGCCTCGACACGTCAAACGCCACACTCATCAAGAATCAGATCTGCCCGGTCCAGGTCGACTACCGCCGCACCTTTGGGACCAAACCGTGGATGATGCGCCCTCCGTACGGCGCGGGCCCGCGCGGCGCGACCCTGGCAGCCGTCGCCGCCAGGTGCAAGATTACCGACATCGTCATGTGGGATGCCGTGGTCGAGAACGGCCGATTTGGCACCTGGAATGGCGGTCCGCTCGTGAAGGGCTCAATCATCCTCCTGCATTACACAGGCACTCTGGCCACAGATCTCAAAGTTGCTGTGTCGGTGGCCCGCGCCCAGGGACTGCGACCGGCGGACCTCGCCGACTACCTCACTCCCCCGGAGAAGTGAGGGTCAGCACACCCCGTCCATCAGTGACTTGATCTTGGGCACGACAAGCAGAAACAACCCTCCCAAGATCGCTGTCCCCACACCGCACACCAGGAAGTAGCCCGCCCAACCCAGCACGTCGATCAGGCGAGCGAGCTGACCACCCACCGAGTCGCCCACCGCAGTGGCGAGGAACCACACGGCCAACATCTGGCTCAGCAGGCCCTTGGGGGCCAACTTCGTCGTCGCTGACAGGCCGTTGGGTGACAGCAAGAGTTCGGACCAGGTCTGCACGAGGAAGACCGAGACGATCCACCACATGGCACTCTTCTGCCCGTCCTCCGCCTGGAGTGCCGCGGGAATCATGAGCAAGAAACTCAAGCCCACGCCGAAGATGGCCATCGCGAACTTGATCGGAGTCGAGGGCGCCCGTGAACCCAACTTCGTCCAGATGACCGCGAAAATCGGCGCGAAGATGATGATGAAAACCGGGTTGATCGACTGCAGCCAACTCACCGGCACGTTGAAGAAGCCGAGATCGGTCTGGGTGAACTTGGCGGCAAACTCATTGATGGTCGAGCCGCTCTGGTCGTAGATCGCCCAGAAGACGACCGCCGCCAGGAAGAGGTAGAGGAAGGCCCGAAGTCGATGTTTGTCCACGACCCGCAGATTCGGCTGCCGGAACAGGCGGATGAAGTACGCGAAGGCGATGATCACCACGACCACCGTAAAGATCACGGTGAGATCGGTGATGTCGAAGCCAAGGAAAACGGCGTCGAGTCCGATGATGACGGCAACGCCACCGACGATCGCAAGCGTGAAAAGTCCCGCGCGGATACGCACCCCCGCGGGTGCCGGATCCGGTACTTCCTTGCCGACCGTACCCAGCCCCTTCCAGCCGGCCATGTACTGCGCGAGTCCGATGAGCATGCCCACGCCAGCGACGGCGAAGCCTAGGTGCCAGTTGATGTCTTCGCCGAGATAACCAACAACCAGCGGTGCAATGAGGGCGCCAAGGTTGATGCCCATGTAGAAGATCGAGAAGCCGCCGTCACGGCGCTCGTCACCCGGTGCGTAGAGACCGCCCACCATGGCGCTCACACTCGGCTTGAGCAATCCGGTGCCGAGCGCGATGAGCAGCAGGCCGAGCCAGAAGAGCACCTCGGTGGGCACCGCCATGATGAAGTGGCCCGCCGCGATGACCAGGCCGCCGAGCAGGACCGCCGTGCGGGGACCGGTAAGCCGATCGGCCACCCAGCCGCCCATGAGGGGGAAGAGATAGACCATCGAGGAGTAGGTGCCGTAGATCGCCGCAGCGTCGGCGGTGCTGAAGCCGAGGCCGCCGCCGGGCGGAGTGACACCGTCGGGAGGGGCAATGAGATAGAGGACGAGGATCGCCCGCATGCCGTAGTAGGAGAACCGCTCCCACATCTCGGTGAAGAACAGCGTTGCGAGGGCTCGCGGCTGGCCGAAGAAGGTTCGTTCCCCGACCGGAAGGCTCATCGCTATCCCTTCAGTGGCCTCCACCAGGACTCGTTGTCCCGATACCAGCGGATGGTCTCACCGATCGCTTGGTCGAAGGTGTGACTCGGCAAATATCCGAGACTGCGAATTCGCGAGTCGTCGACGCTGTAGCGACGGTCATGGCCCAGGCGATCGGCCACCGGTTCCACCCACTCATCCCAGGAACGATCCATGTGCTCAAGGATGAGGGCAGTGAGTTCGCGGTTGGTGAGTTCCACGCCGCCACCGATGTTGTAGGACGCCCCGGGATCCCCGCGGTCCACAACGATCTGGATACCCCGGCAGTGATCGTCGACGTGCAGCCAGTCGCGTACATTCAGCCCATCGCCATAGAGCGGCACCTTGCGATCGTCCATCAGGTTGGTAACGAAGAGCGGGATCACCTTCTCCGGGAACTGATAGGGGCCGTAGTTGTTGGAACACCGCGTCGTGGACACCGGGAGTCCATAGGTCCGGTGGTACGCGCGGGCCAGCAACTCGCCCGATGCCTTGGATGCGGCGTACGGCGAGTTCGGGAGGAGCGGTGACTCCTCCGTCCACGAACCCACGTCGATGGACCCATAGACCTCGTCGGTACCGATGTGGACCACGCGCGGGATGTCATGCCGGACGCAGGCGTCAAGGACAGCCTGCGTCCCAACCACGTTGGTAAGGACAAAATCCTGCGGACCCGAGATCGATCGATCCACATGGGTCTCCGCGGCGAAGTTGATCACGACATCGTGACCGGGGATGACCTCATCGAGGAGTTGGCCGTCGCAGATATCCCCCTGGACAAAGGAGTAGCGCGGATCGTCCACCACCCCGGAGAGGTTTGCGAGATTGCCGGCGTAGGTGAGCTTGTCGAGCACGTGCACGCGTGACACGTCGACGCCGAGTGAGCCGTCGAGCAGGCTGCGGACGAAATGGGATCCGATGAAGCCCGCACCGCCGGTCACGAGATAGCGCATCACTGCATCCTAGGGACTGCCCCGGCCAAGGTCGCCCTGCTTTCGCGTGGCGACGTCTACCTTCGCGGAGGCAGACTGTGGGGCATCGCACCGAAAGGCATGTGCCCTGGAGGTGACATGAGACTTCGCCATCAGCGGCCCCGGCACCACCACACCCACACCGAGCCCGACACCGACACCTGTGCCGGACACCGGGGGCGTCCAACACCTCAAGGTCACTCTGACAGCACCATCCCCGGGCTATGGGGTGATCACCCTGCCCACCGGCACGTCACCGGGTGTCGTCACCGTCACCGTTGGCGGTCGCACAAGCACGATCGCTGTCAGCGGCCCCACGGTCACGCGGGTGGACTGAGTTCCGCGCTACTTCAGCAGCCGTGACAGTCGGCGATCCGCGAGCGGCTTGCCGCCGGTCTGGCACGTCGGGCAGTACTCCAAGGACCTTCCGGAGAAGGACACCGTGCCGATCGTGTCGCCACACACCGGACAGTCCTGGCCCGCACGGCCGTGCACACGGAGACCATCACGCTTCTCGGACTTCAACCGTGAGACGTCCGCCGCGATTGCGCGATCACGGGCCTGCGTCAGGGTTGCCTGGATCGCCGCTTGCAGAGCGGACGCGTCCACACTCCCCGCGGGGGCAAAGGGCGACACCTGCGCAAGGTGCAGAATCTCATCGCTGTAGGCGTTGCCGATCCCGGAGAGGACTCCCTGCTCTCGAAGCAGGTTCTTGATGTGACTGCGCGGATGGGCCGCAAGAATTTCGGCGAGTTGATCAACGTCGAGCTCCAGCGCGTCGGGTCCGAGTCTGGTGATGCCCGGGACCGCCGCGGTATCGGTCACGACGTACAGGGCCAGTCCCTTGGTCGTGCCCGCCTCGGTGATGTCGAATCCCCCGGCGGGCTCACCGTCGACGGTCACCACTCCGACGCGGAGAGCCAAGGGGCCCTTGCCCGGGCGGGTCGGACCATCGGGCAGGTCATCGCGCCATTGCAGCCAGCCCGCACGAGCGAAGTGGACGACCAGCGAGGCCGCTTCCAGGTCCGTGATGAGGAACTTGCCCTGACGACTTACCCGCTCGATGCGCTGACCTTCAAGCGAGTGCAGCGGCGGATCGAAGGTCTTCAGCGCCGCTAGGGATGCGAGTTCGACTCGGGAGACGCGGCGCCCTACCAGACGTTCCCGCAGGTGGTGTGCGAGCGCCTCGACCTCCGGCAACTCAGGCACGGGTTAGACCAGGCCCATCTGGGCGGCAGCCTCCCGGAGCATGTCTCGGGCGTCCGGATGCGCAGCCCCGTCAATGATCGAACGCGCCTGCTCGGATTGGTTGAGCCCGACGACCGGGGCGATCCCCTGCTCGGTGGCGACGTAGCTGTGTTGCACGGTGGTGACCGGTTCCTCCAGGCGGGGAATGATGGTCGACACATCCGCCTTGGGATGCCATGACGGCAGGGCCATAAAGCTCGCACCGCCCCGCGAGTGCAGCGCCCCGACGACGAAGTCGGCCGACCCACCGATGCCGCTGAATATGCAGCCGTTGATGCGACTGGCATTGGCCTGATCGAAGAGGTCCACCTGCAGCGCGCCATTGATGCTGGTGAGTTGGCGCTGACGAGCGATTCGTCCGGGGTCATTGGTCGTCTCGGTGCGGAGCATGCGCACGCGCCGGTTGCGGTCGACGAAGTCGTAGAGTTCTTGACTACCGAAGAGGAATGACGCGGTGAGGGGTACATCCGGGTCGAGATTGCCAGCTCGGTCGAGGGCGAGCACCCCATCGGAGAACATCTCGGTCCAGATGCGCAGCCCCTTGCGAGCACCGAGTCGCTGAAGCACCGCGTCCGGCACGCCACCGATGCCCAGTTGCAGGGTCGACCCATCCGAGATGAGTGCGGCGATGCGCTCGCCGATCTCCCGATGCACCGGTGAGGGGTCTGTGACGTCGTGGGTCGCCACCGGCTCATCCACCTCGACCAGGAAGTCGATTTCATGGTCGTAGATCTGGGCATCCCCATAGGTGTAGGGCATGTTCGGATTGGCCTGGGCGATCACGGGAGCGCCGTACTCACGCGCGACCTCGATCGCGGCTGGCAGGACGTTGACCTCGATGCCGAGGCTCACCGTGTCGTAACGCGGCGCCGAGGTGTGAAGCAGAACGAGATCAGGTCGCAAGACATCGCGATACAGCGCGGGGACGAGGCTCAGTCGACTTGGCACGTAGCTCAGACGCGGCGAACGCCGCATCCCGGGCCCCACGAAACAGGTCTCGTACGTCACGCCCTCACGATCGGGAATGCCTTTCTGCGCGTTGAGCATGTGCAGTCGGTACTCGGAAATCTGCTCGTCAAGGACGCGCAGGAGTGTGTGTGGAGCGGCAAAATTGCCGGACGCGACAACCCGCGGATTCTTTGGCAGATCCGCGAGGACGTGAGCAAGTTGCTCGGTGTTGACGCGCTTCATGCCCTCAGTCTCCCGCTAAAGGGTCAGGTCTTCTTGCAGAACCTGCTCTTGTAGTGACATGCGCAATGGTGCGAGGCGCAGCACGGCCGGGGGTCCGCCGAGCAGGTCGGGGATCTCGGTCATGAGGTGCGCGAAACCTTCGGCGCTTTGATGCGCGCGCTGAGCATCCTCGTCGGCGAAGATCTCGTACAGCCAGACGATGTTCGCGTCGTCAGGGTCGGTGTGCACCACGTAGACCTCGGTGCCGGGCTCCTCACCCAGGCCATCGGCATATCGATTGAGGGCATCCAGTAGGGCGGGGCGCATGCCCGCATTGGCCGTGAGCCGCACCAGGAGCCCCATCCGGTCCGGCAGGAGCACGTGCGCCGGTTCGGTGATGGCGTCCGGCTCGGGCGGTGGCTCAGCAGCGGTCACCCTGCCAGCCTACGACGGCCACGCGATCGACGCCTGACTGTCGATGAGTGGGCTAGCAGAAGGGCGGTCGCTCATCGAGCTGGATTGACGCCCGACCTGCAGCCCGCCAGACCCGAGCCGTGGCATCGCGGTCCTCGGGGGTGACCAGGTTGCCCATGACGCGCAGGGCGATCGTCATGAGCCACGTCGACCGCATACCGATCGGGCCCAGTTTGGGCAGCAGGCCCGGAACAGTGAAGATCCCCGCGAGCCGCCGCGCGATGGAGAACGCCTCGCCATAGCGCTCGGCGAGTAAGCCCGGCCACATCGTCGACAGGTCATAGTCGGTCCCGCGCGAGGCCAGAACCTGGGCCGCGAGGTGCCCCGTCTCCAAGCCGTAGTCAATGCCCTCACCGTTCAATGGGTTCACGCAACCGGCGGCGTCACCCACGAGCATCCAGTTGGGCCCGGCGACTCCACTCACCGCGCCACCCATCGGAAGGAGCGCGGACCATGGGGCGCGCACCTCCCCGTCGAGTTGCCATTCCTCACGCTGCGAGTTGGCGTAGTGGTCGAGCAGGGAACGAAGATTGATATCCGCGGGGCGCTTCGCCATCGCCAGTGTGCCCACGCCGATATTCACCTGCCCATCACCGAGCGGGAAGATCCAGCCGTAGCCGCTGAGGATTCGATCGTCGGTGCCACGCAACTCCAGATGAGACGAGATCCACTCGTCAGCACTGCGCTCCGACGCGATGTATCCGCGGGCGGCAACGCCGTACGCCGTATCTCGATACCACTCCCGTCCCAGCACTCGACCAAGTTGGGATCGCGCCCCGTCGGCGACGATCAGTCGCCGACACGATATGGAGGAGTCTCCGTCAGCTGTCTTCACCGTTACGGAGGTCACCCGGCCGCGGGAATCGCGCTCCACCGTGCGGGCGCGGGCGCCCTCGAGGGTGCGGGCTCCCGCATCGACGGCTACCTGACGGATGGCGTGGTCCAGGGCCAGGCGGGGGGCGGCGCTGCCGTGATCGGGAAGGTTGCCTCCCGGCCAGGGCAGGTAGAGGAGCTGACCGAATCCTGCCGCCCGCAGACCCTGGTTGCGGGGCTTGCCGCTCAGCCACGGGGCCAGTCCCAGGGCGTCGAGTTCGGCGACCGCCCGGGGGGTCAGCCCGTCACCGCAAGGCTTGTCGCGAGGGAAGGTTTCGGCATCGAGCAGGAGGGTTTCGAGCCCTGCCCGCGCGGACCAGGCCGCCGCGGCCGAGCCCGCGGGCCCAGCTCCCACGACGAGCACGTCGGTATCGATGGCGGCAGGCACTGCCCTATCGTGCCGGGCCAGGGCTCATCGGGCGAATCGAGGGCACTTACACGAACGCCGACCCACTCGCGCACGACTCGGGGGGAGGGCGGCGCGAGCGGATCGGCGTACGCGATCGAGAAGCCGGTCGACCCGGCCGTGAATCAGCCCGTATTGAAGCTGTAGTAGAAGTTGCCGGTGGCGAGCAGGATGATGTTGAGCACGATGCCGAGGGCAATCACGACGAAGCTCACGATCATGAGGATCCTGGCGGTATTGCTCGCGCTCTCGAACCCGCTCACGTCACCGGCGGCCCAGGCCTGACGGGCCTTGTTGGAGAAGACGATGGCGATGATGCCGGTGATCAAAGGGATGCAGGTGCAGGTAATGACACCGAGGACCGTCGCGACGATCGACAGGGTCATGTAGTCCTGGGGTGGCTTGCTCGCGGGCTGCCCTGCCGGCATGGGCGGCGGCGGGGGAGGCGGCATCTCGGACACGTTGACTCCTTCATCAGGTGGCCACAGGCGCGGCCCACTGAGTGGACCCTAAGTGCGCCATGACACCCCATGGAAGGGATATGCGTGAAACCTAATATGTGTGCTGAGTCCCAAGGTCGTCGCGCAACTGCCGCATGCCCTCGCTGAAGGCCAGCGTCGAGACCGACAGATGACCGTGCCCCTGTCGGAGCGCGGACCTGGCCGCGGGCACCTCACGCGCCAGCCACTCCCCGTGGGCAAAGGGGACCATGAGGTCCTCGCTGCCCTGCCAGACCTGGACCGGCACGGTGATCTGCTGGAGGTCGAAGCCCCAGGACCGGCAGAAGGCCACATCGTCGTCGAACCAACCCCAGATGCCGTTGGCAAGCGACCAGCGGATCTCCGACGCCATCTCCTCACCCTGCTCACCGGTGAGGTAGTCCTGATCGACCGGCGGCAGCAGACTGCGCAGGGCATCGATGACCTGATCGCCCGTCACGCTGTGCAGGTCCGCCGCAGCCGCCGCGAGAAACGCCTCGAGATCGTCCGGTCCCCGCAATGCTGCGCCGAACTCCGCGATGTTGTCCTCGCCCATCCCGTCGAGGAAGTCAAGGTCGGGTACGCCGTACGGTGCGACACCAGCAAGGCACAACGCCCCGGCACAGCGATCGGGCAGAAGGGCGGCCGTCGCCAAAGCATGCGGGCCGCCACCGGACCAGCCCAGGGTGACGAATCGCTCGGCGCCGAGATGGTCGGCCAAGGCGACGGTGAGCGGCACGACGTCAGCGACGGTGCGCCCCGACTGACGCGCGGACTCTCCGTATCCGGGTCGCACGAGTTCAGCGATGGCGAACCCGTGATGCTGCGCCGCCGCCACGAGATCAGCCGAGAGTGGGCCAGCGGCAGGGGTGCCGTGGTGGTAGATCAGTAGATCGTCACCGGTGTCGGCGTAGAAATAGTCCAAACGGGCACCATCAGCCAACGGCAGATGCGAAGTGGCACTCATGTCGCCACGATAGGGCCGCGCACCTACGCTGAGCGGGTGAAGTGGTGGATCGCAGGAGCAGGACTAGCCCTAGCGCTCGCGGGCTGTGGCAGCCCGCCCTCCACGCTCTCGCCCGCGGACAACATCACGATCGACTGCAACGCCGCCGCTCAGGCCATCGCCGACTACTCGGACGCCTTCAGTTCGCTGCTCACCGCCCTTGAGGGGGACGACGCGAGCACGGCAGGCGCGGTAGCCCCGACCTTCGGCGTGGCGGCGCGCACGATCATTGACCAACTGCCGGGCGTCCCACCGGAAGCGCAATCCTTCGTCACCACGTCCCAGTCGTTCGCCGAGCGCGTGCGCGATGTCGTGAGCGGCAACGGTGACCTACTCCCGGTGGCTGAGGAGGCGCGCACCGAGTTCGGTACCTCCGAGTTCACCGGCAGTGTGGCCGCGGTCGAGGCCTTCTTCCGACAGTCGTGCCCGACCACGATCATCCCGACACCGAGCGCGTCACCGGCCTAACGCATTGGCGAGCGCTTCGACTTGGCGGGTGACGGCGCGCGACGCGACGTTGGAGTCGGTGAGCAAACCGTCAAAGCCGTGCACGGTGCCGACGGTGCGGTCGACGTCGACTGTGACTCCGGCTGCTCTCAACCGCTCGGCGTAGATCAGGGCCTCATCACGTAGCACGTCGTATTCCGCGATGGTGATGTGCGCGGGCGCCAGGCCGACGAGGTCGTCGGCGAGTGCGGGTACGGCGTAGGGCGTGGGTTCGATGGTGCCGAGATAGTGGTGCCACATGGCGATGACCGCCTCCCTGCGCAGGGTCGGTGACACCCCGGACATGGACGCACTGAGATGTTCACACTGCGCGCTGAGATGGTCGAGCGCGGGGCACGTGAGCGACTGAAGCTTGAGGTCGACGCCATGATCGCGAGCCCACAGCGCGGTGGCCGCCGCGAGCGCGCCGCCGGCACTGCTGCCATGCACGGCGATGCGATCGCCCTCAATGTCCGGCAACTCCGACAGGTTCATGAGCACGGCGACGACATCGTCGAAGGCCGCGGGAAAGGGGTGTTCCGGTGCGAGGCGGTACTCCACGCTGACGGTGGTGATCTGATGGTCCGCCGCGAGCGGCATCGCGATTCGCTCAGCGCCTAGCGCGCTGCCAACGACAAAGGCTCCGCCGTGGAGCGCGATGACAACCGGGTTCTGGCGCTCGGAGTTCCTCGTTCGTGGGGACCAGATGAGGACCGGCACCCCACCGACATTCGCGTCGGTGAGGGTGACGTCGTCGCGGGGCCAGCGGGGCGCGGGTCCGCCGCGATCGGCCATATACGCCGCGGCAAGTTCTCGCACGGCTGCGACATCCCAGGGATCGACATCCGGAGCGGGATAGGCGCGCAGCCACGCCTCAATCTGCGGGTCCAAGCGCGGAGCCATAGCGGCACCTTGCCATGGGCATGAGATACCTGGGTATGAGCTAGTTGGTGATGAGATGCAACGGTGTCTGAGGTGTCAGGCGGCGAGGGCGTGCTCACTGCGGACGGCGCCGGACACGGCGCACGCCACCAGTGAGAAGGCGCGCTCACGCGTGACCTCGGTGGCATCGCTGTCGGTGAGGACCCCGAGCAGGACCGGGGACACACCCACGGCGCTGCCGGTGTCGGTGAGGGCCGTCAGCTCGGTCGGGGTGACTGCCGTGATGCCCATGTCCGCCACCCGGCGGGACAGGCCCTCGAGAGAAGTGCGGGTGAGGCCCATGGCTGTTCTCCTTCGTCTGGTTGCCGCTTGCGTCGGCTCGATCACTCGGTCGTGATCGCGTACTACGACATTACGACGACATTGGTAATCGCGTAAAGCGATGAAAATTCATCGTGTCGATCATTTATACTTATGGTTATGTCCTTCGCCCCACCCCGTCCAGAAGTTCGACACCTCGAGGCCCTCGTGGCCGTCGCCGAAGAAGGGACCTTCCGCGGGGCCGCCGATCTCCTGGGGTACTCGCAGGCGGCCATCAGCCAGCAGATCGCCGCGCTCGAGGCCGTGGTTGGCGCGCCGGTCTTCGATCGCCCCGGTGGGCCGCGGGCGGTTCAACTTACGCCGGTCGGTCGCGCGATGCTGCGGCACGGCCAGGACATCCTCGACCGCCTAGACCGCGCCCTGGACGAAGCGATGCAGACCGGCGCCGGCACCGGGGGGCGCCTGACGATCGGTACCTTCCAAAGCGTCTCGGTTGAGTTGCTGCCGCAGATTGTCGGTCGCATGCGCACCGAAGTGCCCGACCTCCAGATGCGCGCGGTGGAGGAAGACGAGAATGAAGAACTGCTCGTCGCCGTACAGCAGGGCCAACTCGACCTGGCGTTTGTCGCCGGCCCGGTGAGCAGCCCTGACCTGGAGGTGATCGAACTCGGCGTCGACCCGCTCCTCGTCGTCGTACCCCGGGGCATGGGCTTCGATGACAAGGAGAGGGCGCCGCTCCGCGACGTCATGGACGTGGGCCTCATCGGCGAGCACCACGGAAGCTCACAGTCCTACGTTGAGGAGGGAATTCGCAGTCACGGTATGGCTCCGCGCTATGTCTTCCGCACCAACGACAACGGAGCGATGCAAGCGATGGTACGCAATGGTCTGGGCGCCGCGATCATGCCGCAGTTGGCCATCCAACTCGATGATCCCGAGGTTCTGGTGATGCCCACGGATCCGCCGATGCCGACGCGCTCCATCCTGTTGGCCATGCCGGGCGGTATCCGAAACTCACCGGCCGCAGAACACTTCGCTCGGGTGGCCAAGGACGTCTCGATTCAACGCCTCGATCAGCCGATCGTCGATTAGGTCGCGCACGGGCTAGGGTCGCTACATGGGGGGAGCTGGCGGAGCTGCGGGGGAGCAGTCAGTCACTCGTGCGCGGGCGACCACCAACCTCGCTCGACTCGTTGCTGTCGTGCTAGCCCTCGGCGTCGCCGTGTCCGTCGCCTTCGTCACCGCCAGTGCTGCTGAGGCCAAGAAGCGCAGTGCGTCGTACCTGCTGAAGTCGTTGCGCGTGGCCGCAGAAAACCCCAGCGGTTATGACCGCTCACTCTTCCCGCACTGGATCGTCATCAAGGACGGCTGCGACACGCGCGAGGTCGTCCTCATCCGCCAGGCGCGATCCGGTCCGAGTGTCGGCGCGGGTTGCCGGGTCGGGTCTGGTCGATGGTTCTCGCCCTTCGATGGCGTGACGGTGCGTGATCCCGGTGCGCTGGACATCGATCACCTTGTCGCGCTCTCCGAGGCGTGGGCCTCCGGAGCACGCGGTTGGTCCACGGATCGCCGGCGGGCCTTCGCCAACGACGTGTCCTATCGACGGTCACTCATCGCGGTCACGGCATCGAGCAATCGCTCGAAGGGGGATCAGGATCCGGCCGAATGGCTGCCCCCAAGGACGTCGTACCGGTGCACCTACATCAAGGACTGGATCGCGGTGAAGTACCGCTGGCGACTGTCGGTCGATGCGCAGGAGCGGGCCGCGCTCACCGTGCTCGTTAATGGCTGCGGCAATCCCCGGATCACCGTCCCCCCACGTCCGCGGTAACTCCCCCTCCGCGAGTGTGCCCGTGCGCACTCGGCGGGGGCTAGTGGCGGCGGTGGTCGACGCGGGAAGCCCGTGGGCCGCGCCGCGGCATTGACACGGTGAGTTCGAGTAGGCGGATGACGAGTTGGCGCATCGGCCGATACGGCTCCAACAACTCCAGCATCTGCTCATCGTCACCATCCATCGCGCCGGTCAAGGCCCACACGACGAAGCGGCCGAGGTGATAGTCACCCACCGAGACCGCATCGGTGTCGCCGAGCGCCACCTTGGCCGTCTCCGCCGCGGTCCACGGTCCGATGCCCGGCACGGCCTGCAGACGCGCGTACGCCGCTGACCGGTCCATCTGCACTGTCTCTTCCAGTCGAGCCGCGTGCGCGGCAGCCCGCATGATCGCGCGGGAACGGTTCGGATCGACGCCGGCGCGATGCCACTGCCAGGAGGGCAGCAACTCCCATTCGCGCGGGATCGGTGGCACCAGCATGCCTTCGGGGGCGGGGCCAGGCGCGGGCTCGCCGAGCCAGGCAAGAAGCCGTCGACGCGAGGCCAACGCATCCACACCGACCACCTTTTGTTCGAGTACGGCGGGCACGATCGCATCGAAGACGCGTCGGGTACGCGGGACACGCAGACCCGGGAAGCGTCGGTGCGCCATGCGCACCACGTCATGAAGGTGGGGGAGTTCGGTTGCCCCGTCGGTGTCCCCGAGCAACTCGCGCACATGTTCTGCCTGCCACTCGGCCCCCAGGCCCCACAACTGCACCGACACCCGATGCTCGTCGACCTGCTCGATCAGGCAGGTCACGCCACCGTCGGGAGTGCGGGCGACGTACCAGAGCAGACGCCCATCAAGGCGCACCGCGTGGTCGCGAGGACCGCGACCGATGATGCGCAGGGTCGTCGCGGCATCGAGCGGACGGGGGCTGGACACCTCCCGAGTCACCGCCGCCGCGTCGGACGCGCTCACGTGAACGGGGCCTTAGAACGGCAGGTCGTCCTCGACACCGGAAATCTCCTCGGCATAGGCAAGAAGTGACACGCGGGATGGCGCCCCGGGCACATCGTCCTCAACGCTGACCTCGATGACGACGTCGTCGACTGCATCGGTGCCCTGCCGGGCCGTGCACCAGCGCGCGACCGGACACCAGGCACACCAGCGGCCGACGTTTGGCGTGGGCTCGGTGTAGATGATCGTGTCGACGGCGTCGGCCACAAGTGCCCGCGCGATCAAGACCGTGTCTGCGTCGGCCGAATCGAAGGTGCGCACGGCCTGACCCGCCGGCCATAGCAACTCCAACTGGACCACCGACGGTGCCGGTTCGGCCGCAACCGCCCCGGTGATGGGGTCGAGTCCATCAGCGAGCATGCACAAGGTGACGGCCACCTGGGGGTAACGCTCCAGCAACTCCGCGGTCGTCGCCTCGTCTGGCGCATCGCCGAGACTCTTCGTTTCGCGCACCACCCGACCGGCCGAGGTGTCCAGGACGAGATCGGCCCGGGTGCTGATGATCACGTCGGCATCGGTGTCCCACGCCGTGAGCGAGCGCTCCGGACGCACCTCGGTGATGTCATCACCGCTCAGCGGGCAGCCCTGCAGATGTGCCACCAGGTAGGGCCGCAGGGCGGCGTACTGTTCCGGCGTCCAGCCGAGACGATCCGCAACCTCACCAACACCGTCTCCGGGCACGGGAAGGTCCTCGGATGAGCACGGCACGAAGCGCCCGTGGGCATGCTCGAGCCAGGTGTGGAGCAGCGATCCGCGCTCCATTGCCGCTGTGGTCTCCTGTCGTGCCCGGGGCAGCGAGAGTTCACGCTGGAGATGCACCTGCCACGTGCACACACGCGCGGCCGTGAGATCCGCTGGCGCGAGCGCCCTCACCCAACTGCTGGAACCTGCCACGCCGAAGACGCCCGGCAGTCGCGGCAGCGCGGGGCAGGTGTTGCGTGCAGCACAGTCGGCGCACCGGCCACCGGGATTGAAGACACCGCCCGCAAGCACCGGAAGTGCGGGCGTCACAAGCTCGGGGAAGGCCTCTCGCAACGCGTCCGGTTCGACGTCGATGAGCAGTTGCTCGGTCGCGTCGAGTACGCCGATCTCCCGAACGCGCACTCGCGTCGCGGGCGGGGGCTGATGCGGCGACGGCTCGCGGCGCTCGCGCGGGCGCTGATCGTCATGATGCATAACGGCATCGGCGGCAACGCGCGCATAAACGGCGAGGTAGGGCTCGGGTCGATTGCGCTGACCGGCGTTGTCCCAGGTGAGGATGTGGTACTCCCGCTCACCGCTCACCCGATCGACGTGAAGCAGCCCCCACGCGGCCCATTCGACACGCACGGATTCGCTCTCGGCCTCGTCGACCGCGAAGAACTCCCGCACCACTGAGTCCGCCGAGAGGACACCGTCATCTCGCAGACGCTCCAGGGCGATGAGGTAACCGGTGAGACCCTCGCGAGCCACCGGCATCGTCTCGTCAGACACGACCGTGTCGCCGTAGGACTGGGCGGCCCGGGCATCGGCGAGCGCGGCCTCGGGGTCATAGCCCTTGGCGAGGACGGCGTACGCCGCTTGGCGGACCAGCCCCAGTGGGAAGGAGCGGTACGGCGGCCAGGCCACCCGCACGTTGTCCGGGCTTTGGGCATAGATGCCGGGGCGAGCCTTGAGCGCGACCTGCTCGGGGCACTCCCATCGCTCATCACCGCGCAGGGCAGAGGCGCTGACACGGACAAAGCGCTCCTTGATGTCCACCGGCCAGGGCGGTCGCCACGCCGGAATGTCAACGCGCGGGGTCATCAGGTGCGCCCCTCGTCGTCAAGCATGTCGAGGAGGTCACCTTCGGTGGGCATGTGCTCGCGGCGTGACAACCCGACCTCGAGCAGTTGCGCATCGCTCTCAGCAGATCCGGGCGCGGGCGCACGACCACGCTGTGACGGGCAGACACTCGCGAAGTCGCAGTAGCGGCACAGCGGGCCCGGGCGCGCCTCCCAGGTCTGCGCCTCGGCCATCACCGCACGCTGCTCCTGCGCGGATTCCAACTCCGCGAGGGCTCGCCCGACTGCGGCCGGGTAGACCGGTCGGGTGACGGCGCGGGCTTGCTTGAGATAGAGCAACTCGACTTCGGCTACCGGCTGGTCAAGCGCATCAAGGGCGGCGGCGTACAGCATTTGCTGACGCCAGTAGCCCCACCAGTATTTGGGCTTGGGGGCTCCGGTCTTGTAGTCGGTGACGCGCAGGCCGGTGTCGACGACGGCGACGCGGTCGATGTAGCCAAGGAACGGCAGTCCCCGCAGTGGCACCTCGACGGTCATCTCCAGGCCGTCGGGAGCCACCTCGATCTCGGCCGGCACCTCGGTCTCCCAGTACGCCGCCATCGCCGCGGTCGCGGCCGCGGTGACCTCGGCCTCGGAGATATGCGGGCCAGCTTCTCTGACCTCACTCGCGATAGCTGTCGCGAGGAACTCCGCAGCGCGCTCGGGGACTCGCTCCTGCGGCGGCAATTCCAGCAGGTGCTCCAGCGCGAGATGAACGGCGCGTCCGGTGACCATCGGGGCGGTCGACGGCGTCTGCCAACCCTGCACCTTGCGCCACCAGTAGCGCAGGGGGCAGCCGAGGAAGTCTTCGATGGCCGAGGCCGACCAGGGGCGCTCGGGCAGGGGCGCAGACGGGACCGCCACGGGCACGGGTGCACGAGTCGCATACGCCATGCCCCGAGCATGTCAGGTGGGTCGGACATTGCGCGGGATGTGGTGGCACGCTGTGGACGGCGTGATGGCACGCTGGTCACATGGCCGTCCTCGAGATCACCCCGCAGGCGCTCGAGGTGCGACTCAACCGCCTCGAGCGCATCGGGGCTTTCCACGACAGCTTTGCCGTCCCGTGGGAGCACATCGATCACGCCCGGGCCATCAAGGATCTGTGGCCCCATGTCCTGGGCTGGCGTGTGCCGGGCCTGGGGATCCCGCATGTGATTCTGCTCGGCACCATGCGCTATCGCATTGGACGCGACTTCACCGCGCTCTACAAGAATCTGCCCGGGGTCGTCCTCGAGCTGCACGACGAGAAGTTCCGTCGCCTCCTCGTTAGTGCCCCGAACGCCGACGACGTCGTACGGCGGGTGATCACCGGTGCCTAGGCCGAGGATTCACCGTTGAGTGGCGAGTTGTGGACGGTTTTTTCGGCAAAAACCGTCCACAACTCGCCACTCAACGACGGAGACCTACTCGAAGCGGGACTGGGTGCGCCACAGGTCGATGCCAGCCTCGACCGCGAACTCGTCGATCGCCGCGACCTCGGTATCGCTGAATTCGGTGTTCTGCACCGCTGCAGCTGTCTCACGCAGTTGTTGCGCGCTGCTCGCTCCCAGCAACGTCGACGTCACGCGGGGATCGCGCAGGGTCCACGCCACCGCCATCTGCGCGAGGGACTGACCACGTTCGGCGGCGATCGCCGCAAGCCCACGCACGCGGGCGAGGTTCTCCTCGTTGGCCATGACCGGATCGAGAGACTTGCCCTGCTCGGCGCGTGATCCCTTGGGCACGCCCTGCGCATAGCGATCGGTCAACATGCCCTGCGCGAGCGGACTGAAGGTGATCATGCCGACACCGAGATCACCGCAGGTGTCGATCAACCCGTCCCCTTCGATCCAGCGGTTGAACATCGAGTACGACGGCTGGTGGATGAGCAGCGGCACACCCATCTCGCCGAGGATGCGCGCGGCCTCGCGGGTGCGAGCGGGCGAGTACGACGAGATGCCGGCGTACAGGGCCTTGCCCGAGTGCACGGCTGTCGCGAGCGCACCCATCGACTCCTCTAGCGGCGTCTCGGGGTCGGGGCGGTGGTGGTAGAAGATGTCGACGTAGTCCAAGCCGAGGCGATCCAGCGACTGATCGAGTGAGGCCAGGATGTACTTGCGGGAGCCAAGGTCGCCGTACGGTCCGGGCCACATGTCCCAGCCTGCCTTGCTGGAGATGACGAGCTCGTCGCGCAGACCGGCGAAGTCCTCAGCCAAGATCCGACCGACATTGACCTCTGCCGAGCCGTAGGGCGGGCCGTAGTTATTGGCGAGATCGAAGTGCGTGATCCCGAGGTCGAATGCCGTGCGCAGGATGTCGCGCTGCGTCTGCAGGGGCGTATCGTCGCCGAAGTTGTGCCAGCAGCCGATCGTCACCGCCGGCAACTTGAGACCGCTGCGCCCGCAGCGGCGATAGGGCATGCGCCCGTCATAACGGTCAGGGTCAGGAGCGTAGACGTCGGCCATGGCCCAAGTCTGCCAGCCGCCCGGCGCGGTGGTGCGGCCAAGGATCGTCCCGGAGGTGATCCGGTCGATTCCCTCGCCCAGCCGGGTTGCGCTGTGTACGCGAAAGCCAGGGTTAGACATTCCCGTAAACCTTGATTTCGCGTACGAATGACAGCGACCTGAGCGAACTGACATGAAGGGCTGACGCCGAACCCGCAGTGCATCCGGAGCCGTCCCCCGACGCGCCATCAGCCCGAAGCGCAGACCGAATCAGCCGACTTCGGCCGCCTTCTCCACGGTCAAGAGCGACACTTCCTCGTTCTCGGCTTCCTCCGCCGCGCGGCCACCTCGTACGCCGAAAAGGCGCTTGGCGACGACCAGCCAGATCACGGCCGCGAGGTTGATGGCGAAGAGGATGACCTTGAAGACCGTGACATGCTCAATGAGTTCGTAGATCTCCAACGGGATGAAGGCCCCGGTCGCGACCACGGATAGGTACTCGCCCCAGCGTTTGGCCATCCACAGTCCCACCGCCTCGGCCCACTTCACCGCGCCGAGCGTGGCGATGATCAGACCAAACATCACGATGGTGTCGGGGCTGATCTCCCCCCAGCGGTCGACCGATCGGGCCAACCACGATCTCTCAATGTTCCACCCGATGGTCTGTGTCACCGGCTCCAGCGCTGGGAATGCCTGCTTCAACGCCGCGATGAATTCCGGCACCCGGGCACGCACCACGATCGCCGTCACGCCAACGATGAGCCACAGCGATCCCTCGACGCCGCGCAGGACCGCGAGGAGTCGCAGGATGATGAGTTGTCGCAGCGCACGACCGCGCGTCGGTAGCCGCCGAGATTGCCCTGAGTGCCTTTCAGTTCGCCATGAACAACAACCAAACCAACCGGGCAGCGCTCCTTGCCTCACTGGTCACCCATGAAGCCGGCTTCGCTCATCCAGCCCATCTCGCCCACGCCGAAACAGGTCTGCTGGCACATGATTTTGCAGCACAACTACTCGGGCAGGAACTCAAACGTGGAAGTCAGTGCCGCGGGGACTTTTCCCTCGTCGATCACTTCGAAATCGCGCCCATGAATCTTGCCGATATTCGCGCAGAGTTCGGGGTCGCTGCACCGGCCAATGCACACGACGGACACCACTGGTGGTAACCGTGGCGCCTTAGTGGTGGTTAGGACCAAAACACCGCAAGGGTCACATTGATGAGGGTCAAACCACCGATCGCTGCCCAGTAACCCACCTGGGGCCCGGTCCTGCGTCGACCCAGGAAGGCCAGCACGGTCACCACCACGGTGATACCCAATTTGGTCGCAAGTTTCCAGGTCAGAACTTCCCCATCACCCACTGCTCCGGATTCGAGCATCCCCTGCATGATGATGCCGGTGACCAGTTGGGTGATGGCGCCATGGAGCATCGCAGGGTTGACGCCCTTCTCACTCGAGCGCATCTGCACGAGGAATCCCCCAAGTAAACTAGCCAAACCCACAAAGTGCAGTACGACAACGGCGTTGTACAAGAAGTCCACGATTTCCACGTTAGCGACAGATCTCGGTTACTTCCACGTCGCCGCCCTCGGTATATCGGGTGCCCGAAGGCCATATTTAAGGGTTTTCCCTTTCACCACCGGGGTCTTGCCTCATCGTCGATCGTTTAGACTTGACCATCAGTGGACGACCGACAAGCCCAGAACACCGAGGATGGGTAGCCGTGGGGCGTGGAATGAAGCTTTGGTCGAGAACCAGCATCGTTGGCATGTCAGCCATTGCCCTGACGGCCGGAATGGTGACGACAGTGGCTCCGGTTTCGGCCGCGCCAGACGCCCAGACAGGGCCCGGTCAACCGGTGGTCGCTTCACCGGCTGCCTCGGGTGCCGCCACGCTGGCCATCTGGCCGATGATCGGCCCCAATGCTCCCCTGATCGGCACCGTCGTGACCGTCCGCGACCGCGGCGGGAAACTTCTCACCTCCGGCACGTCCACGGCTGGTGGCGTGGTGCTCTTGCGCGACGTTAACCTGGGTGCCGACGCCCTCCCCCTGACGATCACGACATCCGGCGGGGAGGCGCGTAATTCCTCCTACACCGGGGCTTTGTCTACGTATGCCTGGCCCGCTACGAGTGGCACAAGCACCATCACCCTCGATCTGGTGACAACTGCGGCTATGCACAAAGCGATCCTCAAACGCAACACTGTCCCGACCCAGCGCAGTTGGCGGGTGGCACAGACGAAGATTCGCAGCGCCATCGGGATTCCCACCGAAGCCCCCGGAGATCTGCTCCGCTATGCGAACTACTTCGTGGGGTTTGATCGCATAGAAGCAGCATCACGCCCCGATCGATCAAAGGCGCCGCGCTCCTTCAACGGCCTGGTTCGCCTGCTGGCCAAGAATGCCGCTGGTGGCCGAGCATTCAATCGCGTCACACCCAAGGGGCCGGTCACCCCGATGGGTTCAGCGCAGTTCAGTGCCACCGCCCAGGCCGCAGCCGTGTGCCAAGGCAACCTGCCCAACTCATCTGGCTCAGGTGGGCAATCCACGGAGATAATTGAGCAGGTTGCAGTCGTTTCTGCTGGCACCCTGCTTGAGGTCGCCGGTATTCCCTCGACTCTTGCGGCCGGCTTGCCCGGCATGCTTTTCGGTGGCCTGTCGAGTTCAGGCACATCGCCGGAACTGCAAGCTATTGAGGCAGTGTCCCAACAGTTGGAGTGCATCAGCGCACAAATCAACGCACTACAAACATCTGTCGCACTGCAAGCTGCCGAATCCTGTGAATCAGCGGTGTCTACCGCCTATAACCGCTACCAGAATGTAGTGGCCGATGCCCAACCGCTCACCGTCACCGGAATCAGCGGGGAAGCGCAAGCAAAAACCATTACCCTGCCTGGAACCATAGGCTACGGAAATATTCTCCAAAGCCAAACCGTCGTCACCGGCGAAGGTGTCGGCCTGCAGTCCATCGATGCGGCGGACGCGATCGGGACGGCAGGTGTGCGCAGCATCACCATCTCGGTTCCCAATGAAAATATCAAGATCGGCATGACAGTCACGGGCACCGGCATCGGCGGCACCGATGACGCACCTGTCACCATCTCCAGCATCGTGGCCGATGGCCTGGGCAACACCGTGCTGAATCTCACTGCTCCCAACACCGCAGCCGTGTCTGGCGTCACGATCAGCGCACCGGTTCGCGTCACGAACAAGTACGAGAGCAAAGGAAACACCGTGCTTGAGCTCACGACCGGGAATGTGGAGCCTCTGGACTCCATCGACTCCACTCTCACCTTCACGAACCCGCTGGACTACGACAACACCGCACTGACGGAGCTCATGGGCAATATTGACAAGATCACGTGCAATAACATCATCAGCAAGAGCATCTTTGAATCTGCTACCGGCACGAGCGCACCCAGCGTGTACAACAACCTGGTGGCCGACGGCATCGATAATGGAACGCACATGGGGCAGGGCAATGCGCAGGCAATACAGCAGTTCCTCGGCGCCTGGTCGACGGTGATGTATCAGCAAATGGCCTTGGAAAGTGAGCGCTACAACTACCTCGGCGACACCGCAACCCGCATCAACACCATGGGCATTGACGAGGTCACCGGCAAGTGCGAAACCGGTGCTACCTGGCTGGATGCGACCTACTGTGTCTACCTCAGCAACTTCACCCAGGCAACCCCACCGGACTTGTACAGCAATGAGTTGGGGCTCATGCACAGCGCCGGCAACGGATCGGCGATCATCGCGGCCCCCTTGGGACACATGCTGCCGGGAATGAATCCTGATTTGAACAACTGCCGACTCGACAAACTCAGTGACATGAAGGAGGGTTACGCCACTGCGGGCTTACCGGTCTACTGGTATTTCTGCCAAAAAAAGGACAACGACAAAAGCGTCACCATCAGCGGGTTCGTGGACAAGCAAGAGGACTTCAAGAGTGCAGCCCAGAAGATTGGGTTGTATGCCAACTCTGACAATTCGGCCGTATCCACCTTCTACGCTCCGCGAGTTCGACATGGCGATTACCCGACCGGTGACGACATCAAACCCATCGGTGACGCCGGCAAATCAGCCTTGCGGGCCCTGGCTGCCCAGGAAGGCCTCGTCATCCCAAACAGCGCAGACAGCGACAGCGGCACACGGTTCTACGGTCCAAAGCAGACCTCGAGCCCTACGGCCACGTGGAAAGACTCCAGCCAAACCTGGCCGGGCGACCCATATACGCTCGTGGACTTCAAGGCCTATCTCGGTTCGTCCAGCTCATACCAGGTATACGACAAGAATGACCTCCCGGACCTTTACATCAACAACGTCTTCGTAGCTGACAAACTGGGCTGTCCCTGCATGATGCAGATCCTCACACGCCCGTGGTGGCCCCAGGCCGTGTCGGGAGGCATCAGCGCTTGGACCGCCACCACCGTGAAGCCGCTGAACCCCAGCGCAGCGGGGTTCTAGGCCACCGGGTACTGGGCCGCGGCGCTACTCCCACTCGATCGTGCCGGGTGGTTTGCTGGTGATGTCCAGCACCACTCGGTTCACCTCGGGCACCTCATTGGTGATGCGCGTAGAGATTGTGGCCAGGGTGTCATAGGGCAGGCGTGACCAATCTGCGGTCATCGCGTCTTCGCTAGACACCGGACGCAGCACAATCGGATGCCCGTAGGTGCGTCCATCCCCTTGCACGCCAACCGATCTCACATCCGCTAGGAGCACCACCGGACACTGCCACACCTCACGGTCCACACCGGCAGCAGTGAGCTCGGCACGTGCGATGGCATCGGCAGCCCGAAGAATGCGCAACCGGTGTGCGTCAACGGCTCCAACGATCCGGATGCCTAGGCCCGGCCCTGGAAATGGATGGCGCCACACGATCTCAGCGGGTACCCCGAGCTCTACGCCAACGTGGCGAACTTCGTCCTTAAAGAGCGTTCGCAACGGTTCGACAAGTGCAAAGTCCAAGTCATCTGGCAGGCCTCCGACGTTGTGGTGACTCTTGATATTCGCGGTGCCCGATCCTCCACCGGACTCCACAACATCGGGATATAGCGTGCCCTGCACCAAGAATTCAACGCTGGCGCCGCTTGAGCCCGCTTCCTGCACAATGTCTCGAGCCGCCTGCTCGAACACTCGAATAAATTCGCGACCGATGATTTTTCGCTTGGCCTCCGGGTCAGTCACTCCCGCTAATGCCGCAAGGAATCTGTCGGCAGCGTCAACGACCACGAGCCGGACATCAGTAGCGGCCACGAAGTCGCGCTCTACCTGCTCCGCCTCGCCTTCGCGAAGTAACCCATGGTCGACGAACACGCAGGTGAGTTGCTTACCGATCGCCCGCTGCACCAGCGCTGCCGCCACCGCCGAATCAACCCCTCCAGAGAGGCCACAGATCGCCAGTCCATCGCCAATCTGCGCGCGGATGGCAGCAACCTGCTCATCGATGACGCCCGCCATCGTCCAGGTGGGGTCAAGGCCCGCGATGTCGTACAGGAAGCGTTCGAGAATCCTTTGGCCGAACTGAGAGTGCACAACCTCCGGATGAAACTGCACGCCGGCCAACTGCCGCTGTCGGTCTTCAAACGCAGCGACCGGAGCCCCTGCGCTGGATGCGGTTACGGTGAAACCCGGCGGTGCCTCGGTAACCGAGTCTCCATCACTTTTCGTGATGCGGTGCGACGCTGCGAGGACGTACCTAGAATCTCGCCGAACTCGAGTCGGTAGCGACCAAGTATGCTGGTGAGCGCCAGAGCGACGAGCTGCTCAACCACTGCACCGAGCACAGCATCGGCTTCATCCCGTGGTTCCCGCTCGGGCGGGGTGATCTCACCGCAGCCGACGGTCCGCTGGCCGCCATCGCGCAGCGACACGGGTGTACGCCGTCGCAGGTCGCCCTGGCCTGGCTGCTGCAGCGCTCACCGGTGGTGCTCCCAATCCCGGGAACCGGATCACCCGAACACCTGCGCGAGAACTGCGCCGCCGCCGAGGTCCACCTCGATGCCGCCGCGATGGCCGAGCTCGCCCAACCGGTCTGACCCCACACGTTGAGTGGCGAGTTGTGGATGGTTTTCCTCCGGAAAACCATCCACAACTCGCCACTCAACAAGGGGTAGGGGTGCTAGCCCCGCCAGCTCACTCCCGAACCAAGGTCGAGCACGTAGGCCGCCGACACCGGCACCTCATCGGGCAGCGTGATGAGGACGTCACCGTCCTGCTCACCCAACCCCACGGCAGCGTCGACACCGAGGAGCCGCACCGACGACACGCTGCGACCATCGACACCCCGCAGCGTGAAGCTGCGCGCGCCGGGCAGATCCAGCAACGTCGCAAACAGGCGCCCCGCACCAACGGTGAAGCGCACATCGGTCGCTTCCGACGTCGTCGTCGACGCCACCTGCCATGGGCGCGTGCCGTAAATCGCCGCACCGTTGACTGCCATCCACTCACCAAGTCCATGCAGCGGCACCTGTTGTTGCGCAGGGATCCGCCCCCGCTCGTCCGGACCAATACCGATGAGGAGGTTGCCATTCTTCGACACGACATCGACGAGCATCCGCACCAGTTCGGTCGTCGTCACAATGTCCTGCGGCCGCTCATTGCGATTGGCACCGAAGGAGTGGCCGACACCCCGGGTGGCCTCCCACTTCTTATCCTGGATCTCGTCGAAGACGGCGTACTCCGGCGTGCGGAAGTCGTACCAGTTTGCCCCGGGGAAGGTGAGTTGCTTGTCCTTGTCAGGGATGTGCTTCCACAGCACCTGGATGAGGTCGCCGGCTGCGCGGGCGAGAGAGTCGGTCACGATGTTCCGCCGACCACTGGGCTGGATCCAACGATCGTTGATCACGCCGTCGGGCACGGTGTTGTAGTAGTAGGCAAAGAGCGCCGCAAGGTCCCCGCCCGGCGGCCAGGCGACGTCATTCCACAGGACGTCGGGCCGATAGCGATCGACGATCTCATGCACGTGCGCGGTCGCGTAGTCCTGGTACTCCGGGGTTGCGGGCACGGCGAGCATCGCATCAGCCGCCTTGCGCAGCACCGCATCGTTGAATGGCCAGTCATAGCCGCCGGAGTAGTAGAGCCCCATGCGCATGCCATGCGCACGTACGGCGGCCGTCATGTCCCCGACGAGGTCACGTTCAGCGTGGTAGTAGCCCTTGTTGGGGTTGGGAATGGAGGATGGCCACAGCGTGAATCCCTCGTGGTGCTTCGTCGTGAGCACGACGTAACGCGCGCCAGCCATGCGACATAACTCGGCCACCTCGTCAAGGTCTGCTGCCGATGATCCAGCGTTGAAGGCGGGGATGAAGTCGTCGTAGGCGAAGTCCGGGCCGTAGGTCTCGCGGTGGTGCTGCTGCGTGGGGCTGCCGTCGATTTGCATCGTGTTGCGGTACCACTCGGCGTACGGGTTGTTGCGGAGCATTCCCTCCGGGCCCTCGTTCTTGAGCAGCTCCTGGATGTCGCCCACCTGGGGTGCCCAGCCCGGCACCGAGTAGACCCCCCAGTGCAAGAAGACGCCCAGCTTGGCGTCGTCGTACCAGTCGGGCAGCGGGTGGGTGCTTACGGAATCCCAGGTCGGCTCGTAGGTCGGCTCATCGGACACGGCGCCTCCTTCTTCAACGCGCACGCTATGCCACGATGGCGGCATGTCGGTATCACTCGAGGGAAATCCCGGCTGTTCGGCGCTCGGTCACCTGTATCGACCCGAAGGCGATCGCCGGGTCTGCATCACCTGCGGACACGTGGAGCAGCCGCTGTCCGCGAGCGTCGACGAAGACGAAAGGGCGGAGGACGCTACCGACGCGACGGGTCCTTCGGCTTCTTCGGAGTCGTGACCGCCTTCACCGCTGACCAGGGACTGCGTTCACCCGAACCGACTGCCGCCACGCGTGCTCGATAGGTCGTGCCGTCGCTGGCGCGCAAGGTGTAGGTCCGATCGTCGGCACCGAGCGTCGCGCGTGTCTTCCACGCTTGCTTGCCCCTGCGCACTTGTACGACGTAGCCGGTGACGCCGGCAGCGTCAGCGGGAGCCTTCCATCGCACCGTGACGGTAGGTCCACCCTTGACGCGCAACTTCTGCACGCTGGGGATGCCCAGGGGCACGTCCCGGTACGACGTCACCACGACATCACCGCGACCGGCGCCGCCCACCGCGCGTTGCCACAGCAACGTTGGGATGGCGGTCGACACCACGCCACCCGCGCGGGCACCGGTCTGCTCGGATCCGTTCATCCACTTGCCGTCAATGCGCTGTGCCACCTGTAGCACGACCGTGGCGCCGGGGTCGGCGGACATCCACGCCATAAGCGGTTGGCCGCTGCCATCCATCGCGAGTGAGGTCGAGTTGGCGATGAGGCCAGGAGTCGCCAGGGTGTCGTCGATGGTCCGCGCACCACGACCCCACACGCGTGACTCTTGATCGGTTGAGGGGCCGGCGATCCACACGGTGCCGTCACGCCAGGCGGCGACAGGCCGCGCGGAATTGGCCAGGCCGGACTGCAGGTCCGTGACGGGGCCGACAGTGGCTTGCGATGTGAGGGCATAGCGCCAGGTGCGCGTGCCGGTCGCAGCGTCGAAGGCACCCCAGACGAGCGCGCCCGTGGAGCCCACGGCATCACCGGTCACGCCGAGAAGGGGTGGTGAGGCCACCGGCATGCGCGTGTCCAGAACCGTGACGGCCGACCATTGACTCGACGCGGGATCAAGGAAGGCGACCAATGCCTCACCCCCCGGATCCTGGGTCCAGGTGACGCCGAGATGTGCGCCACTGGTGAAGGCGTGGGCGGTTCCCGGACTGCTGCTGATCTGCGGCGGGTCCACCTGTCGGCTCCACGTCGATCCGTCGAAGACGTGCGCGCTGATCTGCCGGGGTCGCGTGGCATCAAGCAGACTGCCCGTGCTCGCCACGATGCAGGGCACGTCGCCGACCATCGTCAACGACAGCCCGACCTCGGATACCGAGGTCGAGCGAGCATCCGCGACCACATCGATGGGATCACCCCAGTCACCGTCATAACTCGCTGATCTCACCGCGGTGGTCCTGTCGCGGCTTTCAACCCAGGCCAGCACCACCTCACCGGCGCCGCCCACAGCTCCCACGAGCCGCGCCTGCCCATCAATGCGAGCCACGCGGACGGGATTACTCCAGTCGCCCGTGGGCGTCGATCGGCGGGCGAGGATCTCGCCCTCGGCCACCCACGCCAGGGTCTGCACACCGTCACCGTCCAGGAGCACCTGCGAGTCCGGTACGCCGATCTGTGCGGTGCGGCCAGCGTCGTAGGTCGTCCAGCGCAGGAGTGCACTCGCTGAAGGCGCTCCCATCACACTGGTGAGCAACGCGATCAGCGTGCCGCTGATGACCACGGCGACAGTGGCGCGACGCGTCCGACCGCTGGCTCGCATCGCACCTCCTTGAGCTTGCATGTCAGATGATCGCTTCACTCTAGGCCGGTGTAGGCGCTGACTCACCTCGGCGCCGGAGAGCGGTCCTCAGGACGACTGGCCGGTGAGGTGGTCGAAGACCAGACTCGTCTGCGTTGTCTCAATCTCCGGACTCGCGGACAGTCGATCGGCCACGAAGACGCGCAGACCCTCGGTGTCCGCGGCGACGACGTGGATGAGGAAGTCGAAGGCACCGGTGATGAAGTAGACGCTTTGTACGCCGGGTTCGCGGGAGAGCCGCCGCGCGAGTTCCGGCAGGTCACCGCGTGCATGAGGTCGAATGCGCACGGAGATGAGTGCCTGCAGATCGGCGCCCATCTTGGCGTGGTCAACATCAGCGCGGAACCCGCGGATAACGCCCCGTTCGATCAGGCTTCGGGTGCGAGTCAGGCAGGTGGAGGCAGCGATGCCGAGTCGCTCGGCCAACAGATTGTTGGGCAGCCGCCCGTCGTGCACCAGCTCGGCGACAATCCGTCGATCCAGGGAGTCCAGGGGAGCGCCGGCGTGGCTCCGAACCTGATTCGGAGGGGCCGCCTTCCCAGGCGGGTTGATCGAATCCTCAACCGGCATACATCCAATCTAGCGAATTCGCTGCGACATCTATTCACCTCGCAACGAATCTGCGCCATCCTGCGGCCAACGCGGCACGGAGCCGCCCGAAGGAGTGACCATGAAGGTCGGCGTCCCCAGTGAGTTGAAGAACCATGAGTACCGGGTGGCCATCACACCCGCGGGCGTCTTCGAATTCGTCAGCAACGGTCACGAGGTCTTCATCGAGGCCGGTGCGGGCCTCGGCTCCTCCATCACCGACGCGGAGTTCACGCGAGCCGGCGCCACGATCCTGCCCACCGCTGACGATGTCTGGGCCACCGGCGACCTCATCTTGAAGGTCAAGGAGCCCGTTGCCGCGGAGTACCACCGCATGCGCGATGGTCAGGTCCTCTTCACCTACCTCCATCTCGCCGCATCACGTGAGTGCACCGACGCGCTGCTTGAGCGCAAGGTCACGGCGATCGCCTATGAGACGGTCGAGTTGCTGGATCGCTCCCTACCGCTCCTCGCACCGATGAGCGAAGTGGCGGGTCGGCTCGCACCCCAGGTTGGTGCCCAGGCTCTTATGCGTGCCAACGGCGGTCGCGGGGTCCTGCTGGGTGGGGTGCCTGGCGTGCAGGCGGCCAAGGTTGTCGTGCTCGGAGCCGGCGTGGCAGGCCAAAACGCCGTCACGATTGCCGCGGGCATGCAGGCAGATGTCACCGTGATGGACATCAACGTCGCTCGCCTGCGCGTGCTCGACGATCTCTACGAGGGTCACGTGCAGACCATCACCTCGAACAGATACGAGGTGGAGGCTGCGGTGCTCGAAGCCGACCTCGTGATCGGTGCTGTGCTCATCCACGGGGCCAAGGCGCCGAAGCTCGTGTCGAATGAACTCGTCTCGCGTATGAAGCCGGGCTCGGTCCTCGTGGACATCGCCATTGATCAGGGTGGCTGCTTTGAAGATTCGCGGCCGACCACGCACGACGATCCGACGTACCGGGTGCACGATTCGATCTTCTATTGCGTCGCGAACATGCCCGGTGCGGTGGCCAACACTTCGACGAAGGCACTCACGAATGTCACGCTGCCCTACGCCGTCGCTCTTGCCAACAAGGGCTGGCGCCAGGCCTGCTTGGATGACGCTTCCCTGGGGCTCGGCCTGAACACACATGACGGAGCAATCGCCTACGGTGCGGTCGCGGATACCTTTACCGACCTACCGAGCGTCGACCTGGCCCGCATCCTGACCTGACGGACGGTCATTCGTGAGCGTCCCGCAAGGTTTCAGGAGTCGCTTGGCGCGAGAGACTTCTGGAGCCAGCCGGTGGCAACCTGGTGCTGGTCTACAAGGAACTGAAGATGAAGAAGGTCCGCTAACCCAAGAGGTCTACCCTCATCCCGTGGACTCGGCCGGGGCGATGCTGTCGGGCATCCTCACCGTGATGGCCGTAATCGTGATGATCGCCTTCGCCGCGGGTTTCATCGTCTACAGCAGGTCACTCCGGCGCTCGCGCAGCGCTCAGGTGAACCCGGAGATCTTGGACGATGGAGTTCACCTCACTGATCCGGAGCAGCGAGCCACCTGGTTGGCCTCCGGCAAGGCGGGCTCTACCGTCCAGCAGCGGCTGCGCAACCTCGATGCGCTGAGAGCCGACGGGCTAATCAGCGAGGAGGAGTGGGCGTTGACCCGAATGGACATTCTCAAAGACCTCTGACACCCCTCACCTTCTTCGAACTTTCCGCCATTTTGTGGGTGATATACGCGCGGTAACTGCCGGGAAAGTGAGAGAAGTGCCAGGATCACCGGATGGGCTTTGACCAACTTCTCCGTGACCGCGTCGTTCTCATCAGTGGTGGGACCCAAGGCGTTGGTGGCGCCACCGCTGTCGCCGCCGCCCGGGCTGGGGCGTCCGCCGTCGTCATCACCGGCCGGCGGCCCGAACGGGCCGAGGGCACGCTGGCGCGAATCCGCGAGGCCGGGACCACGGCTGACTTCCTCCAGGTCGACCTCACCGACACCCAGTCAGCAATCGACTCGGTCGAGGAGACGATCCGCCGTTACGGCCGGATCGACTGCCTGGTCAACAACGCAGGCTTCGTCGAACGCGGGACTCTGCTCGAGACGACTCCGGAGTTCTTCGACAAGCACATCAACATCAACCTCAAGTCGCCCTTCTTCGCGATGCAGGCGGCCGTGAAGGACATGCTCTCCCGCGGTGAGGGCGGCAGCATCCTCAACGTGCTCTCGATTTCGATGCACGTCGGTCAGGTATTCCTCGCGCCGTACGTCGCGAGCAAGGGTGGACTTGCCCACGTCACCAAGAACGCCGCACACGCTCACCGCTTCGACCGCATCCGCATCAATGGCGTCAACATCGGCTGGACCCTCACTGAGGGTGAGGACGCGATCCAGCGGGCGGCACACGATGCGACCGACGGATGGGAGGAGCGCGCCTCCGCCCAACTTCCCATGGGCAAGCTCGGTCAGCCCGATGAGATCGCCGACTTCTTCGTCTTCTTGCTCTCCGAACGCTCGGGTGTCGTCACCGGATCCATCATCGACTGGGATCAGAACGTGATCGGCGCGCTGGACTAGGAGCCCTCCGCGCGCACGATCCACACCTTGCGCAGGGCTTCAGTGATCACCCAGGTGGTTTCGTCCTCCGGATGCAGGATGCCGACCACCCCCGGGGCCAGATCGATGACATTCCCGTGTTGATCGGTGACCGTCCCGCACCCCTCAATCACCACGAAGATCTCGTCATCACCCGTATCGGTCGATGTCCCGACGGTGTGTTCCCAGACGCCCACATCCATGCCGCTGATGGAATCCATCTCCGCAATGCCGGTGCGAACTCCGGGAGTGACGACCTTGTCAATCGGTAGGTCGGTCCATGTCATCGAAACGTCGCGAGGCTGGAAGGAACGGATCATTCCTTCACTCTAGGCCTGGATTCGACATGCCCGCCGACGTACCGTGATGAAGTGAAGCCCACTTCCGCAACCGCCCTGCTCCTCGGCACGGTCCTGGCCGTCAGCGCGATTCCTGCCGCAGCGCACGGTGCCCACGCCGAGTCACGCGCGACCATCGCGAGCCTGCAGCCCGCGAGCGTCGGGGCCAACGCGAGCACGACGATCCTCATCACCGGAAGCGGTTTTGCCACCGGCCTGACAGTCAGCATCAGTGGGTGCCCGGTCACCAACCCCGGAGCGACGTACCCGGTGCCCTTCCCGAGTCCTGGCCCCGGTCAGTCGGCCGGATCGGTGCAGATCATCGACTCCACGCGCATCCTGCTGACAACCCCGAGCCTCATCCCGCCGGGCGTCTGCGACGTCACGGTCGGCGGCACGACGCTCAACAATGCCCTCACTTTCACCGCCGCACCTGAGCGACTCACCCTCGAAATCCGCAACAACTCGGGTCGCGACGACAGTGACGTGTGGGTCTCCCTCGGCTACAACTGCCCCCTCGCCGCCCCGTCGCCCCCGTACCCGCCGGGGACCGACGGGTGCGAGCCGGACGGCACCATCAACCCCGACTACTCCTGGCCGGCCACGTCGTCCGGCGACAATCCCAACCGCTACTGGTACGAGGTCTACGCCGGGAGCAAGCCGCTGCCAGCCTTCACGGGGGTTCGCTACTCCGACCTGCCCGGCACACCGGGCAACCGAGAGATCTCGGTCGCCAACGTCACCTCGGGGGTCGTCTACGTGTCGTACGGCGAGCCCGTTAACACGGGACCCACCGAGGCAGGACGAGCTCCCTCCTACCTCACATCATCGACACGTTTCGACGTCTTCGAGATGACCTTCCATGGCAGCGGCACGAGCGCGGGGGATCCGGGCTCTGGCACGTGGGCGAACCAGATTTACGCCAACGTCACCGCCGTCTCGGGCCTCAGCATCCTCATGAACATGAGCGGTTGGGACAACTCCTATGGCCGCAACGGACCCGCACCACAGCGCGTCGGGTCGGGCATTCGCTGGCTGAGTGGCCTCGGCATCTACGACGTCTACGAGGGTCTCGCGGCCGCCGGCGCTGATGTCGACGACTCCCGCGTGGTCGTCACCACCGACGGCAAACGCGCGACAGCCGACAACTTCCTCCGTTTCGTGTCACCGAGCACCAATGAGGGGTCGGGGTACGCCGACCTCGCGGGCAACACCAGCGCTTACCTCCCCTGGGTCGCGGCACAGAACAAGGCCATGACGATCATCGGTCTCTACACCGGAGCGGGCGCGGGCTCGGGGAGTTGGTACTGCTATCGATCCACCGGCTTCTCCACCACGTCACCCACCAAACTCACCGGCGCCTACGGTTTCAGTTCGCTCGCCGCTGCCCAAAGTGCCGCACAGCAGAACTGCAGCGGTGGCACCCCTGGTGCTGACATCACCACCGCGACCAGCGCGACGTCCGGCATACCCGGTCCGGTCACGTCAGCGTCCGTCTACCTGCAGGACAACCGCTACCTTCAGGGTGGTGCGGTCGCTGCTGGAAACGACCTCTACAACGCCATCTATCGCGACTTCATCGTCTCCTTCGCCTACGGCTACTGGGGTTCGGCGGGTTGGTCCACGAGTGCGTGGCTCAACCAAGGCACGCCGACACCGGCGTTCAGTTCCGCATGGCCGGGACTGACCAATCCGAAGACGTACCCACGCTGGAACGCCTACGCCGAAGCGATCTGGCAGGTCGGCAATGCCTATGGCATGCCCTACAGCGACACCTTCGAGAACGCCGGCAAAGGCAATCCCCTGGTCTCTGGGAGCAACATCTACGCATTGCGCGTCACCCTTCGACCTGACGGTGACTGGGGGGCCGATGCCGCGCTCCTGCCGGCCATGCAACTCATCGCCGTACGCAAGGGTCAGCGCTTTGCGAGCCAGGTGCTCGTTCCCGAGGGAATGGGATCGAGCGTCACCTACCGGGTCACTCCCTCACTGCCGACAACCAAGGCGAAGGCCGTTAACGGGATCTGGTTCAACCGCACGGCCGGCGTCATCAAGGGCACACCGAGCAAGGTGATGAAGTCGACGGCGTACGTCATCACTGCCAGAGACAGCGACGGCATGACCGCGTCAGCGAAGGTGCGGCTACGCGTGACGCGCTAAGGGCTTTGGGCCCGCACCTCGGGTCATATCCGCTCCAGGATGGGCGAAATGGGCGATTGAGTGGGCAGGATCTCGTCCAGTGGCCTGCGTCCGACGAAGGTGTGACGAAGTCGGGCCTTTCGACTGGTTCGTCAAAGTCCCTCGGGCGTGATAATCAACTGTGATCGAAGGGACCCGCGAGCCGAAGGCGCGCGCGATGGATCGGGAGCGAGCACCCCGGTCCTTCGTCGCCATCACGCTCATCGTGGGCGCGGCGTATGCGTCGCTCGGGCTCCTCGCTCTCTGGCTGGGCCAGATGATCGGCCTCGCCTCTCCTATCTGGCCCGCGGCCGGTGTTGCCTTCGCCGCGGCCGTCGTATGGCGCTGGCGCGCGCTGCCAGGTGTTGCACTCGGTTCCATTGCGGTCAACTCCGTATGGCTGTGGAACGTCGGGGAGTCGGCCAACATAGTCGTGCCCACGGCACTCGCCATCGGTCTTGGCGCCACACTCCAGGCAGCACTCGGCGCGCTGCTCGTGCGGCGCTTCGTCGGGACCAAGCTCTACCTCGACATGCCGCGACCGATCATGCTCACCCTCCTGCTCGCGGGACCGGTCGCATGTCTGGTCGGCCCCACCATCGGCGTCGGGACCCAGCTGGCCACCGGGGTCCTCGGCACTAGTGGCATCGTCGTGGGCTGGCTCACCTGGTGGGTGGGAGATGCCATCGGCGTGATTGTCTTCGCTCCTATCGTGCTTATGCTCATCCCCTCGCAAAACCGGTTCTGGGATGGCCGTCGCTGGGCCGTTGCGATCCCCTCACTTCTCATCATGGGTGCGCTCATGACGGTGATCCTGCAGAACGCGGCATTCGAGCGAGAGCGCATCAACACCGCGGTGCAGCAACTCGGTGATGACGCGACCGCCGATCTGATCAGCAATCTCGACCGTCACCAGGAATCCCTAGAGGGCCTCCGGGGACTTGTCGACGCCTCTGACGAGGTAACCGCGCGGGAGTTCGCCACCTACACGGACGACATTCTGCTGCGCTCCCCCAATCTTCAAGCCCTCTCTTGGAATCCCCTCATCAATGAAGTTGACCTGGCCGCCTTCGAGGCATACCAGCGCGCCCAGCCGGGACTCAAGGACTACACGGTCACCGAGCGAGATGAAGATGGCAATCTCCGTCCGGTGACACCGCGACCCGAGTACGTCGCTGTCGCCTACATCGAGCCGCTGGCCGACAACCGAAGCGCACTGGGATTCGATATCTACTCCAACCCGGCGCGTGCCGTGGCAATCGAGACCGCGCGTGACAGCGGGGAGGCCATCGGCACAGCCCCCATCGATCTTGTCCAGGAGTCCAGCAGCCAAAAGGGCATGCTCGTGCTCCTGCCCGTCTACGAGGGCGGGAGCGTCCCAGAGGACGCAATACTGCGCCGAGAGTCACTGCGTGGTTTCGCCGTTGGCGTCTACCGACTCGGTGACCTACTCGCAGAGACGTACGCCGATCCTCGCTGGGACGACGTCGCCTTGACCTTGATCGATACCACCGACCAGGCGGATCCCGTCACGATCGCCGACATGCCGTCGCGTAATGCGGCCGATGTTGACGTCGTCAGCTCATCCCCTGTCGCTACCACCCGCCCCATCGATGTTTTCGGCCGCAGCTGGGAACTCACCGTTCAGCCGACCAATCGGGCCTTTGGGGGCAGTTCAACCACGCTCACCGTGACCCTGCTGCTGTCGTCAGTAGCGGTTGCCTACCTTCTCGAGGTATTGCTACTCCTGCTGTCCGGTATGGCGGCTCGCTCCCGCCGAGAGGCCGAGGCCAATTCGTACGAGGCGTCCCACGATCCGCTCACCGGTCTGCTTAACCGTCGGGCATTCGTCCGCCAGTTCGAGAAGGTCCTTGATGAACGGTCCGTCGCGGTGCACGACGCGCTCCTCTTCTGCGACCTCGATGGGTTCAAGCACGTCAACGACACCGGAGGACATGCGGCAGGCGACGCGATGCTGGCGGCTGTCGCTCTCGAGCTGAAGGGCCAGGTCCGTCACGACGACCTTGTCGCACGAATGGGCGGCGATGAGTTCGCGCTGCTCCTCATCGACTGCTCCCTCGTGGACGCACGGCCGCTGGCAGAAGCCATCGTCCGGGCGGTCGAGTCAGTGCGACTGCCCGCCCCGCACGGCGATTTGAGCATCGGCGTCAGCATCGGGCTCACCATGGTGGATTCCAGCACAGAACAGTCCCTGGATGAGCACCTGCGTCATGTGGACGACGCGTGCTACGCAGCAAAGAAGTCTGGTGGTGACCGCGTCATCGTCTATGACGACATCGCTGCCGAGGCACCGGCGTAGAGCTTCGCCTCAACCTAGTCTGTGGAGTCCGTGACGTTCTCGATCTCGAGGCGCTGCCAGGGGATCGAGATACCCGCCGCGTCGAGTGCCTCCTTGAAGCGCATCCGGATGAGCCGAGTGGTCGCTAGTTGGGTGGCCGGTCGGATTGCCGCCACCGCCCGGACAAGGACGGCGTTGCCGGTCAGGTCTTGCACTCCACTGAAGGTCGGCGGCTCCAACAGTGCCTTGCCTAGCTCAGGATCGTTCATCATGTCTGCACCGGCAGCGTTCAGTACATCGCGGATGTGATTCAGATCCGCATTGAACGCCACTGGGATGTCGACCACTGCGACGGTCGAGCCCTGGGATTGATTGACCAGGTACTGCATTTGTCCATTGCGGACGTACCAGATGCTGCCGCTGAAGTCGCGAATCGTCGTCGTGCGCAGAGCGACTTCCTCGACGACCCCCTGCACGACATCGGTCTGCACGACATCACCGACACCGATCTGATTGGAGAAGATCATGGATGCGCCGGCGAGATAGTCGGCAATGAGGGTTTGCGCACCGAAGCCCAGGACGATGCCCACTACTCCTGCACTCGCCAAAATCGGACCGAGGTTGACCCCGAGGGCCTCAAGGATGAGGAAGGTGGCGACCGTCCAGATGCCGATGCTGACCGCGCTACGCACCAGGGTGGCTCCGGCTAGCGCCCGGCGAGCATGACCGCGTCGATCCCGGCTGCTGACGAGGATGTCAGCCGGATCCGGATCGGATATCCGGCGCATAGCCCGGCGGGCGACGATCCGGAAGGTGATACGGGCCACGCCCTGCAGAATCAAAGCCCCGAGCACGATGATGCCGACCCGCAGAAGTGTCCCGAACGGCCCATCGAAAATGTCTGACTCGAACCACTCGACGGTGACAACGGCTGCAGTGATCACGGCTCCCATCCCACCTCACCGGCGCGGGATCGCGGTGTCGCGACACGCATGACCATCGCCGAGTGTGCACTCGCGCGCAAGAAAAACGCGGAGAACGTGCGCGGGAGTGCACACTCGGCGATGGGGAGAGGTGGGTGCTACCGGCCGAGCTCAGTCGATCTGTGGGGCCACCATGTCGAGGATGAGGTCCTTGTCGACCTTCCAATCCAGCGGCACCCGCACTGTCTTCTTGTTGACGACATAGCCCTCCAGGCGCGGTCGAAGGGACTGCAGAATCTCCGCGTCGAAGGGGGCGATCAAAATGTGGCCCTTCAGTGCGGTGACACCGAAGACATAGCGTCCGTCGTACTTCACCATCGGCTTATTCCAGGCGATGACGACCTCGGCCTTCGGATAGGCCTTCGTGATCGTTTTCAAGATGGCACGCACAGTCTTGGCGGCGGTCGCATCCTCGCCCGCGAGGTACTCATCGACCGTGTTGAACCGCCGAGACGTGGTGTTGCCTCGGCTGTAGAGCACCAGAGCGTTGGCATGCGCCCGACTGAATCCGTGGTTCTCCTGCAGATAGGCCATCTGCTCCGGGTATTTCTGGTCCTTGATCTCGGCCATGACCTCGAACCAATAGGACATGGGTTGGCCGTAGCGCTTCTCGATCGCGGGGAAGTACGACGCCCGGTCGGGATTGGTAGCCATCAATCACGTCCCTTGTTCACTGCTGGCGCACGTTGGCAGAAATTGATCACGATGTAGACGCGTCAAGTCGCGCTCTCATCATGCTCACGACGTCAGCATCTCCCGCGATGGTGACCCCGCTGGCGGTACGACCCCATAGGTCGAGGAGGACATCCGACGCATCACCGGTGATCCAGGCATCCGGATCGTCGGTCGTCACACCACCCTCCACGACGATCGCTGTGGGATGAAGCCGCACCGTCCACGCGTGGGTCCCACTCGAGACAACCACCGTCTGTCCGTGTGCCCCCGCCAGGGCGTCTCGGTCGTCCCACTCCCAGGCCAGCCAGCCGAGGAGTTCATCGACACCATCGAGGGCGAGGTCCTCATCAATCGGTTGCGCCTTGGCTTCACCGTGTGCGGCGGCGTCAGCATCCCAGCGATGGACCGCCGTCTCCTGCGCCATGCGCCGCATCCAAAAGCCCGCGGTCTGCTCCGGTGGCCAGAAGGTCGCAGCCGGTGCGTCCGGTGACAACCCCGACAACCGGCCGCGCATGTCGTCGTAGGCCTGACGCAACTCATCGATGGGGTCGCGGTCCGGGTCGAGGTCTCCCCAGCCGCCGGACTCCCGATCTCCCGGGGCCTTGCCCGACTCCAGGGTTGCGGATTTGTGCCGGTAGACACCGACGAGATGCGAGACGAGATCACGCATGGTCCAGCCCGGACAGCTGGGCACCTCGATGCTCAAGTCGGTTGCGGCGGCTGACCCGAAGGCGTCGAAGTCCTGCGCCCACAGGGCGAAGTAGCGATCGGGTGCCAGGCGTGTGCCATCGAGGCTCGGGCCGTAAAGACTCTCCACGTGGCGATCCTGCCACGCTCACTTTGACCTCCGCGGACAATCGAGCGATGACCTAGTGGAGTCCGGGATTGATCGGGGACCCTGCGGTGAGTCCGCCATCAACAGTGAGGCACTGGCCCGTTATCCAACCCGCGTCATCGGAGGCCAGCCACGCGACGACGTTGGCGACGTCGGTCGGGGTACCGAGACGGCCGGCAGGGTGTCGCGCGAGAGCGTCGCGCTTAGCCGCCTGAGGATCGGCGGCGACGGCGAAGGCTTCATCGACCATTCCTGTGGCGATCCAGCCCGGACTCACGGCATTGCAGCGCACAGCGGGTCCGTGATCGACGGCTATCGAGCGGGTCAGTGAGTGCACAAAAGCCTTGGAGGCGTTGTAGAGCGCCATGGCACGATCGGACACATTGGCGGAGATCGATCCAACATTGATGATGACCCCGCCCCGCTCAGTCATCCAGGGCAGGACGGCGCGGCTCATGGCGAAGACTCCGCGACAGTTGGTGTTGACGACGAGATCCCAGTCAGCATCGGTGCTCTCCAGGACATCCTTCTCCACCTGAACACCGGCGTTGTTCACCAGCAGCGTGACGCCACCCATCAGGTCGAGGGAACGGCGTACGACATGCTCTGCCTGATCAGCGGTTCCGATGTCTGCCTGCACCCAGCCGATCTCCCCGGGTAGGTCCGCGGGTCGCTCACCACGCCCACAGGCGACGACCTGGGCACCATCGGTCAGTAGGCGATCGACGACGGCGCGGCCGATGCCGCGACTGCCTCCGGTGACGATCGCACGATGTGTCATGAGTCTCCTGACCCTCAATGCGCCTCATGATGCCAGGATTAGGCTCATCCCCATGACGTCTCCCCTTCCGCAGCGCCGGCTTGGCCCCTGGGCGGTCTCTGCCGTGGGACTTGGCTGTATGCCGCTGTCTTTTCCCCAGCACGTCGACGAGCGTGAGCGCAGCATCGCCGTGATCCATCGAGCGCTTGCTCTGGGGATCACGCTCTTGGACACGGCCAATATCTACGCGCCCGCATGGGATGCCGTCGGGCACAACGAGGTCTTGATCGGTGAAGCCCTGCGCTCGTACGACGAATCCCTCGATGGGGTCATCGTGGCCACCAAGGGTGGGATCACCCGCAGCGACGGGGAGCTCTGGGGCCGGGATGCCTCACGTGATGGGCTACTGCGAGCGGCCGAGGCGAGTCTGCAAGCACTGGGTGTCGATCGGATGGACCTGTACCAACTCCACCGGCCAGATCCTTCGCGCACCTTCCTCGAGCAGATGCGCAACCTAGGCGCCGTGAAGGAAGCTGGTTTGACCACAACCCTCGGCCTGTCCAATGTGACACTGCCCGAACTTGAGTTGGCGATCGACGAGTTGGGTGGCCCCGATGAGGGCGGAGTTGTCTCGGTCCAGAACGAATGGTCGCCGCGATATCGCGTCGATCGCGATGTGTTGGACCACTGCACCGAAACCGGCATCGCGTTCCTGCCCTGGTCACCGCTCGGCGGCGCCGACCAGGCTCACGAGGTGGGGTCGCACTACACCGCCTTCACCGAGGTGGGTCGGGCCCACGGTGCGTCAGCACAGGAGACGGTCCTCGCTTGGCTGCTCGCAACGACGCCGGTCATGATCCCCATCCCCGGAGCTAGCAAGCCGCAGACAGTGGACTCGATCGTGCGATCGGTGAGCGTGGAGATGTCGGCTGGTGAGATCGCACTGCTCGACGCGAGCGAGCCGGAGCACTCCTCGACATTTCCCGAGAGCGAGCCGCACCCGCCGCTGAGATAGGGCGGGAAGTGGGCCGCTGACAGGGGGCCGGGGAGTACCAACGCCCCCAACGTGCGCGGGCCCCTACCGCAGCGGCACAACATGCTCCACTCTCCGGGTCGTGAGTGATGACGTCCGCAGTCAGGCGATCCAACGGCTACATCAGCGCCGGGGCCTTCTCAACTACGTGTTGGGAGGCGTGATCGTCTGCCTCTTCATGATTGCTATCTGGTTTTTCACCGGCCAAGGCTACTTCTGGCCGGGCTGGGTCATTGGCGGATTCGTCCTTGGCGCCCTCGGGTACGGAGTCAACTCGATGATGAACAAGCCATTTACCGACGAGCAAATCGACCGCGAGATCCACAAGGGGTCGTAGGCAGGGACCGATGGCACGCGATCCGGTGCGCGATTCGGCGCACCGAGGGTGGGCTCGGCGCCGCACGAGCTGCTCACAGTGCGTATCAACGCGAGAGAAAAGCGGCCCGAGCCTCACGATGTGAGATAAGGGCCGGACCCCACTGCAGGGTGGGTGCGCGAGGGGGGAGTTGAACCCCCACACCCTTTCGGGCACACGGACCTGAACCGTGCGCGTCTGCCTATTCCGCCACTCGCGCGTTGCCCGGCGTGCCGAGCGATAGAAGGGTACAACCCCGTCCGGCGACATCCCCATGGGCGGTCCGGATAGCGCTACTCCTCCCGACGCTCGTGCTCCGGTGCCATGTGACCGCCGATCAGTACGCCGATAACGAAGATCATCATCAACGCTGTCATCACCGAGTTCTGGAAGGCCGGCGCCATCCCGTTCCACTTGGAGTTCAGGTACATGATGAACCAGTTGCCGCCGACGGTGATGAAGCCGAAGAAGAAGACCAGTAGTCCGGTGGTCCCTCCCACAAAGGTCCACTTCTGTGCCCGGCCCCACCGCGGGCAGGTGGACGACCGACGGAGACCCAGGATGCCGCCGATGAGCAGCAGGATGCCGGTGATGGTCTCCCCGGCGATGATGCCGATGTAACTCAGGACCTGGAACCAGGTGGCGTCGATGAAGCGCCATTGAAAGCCGCTGTCCGCGGGGACGCCGTCACCACTGAGGACACCCTGGACGAAGGGCCAGTTGCTGGCATTGGGATTGACCGGGTTGGTGATGTTGTCGAAGGCGACGACGAGGTAGTACGCCGCGGTCATGAGGACGAAGATGGATGCGACGACGCGCGCAGTGCGCCAGACAGACCAATTCATGCTTCCTCAGGCTAGCCACATGAGCGGGCCAGATGGTGGATTTGGCGGGACCGTCCGCGAACTTTGCGAGGAAATGATCACTGGGCGGTCGATTGCTCGCACAGTTTGACCTCATCGTCGTCGCATAGATTGACCCCGTGGTGCAGATCGGCAACTCCGGAATCGACATCTCACGCGTGGTACTCGGCGGCAACGTATTCGGATGGACTGCCGACGAGGAATCGTCCTTCGCCATCCTTGATGCGTACCTCGATGGGGGCGGCAACAGCGTCGACCTCGCCGACTCCTACCCACACTGGGCGCAAGGCTGTCGCGGAGGCGAATCCGAGCAGATCGTCGGACGGTGGATGGCCGACCGAGGCAATCGCGATGCCGTTGTCGTCGCCACGAAGGTCGGCAAGTTCCCCGGCAACTACGGGTTGTCGCGCGAACAAATCAACGCCGGCCTCCGGGGCTCGCTGGAGCGCCTGCAGACCGAGTACGTCGACCTCTACTACTGCCACCTGGACGATCCGCAGACCCCGCTCGAAGAGACCCTCGAAGCCCTTGCCGAGCAGATTGAGGCCGGTCGTATCCGGGCGATCGCCGCATCGAACTATTCGACGGAGCGGCTGGCGGCGGCGCTGGCCACATCGGATCGGCTCGGCCTGCCGCGCTTCGTCGCCGTTCAACCTCAGTACAGCCTGGTCGTCCGCGACGAGTTTGAAGGCTCGCTTCAGCAATTGTGTGAACGTGAGGGGCTGTCCTGCCTGCCCTTCTGGCCGTTGGCCGCTGGATTCCTCACCGGCAAGTACACGACCAGCGACATCGGCGATTCGCCACGAGGAAGGCACGTCGCGCAGTTCTTCACCGAGCGCAACTGGCAGGTCCTGGCCGTCGTTCGCGACATCGCGGTGTCTCACGGGGTCGAACCCACGACCGTGGCGCTTGCCTGGCTGCTCACTCGCCCAACGGTCGCCGCACCCGTGGCGTCGGTTTCGCGGATGTCGCAACTTCCCGCACTCATGCAGTCGATGACTCTCGAACTCACCGTCGACGAACTCGCTGAACTCGACGAGGTCTCCGCCCCAAGAAGCGCCTCGTCCTGATCGGTGGCATGAGCGGGGAGCGCACGGCCAGCAAACCCCGCCACACAGGTCGCTCTGAGCAAAAGGTCACCGGGACAGGTCATAATGCAGCCATGGGTTCGGGGGCTCGAGGCGCATCGGGGGACGCATCCGCACCGGATGACCCGGATACCGGACAGGGCAGCAAATCGCCGCCGGGGCCTGACCACCGTCTCGGCTGGGCTCTCGTCGTCGTTCAGTTCGTCCTGCTCATCGCACTCGTACTGCTTCCCAAGCGGCGCGGGCTGGACCTCCCGCCGGACTTCCTCGACATGCTCGGCATCCTGTTGATGATCGCGGGCCTCGCCCTCGTTCTCATCGCCTTCCTTGGACTGGGCAGCGCCCTCACCGCGACGCCGGTGCCATTGAAGTCCGCCGCCCTGCGGACCGGCGGAATCTACTCCGTGGTGCGTCACCCCATCTATGTCGGTCTACTCATCGCCGCCCTGGGATTCACCCTGGCGGTGGGCTCGATCTGGCAGGTCGTCATGCTGCCGATCCTGGCGGCCTTCTTCGCCGGCAAGGCGCTGTGGGAGGACCGGTTGCTGGCCGAGAAGCACGGCGCCCCCTGGTACGACTACGCCGATCGAGTCGGCGGGTTCTGGCCTCGGTTCCGTCACGATCGCTGAACCCCCTCTCTCGCTGACTGGCGGGTTGTTGACGGTTTTTCGCCCAGAAACCGTCAACAACGCGCCACTCATCGGGGGAGTTGGGGGGTCTGGGCCGTAGGATCACGGGGTGGGCCTGTTGGATCGATTCGAGGATCGCCTCGACCGCATGGTGAACGGTGCTTTCGCGCGCGCCTTCAAGTCCGAGGTGCAGCCCGTCGAGCTTGCCGCCGCCATCCAAAAGGAGATGGACGACCGCTCTGCCGTCGTCGCCCGTGGCCGGACCGTCACCCCCAACGTCTTCACCCTGGACCTCTCCCCGCACGATGACGAGCGCTTGAGCGTCTACCGCGACACCCTGCAGTCCGAGCTCGCCACCGTCGTCACCGAGTACGCCGAGGAACAGTCCTACGCCCTCCTCGGCCCCTCAGAGGTCCGTCTCGAACTCGACGACTCCCTCGAGACCGGCATTTTCCGGGTGCACTCCGAAGCCCGCGCCGCCGTCGTCAGCGCGAAGACCAGTGACGTGGCGCCCGGGCAACCCTTCCTCGAAATCGGCGGAACGGCGTACCCCCTCGTCCGCGCCGTGAGCCGGCTGGGCCGGGGGACGGATGCCGACATCCGCGTCGAGGATCCAGGGGTCTCCCGCAACCACTGCGAGATCGTCCTCGGCACCCCGGCGATCATGCGTGACCTTGGTTCCACCAATGGCACATCCGTGGACGGCTCGCGAGTCACCCAGGCCGCCTTGGTCGATGGTTCGACAATCGTCATCGGCACGACCTCGATGGTCTACCGGACGGGCTGAACCGGTGACGGAGTTCGCCCTCACGCTGCTGAGGCTCGCATTCCTAGGCGCGTTGTGGCTCTTCATCATTATCACGGTGATCGCTCTGCGTCGCGATCTCCTACAACCACGTGAGGCTCGGCCCGCGACGGTGCCGGGCAAACCAGCCAAACACCCCAAGCCCGCCAAGCAACCCAAGCCGAAGAAGCCGAAGGTGGCCAAGGCCCCCAAGCGCACCGGGCCGAGCCTTGTCGTCACTGAGGGTCCACTGCAAAACACCGTGATCCCACTCGGCACCGCTCAGGTCACCATCGGGCGAGCGCCGGACTCCACCCTGGTCATCGATGATGACTACGCATCCAGTCGTCACGCGCGCATATATCCCAGCGAGGGCGGCTGGATCGTGGAAGATCTCGGCTCCACGAACGGCACCTGGATCGATCGCACACGCATCACCTCACCCACGATTCTTGCGCCGGGAGTGCCGCTACGCGTCGGCCGGACGACCCTGCAGTTGCAGAGGTAGTTATGCCTCTTGCACTGCGCTACGCCGCGCGCTCCGATGTCGGACAGGTCCGCAAGGGCAATGAAGATTCCGGCTACGCCGGTCCTCGACTACTCATCGTCGCCGACGGGATGGGCGGGCATGCCGCCGGCGAGTTGGCGAGCGCCACCGCCGTGGCCACACTTGCCGAGATGGCGGATGACGAACTCGCGCAGGGCGAGGCGCTCACCCGCCTGGCGGCGGCCGTCGATGCTGCCGGCGCGAGTATCGGCGAGGTCGTCGCGGACAACCCGGGACTTGCCGGTATGGGCACCACCGCGACGGCGCTGTACTGGCTGCCCGACGGCAACGGCGCCAAGATCGCCATCGTTCACGTCGGGGACTCGCGTGCCTACCTACTCCGTGACGGCGAACTCAGTCAGATCACGCATGACCACACCTATGTGCAGACACTCGTGGACGCGGGCAGGATCAGTGAGGACGAGGCCAGCGTGCATCCGCGCCGTAATCTGCTCATGCGCGCCCTTGACGGCGTACAACCGGTCGAGCCCGACCTCTCCATCCGCGAGGCTCGCAACGGTGATCGCTATCTCATTTGCAGTGACGGCCTCACCGGCACCGTGAGCAATACGGAGATTGCCGAGATGCTCGGCACGGGCGAGCCCACCGGCACGGTGATCGAACTGGTTGAGTTGGCTCTCGCGCGCGGTGCACCCGACAACGTCACCGTCGTGGTCGCCCACGTCGTTGAAGGAGCTATCGAGCCGGACGCGGAGCCGGTTGTCGTCGGTGCTGCTGGGGAGCCGCGCGTGCGTGCGCAGTTGCCGCGCGTTCACTTCCCCCACGATGCGCAGCGTGACCCTGACGCCCCCGACCTGCCGCCCGACACCGAGGGTCCACCGACCTCGGAGATGCCCACCATCGACGCCGACCTGGTGATTGAGACTCCCAGAGAGCCACGGCTGTCCGCGCGAACTCGCCGCACTCTCATTTGGGGCAGCGTCATCGCCGTCACGGTGGTGGTCCTGCTCGCTGTCATCGGGGCCTTGAGTGCCCTGTGGGTGCGGTCGCAGTGGTACGTCGGAGTTTCGGGCGACAACGTCGCCATCTACCAGGGCGTCCCCGGATCCATCCTCGGCCTACCCCTCCAGACGACGTACTCGGTCTCTGAACTCAAGGTTGACTCCCTGCCCACCTTCGATGCCAATCTCGTCCGCAGCGGCATCGTCACCGACGGGCCCGAAGGGGCCACGCGCGTGGTCGACGATCTGTTCAATCGCGCCTGCCTGTTCCTGCCGCGACCTCCCGAATGCGCAGTGACGCCATGAGCACCGCTGAGCAGCCCACTCGACAGCGGACGCGCCGCAATCTCGAACTCGTCCTCATCATCATCGCGTGGGGGATCGGTGTCCTGGGCACGTTGCAGGTGGGCTGGGCGACCGAGGAGGGAATCCACCCGCGGTTCTGGATCACCGCTGGAGTCGTCGGTCTGCTCGCCGTCGTCATGCACGCGATCGTGCGCTGGCGAGTGCCGTACGCCGATCCCTTCATGCTGCCCATCGCCACGCTGCTGACGATCCTCGGCCTCGTGATGATCTATCGGCTCGACGTGGCCGCCGTGCAGCGGGCCGCGCGACTGGACAATCCCGCACCGACGCCCGACGTCTACAACCAACTCATCTGGTACGGCGTCGCGAGTCTGCTCTTTGTCCTGGTGCTGCTTGTCATTCGCGACCACCGCATCCTGCAGCGCTACACCTACACCGCCGGCTTGCTCGGTGTCATCCTGCTGCTCCTGCCACTGGCTCCGGGGATTGGTGCCACTGTCAACGGCGCCACCCTGTGGGTGCGGGTTGCCGGATTCACCTTCCAACCGGCCGAGGCCGCCAAGATCCTGCTCACCATCTTCTTCGCCGGCTATCTCGTCGTGACCCGCGACTCTCTCGCGCTGGTGCGGACGCGGGTGCTTGGCATCCCCGTACCCCGAGCCCGCGACCTCGGTCCCATCCTCATCGTCTGGGCCGTGTCCCTCGGCATCCTCGTCTTCCAGCGTGATCTCGGCACCTCGCTGCTGTTCTTCGGGCTCTTCGTCGGCATGCTCTACATCGCCACGCAGCGATGGTCCTGGCTCGTCCTCGGTTTCCTGCTCTTCGCAGTCGGCTCGGTCGGGGCCTACCTGCTCTTCGGGCATGTACGCACCCGTGTACAAATCTGGCTCGACCCCTTCGCCTACGCAGACGCCGGTGGCTACCAGATCGTGCAGTCGCTCTACGGGTTCGCCAACGGCGGCCTCTTCGGCACTGGGCTCGGCCGCGGACATCCCGAGTTGGTGCCGTTCGCGAACACCGACTTCATCACCGCGGCACTCGGTGAGGAACTCGGACTCACCGGAGCCCTGGGAATTGTGCTGCTCTACGGCATCCTCATTGAGCGCGGTCTACGCACGGCCGTTGCCGTTCGCGACCCGTTCGGCCAGTTGCTCGCGGCCGGTCTGTCCATCACTCTCGGGATCCAGGTGTTCGTCATCATTGGCGGAGTGACCCGCCTGATTCCGCTCACTGGGCTCACCACACCGTTCCTGTCCTACGGCGGATCCTCCCTCGTCGCCAACTGGGTGATCATCGCCCTGCTCCTGGTGATCTCCCACCGCGCTCGCCGACCAGTCAGCGGGCAGAGCACCTCCGGCTCCTCGGCTGAGTTCGCGACACAGGTGGTGCGGCGATGACCCGCTCCATTCGCCGCATCGGGCTGGTCCTCATGGTTTTATTCCTCGCCCTGCTCGCGAACGTGACCTTCATCCAGGTCTTCCAGGCCGACAACTACCGCGGACGTGCCGACAATCAACGAGTGCTCCTCGAGGAGTACGAGCGTGAGCGCGGGCCAATCCTCACCGGGCCTGAGGCGATCGCCCTGTCCGAGAAGACCAAGGGCAAGTACCGCTGGCTACGCGTCTACCCGGAGGGAGAGCAGAACGCCGCCGTCACCGGCTTCTACTCCATGGTTTACGGCGCCACCGGCCTCGAACGCACCGAGAACGACGTCCTCTCCGGGTCCTCGGACCTGTTCTTCGTGGACCGCATCCAGCAGTTGGTGGCGGGTCGGCAACCTCGCGGTGGTGCCGTCACCACCACCATCGATCGCGCAGCGCAGCAGGCCGCCTGGGACGGGCTACGCGGAACCCGTGGCGCGGTTTACGCCATCGAACCGTCCACGGGCCGCACGCTCGTCCAGGTCCAGTCGCCCTCCTTCGATCCCAATCTGCTGTCCTCGCACGATCCGCAGTCGATCCGTGAGTACTACGAGGAGTTGCTGAACGACCCCGAGCAACCGCTGATCAATCGACCGATCGTCGCCCTTAATCCCCCCGGATCGACGTTCAAGTTGGTCACTGCCGCCGCCGCGCTTTCCTCCGGGCGATTCACCATGGATTCAGTCCTGCCCGGCCCGGCCGAGTACGACTTGCCACTGTCCTCCCGCACGCTTCGCAACTGGACCGGCGAGGAGTGTGCGCCCGGCGGTGAGATCACCCTCGAGCAGGCCCTCGCGGTCTCGTGCAATACGGCGTTTGCCTGGCTGGGCAATGAACTCGGGGCCGACGCACTGCGAGCCCAGTCTGAACTCTTCGGTTTCGATACGAAGTTCGAGACTCCGCTGCGAGCGTCCACCTCTCGATTCCCCGAGGATCCGGACGAGCCTCAGACAGCCATCAGTGCGATCGGCCAGTTCGACGTGCGCGCAACCGCGATGCAGATGGCCATGGTCGCAGCAGGCATTGGCAACAATGGCGTCGTCATGCAGCCCTACCTCGTGCAGGAGATTCGAGCGCCCGACCTGTCCATCCTGCGAACGTTCGAGCCGCAGGAATTCGACACGGCGCTCTCCACGGAGAATGCCCGCCAGATGCAGTTGATGATGATCTCCGTTGTCGAGAACGGGACCGCGGGCATTTTGCAGGGCATCTACGACGACGAGGGCAACCTCGTACGTGTGGGTGCCAAGACCGGAACCGCGCAAACTGGGCGTGAAGGCGACCAGCCGGTCTCCTGGATGGTGGCGATGGCCCCGGCCACGAACCCCAAGATCGCGGTCGCCGTCGTGGTCGAGGACGGCGGCCAGGCTGAACTCAGCGGTGGGGCGCTCGCTGGGCCCATCGCACGGGCGGTTATTGAGGCGGCCCTGCAATGAGACCGGCATCACAGGGAACGTCCTGGGAGACTGGTGCGTCAGGACATAAGGACCACAGGAGGCAGTCGTGACGTCAGATCCCGGCGTGGGCCGGACCCTCGGCGACCGGTACGAGCTCGTATCGGTCATCGGCCGTGGTGGCATGGCCGAGGTCTGGGAGGCCAGGGACACCCGACTGGGCCGCCGTGTCGCCATCAAGATCTTGCGTCCAGACCTCGCCCGCGATCCGGCGTTCCAGAACCGCTTCCGCCGCGAGGCACAGTCGGCCGCCTCACTGAACCATCCAAACATCGTGGCCGCCTACGACACCGGCGAGGACATCTTCATCGATGGCACCGAGTCCACCGTCGTTCCCTACATCGTCATGGAGTACGTCGACGGCATGACGCTGCGGCAGATCCTCTCCAGTGGCCGCCGCCTACTGCCCGAACGGTCACTGGAGATTGCCGCGGGCACCTTGAGTGCGCTCGACTACGCCCATCGCCACGGCATTGTGCATCGCGACATTAAGCCGGCCAACGTCATGCTCACCCGCACCGGCGACGTCAAGGTCATGGACTTCGGTATTGCTCGTGCGGTGAATGACTCCGGCAACACCATGACGTCGGCGCAAACCGTCATGGGAACTGCGCAATACCTCTCCCCCGAGCAAGCGCGCGGTGAGGTAGTGGACGCGCGATCAGACCTGTACTCGGCGGGCGTCGTGCTCTACGAGTTGCTCACCGGCCAGCCGCCGTTCACCGGCGACTCACCGGTTTCCATCGCCTACCAACACGTCAGCGAGCAGGCGACGCCTCCGTCGGTCCTAGACCCGACGCTGCCACGGGATGTCGATGCCGTCGTGATGCGTTCGCTCGCCAAGAGCCCCGATGAGCGCTACCAGACCGCGGCAGACTTCCGAGCAGACGTTGAGCGTGCGGTGATGGGCGCTCCCGTCACAGCAGCACTCACCGCGGCGGTCCCGACCATCGTGACCGATCCCACACAGCAGTTGGCCGCGGTCGCTCCCACCGCTGCCTACGCCATTGACACCGAGCCCCCCCACGGCCGACGCGCCCAGCGTGGCGCGGGTTTTGTCGCTGCCGTGACGATCGGCGTACTCGCCATCATCGGCATCGGCATCCTCGCTGCGACACTCGTCCTCAACCGCACCGCGGCCAACACAGTCTCGGTCCCCGACCTCAACGGGCTGACGATCAAGCAGGCGACGTCGGTCCTCGACCGGGCCGGACTTGTCCTCGGTTCGCAAACGCCCGAGGTGTCCGAGAAACCCGTGGACACGATCATCGGCCAGCAGCCCATCGCCGGTGAACAATTGGAGGAAGGGCAGGCGGTCAACGTCACGGTGAGCGCCGGCAAGGAGAAGACCATCGTGCCGCCCTTGATTGGGCTGACTTCGGTGGCCGATGCCGAAACCGCGCTGACCGACGCCAAACTCGTGCTCGGAGACGTCACCGAACAGGACGCACTGGAGCCAGCGGGCTACGTGCTCTCCCAGGATCCGGTGGAGGGTTCATCCCTAGACGTCGGGGCCGCGGTGAACATCGTGGTCTCGTCGGGCAAGCAGGTGATCCCCTCCGTGGTCGGCCAACCCGAGGAGAACGCGCGAGCCGCCCTGTCCAGCGCGGGCTTCGATGTCTACGTCGTCTATCAGGAAACGGAGACGGTGCCCCAGGGCGTCGTCCTCGAGCAGGATCCCGCCCCCGGATCTCCGGCGGAGAAGGGCACGACCGTGACCCTCGTCGTCGCCATCAATCCGACGCCGACGCCGACCCCCACGCCGACACCGACCCCCACGCCGACGCCGACCCCGACCCCGACACCGCCGCCGACACCCACGCCGACGCCGCCCCCGCCGGATCCGACCGTCACCCCCTCCTGATCTCTGGCTCTCCGGTTTCCGACTGTTGTGGTTGGTTTTTGGTGCACAGAACCAACCACAACAGTCGGAATCGGGGTCGCGCGGCTAGGCGGCGGAACGTTCGAGGGCAAGGCATATGCGCCGAACGACGTGCCCGGGGCGATGAATCAGTTCATCCCACGTGCACCGCACGACCCAATATCCGGCCGCTTCAAGGTCGGACTGGCGCTGCTTCTCTTCCCACGGCGTGGTCTGGGAATACTTGCCCGACCCATCCACCTCCACAATGACCCGGCCGCCGATCAGGAAATCCGCCCGGTAGGCACGTCCACTTGCGCCAAAGACTGTCGCCTGCGGGACCGGTCGCGGCAGATCAGTGGCCGTGAGACGACCCCACGCAACGACTTCAAGAACTGTCTCGAGACGCGGCTCCACGTCAGGGAGCACCTTCCATGTCCAGTACATGCCGTAGCCATTGACCACATGCATCACGGATCTCAAGTCCGAGAGCAGCTCGCGGCGAAGGCCCTCCTCCTGGAGCGCATCGGTCACGTCATGGACAGCTCTCGCTTGAAGTGGAATTCCCGGGGTCAACCAGCCGCCGCGCCACGCGAACTCTGCGCGCAGACCCAGGCTGAGGGGAGTCAAGGCAGAGATCCGGCATCGACCCTGCTCACGTGACACGTCGAGTGCGGTTCGCAGTGGCGTAGTGATGGCGGCCTCACCGATGTCAGCCAACCCCGGAGGCACCAGAACGGTCAGTTGTTCGGCCCTAAGGTCGGCCACGCGGAATCGCACTCCGTAGCGTTCGCCCTCGCGCATCGGCCCATCCCTGCCCATGAGCACCGTGGGCAGCGACTCACTGAGTGGCCCTCGGCTCCCGAAGGCACCAACACCCCACAGGTCGCCTGCCGTACGCGCACCGATAGCAGCGAGAACGCCTCGATCGTGGAGGTCGCGGACGGCAAGGCAGGCACGAGCAAGATGACCACTGCACAGGGAATAGGTCCCGCGGCGCAGGTGGTGGACGGCGCCGGCTCGAACAGCAGAGCGGAGTTGCTGCCGTGTGATGCCCGCAGCTTGGGCGTCCGCTCCGCTGAACGTTCCACCACCGAAGGCGCAGGAGAGCACGTGCGTCGTACGAAGTACTTCAACTCGAAAGGTCATGCCGCAGAGTGCGGCGTAGGCGGACCCTAGGACCGCGCGCCGTGTCAGCCTGTGGACAAACTGGACGTCGCCGCCCCGGGGACGACCACTATGCCTTTTACATTTCCGACCGTAGTGGTTACCTAGACGGGCTCGAAACCCACCACAACAGTCGGAAACTGGAGGTTAGGGGCCGACGACGGGGGCGAGACCCTCGGATCGAGCGGGAGCGTCAGCGTCGCCGCAGACCACCAGCCAGTTGGCCAACAACCGATGGCCGCCCTCGGTGAGCACCGACTCCGGATGGAACTGCACGCCCTCCACGGGCAAATCACGGTGGCGCAACCCCATGATGACGCCCGAATCCGTGCGGCCGGTTATCTCGAGGACGTCCGGCACGCTCTCGGGCATGACCGCCAGCGAGTGATAGCGCGTCGCCGTAAACGGTGTGGGCAGCCCAGCGAGTACGCCGACGCCGACGTGCTCCACCTGTGACGTCTTGCCGTGCAACAACTCAGGCGCTCGGTCGACGACGCCACCGTAGGCAGCGGCAATAGCTTGATGACCGAGACATACACCGAAGATGGGGATCTTCCCAGAGCACTCCCGAACGACCTCCAGGCAGATGCCGGCGTCCTCTGGCGTGCCGGGACCAGGGGAGAGTAGGACGCCGTCGTACGTCAGGACTTCGTCAATGGTGACGTCGTCGTTGCGTCGAACGTCAACCTCCGCACCAAGTTGGGCAAGGTACTGAACGATGTTGAAGACGAATGAGTCGTAGTTGTCAATGACCAGAATCCGCGTCATGAATTCACACGCCTACCGAACCTGGCGTTTTCACGCCTACTAGCGCCAGCGTGTGGAGACAACGAATCCCGCGGTGATGAAGGCGAAACCAATGAGGACGTTCACCAGAGCGCTGAGGTCCTTCATGATGGGGATGTCCGGACCGGCGATGTAGAACAGGACGATCCACACCAGGCCGATCACGAAGAGCGCAACCATGGTCGGTGCCACCCACGGTTCCGAGCCGAATTTGACCGGCTTGCGCTCGGACTTGTCGACGGGCGGCGTGTAGTCATCGCGCTTGCGACGCTTGGACTCCGGCACGGTACTCCTCCTTGAGGCCGTCAGGCCTCGTCAATAAATCGGCGTCATCAGGGTACCCAGGTCCTCCCCACTCAGCGCGGTCGCCCACTCCAATAAGCGACTGCCGCGGGGAATGCTCTGCGCCGGAAATTCACCACACCGGTCGGATGCCCGAGGAGTAATGACAGGCGTGTAACTCATCCCCAACTGGGGACAACCTTGTGGATATCCCCCTTAGCCCACGCCCAACGGAGCCAACAAGTCCCACACCTGGCCCGTACGCCACACAGTCACCACAACGAGCCCGAGGCAAATCGCGAGTACACCGAGCACCTGCCACAGCACTCGACTCGCCTGAAACAGCCTCGGGGTCCAGACGAAGACGCCGGCCACCAGCGCGCCCACCACGAGACCACCGAAATGTGCCCGCCAGTCCACGGAGGGACTGATGAACCCGATAACAACGTTGATCACCAACAACACCAGCACCTGCCGGATGTCCCACCGCAGTCGCCGTCCGGCAACGATGAGCGCACCCATGAGGCCAAAGATGGCTCCTGACGCACCGACCGAGACGGTCCGAGGATCAGAGAACATGTACGACGCGATGCTGCCACCCAGCGCTGCCACGAGATAGAGCACCACGAAGCGCACGTGTCCAAGCACCCTCTCGAGTGTCGGCCCGAGAGCAAAGAGCACGTACATGTTGAAGGCGACATGGAGGAATCCGCCGTGCAAGAAGGCCGCCGTGAGGAGCCGCCACCACTCGCCGTACAGAACGATGCCGAACGGCCACATGCCGAAGTCCTCAGCGAGGGAATTGATGCCGACAAGGTACGAGACGCCGAACAGCGCGACGTTGACCGCGATGAGCGAGTAGGTGACATAGGGCCGCGTGATGAGAGCACCGCCGCCGACCGTCACCGGTTGACGCACGGTTCGGGTGGCCTCGCCCACGCAATCGGGGCACTGGAATCCCACCGGCGCCGGCCGCATGCACTCGGTGCAGACAGGACGCTCGCACCTCGTGCATGCGATGTAGGTCCCACGATCTGGATGCCGGTAGCACGCTTGCGGCGGTCGGACGGATGTCCCCTCACCGCCCGGAGGCGGTTGGGTCACCCGCGGTCGATGGTGATCCCGGTGATTTCCACCGGAGTCACCGGCCGATCCTGCGCAGCCGTAGGCACCGCTGCGATCGCGTCGACCACATCACGGGAAGCCTGGTCAGCAACCTCACCGAAGATCGTGTGCTTAAAGTTCAGCCACGAGGTCGGCGCCACCGTGATGAAGAACTGGGAGCCATTCGTGTTGGGCCCGGCGTTCGCCATCGCGAGCAGGTAGGGGCGGTCGAACTGCAACTCGGGATGGAACTCATCGGCGAAGCGGTAGCCCGGGCCACCCATGCCTGACCCCAACGGGTCCCCGCCTTGGATCATGAAGCCGGGGATGACCCGATGGAAGATGGTGCCGTCATATAGGGGACGACTGGTCTTGGTGCGGGCCTGCGGGTCGGTCCACTCCTGTGTCCCCTCCGCGAGCCCGACGAAGTTGCGCACCGTCTTGGGTGCCTGGTCGGGGAAGAGAACGACCTTGATGTCGCCCAGGGAGGTGTGCAGGGTGGCATGCATGGAGGAATCAACCATGCCGAGATCCTTCCATGGATACGTCCACCGCACGCCTTGGGGCTTGGCTCACGGGGTACTGGTACCCCGTCATGGGGCGACTGCTTGCCCGACGAGATGGCCCGGCCCATAGTGGGCCCATGTCTACGGATTCACGCGTCCTCGTGGTTGACGACGATGAGTTCACCCGTTTCCTCCTCATTCGCGCCTTGGACTCGTTTGGCTTCGCCAACGTGGAGGCCTGTGATGGGGCAGCGTCCGCGCTCCAGTGCGCCGTCGCGCAACGGCCCGCGGTGGGCATTTTGGATCTCGATCTGGGTCAGGGCCCGAACGGCGTGGACCTCGCGCACGCCCTGCGTCGGCAGTACCCCGACATCGGCTTGATCCTGCTCACGTCATTCGAGGATCCGCGCCTGCTCGGCGGGATCAAGGACCTGCCCGTCGGCGCGATCTACCTGACCAAGAGAGCTGTCGGTAACGACGAGATCCTGCCCCGAGCGATGGCGACCCTCCTGGAGCATCCGTGCGCGGGGAGCAACAGCGCCGTGGGTGAGGGTTTCGCCCGCCCCCTAGGGCTCTCGGATAACCAGATCGACATCATGCGCCTGGTCGCCGAAGGTCACTCGAACGCCGAGATCGGTCGACGACTACACCTCACTGAGCGCGGCGTTGCCAAGGCTGTCTCACGCTTGGTGAAGCAACTCGACCTCGACACCAGCGGTGACGGGAACGTCCGCGTACTCATCACCCAGATGTACTTCCAGTACGTCGGTCACGGCACCCCGCGCTAGACGAGGAAGTCACCGCTTTCCGACCGTTGTGGTGACTTTCCAGAACCACGATCCAACCCCAGCGGTCGGAGACGGGAGGGCAAGTAGATGAGAGCGTGGACCATCACGATGGCGAACTGAAGTCAAGCATGCGATGTGACGGGCCACTCACCACACAAGGGACATCGTCGTCAGAAGACGGACGCTATGCCGAATTGAGCCAGTCAGTGAACGCGGTCCAGTTGATCCAATAGAGGGCACTCATGGCGATGCCTATTCCTATGCCCATCAATCCCATGACGACACCCGGGCGCACCGCCGAACTAGGGGCCACGCCGGCCTCACTCGCCAGTCGGCGATTCTGCTTGGCGGCGTACAGCGCGAACGGGCCACAGACAAAGACCGCCAACCAACTCGCGATCGGCAGAACTGAGCACACCACCGCGGACGCGCCCCAGAGAAACGTCGACCACGCAAAGCGTGTTTCGCTGGTGTCGAAGAGGATCGCGTTTGTGGTGCGGTCCGTCCACATCGCGCCATCCCACGCACGGTACTAGCGAGGATCTGTTGGATCGGGGTACCAGCCCGATGAGCCATCACCATCGGGCTTCGGCTCGCGCGCTCCGACGATCCCCTCGGTCACGCGCCCACGATAGGTACTCGTTCGTTGGTGCGCAGTAGCGGGCGGGAAATGAGCGAAATGTCAGTAGGCAAGTGCGCCGTCATGAAGAAACTGTGGAGGCTAGGGGACTCGAACCCCTGACTTCTGCCTTGCAAAGGCAGCGCTCTACCAGCTGAGCTAAGCCCCCGTGGGACGCTCGATACTACCCGGGCCCTCGGGCGCTCGGTGATCGAGATCGCGGAGCGCCGCCTCTGAGCGATGGGCGACACCTCGCTCGAGGGAGTTCACCACCAGGTGGCGGCTGTGACGTCGGAGCATGAGGCCATCACGGTCCTTCTCTGCGAACGTGCGCAGGTCCTTGCCCAGACTCGACCAGCCCACGTAGGCGACGAGAGCGAGCACCCCGATCGCCTCGACCGCGACCACCACCCAGATGTCCAGGACCCCCACGAGGCCGGTGATGGCGAGGCCGCCAATCGGAGCGACGAGTGTGACGGCGGCGGAATAGACCGCGAGGACCCGGATCTCCTTGCTGTCCGGAGCACCGAGCTGGATGGATGCTGAGATCACGGTGACCACGAGACTGAGCGCGAGCCCGATGGGCGCGATGATGAGCATGAGGACGATGACATGACCGACTCCACCCGGTAGGAGCCCGGACATCCACATCGCCACCAGCGCAATGGCGAGCACGACCAGTGACGCGAGCATGATCGCCTGATAGCCGTAGTGCTTCTTGCCGCGCGCCAGGAAGATCGACACCCCGGAATTGCCGAGGTAGAAGGCACCGAGCAGCAGCGAGAAGGTCTGCGACGTCGGATCGACGTCCTCCGCGACGCGGGGCAGCAGCTTGAGGATCGGCCAGGCGACGAGCTCGAGGAGGATGGCCAAGATCACGACCCGGCGCAGGGTGGCCACGGTGAACAGCAGACGGGCATCCGACGCGAAGGACTCGGACTTCGTACCCGGGGGCAGCGGCTCCGGCGGCATCGCCGGCTGGCGCAGGACCGCGAGGAGCGGGAAGAGGTAACTGATGGCGTTGACAAAGAACAGTGATGCGGCGCCCAGGCCATCGAGCATCTGACCACCGATGAGGACGCCGAGAATGCCGGCCACCGCCCCCCATGACGACAGCGAGGCATCGAGGCGATCGAGCTGGCCCTGCGGCGCGACTCGCACGAGCAGCTTGTTCCACGCCGGATAGTTGAGCGCCGACACGGACCCGGAGACGAGGGCGGTGACCATGAGCAGGCCGAGGCTGAGGTAGCCCATGAGCACCAGGACACCCACGGCGACATAAATGACGCACTTCGCGGCTTCCGCACCAGCGACGACGAGACGCAGGTCGTAGCGGCTGGCCAGGTGGGCAGCCGGCTTGATGAGGAATGCCGACGGCAGCGACTGCAGCGCCAACACGACGACCGCGATCGCGAGCGAGCCCGAGATCTTGTAGGAGATGTAACTGAAGGCCAGGCTCGCGACACCACTGCCGAGTGAACTGATCGACGACCCGGCGACGAGCAGGCGAAGATGAGCCGCTGGCGGTGTCGTCGCGCTACTCATGGCGCACACGCCCCCAGGGTCTGACCGGGTGAGGTCAGGTCAGGTCAGGAACCGAGGTCGCCTCGGTCCACAGGTCGTCCTCCGCCTTGCTTGCCTGGATCTGGCGGTAGACCAGATAGCCGACGCCAGCAAGGGCAATGAGCAGCAGCAGTTTCTTCATGTGGGCCTAGGTGGACTTGAACCACCGACCTCTTCCTTATCAGGGAAGCGCTCTAACCGAGCTGAGCTATAGGCCCTCAACAGCCCGCTTAGGTTACACAGAACACCCGGGTATCGCCCCCTTCGGGGGTCTCCTAGACGGTTGCTGAGGCAGACGGTGACCGCAGGGCAGCCACCTCGTCTCCGAGAATCGCGCGCACTTCCTCGCGGGAGCGGATCTGCGCGTCAGTGAGGGACTGAATGGACATCCCGTCGATAAGGGCATGCAGGCGCCGAGCGTCGCGCTCCAAATCCCGGTCCTCACTTCGCAGTCCTTGGCGACTCATCATGGTGAGAAGTTCGACCATCGCCTCATACACCGCCCCGTTGAGACGCTGCAGCACCTCGGCTACCTCGGGATCGGAGGGTGACTGGGATAGCACGAGGAGCCACACGCCTGACTGGTTGCGCCGATCCTTATCGACGGGAACTAGCGTCATGAGTACGTCGACGACCTTGTCCCGGTCGAGTTCAAAGAGGTCAAGCGCGAGGGCCTTGTCAGTGACCTGCTGAATCAGCTCATCGACGGCTAAGCCCAAGAGCTGGGGCATCGTCCCGACGTAGTGGCCAATGCTGGACTTCGGCATGCCCGCCTCCGCCGCGACGTGACGCACCGAGACCTCGCTCGCGCCGTCCCGGTTCACCACGCGCCACAGTGCATCCACAATGTGTCGCCGGCGCTCGTCGTGATCAACGATCTTCGGCATGAGACCTCCCACAAACTCTTTGATCGCATCGTTGGCTCCAACGAGACTAACTGAGGTCGGGATGGTCGGCCTGCGGCCTGTGTCGCGGAAATGTCCCGTTTTCGTGGACGCCTCTCCTGGCGTGGCGCCTTTGAGGCGTCCGTCACACGCAATGAAAGTGCGTCACAGCCAATGAAAGTGGATCACACCGAATCGGTGAAGGTGAGTTCCACACCGCCGGTGATTCCCACTGTGATGTTGTACAAGATCGCAAACAGGCCGGCGAGGATGGACACCAGCGCGATCTCCATCGCGGCCACAACAACGGCGATGCCCATGACACGGTCGAACGCCAACACCGCCTCTACGTCGAACGTCGTAGTCCCGGAGCCCACGACCTCGTTGACGTTGCGGGCCAAGGTCGCAAAGACACCGGCATAGTCCAGGAGCGACCAAATGGCTGCGAAGGCCGCGACGATGACGACCGCGAGCGCGACCGCGAGCATGAAGGCAACCTTCACAATCGACCACGAATCGACCTTGTAGAGATAGAGACGTGCACGGCGCGGCCCCGGGGTCGCTCGGTGGATCTCTCGATCGTCCTCGGGTTTAGCGAATCGGGGCGGTGGAGGAACTGGAGTCGCGGGGACTGCCGGGATGCCGGTGGCCGGGGTTGCGTCCCGGGCACTCACTGAAGGCGCCTCGCCCAGGGTGCGACCGATGGGGGTCGGTGCTCCCGTGGTACTCGACACGTGCGGTCCCCTTCCGATTCGTCCGCCCCCGTGAGGACGAGACACCAGATTAACCCGCGGACGGGTCCTCGTCGCTGACCTCGGCATCTGTCTGGGCCATCGTGACCGACTCGTCACCCTCGGACACCGTGTCACCCTCGGGAGCCACCTCATCGCTGTCGAGCTCCTCGTCCTCCTCGGACTCACCCGCACGAGCGACGGCGACCAGGCTGCGATCCGCACCAAGATTCATCAGGCGCACCCCCATGGTGTCGCGCCCCGAGGAACGGATGCCCTCGACGTTGGTGCGGATGACGACGCCATCATTCGCGACGGCAAAGATCTGATCGGTGAGATCACACACGACCGCGCCCACGAGCGCTCCCCGATCTTCGACCAGGCGCATTGCGCGAACGCCGAGGATGCCGCGGCCCTTGGGGGTCCAGTCATCTACCGGGGTCCGCTTGGCGTAACCGCCATCCGTCACGGTGACCACGTACGAATCCGGTCGAACGACGTCCATGGAGAGTAGGGCGTCGTCACCACGGAATCGCATTCCGATGACTCCACTCGTGGCTCGACCCATCGGACGTAGTTGCGCGTCGTCGGCGTGGAAGCGGACGGACATTCCCTTGCGGGACACGCAGATGAGATCGTCCGTCTCACTCACCAACTGCGCCGAGATCACCTCGTCGTCATCCTTGAGGTTGATCGCGATGACACCGCCGGAACGATTGGAGTCGTACTCCTCGAGCTTAGTCTTCTTGACCATTCCGTTGCGGGTGGCGAGGACGAGGTACGGCGCCTGCGCATAGTCCCGGAGGTAGAGCACCTGGGCGATCTCCTCATCGGGCTGGAAAGCCAACAGGTTGGCCACGTGCTGACCCTTGGCATCACGGCCGGCCTCGGGCAGTTGGTACGCCTTGGCGCGGTAGACCCGACCCTTCGTGGTGAAGAACAGGATCCAGTGATGGGTGGTGGTCACAAAGAAGTGCTCCACCACGTCGTCCTGGCGAAGGGCTGCCCCGCGGACACCTCGGCCGCCACGCCGTTGAGCGCGGTACATGTCGGTCTTGGTGCGCTTGGCATAGCCACCCGCGGTAATGGTGATGACCACGTCTTCCTCGGCAATGAGGTCCTCGTTGGTGACGTCACCATCCCAGGGCACAAACTGTGTTCGACGCTCATCTCCGTAGTCGTTGACGACCTCGGCGAGCTCCTCGCTCACGATGGACCGCTGCCGCTCCTCGGAAGCCAGGATGTCGGTGTAGTCAGCAATCTTGGTCATCAGATCATCGAACTCGTCAATGATCTTCTGTCGCTCGAGAGCCGCCAGACGTCGCAACTGCATGTCCAAGATCGCGGTGGCCTGAAGCTCGTCGATGTCGAGTAGTCCCATGAGGCCGGTACGCGCGTCATCGACCGTCGCAGAGGCGCGAATGAGAGCGATTACCTCATCAAGTGCGTCGAGGGCCTTCAGGTAACCCCGCAGGATGTGAGCACGCTCCTCGGCCTTACGAAGGCGGTAGCGGGTACGGCGCTGAATGACCTCTATTTGGTGCGCGATCCATGAGCGCACGAACTGTTCGATCGAGAGCGTGCGAGGCACTCCGTCAACCAGGGCGAGCATGTTGGCCCCGAAAGTCTCCTGCAGCTGAGTGTGCTTGTAGAGATTGTTGAGGACGACCTGAGCGACGGCATCGCGCTTGAGTTCGATGATGAGCCGCATGCCAGTGCGTGATGACGAATCGTCACGCACGTCGGCGATACCGCCGACCTTGCCGTCGCTGACAAGCTCGGCGACGCGCAGCAGCAGATTGTCCGGGTTGACCTGGTAGGGCAGCTCGGTAATCACCAGGATCTGCTTGCCCTTGGCGTCCTCGTCCACGGTGACGACCGCACGCATAGTGATCGAGCCTCGGCCCGTGCGCAGGGCCGCCTCAACGCCATGCCGACCCACGATGAGTCCACCTGTGGGGAAGTCAGGGCCGCTCACCCGCTCCAGAAGAGCCTCGGTGGCTTCCTCACGGGTTGCTTCGGGGTTCTGCAGCAGCCACTGGACGCCGGAAGCCACCTCCCGAAGGTTGTGCGGCGGAATGTTGGTGGCCATTCCGACCGCGATACCCGCGCTGCCGTTGACCAGCAGGTTGGGGAAGCGGCTCGGGAGTACGACGGGTTCAAGGGTTCGACCGTCGTAGTTGGGGGCGAAGTTGACAGTCTCCTCGTCGATATCGCGCACCATCTGCATGGCCAACGGCGCCATGCGGCACTCCGTGTAGCGCTGGGCTGCTGGCGGGTCATTGCCAGGCGATCCGAAGTTGCCCTGTCCCTGGACGAGCGGATAGCGCAGAGACCACGGCTGAGCCAGGCGGACGAGAGCGTCGTAGATGGCCTGATCACCGTGGGGGTGGTAGTTGCCCATGACGTCACCAACCACGCGCGCTGACTTAGAGAAGTTGCGGTCGGGTCGGTAGCCACCGTCGTACATCGCATAGAGCACGCGGCGGTGCACGGGCTTCAGTCCGTCGCGCACGTCAGGAAGGGCTCGGGAGACGATGACGCTCATCGAGTAGTCGAGATACGACCGTTGCATCTCGGTTTGGAGATCCACCGGCTCGATCCGGCCACCCGGGGGAACCGTGGTCTCTGTCTCTTCAGGCACTGCTACTCCTGTGGTCGATGTCAGTCAGATCAGATGTCGAGGAAGCGCACGTCGCGGGCGTTGCGCTGGATGAAGTTGCGTCGGGCCTCGACGTCTTCACCCATAAGAATGCTGAACGTCTCATCCGCGAGGGCGGCGTCTTCCAAGGTCACCTGGAGCAGGACGCGGCGTGAGGGATCCATGGTGGTCTCCCACAGTTCATCGGCGTTCATCTCACCGAGACCCTTGTAGCGCTGAATGCCCTCTTCCTTGGGCAACTTCTTGCCAGCCGCTAGACCGGCTTCCATGAGCGCATCGCGCTCGCGATCGGAGTAGGCATAGTCGGGGGTCTCGCGCTGCCACTTGAGTTTGAACAGTGGTGGCTGGGCGAGGAACACGTGCCCCTCGGTCACCAACTGCGGCATGAAGCGGAAGATCAGGGTCAGCAGGAGTGTGCGGATGTGTTGGCCATCAACATCGGCGTCGGCCATGAGCACGAGCTTGTGATAGCGCAAGCGGTTCAGATCGAATTCGTCGTGGACACCGGTGCCTAGCGCTGAGACGAGGGCTTGAACCTCGTTGTTTTGCAGGACCTTGTCGATGCGTGCCTTCTCAACGTTGAGGATCTTGCCGCGGATGGGCAGGATGGCTTGGGTCCGTGGGTCGCGCCCTTGCCGCGCACTTCCACCGGCGGAGTCACCCTCGACGATGAAGACCTCGCACTCTTCGGGCTCTCGACTCGAGCAATCGATGAGCTTGCCCGGCATTCCGGCGCCACCGAGGAGGCCTTTGCGATTGCGAGCGAGATCTCGGGCCTTACGAGCGGCGATGCGAGCGCTCGCCGCATTGACCGCCTTGCGGGCGATGTCCTTGCCCTCGCCCGGGTTCTTCTCGAGCCATTCACCGAGTTGGTCGTTCACCACCTTCTGGACGAACGTCTTCATCTCGGTGTTGCCGAGTTTGCCCTTGGTCTGACCCTCGAATTGAGGTTCACCCAGTTTGACGCTCACGATCGCCGTGATGCCCTCGCGGACATCCTCACCGGTGAGGTTGGGGTCCTTCTCTTTGATGATTCCCCACTCGCGACCGAACTTGTTGAGTAGTGAGGTCAACGCCGTGCGGAAGCCCTCCTCATGCGTTCCACCCTCGGTGGTGTTGATGGTGTTGGCGAAAGTGTGCACGGACTCAGCGAATCCGGAGTTCCACTGCATGGCGATCTCGGCCTCGAGGGACTTCTCCTCATCGACGCCGGTCAGCTCGATCACCGAGGGATTGCCGACACCCTTTGTGGCATTGAGGTGCCGGACGAAGTCGGCGATGCCACCCTCGTATTGATAGGTCACTTCACGCGGGGAAGTAATCTCGTCGTCGTTGTCATCACCCTCATGCACACGCTCATCGACGAGCGTGATGGACATGCCGCGATTCAAGAAGGCCATCTCTTGGAATCGGCGCGCCAGCACATCCGCGTCGTACCAGGTGGTCTCAAAAATGTCGGGGTCCGCCCAGAACGTCACCGTCGTCCCGTGCTCATCGGTGGCCTCACCCCGCTTGAGAGGCGCGTCCGGAACGCCGTACAGGTAGGTCTGGGTCCAGACGTAGCCGTCACGCTTGACCTCGATATCCAGGCGGGTGGACAGGGCGTTCACCACGGAGACCCCAACGCCGTGGAGTCCACCGGAGACGGAGTAACCGCCACCACCGAACTTGCCCCCGGCGTGCAGAACAGTGAGCACAACCTCGACGGCCGGCTTCTTCTCGACGGGGTGCTCATCAACCGGGATACCGCGGCCATCATCGACCACGGTGACGCCGCCGTCAGCCTGGAGGACGACGAGGATGCGGCTGGCGTATCCGGCCATCGCCTCGTCAACGGCGTTGTCGACCACCTCGTAGACCAGGTGATGCAGGCCGCGCTCACCGGTCGATCCGATGTACATGCCGGGGCGCTTGCGCACCGCATCGAGGCCCTCAAGGACGGTGATCGCACTGGCGTCATATGACACGGCTCGGGCGCCTCCTGTTCGGCGAGATCCGGGAAAGTCCCGGGGTTCGCGGGTGGGGTACCCGACGAGTTCTCATTCTAGCCGCTCAGGACGACTATGTACGCCCGGCAGGGCCGCTGTGGACAACGAGAATCGATTCATGGGGCCATCCGCAATATCCAGGTTGCCCCCTGTGAGTTCGGCGCGCTGCGTGCCGCTGAGCGGTCGGCGACGAATCAGCCGTAGGTGTCGCGAGGACCGCGACCGGGCACGCGCCTTGGCCCGCCGGCACCTCGCGGCGGGGCCGGACCGAGGACGGTGATGCGATCGACCACGCCCGCCCCTAGAAGTTGCCGGATCCTGCCCAGAATCTGGGGTGTGAGGAGTCGCACCTGGGTGGCCCAGGCGGTGGATTCAGCTCGAAGCAGGAGTTCTCTCTGGCCGTCTTTTTCTTGTACGCCGTCCGGCGATACGTGCTCGGCAAGTTCCGTGCCCACGATCTCCACCCACCGGGCCATGACAGAGCCGGTGCCCACTTCGGCCGCCACCCCGTGATCGCGAATCCACCGGTCGAGAACCTCATCCACCGGCTTCGGGTCCCGGTCATCGGCTCCTGCAGCGGAGTATTGGCTTGAGGGGCGCTTCTTGCGGACCGAAGACGCCTTGCCGGACCCGGTCCGTGCAAAGAGTCGACGGGCTAGTTCGTCATCAGTCACGTGGCGTCACCGTCCCAGAGACGACGTCGTACCAACGGCCCGTAAGGCCACTCGGCACATCAGCGGGCACCGCGGCGGTCACGAGGACCTGGGGTGCCGATGCCACACGCTCAGCAAGATGTGCACGGCGGCTGGTGTCGAGTTCGGCGAACACATCGTCGAGAACCAGGACGGGTGCAGCAGCCTCTTCGGTCAACAGGTCGTATGACGCGAGCCGTAGTGCGAGGGCAGCCGACCAGGATTCACCATGCGACGCGTAGCCCTTCAATGGTGCTGGACCTAACGAGATCTCCAACTCGTCCCGATGGGGACCAACGAGTGTCACACCCCGGTCGATTTCGTCCTGTCGACGTTCACTGAGCAGTCGCAGTAGTTCTTCGTAGATGCCAGCCATATCCGCGTCAATCATGTCGCCAACAGCACTGCGATACCGCAGGTCGAGGTTCTCACCACCGGGAATGAGTTCGGAGTATGCGCCGGACGACCGTGGCCGAAGAGCATCGATGAGATCCCGGCGCATCAGGGTGATCTCCGCACCAAAGCGGGCTAGTTGGTCGTCCCACGCTGACAGTGTGGCGTCGACCTCTGCTGAGCTACGTCTTCGCGCTGCCCCCGCAGATTTCAGCAGCGCATTGCGTTGTTTCAATACCCGATCGAAATCCGCCCGCACCCCGGCAAGTCGTGGCTGCCGTTGAACCATGAGGTCGTCTAGGAAGCGTCGGCGATCCCCTGGGTCACCCTTGACGAGACTGAGATCTTCAGGGGCAAAAACGACCGTACGCACAATGCCGAGAATCTCTCGAGATCTCGGTACCGGGTTGCGGTTGATGCGGGCGCGGTTGGCCTTGCCGGGAGTGAGTTCGATCTCAACGAGAAGTGAACGATCGTCACGGACCACATCTGCACGAATGATGGCCCGATCGGCCCCGTGCCGGATCAACGGAGCATCGGAGGCCACACGATGGCTACTGAGGGTAGAGAGGTAGACGACCGCCTCGATCAGATTGGTCTTGCCCTGTCCATTAGCGCCAACCAACACATGCGTACCGGGCCCCAACTCCACATCGAGTTCGGCGTAGTTGCGCATGTCCACCAGCGCGACATGCCTGACATAGGCCGGTGAGTCAGTCACCTCAGCCAGCGAGTCGAACCGGCATGAGCAAGTACCGGTAGTCGCTATCTGCCTCGGCTCCGCCGTTGAGGACGGCTGGGCGTGTCGCCTGGGTGAAGTTCATCGTCGTGGTAGCGGCGCCCAGCGCACTCAAGCCATCGAGGAGGTACTGGGGGTTGAAGGCGATTTCAAGGGGCTCGCCCTCAAAAGTGCACTCCAAACTCTCCGTCGCTTGTGCATCATCGCCGGCGCCTGCACGCAAGACGATTTCGCTCCCAGTGAACTCCAACCGCACCGGCGTATTGCGCTCGGCGACCAGGGCGACGCGTTTCACGGCGTTGGTGAGCTCATCGGTCGAGATCGTCGCCGCCGACAGTGTTTCTGTGGGGAGCAGCGACCGATACTTCGGGAACTCACCATCCAACAACCTTGTCGTCGTCCGGCGACCTTCCCCCTCGAAACCCATGAGGCCTTCGCTGCTCTCCGCAAGGGCAAGTTGAACAACATCGACGCCCCCGAGCGCCTTGGCCGCATCCGCGAGGATGCGCGCCGGAACCAACGCGTGTGACTCAATGCCTGGTAGGGCCGGATCCCAGGTGAGCTCTCGGACGGCGAGCCGATAACGATCGGTGGCGGCTAACGTGATGGTGCTGCCCTCCACCTCGACTCGGATACCGGTCAGGGTGGGAAGGGTGTCGTCACGGCCTGCGGCGATGGCCACCTGAGCAACGGCCGCGGCAAAGTCTGCGCCCGGAACGGTGCCCGAGGATTCGGGCATCGTGGGAAGGCTTGGGTAGTCCTCCACCGGAAATGTGGGCAGGGCGAAGGCCGACTTCCCGCACGTCACGGCAACACGTGATCCCTCAAGAGCCAAGGTGACCGGTTCGGCCGGCAGCGCGCGGGTGATGTCCGCGAGTAGGCGTCCTGGAACGAGTACACGTCCGGCTTCGGCGGTATCTGCGGTGATCGCGACACGTGAGGAGGTCTCGTAGTCAAAGCTTGAGACGACGATGCTGTCCCCGTCTGCTTCGACGAGTAGCCCGGCCAAGATCGGTAGTGAGGGACGGCTCGGCAATGTGCGAGCAGCCCAGGCAACGGAGTCGGCGAGGGCATCTCTCTCCACTCGGAACTTCACTGTGACCTCCGGGTTGGGGCGCAGGACGCGTCCATAGGCGCGCCATCCTGCCACTAGGACGTGGGAGCGGCTAGTGCGGTGAGGGCTTGATCTGCGTGGTGGTCGGTGTGCACAGGTCTCGGGAGTAGCTGCTGTGGAATATCGGTGATGTAGTGGGTTCCGTCGTCATAATCGCCATGGTGGACACCGGGGACAAGCAGCGTTGGAGCACGTCAGGCCGTGTGGCGTCATCCACAAGGGTTGTGGATGACGTGTGTAGGGGTGCGTGGGGCACTGAGGAAGGTCGGGAAACCGACCGGTGTCGTCCACCACGAGGTTGGGAGATATCCACCGTTCCATGGCCGATACCTGAGGCACCGAAGGGGTTGTCCACACCGTGTCCCCAGGTGGGGATCTGGGTCACGAGCGGGCCTGGGATTTGATGCGGGCTGTGAGGTCGGCAACCTGGTTGTACAGGCTGCGACGTTCGCCGATGAGTTGGCGGATCTTGCGGTCCGCATGCATAACCGTCGTGTGGTCGCGCCCGCCAAAGGCCTGGCCGATCTTGGGCAGGGAGAGATCCGTGAGTTCGCGGCAGAGATACATGGCGATTTGTCGCGCGGTGACGAGTACACGGGACCGGGAGGAGCCGCATAGGTCGTCCACGGTCACGCCGAAATAGGCAGCGGTGGTCGTCATGATCTGAGCGGCGGTGATCTCTGGGCCGGTGTCAGTGGGGAACAGATCCTTGAGGACCAATTCAGCGACACCGATGTCGACCGGCGAGCGGTTGAGGGAGGCGAAGGCCGTAACTCGAATGAGGGCGCCTTCCAACTCTCGGATGTTGCTACTGACCTTGGACGCAATGAGTTCGAGGACTTCCGGTGGGGCAGAGAGCTTCTCCTGCGCACTCTTCTTGCGAAGAATGGCAATGCGTGTCTCCAGGTCAGGTGGCTGAACGTCGGTCGTGAGACCCCATTCGAAGCGCGAACGCATCCGATCCTCGAAGTCCTGCAGCTGCTTGGGTGGCAGGTCGGACGTGATGACGATCTGCTTGTTGGCGTTATGCAGAGTGTTGAACGTGTGGAAGAACTCCTCCTGGGTCTGCACCTTGCCGGAGAGGAATTGAATGTCGTCAACGAGAAGCACGTCGATATCGCGGTAACGGCGTTGGAAGGTAGCGGCCTTGTCGTCACGGATCGAGTTGATGAATTCGTTGGTGAACTCCTCCGAACTCACATACCGAACCCGGGTGCCCTTGTAGAGGGTTCGGGCGTAGTGACCGATGGCGTGCAAGAGGTGGGTCTTGCCTAGTCCCGAGCCGCCGTAGACGAAGAGGGGGTTGTAGGCCTTGGCGGGTTGCTCGGCCACCGCCACGGCGGCGGCATGGGCGAAACGGTTTGAGGACCCGATGACAAAAGTGTCAAAGGTGTACTTGGCGTTGAGGTGACCCTCTTCGGCGCGGGTCGGGGGTGCTGGGTCGGTCCGCGTCGAGACCGGGGTGAAAGTCTCCTGGTAGGTGGCGTCGGCGACCGCATCTTCATCCTCGTCATTGGCGATGGCCGGGTCCACGGTGACCGCCAGACGCACGTCATGACCGAGCTGCTCAGACAGGGCCGCGGTGACGACAGGTCGAAGCCGCGTCTCGAGAACATCCTTGGTGAACTCATTGGGAGCGGCGATCAACGCCGTATCCTCAACTAACCCAAGGGGCCTGGTAAGGGCCATGAAGGCGCGCTGCTGTGGGGTGAGGGTGCCGTCGGCCAGGGAATCCAACGCCCGCGTCCATACATCGGCCAGGGAGGGTGTCTGCTCCACCAGGACCTCCCGCCTTTCTCTCACGTCACACAGATCCCACAGGTTATCCACAGATGTGGACAAGCCTTCTAAGGTTGTCCACCGGCTGCGACAGGGTGCTCGGTGACCCTAGACCTATGCCTGTGGATGGCGTCAAGGGGTGCCTATTCACTCTGTGGAGGGCGACATTACGAAAGGGCCCTTGCCACGAGTGATCTCGGGGCCCATTTGATCGTGGCGGCGTGGGTCTGTACCCTCAAGAGGCTTGTTCAGCCGTTGACAACGGCGAGCGAGATCCACATCGAGTTCGGGAGTTTGTCATGTCGAAGCGCACGTTCCAGCCCAACAACCGTCGTCGGGCGCGCACGCACGGCTTCCGTACTCGTATGCGCACCCGCGCCGGCCGCGCCATCTTGTCGGCCCGCCGTGGCAAGGGCCGCGCGCGCCTGTCTGCCTGACAGGATCGGGATCCGTCCCGGCTGCGGTGCTTCCCGCTCATCAACGTCTCACCCCCAGCGTCCTCATCAAGGACACGATTCGTCGTGGCCGTCGTGCCCGACGTGGCTGTGTCGTTGCTCATGTGATGACGCCGCCCTACCGTGATTCCCAAGGCGAGGAGTCAATCTCCACGGCCCGCGCCGCTTTCGCGGTCGGGCGTTCAGTGGGCAACTCCGTCGAGCGGCACCGGGTGGTACGCCGCTTGCGTTCGGTCACCAGTCCCATCCTCACGCAACTACCGCCGGGAACCCGGGTGGTCCTACGCGCCCTACCTGAAGCGCGGAACGCGACGACCGATCAGCTGGCCATGGATGCACAGCAGGCCATAACGAAGGCCATTTCGGGTGATGGGCCAATGACTACCTCGGAGCCCGTGCCGCACACTGTCGAACACGGGACGGAATCGCCTAAGCACGAGCCGGTGGCCACGCAAGGCGTTCAGGGGTGGGGAACATCTCCGCGAGGGTGGCGACGGATTATGTGGTTCCTCGGGTGGCCCTTGCGAGGGCTACTCCTCGCACTGATCTGGATCTATCGCCACACAATCTCACCAATTCTGCCGCCCACCTGCCGCTACTACCCAAGTTGTTCGGCATACGCGTTCGGCGCCCTGCAGACGCACGGTGCCGCCAAAGGCAGCCTGCTCGCCGGGTGGCGGCTGCTGCGGTGCAACCCCTTCACCCCGGGCGGGCTCGACCCCGTCCCAACCCATGGGCGGTGGCGCCCAGACATCGAGCCAGACGGGACCCCTCGCGCGAAGGTGGCTGACACCCCCTAATACCCTGGCACCTCGACGGCACCGTGCCGTCCGTACCTCGGACTCTCGCGGAGACCTGCGTGTTCATCATTGACTGGATTGGGACCGGCGTTAGCTGGATCCTGGTGCAGTTCCATGCACTCTTTACGTTCTTCGGCATGGATCCGGCGAGTGGCTGGACCTGGACGTTCTCGATCGTCGGCCTGGTCATCGTGATCCGCATCCTGCTCATCCCACTCTTTGTTAAGCAGATCAAGGCTCAGCGCAACCTGCAGATCATCCAACCGAAGATCAAAGAGATTCAAAAGAAGTACGCCGGAGACCGCGAGCGGCAGTCTCAGGAAATGATGAAGGTTTACAAGGAGACGGGCACAAACCCGCTTGCCTCGTGTCTTCCCATTCTGCTTCAGGCACCGATCTTCTTTGCCCTTTTCCGTGTGTTGCAGGGCATCGCGATGTACAACCCGAATGATCCTGGCTACACCGCTCCCGGTGTGTTCGCGTGGGATCAGTACGCATCCCTATTACCTCAGGCTCATGAGGCGTCCATCTTTGGTGTGCCTCTCTACGGCTACTTCATGGGCGCCGATGAGGTAGCGGCCGACGGCTTCAATCCACTGAACACACGGATCCTCTCGCTTATCTTGATCATCTTGATGACGGCGACGACATTCCTCACGCAGCGGCAGCTCATCGTGAAGAATTCGGCGCCGGACAATCCCATGGTCAAGCAGCAGAAGATCTTGCTGTACGTCTTCCCCGTCATCTTCGCCGTGGGCGGCATCAACTTCCCCATCGGCGTCCTCATCTACTGGCTCACCACAAACCTGTGGACGATGGCGCAGCAGTTCTATGTCATTCGCAACAACCCGCAACCGGGCACGCCGGCCTATGAGGCATGGGAAGCGCGCAAGGCCGCCAAGGTGGCCTCCCGGGCCTCCGGCAGCGCCACCACCGCGGTGGTGGAGGAGGAGGCCGTCGAGGCCGAGCCTGTCACGCGAGTTCAGCCCAAACGGACTACGCGGAGCAAGCGCGCCAAGGGTGGCGGCACCAAGCCGAAAGGAACCTCGTCATGACCAGCACCGCAGAGAGTTCAAGCATCCTTGAAAAGGAAGGCGACGCCGCCGCGGACTACCTCGAGGGGCTGCTGGACATCGCCGATCTCGATGGGGACATCGACATTGACGTCGAAGGTGACCGCGCGCAGGTGTCCATTCTTGAGGTGAGCAAGGGCGACCTAGCCAACCTCGTGGGCGAGGACGGCAAAGTGCTCGACGCGCTGCAGGAGTTGGCGCGACTGGCTGCCGGGCAGGCGACCGGTGAGCGCTCACGGCTCATGCTGGATATTGCTGGCTTCCGACTCTCTCGCCGCCAGGAACTCGAAGCGTTGGCGCAGACGGCGATCGATGAGGTGAAGTCCACCGGTGAGCCGGTGCGACTCGCTGCGATGAATGCCTTCGAGCGCAAGGTCGTCCATGACGTGGTCACCAATTCCGGACTCGTGAGCGAGTCCGAGGGCGTCGACCCGGACCGCCGCATTGTCATCAAGCCCGCCGAGGCCTGAGCGGGTCCCTATGTCGCTGTTGCCGGCTGCCCCCGATGTGGCCGAGCGCATCGTGCCGAACGCTAAGGTACGTGAATCCCTTGCGGCGTATGGAGAATTCCTTGCGAGCGCAGGTGTGGAGCGGGGACTTATCGGGCCCCGTGAGGTCCCGCGGTTGTGGGATCGACACCTTCTCAACTGTGCCGTCGCCGCGGAACTAGTCCCGGGGGGTGCCCATGTGATCGACGTAGGTTCAGGGGCGGGACTTCCCGGAATCGTGTGGGCGATCGTTCGTGAGGATGTGCGCATCACCTGCCTTGAGCCCCTTCAACGACGCACCGTTTTCCTTGAAGAGATCGTGGATTCACTCGGTCTGAGCGATCGTGTCTTGGTAGTCCGGGCTCGTGCCGAGGACGTGGTCCGGGGCCGTGGACCGGTGACGTCCCTGCGCTCCGGTGTGGTGACGGCGCGCGCTGTGGCAGCGCTGGAGAAACTGGCGGGATGGACCGTTCCCCTACTGGAGCCGGGTGGGGTGCTGCTCGCATTGAAAGGTCGCTCCGCGCCAGAAGAGGTGACGGCAGCCCGCGAAACCCTGCGCAAACTCGGGGTGGACGAGGTGGACATCGTTGAGTGCGGAGTCGGGGAGATTGATCCCCCGACGACCGTCGTTCGAGCCTGGAGGACTGCATGACGATCCGTGTGTGTGTTGTGGGAGCGACCGGGTGGACCGGGTCCGCGGTAGCGCGGGGAATTCTGGCATCCGATGACCTTGAACTCGTCAATGCCGTGACGCGATCGTCGGCCGGACTCGATCTTGGCGTTGCGTGGGGGGAGAACGAGATCGGCGTGCCGATTCTCGGCGACGTGGGGTCGGCTGCTGCCGCCGTGGATGTGGTCGTGGACTACACGTCAGCGACCGCTACCAAGGCCGTAGTTGTGGAGGCACTAGCGTCGGGAGCTGGAGTTGTGGTCGGTTCGTCCGGAATGTCCGGTACGGACTACAACGAGATCGATGCTCTGGCTCGTGAGTGTGAGCTCGGAGTTGTCGCGGCAGGAAACTTCTCCGTCACCGCTGCTATGGCCAAGGCTGCCGCGACACTCGTTGCCCCCTTCCTGCCACACCGGGAGATCATCGATTTCGCGTCCTTCAGCAAGCCGGATTCACCGAGTGGCACCGCCCGAGAGTTGGCGGAGGCCCTCGGTGATATCGGTGCGGCACCGCTGGCACGCCCCATCGCCGATACGGTCGGACACCCTGAGGCCCGGGGAGCCGATATCGGGGGGACCCAGGTGCACTCGGTCCGACTGCCGGGATTCGTGGTCTCCACCGAGGTCGTCTTCGCGAGGGAGGATGAGCGCCTTGTGATCCGCCACGATGCGGGCGGCACAGCCGAGCCCTATGTAGCCGGCACTCTGCTGGCGGTCCGAGCAGTGACCGAACTGGTGGGACTTGTCCGCGGGCTGGACACTCTGCTACTGCGTGAGACCCCCTGGCGCACTAACGAGGGGTAGCGGCAGAATGGCGCCATGTCGAAGGACCGCTCAGGCTTGGGTTGGCCTGTTTCACGTGAAACAAGGGGTCAGCCCGACGGGCGCGGCGAGGATGACCCCTCGGGCGCCGGTGCGGGTGTTTCCCGTGAAACATTGACTGGACTGGGTTGGCCCATCCAGGGGCCGCGCTCAGGTGGGCGGGACTCACATCCTGGTCACAATGGCTCTCACCAGGTCACACAGTGACCCGCATCTTCGCGGTAGCCAACCAAAAGGGTGGCGTCGGCAAGACGACGACGACGGTCAATCTCGCGGCGGCGCTCGCCGCTCGTGGTCAGCACGTGCTCGTCGTTGACCTAGACCCGCAAGGCAACGCCTCCACTGCACTCGGCATCGACCACCACAGCGGCGTACCCGGTACCTATGAGGTCATCACGCAGGACACTGCCCTGGCGGAGATCGTGCAGGAGTGCCCGGAAGGGGAGGGGCGGTTGTGGCTGGCCCCAGCGACGATCGACCTCGCCGGTGCGGAGATCGAGTTGGTCTCCATGGTGGCCCGGGAAGGGCGCCTGGATCGGGCCATCCAGCGCTACCTCCCGGTGTACGCCGAGCAGAAGGGCCACGATGTCGACATCGTCATCATCGACTGCCCACCCAGCCTGGGACTACTCACTCTCAACGCCATGGTGGCCGCACGTGAAGTGCTGTTGCCGATTCAATGCGAGTACTACGCCCTGGAGGGCGTTTCCCAGCTGCTTCGCACGATCGATCTCGTGACAGCCCACCTGAACCCGGAGCTCAAGGTGGGAGCAGTCCTGCTCACCATGTACGACGGTCGGACCCGGCTCTCGGCCCAGGTTGTCCAAGAGGTGCGCGCACACTTCGGGGAGGCTGTTCTCCCCACACTTATCCCCAGGTCGGTTCGACTGTCTGAAGCGCCCTCATTCGGACAAACCGTCCTCGCATATGACCCTGGCTCCTCAGGGGCGCTGGCATACGCAGAGGCCGCCCGTGAACTCGTGACCAATAATGGACACTGACCCAAATGAATTACCCACACAGTTATCCACAGGGTTAGACACATGCCCTCACCACAACGCGCAAGGAGCGACATGGCTGAGCCGCGACGAGGACTAGGACGGGGCCTGGGCGCACTGATCCCCACGGCCGGTGACTCGTCTGGTCACGAGGTCACGAGCGCGACCTACCTCGAGGTGCCGCCGTCCGACGTCGTGCCCAATCCCCGCCAGCCGCGGCAGGTCTTCGATGAGGACGCCATGGCTGAACTCGTCCACTCCGTGCGGGAGATTGGCCTACTCCAGCCCGTGGTGGTGCGCCGGCGAGAAGACGGGGCACCCTTTGAGCTCATCGCGGGGGAGCGCCGTTGGCGGGCATGCCAGCAGGCCGGACTGACCACGATCCCGGTCATCGTTCGTGAGACCGCGGATGACGACCTCCTGCGTGAGGCCCTGCTGGAAAACCTCCACCGCGCGCAACTCAATCCCTTGGAGGAGGCGGCGGCGTATCAGCAACTCCTGGCAGATTTCGGTGGTACCCAGGAAGAACTGGCGCAAAAACTCGGTCGCTCGCGCCCGCAGGTGGCTAACACGCTGCGACTGTTGAAGTTGCCGCCCGCGGTCCAGCGCCGTGTCGCCGCCGGTGTCCTCAGTGCCGGACATGCGCGTGCGCTGCTGTCACTGGACGATCCGGAGGCGATGGACATTCTGGCGGAACGCATCGTGGCTGAAGGGTTATCGGTGCGGTCAACCGAGGAAATCGTGCTCCTCGGCGATGACGGGGAGCCCCGCCGCAAGCGAAGCACACGTCGTCGTTCCACAGCTTCGCCACAGATGGCCGAACTCATCGACGTGGTCGCCGGCGAACTTGCTGAGGCGCTGGACACCCGCGTTCGCATTGAAGGCGCGAAGACCGTCACCTCGCGTGGGCGCCTGGTCATTGAGTTCGCGGATGCTGAGGATCTTCGACGGATTGTGGATCTGCTGGAGTAGCCCATATTGCCGGATGAGCCAGCATCAGCTGTGCGGCCGCTGGATCCGCGAGGCGATAAACTCTTCGGCGCTCTGCCGGGTGTGCGCATTGAGAGCGGCTTCAATGGCGTCGGAGGATCCGGAGGCGACCGCGTCGACAATCCGGCCATGCAAATGCACAGCACGTCCGGGATCACCGCGCATGACCTGATCTTGAGCGAGCACCAAGGTGGATAGTGCGTCGACGGTGGGCCAGAGCCGGGTGAGGGTGTCGTTGTGGGACGCGGCCCACATGGCTCGGTGGAACTCGACATGGGCAAGGTGTTGAGCCAGCGGGTCGGGGTTGTGCCCTGCTGCCTCATACGCCGCCCACGCCTGCGCCAACTCACGACATTTGGCGGGGTCGCCCGCAATCGTGACCGCGGCAAGGCGATCGAGGGTGAGCCGGGTCTCGGCAAGGTCGCGCACCGCCTGCTCATCCAGGGTGGCCACACTGAATCCGCGATGGGGTTCCTGCTCGCACAATCCCTCGTGCGTGAGGAGCAAGAGAGCCTCTCGCAGGGTGGGCCGGCTGACGCCGAGTTCGGCCGCGAGGGCAACCTCACGCAGTTTTTGTCCCGGCTCGACCTGACCCAAGATGATGGAGCGCCGGATGGCAGCCGCGGCACCCTCACGACGGGTGCGGACTTCCGGCACGGAGGCGGTCATGGCAGAACTGTAAGACAATCTTGACCCGGGGTGATACCCGTCGTACCCTCCAGATTGTCAAACAAAACGTGTTCCTACACAAGGTTGGGTGGTGCCATGCGCGTGGTGATCGTCGGGGCGGGCCTGCTTGGCCTGACCCTGGGCTACGAGTTGGCCCGACAAGGGGTCGAGGTCGAGGTCCTTGACGCGCGCGCCTCGGGCCTGGGCGCCTCGGCTGTGAACGCCGGCTGGGTAGTACCCGCGGCCGGCGGTCCGGTCCCAGCCCCGGGCCTGGTGTTGAAGTCCCTGAAGTGGATGACGCGGAAGGACTCACCCCTCTACATCAAGCCATCCCTGGATCCGGCGCATGTGCGCTTCATGGTGCGGATGTGGAGCCGGTGCAATGCCCGTGATTTCCGTGAAGGTTTCGCCGCACAACTCGCTCTCGCGGAGTCCACCAACGACATGCTCGATGACTACGTCCGTGACGGCGTCACCTTCGAGTCGCATTCGGCCGGGCTGCTTATGGCCTTTCTCGATCGCCACAACCTCGATCACCATCTCGATGAGCTCGACATCGCGGCATCGTTCGGACTTGATCCGCAAGTGCATCTCGGTGATGCGGTGCGCGAGATCGAGCCGGCGCTTCGGGATGGGATGGGTGGAGGCATCTACTTCCCCCATGAACGACACCTGGATCCGGTGCAGTTGACTGCAAGTTTGCGTCGACGCATCACCGAACTGGGCGGAACCATCACCGAGAACGCACCTGTTGACCGCGTGGAGCGACTCGACGATGTGATCGTTGCGGTGCGCAGCGGCGAGCGTCGGTTCGCGGGCGATTCCTTCGTCGTCGCGGCTGGTGCCTGGAGTGGTCGTGTGAGCGCACTCTTCGGTAGTCCGCTTCCCATCCGACCGGGCAAGGGTTATGCCGTCGACATCACGCCGCCTCCCGTTTCTCTGCGCGGCGCCATCAATCTGTCTGATGCCAAGGTCGCCGTGACGCCCTATAACGGTCGCCTCCGACTGTCGGGAACGATGGAGTTCGCCGGACTCGATGAGGTTGTCAATGACGCCAGGGTGCGGGCCATTGCCGCGGCGCCGACCGCCTACTTCCCCGACTATGTCGCACCATCGCCGATTCCGGTCGCCGGTGGTGGAATGCGGCCGATGACGCCGGATGGCTTGCCGATCATCGGCACTTTGCCCGGCACGGACAACGCGTACGTCTCGAGCGGTCACGGGATGCTCGGTCTCACTCTCGCGCCCGGAACAGCTCACGCACTCGCCGCCCGCATCCTCGGCGGCGCACTTCCTCCGCGTCTCCTGCCCTTCGGCCCAGGTCGATTCGTACGCCAGGCAAAGCGCATGCCGGCACTCACCCCCTCAGGAGTTCATCGATGAGCATCACCGGCATTCAGGTCGCACTCGTCACGCCCTTCCACGCGGACGGCAGCATCGATGATTCGGGCATCGCACATCATGTCGACCGGATGGTCGAGGCCGGAATCCACGGGCTGGTACCCCTGGGAACCACCGGTGAATTCACGACGATGACCCATGATGAGCGTCGCCATGTGACCGACGCCGTCATCGAAGCTGCGGCGGGACGAGCCAAGGTTCTTCCCCACACCGGTGCTCAATCGACCGAGGAGACCATTGAACTCAGCCGGCATGCACAGCAGGCCGGAGCGGCAGGGGTCATGATCGTGCCGCCGTACTACGACCCGCTGCGGCTGAACGAACTTCACGCGCATCTGCGAGCCGTCGGTGAAGCGATCGACATTCCGATCGTCTACTACAACGTTCCCGGCGCGACTGGCATTCGTCTCACCGCGGCCGAACTCGCCGACCTCGGCGATATCCCGAACGTGGACTACATCAAAGACACCAGCGGGGATTTCAGCACGGTGACGGCGATGCTCATCGGCTATGCCGACCGCATCACCCTCTTTAACGGGTGGGACACGCTGACCTTCGGCGCTCTCGCCACCGGAGCGAAAGGCTCGGTCTGGGGAATGGCGAATCTGCTCCCTGAGCAAGCCGTTCGACTCTTTGAGGCCCTTGCCGTGAAGGGTGACCTCGCCGAGGGTCGGCGCCTGTGGAACGGACTATGGCGGGTGAACGATCTCTTGGAATCGCACAACTATGTGGCGGCGATCAAGGGCGGCCTCGAGGCAATCGGCGAATCTGCCGGTCCGGTTCGAGCGCCAATCCAAGAGGTCACTGCCGAGGTCCGCGACGAGATCGGGGCGGCCGTACGGCAGGCTCAGCAACTGTGACCCTGCACCTCACCGCGATCGAGGCCCATGCCGAGGGCGAACCCGGCCGAGTCCTCGTCGACGTCGATGCGCTGGTCCCCGGGGGCACCATCGCTGAGCGTTTTGCCTACGCGGAGCAGAATCTGCAGTGGCTACGGCGCCTGGTGTTGCATGAGCCACGCGGGTACCCCGGGCTGTGCTCGGTCTTGACGCTCACCCCGTCGGATCCCTCGGCTGATGTCGCGATCATCGTCATGGAGCAGGGCGCCTTCACGCCAATGTCCGGCAGCAACACCATCTGTTCGGTCACGGCGTTGCTGGAGACCGGCCGGATCCCGATGGTCGAACCGGTCACGACGGTGACGGTGGAGACCGCGGTGGGTCTCGTGCAGGTTCAGGCGGAGTGCGTGGGCGGCAAGGTGATCGGTATCACCATTGAGAACGTGCCGGCGTTTGCCGTGCATGTCGGCGTACCGCTCGAGATCCCGGTTGACCCGCGGACCGAACCAGGGACCGAGTGGGGGCAGACGCGTACCGTTTCGGTTGATGTTGCCTTCGGCGGTCAGTTCTTCGTGCTCGCTCGGGCTGAGGATCTCGGCGTGGGACTGACCGCGGCAGATGTCCCGGCGCTCCAGAGTGTGGGCGCGCGGCTGAAACTGGCGGTGAACCAGCAGTACCCCGTGAGCCATCCACTCAACCCGGGGATCAACACGACCAACCTGGTGATGATCACCGGGCCCGGAGACGACCGCGGCGCCGATGGCAATAACGCCATGGTGATGGCCACGGATCGTCTGAGCGACGACCCCGCCACGTGGACGGGGGCGCTCGACCGCTCACCGTGCGGCACCGGCACCTGTGCGCGCATGGCGATCATGCATGCGCGCGGCGAACTCGCGATCGGCCAGCCCTTTGTCCACCGCGGCATGCTGGACACGACCTTCACCGGTCGACTGATCGGGGAGACCATCGTGGGTGATCGGCCCGCGGTCCTGCCGACGATCACCGGCCGTGGCTGGGTGACGGGTCGGTCGGAGTGGGTGCTGGACGATAGCGATCCCTTCCCCGAGGGCTACACCATCGGCGACATCTGGCCGGCGTAGACATCGCATCCCAGCGACGTAGGGTGGAGTCATGCGGCCGCTGATGATCTTCGACGGGGATTGTGGATTCTGTACGGCGTCGGTCAATGTGATTCGACGGTTCATCAGGCCGCGTTGCGATATCGAGCCGTGGCAGCGCACGGACATCGCACGGTTCGGACTGACCGAGGCCGAGTGCACTCAGGCGGTGCAGTTTGTGGATGCCGATGAGCACCTCACGTCGGGAAGCCGAGCAGTGATGGCCATGCTTCGCACCGCGCCAGTGCCGTGGCCGCTTATTGGTGCGGTCGGGGACCTGCCCGGGATTGCGTTCGTAGCCGACAGGACCTACCGCTGGATTGCGCAAAACCGGTACCGGCTTCCCGGGTCGACCCCGGCGTGCGCCGTCGATGCTGCCTGAGCTCGGGCGCGATGGCGGGGTTTCGCCGACGGCGCCACCACTGACCGGCCCGGCTCTCTTCGATCAGTCCTGGCTTGACCTGTTCTTCCTGCACTGGGCGGTCGACCCCGCCGTCGTTGCGCCTTTTATGCCACGTGGTGTGCGCCCGGACGTCTTCGATGGTGCGACGTACGTCGGGCTCGTGCCCTTCCGGATGGTCGGGGCGGGTTTGGGCCACCGGCATCCCACTCCCTATCTCGGCACCTTCCTTGAGTGCAACGTGCGCCTGTACTCGGTGGATGACGAGGGTCGACACGGTGTGGTCTTTCGCAGCCTGGAGGCCACCCGCAGCCTCACCTCCATGGCCGCCCGCTGGGGTTATCGACTGCCCTATACCTGGGCGAACATGCACGTGCGCCGACGCGGCGACCGCTGGTGGTGGCGGTCGGATCGGCGGTATCCCCTCGGTGGTGGCTCGATGCGACTGGAGGCACAGACGGGGGAGCAGATTGAACCGACCGATCTGGAGGTATTCGTGACCGCGCGATGGGGATTGCACCACGAAGCCTTCGGGGCGACCTGGTGGACGCCCAACGAACACGACCCCTGGGTGCTGCATGCGGCCAAGGTCGTGGAGTTGCGCCAGGACCTCGTTGCTCAGGCCGGGATCGTGGTCGCTGACCAACCGACGCTTCGACCGCTGTACTCCCCGGGCGTGTACACGGCCTTCGGATTCCCCCAGCGGATCTCCTAGAGGGGCAAGCGGCGAGATTCGCACATACGGTGGGGGAATGCGCCGCCTCGTCGACCCGCTGCTCGGTGTCCTTGCCGCCTGGGCCGGCATTGCCGTGGGTTCTCTGGTCGCCGTCTGGCTGGGTCCGGCGTACGCACCCGTCGAGGTCGTTGCCTCGACGGCGATCGACATCCCGCCCGCGCCGGTCAAGGAGTGGGCCACATCGACGTTTGGCACGGCGACCAAGTCCGTAGTGGTGGCCATCGTCGTGATTGCCGTCGTCGCGATTGCTGCCTGGGCCGGGTCTGTCGCGCGGCAGCGGTTGGCGACCGGGGTGTGGGCGATGTTCATCCTGGGTCTCATCGGCGCGACGGCGGCGCTGGTCCGACCGGTCGATTCAGCGTTGGCCCCCGCGCCCTCCATCGTGGCGGGTCTTGTGGCCGCTGCCGTCCTGGCCGGATTGATCCTTCTCTCCGAGCCGCGCGCGCCGACGGTTGTCATCCCGGTTGACGACCTCGACGCTCCACCCGTGGTGGTCGAGCCAACTGTTGATCGTCGCAACTTCCTGCTCGGTGTCGGGGGTGTGATTGTCCTGGCCGCGGCGGCGACCGCCAGTGCCCGGTGGCTGGGCTCGCAGGCGAGCGCCGTCGCCTCGCGCCTGTCGGCCGTCCTGCCCACTGCGGCGCAGCCACTCCCGCCGGTGCCAGCCGGAGTGCAGGCACCTGTTGCTGGCATGCCGCCGTTCATCACTCCCAACTCAGACTTCTATCGGATCGACACCGCCGTCGTGGTGCCGCAGGTGCAGTCACAGGACTGGACGCTCACCATTGATGGCCTGGTCGGCTCGCCCGTGACCATCACGTATGACGAACTGCTCTCAATGCCGATGGTGGAGCGCGATGTGACGATCATGTGCGTCTCTAATCCGGTCGGTGGCGACTACATCGGCAATGCCCGTTGGCTTGGCACACCACTCATGCCGCTGCTGGAGCGGGCCGGGATCGATGCGGGCGCGGATCAACTGCTCAGCACGTCGGTCGACGGCTGGACCTGCAGCACTCCGATCGAGGGGCTCGCTGACCGTGAGCCCCTGCTGGTCATCGGCATGAACGGCGAGGCGCTCCCCATCGAACACGGATTCCCCGTGCGCATGGTGATCCCAGGTCTCTACGGGTTCATCTCGGCAACGAAGTGGGTGACCCGCATCGAGGCGACGACGTACGCCGCGCAGCCGGCGTATTGGACGGTGCGTGGCTGGGCGACGGACGCACCGGTGCTCACCAGCAGCCGGATCGACGTTCCGGGCGGAGAGATCGCTGCCGGTGCAGTGCAACTCGGCGGCCTAGCGTGGGCGATGGACGGCGATGGCGTGTCCGCGGTCGAGGTGCAGATTGATGGTGGTGAGTGGCAATCGGCACAGCTGGCCGAGCAACTCAGTCCGGTGGCGTGGCGACAGTGGTGGATGGACTGGGACGCCTCCCCTGGCGAACACACGGTTGCCGTACGGGCGGTCAACGGTCGTGGTGAGGTCCAAACCGGGGATATTCGCGATGTCATCCCCGACGGTGCGACCGGCTATGACATCCGGACGGTCACCGTCGTCTGATCGCAGATCTGGTCGGCCTATGCCACAACGACCCTGTGGATTGCACCTGGCCGTCCACAGGGTCAACAGCGCACAGTGCGGCCATGACAACAACAACCCCCTTTGATGACCCGATCGCTTTCGACGAGCGCTGGCCGCGCAATGACGCGGTGCGCAACGCGCGCGCGGATGAGGATCCCCTCCTCTTCGTCGCCGACCACGTGATGCTGGCGGATCGCAGGCCCGGATCCCTGGCGATTCACGCGTCGTTTCGTGACGAAACCCCCTCCGCCCTGATCGTCATCCCAGATGCTCCCGAGGAGTGCTCGGGCGACGATCGGCGAACCTTCCTCGGCAACGTGGCGCAGGTCCTGTCCCTATCGGGGCCGCTCGAGGGCCTCGGCCTGGTGCACCATCGGATGGGGCCGAGCAGCATCACCGAGAGCGATGCCGAGTGGTCACGGATCCTGCAGCAGACCTGCGATCAGCACGACCTGGCCTACATCGGTGTGATCGCCCGCACCTACTCCGGCGCCATAGTCCGGCTCTAGTCCACCCCTCCGCCGAGTGTGCACACCCGCGCAGGGAATTCCCCCAAATCGTGCGCGTGAGTGCACACTCGCGGAGGGGAGGTGGCGGGTCTAGCATCGCCACAACAGACCCCCGGAGGAATGTATGAGCGCACGCGTGGCACAAATCATTGGAACCGGACCGCACCGAGTGCTCGCGGTCCACGGGTGGTTCGGTCCATCGGTGTACGACGGCTTCTTCGAGATGCTGGACCCAGAAAAATTCCAGATCGCGGTCGTGCACAACCCCGGCTACGGCGACGCCTACGACGAGGTCCCGGCGGCCGACATCACCGATCTCGCACGAGCGCAACTCTCCGTCGCCGATGAACTCGGCTGGACGACGTTCGATGTCTTGGGGCACAGCTACGGCGGTGCGTCCGGACTGCGCATGGCGACTCTTGCCCCAGCACGCGTCAAGGCAGTCGTCGGCATTTGTCCGGTGATGCCCACCGGGTTCGACGCGATCGCTGTCGCGAATACCGGAGCCACCGAGGAGACCGGACCGGCCTACATGGCCTCGTATGCCAAGGGGACGGCCGCTGATGGTCCAGGCATGATCATCGCGGGCCTCGACCCTGTGCTGGCCACCGATCCCGTGGCGTATGAAGACTTACTCGATGCCACGTTGTCGGTGATGAATGAGGAGACCTTTAGGCAGTACTTCCTGGTGTGGACGGGGGCATCGTTCGCGGACGACGTTGTCGGGCTGTCGACACCATGCCTGTTCGTCGTAGGCGAGGATGATCCCTTCGCGCAGGTCAACTACGTGATGCCGACACAGGCGGCGATGGCGGATGGCGCGGTGCGAATCGAGACCTTGCCCGGGGGTCACTTCCTCACCGTGAGCGGTGACTGGAAGCAACTGATCCCCATGATCGAGCAGTTCCTCATCGACCGAGGCTAAGCAGACCGTTCCATCGCCGAGTGTGCACTCACGCGCAGGAAAATCGCCGAAAGTGTGCACGGCAGTGCACACTCGGCGACGAGTTAGACGCGAGTGATGGCGCGCTCGACCAGCGCCGCCATCTGAGCGCCCATGTCGATGTCAGCGGCGACTAGTGCCTGCGGAACGAGTGATGTCTCGGTCATCCCAGGCGCGACGTTGACCTCGAGGAACCACGGCGTGCCGTCAGCATCGACGATGAGGTCGGTGCGCGACCAATCGCGTAGACCGAGGGTTGCGTGCGCGATGAGTGCGGCATCGGCTGCGGCCTGCGCGGCGACTTCACTCAATCGCGCGGGAACAAAGAAGGATGTCGTGCCCGCGGTGTAGCGCGAGGCGTAGTCGTAGAAACCGTCGTCGGGGACTATCTCGACGCCGGGCAGTGCGATCGGACCGTCAGGCCCTTCCACCACGCCGACCGAAACCTCGGTGCCGGTGATGAACTTCTCGATCAGGGCGACATCGCCGTAGGCGAAAGCCCCCACCATCGCGGCCGGCAACTCCGATGCCTCGTGGACGACGCTCACACCAAGGGCGGAACCACCCCGCGTGGGCTTGACTACGACCGGCAGGCCGAGCCCCTGCTCAACGGCAGCGATGACACCGGCAGCACCGAGTTCCCGGAAGGTTGCGTGCGGCAGAGCTACTGACTGCGGCGTTGCGACACCTGCGCGATGCAGCAACGTCTTGGCCACCGCCTTGTCGAAAGCGAGCCGGCACGAGGCTGCTCGAGATCCGACGTACGGTAGATCGAGGCACTCGAGCACATCTCGTACAGCGCCGTCCTCGCCAGCGGTGCCGTGGAGCAGCGGGATCGCGCAGTCAGGGCGCGACGCGGAGAGATCCTCCAACAGTGTTGAGTCGATGTCGCGCTCGATGACCATCCAGTCGGAACGCGCTGTGCGGAGGGCCTCGGCCACACGACGACCCGACCGCAGCGACACATCGCGCTCGGCGGAGAGGCCACCGGCCAGCACCATCACCTGCATCGTCGTCCTCTTCTCGTCGTACGGAATGCGAGATCAGTTCATGTTCGGAGAGGGATTCTCCGGACCTTCAGCGTCACGCAGGACCCGAGTCGTGCCGAACGTCTGGGCGATCTCCAGCTCGGACTCCACGACACCGGCGAGTCGACGCACGCCCTCGCGAATGCGATCGGGATCGGGGTAGCAGTAGGACAGGCGCAGGCTCTCGTGCCCCTGCTCGTCGACGAAAAACCCCGTGCCGGGCACATATGCGACGAGTGCGGCGACGGCGCGGGGCAGCATCGCCTTGGAGTCCAGTCCTTCCGGCAGCGTCACCCACGAGTAGAAGCCACCGGCCGGATGCGTCCAGGTGGTGCCCGGAGGCATCAACTGCTCCAGTGAATCCAGCAACGCATCACGGCGTTCGCGGTAGAGCTCACGGAAGACTTTGACTTGCTCGCGCCAGGGTTGGGTCGCGAGGTATTCACTCACCGTGAGCTGGGCGTAGTTCGACGGGCACAGCACCGCGGACTCGGCTGCCAACACCAACTTCTCCCGCACGCCGTGTGGTGCGACCGCCCAGCCGACCCGCAAACCCGATGCGATCGTCTTGGAGAACGACCCGAGGTAGACGACCTGCTGGTCGTCATCCGCCCGGATCGCGCGCGGCACCGTGCCATCAAAACCCAACAAGCCGTACGGGTCATCCTCGAGGATGAGGAGGCCTTCACGCTTGGCGATCTCAAGGACGCGTTCACGCCGCTCGCTGGTCTGGGTGACGCCGGCGGGATTGTGGAAGTTGGGAATCGTGTAGATCATCTTCGGCTTCTTGCCGGCGGCGCGTGCTTGGGTGATCGCCTCGGCGAGCGCTTCAGGAATGAGACCGTCGTCATCCATGGGCACGTGCACGATGTCGCATTCGTAGGCACGGAAGACACCGAGTGCACCGACGTAGGAGGGTGCCTCCACGAAGACGACGTCGCCGGGATCGCAGAAGACGCGGGTGACGAGGTCGAGTGCCATCTGTGAACCCGTGGTCACGATGACGTCATCGGGGTGGGCGGTGATGCCGACGTCACTCATAACGTCGAGAATCTGCGAGCGGAGGGTCACATCGCCCTGACCGGAGCCATACTGCAGGACCTCGGCTCCACGATCACGTACGAGTCGAGCCGCGGTCTCAGCGAGGGTGTCGAGAGGGAGCGCCGACACATAGGGCATCCCCCCGGCCAGTGAGACGACCTCGGGGCGCGATGCCACGGCGAAGAGGGCGCGAATCTCGGAGGCGGTCATGCCGCGGGCGCGGGCGGCGTAGGCATCCACCCAGGGGTCGAGACGGGAGCCTTCGCTCATGACGCACCTCCTTTGCGGCCTCGGTAATCGTGACTGTCTAGTGTGGCAGTCCCTCTATGCTGACTGATGAGGGGGAGCAAGGGCTCACCGGCGGTGACATCGTCGGCGTGTCATGGAGGAGAGGCGCGGCTATGGCCAAGACGCTCGGCCTGCTGGCCCTTGTCTTCGCGGTCGGTGCCCTAGGCGGCTTTGTCGGCCGCATGCTCTGGCCTGAGCCCCGCTAGCCCCTACTCGGGGGCGAAGAAGCGCGCCACTGCTGAGGCCAGCGCCTCGCCGATGGTGTCACGGAAGCGCTCGTTGTTCAGCCTCGCGGCATCACCGGGGTGTGACAGATAACCCAACTCCACCCACACGGCGGGCATCGTTGTGAGGCGCAGCAGATCCCAGGTGCGAGGGTGACTGCGGCAGTCCGTGAGATCCGTGCGTACGCACAGTTCCTCTTGGATGAGCTCCGCGGCCAGTCGTCCACCCGAACTGCTCGGTGATCCGCCGAGCGGTGCGCCGTAGAAGAAAGTCGAGGCGCCATTGGCCCCCGGCAGATCGACGCGCTCGACATGGAGCGACAGGACCAGGTCGGCACCGGCCGTATTGGCGAAGACAGCGCGGGTGCGCTCGGTGACGAGTTCGGGTGTGGGCGGGCGTGTGTAGACCACCTGAGTGCCGAGTGCGGCAAGGCGACCTTCCACTCGGGCACACACATCGGCGAGGATTGTCGCTTCCGCGGTGGCGAAACGCTCGTCGGCATCGGCGCCCCCGGGGTCAAGCACGATGACCTTGCCCGCGACGCCACTGCGCAGAGCATCGTGCGCCTGACGCTCACGGATCGCCACCGCGTCACCGTCACCGACCGTGCGGGTGAGTCGCTCCAGGGCCCAATAGGTCGTGAACCCGCACATTCCATCGGCGTCGAGGCCGACATTGCGCTGGAACTCGCGCAGCGCCGAGTCGGTCAGGACACCGAAGATGCCGTCGGGACGGCCGCAGTCGAAACCCATCCGCGACAGTCGCCGCTGCAGGTCCAGTACGTCGTCACCGTGGATCAAGTGACCGGCGGTGTACGCGAGGACACGATCGCCCAGGGACCACCGCGCCTCGTCAAGGTGACGGAAGGTTTGTGGACCGACAATGCCGTCGACGGGGATCCCGCGCTGTTGCTGGAAAGTGCGGACGGCCTGCTCGACTTCCTCGTCGAACTCGATGTCGCCAGGGTCGCCAATAACGCCCGGCAACAGCCGGAGTCGCACGAGGCGTTCGCGGACATCGGCAACGGCATCACCGCTGTCCCCCCGGCGAACGAGGGGCGGTGCCATCGCGGCCTACAGGAAGGACTGCAGGTCGGACAGCAGCGCAGCCTTGGGCTTGGCGCCGATGATGGTCTTGACCACGTCACCACCAGAAAAGACGTTCATCGTCGGAATCGACGTGATCCCGTACGACGCCGCCGTCTTGGGGTTCTCGTCGACATTGAGCTTCGCGATGACGATCTTGCCGTCGTACTCGGCCGAGATCTCTTCGAGGATCGGAGCCACCATGCGGCACGGCCCGCACCACTCGGCCCAGAAGTCGACGATGACGGGGATGTCACTTTGGAGGACGTCGGCATCGAAGGACGCGTCGGTCACGATCTTGGTGGCCATGAGGTCTCCTGGTTGTGGGGTCCGGGTGGTGTCAGCCTACGTTGCTGTGGCCGGCAAGGTCATGCGTGACCGGCGAGGAAGCGCTCCGCGTCGAGCGCCGCTGAACAACCGGTGCCGGCAGCGGTGATCGCCTGGCGGTAGGTGTGGTCGACGAGGTCCCCGGCTGCGAAGACGCCCTCGATGTTCGTGCGGGTGCTCGGGGAGTCGACCATGACGTAGCCGCCATCGTCGACGTTCACCTGACCCTTGACGAGTTCGGACCGCGGGTCGTGTCCGATGGCGATGAATAGTCCTGTCACAGGAAGTTCGCGGGTATCCCCGGTGACGGTGTCCTTGAGGATGACTCCGGAGACCTTCGCGTCGCCGAGGACGTCGACCACCTCGGAGTTCCACGCGAATTGGATCTTGGGATCGTTCATTGCACGCTCGATCATGATCTTGCTCGCGCGCAGTTCATCGCGCCGGTGGATCAAGGTCACCGACTTCGCGAACCGGGTGAGGAAGGTCGCCTCCTCCACAGCAGAGTCTCCACCGCCGACGACCGCGATGTCCTGGTCGCGGAAGAAGAACCCGTCGCAGGTCGCGCACCAGGACACTCCGTGCCCGGAGAGGCGCTTCTCATTGGGGAGATTGAGTTCGCGATAGCCGGAGCCCATCGCGAGGATGACGGCGCGTGCGTGGTACTCACGACCGGATCCATCACGGACGTACTTGACGTCTCCCTCGAGCTGGACCTCGACGGCGTCGTCGGTGATGATCTCGGCGCCGAAGCGCACCGCCTGAGCGCGCATTTCTTCCATAAGCGCTGGGCCCATAATTCCGTCCTTGAACCCGGGGAAGTTCTCCACCTCGGTGGTGTTCATCAATGCACCGCCGGCCGTTACGGCTCCCTCGAAGACGAGGGGGTTGAGTTGAGCACGCGCGGTGTAGATGGCGGCGGTGTAGCCGGTCGGGCCGGAGCCAATGATGATCACGTCGCGTACGTCGGACACGGGTCACACCTTCCCAGGTTGAGGTCGTAGGCAGCATCCTGCCGGTTGGCCCAGTCGGCGTCGAATGGGGTCAACAGTCGGCCAACGAATATACCCCCCTGGGTATTCCCGCCGTGTGTTAGGGAGCGACCGGCAGGTCGAAGTGACGCGCGGCGGCCACATCAGCGTCAGCGCACTGCGTGCCAACGACAACCACGTGCAGGTCACCGGGGGTGCCATCGGAGCGCATGGAGCCGACCGTCACGACCAGACCCGCATCGAGACCTTCAAAGGATCCGTGATCGACGATCAGCGGCTTGGCTGACTCAGGGATGCCGAGGCGGAGCAGGCAGTTGTGTAGCGCCTCCGGACTGGCGAGCATGCCGACCCCGGACATCGGACTCGGGTTGGGGGTCGCTTCCGCTCCACCGAGCGCGCGTGCCATGGACTGGGAGTCCGCCATCCCGGCGGTGGTGAGCAGGGTGGTCACCTGGGCGGGAATGGCCTCGGGGGAGTACGTCGTGCCGGTGTCGAGCATCGCGACGGGCATGGCGATGGCGGGGCTCGCGGTCGCCGTGGTCGCGGGCGTTGGCCCCGCCCCCTCGGGAGCACTGGACTCAGCCGGCGCCGGTGCGGTCGCGACTTGCTCGGAGGACGATGTTGCGGGGGCATCAGCGACTTGGGGCTCGTTGCCCTGGGGTGCGGTGACGCTGGCAGGAGTGGGGATCTCAATAGCCGCTTCGGCGGTGAGAGGGCCGTCAGCGACTGGGGGAGCATCACCCCCTCGCAGGGCGGGCAGCGCAACCAGCCCGACCAGGGCGACGCCGGCAGCACCGGCAAGGACCGGCCAGAGTCGGCCAGAGCGACGGGTACGTGCGGCGGCGAGATCGGCCACCGGCGCAGAGGCGACCGCGGCATCTGCAGCGGTGGGTGTCGACGCGACAAAGGGAGGTTCCGCGGCCAGGGCCGCCTCGAGGCGGTCCCACACCTGCGCGGGCATCGGCGGAGCAGGATCACTGGCAAGCCACGCCGCGAGGGCGGGGTCGATCGGTGGCAGGTCGGCTCCGGTCAGGCCGGGATCGGCGTCATCGGGGACGGCTGGCGTCTGATCGGTCATGACGCTGGTCCACCTCCCTGATCTGTTCCGAACCGTTTTGTGATCTCTTCGTGATCCGGGGGTGTGACGGGCGGACCGCCGTCCGGGTTCCGCAGATGGGCAAGTCTTTCGGCGAGTTTGGCGCGGCCCCGGAAGCAGCGGCTCTTCACGGTGCCGGCAGGGCAGTCAAGCACCTTGGCGGCGTCTTCGACCGACCAGCCCTCGAGGTCGACAAGCACGATGGCCGCTCGCTGGTCCGGGGGCAGGGTGTCGAGTGCCGCGCGTACCTCGCGCGTGGTCTCCGCACTCTCGGCGGCTTCGCGTGGGTCGGCGAGCCGCGACTCGTCGACCAGCGCTGGAGATGAGGATTCCTCCTCGGGTAGCGCGGTCCAGGGTCGAACTGCCCGGCGACGCATCCGGTCGAGCGCGGCGTTCACCACGATGCGGTGCAGCCAGGTAGTGACAGCGGCGTCGCCGCGGAAGGTGTCGGCCCGTCGATAGGCCGAAATGAGTGCATCCTGGACCGCGTCCGCCGCCTCCTCGGGGTCCCCGGTCGTTCGCAGCGCCACCGCCCAGAGCCGGTCGCGATGCCGGCGAACGATCTCGGCGAAGGCGTCCGGGTCGCCAGCACAGTGCGATGCCAGAAGATCGGCATCGGTGGGTGCGGTCACGTCGGCGAGCCTAGTGGCGGGATCGACGGACGTCGGTACTGCGCTCAGCGCAGCACCGACACTTCCTTGATGCCTCCCTGGTAGTACTCGTCCACGAGGGGGAGTTGCGTGAACCACACCAGGACGTATCGACCCACAACCGGTCGTGGCGACCTCAGGTCGATGGAGGTCCCGACTCCCCTAGCGCTGGCAAGTGGCGTCCACTTGCTCACTTTGCCGTAGGGCTCCGGGGCCATGAGCACCTTGACCGAGCCACCGCTGCCAAGGAATTCAAGTTGGACCGCGCTGACCGCCTCGGACACACCGAGGTCCAGCAGGAGGCCGACGCCCTTCTTGCCGTCGAGATCGGCCGAGTAGTAGATGTCCGTGGTCCAGGCGGTGGCGGGATCCCCGTCGATAGCGCCGTCGACGAGGTCGGGCATCTCGACTCCGTCGCCTCCGCGTGGATCGAAGTCGGTGACGGCCACGATCGCGATCTCGCCGGTGGGGGTGTCGGTCCCCAGGAGGGGGTCTTCGCCCACGGCTACGTCCATGAGGACCTCGGTCGCCATCGGCGTTGGGCTGACTCCCCACGGGGAGTCAGCTCCCTGCGCGAGTCGCACACCCCCGAGAGCGAGACCACCGATGGCCAGCAGGGCCACTGCGGCGACCGCGGTGCGACCGACCCCGCGCAGGATCCGGCGGCCGACACTGTCGGGACGGGTAGGCGGAAGTGCGAAGGACCACCGACTCGAGGTGGCATCGAGCCCACCGAGGGCGGTGACGAATTCGCTCACGTCAGCGAAGGGGGACCAGCGGTCATCGGCGGTCACGGTGGGATCGATTGCCCGCATGACCAGGTCATCGACCGCGTGGGGCACCTCGGCGACCACCTGCGATGGCGGCAGTAGCCGACCGCCCACGCGCGGTGCGGGGGACATCCCGTCGGTGAGGCCCTCGGGCCAGCGGCCGGTCAGGATCGCGTAGAACAGGCAGCCGACCCCGTGCAGGTCGCTGTCACGCACATCGGGCGAAGCCTCGGGCCACAGCGCGGCGTCGACGGCGAGGCCGCGAACACGCACGACGTTGGAGTCGCCAAGCAGGGTGAAGGGATCGTCGAGATCGGCAGTCTCGGCGATGAGCAGGGAACTCGGTCGCAGACGGTCGTGCTGCACGCCGACCTCGTGACTGTGTTGAATGGCAAGCGCGACCTGGCGGACGAGGGGCAGCGCCTCACTGACATCGATGGGCTCGCCCTCGCGCTCCTCCTGGATGTCGGTGAGAGTCCTTCCGTCGACCCATTCACTCACGACGGCGGCGTACGTGGCCCGGTCGTGCTCATCCGTCACGAGGTCAAGGACATCGAGTACGGCGATGATTCGGCGATCGTCGACGCCGGCGGCACGCCGAGCGGCGGCCACGACGTGCGGGGCGCGGGGATCGTCAGCGGGGATGAGGCGAAGGGCAACGGAGCGATCGAGGGCGGTGTCATGGGCGCGCCAGAGCTCGGCATGTCCGGTCTGCGAGACAAGTACCTCGAGCCGGTAGCGATCGATCATGCGCTCCGCCACTCTCTGAGGGTAGGCGTCCGGGTGGCACCGTCGCAGTCTGAGACACGCTCACCTCCGGATACGGACCCGCAGATCAGGCCGCAGCGTCGTTAGCGGCGAAGGACTTTGCGACGCACCAGACCCACGACCTCGTTGACCTCAGAGATGCGCAGGGCCCAGGCGGCCGCGAGGTAGATGAGCACGCCCACCGCGGACACCACGACGACATTGAGGAGTACGGGCACTACGTTGTCCGACCCATCCCCCGTGACGTACGTCACCATCGCGGCAAGAGTTCCGTACATAACCGCGAGGGAGGCGAAACCGGCAATCAGCATGCGAAGGAGGGCACGCAGGGTTCGCCCCGAGTCGACTCCGCCGAGTCTGCGGGCCAGCAGGATCCAGGACACGATGAAGGTGGCCCAGAATCCGCACACATAGCCGAAGGCAAGCGCGGCGATCTGCGCCGGTCCACTCACGGCATAGAAGAGCGGCACGGCGACGGCGAGCGCGACGACGTTCATGATGACGCTGACGAGGAACGGTGTGCGGGTGTCCTCGACGGCATAGAAGCCCCGGAAGAGAACGTAGAACAGCGTGAACGGAAGAAGTCCCAGCATGAAGACACTGGTGATGATTCCCGTAAGCGAGGCCTGTTGTGATGTCGCGGCGCCATAGCCAAAGAGCAAGCGGGCAATGGCGGGCGAGTTGATCATGAGGACCGCTCCCACCGGCACGATGAGCGCAGCGACCAAGCGCATCGCCCCCCCGACATCCGCACCCACCTGCTTCAACCTGCCCGCGTGGGCCACGCGGCTGAGGGCTGGGAGGAGCGCGGTCACGATGGACACGGTGATGACACTGTGCGGGAGCATAAAGATCAGGTGGGCCTTTTGATACGTCGTAAGACCCGCAGGTGTGGAACCGTCCAGGGAAGCATTGACGTTTGCCAGTGTGGCCAGCCGAGTGATGACGACGTAGCCGGCCTGGTTGACGACGACGAGCAGGAGTGTCCACACCGCGAGATGACCGGCCTTGCCCAGGCCATGTCCACGCCAGTCGAAGCGCGGCCGCCAGCGATAGCCGCTGCGTAGCAGCACCGGCACGAGGACGATCGCCTGGGCCGCAACACCGAGCGTTGTGCCGATGCCGAGGATCGCGATCTGATCTGTGGTGAGGTCACCGTCCGCAGCGGCCGCTGTTCCTGCGATGGCGAGGAAGAACAGGAACGTGGCGATCGCAATGATGTTGTTGAGAATCGGCGCGAACATCGGCGCACCGAAACGCCCGCGTGAGTTCAGTACCTGACTGAAGAGCGCGTACATCCCGTAGAAGAAGATCTGCGGCAAGCACAGCCGTGCGAACGCGGTGGCTAGGGCGCGCTGTGACTCGTCGTACGAGGCCGTCGCATAAAGGTCCACAAGCAAGGGCGCGAGCAGAACCGCAGCGACGGAGAAGGTGAGCAGGACCACGCCGGCGAGAGTGATGAGTCGATCGGCGTAAGCCGCCCCACCGTCGGCATCGTCCTTCATCTTCCGGACGAGCTGCGGGATGAAGACGGCGTTGAGAGCGCCACCGACGACAAGGATGTACAGGACGTTGGGCATCGTGTTGCCCAGTGAGTAGGCGTCGGAGACGACGTAGAAGCCGAGTGCTGCAGTGAGTGCGACATCGCGCAGGACTCCGGTGATCCGTGAGACGACCGTGCCCGCAGCCATGACCGCGCTCGAGCCGAGCAACCCGGAGGTATCCGCTCGCGCCTGCTCCTCCAACTCCTCATCGTTGAGCCGAACCGGCTCGACGGAAGGTGCCACCGCAGCCTCTATGGGTCCTTCCGGAGTGGCGACGAGATTAGGATCGACGACCGGTTCGCCCTGATCCCCAGGTGTGCCAGTCACGCCGGCTCACCCGCCGAGTCGCGCGTTGAGGCACGTCGTCGACCACGAGCTCGTCGAACGATGTCGAAGATCACCAGCAGCACAAGCACGACCGCTGCGGCAACGGCGACCCAGGTTGCCGCTCGCGAATAGGCCGTTGTCCGTAACTCCAACGGTGCCGCCGTTCCGAAGGCCATCCCGTTGCCGTCCGTGAGTTCCACGGCGACGTTGAGGGCACCACCACCGACGATCCGCACGGGAATCTCCAGGCTTGCGCGGGTACCTGCATCGATGAGGACTTCGGTGAGGGGCTCGGCCTCCAGCCGGGAGGAGGGCGTCGCGGTCACGCGCACCCCCACCGTCACCGCCTGGCCGAGGTCGTTTGCCACCGTCACAGGGATCTTGCCGCGGTCGCCGCTGAGGGTGACGTCAGAGCGCGGGATGACGTAGACGCCGGAGACCGTCTTCTCGATGTCCGCATCGACGCTGTCAAGGAGCATCAGCCCGGTCTTCGTTCGCGTGCGCCAGGCGGTGGATTCAGCCCGCAGAAGTGTGTCGTTGAGCGGTGTGACGACGGGGAGCGGCCGGCTCAGGATGCTGCGCAGGGAGGCGATGTCGTCCTGAGTCTGCTGCACGCGGTCGAGATAGTCCGCGCTGAGCTCGCGCGACCGACTCTTGGTGTTGCCGCCATCGAAGGCCCGCGTCACGTTGCTTGGGGGCAGCGCCAACATGGTGCTCACAGGGACGAGTCTGGTCCACGAGGTGCCCCGCAGCGAGGCAACGATGCCGGCGAGGAGCCTCGGATTCGGATCCCAGCGCACACTGCCTGCGGCCGCAACGAGGTAGCGCGGCTGGGGCGCTGGCTCAAGGGCGACGAAGGCGAGTTCGGAGACGAACCGCTGGCGTGCCTGCAGAATTGACGCCAGATTGCCCTGCGGGAGGGTGAGCGCTCGCAGCAGACCTGAGTCCACCAGGAGGGCGCGCACCGGTCCAGCCTCGGTGGCGATGTCCGCATATCCGCTGGGGGTGTAGGGCAACTCACCGGACACCGGCATCGCATTGTCACGAAGGAGGACCGCGGTGACGCCAGCGGCGGCCAGTGCGTCGATGCTCCTCGTTGTCATGCGTCCGCCACTCGCCCAGGCGACCAAGGAGTCCGGGGTGCGGCCTAGGAATTCATCGAGCATGGGTGCGGTGTCTGTCGTGGCCCTGATGACATCGGAGGTAAGACCGCCTCGGATGAGAGCGTCGGTGTCCGGATCGGCATAGGAGAGGCCGACAAGATCGGGCGGTTCGCCGCTGGACTTCTTGGTGGGGGCGAGGACCTCCCGCACCCCTGCCAACCACGCGGCGGCCGGCTGTTGCGCGCTGCCCGGTCGCACGCCGCCGCCGCGCTCCACCAGGTAGCCGTCGGCCATGTCAACTGTCATCTGCATGAGTTGGGGGTCGACGATCCAACTCAGGGTCGGCACCGTGCGACCGACGCTGAGCAAGTGGTCGAGGCGGCCGCCGGGAGCAATTTCTTTTGACGGCTTGTCGTCGACGAGAACACCGTTCGCCGACTGAGCCGGCCACCCGGCCAGAGGCCACATCCACGTGACGTTCACCGGTTCAACGGGCTCGGGGAGGTAGGGGACGAGGGTGTGGGTGGAACCCAGGATCACCAGCCCGGATGCGCCCACCCCGGTGACTTCGACGCCGACCACGTACACACCCGGGGACGGGAGCGGGATGGTCCCCTTGGCGGCGCTGAGTCGGTACTGGCGCTTAGCTCCTGGCCGCAGCGCGCGGGCCACCGGCTTGCTGCTGTCGTAAAGCGGCACGGTTTCGACCGTGGTCCCAATATCACCGCCGAGGCGCAGACTTCGTCGATTCGGGAGGGGCTGGGTGGAGATGGTGAGTCGCACATTGACATCGCGCAGCGTCTCCAGTCCGGAGTTGGAGATCTTGCCGCTCGCTGACAGTGCTGTCGCGTCGGTGAGCGAGACCGGCGCCAGGCCGGTCAGCGTCACCCGAATCGGGTTGGTCGCGGTGGCCAGAACGGGGTCCTCCGCACGGGACGATGTGGTGCCGGTGAGCGCGAACCCCGACAGCAGCAGCCCGGTCAGTACGGCGGCGACGAGGGCACGCGGGGTGCGGCCCGTCAGCCGGCGTCGGCCCACAGCTGCGGCAATCGATCCAGCAGGCGTCGTTCATCGGCGTAGGCCAGCTGCTCATGCAAGGACGTGAGGGGGAACCAGGCGACCTCGACGACCTCGGGGTCGGCGTCGGAAAGTTCGCCGCCATGAGCCTCCATGAGGAAGTGATGGACCGTCTTGTGGATGCGTCGGTTTTCGGCGATGAACCAGAAGTCGATGACGCCGAGCGGTGCGAGCACCCGACCCTGGATGCCGGTCTCTTCCTCCACTTCACGCAACGCCGCGTCCTCGGCGGTCTCCCCGGCCTCGAGGTGACCTTTGGGCAGCGACCACACCAGCCGGCCGCGCCGGTCGTGGCGGGCAATGAGTGCTGCGCGCCATTCGGGGCTGCTGCGGTCCACCACCAAACCACCGGCGGACGTCTCCTCGACCTTGGGCATCCGTGGCTTGGATGAGCCTGTGCTGGCCTTGCGGGGCGTGGCGGAGGTCCGGCGTCGGCCTGGCCGACTCGGCTTCGGCCCGCCAGCTCGTGCCCGCTTGTCCGCGTCGCGTCCGCCGGGCGGGGCCGAGCCGGAGTCAGCGGGAACTCCGGATTCGGACATACCCCGAGGATAACGGCCGGGGGCCGTAGGCTCGCCCCATGTCTGCTCAGGGGTCGGCTGGGCCCGTTGGGCTGCCCCCTGCGGCTGCCCTCCTGGCGGTAGCGGATCTGCTGAACCCATTGGCCGAGCGATTCGCTGAGGCGGGCCACGAACTGGCTCTCGTGGGTGGGCCAGTCCGCGACCTCATGCTGAGCCACCCCTCCACCCATGACCTCGACCTCACCACCGACGCCCGCCCGGAGCGGATCGTCGAACTCGTGGACGGTTGGGCGGACACCGTCTGGGACGTCGGTGTGCGTTTCGGCACCGTGGGAGTGCGCCACCGGGGTCACCACATCGAGATCACGACCTACCGTTCGGAGTCCTACGACCCCTCCTCACGCAAGCCGCAGGTCACCTTCGGGGACACCCTCGCCGGAGACCTCGGTCGCCGCGACTTCACCGTGAACGCGATGGCCGTGCGGCTGCCGACCCTGGAGTTCGTGGACCTGCACGACGGCATGCGCGATCTCGACGCACAGATCTTGCGCACCCCTGCACCTCCCGAGGAGTCGTTCAGTGACGATCCCTTACGCATGATGCGTGCGGCGCGCTTTGTCTCCCAATTGGGATTCACGATCGCGCCCGAGGTCGTCGAGGCGATGACGGCCATGGGTGAGCGGCTGAGCATCGTCTCCGCGGAGCGCATTCGAGATGAGTTGTCCAAGCTGTTGCTGGGTGCTCACCCGCGTCGAGGTCTGGAGGTCCTCGTCCGCACCGGTCTGGCGGAGACGGTCCTGCCGGAGCTACCCGCCCTTCAACTCGAGGTCGATGAGCATCACCGGCACAAGGATGTCTACGAGCACTCACTGACCGTCATGGAGCAGGCGATCGCGCTTGAGTCCCTGCACGAGCCAACCATGGAGCCGGATCTCGTCCTCCGACTGGCATCGCTGCTGCACGACGTGGGCAAGCCCAAGACGCGTCGCTACGAAGCCGACGGTGGTGTGTCCTTCCACCACCACGAGGTCGTGGGTGCGCGCATCGTGCGCAAACGGCTCACCGCGCTGCGCTACCCGAATGACGTCATCGACTCCGTCACCAAGTTGACCGAACTCCATCTGCGCTTCCACGGTTACGGCTCGGGTGAGTGGACCGATTCCGCGGTGCGCCGTTACGTGCGGGACGCCGGTGACGAACTGCTCCGCCTGCACAAACTCACCCGAGCGGACTCCACGACGCGGAATCGGCGACGGGCTGCGGCGCTGCAGGCGACATACAACAGCCTGGAGGAGCGCATCGCGGTGCTGGCCGAGCAAGAGGAGTTGGCCGCCATCCGACCGGACCTCGACGGCAACCAGATCATGACCATCCTGGGTATCCGGCCGGGCCGTGAGGTGGGTGAGGCCTACAACTTCCTGCTGGAGCGGCGACTCGATCGCGGTCCCGTGGATCCCGCGACTGCCGAAGCCGAGTTGCGTGCCTGGTGGGCCGCGCGATCTTCGTGATTCGCTCGGGTCGCCCCTGAAGCGGGAACGTCGCCGCTACGCTCCCCCTGTGACCGATACCGAGCAGTCCTCCGTCAAGCGCTTTACTGTGCGCTCCATCGCAGCCCTCGTCGCCTTCGTCCTGGGAGTAGCCCTCCTGCCGCTCGGCATGGTGACGAACTGGGGGCATCGGACGGTCACCGACGAGGTTCGCTACCTCGAGACCGTGCAGCCGCTGGCGTATGACGCGGACGTCCAAGATGCGCTCGCCGAATTCATCACTGAGAAGGTCGAACAGCAGATCGACCCGGACGCGCTCGTCCAGCAGATCTTCGGTGACCTCCTCGAGCAGCAGCCCGCACTCAAGGCGCTCGTCCCCATCGTCTCGGGCGCCATCGACTCCCTCATTGAGCAGGTGGTCAACAAGATTGTGCGGTCCGAGCAATTCGCCGAGGTGTGGAATCTCGCCAATACCGCGGCCCAGAAGAGCTTGATGGCGATCCTGCAGGGCAATCCCGACGGACCCATCACGCTTCAGGGAGACGAGGTAGTCCTCGACATCAGCAGCCTGCTCGATCAGGTCAAGCAAGGGCTCGTCGATCGGGGATTCAGCGCGGCCGCCAACATCACCCTGCCGGAGTCCGATCGGACGATCGTCCTGCTCGAGGCACCTCAGTTGGCACAGATCCGCACCATCTATTCCTTCGCTTCACCGGTCGCTGCCGGGTTGATCTGGGTTTCGGTTCTTCTCCTGGTCATCGCCATCGTCTTGGCGCGACGTCGCCCGCGGATGGTCGCTTGGGCCGGTGGCGCTTTCGTCGTCGTTGGTGCTGGTCTCGTCATTGGCCTCGGCATTGCCGAGGGAGCGTTCGTCAACACCTTGGTCGGGACGCCGTTCGAACAGGCCTCGCAGACCTTCTGGGACACCCTCCTGAAGTTCCTCATCAATGCGGCGGCGGTCACGATCTTGCTCGGCATCGTGGTCCTCGTCGTGGGGCTGGTGCTGTCCGGTGCACGTTGGGCGGTCGAACTGCGCAGGGCGTTCGTCAGCCTGGCCGAGCGCATCTCGACGACGATCCCGACGGGCCCGATTACGTCCTCCGGCGCGTGGGTGGCACAGAACACGCGCTGGTTGCGCGTCGGAGTGGGTGTGATCTTCGCCCTCATCGTGCTGATCGGTAACGACCTGTCGGTCGCGCGGACGCTCTGGGCCTGCGTGATCGGTCTGGTGCTCCTCGGAGTGATTGAGGTGTGGGCCGCGGCCGGACGACGCGACGAGATCGAGGTCGTCGAGATCGAGATCGAGGCCTAGACCCGCTCGCGGTGCCGCCAGTACCAGGCGGCGTTCGCCGCGACGAGCACGCCGATCACGACGTAGATGATCGGCGCGATTCCGGACTCCGGGCTGGTGAAGGCCACGGCCACGATGCCGGACACGAGGGCCACATTGACCGCGACGTCGAAGAGCGCGAAGACGCGCCCGAGATAGTCGTCATTGATCTCGCGCTGGACCAGGGTGTCGGACGCGACCTTCGCGCTTTGATTGGCGAATCCGACCGAGAACGCCGCGATGAGGAGCGGCCACAGCGTGTCGAGTGAGATACAGGCAAAGAGACCAGCGACGACCAATGGCGCAGCCTGCGCGGCGGCGAGTGTGGTCCAGCGGACGTAGCCGAGGTGGCGGGCGCGACCCGGCGTGATGATCGCGCCCAGGAGCGCCCCGGCCGCCGCAGCACCCGTGATGATCGCGAACTCGCCGAGCGCCGCATCAGGGTCACTGCTGGGGTTCAAGGTGTTGCGCACCAGGAGCAGGCCCAGCACCGTGAGCGCGCCGAAGGTGATCCGCTGTACGACGACCACCACGACCGCGCGACCGGCAAGCGGATGGGTGACGAGTTGCCGGAAGCCTTCCCCGAAGCCGGCGAGCACACCGAGTAGTGAGTTGCGCACCGTGTCCTCGTCCGGTCCGAGGCGGTTGGCGCCCAGGGTCGTCGCGATCAATCCGGCGACGACGTACATGCCGATGGCGCATCCGAGCACGATCACGCTGCCCTGATCGCCCCCGCCGAAGGCAGCTCGGATCCCCACGCCGATGAGCCCGCCCGCAGCCGCCGCAATCGTCCCGGCGGTGGGGGTGAGGGCATTGGCCGTGACAAGGAGGGGTCCGTCGACGACGTGCGGCAGGGAGGCCGCGACGCCGGCGAGGACGAACCGGCCCACACCAAGCACGACGAGCACCATCACGGCAAGCGACAGACCGTCGTTGCGTGCGGCGACGAGAGCGGCCACGCCGAGGACGAGGGCACCGCGCAGGAGATTGGCGTAGAGGAGAACCTGTCGCCGGCGCCACTCGTCGAGGAAGACTCCGGCGAACGGCCCGATGAGGGAGTAGGGCAGGAACAGCACCACGAAGGCGGTGGCGACGGAGGCGGCCGTTGGCTGGCGCTCGGGGGAGAACAGGACGAACGTCGCGAGTGCTGCCTGAAGCAAGCCGTCCGCCGTTTGCCCCGCGAGCCGGACAGCGAAGAGCCGACGGAAGTCGCGGACGGCGATGACCGCGCGCAGGTTGGTCAGGGCCGCCACGAGGTCACGCTATCGGCCCCGTCATCCCTCGCCGAGTGCGCACTTGGCGAAGGGGGAGGGTTAGGCCTCGTTGAACTCGTCGGGGTTGGGGCCAGTGCGCTTGCCGCAGTCGAGCGTGGCGATGGCGGCCATGTCCGCGTCGTCAAGTTCGAAGTCGAAGACGTCGATGTTCTGTTCGATGCGAGCCGGTGTTACCGACTTCGGGAGAACGACGTTGCCGAGCTGGAGGCTCCAGCGCACCATGATCTGCGCCGCCGACCGGCCGTGTTTGGCCGCGACCTCGCCGATGACCGGATCATCGATGAGGCGTCCCGAACCCAGCGGACTCCAGGCCTCGGTACGAATGCCAAGACGCTCGTCGACGGCGCGCACCTGCGCCTGCGGCAGCCACGGGTGCAACTCGATCTGATTCATCGCCGGGACCACCCCGGTCTCGTCGATGATCCGCGTGAGATGCGACTCGTGGAAGTTCGACACACCGATGGATCGCGCCCGACCTTCTTCGCGCAGACGGATGAGGGCCTTCCAGGAGTCGACGTAGAGATCGCGCGCCGGCGTTGGCCAGTGGATGAGATAGAGGTCGACCTCGTCGATGCCGAGCAGCCCGGTGCTCTTGTCGAACGCTCGCAGGGTCTCGTCGTAGCCCTGGTCGGTGTTCCAGACCTTGGTGGTGACCCACACGTCGTCGCGGTCGAGACCGCTGCGCTGCAACGCCTCCCCCACACCGCGCTCGTTGAGGTAGAGGTAGGCGGTGTCGATGTGGCGGTAGCCCACCTCGAGGGCCTTGAGTGTGGCGTCGACCACCACATCGTCGGGAACCTGCCAGACACCGAAGCCGATGACGGGGATCTCGCGGCCGTCGTTGAGTGGGGTGGTGGGCGCGAACACCATGGGGTCTCCTCGTGGGTCGAAGCAGCAGCGGGGCTGATGCGGGTGGCAGCAGTCTGGCATCCCGCTCGAGCCGCCACCAACGGGCCGAGGGTCCGGGTTCGACATAGTGTCGGCGCCGTGGTTGAGCGATTCGCACAGGGGGCCGATGGTGCCCGCCGGCCGATGGGCGCCCCCACGCGCGTTGCGGATCGCTCACTGACCACACCGCATGCCAGCAGGCTGCCGAGTACGCATCCGACCTACGACGAGATCCTCCGGCGTCATGCCGAGGCGATGAGCAACGGTGACGCTGGGTACCTCGATCCGGTGACCGGCTTGTTCGTCATGACCGCCGCCACCCACGTGACACGGGGATGGTGCTGCCAGCGCGGATGTCGCCATTGTCCCTATCTGGACTGACCTTGGTCCCGACCTTGTGCGGGTCCTACGTCAGCAACTGCCGATAAGTGTCCGAAGAGGGACACGTTTGCCCTATCGGCCGGCCCTGTGCAGGGGCACATTGGGCATGAGCACATTCCGTGCGGTGAACTTGGAGGAATCATGTCAACGACCAGCTCACATCGAGCAGTACGCGGCATCAGTATCGCCCTCATGATTGTGGGCGCACTCATGGTCGTGGTGGGCGCGACCACCTACGCCATGGTGAGCAGCACCCTGGCCAAGGAGAACATCACGGTGTCCGAAGACGCCTGCCTCGGCGGTCAGAGCGTCGCCGGTCCGTTCACGGCGTACTGCGAGGCGATGATCATTGCCGACCATGCTCTTGAAGCAACCGGTGGCAAGACCTACGCCGAACTCGATCGTGAGGATCCCCTGCGCACTGTCGCGATGAACGGCTCGTTCCTGCGCGCGTCTCTCTTCACCTCCGTGGTGGCCTTCGGAGTGGCCTTCCTCGTCGTGGCGCTCGGAATTCTGTTCATCCTGGTGGGTCTGGCCTTCCATAGCCTGGCCGGCAAGCGTGCCCAAGCGCCTCCGATGACAGCCTGACCGCGTGCTCGTGGGCGGGGAGTGTGTCCAGCCGACGCACTCCCCGCCCGCCTGTCTGTCGTACACCGGTCCTAGCGAATGCTCCGCGCTGCGACACCCCCGCTAGGTCCCCTAGGGTGACGTCGTGGCCGCACCCCGTTCAACACCCAGCGCTCGCGGCACGCGGGTGATTGGTGAGCGGGTGCGGCGCAAGCCCGATCTCGGTTTTCCCGAGGAGGTCAAGGACTCAACCCGTCCCCGTCGGGTTGTCGACTACGCCCTGCGCAAGCGCGCCACCCTGGAAGCGCTCTACGCCGGCCGAGTCTTCGATGGTGCTGATATCTGCGATGCCGACCCCTACCTGCTCAAGGCGGCCCGCTTCCACGGCACGGTCGGCGGCGAACTGTGTCCGGTGTGCCGGCTGGCCGGTGGCCGTGAGGTGCTGACGCACGTCACCTACGTCCACGGCGATCAGCTCGGCCACATCTCGGGGGCGGCGATCGATCCCCAGCGGCTTGTGGAGCTGGCGCCCCAGTACGGCGAGTTCCGGGTCCATGTCGTGGAGGTCTGCACGACATGCCACTGGAATCACCTCGTGACGAGCTATGTGCTTGGGGACGGCGTTCCTCGCAAACCCCCGCCCAAGCCGCGCGACCTCATCGACTAGCGCGCGGCATTCCCCACTAGGCCTTCACCGGCTCTGCTGATTCCTCGTCGTCCTCCTCGCGTCGCCGATCCGCCGGCAGCCCAAAGGAGGCGAGCAGGCCGATGACCACGGCGCCTCCGGCAACGCCAGCCATGATCTTGACCGCCTGCGTGTACGACTCCTTGGCCTCCTGTGCGATGTCCGCCATGCCCTGCTGTTGCTCCAGCGGGATGATCGCTTCGCCTGAGGAGTCCACGACCTGATCCACGATCTGGGTGCGTTGATCCTCCGACAGACTCGGTTGATTGACGGCCAGATCGTTTTGCAGCGCGAGCCCGAGCGAGACGAAGAGCACGGTGCCGAGCACCGCGGAGCCGAGGGTGGAACCCACCTGCCGCAGCGTTGAGGTCACCGACGACGCACCTCCGGAGCGCTGCGGGGGCACGTCCTCCAAGATGACGTTGGTCAACTGCGCGGTGTCGAAGCCGACACCGATGCCGTAGACGAAGAGAGCGGGAGCCAACCACCACGCCGAACGATCGACGCTGAGCAAGAGCAGGACGCCGACGATGCCGACAATCTCGAGCACCATGCCCAGTCGGACCAGCCGGGTGGCCCCGATCATCGCGGCGACGTGCCGCGCGGCTCCGCCGGCGAGGACAGCACCGACGCCGAGTATCGCGATCAGGGCACCGGTCTGCAGCGGGCTGAACGACTGGACCGCCTGCAGCCACAGCGGCAGCGCGAAGAGCACGCCGAACTCGCCGAGGGAGACGAGTGCGGCGACCACGTTGCCGTAGCCGTAACGACGAATACGGAACAGCGACAGATCCATCAACACCGACTTGCCCTGCTTGGCTCGCGCGGACTGGGTGATGACGAACAAGATCAACAAGAAGGCGCCGAAGCCGAGGGCAATCGGCACGGGCGAGAGATCACCCTGCGCTAGCGAGATGGGCCCGAGTTCCCAGGTGGTGATGAGCCAGAGCCAACCGAGTGCTTGACCTTCGATGAGCCCGAAGACGATGAGCCCAAGTCCCAGGGACGACATGACGACTCCGCCGATGTCGAGCCGGCGCCGGTCGTCGCCGCGGGATTCGCCGATGACCTTCCACACCATGATGAGGCTGAGAATCCCGAGCGGAATGTTGATGTAGAACGCCCACCGCCATGAGGCGACGTCGGCGAGCCATCCGCCGAGAAGGGGGCCGAAGGCGGCCATTCCACCGAAGACGGCACCCCACAGGCCGAAGGCGGCGGCGCGCATGGGTCCGCGGAAGTTGACGTTGATGATCGCCATTGAGGTGGGGAGCATCATCGCACCCCCGACCGCCTCGCCGGCACGGGCGATGATGAGCATCTCGCCGTCCTGCGCCAGTCCGGCGAGCAGGTTGAACGCGACGAAGATCGCTGTTCCGATCATGAACATCCGCTTGCGACCGATGCGATCGGACAGCACGCCGAAAGTGATGAGCAACGCGGCGAAGACCAGCGAATAGATCGAGGTCACCCACAGGACCGAGGTCCGATCAATTCCAAGGTCCTGGACGATCGTCGGGATAAGGACGTTGACGATGCTGCCCTCAAGGACGATGAGCGAGACGCCGAGGAGCAGCGCGACGAGCGCGAGCCACGGTCGCGGCTGGGTCCCTGCGGGCTGATCGGCGGCTTGGGTCGCGGTCATGCTCGACGAACCTACCGGGGAACCCGGCTCCGTTTGCCTCCGTCTAGGAAGCGGGTTCGGTACGCCGTCCCGCGGCGCGCCGAGACGCCTGGGGTCTGTGGGACAGGTGATGATGGAGGGTCGATCCGGCAGACAACGAAAGGTGACGCGGTGGCGGGTGATCAGCGGCGGCACGCCAAGCCGACGTCGAAGCGCGCCGAGACAGCCCCTCCCCGCAAGCGGCGTTGGTTTCGTCGCATCTTCCTCACCGGCTTTTTCCTCGCGCTGCTCGCTGCAGGTGGTTTCGCCCTGGCCGTCCTCATCACCCCGGTGCCCGATCCCAATGAGGTTGCACGCACCGAGGCGACCGTCGTCTATTACGCCGACGGCGTGACGGAGCTGGGGCGCCTTGGTGACTCCACGCGTCGCAGCGTGACCCTCGAGCAGATTCCCGTCGAGGTGCAGCGAGCGGTGCTCGCCGCCGAGGATCGCAGTTTCTACGAGCACGGTGGCTTCTCGCCGCTCGGCATCGGTCGTGCAGTCGTCAATAACGTCCAGGGCGGTTCACTACAGGGCGGCTCGACTATCACGCAGCAGTACGCAAAGAACGCCTACCTGACGTCGGAACGTTCCTACACACGCAAACTTCGCGAGTTGGTGCTCTCGGTCAAGCTCGAGTCGACGGTGAGCAAGGACGACATCCTTCAGGACTACCTCAACACGATCTACTTCGGTCGCGGTGCCTATGGAATCGAGGCGGCGTCGCTTGCCTACTTCGGCACTTCCGCCGCCAATCTCGATTACACGCAGGGCGCCGTGCTCGCGGCTCTCATCAAGGCCCCGAGTTACTACGCCGATGACCGCAAGGAGTTGAAGGCACGCTGGAAGTGGGTCCTGGACTCCATGCTGGAGGTCGGGTGGATCACCCCGCAGCAATACGCCACGGCCGCGTTTCCCAAGATCCTCAAGCCCAGTGGCGGCAACCGACTTGGGGGGCAGGTCGGCTATCTCCTTGAGGCGGTGAAGTCTGACTTGCGCGCCCTTGGTTACACCGACCAGGAGATCGAGGCTGGCGGTCTGCACATCGTCACGACCTTCGACGCCCAGGCGCAGGCCGCTGCCGAAGCGGCGGTCGCGGCCGTAGGTCCCACGGAGGGGACCGAGGGTCTACGCATCGGGCTCGTGGCCCTGCGACCGGGGACCGGTGAGGTCATCGCTATGTACGGCGGCCCGGACTACGTGAGCGATCCCATCAACAACGCGACGCGGCCGTTCGCGCAGGCGGGCTCCACGTTTAAGCCCTTTGCACTGACAGCGGCAGTGGAGCAGGGCATCGGCTTGGACTCGGTGTGGGACGGGAACTCCCCGCAGGAGTTCAGCGGCTACGAAGTGCACAACTACGGGGACAACTCCTTCGGCGAGGTTGATCTGCGGACTGCCACCGCTGCCTCCATCAACACCGCATATGTCGCGGTGGAGGATCAGGTCGGCGTTGATGCCGTGGCCGATGCGGCGTACCGACTGGGTCTCCCGGCGGACACTCCGGGGCAGTCTCCGGACAGCCTCGACCTCACCTTTGTGCTCGGGACGGCGTCGCCGTCGGGCGTGAGCATGGCGTCGTCGTACGCCACGTTGGCCGCACGCGGTCAGCGCGCTCCGTGGACGACGGTGAGACAGGTCTTTGGCACCAACGGCGGTCTGCAGTACGAGTGGGACCCGTCACCGGAGCAGGTCGTAGCGAGTGAGGTCGCTGACACCGTGACGTCCGCGCTGCAATCGGTCGTCGCCGGGGGAACAGCCACCGGCGCTCAGGCACTGGGTCGGCCGTCGGCGGGCAAGACAGGTACGAGCAACGACAACAAGTCGCTGTGGTTCGTCGGCTATACGCCGCAACTGTCCGCCGCTGTCCTCATGGCGAAGGAGGATGCCGCGGGATTGCCGGTGCCGCTGGACGACATCGGCGGCGGTGCCCCGGCGTACGGCGGTGGGGGTTATCCGGTGGCCATCTGGACGGCGTTCATGGAGGCCGCGCTCGCGGGCCAACCGATCGCCGAGTTTGTTGGAGCGCCGGTGACGCCGAGTCCCGGACCGACGAGTGAGTCACCGACGCCGGAGCCCACCACGGAGTCACCCACCCCGAGTCCGGATCCCACGCCGGAACCGACCCCGGAACCCATTCCGACGCCGCAGCCCACCCCGTCACCGGAACCCGCCCCGACGCCGGAGCCGACTGACTCACCAACGCCCGAACCGGATCCCTCCTTCGCGGGAGATCCGGCGTGAGCCAAGGGGTGCGCGGGCGAGCGTCTAGCCTGTGCGGGTAGCGCGTTCACTTCGACGAAGGATCCTTTATGGCCCCCATCAGCATCACCGAGCCGATCTGGATGCACAAGCCGGACAAGCACGACTACCCCGCCGCAGCCAACTACCTCAGCCTCATTGCCGACGCGCACATCGTGGACAAGATGGTCAAGGACTTGAAGAAGGCACCGATCGTCACCTTCCACGCCAAGGACCTCATCCGGGCCTCTCGACTTCCACTGCTCGCCATGGATGACTTCCATGTGCGTCAGGACATCGTCAAGGTCATCACCGGCGTGAAGCTGTCGCCCGTGCTGCTTGTGCGCGGCGGCATCGAGCTAGACCTCCCGCTCACGATCGCGGACGGCTACCACCGCGTGTGCGCGAGCTACCACATTGCTGACGACACTGCCATCCCTGCGCGCGTCATCGACCTGCCCAGTCAGCTGAAGAAGGCCGTCGGCGAAATCGCGAAGTCAGACAAGAAGTAGGCAACGTCGAATCATCAGCCCATGTCCGACATCATCGTTCCCTCGAAGGAGACCACCGCCGCGCGTGATTCCGCGTGGCTCATCGGCGGTCCGGTGGGCCGCTTCGCGCGGATCGGTGGCCGTGGCTGGTGGACACCGGTTCGCGCCCTCATCGTCCTGGCGGCCGCCGCATATCTCGTGGGCGGTCTGCTCGATGTCCCGTGCATGTCCAACGGCTGGCTGGCCCCGGATGTCTACGAGCACCTGTGCTACTCGGACATTCCCCCGCTCTACCTCCAGCGCGGCTTTGCCGATGGGGTGATTCCCTACCTCCAGGCGCCACCGGGCGGGCAATACCTCGAATACCCGGTCCTCACCGGCCTGTTCATGCAGGTAAGCGCGTGGATCACCTCCGTGGTGATCGCGCTGGTACCGCCCGTCAGTCCTTACCTGACCTTCTTCATCGTCAACGCGATCCTGCTCTTCCCCTTCTTCGTCCTCACCGTGGTCGCGGCGGCTCGCTACGTGAGGGGGCGACCGTGGGATGCCGCGATGATTGCGCTGGCGCCGTCGATCATCCTCGCGGGACTGATCAACTGGGACCTCATCCCCATTGGGCTGTCGACCGCGGCCTTGCTGCTGTGGTCCCGGCAGCGTCCCGGCTGGGCGGGCGTCCTCCTCGGACTCGCCATTGCCGCGAAGTTCTACCCGGTGATCTTGCTCGGACCGTGGTTCCTCATCTGTCTGCGCGCCGGTCGGTTGCGTGACTTCGGTCGACTCTTCGCTGGCGCCGCCGGAGTCTGGCTGGTCGTCAACGTGCCGGTGATGATCGGGAACTTCGAGGGCTGGTCCTACTTCTACCGCTTCAGTCAATTCCGTGGCGTCGACTGGGGTTCCGTCTGGTACGCCATCACACTCGCCGGTCTCCCAGGGATCAACTCCGAACTCCTCAATGCCATTGCCACGGGCACCTTCGTCGTGCTGTGCATCGGTATCGCGATTCTCATCTTCAAGGCGCCGCGCCGACCGCGACTTGTGTCGGTCCTCTTCCTCGTCATTGCCGCCTTCGCCATGACGAACAAGGTCTACTCCCCGCAGTTCGCCATGTGGCTGGTGCCCCTCGCCGTGCTGGCTCGACCGCGTTGGCGGGACTTCCTCATCTGGCAGTCAGCGGAGGTGGCGTACTTCATCGCGATCTGGTGGCATCTCGCGGCGTACGGTCTTGACGACGCCAAGGGGATGACACCGGAGTGGTACGCCTTCTTCACCTTCGTGCGCGTCATCGTCACCGCCTGGTATGCCGGCATGGTCGTGCGGGACATCTGGCACCCCGAGCATGATCCCGTCCGATCCGATGCGCTTGCGGCCGATGCGGACGATCCCGGGGGTGGGTGTCTCGATGGGGCGTCAGACGTCGTCGCGTGGACCCACAAGGGTGACGCGGTGACCGACGACGCGGCGGTGGCTACCTCGGCCGAGTCGACGTACCGCCGGAAAACCACGGAATCCGGTCCCGAAAGCGTGGTTTAGCGGCGGAAGGGTGAGGTGCCGTGCGCGCTACAGGTCCTTGGCATAGAGCAGCAGGGTGAACGTCACCTCGGGATCGAGCCGCGAGGGGAAGGTGAAGTCCCGTTCGGGCAGGTGCCGGTAGCCCAGGTGCTCGTACAGCGCCTGCGCCCGTGGATTGGTGTGGATGACCCGCAAGACGAGTCGGGGCGCGCCCGCTGCCTTCGCGCGCCCTTCCACGACCGCGATGAGGCGCTGGCCAAGACCGCGACCCCAGAAGTCCGGGTCGACGGCGAGATAGCGGAACTCCCACTCACCCGGCTCGGTTGCCTCCGCCATGACATGACCGTGCGGCAGCGCCGTGATCGCGGCGATCACCCTGTCACCGTGAACGTCGGTGATGACCAGGGTCTCGTCGAGTCGGGGCACGACGTCACGGAGCACGTCGACATAGGGACTGTCGGGTGAGAGATGTCCACCTGCGATATAGGCCTGGGCGGTGAGCTCGCCAAGGATGTCAGCGTCAGCTGATCGGGCCGGTCGCAGCGTGAGGCCCTCGTCCGTCATGTCCAACGTCGACTCAGACGTCGATGTCGACGACGACGGGTGCGTGATCGCTGGGCCCCTTGCCTTTGCGCGCATCGCGGTCGACATAGGCGTCCGTCACGCGATCAGTGAAGGCGGCGTTGCCGTAAACAAGGTCGATGCGCATGCCCATCCCCTTGTGGAAGGCACCATCGCGGTAGTCCCAGAAGGTGTAGGGCTCACCCTTGAGTGCGCGCGGCATCACGTCACTCAGGCCCTCGGCGCGTAGGTCAGCGAGCGCGGATCGCTCGGCCGGGGTGACGTGGGTGGAGTGGGCGAAGAGCGAGATGTCCCAGACGTCGGAGTCCTCGGGTGCGACGTTGAAGTCGCCGATGATGGCGTACGGCTGATCGGGAGCCGCGTCCATCTCACTGCGCACGGTGTCGCGGAGGACGCTGAACCAATCGAGTTTGTAGGCGTAGTGCGGATGGTCCGGCTCGCGGCCGTTCGGCACGTAGAGGCTCCAGACGCGGACGCCGCCACAGGTGGCACCCACGGCGCGCGGCTCCACCGATCCGTCGTACGCCGGCTGTCCCGGCAGGTCCCGCACAACATCATCGAGGCCGACTCGCGAGAGCAGGGCGACACCGTTCCAGCGACCATCGCCGTGTGCGGCCACCTCGTAGCCCAGCGCTTGGATCGGCATCTCCGGGAAGTCGACGGTGGCGCACTTGAGTTCCTGCAGGGCGAGGACATCGGGTTGGGCCGTCTCCAGCCACTCCACGAGCCGGTCGAGCCGGGACTTCACCGAATTCACATTCCACGTCGCGATGCGCACGGTACGAGGCTAGTCGGCGCCGAGAACTCTGGCTGCCGCCCGCTTGCCGACCGCTGTTGGGGTCGTGAGCGTCCCTAAACCCCAACAACGGTCGGGAAACGGCTCGATCGGCCGTCCACGACGACCGATGAGGCCGCTCGCCACGATCGATTAGGCCGATCGAGGGGGTACGGCGTACGCTCTACGAGGCCATCCCACCGGGAATGGCCCCCGGGAGCCACGCTCCCACCTCCTGCTCCGGAACGACCGGAGCCGATGAGACCGAAGGAGGTCGGCGGTCAGCATGCGCCGATACGAAATCATGGTCATCCTCGATCCCGATCTCGAGGAGCGGACCGTTGCTCCGTCCCTCGAGACCTTCCTAAACGTCGTCAAGCAGGACGGCGGTTCGGTGGAGAAGGTCGACATCTGGGGTCGTCGCCGTATGGCGTACGACATCAACCACAAGCCCGAGGGCATCTACGCCGTCCTTGACGTCACCTCGACACCTGAGGCTGTTGCCGAGCTCGATCGTCAGCTCAACCTCAACGAGGCCGTCCTGCGGACCAAGGTCACGCGTCCGGTGGGAGTCTGACGATGGCGGCCGGAGACATCAACGTCACCGTCGTCGGCAACCTCACCAACGACCCGGAGTTGCGCTTCACCCCCAGCGGTGCGGCGGTCGCATCCTTCACTGTCGCGGCAAGCTCGCGCTACCTCGACAAGGCCAGCAATGAGTGGAAGGACAGCGATCCGGTGTTCATGCGCTGCAGCGTGTGGCGCCAGTACGCCGAGAATGTTGCCGAGTCCCTGCAGAAGGGCATGCGCGTCATCGTTCAGGGCCGCTTGAAGCAGCGCTCCTACGAGACTCGCGAGGGCGAGAAGCGCACCGTCGTGGAGATGGAGGTCGACGATGTTGGCCCCGCGCTCCGCTACGCCACGGCCAAGGTCACCCGCACGCAGCGCGGTGACAGCGGCTTCGGCGGCGGTTCCGGTGGTGGCGGCGGCAACGCTGGCCCCGCCGACGACCCCTGGGCCACGTCAGGTGGTGGTGCCGCCGGTGGCGGTGCCGCCTTTGACGAGCCCCCCTTCTAGGACTTCCCCCACTGATTTCAGGAGAACGAGAACACCATGGCTAACGACCGCAACAGCAAGCGTCAGGCGGAGCTCAAGCGCATCCCGAAGCCCCGCGCCTGTGTCTTCTGCAAGGAAGGCGCTCCGGCGATCGACTACAAGGACACCGGCATGCTTCGCAAGTACATCTCCGACCGCGGCAAGATTCGTGCTCGGCGAGTCACCGGGTGCTGCACCCAGCATCAGCGTGAGATCGCCGTGGCCGTGAAGAACGCCCGCGAGATGGCGCTGCTGCCCTACACCGCGACCGCCCGATAGGAGACCGACATGAAGCTCATCCTCACCCAAGAGGTCGTCGGCCTCGGCGCCCCCGGCGATGTCGTCGAGGTCAAGGACGGCTACGGCCGCAACTACCTCATGCCCCGTGGCATGGCGATGCCGTGGACCAAGGGCGGCGAGAAGCAGGTCACACAGATCAAGCGTGCGCGTGATGCCCGCGAGATCCGCGACCTCGACCACGCCAAGGAGGTCAAGGCACAGCTCGAGGGCCTGGCCGTCGTCGTCAGCGCCAAGGCGGGCGACACCGGCAAGCTCTTTGGCTCGGTGACCAACGCTGACCTCGTGGCGGCCGTCCGCAAGGCCGGCGGCCCGCTGCTCGACAAGCGCGCCGTCGACGTCTCGCACGTCAAGGAGGTCGGCTCGCACAAGGCCTCGGTCAAGGTCCACCCGCAGGTGACTGCCGCGGTGACCTTCACCGTCGTCGCCGACTAGCGCAACTTTTTCGTTCACCCTCCGTGGGTGGTCGGTCACTTGCTGAGTGGTCCGCCATCGACGGAGGGTGAACGTCGTTATGGCGCCCATGCCGCCGTGAGGTGCCCTAGCGATCGAGCAGGGTGGGAAGTGCTTCGACCACTCCGTCGCTGGCGCGCTCGATCATCGTGAGGACCTGAACGAATCCCTCGGGGCCGCCGTAGTAGGGATCGGGTACGTCGAGCCGCGGATCACCCACCGCGAGATCCACCAGCGCCGGATCGAAGGAGCGCATCATTTCTACGCGCGAGCGTGCCAACTCATCCGGCGCCAGCGCTATCACACCGGCGAAATTGTCTGCATCCATCGTCAACACCAGATCAGCGCGCAAAGGGTGGTCGGCGTCGAACCAGCCCCGATCGAACTGCCGGCCGGCGTGCGAGATGTCGTAGCCCGCGGCACGCAGCGTCGCCAGGGCTCGCGGATCGGCGTCCTCGCCGATGTGCCACGCGCCCGTGCCGGCCGAGTCGACGACGACGTGATCTGCCAACCCCGCTTCGGTCACACGTGTGCGCAGCACTGCTTCGGCCATGGGCGATCGGCAGATATTGCCCATGCACACCGCGGTGATGCGGAACGGGCTCACTGGCTCACCTCGGACCAGAAGCGGTCGAAAAGGCGGAGGCTGTCAGTGCGCTGGTCCGCCGTGCGGTCGCGCAGCGCGGCCAGGGGTGGCTCGGAGACTTCCGGTGCGGCGCCGATGTCGGTAAACATTTGCGTGAGGATCGACTCGTCAACCTCGGGGTGGAACTGAACTCCCCAGGCGCGGCCGTAGCGGAAGGCAATGGGTGCGTGGTCGGCCTCGGCGAGCAACTCCGCGTCGGATGGCACGGTGAAGGCGTCGTTGTGCAGAAGCACCCAGGGTGCGCGCAGTTCCTCGATATTCGTCGACGGCGTCTCCCAGGCAATGTGGGGTGCGGGTTGGCGTCGCACCTGTCCACCGAGTGCGGTCGAGAGCAGTTGGCCGCCGAAGCAGATACCGAAGAACGGTCGATCCATCTCAACCCACCGCCGCACTAGCGCCACCTCGGCATCAATAGCTGCGGCCGCGTGTGGATCGTCATCGGCTGAAGTCATCGGCCGTGCCATGGTCCACACCGATCCCAGCAAGATCAGCAGATCAGCTCCATCGGCAGCATCCACCGGGAGTACGTCGTCACGCACGAGGCGGCGTACCTCGAAGTCGTTAGCCGTAAGCCACTCACCGAGGTGACCGAGTTCGGCACCCACGACGGGGTTGGCGATGACGACAGCGGTCTTCATGAAGCCGCCACGATGGCGGTGGCGACAGACGGCAGATCCGGACCCTCGATGTCGGCCGCGTCGAAGATCTCTGGACGAGTTCCCTCCAGTCGTGAGATCCACGCGGTCCGCAGGCCGGCTCGACGAGCGCCATGTAGATCCCAGGAGTGTGCCGCCACCATCGTCACCTCCTTGGGCGCGAGCCCAAGGGCGAGGCAGCCGGACAGGTAGGGCGCGGCCGCCGGCTTCCAGCGGTGCACCTCATCGACCGACAGGTGCCCGGTGACGAGGTCTCCGAGGCCGTTCCGATCGAAGATGCGGGCGATGATCTCGGCACTGCCGACAGTTAGCGTCATCGCCGGAATCCCAGCATCCGCCAGGGCTCGCAAGCCCTCCTCGACATCGGGATGCGGTGCGAGCTCACCGAATCCGGCCAGGAGGACATCGGCGTTCGCTCGGGGGTTGAGGGAGTGCAGGGACGCCACCGCGACCTCGCTGAACGGCCGGTAGTCGCCCGCGGCCGCGAGGGCGAAGCCGTTGCGCAGGGTGGTCGCAAACCACAGGGGCAGCGCATCCGACATCCCCATGGCCTCGAACGTCGGTTGCAGGCCGCGCAGGTCGAGGAGGGTCTCGTTGACATCGAGGAGTACGCCGGGCACGGCGGAACCGTATCGCTAACGCCCCTTCCCCCATTGACTGGCGCGTTGTGGACGGTTTTTAACGCAAAAAACGTTAACAACTCGCCAGTCAGCGCCCACTCCTTGCCTGAGTGGGCTTTCAGCGCACCGCTCCGGTCACCGCCCAGGCCGACCCGCGCACACGCCAGACGACGAGCACTGTCCGCACGAGCAGGAACCACCCGAGCGCCCACCACAGGCCGCTGACCCCGAGGTTGAACCGCAGGACCAGCCACGCGGCGGGCAGGAAGATGATGAAGACCGCCACCTGTGCCCAGGCCAGCCACACGGTGTCTCCGGCGCCGATGAGGATGCCGTCGACGGCGAAGACCACGCCACTGATCGGCTGGAGTAGGGCGAGCACGATGAGCGCGCCGGACATGATGTCGATCACCTGAGGATCGCTGCTGAACCAACCGGGGAGCCAGGGTCGCAGGGCCATAAGCGCAACGCCGAGCGCGACACCGAGCCACACCGACCACAGCACCATCCGGTTCGTCATCGCCCGTGTTTCGGTGACGTTGCCTTCGCCGAGCGACTTGCCAATCAACGCCTGGCCGGCGATCGCAACCGCATCGAGGGCGAGGGCCAGCATGAAGAACAGCGTCACCGTGACGTGATAGGCGGCGAGCTGTGGGTCTCCGAGTCGTGCGGCGACAGCGGAGGCGAGGACCAGGACGCCGCGCAGGGCGACGGATCGCACGAGCAGTGGCACGCCGTCGCGGGCGGACCGCATGATGCCCAGTCCGCTGGGATGCAGTCGAGCCCGCGCGCGATGGGCGACACGCAGGATGACCGCGCCGTAGAGGAGCAACCCGAGGAGTTCGGCGATTCCGGTCGCCGCCGCACTGCCGCCAATCCCCCAGCCGAGTCCGAAGACGAAGAGCAGACTGAGGACCAGATTGACCACGGTCTGCGCGAGGGTCACGTAGAGCGTGGTTCGGGTGTCCTGCAGACCGCGAAGGACTCCTACGCCAGCGAGCACGCCGAGCACAGCGGGGAAGGCGATAGCGATGATGCGGAGATACGTGACGGCGTACGGCGTCACCTCGTCAGAGGTGCCGAGTGCTCGGACGAGCGGCTCCGCCCAGATGAAGGTGACCAGCCCGATGATGACGCCGAGCCCGAGTCCGAGCACCATCCCATCGACACCCTGCGAGAGCGCGCCCGCGCGATCTCCCGCTCCGAGGAGTCGGGCGACGGCCGCGGTGGCGGCGTACGACAGGAAGATGCACAGGCCCACGACGGCACCGAAGACGGTGGAGGCAGCGCCAAGGCCCGCGAGCGCCTCGGTGCCGAGAGTGCCGACGATGGCCGCATCCACGAGAAGGAAGAGCGGCTGGGCGACGAGGGCCCCGAAGGCCGGGAGCGCGAGACGAGCGATGGCCCGGTCAATCTGCCGGTGCGTCGCCGAGGCCATGGAGCGCACGCTAGTGGGCCGAGCGTGGGGTCCCCGGAGTGGGCTGAGCGTGCTATCCCCGGGCGGTCCCGGTGTCTGCTGTCATCCACAGGGGGGACAACTCGGCGGTGGATGGTGCATAACTTCGCGTTCACCAGGGGGCTAACCGAGGGTCATGTGCACAACATGAGGAGGTATTTTTCCTGCACATGGGGAGGACGGCGTTTTCCCAGGTCAGAGGGCATAAGTCGGACACATCTGCGAAGTTGTCCCCACGGCTATCCCCAGCCTGTGAACACGCCCCCGGTGCGACCGTCCGAACATATCCCCAGCCTGTCCACAGGGGTGCCGGCGAGGTCCTGGACGGCGCACGGGCGCTGCCCTAGGTTCGCGGTCGGCAAGGGCGGCGTCGGACCCCCCTGGTAGATGTGACAGAGCGGATCCGTGACGGGCGGATCGCCCACGGTGAAGGAGGGTCGATGAGCGTCGCGGAGTTCCCGGTGCAGGCGCATGAGGGCCCTGACCGCACCCCTCCTCAAGACGTCGCCGCCGAGCAGTCCGTGCTTGGAGCGATGATGCTGAGCAAGGACGCCATTGCCGACGTGGTCGAGGAGTTGCGACAGGGCGATTTCTACCGGCCCGCGCACGGCACGATCTACGACGCGATCCTCGACATCTACGGCCGGGGTGACCCCGCCGATGCGGTGACGGTGGCAGCCGATCTCACGAAGAGCGGCGAGATCGGTCGTGTCGGGGGAGTGTCCTACCTGCACACACTCGTATCGATGGTGCCGACGGCGGCCAACGCTGGCTACTACGCGCGCATCGTCAAGGAGCGGGCAGTCCTTCGACGACTTGTTGAGGCCGGCACGCGCATCGTGCAGATGGGATACGCCGGCGAGGGTGACGTCGACGATGTCGTTGACCGTGCACAGGCCGAGGTCTACGAGGTCACCGAACGCCGGACTGCGGAGGACTATCTCCCGCTGCGCGATCTCATGGACGGTGCGCTGACCGAGATCGAGGCGATCGCGAACCGCGGCGGCGATATGGTGGGAGTGCCGACCGGCTTTGCGGATCTCGACACGCTGACCAATGGTTTGCACTCCGGACAGTTGGTTATCGTGGCGGCGCGTCCCGCTGTCGGCAAGTCCACCCTGGCCGTGGATATCGCGCGAAATGCGTCGGTCAAGCACAACTTGACGAGCGTGATCTTCTCGCTGGAGATGGGACGCAACGAGATCCTCATGCGTCTGTTGTCGGCGGAAGCGCAGGTGCCGCTCCATCACATGCGCAGCGGCAACATGAGTGATGGCGACTGGCAGAAGCTCGCCACCAAGATGGGCACGGTAAGTGAGGCCCCGCTGTTCATTGACGATTCGCCCAACCTCACCATGATGGAGATCCGCGCGAAGTGTCGACGGCTCAAGCAGCGGCACAACCTTCGTCTTGTCGTCGTCGACTACATGCAGCTCATGACCAGTGGCAAGAAGGTGGAGAGCCGGCAGCAGGAAGTGAGCGAGTTTTCCCGTTCATTGAAATTGCTGGCCAAAGAACTCGAAGTTCCCGTCATCGCGGTGAGTCAGTTGAACCGTGGCCCGGAGCAGCGCACTGACAAACGGCCCCTCCTGTCCGACCTTCGCGAAAGCGGGTCGCTGGAACAGGATGCGGACATGGTGATCCTGCTCCACCGCGAGGACGCCTACGAGCGAGAGTCGCCCCGCGCGGGCGAGGCAGACTTCATCGTCGCCAAGCACCGCAACGGCCCCACATCCACCATCACGGTGGCCTTCCAAGGTCACTACTCCCGTTTCGTCGATATGGCCCAGTAGACGCCGTCCGACTGTTTCGGCGACATGGACTAGGCGGTTGCGAAAGCTAGGGCTTCGTCAAGATAAGGGGCCCAGTCTTCGACCGCGGAGACTTCAACCCACTCCTTGAACCTCCGACCGGAGGGCGCAACGGCAACACCGCGGCCGGAGTCGATGAGTTCGCTCACGCGAGTGGCTGGCAACTTGACCACCATGCCATCGGATTTGTAGCCGGGCATGGCCACGAAGGCTTTGCCCGCGCGGACGCAGGCAAAGCCAAACATCGTGCCCTCCTCAAGAGTGCCGGCCGCGATGAAGGGTGCGACCTCATCCCAAAATCGCTCGCTCACGGTGCTCCCCTTACTGGCCGGCCATGCGGCGCGGCTACGTCCTCCGTGCCAGTGTTGATTACCGACCTCGCTCAACATGTGTCAATCGATAGATTCGAGGGGTGCGGGCAGTTCAGGTAACCGATATCGGCCATATCGAGGTCAGAGAGATTCCCCTGCCGACGCCGCGTGCCGGCGAAGTCCTCATCGACGTGCTCGCCTGCGGACTGTGCGGCACTGACCGGCACATCGTGCGCGGTGAGTACCCCAGCGCGCTGCCGCGCGTGCTCGGCCATGAGTTCGGTGGCCGTGTCCGGTGGAGCCCGCCTGAATCCTCGTGGTCGCCTGGTGACCTGGTCTCGGTGGACCCCAACATCTCGTGCGTTGACTGCGCGGACTGTCGCGCTGGCCGGGTGGCCCTGTGCCCCGACCGGTATGCGCTCGGCGTGGATACCGATGGTGGTCTCAGTGAAGTTGTGGCCGTGCCGGAATCGCAGTTGTTTCGGATCGCTGACGTAGATCCGCTGCACCTGGCGTTCGTTGAACCGCTTGCCTGCTGCCTGCGCGGGATGGACTTGGCCGAGTTTCACGGCGGCGAGTCTGTGGCCATCGTGGGCGGTGGCGTCATGGGACAGCTCGTGGTGCAACTGGTCGCACGGGCGGGAGCCTCGCGCATCACCCTCATTACCCGCCAGGCCGCCAAGCGGCAATTGGCTGAGCGGATGGGTGCCACGGACTCCTACGCACCGGATGATGCAACGGTGCTGGAACGAACCTTCGATGTCGTCTTCGAGTGCGCCGGGACACTGGATTCGGTAGAGCAGTCACTCACACTCGCCCGACGTGGCGGTTCGGTCATCCTCCTCGGCATCCCGCCGGAGGGAGCAACCCTCCCCGTCAGTCCCTTCACTTTGGTCGTCGACGAACTACGTGTGCAGGGGTCCTTCCTCAATCCGTTGACCCAGGAGCGCGCGGCCGAGTTGGTGGGGGAAGGCGTCCTCGACCTCACCCCACTCGTGTCCCGGGTGCTCACCTTCGACGAGGTGGAGCAGGCATTGCTGAACGAACCTGCAGGTGGCGATATCAAATACGTCGTACAACCGACACGGGATGAGGATCCGACCTCATGACCGCACTGTCTGGTGAAACTCTCGCGCAGATTTCGACGGTGCCTGTCCCGACGTACGACCGGGACGGCATGCGCGTGGGCATCATGCACTTTGGCTTCGGCAACTTCCACCGATCCCATGAGGCGATGTACGTGGACCGCCTCATGGAGTCCGGGCGCGGCACGGACTGGGGGATATGTGGGGTCGGTGTCCTCCCGCAGGACGCCCGAATGCGCGATGTTATGGCGCAGCAGGACTGCCTCTACACGCTGGTCCTGCGCCACCCCGACGGCTCGCTCGAGCCGCGTGTTGTCGGCTCGGTTCTGGAGTACCTCTTCGCCCCCGACGATCCGGAGGCGGCGTTCGCGCGGGCCGCGGATCCGGCCGTGCGCATCGTCAGCCTGACCGTCACCGAGGGTGGGTATCTCAAGAACCCGGCGACGGGTGAGTTCGACCCGAACCACCCGGACGTCCTTCACGATCTGGCCGATCCGGCACACCCGCAGACGGCGTTCACGTACATCATCGAGTCGCTTCGTCGTCGCCGCGTCGCGGGTGTCCCGCCGTTCACGGTCTTGTCGTGCGACAACCTGCAGGGCAACGGGGACATTGCCCGGCAGACGATCGTGAGCCTGGCCCGCCTGATGGATCCCGAACTCGGGAACTGGATCGATGCCGAGGTCTCCTTCCCCAACTCCATGGTGGATCGCATCACTCCGGCGACGACGGACGACGACCGCAGGGCAGTGCGTGATGAGTTCGGGATCGACGATGCCTGGCCGGTCCCCGGAGAGCCCTTCACCCAGTGGATCGTGGAGGACCACTTCCCCCTGGGTCGTCCGGAGTGGGAAACGGTCGGCGTTCAGTTTGTCGACGACGTAGGACCGTATGAGTTGATGAAGTTGCGTCTGCTCAACGCCTCGCATCAGGCCATCGCCTACCTCGGCGGACCCCTGGGATACACCCTCGTCGACGAGGCCATGGCGGATGGATCGATCCGCGACTACCTGATGGCCTATATGACGCGCGAGGCCGAGCCGACCCTCGGTGAACTCCCTGGGATTGACCTGCCGGCGTACATGGCGACGCTCATTGAGCGCTTCAGCAATCCGCACATGCGGGACACGCTTGTGCGTCTGGCGACCGACGGCTCCAACCGGATGGCCACCTTCACCCTGCCGACAGTGAGGGAGAACCTCCGCGCGGGGCGATCCGTCGCCCTGGGTGCCGCCATGGTCGCCGCCTGGTCCTACTACTGGGAGTTGATCGGGAGTGGGACCATCACCGGGCCGGAGATTCCCGAGGATGTTCTGGCTCAGGTCATGACCGATGCTGCGCTCGCGGAGCCGACCGACCCGGGTGCCTTTCTGGCCATTGAGCCGATCTTCGGTGACTTGGCGAGTGATCCGGTGTTCCGTCAGGAGTATCTGAGGTGCCGAGAGTCCCTGCGCCAGGTCGGCGTGCATGGCCTCGTGGCGAAGGTGCTGCTCGGTTAGCGCGGAATTGGTGGAGGTCACTTCCGGCTAGAACGTCGGTCGGGGAGCGGGATGTGGCGTCTCGTAGGCGCGGGCGGCGCGCAGGACGAGCGCGTCGGCGTACGCTGCTCCGACGATTTGTAGGCCGACGGGGAGTCCCGCCGACGTGAGTCCGCACGGCACAGTAATCGCCGGCTGCTGGGTGAGATTGAACGGATAACTGAACGGCGTCCACGAGAGCATGGACTCCGGGGTCATCGGTACGGCGCCCGCCGGTCGCGCGTCGAAGGCGGGGATGGCGACCGACGGGGTGACCAGCAGGTCGTAGCGGGTCATGAAGAGCCGCATGTGGGTGCCGAGGGCATTGCGCTTGCCGATGAGTCGCTGGATGTCCTGGGCGCTGAACTCCGCACCCTGCTCGGCTTGGGCCGCGAAGTCCGGATCGGTGACCGCCTGACCCTCTGGGCCGAGCGCGTCGTAGACGGTCTTGGACGAGACGAACCACAGACCGGTCGAGATGTCGAGTGGGTCCTCAAAGCCTGGGTCGACCTGCTCGACGATTGCGCCGAGGGATTCGAGTTCG
>JAURFD010000077.1 GCA_030827125.1 Candidatus Nanopelagicales bacterium
GGACGACGTCGTGCGCGACATCTTCTCCTGCCTCTTCGCAGCCTCACGCCTGGAACAGCGACGCTTCCTCCAGGCGCGCACCGATCGGTTCTCGATCGGCATCATCGGCGGCACGCAGGGCATGGGCGCGTTCCTCGCGCGGGTCTTCTTTGCAGGCGGCTTCGCCGTCGAGACGATGGGCCTCGGAGAAGGGCCCACCGCCATCGAGGTCGCGAAGCGGAGCGACGTCGTGATCGTGGCGGTCCCCTGGGACGGGCATGCCGCACTGCTCGCTTCAGTGCGGGATGCCCTGGCGGGCAGGATCGTGGTCGACTGCGTCAACCCCCTCGGCTTCGACAAGCAGGGTGCCTATGCGCTGCGAGTGGAGGAAGGCTCAGCGGCCCAGCAGGCTGCCGCGATCCTGGACGAGAGCCGCGTCGTCGCGGCCTTCCATCACATCTCGGCGGTGCTGCTGCTCGATGAGGCGGTCGAGAGTCTCGACACCGACGTGCTGGTCCTCGGCGACGATC
>JAURFD010000078.1 GCA_030827125.1 Candidatus Nanopelagicales bacterium
GCCCAAGAGCAGCGCCGTCACCGGCCCGCTCTCGACGAGTCGCGAGAGCGCGGGCAGCCGCTCCGCCTCGGCTCCCGCCCACGCGCACCCCAAGAGCGCGGTCGCCGCGCTCCACGATAAAGCGTTCGCGCGCGTTCGCGATCCGCGTCCGCCGAGCCTCGGCGCCGTCGTCGGCGGCGGCGGCGCGCTGGCGCGGGTGGCGCGGACCAGCGACTGGGACCGCCGCAGGGCTACAGTCGTGTCGAGAGCTCACATCGACGACGGGCGCGGCGACGGCGCACCCGTCGTCGTCGACGTCGTCGTCGTCGTTGTGCTCGCCTGGAGGACCGGCTCCGCCGCCACCACCACCGCCGCCGCCCTCCACCACCACGTCCGCGCCTGGCGGCGGTCCACGCCCGCCGACGTCGGCGTCGGGGTCGGCGTACAGGGCGCTCAGCTCCGCGACCAAGGCGTCCAAGACACTGAACTGGCGGCGCCGCCAGGCGAGGGTGGCGGTCGCGGCGGCCGC
>JAURFD010000079.1 GCA_030827125.1 Candidatus Nanopelagicales bacterium
TCGTCGATGACTCCGGTGAACGCGAACGGCCCCGAGTAAAGGGTCGACACCGCAGACCCGGCGTCTCGGCCGACGCTCGCCCCGACCGAGGAGATCACCCGCATGATGAACGGGATCTCGACCGAACCCGCCTCGTGGTCGTCGACACGGAGATCGATTCGGCCGGTGGAGCCCTCGCCGCGGCGGAACGCGACCGACACGGTGCTCGATCCGGTCGGCACCGGGATGGTCGAGACCGCGATTGTGTGGTCGAAGAAGGCGTTGTAGTCGACATGCAGGTGGCCGTTGAGGACGAAGACTGAGATGCCCGCGTTGGCGGTTCCGGTCGCGAAGAGCACGCCGTCGTCGGATGCGTCGCGTTCGAGCCGCGCGGTCAGGTCGAAGTTGCGACCGCCGATCTGCGCGGCGGCCTGCGCCGGAATCGGTGACATCGGCGGCCGGTACACGTAGCGCCGATCGGCTGGATGCGGGGAGCGGTCTCGGAAGCGGGCACCGAACAACTCGAA
>JAURFD010000080.1 GCA_030827125.1 Candidatus Nanopelagicales bacterium
GTGCCCAACCCTGGCGCGGTGATCGGGCTCAACGGCCTCGCCGGCAACCTCGGCATCGCAGTGGCCGCGCTGGTCACCGGCTTCCTCGTCAAATGGATAGGATGGCGCGCCGCGTTCATCGTACCCGGCCTGATCGCAATCGGCTGCGGCATCATCTTCGCGCTCGCCTGCCCGAAGGAAACCGAAGCGCCGTCGAAACGCAAGGGCGGCAAGGCCAAGGTCGCGCTGACACCGCAGATGCTGGTGCGCGCCTTCGCGGTGATGACCTCCGCCGCCGCCGTCAGCACGATACTGTTCAACTTCACCACCAACGGCAATGCGCAACTGCTCGCCGCCGGCTTCACCGGTGTGATGGACAACCCGGCGACCATCGGCATCCTGCTGGCGGTGATCTATACCATTGCCTCTTTTGCGCAGCTGGTAGTGGGCAACCTGATCGACCGCATGCCCTTCAAACCGCTGCAGGTCTGGATGTCCGTGATCCAGATTCCCCTGCTGATTATCGC
>JAURFD010000081.1 GCA_030827125.1 Candidatus Nanopelagicales bacterium
ACAGCGGCACGCCCCCAATCTGTGAGCCTGATCAGCCTGGTGGATGTCCGAAAGGACTTCGGCATCCGCACCCTGTTTGACGGACTCACCCTCCACATCGGAGAGCGGGAACGGCTCGGTTTGATCGGTCCGAACGGTGCCGGCAAATCAACCTTGATGCGGGTGCTGGCGGGGCTGGAGCCGAGCGGATCTGGGGAGCGACGGGTGCTCCCGCAGGCCCGGATTGTCCTGGTGAGCCAGGACCCGGAGATGGATCCGGAGCGCACCGTGCTGGAGCAGGTGTTTGAAGGCAGCGGCGAAAAAATGGAGCTGCTGCAGCGCTACACCGCCCTCAGCGATGCCCTGGCCCTGGCCCACGGGGAGGGCCGCGATGACACGGCCCTGCTGGCGGAGCTGGGCAGCCTCAATGCCCGCATGGACCAGAGCCAGGCCTGGGGCCTGGAACAGCAGATCCGCGAGGTGTTGCAACAGCTGGGCATCGGCGACACCCAGCGCCGCGTCGGC
>JAURFD010000082.1 GCA_030827125.1 Candidatus Nanopelagicales bacterium
CGATCATGGCGAGGGCGCCCTGGGAGAAATTGACCACCTCGGTCGCCTTGAAGATGAGCACGAAACCGAGCGCGATGATCGCGTAGGTCGAGCCCATCGCCAGCGACTTCAAGATCGTGGTGAGAAACACCGCCGGATCGTCGAAGAGTTGGATCAGCAAGTAGATGGTGATCGGCACCATCACGGCGATCATGAAGGCGGCGCCGTTCGAGACGCGCCGCTTGGACTGGGAGGTGCTCATCAGTACATCGACTCCACGAGATCGCCGAAGATCTCCATCATCGCCGAACGCTTGACTTTCTGGGTCGCGGTCAACTCACCGTCCTCGTGATCGAGTTCCTTCGGAATGAGACGGAACTTGCGGATGTTCTCGACTCGGGCGAACTTCTCATTGGTCTCGTTGACCACGCCCTGAACCAACTCAATGACCTCGGGCTTCTCGGTGAGGTCGCGATAGGTGGTGTAGGCGAGCCCACGCCGCAACGCCCAGTCACCGACCGTG
>JAURFD010000008.1 GCA_030827125.1 Candidatus Nanopelagicales bacterium
TGCAGGACTTGACGCTCCGACCGTTGAGCAGCACCGTGCAGGCGCCGCAGTTTGAGGTGTCGCAGCCGACGACGGTCCCGACGCGGCCGACGTCCTCGCGAAGGAAGTTCACGAGGAGAAGGCGAGGTTCTACTTCCGCGTCGTACACCGTGCCGTCGACGGTGACGCTAATAGGCACATGAGTCATGGCACTCCCGGGATTAGTTCACAGCGCACGAAGCGCACCCACCCGTCGGTGGGTTCTGCCGACGGTAGGGGAGTCGGGGCATTTCCGCCTCCGTTTTGCGAGGTTCCTACAAGGTTGCGACCGCCGGTCAGATTCCGTGCGCCCGGATTGCCGATGGGTCGCTCGGGTGTGGTGGTCGCCTGGGGGTGTTGCTGGGCGGCTGCCCCACCTGCTTGCCGCCAGACTGGTCCGCTCTGCGATGGGGATTGTCGTGAGGCTGAAAGTGCATGTTGTGGGGCCTATTCGGGCCCTTTTGGGCGAATAGACCCCACAACATGTACTTCTTGGGAGCGCCGCGCGGTCAGGAGCGGGTCCGCCGTACTGTTGCGGGGTGGCGAGTGAGGAGACACCCGAGCAGGGCCCAGCGGACAACGAATCGGCGTTGATGTCCGATTCGACCGAAGAGGCGGCTGAGCAGCCTGAGCCTGAAGGGAGCCAATCTGCCGCGGAAGATTCCACGACAGTGCTCCCGGCCGTCGAGACGGCAGAAGTGACGACGGTCATCGACCCGGTCACAGCGCCGGCAGCGGCAGCTGAGGTCACCGACACCCCCGCCGAGATTGCCGACACCCCCGCCAAGTTGAGGCGGTCCTGGCTCGGCCTGTGGTCGGTCGCCTTGTCTGTGCTGGGGCTGGGGGTGCTGCCGATCTTCGGCAGCGTGCTCGGCATCGTGCTCGCGCGGCTGGCTCTGCGGCGGGGTCCCGGCTATCGCGTGATCGGTGGCCGACCGCTCGCCATGGTGGGCTTCTGGCTCGGGACCGCGACCCTGGCGGTCTTCGCCATCGCGGTGGCGACCTACGCCCTCGTCACCGCATTCGCGGCCGTCTGACTACGCTCCCCACATGACCGACCTCGTGGGGGATCGTCCCGTCCTCGTCGTGGACTTCGGCGCGCAGTACGCGCAACTCATCGCTCGGCGCGTTCGCGAAGCTCACGCGTACTCCGAGATCGTCCCCCACGACATGCCTGTGGCGCAGATGCTGGAGAAGGATCCGCTCGCCATTGTGCTCTCGGGTGGTCCTTCCAGCGTGTACGCCGAAGGGGCGCCGCGCGTGGACCCCGCACTCTTCGACACCGGGGTTCCCGTCTTCGGGATCTGCTACGGCTTCCAGGCCATGGCCCAGGCTTTGGGTGGAGTCGTCGAGCGCACCGGCCTCAGTGAGTTCGGCGGGACCGAGCTCGAGGTCACGAGCCCGGAGAGTGCCCTCTTCGCGACCCTCCCGCAGCGACAATCGGTGTGGATGTCCCACGGGGACTCCGTGACCAGCGCCCCGGAAGGCTTCACCGTGGCGGCCCGCACCGCCGGAGCTCCCGTAGCCGCAATGGAGAATCGCGAGCGGCGGCTCGCCGGCGTTCAGTTCCACCCCGAGGTGTTGCACAGCGAACACGGTCAACGTGTACTGGAAGCCTTCCTCCACGACGTCGCGGACATCGATCCCACATGGACGATGACCGGCGTGATCGACCACCAGATCGACCTGATCCGCGAGCAGGTCGGCGATGGCCTGGTGATCTGTGGGCTCTCCGGGGGAGTGGACTCGGCGGTTGCCGCGGCGCTCGTGCAGCGAGCGGTCGGCGATCAACTCACCTGTGTCTTTGTCGACCACGGCCTGTTGCGTGCCGGCGAGGCCGAGCAGGTCGAGCGTGATTTCGTTGCCGCCACCGGTGTACGACTTGTGGTTGTCGATGCTCGTGACCGCTTCCTGTCCGCGCTCGCCGAGGTTGAGGATCCCGAAGCAAAGCGCAAGATCATCGGTCGCGAATTCATACGCGTATTCGAAGATGCCGCCCGCCAGGTTGTGGATGATGCCGGGCGAGATGGGCACACCGTCGAGTTCCTCGTGCAGGGCACCCTCTACCCCGACGTCGTGGAATCCGGTGGCGGTAGTGGGACCGCGAACATCAAGAGTCATCACAACGTCGGTGGACTCCCCGATGATCTGCAATTCACTCTCGTCGAGCCATTGCGCACCCTCTTCAAAGACGAGGTGCGCCAGGTGGGTCTCGAACTCGGCCTGCCGCCCGAGATCGTGTGGCGACACCCCTTCCCCGGTCCCGGACTCGCTATCCGCATCATCGGCTCGGTCAACGAGGAGCGGCTGAGCATCTTGCGCGCTGCTGATGCCATCGCCCGTGAGGAACTGACCGCGGCAGGGCTGGACCGCGGTGTCTGGCAGTTCCCCGTCGTACTTCTCGCCGATGTCCGCTCGGTCGGGGTGCAGGGGGATGGCCGCACCTATGGCCACCCGGTGGTCCTGCGTCCGGTGTCGAGCGAGGATGCGATGACGGCCGATTGGTCCCGGCTGCCGTACGACGTGATCGCCCGGATCTCGACGCGGATCACCAATGAGGTGCGGGAGATCAACAGGGTGGTGCTCGACGTGACGAGCAAGCCCCCCGGCACCATCGAGTGGGAGTAACCCGGGCGAAGCCCGGCTTCCCCCACTCTCGCGACATTCGAGTGGGAGTAACCCGGGCGAAGCCCGGCTTCCCCCACTCTCGCTACATTCGAGTGGGAGTAAATCCCAGCCGCGCGAGGCGGTGCCGGTAGCCTGACGGTGTGGAAATCGTCTTCAACATCATCGTCGTCCTGCACTTCATCGGCCTGGCCAGCCTGCTCGGAGGATTCCTCGTGCAGATGTCCTCCGCGGAGAAGGGCGTCAACCCGGCGATGCTGCACGGTGCGCTGACCCAGCTTGTCACCGGGATTCTCATGATGGGCATCTTGGAAGCGGGCTTGCTCGAGGACGAGAGCGCGAACGTGACCAAACTGTCAGTGAAACTCGGTATCACGTTGGTCATCACGATTCTGGCCTTCATCGGTCGCCGCCGACCGCTACCGCAGGTGGGCTTCTGGGGCGCGATCGGTGCACTCACCCTGGTCAACGTGATCCTCGCGGTCTTCTGGCACTAGGCCGACCGTCCGGCTTGCACGGCCCGCGTGACTACGGCACGTGTGTGACGAGGAACCCCTCGGCAAGGCGCCCATCGGGCAGGCCCCCGCGCTCAGCCGCCGCGCGCATCCACATCGTGATGCGCTCTTCGAGGTCATCCATGTGAGCGGTTTGGCTGTCGTGCGCCTTGAGTGCCTCAACTTTGAGGGCAAGGCGATCGGTGATGTCGACGAAGTGATTCGAAGTGGGGCCGCCCATGACCCACACGTCGTGGACTGTCCAGGCATCAAGGCCCTCGTCGGCGAGCAGTGACGGGTGGGCGAATGGATTCCGGGCATCGGGGTACACCGCGAAGATCGCGGCCTCGCCCGCGGCAAGGTGATCTGGATGTGACGCCCCGAGACGTTCCCAATTGCGGTCCGGCGACTGGATCAGGATGCGCTCGGGGCGCACCTGTCGAATGACGCGGCTGATGTCACGGCGAAGATCCTGCGACACCGTGAGCTCGCCGTCGCGGTAGCCGAGGAAGCGGACGTCGTGGACTCCGAGCACGGCCGCCGCCGCGCGCTGCTCGGCCTGCCGGATCCGCGGGATCTCTGAGCGCGGAACGGCCGGATCGAAGCCGCCCGCGTCTCCATCAGTCACGATGCAGTACGTCACCTCGGTGCCCTCGGCCACCCAGCTGGCCACGGTCCCCGCGGCTCCGAAGTCGACATCGTCGGGGTGCGCGGTGACCACGAGGGCGCGCGCGACGGGGGCTGGCTGATCCTGGGATGGGGACACAGATCTCCAATGCGGCAAATCGGACGGGTGGGATTTCCATGGGAAACGCCCGAGTCAGGAGTGGCTCCTGAGGTTCGAGGGGCTACCTTGGACGTTGTGCGTGCCCAATTAGCCCCGACCAAGGGTCATCCTACGCGGTCCCGGTGGATGCGTTTTTCGGCGGTCACTCTCGCACTGGTGGCTAGTGCCGCATTCCTCGCCGGAGCCAATCCGGCCACGGCGGCCCCCCTGGGAGAGGCCGATCACGTCCCGGATGAGTCCGTACTCGTCGACGGTGAGGCAGGCAACAGCGACGACAGCGTTCTCGACGACGGTCATGACCACGATCACGCCGTGCCCGACGCTCCCGAAGGCAACGGCACGTCAGACAAAGGAAAGGACAAAGGCAAGGACGGTGCCAAGAAGCCGGGCAACGCCAAGGAGCCGAACAAGAACAAGAAGGACGACGTTCCGCTGCCTCCTCCGCCCGCCGTAGCGGACGGATTGCCCACTGAGGTCGACCCGCTTGCCGGATATCAAGGTCAGTTCATCTGCTCGCCGGAGACGAAGGTCGGCGCGGCCAAACTGACCGCGCTTATCCGGGCCACCTACGAAACGACGTACGACATCTGGACGCCGCGCGACTGCAATCAGGGTGGGCGCAGCGAGCACAAGGAGGGCCGTGCCCTCGACTGGATGATCAACAGTGCGATTCCGAGCCAGAACGCGCAGGCCGAGTCCTTCTTGAACTGGCTCCTCGCCACCGATGAGAACGGCAACGAGTTCGCCATGGCGCGTCGACTCGGCATCATGTACATCGGCTGGGGCGATGAGATCTGGGAGTCGTACACGCAGCGGTGGACCGAACTCAAGGGCTGCTACAACCTGCAGGACGACGGTTATGACACCTACTGCCACCGCGACCACATCCACATTTCGCTGACCTGGGATGGTGCGGCTGCGCAAACGAGTTTCTGGGGTGGAGATCCGTCGCCGGCTCCGTTCTGTTCCGCGAGTCGTACGCCGTCCAGTACTCCGGCGAATCCCGGAGACGGCTTGGACTTCGTTGCGATCGCGCCCAAGCGTGTCCTTGACACGCAGACGGGCCGGGGCCTCTCGCAGCAATCATGCCGCCTCGCGGCGCGCTCCAGTGGTGGTGCTGGCGCACCGGTGGTGATCAACGTCGCCCGAGGCCCCGGAGAGAACGCGAAGGCCGTAGCGGTCCGGGTCACCACCGCACGATCGAATTCACCGGCCACCCTGTCTGCGGTGGCGACCGGAGCCTTCGATGAGATCGTCATGAACGCCAAGCGGGAGTCGGTGAGCATACTGCCGGTCGCCACGGACGGGACCATCGCGTTCACGACCGACTCTGGTTCGACCCATGTCACCGTTGACGTCCTCGGCTACTTCGTTGACCCGGCCAGTGGTGGCCCGGAGGCTGGGCGGTTGCTACCTCAGGCCAACCGGGTGGTCTACGACTCGGCGGAGCTCGGCGCCCCCCTCGCCCCCGGGGAGAAGCGCGTCGTTGATGTGGGCCTCGCGGCGACCGCCGACGGCCCGCCGGCAGGCGTTCTCATGAACCTCACCGTGACGGGGACGCAGAAGGCGGGTTCAGTGCTCGTGCGCAAGGTCGGTGAGAAGTCCTCACCGGCGGACGCACGGATTCGCTACCGCGGCAAGGCGTCCGTGACCGAGCCGGTGATCGCTGCCCTGGACAATGAGGGTCGCGTCTTGGTCATCAATCGCGGCCGCGCCCCCATTGACGTGACGTTGACCCTGCAAGCCTCGGCCGTGCGCACGCCCGAACTCGGCTCCCTGCTCGTCCCGGTGGATCCCGTGGATGTGCGCAAGGGGCGAAGTCTGCTCACCGAGCTGGTGAGTGTGCAGCACGCTGCAGGCGAGGACGTCTCGGCCGACACAATGACCCAGCTCGCTCGGGTGAGTGCCTCGGGTGCCTCGGCGGCCGTGTTGCGCGTAAATGCCGCTTCAGTCAAGAAGGGCGGCGAGGTGACGTTCTACTCGCTGGCGCAGCCGGATCATCCGTCACTCATTGTGCCGCGCAAGTCACGCGTCACCGGGCTGATCATCGTTCCGCTCGATAGCCGCGGGACCATTCGGCGTGATGTCGTCGGCAGCGTCGATGTGAACGCTCAGGTCGTGGCCTACCTGCTCTGACGTTCGGCACCCATTGGTGGCGCCGTCGCGGTGTCGTGGCTACGACGTACGATCGCCGGGTGTCTGATCTGAATTCTGCCCAGGACGAGGCCGTTCACCATCGAGGTGGCCCCCTCCTCATCGTGGCGGGAGCGGGATCGGGCAAGACGCGGGTGTTGACCCGCCGTATCGCCCATCTGATCCGGCACGAGCAGGTGCGGCCGTCCGAGATCCTGGCCATCACCTTCACCAATAAGGCCGCTCGAGAGATGGCCGAGCGCGTCGCGGAATTGGTGGGGCCGGCTTCCCGGACGATGTGGGTGATGACCTTCCACTCCGCCTGCGTGCGGATCCTGCGTCGGGAGGCTAGCCGACTGGGGATGTCCACCAACTTCTCTATCTACGACGCAGCCGACTCGCAGCGCCTCATGTCGATGGTGATGCGCGATCTTGACCTTGATCCGAAGCGCAACCCGCCCCGCTCCTTCTCGGCACGGGTGTCGCAATTGAAGAACGAACTGATCGATGAGGAGAGCTTCGCCAGCCGTGCGCAGACGCCGCCGGAGAAGGCCTTGGCTCAGGCGTATTTGGAGTACCAGCGTCGGCTGCGTCGGGCAAATGCCTTCGACTTCGACGATCTCATCGGAGCGACCGTTGCGCTCCTCCAACTCTTCCCCGATGTTGCCGAGCACTATCGACGCCGTTTCAGGCACATCCTGGTCGACGAGTACCAGGACACGAATCACGCTCAGTACACCCTGATTCGCGAACTCGTCGGGGATGGGTCGGGGGGCATCCCGCCAGCCGAACTATGCGTGGTTGGTGACGCTGACCAATCGATCTATGCCTTCCGTGGTGCCACAATCCGCAACATCGAGGAGTTCGAACGCGACTTTCCGAATGCCCGGACGGTGTTGCTGGAGCAGAACTATCGCTCCACTCAGACGATCCTCGATGCCGCCAATCGGGTCATTGCGCGCAACACCGGCCGCCGCCCAAAGAAACTGTGGACGGATACGGGCCCTGGGGAGCAGATCGTCCTCTATGTCGCCGACGACGAGCATGACGAGGCGCGCTTCGTCGCAGACGAGATCGATGACCTCATGGATGAAGGAGAAATTCGGCCTGCCGATGTCGCGGTCTTCTACCGGACCAACGCGCAGTCCCGCGCGCTGGAGGAGATCTTCATCCGCGTGGGCATGCCCTACACCGTGGTCGGGGGCACACGCTTCTATGAGCGTCGTGAGATTCGTGACGCGATCGCCTATCTACGCGCCGTTGCCAATCGTGATGATGATGTGTCTGTACGCCGTATCCTCAATGTGCCCAAGCGCGGGATTGGCGATCGTGCCGAGGAGGTCATCGAGGCTTTTGCCCAGCGTGAGCGCATCTCATTCGGGGCCGCCCTGGATCGCATCGACGACGTTGCGGGTCTCGCCACGCGGTCGCACCATCAGGCGGCGACTTTCGCGCAGCTTCTGAGCGACCTGCGAACCCTTGATGAGTCAGGGGAGGGTCCGGCCGTGATCTTGCAGGCGGTGCTGGAGCAGACCGGCTACCTCGCTGAGTTGCAGGCCTCCACCGATCCCCAGGATGAGTCCCGGGTGGAAAACCTCGCAGAGCTGGAGTCCGTCGCGGCCGAATATGAGCGGGACAACGATGAGCCGACATTGGCTGGCTTCCTCGAGCGCGTGTCGTTGGTCGCCGACGCTGACGAGATCCCTGATGACGACGACGGTGTCGTGACCTTGATGACTTTGCACACCGCCAAGGGTTTGGAGTTCCCCGTGGTGTTTCTCACCGGCATGGAAGACGGAGTCTTCCCGCACATTCGGTCCCTCGGATCGGAGTCGGAGTTGGAGGAGGAGCGTCGGCTCGCCTATGTGGGCATCACGCGCGCACGCCAGCGGCTGTATCTCACTCGCGCGGTAACGCGATCCGCGTGGGGCACGCCCTCCCACAATCCGGCGTCACGATTCCTCGATGAGGTTCCGGCTGAGCTCGTCGATTCACGCCGCGAAGCGCCTGAGCCGACATGGACCCCCACTCCGCCGTCCACGCGTCCCACGGGATTCGGTCGACCACAGCCGACTTCGGGAACTGCGCCCGTGGTCTCCCTTGCGGTGGGGGAGCGGGTGACGCACAAGACTTTTGGTCTTGGCACCGTCGTGGAGACCAGTGGCGTGGGTGAGCGAGCCGAGGCCACCATCGACTTTGGCAGCGCCGGAACCAAGAGGTTGCTGCTGCGCTACGCGCCCGTCGAAAAGCTCTAGGGCGATCAGCACCCGAAGTTTTGGCAGGCCCAGCGCGGCGGCTTGGCCGGGATGCCGGGTTTGCTTCCCGTCCACAGGCCCGCGGGATTTGACGGCGTCAGCGCTGTGCCCACGCGAACTTCGAAGTGCAGGTGCGCACCGTACGCCGCACCGGTCGCGCCAATCCTGCCAATGAGATCTCCGGCTCGCACGCGCTGGCCCTGCTTCACCTTGATCTTTGACAGGTGGGCGTAGCGCGTCTGGGTTCCGTCCTTGCGCATGATCATCACGAGGTTGCCGTATCCCGCGCTGTTATACGTCGCGTAGGTGACCTTGCCATCGGTTGCGGCAAATACCGGGTCGCCCTGATCGCCGTTGAAGTCAACGCCCGCATGGCCGCGTGGCCAATTCGAACTCACTTCGCCGAATTGCCCGCTGATCGGCGTACCCCACGTGACGGGATAGCTGTAGGGCTCGCCGGCGGGAGTTTCCGCATCGTCCTGCCCCTTCGACGAGCTTGCCCGCACCGACGTGATGGAAGCGACGTGCGCAATTCCTGCCGATCCGTCAAGACGAAGATCGCTATTGGCTGCCGGAGTCTCCTGCGGAGGCGCTCCAGAACCTCCGGCTCCGGCGACCGGACCGGCAGCTTGCGCCGACAGCGACGACATCCAGGGCACCGCGGTGAGGACGATGGCCGCCTGACCGATGACAAGCAACCCCAGACAGGTGATGGGGACGAGGTGGCGGCGCACGAGGTGGGTCTATCAGGTTTTGCCGTATTTGGGCAAACCAGAGGGGCAGGTGGTGCACATGTGACGAATGAGTCGATGGGGCGGTGGGGACCCTGATGACGGCTAGGAGCCGACGTTGCTACCGACCCAGTCGACGATGTGTTCCATCGAGGTGCCGGGCCCGAAGATTTCCGCCACCCCGAGCGCCTTGAGTTCAGGCACGTCGTCCTGGGGGATGATGCCGCCGCCGAACACGACGATGTCGGTGGCCTCGCGGCGGCGCAATTCGTCCATGAGCTCGCTGAACTGGACGAGGTGGGCGCCGGAGAGGATAGAGACGCCGATCGCGTCGACGTCCTCTTGGATGGCCGCATCAACGATGTGCTCGGGAGTTTGATGAAGGCCGGTGTAGATGACCTCGTAGCCGGCATCACGGAGGGCCCTGGCCACAACTTTGGCGCCTCGATCGTGACCATCGAGACCCGGTTTGGCCACCAGGATGCGCGCTGTGCCGGACATCGCTTCCCCTCTTTCGTCGGCTCCACCTTAGGGCCACCTAAGGTCACAAAACTATCGACCCCGGCTTCGGACGCAGGACATACCGCCCATGGCCGCGCTACGGTCGTGGCGTGGTTGCGGAACCGGTTCCCGTGCCGCCGTACGAGCAGGCCGAGGGCCTTGGGCGCCGTGCGGTCACCGGCCTACGCGACGGCGTTGCCTGGATGGGACGCAGTTTGCTGACGCCGAGTGCCGTCAAGGGGGTGGCGGTCGAGACCGCATGGGTGGCCACACATCTGGCGATGTATCCCATGGGACTCGTCGAAGAACAGTTCCGACTTCAGGCCGAAAGACACTCCCTCGAAGGTCTGCCGCCTGCCCAACGTGGATTGCTCGTCGGCGACGTCGTTGCTGCGGGCACTCCGATCGTGCTCGTCCACGGGGTTATGGACAACCGCTCGATCTTCACGGTCCTGCGTCGCGGTCTGCACCGTCGCGGTTTCGGGTCGACGTACGCCTTGAACTACTCACCCCTCACCGACGACATCCGGTCGGTAGCCGTACGACTCGGAGATCTCGTGGAGGAGGTTTGCGAGGAGACCGGCCACGACCAGGTCCATGTCATCGGCCACTCCATGGGCGGGCTCATTGGCCGCTACCTCGTCCAGCGCCTCGGCGGAGACCAGCGCGTGCACACCCTCGTCACCCTGGGTACGCCGCATCAGGGGACCCTGCCGGCGCACCTGGTGCCGCTCACGGTGGCCCGGCAGATGCGCATTGGTGGCGACCTCATCACCGAACTCGATGAGCCTGCGCCCGGGTGCCGCACGCGCATCCTCGCGGTGTGGTCCGACATCGACCAATTGGTGATTCCACAGCCAAATGCCCAGGTCCTGCATCCGGATCTCAATGCACGCAACATGCTCGTACGAGGCGTGGGGCACCTGTCGCTCCCGGTCGACGGCCGTGTCGTTCGCGAAATCGGATCGATGTTGTCGCTTCTGGACAACTGACCTGGGGGTGTGTCGGGCACTGCGTCCGTGCTCAGTAGGCTGACGACACCGTCCGTCGAAGGGCCCAACAGGTGGATCTGTACGAGTACCAAGCCAAGACACTGTTCGACGCACACGAGGTCCCGGTCACGGCCGGGGAAGTATGTGTCACTCCCGATGCCGCGCATGAGGTCGCCCGCAAGATCGGCGGCCCGGTGGTCGTCAAGGCCCAGGTGAAGACCGGCGGACGTGGCAAAGCCGGTGGCGTCAAACTCGCAGACACCCCTGAGGATGCGCAAGCGCGCGCGACCGACATCCTCGGCATGGACATCAAGGGACATACGGTCCACCGAGTCCTCGTGACCGAAGCCACGGACATTGCCGAGGAGTATTACGTCTCCTTCCTCCTCGATCGCGCGAACCGCGCGTTCCTGGCAATGGCCAGTGTCGAGGGCGGTGTCGAGATTGAGGAGGTCGCGGCCACGCGGCCCGAGGCGCTGGCGCTCGTGCGGGTTGACGCGATTGACGGTGTCGACGTAGCCAAGGCTCGCGACATCGTGGACCAGGCAGGTTTCCCTGCGAACATTCGTGACGAGGTGACCAACGTTCTGGTTCGGCTGTGGGACGTTCTGGTCAAGGAGGACGCCACCCTCGTCGAGGTCAACCCGCTGGTGCTCACCACGGACGGCCGCGTACTCGCGCTGGATGGCAAGGTGACGCTGGACGACAACGCTCACTACCGCCATGCCTCCCATGCGGATCTGGTGGATCGGGAGGGCACCGACCCCATCGAACTTCGCGCCAAGGAACTCGAACTCAACTACGTCAAGCTTGACGGGGAGGTCGGCGTTGTCGGCAATGGCGCGGGGCTCGTCATGAGCACGCTGGATGTCGTCGCCTACGCCGGTGAACCGTTTGGGGGGATACGCCCAGCGAACTTCCTCGACATTGGCGGCGGGGCGAGCGCGGAAATCATGGCCAATGGCCTGGACATCGTGCTCAACGATCCCGAAGTCTATGCCGTCTTCGTCAACGTGTTCGGTGGCATCACCGCGTGCGACGCGGTCGCGAATGGGATTGTGCAGGCCGTCGAGATGCTGGCCGCCAAGGGGGAGCCGATCACCAAGCCGATCGTCTGCCGCATCGACGGCAACAACGCCGAGGAGGGCCGCCAGATCCTCACCGACTTCGGCCACCCGCTGGTGGAGATGGTCGAGACCATGGATGACGCCGCGCGCCGCGTGGCCGAACTAGCGGCAGCCGGCCGCGACGGGAGCGCATCATGACCATCTGGCTGGACGCGGACAGTCGCATCCTTGTGCAGGGGATGACCGGCTCGGAGGGCACGAAGCACACCCGCCGCATGGTGGCCAGTGGCGCGCAGATCGTGGCGGGCGTCACGCCGGGCAAGGGTGGCCAAGAGGTTGATGGCATCCCGGTCTTCGGGGATGTCCGCGAAGCGGTCGTCGCCACCGGTGCCAACGTGTCGGTCGTGTTCGTCCCCCCGCGCTTCGCCCAGGCCGCCGTCGAGGAGGCTGTGGACGCGGAAATTCCGCTCTGTGTGGTGATTACCGAGGGTATCCCGGTGCACGACACCGCGAAGTTCTTCCAGTACGCGCAGAACGCCGGCACCACGCGCATCATCGGCCCGAACTGCCCCGGCATCATCTCCCCGGGACAGTCCAACGCGGGCATCATTCCGGCGGACATCACCGGCCCGGGACCGATCGGGTTGGTCTCGAAATCCGGCACCCTGACCTACCAAATGATGTACGAACTCAACGACATCGGCTTTTCGACAGCGGTGGGTATCGGAGGCGATCCCATCATTGGCACCACGCATATCGACTGCCTCGCGGCGTTCGAGGCGGATCCGGCGACCGAAGCCATCGTCATGATCGGTGAGATCGGTGGTGACGCCGAGGAGCGCGCGGCAGCCTTCATCGCCGAGAACGTCACCAAGCCGGTGGTCGGGTACGTGGCCGGTTTCACCGCCCCCGAGGGCAAGACCATGGGCCACGCGGGCGCGATCGTCTCCGGGTCGGCTGGCACCGCGGCCGCCAAGAAGGACGCCCTCGAAGCGGTCGGGGTCAAGGTCGGACAGACCCCCAGTGAGACGGCCCGGCTCATGCGCGCCCTCCTGCGCGGCTAGCACCCGCCCCGGTGGGTCCGTGGGGCGAGGATCTGGGCGCGCCGTTACGCGTGTGACGCCTGTGATGCTGCGAGGCTTGTCTAGTGAGTCTCACCGAACGTCGTCCTGCCCCCGGGCGTCGTTCGCGTGAGCGACCCGAGGCGACGGCCTCCCCGCCCTTACCCCTGCTGGTTGCCGGTGCTGTTGCGGGGGCCGTCGCGGCCCTGGTGAGTTACGCGCTGCTCGCCGTCATCGCCCTCGGAGCCTGGATGCTGGACCCGGCCGCGCCCTGGGAGTGGTCCCACATGCTGGAGGCCGCTTCGGCGGGCTGGCTGTCCGGACAAGGTGTCCCGCTCGTCATCGCGGAGACCCCGATCAGCGTTCCTCCGCTCGGATTCGGATTGGTCTGCCTGCTCGCCTTGGCCGCCGCCACTCGGTGGGCGATCGGCGCGGCCGCGGTCGCACGTCGCGGCGAGGCGGTCGCGGTGTCCGTGAGCAGTGCTGTCACCTACGGTGCGGGAGCGGCCATCGTGGTCGCGCTGGGTCAACATCTCGGTGCCGTGCCTTGGCTGGCTGGAGTGGTGTGCGGATCCATTGCCCTGGTCATCAGTGCTGCGACCATGATCGCCCGGGTTCCGTTGATCCGTGCCAACGATCTGTCACCTTCGTCCCTCGACGCCGTGTCCGCCGCGGTCGTAGGACTCATGATCCTCGTGATCGCCGCGGGTCTCGCGCTCGCCGCGATGATCGTCATCCACGCTGATGAGGTGGGTCGTGTCATGGGGAGCCTGGAGCTTGGTGCCGCCGGCGGCCTGCTCATCGTGGCGCTCACCGTCGGCTACCTCCCGGTCGCGATGGTGTGGAGCCTCGCCTACCTGCTGGGGCCCGGCTTTGCGGTGAGCACCACGTCCACAGTCTCGGCATTCGGCGAGGCTGGCTCGGCCGCGCTGCCCGGGCTACCCATGCTCGCCGCGATCCCGCCCGAGCCCCCGGTGGCCGCCATGACATTGCCCCTGGTCGGCGTGCTCGCCGGTGCCGTCATGGGATTGCTGTTGCGGCGCCGCGGGTGGTCAGGCCTGACGGGCATCGCTGTCGGAGCCGCGAGCAGCGCAATCGTGGCGTTGACGGTGGGTCTCGTGTCGTGGGCGTCCGGGGGATCCCTCGGTGCGGCGAGCCTGTCAGCCGTGGGACCGACCCCTTATCTCGTTGGCCTTGCGGCTCTGGGGACCACGTTGTTGGGGACCGCAGCGGTAGTTGTGTGGCCTTCGACCGACGCTCGTGAGGAAAACCATGGCTAGCGCGACGCGACCGGCGCCCGCCCGCCGGCGCAATAACGCTCCCGGCAGCACTCCGGAGTCGCCGCGTGGCTCCCACTCGCTCGCACCGATGAGCCTGCGCGTGGCCGGTGCCGCGATCGACATGGCGCTCGTCTTGGTTGTCGCCGGTCTGGTCACGGCATGGCTAGCCCAGCGGGAACTCGGTGTCGTTCAGGTCCGCATCGACGGTGCTGGGGCAACGTCCGTGATCACGCCAGCCGCTTTGCCCCCATGGACCGCCATCGCGATCTGGGTGCTGGTGTCTGCCGCGTACACCGTGCCGCTCATGGCCATCTGGGGCCGCACCGTCGGCGGGTGGTGCGTGGGCATTCGCGCGCTGCTCATCAATTCGGGCGGCCCGCTCGGCTGGAGCGCCGCGGCGCGCCGCTGGCTGCTCATGTACGGCGTTGCTGGTCTCGTGAGTTTGCTTCCCGTGGTCGGTGCTGTTGCCTGGCTCCTCATCTTGGTCGTCGGTCTGTCCCCGCTGTGGGATGCCACGCGCCGCCTGCGCGGGTTCGCCGACCACTGGTCCGGCGACGTCGTTGTACGGGCTCCGTGGCACCGCTGATCTGCGGGCACCACTAGGCTCACAGGGTGGCTGCGCGCATCGTCGTCCTCGTGTCGGGAGGCGGGACCACACTGCAGGCCCTCCTTGATGCGACCGACGCTCACTATCGCGTGATGGCTGTGATCAGCGATGACGGGTCAGCCGCCGCTCTGGATCGAGCCGCGCGGCACGGTGTGGCCACCGAGATCGTTGCGCCGCGTTCGTACGCCGACCGCGCCGAGTGGGATCGCGGTCTCGCGGAAGCGATCCGAGCCTTTGAGCCTGATTGGGTCGTGTGCGCGGGGTTCATGCGCATCCTCGGTCCGGCGGTCCTGGAGTGTTTCCCACAGCGCATCGTCAACACGCACCCGGCCCTGTTGCCATCCTTCCCCGGCGCGCACGGAGTGAGGGACGCTCTCGCGTACGGCGTCAAGGTGACGGGTTGCACGGTGCATATCGTCGATGCCGGCGTTGATACTGGCCCGATCATCGCTCAGGCGGCGGTTCCCGTGCATGCCGGGGATGACGAGGATCTCCTCCACGAGCGCATCAAGCAGGTGGAGCGAGGCCTGCTCGTGACCACGGTCAACTCGCTGGCCCAGCACGGTTGCACCATCGAAGGCAGGAAGGTGACCACTCCATGACGAACGACGAGGCGGATCGTCGGCCCATTCGTCGCGCCCTGATCTCGGTCTATGACAAGACGGGACTGGCCGATGTGGCGCAGGCTCTGGCGGGAGCCGGCGTGGAGATCGTGTCGACCGGGTCCACGGCTCGCTTGATCGAGGAGGCGGGGGTTCCCGTCACGCCGGTGTCGGACCTCACTGGTTTCCCCGAGTGCCTCGATGGCCGGGTCAAGACACTGCACCCGCGTGTTCATGCCGGCCTGCTTGCCGACGTTCGGTCCGACGATCACCGGCGGCAATTGGTGGATCTCGATATTCCTCCCTTCGAGCTCGTGATCGTCAACCTCTATCCCTTCGTCCGGACGGTGGCGGCGGGGGGTTCACCCGAGGAGTGCATCGAGCAGATCGACATCGGCGGGCCCGCTATGGTCCGAGCATCGGCCAAGAACCACGCCAATGTCGCGGTTGTCGTCTCACCGGATCGCTACGACGCTGTTGTGGCGTCCCTTGCCGACGGTGGATTCACACTCGCCGAGCGGCAGCGCTTGGCGGCGGAGGCATTTGCCCACACTGCCTCGTACGACGTCGCCGTCGCGACCTGGATGGGCAGTGTGGTGGCCCCCGACCCCTCGGGCGACGGTTTCCCCTCATGGCTCGGGCAGGCGTGGGAGCGCCAAGATGTGCTGCGCTATGGCGAAAACCCGCATCAGCGGGCGGCGCTCTACGCTGCGGACTTCTCTCGACCCGGCCTTGCGCGAGCGGAGCAGTTGCATGGCAAGGAGATGTCATACAACAACTACGTCGACGCCGATGCCGCTCGGCGCGCCGCCTACGACCACACGGAGCCCGCCGTCGCGATCATCAAGCATGCAAATCCCTGTGGCATCGCGATCGGGCGCAACGTCGCGGAGGCCTATGAGAAGGCCTTCGCCACTGACCCGGTATCTGCCTTTGGCGGTGTCGTCGCCGCAAATGGTCCGGTGACCGAAGCCATGGCGCGGGAAATGGTGGACGTCTTCACCGAGGTCGTCGTCGCGCCCGACTATGAGGCCGGCGCACTCGAGTTGCTGACCGAGCGGAAGGGGCTGCGCATCCTGCGCGCCGAGGCGCGGGCCGCCACCGATTGGGTTGAGGTGCGCGCGATCGCCGGTGGTGTCTTGCTGCAGGCTGCGGATGACATCGGGGCCGACGGTGATGATCCCGGCACGTGGCGACTCGCCTGCGGGTCGCCGGTCGACGCCGACACGATGCGCGATCTTGCCTTTGCGTGGCGCGCGGTTCGCGCACCCAAGTCCAACGCGATTCTGCTGGCCCGCGATGGTGCCGCGGTGGGGATCGGGATGGGGCAGGTCAATCGTGTTGACGCAGCCCGACTCGCCGTGACCCGCGCCGGCGAGGATCGAGCCCGTGGATCGGTGGCCGCCTCCGATGCCTTCTTCCCGTTCCCGGATGGTTTGGAGGTCCTATTGGAGGCGGGGGTGCGTGCCGTCGTGCAACCCGGCGGCTCCGTGCGCGATGACGAAGTGATCGCGGCAGCGGAGGCAGTCGGCGCGACGATGTACCTCACCGGTACCCGGCACTTCTTCCACTGATGGCAAGCGACAGTCGACAGACCAGCGTCCTGCTGGTCATGTCCGCGAGCGGGCTCGCGGTGGGTGGACTCAGCGCCGTACAGGCGCGGGCCAACGGCACCCTCGCGGCAAGCGTCGGCAGCGGAATCGAAGCGGCGGCCTTCTCCTTTGCCATTGGACTCACGCTGCTCACCATCATCGGATTGGCCGTGCCCAGGATCAGGCGAGGGCTCGGGGCCCTGGCGGGGGCCGTCCGCGCAAGAACACAGCCGGTGTGGATTGTTCTCGGCGGTGTCTCGGGAGCTCTATTCATCACCACGCAGAGTCTGAGCGTCCCCGTCATCGGGGTGGCGCTGTTCTCGGTCTCGCTCGTCGGTGGCCAGATCGCGGCGTCGTTGCTGGTCGACAGTCGTGGATGGGGTCCCCGAGGCCGGCAGCCCATCTCCCTTTCGCGCGTTACGGCCGCGGTACTCGGACTCGGCGCGGTCGCAGCGTCGGCAAGCGGCCGGTGGGACGAAGGTGCGACGGCCGCCGCATGGGCTGCGCTCTGCGTAGTGACGGGTGCTGCTGTCGCCTGGCAACAGGCCGCCAACGGTCGAGTGACGGCGGTGACCCGGGAGCCATTCGTGGCGGCCTGGATCAACTTCATGCTGGGCTTCGTCCTTGTGCTCATCGTCCTTGTGATCTCGATGGTCCTAGGCCCCCTGGAACCGCAGGCCCCGCCGAGTGGTCCGCCCTGGATCTATCTCGGGGGCGTCATTGGAGCACTGTTCCTCGCCGCAACAGCCTGGATCGTGGGGCGTATTGGTGTGCTCGCCGTGACCCTGCTGGTCACAGCCGGTCAGTTGGCGGGCGCACTCCTACTTGATCTCCTCCTACTCGACGTAGTCGACGGACATCTTGTGGTGGGGGTCCTCGTCGCGTTCGTCGCCGTCGTGACGGGCGGGCTCGGTGATCGCCGTGCGGCGGCGCGGGCGGCTACGAGTCGATCGACTTCATGAGCGCATCGGGATAGCGCTGACCTGCTGTTGCGCCGATGGGGGCGGCGGCTTCGAGTTCTGCCGCGATGCTGTCGTCCCAGGGCACGTCGAGTGCGCCGACGTTGTCGAGCAGATGGGGAACCTTGCGCGACCCGGGGATCGGCACGACGTCGTTCCCCTGGTGCAATAGCCACGCCAATGCGACCTGGGCTGGTGTGCAGTCCAGTCGGTGTGCCACGTCGGTCACCGTATCGGCGATGGCCCGATTGGCATCGAGGTTGTCGGAGGTGAACCGTGGCCAGCTCCGCCGACCGTCGTCCTCGGCGAGGTCCTCAGGCCGCCGGATGGTGCCGGTGAGATAACCCCGGCCAAGCGGTGAGTAGGGAACGAACCCGATCCCGAGTTCGCGAACCGTGTCGAGAATCCCGTTGGCTTCCACGTCTCGCGTCCACAGTGACCACTCCGTTTGCAGCGCGGTGACCGGATGCACCTGATGAATTCGACGTAGCGTGGCCGCACTCGCTTCGGAGATGCCCAGGAAGCGGACTTTGCCCGCGTCGACGAGTTCTGCCATGGCGCCCCAGGTCTCCTCGACGGGTGTGGCCGGGTCGACGCGGTGCAGGTAGTACAGGTCAATGTGATCGACGCCGAGCCGCTGCAGGCTTGCGTCGCAGGCTGCGCGCGCGTACTCGGGACGGCCGTTCAATCGCCGCCCCCCGTCGGCAAGGAACTCTTGCCCGAACTTGGTGGCCACAACAGGTCGGTGCGATCGTCCGGCAAGCCAGGAACCGATGAGGTCCTCATTGGCGAACGGTCCGTAGGAGTCGGAGGTGTCGAAGAAGTCGATGCCGGCTTCCGCCGCGGCGTCCAGCGTGCGCAAGGACTCAGCATCGTCAGCCTTGCCGTAGGCAAAACTCATGCCCATGCAGCCGAGTCCGAGGGCCGTGACATCGAGTCCGGTCATGCCGGTGCCGAGGGTGCGAGTCTCCATGCGGGCTCCGTTCAGCGCAGCGGCGCGGTCGATCCGCGCACGATGAGTTCAGGGGTGAGGCGTACGTGCTTGACCGGGCTCGGGGCTTCGTCCCGCAGCAGGCTCAGCAGCAGTCGGGCCGCTTCCGCGCCGATATCGCTGACCGGCACGCGGACGGTGGTCAAGGGTGGGTCGACCAGATTCATGAACGGCATGTCGTTGTAGCCGATGACGCTGATATCCCGGGGACAGCGCAGTCCCGCGTGACGTGCCGCCTCGATCGTGCCGAGGGCCAGTTGGTCGTTGGCCGCCACGACCGCGGTCACGCTTCCTGCTCGCAGCATCTTCAGGGCTGCCTCACGTGCCGCCTCGACACTCCAGGCGGTCACCGGGAAAGGTTTCTTGGCAGGTGTGAGGCCCTGGCCGCGGATGGCCCGCTGGAAGGCTTGGGCCCGCTCATGGCCGGTGCTCGACCAGGTGGGACCTGCGAGATGGGCGATCTCCGAATGGCCCAGTCCAACAAGATGATCGACCGCGAGTCGAATGCCGTGCTGCTCATCGGTAGTCACCGAGGGCAATGCCGTGCTCTCGGTAACGCGATTGACCAAGACCACGGGAAGCGCGTCGCCGAGTTCAGCGAGCAGAGGGTGTTCGCGTCGAGCGGTGGCGACGATCAATCCGTCGACTCGTCGAGCCCGAAGGGACCCGACCACCGTCGCCTCGGTATCGGGATGGTTGTCGGTGTTGACCAGAAGGGGTGTGTATCCCGCACGCGTGAGCGTGTCCTGAATGCCGCGCACCATGCTGGGAAAGAGTGGGTTGGTCAGGTCGGGAATCACTACCCCGACCGTATGTGAGCGCGCCGTTCGGAGCCCGGAGGCCATGGGATTGGGCACATAGTCGAGGGCCTCGGCCGCCTTGCGCACCTTGGCAACGGTCTCGGGGCTCACCAAGTGCGACGTTCGCGGGTTGAGAGCACGAGACACGGTCGCCGGATGAATGCCGACGACACGGGCGACGTCCTTCAGGGTGGCGGCCACGGCTTCAGACTAGGCGATGTTCGAAGCGGCGGCGGGCGGTCGCGGCGACGATGGTGAGGGCGAGGGCGATGAGGGTGAGCGTAAAGAACAGGGTGCGCGAACCGGCATCCTGGAGGGCGATACCGGCGACAAGCGTGCCAACCGCATTGCCGAGGAACATGAAACCGGCAAACAGGGACACGGCCGTCGCGCGAGCTTCCGCGGTGAGCGAGGTGGCCCAGGCCTGCAGAGTGGAATGCATGAAGACCCAAGCCACACCGAGGAGTGCCACCCCCGCCACCACGAAGACGGGAGCGATGTCGATGGCGAGCAGGGCGTAGCACACCACGGCGCCCGAGCCCCCGATGACGAGGAGGATGGCCGCGGACCAATGTGCGCTGGCCTTGCGGGCGAGGGCACTCATCACCAGGACGGACACCCCGTAGCCCGCAGTGAGGAGACCAGCGACTGCCGGGGTCTCGCCAGCCAGTTCCACCGATGCCGGGATCATCGCGAATCCGCCGAGGAGAACGCCGGCCTCAATGAACACCAGGGCGTAGAGCAGCCAGGACCAACCGGACGACAATACGAGGGAGAAGGCGCGACCGACCGGAAGGGGCTCAGGACGATCGGGTTCGGGAACCCGGGAGACGTACCAGGCGATGAGCGCCGACAGCACGGCTGTCAGGACATAGAACGCCCGCCAACCGATCGTCTCGACCCCCAGTCCGGCTGCGAGAGTGCCCAGGGTGATTCCTATCGCAACTCCGGACATCAGGAAGGCAATGCGGGGTTGCCGTTCACGTGGATCGTGGATGGCGTCACCGATGTAGATGAGCGCCGCGGGGAATACTCCGGCCATGCAGGCCCCGGAGAGTGCGCGGATGACGATGAAGAGCCCGACCGGCATGGGAATTGCACTGATGGCGTCGAAGAACGCGGATAGGAGTAGCGCCGTACGCATGACGGCAACGCGGCCGATGCGATCGGAGATGATGCCCCAGACCGGCTGGGCGAGTCCGTACGTGAAGAAGTAGGCGCTCGCCGCGAGAGAGATGACCGCGAGCGTGACACCGAAGTCGCCTGCCATCGCCAAAAGCATCGGTGGCATGAGGAAGCGAGCGAAGGTGGAAATGAACACCCCGGCGAGAAGGGCGTTGAGCACCCGCCGGGAGATGGGGGCGGTCACTCGGTGGCCAGCGCGCTGATCTCGTCGTCATCCGGCGCCCATGCGCCTGAAGCCCGGCGTAGGTCTGCAAGCACACGCAGTTGATCAGCGGTGACCGCGCGATTGCGCTGAAGTCCCACATCGGGGTCACGCAGCAGCGTCAGATACTCGCGATTGCCCAGCCCGGCGGTGTGGGATTCGAGCACCGTGCTCACATCGTCGATATCCGCATCCAGCAGCCACTCGGTGGTGCGATCCCACAGATCGAGAAGGCGCGTCACGTCGGGCCCATCCGCCAGCGTCGCGAGCACCGTGCCCGGATAGATCGAAGAGACGTCCTGGGACGTCGCCCAGACGCGCATGCCCTGGCTCGTGGCCCGAACCCGAGACTCAGCGTTGAGGATCGTGCACCCGATGGCGCCGTCGAGAAGGCGCTCGGCCCGGCGCGGTGTGGCGCCCTCCTCGACGAAGGTGAGGTCGTCGATCTGTAGCCCCTGCTGACGCAGGAGTTCCTTGAGCAGGATCGCGAAGCCAGACGGCAGGACATCAACGGCCACGGGCGCACCGGCCAGCTCGCTGGGGGTCGTGAGATCGGGGCGGGCGACGAGGGCGAGGCCCAGACCACCGTCGATGGCGCGATGGATGCGCAGGCGTAGCCGCTCGCCGAGGGGATTCTTTGCGGTACCCGCATAGAGGAGCACATTGTCGGGACTGGTAAGGGCCACGTCGATGGTGCCGCTGCGCAGCGCTTCGAACTGCGCGGGGGACGACGGGACCGGCCCGACCTCGAGGTGGAGGTCCATGTCGCTGTCCCAGTTCAGGGCTCGTGCTGCGGCCAGGACCGGCGAGCGGCTGAACTGACCGATGCGGAGAGTATTCATGGGCCTTCCTGCAATCGTGAGCCATCGTGGGCAGCGTCACTGTAGCGCGACTGCCAGCGTGCAAATGCCCTCGCATCGTCACGAATTGGACACGGAGCCCATCTTTCTTCGGGGAATGCTTGACAGATCGGACAGACGGGGGGAGGCTCCACGTGCAATCGATTGTTATCGTTTGCCAGTCCTGGAGGGAATCGTTTATGCGAACTTCGACAGTTCGGCTCACCGGTCGCCGTCGCGCGGGGGCAATCCTCGCCGCCGCTGCTGGCTTGAGCCTCGTGGTAACCGCCTGTGGCGGATCAAGTAGCTCGGGTGAGAGCTCGAGCGCATCCGGTAGCGACAGTTCGAGTGAGAGCTCGAGCAGTTCCAGCGGAGCAGATGTCATGGATACCTGTGGCGACACGATCCGGATCGGCATCTCGCTGCCGCTCACCGGTGACTTCTCCCAGCCTGGTGGGGAAGCCAAGAAGGGCTACGAGGTCTGGCAGACGCTCATCAACGGCAATGGCGGCCTCCTCGGCCGACAGGTCGAGCTGGTCATCCTGGACGACGCCAGCAGCCAGGAGCAGGTCGTCACCGACTACAACAACCTGATTAGCCAGGAGCAGGTCCCGCTGCTGCTCGGCACCTTCTCCTCGTTGCTGAACTTCCCTGCGTCGACGGTGGCCGAGAACAACCAGATGGTGCTTATCGCTCCCGCCGGTGGATCTCCGAAGATCTTCGAGCCCGAGCCCAAGTTCTACTTCTTCGCCCAGCAGGCTACGGGCCCGAACCAGGCGAACCCCTTCGTGCAGATGGTGACCAGCCTGCCTGAGGATCAGCGCCCGAAGACGGCCGCGTACGTCACGATGGACGATCCGTTCGCGGCACCGGTCATCGAGTCGATGCAGGCGCAGCTTGAGGAAGCCGGCATCGAGACGGTGTACTCCGAGATCTACCCCGAAGGCACCACGAACCTGCAGCCCTTCGCGGCGAAGATTGCCAGTGCTGCCCCGGACCTGATCGCGCAAGGAGCAGTCTTCGAGGATGGCGTCAGCCTCACCAAGAGCCTGGTGCAGATCGGGTACAACCCGAGCCTGCTGTTCCAGACCTCGGCTCCCAGCAATGGTGCTCAGTACGTCGAGGGTGTCGGCGCCGGCAATGAGAACGGCATCTTCTACGCCGTCTCTTGGAGCGAGAAGTCGCCGACGCCGGGCAATGCCGAGTTCGTCGCCGAGTACCAGGCGCAGAACGGCGAGGGTCTCGTCCCGGCCGAGGATGCCGCGGATGCCTACGCAGCGGCCGAGGTTCTCGCTGCGGCGGTCGAAGCAACCGGTGGCTGTGACAACGTGGCCATGGCTGACTGGCTGCACAGCAACCCGGTGTCGACGATCCTGGGCGACCTGTCCTGGGATGAGATCGGCCGCCCCCAGGGTGAGTTCCTGCTCGCTCAGTGGCAGAACGGATCGGTGGAGATTGTGGCGCCGCCGGCTGCCAGCACTAACGGCGGGGCCGTGATCGTGCCCAAGCCGGCCTGGCAGTAGTTCGCAAGTTCGCTCGTTAAGTAGTTGGTTCCGTGCGGGGTGCCCCCCCACCCCGCACGGAACCGGCTCACCTTCGCGTCCACCACGTCGTCGTCATCGGGAGCGAATCTGTGGAAATCGTCCAAATCCTCGCCTTCGGGATACTCATGGGCGGGGTCTACGCACTGCTGTCGTCAGGCGTCACCCTCATCTTCGGTGTCCTCGATGTCGTCAATGTCGCCCAGGGGTCCTTCCTGGTCTTCAGCGCCTTGCTCACCTGGCAGATCTGGGACCTGACGGGGATCGAACCACTCCTCCTCATCCCCGTCATGGGTGCCCTGATGGCATTCTTCGGGTGGATCATCTACCGCGGATTGGTCAAGCGGGTGGTCCCCCAAGGACCCGGCATGACGGTCCTGCTGATGTTCGGCGTCGCCATCGCCATGGAAGGCATCCTCAACATCGCTTTCGGCAACAAGTTCAAGTCCGTGACACCGCCGTACTTCACCCAGTCGCTCCAGATCGGTGAACTCGTCCTGCCGTACCCACAGTTGATCTCCGGGGTCATGGCCGCCATCGTGCTCGTGGGCCTGTTCTTCTATCTCAAGCTCTCCTGGGCCGGGCGCGCGCTGCGGGCCTCCGCCCAAAACAAGGACGGGGCCGCCCTGGTTGGCATCTCGTCCATCAAGGCCTCGTCGCTTGCCTTCGCGATTGGCGCGATGACCGCCGGCGTCGGCGGCGTCCTCCTCATCATCATGTACCCCATCTACCCGGCCACCCAATACGACTGGATCGCCAAACTCCTCGGCATCATCGTGCTCGGCGGGATGGGCAGTATTCCGGGGGCCGTGATCGCGTCGATGATCCTCGGCATCTCGGAGGCGTTCGCCCAGGCCTACATCCCGCAATGGAGCGCAGCGATCTTCTTCGGCGTCATCCTCGTGGTGCTCCTCTTCCGGCCTGAGGGCCTGCTCGGGGAGAAGACCCGTGAGGACGTCACGACATGACTGCTCTGAAGAAGCCGGCCAACATTGTCGGCGCCCTCCTCATCGCCCTGCTCTTCCTCTACCCCCTCGTGGGCGGCGGCTCTCGGTACTTCGAGTCGGTGCTCATCGTCTGCATGCTCTACGCGATCATGGCGTCCGGCTGGAACATCATCAGTGGCCTTGCCGGCTACGTCTCCCTCGGGCACAGCGTGTATCTCTACATCGGCATGTACACCGGGGCGATTCTCGGCAAGATGTGGGGCGTCCCGCCGATGTATCTCATGGTGCTCGGCGGCGTCGTTGCCGCTGCCATCGCAATCGTCGTCGGTTTCATCACCCTGAGGACACGAAGCCACTCCTTCGTCATCATTACGATCGCCGTCTTGCTGCTGTTCATGACGATCGCGCAGAACTGGAAGGGCCTGACCGGTGGCACCGATGGATTCATCGTCAAGCAGCCGGAGTGGAACAAGGACAACCCGACCACCCCGTACTACTACGTCTTCCTTGCGCTGCTGGTGCTGACGGTTGCGCTTGTCGCATTCATCATGCGTTCACGGCTGGGCGCCGGCCTGGTTGCGATTCGCAATGACGAAGGCAAGGCAGCCTCGATTGGCATCAACACCACGCTCTACAAGGTGACGGCTTACGCCCTGAGCGCCGTGCCCTTCGGCTTTGCCGGTGCCGTCTACGCGCAGTACCTCGGCTTCGTCACACCCACGACCGCACTCGCCATCCTGATGAGTGTCTTCCTTGTGCTCGCCGCCCTTGTCGGCGGTCGCGGAACTCTGTGGGGTCCGGTGATCGGTGGCTTCCTGGTGTGGGGTGCCAACGAGGCTTCCACGGTTCTTGCTGGCGAGCTCAGCGCGCGCCTGCTCATCATGGGCGTGATCCTCATCCTCACCGTCATGTTCATGCCGGCCGGTCTGCTGCCGACGATTAGTCGGTTCGTGCATCGGCGCAAGAGTCAGGGATCAGCGGTTGCCTTCATTGACCAGGCATCAATCGCCCAGACACGCGACGTGGCGATCGATAGCATCGTCGCGCGTACCGGACAATCAACTGACCCCGCCGTACCGGAGCTAGAGGTCAAGGGAATCGTCAAGCGTTTCGGCGGTGTGACTGCGGTCGACGGCGTGAGCATGACGGTCGAGCGGGGCAGCATCACCGGCCTTATCGGTCCGAATGGTTCCGGCAAGACCACCCTCTTCAACTGCATGACGGGGACGTTCCAACCCGATGAGGGTGCCGTCATCCTCAATGGCGAGGACATCACACGTCAGAAGGTGTGGACGCGCGCCCACGAAGGGCTCGGCCGCACCTTCCAGATCACTCGACTGTTCAAGTCGATGACCGTTCTCGACAACCTTGTGGCGCCGCTGGAGAAGACGAGCGTGCGCGAACTGGTGGCGGGACGCTATTCGGGTGAAGAGGTCGATCGTGCTCGCGAGGTCTTGGATTTCATGGGCCTGGCCCAGTTCGAGGGACAGGAAGCGGCTGCACTGAGCTTCGGTCAGCAAAAGCTCGTCGAATTGGCGCAGGTGCTCATGCTGCGGCCCAGCATCATCTTGCTCGACGAACCCGCCAGCGGCATCAACCCGACCCTGATCGAGAAGCTCGCCAGTGTCATCCGTCGGCTCAACGATGCGGGGACAACAGTGCTCATCGTCGAGCACAACATCCCTCTGGTGCTGAGCTTGTGTGACAGGGTGCACGTCCTTGCGGACGGTCAGGTGCTCATTTCCGGTACGCCGGATGAGATCCGCAATGACCCGCAGGTCATCGAGGCATACCTCGGCCCGGACCACATGCTGGAGGTCAACGATGTCTGAGGCAGTTCTCGCCATGGTCGACGTACAGGCCGGCTATGGCGGTGGCCTGGTGCTGCAGGGACTCGACCTGCAGATCGACAAGGGCACCATCACCTGCATCGTCGGCCCCAACGGTGCTGGCAAGAGCACTGTCTTCCGAGTCATCAGCGGATTGATCAAGCCCAAGAGCGGGACGGTGACCTTCCTCGGCAAGGACATCACCGGGCAATCTCCGAGCGCGGTCCTGCGAGCCGGCGTTGCTCAGGTCCCGCAGAATCGAGCGCTCTTCCCTGAGATGACCGTGCACGAAAATGTCTTGCTGGGCGGCTATGCCATTCGGCGGGATCGTGCGCTGCTCAAGCAGCGCATGGCGATGGTGGAGGAGATGGTGCCCCTGGTCCGGGAGCGAGCCAAGGAGCATGCCGGCAACCTGTCCGGCGGCCAGCGACGCATGGTCGAGATCGGGCGTGCCCTGATGCTGAATCCAAGCCTTGTTCTCATGGATGAACCTTCCTTGGGTCTCGATCCGAAGTCGGTGGCCAAAGTGGCGTTGCTCATCCGCGAGATGGCCGCGTCCGGTCGAACGGTCCTCATGGTCGAACAGAACGTCCGACTGGGGATGAACCTCGCCACGCACGGTGTCGTCATGGAACAAGGCAAGGTTCGACTGACCGGGGACGCCGCGGGAATCGCGGACAACCCGGAGGTGGCAACCATGTACCTCGGTAAGGCCCGCGAGGACTGACATGGAGATTCTGCGCCACTCCTTCAGTGACGAGGAATACCAGCGCCGTCGTCGCGAGACGCTGCGCCTCGCGCACGCGGTGGGTGCGTCCGCCGTGCTGGCCTTCGGTGAGAACCGCGCCGGCTTGCACGTGACCTACCTGTCCGGCTGGGCCCCCACCCGGCAGGCATGGTTGCGCATGGACGACAGTGACGTGGACCTATATGTGTCCTTCCACAACCACGTACCAGCAGCGCGACGCATGGCCAACGCCGACCACGTGGGTGATGTCGCCGACGCGAAGCCGCAACGCCTTCTAGGCCGGGACCGCGTCATCGCGACGCTTGGTCAGGTCCCGCTGCACGTACGCCAGGCAGCGGAGGACGCTGGGTCCACCCTGGTTTCTCTCGATAGGGCACACGCCGACCTCCGAGCAGCCAAGTCGGAGGAGGAGGTCGAAGCCCTTCGACTGGGAGCGCGGGCCAGCGATATTGGGGCCCGGGCGCTCATTGACGCGTGTCGACCCGGTGCGACGGACTGGGACCTTCTCGCTGAGGCCCGCGCCGCATACACGCGAGCCGGTGCCCGTGATCACATCTGCTATATCGGTGTGACGAACATGGATTCACCCACGCGTGACGTCCCCAGTCAGGTTCCTGAAGGGCATGTGCTCACGAATCGCTCGGTGGTGACCTTCGAACTCAGTGCTGCTGTCGCCCCAGAGTACCCGGGGCAGATCTTGCGCACCGTTTTTCTCGGGGAGCCGACCGACGAGTACCTCACCCTTCACGAGGTTGCCAGTCGTGCGCATACGCAGATGCGTTCGCGAGTCAAGGCGGGTGTTGCCGCGCAGGAACTCGTGGATGCGGCCGCGTGCGTTGAGGAGTCAGGATTGGCGACGACCGATGATCTCTTCCATGGGCTGGGCATGGGCTACCTCGATCCGGTGGGGGTGAGTCCTTCGCGGACGCCGTATACCGAGCCGCGCGGTGACCTTCGGGACGGGATGTCGATCGTCATCCAGCCGAATGTGACCACCACCGATCACCGAGCTGGCGTGCAGACCGGTCAGATGATCATCGTTCGCCCGTCGGGATTCGAGGATCTGCACCACCTTCAGGAGGGACCGGTGATGGCCGCATGACGACCGAACAGACCACGGAACAAGATGTGCTGGTTCGCGAGGCCATCTCGCATTGGGCACCTCGATTCACCACCAACGGGGTGGCGGTAGCGGACTTCAACCGGGTGACGTCGTCGGTCATGCGGTGGGAGGACTGGGCAGACGCGTGGGCAGCCGCTGGCGACGTGCACGCCGAACTCGGCCGGGAGGCCATGGCCGAGGGCCGCATGAGATCGGCGGGGACGCACCTTTCCACGGCCGCGGTCTACTACCACTTTGGCAAGTTTGTCTTCGTTGACTACCCCGACACGATGAAGCGTGTTCATCAGCTGGCGGTTGCAGCACTGACAGAGGCGTTGCCGTACCTCGATCCCGCGGGTGAACGCGTGCTCATCCCCTTCGAAGGGGGTCACCTCACCGCGATTCTTCGGCTACCCCACGGCGTCCAGAACCCGCCCGTAGTGATCATGGCGCCCGGCCTCGACTCGACGAAAGAGGAGCTGCGCAGCACCGAGGCGCTGTTCCTCGAGCGCGGCATGGCGACCTTGGCCCTGGACGGCCCCGGCCAGGGCGAGTCGGAGTACGACCTGCCTATCCGGGGTGATTGGGAGGCTGTCGGCACCGCGGTCGTTGATTGGATCGAGTCGCGCCAAGACCTCGACGCGAATCGCATCGGTGTCTGGGGCGTCTCCCTGGGCGGCTACTACGCACCGCGTATGGTGAGTGGCGAGCACCGCATCAAGGCCTGCGCCGCTCTCGCGGGACCCTATGACTGGTTCGAGGTGTGGGATGGCCTGCCAGAGCTCACCCGTCGCACCTTCACCTTCCGATCCCATCTGGACAGCCAGGATGAGGCCAAGGAGTACGGACGGCAGTTGAGCCTGGCTGGGCGCACGGCAGACATTCAATGCCCGCTGCTCGTGGTGTTTGGGGCGTTGGATCGGCTCATCCCGCCAGATGGTGCCCAGCGCCTCGCCGATGAAACGGGCGCCACGCTCCTCATGCTTCCCGACGGCAATCACGGCTGCATGAACGTGGCTGCCAAGCACCGCTACAAGACCGCCGATTGGCTCGCGCATCATCTTTCCGCAGTTCCGGACACCAACTCATAGGGGACGAAACGATGTCATCGCAGCGAATGACGGCCGGCTGGATCGGCTTGGGGAACATGGGGGCACCCTTGGCGACTCGGCTGGTCAAAGCCGGGTACGACGTCAAGGTGTGGAATCGCACGGCAGCCAAGGCTGCTCCACTCGAGGAGGCCGGAGCTTCCGTCGGAGCGACAATCCGAGATCTCGCGGACCGCGATGTTGTCTTCAGCATGGTGAGCACGTCCGCAGACCTGGAGCAGGTCATGCTCAATCCCGACACGGGACTGCTCACCGGCGCGGACGTGCCCAAGGTCGTTGTCGACTCCTCCACCGTAAGTGTCGAGATCAGTCAGAAGGTCCGCGATGCTGCAGAGGCACGAGGGGTGCGATTCTTCGCTGCACCCGTGTCGGGCAATGGCAAGGTCGTGGCCGCAGGCAAGTTGTCCATCGTCTGCAGTGGCGACGAGGAGACCTTCGAACTTGTGCGTCCGATGATCGAATCCCTCTGCCGCTCGGTGACCTACGTCGGCGAGGGAGAGGCGGCACGACTGGTCAAGATCTTCCACAACCTCCTCCTGGGCATCTACACCCAGTCACTCGCCGAGATTCTTGTCCTTGCTGAGCGCGGCGGCGTCAAGCGGGAAGCGGTCATGGAGTTCATCAACAACTCTGTGATGGGCTGCATCTTCAGCCAGTACAAGACCCCGGCCCTGGTCAACCTTGACTTCCATCCCACCTTCACCCCGGTGCTGCTCCGTAAGGACTTTGACCTCGGGCTCGCTGAGGCTCGCAAGCATCAGGTGCCCATGCCGATCACCGGTCTCACCCGGGACATCGTGGAGTCCAGCATCGGCCGCGGCTTCGCCAAGGACGACTTCGCCACCTTGCTGCTCGTGGCCGCGGGGAACGCGGGCGTTGACTTGAAGAGCGAAGACGCCGACGTTACGGACGGGTTGGACCCCGAATGACCTTCGTAGAGCCTGAGGGCGAGTTCATCCGTCGACGCCAGGTATCCGGGACGACTCACGCCACCATGCGGACGGTCCTCGACTACGCCGAGGCCGGCGTCCAAGTGACGGACGAGCCCGCGGTCGCCGGCGGCGGCGGTTCCGGACCGACGCCGCTCCAATCTGTGCTCGGCGCGCTGTGCGGATGCGAAGCCGTCACCTTCCGGCGTACGGCGACTGAATTCGAGTTCGACTATGAGCGCATTGACTTTGAGGCCGCCTGCACCATCGACATTCGCGGGCGCAGTGGAGATCGCAGCGTGCGTCCGCACTTCCAGACCGTTCGCCTCTCCGCACGGGTGGTGACTTCCTGCACCCAGGAACAACTCGATGAGTTGGTCGAGGAAGTCGAGGCTCGCTGCCCGGTGCTGAATCTGATGCGTGATGCGGGTGTGACCCTGGACATCCGCTGGCGAGTGGTCCCACCCACTGCCGCCTAGCCGGGGAAGTCGAGCCCAAGGTCCTTCATCATCACCATGGCCGCATTGCGTCCGGGTGATCCGGTGATGGAACCGCCCGGGTGCGTCGTACCGCCGGTTTGATAGAGCCCCGGGATTGGCATGGTGTGGCTGGCCCAGCCAGCGGCCGGGCGCAGTGGGCCGCTGAACGGCACCCCCTTGTCGCCGCCATGCGCACAGCCGTTGATCATGTGCGGGTTCCAGCGCTCGATGTCCAGCGGGCTCTTCACAATGCGTGCCTCGATGTGGGCCGCGCTCACGTTGGGAATCTGTGTAGCGACGTATTCAAGCATCCGGTCAGCATGATGCTCCTTCGCGTCATCCCAGGAGTCGTATCCATACGGCGCGACGTGGCTGCACGGCACGAGCATCTTGACGGTGTGTTTGCCCTCCGGCGCGCGGGATGGATCGACGATGCTCGGTGTCGCGATGAGCGTCCACGCTGAACCCTCAACCGGGCGACGATCACGGATGGCGCGCACCTGATCGACCACTTCGTGCGGCCAAAGGGCAAGTCCGCTGCTCACTGCGGTGTCTGCAGCGGTCTTGCCATGGAAGGTTGGTACCTCATCCATCACCAGGAATGCGGCGAACAGCGGGATCCCTATGTCGTAGGTCTCGACCCCGTAGGTGAACGCATCTCCCCACGCCTCCGCGGGAGCCATGTCGATGAGGTGCTTGACGTGGATGGTGGACAGGACCGCCTCGGTGCCCAGGAATTGGCGACCATCGGTGGCCTCCACCCCGACGCAGCGGTTCCCGTCGAGCAATAGTCGCTCGACCTTGGTGTCACCGAAGAACTGACCGCCATGCTGCTCGATGACCGACATCAGTGCATCGGTGAGTTTGCCGGATCCCCCAAGAGGAATCGTCCAACTCCGCTTCTGCCGACCGCCCATGATCGAGTAGGGCAGCACACCTGACCCGGGCAGGTCGACTGATCCGAAGGTCTGACAGGCCTCCCAGAGCAGGAAGGCCTGAATGTGCTCCTCGGTGAACTCGTGAGTAATGACATCAACGGCGCTCAGCGCGCGACGGCGTCTCCACACGCCACCGTTGGGCAGTTCGTCAAGCAACTGATCCAAAGGCGGACCCCAGCCGATGGGGGTGTTGTTGGCCTTTCCAAAGGCGACCTTGGCGCGCTCCCAATCAGCGAGGAAGTCCATGTAGTAGTCAGCGTCACGTTCGCTGAAGCGCGCGAACTCCGCGTGGGTGCGCTCGGGGTCGAGGTACATCCCGATCTGTTCACCATCGGGCATGGCGACGCGAGCGACCGGGTCGGGATCGACGTAGGTCAAGCCGTAGTCCGACACCAGCCCGAGGGTGTCGTCCCGGATCACCGGGTTGGCCTGGATGATCGTGTGTCCGGTGGAGCAGGAGTCCATGAAGAATCCGGGGAGGTATTCCTCGGTCGCCACGCCACCTCCGGGGATGCGACGGGCGTCGACGATGGCGACGGACTTTCCCGCGCGGGCCAGGTAGGCGGCGGCGATGAGGGCGTTGTGGCCGGCCCCGGCCACCACGATGTCGGCAGTGATCACCTCGGTCATGCAATCGATTGTATTGATCTTGCCATCCCAAGTCCGGGAAATGGCCGCTCAGACGTTCGTGGTGGAACGACCCGATCGTTCCGTCGCGCGATGACCCGATCGCCCCGCCGATCGTGAATCCCCCACCCCTCCCGCTTTCCGACCGTTGTGGTGACTTCCGAGCGCGGAAAACCAGCCACAACGGTCGGAAACGGAGGGGATGCGGTGGGCTACTCCGCCATGGCGACGACGATGCGCTCGGCGGTCAGCGGCAGATCCCGCACCCGTACGCCGAGTGCCGCGCGCACGGCGTTTCCCAGAGCGGCCGCCGTGGGGCCGGACGATGCCTCCCCGGACCCCAACCACGGCTCGTCGTCGGCGGAGACGATCGTCGTCGCGACAGGTGGCACGTCCGGGAAGCGCAGAATGGGATACGTCTCCCAGTCCGATGAGGTGACCACTCCGTCGGCGAAGCGCACCTGCTCCATGAGTGTCCAACTCGCGGCCTGGATCGCGCCGCCCTCGATCTGGTTGATCACTCCATCGGGGTTCACGACGCGCCCACAGTCCACCGCGATCCACAGGTGCTTCACCACGATGTGGTCGATGGCCTCGATGTCCGCGATGACCGCGCACCAAGCGCCGGAGTTCTTGTAGCGAGCGAAGCCGATACCGCGACCTGAGTTGTCACCGACGGCAACGCCCCAGTCGGCAAGCTCGGCGACCGACTCAATGACACGTCGGGCCCGCGGATCGGTCAGGTGGCGGAGCCGATAGTCGATCGGATCAATGCCGTGGGCGTGGGCCATGTCGTCCATGTGCGATTCGATGGCGAAGACATTCGTGTAGGCCCCGAGCGAGCGCATCGCTGATGCTCGCATCGGCATGGTGGTGAGCCGATGGGCGACGGCGTGCACATGCGGGATGTCGTACGCCGGAAGCGCATTGCGGCCCGTCCCTTGTCCTGCGGCCAGAGGGGGGTCCTGGGAGGGTGGGATCGGCTGGCCATCGGCCTGACTGGCGTAGGCCAACAGGCTTGGCGTCGGGAGGGTAGAGGGTCGCGATGAGTGACCATTGCCGTATCCGTCCCACCGCCATGACGTGATCGTGCCCGCAGAGTCGGTTGTGGCGCTGATGGTCACGCACATGGCGGGCCCGAAGGGCGACCAGCCAAGTTCATCCTCGCGCGACCAGGTGACCTGGATCGGTACGTCGGGTAGGTGACGGGCGACGAGCGCCGCATCGTAGGCGACATCATCGGCAGGGTTGTGGCCGTAGCAACCGGAACCCTCGACGTGCTGGACGTGGACACGCTCGATGTCGACGCCCAGTGCCCGGGCGATGTCCTTGCGCAGCGGATAGACCCCCTGGGTGTGGCTCCACACGTCGAGTCGGTCGGTGGTCCATTGCGCGATCGCGCAGGCGGTGCCGATCGAGGCGTGCGCCACGAACGGGCGCGAGTACTGGGCGGAGAAGGTCAGCGCGTCAGCAGATCCGGGCGCCTCGAGGATCTCGCTCTCGACTAACACGGTGTCCTCGGTCGGAGCGCTTAGGAGGAATGCGGTGAGATGTGCGTCTTCGAGTTCGGGCGCCTCGCCCTCCCACCGACAGCGTTCGACGAGCATGGCGTGGGCAGCGATGGCGTGGCGCTCCAGCGACGCGACGACGGCGAGGAAGCTTCCATCGCGGATCACGGTGGAGTCGCCCGGCAGTCCTGTGGCGTCTGGCACTTCGACAAGGTGCGCGCCGCGGTACGGCGGTCGAATGACACGGCAGAACTTCATCCCGGGCAGGCGCATGTCATGGATGAAGGCGGGCTCACCGAGGACCTTTGCGTCGAGGTCACGTCGTGGCACCGAGCGACCGATGTCGCGGCTCGGTAGCGTCGTGTCTGCCGCGACGGTCACGGATGCGACAGGGACATCGAGGTTGACCTCGCCGATGGTCTCCAGAGGATCGACACCGCGACCACGTGCCGCCTCCTCGAGAAGATGCCGCGCGGCACGCGCGGCCGACTGCAAGGCCGTCCCGGAATGCTGGATCGACAAGCTGCCCGCGGTGAAGCCCTCATTGGGTGAGCGGTCGGTTGAGGGCGCCTGCATACGCACGCGATCGAGGGGAATGCCGAGTTCGTCGGCCACAATCTGCGCGAGGGCGGTCGCGACGCCCTGGCCGAGTTCAGACTTGCCGGTCAACGCCGTAACCGTGCCATCGGTGTGGAACTCCAGCCATTGGGAGAGGAGCGGGTTGTCCTGCAGCGAGGGCGTCATGACTGCTCACTCGCTGCCTGGAGAATGGCGGCGATCATGCGGGGATGTGCGCCGCACCGGCACAGGTGCCCTTCCAATGCCTCGCGGACCTGCTCTTCCTGCAGTGAGGATCCGTACTCATCCACCAACGCGGCCGCACGCATGACGATGCCGGAGAGGCAGTAGCCGCATTGCCCGGCCTGGTGGTCAATGAGGGCACGTTGCACCGGGTGGGGACCGGACTCGGCAAGTCCCTGAACCGTGGTGATGGTGCGTCCCGTCGCGGACCAGGCGGGTGTGTCACAAGAATGGGTGGGCACTCCGTCCATCCACACCGTGCAGGCTCCGCACAGGCCGGCGCCACAGCCGTAGCGCGTGCCGGTCCGGCCGTGTTCGCGTAGCAACCACAGCAGGGCGGTGTCCGGCTCAGCGTTCCCCGCGATGGTGCTGCCGTCGACCTCGAGGGAGTAGGGCTCTTCCATAGGACCTCGCACGATAGCAATCGATTGCACTATCGTAGGGGATAACGACCGACCGGAGGACGCCATGCCCCAGCGCATCTCATATGTCCCGTACGACACCCTCAATGAGCCGATGCAGGCCGAACTACGCCGCTGCGCTGAGCACGGCACCCCCCGCCCTGAGTCGTCGGCGGTGCGGGCCCACTCCGAGCGATCCTTCTGGTTCTTCGCGGAGTCTTGGCAGCGCATCTTCCGCGAGGGCGTGGTGGACCATGCTCTGAAGGAGTTGTGCCGGGTCTACATCTCGCGGACGGTGACCTGCGAATTCTGCGGCAATCAGCGGTCCGAGCAGGCGGTGACCACCGGTGGACTGCAGGACATGCAGTACGACGACCTCCTCAACTTCGAGGCGTCGTCGGCCTACACCCCGGAGCAGAAGGCCGCCCTACGGTACGCCCAGGCCATCGCCTGGGGTCCCTCCAGCGTCGATGAGGACCTCATGTGGCAGGACATGGAGCGCTACTTCACCGAGGAGCAGATGGTCGAACTCGGCTGCTTCATCGGTCTCACCTTCGGCCAGCAGAGTTGGATTCGCCTGCTAGGCATCGATCACCACCAATACCTGGCCGGGTCAAGTGGCGGCATGGCCCCCAAGTTCGAGGATGCGCAGTCGCTCGCTGAGTCGAAGTCCTCGTCGGAGTACTGGGCCGCTCGCTAACGAACTCACGCGAGGAGTTTGGCCGGCCGTTCCAGCAGTGCGACAAAGGCCGCCATCCACTCTGCCGCGGTAGCACCATCAATCGGCCGATGGTCTACCGAGAGTGAGAAGCGCATCACCGTGCCTACGGTGACAGCTCCATCCTCGACCACTGGCGTCTCGCGGGCGGCCCCCACGGCGAGGATGGACGACTGGGGCGGATTGATGATGGCGTCGAAGTCCTCGGTGCCGAACATCCCCAGGTTCGTCAGGCTGGTGACGCCACCTTCGAGTTCATGCTGCCGCAGGCTCCCGCCTCGCGCGCGTGCCGCAAGGTCCTGTGTCACGCGCGCGATATCGCGGACCGTCAGCGTGTCGAGTCCACGGACTACCGGTGTCACTAGGCCGGTGTCGGTCGCGACCGCAAGGCCCACGTCCACAGCGCTGTGCCGCTCGATGGCCTCATCGGTCCAGATGACGTTCGCATTCGGCACCCGCACCATGGCGGCCGCCATGGCTTTGAGCAGGAGGTCCGTGACGGAGACGCGCAACTCCTCGCCGTCATTGATCTCGCGACGCAACTCCAGCAGTCGGTCAACGCGCGCCGATCCGCGCAGGTAGAAGTGCGGAGCCTGCGTCTTGCTCTGCGTCAGCCGTGTGGCGATGGCCCGTCGCAGACGCGTGTGGGGAATGAGTTCGACGACGTCTTCAGCAACGCGGACCGTCGATGGCGTATTCGTTGACGGGGCTGCTTGCAACGGTGATGGGACAGCAGCCGGTTGGGCCAGGACGGCTTCGATATCGATGCGACGAATGCGGCCCTGGGGCCCGGTGCCGACGACCGTGGCAAGGTTGATGCCGGCATCCCGCGCCATTCGCCGCGCGAGTGGACTGGCGAAAATACGATCGACGGGGGCACCGGTCTCATCGGCAGGGGCCTCATCGGCAGTGGTCTCAACCGCAGCGGCCGGTGAGGCCATCGACGGGGTGGGTGCGTCTCCACCGAGGAGGGCGATCACTGTCGCCTCGAGGTCAGCGATCTGCTCATCAGGACTGGCGACCACGGCAATGGGGTCACCGATGGCGACCTCGGTGCCCTCGGTGACCAGCGGCCGCATGATGACCCCCGGGCTCTCGGCCTCGAAGTCCACGACAGCCTTGTCGGTCTCGATGATCGCGATGACCTCACCGGCGGCGTACGGCGTGCCGGTCTGGATGGGCCATGCCGAGAGCAACGCGCTCTCCGCGCCCGCCGCCACCTCGGGCATTCGCAGGAGTTCAGCCACGGGGCACCTCCATGACCTCGCGGAGTTTGGCCGCGACCTCTTCCGAGCGAGCGATTGCCGCGCGCTCGAGCACCTTGCTGATACTGGGGGAGGCCTCCCCGCCGGTGACCCGCTGCACCGGCTGATCCAGCCAATCGAAGTACCGCCGCTGGATTTCATCGGCGAGCCAGCCCCCGTAGGACGTGCCGAGTGCGCCCTGTTCGGCGATGAGCACGTTGTTGGTCTTGCGGATGCTCGCCCCGATGGTCTCCCAGTCGAGGCTGGCTCGATCGAGCCAGCGCAGATCGATCACTTCGGCGTCGACCGAGTCAACTTCACGCACCGCGTCGAGCACGTGATGCGTCATCCCCAGGTAGCTGAGGATCGTCACATCCTTGCCCTCGCGTCGGATAGCCGCGCTCCCCACGGGGATCTGGAAGTCGAAATCCTCCGCGGGGAGGGGACCGGTCATGGTGTAGAGATCGACATGTTCGAGGACCAAGACGGGGTCATCGCACGCCAGTGCGGTGTTCATGAGGCCTACATAGTCGAACGGGGTCGATGGGGCCACGATGCGCCATCCGGGATTGGTCACGAAGACACCGGCCGGATCCATAGAGTGCTGTGAGCCGTATCCCGTGCCCTGGGCGACTTTGCTGCGCAGAACGACGGGCACGGCGCCGTCGCCACCGAACATGTGACGAGCCTTGCCGATCTGATTGAACAACTGGTCCGCGGCCACCCACATGAAGTCCGCATACATGAACTCGATCACCGGTCGGTAGCGCCCGTCGAGGGCCATGCCACCAGCGAGGCCGGTGAAGGCGTTCTCGCTGATGGGCGTCCCCAGGATGCGGTCGGGGAAGCGATCCTTGAGCCCGCGCGTGGCACCGTTCGTGCCACCGTTCAGTCGATGGATGTCCTCGCCGAGGATGACCACGCGATCATCGGTCTCCATGCGGCGCCCCAGAACACCGGCGACGGCATCGATGAACTTGCCCTCGACGATCCCTCCGGGCACGTCGTCCGGGGTTGCGGTGCGCGCACCGGCAAGTTCGGAGAGGTCACCACGCACGCCCACGTCGACGAATGCCGGGTCGGGCCACTCCGACGGCTTGATCCGACGTTCATCCGGCTTGCCCCCGGGCAGAGGCTCGGTCAACTCAGCGCTGACCTCGGCCATGATCGCCGTCGCAGAATCGAGGAATGCCTGGACCTGGTCGTCGGTGAGGATCTCGCGACGCACAATGTGGGAACGCAATTGAGTCAGTGGGTCGCGCGCGCGCCACTCCGCTTCCTCCTCCTTCGACCGGTAACGGAAGGCGCTTCCGGGGAAGGGGCCGTTTTGGTGGAAGAACCGGTAGACGTCGGCCTCAATGACGGCAGGCCCGCGACCGGAGCGCATGTGCTCGCCGGCCTCGGTCATCGCGAGGTAGACCGCCAGCGGGTCCATGCCATCGACCTTCCAACTCGCGATGCCAAATCCCGGACCGCGCGCGGACAGTCGGGGTTCCTTCGTCGCCTCGGAGACGTGGGTGGAAACGGCATACAGGTTGTTCTCGATGAAGAAGCAAAGGGGAAGGTCCCAGGCGGCGGCGAGATTGAAGGTCTCCAGTGTCGATCCGATGTTCGAGGCGCCGTCGCCGAAGTAGGTCACCGCGACATTGTTCGTCCGTGCGTGTCGATGCGCCCATGCGGAGCCGGCGGCAAGTGGGACACCGCCACCGACGATGGCGTTGGTGCCGATGGCACCCGCCTCCTCCCACTGCAGATGCATGGAGCCGCCGCGTCCGTGGCTGAAGCCTCGATCGAGCCCGCAGATCTCGGCGAGAGTGCTGAGGAGGAGTGCGCGGACCTCGTCGCCAAGTGGCTGCACCGGATCGATGCCCTTGGGAGCGATGTGAGCAAGGCCTTTTGCCAGGAACTGGTGGTGACCGCGGTGCGTGCCGTTGACGGTGTCGCCGGGAATCAGCGCGAGCACTGAGCCGGCAGCGCCGCCCTCCTGGCCGATGCTGGAGTGTGCGGGGCCATGCACCAGGCCTGCCGCAGCAAGGGCGAGCACCTCCTCCTCGAAGGCGCGGATGAGGGCCACCTGCGCGAGGAGTGCGGTGAGCAGGGCGGGGTCTGCGTCGTCCCAGTCGGCCGCGGTGGTGCTGACCTGGATCCATGGCGCATCGGGGTACAGGGGAGTGTGCTCAGCCATGGGGGAAGACTAGCCAGATTGGATCCAATATGACAAGACTTTTCCGTCAAAATCGAGGAAATGGCCAATATTGACGCTAAATTGGATCCATCTAACGAACAGGGAGCGATCATGTCAGCACTGCCGGGGGTACGCCGCCTAGACCACATCGGCTTTACGGTGCCCGACCTTGCCCAGGCGCACGACTTCCTCGTCGATGTGCTCGGGTGTGAGTACATGTACAAGCTCGGACCCTTCGAACATCCCGAGACCGACTGGATGACCGAGCACCTCAACGTGCACCCCCGGGCTGTGATGCGTGAACTGCACTTCTTCCGTCTCGGTGGCCAGGCGGTGTTTGAGGTATTCCAATACGAGTCGCCCGATCAGGTGACGACTATCCCGCGCAATAGCGACATTGGTGGTCACCACGTGGCGTTGTACGTCGATGACCTCGATATCGCCGTCGACTACCTGCGCGATCGTGGCGTCACGATTCTGGGTGACCCCACCGCGAGCCGAAGCGCGAGTGAGGGTCAGCGCTGGGTCTACTTCCTGGCCCCGTGGGGTATGCAGTTCGAGCTTGTGTCGTACCCCCAGGGCAAGGCGTTCGATCACCATCCGGAACTGTTCGACTGAGAGCATCGGTGTCGTGACGGAACCAACAGCGGGGGCCGCAAGCGCGCGCATCGCCGATGCGCTCCGTGTGGACATCCTGGAGGGTGTGCTTGCCCCGGGGGAGCGGATTCGGCAAGAGGAAGTCGCCGAACGGCTGGGCGGGAGCAGGTTGCCGGTCCGTGAAGCCCTCCGGGTTCTTGCGGCCGAAGGTCTCGTCGAACTCGAACCGCACAAGGGTGCTCGCGTGCCGCACCTGGATCGAGACGAGGTCGAGGTTCTCTACCGCATGCGTGAACGACTCGAGCCCCTCGCCCTGCAGTTGAGTCGGCCCAACCTCAGTGACCTCGATCTTGCGGAGATCAATCGGATCCAGCAGCGCATTGAAGAGGGCGTCAGTGTGCCGGAGTTCCTTCACCTCGACCGGGAGTTCCACATGGCGACGTACTCCGGGTGTCGGACCGATCACCTCATGAGCACGATCGATCGCATGTGGAATGCGACGCAGCACTATCGTCGCGCCTTCATGGAACTCGCAGGCGCGGGGAGGCAGTGGATCGTCAATGCCGAGCACCGACTGTTGCTCGACGCCATCCAGCGTGCCGACGATGATGACGCCGAGCGCTATCTCTCCGGACACATCCGGCGCACGCGCAAGGAACTCATCACGCACCCGGAGATTTTTGGCGCGTAGCCGCCCCTGACCCCGACTACCAGTCGACCGCGATGTACTTCGCCTCAAGGAACTCCAGCAGGCCCTCGTGTCCGCCCTCGCGACCAAGCCCGCTCTGCTTGACGCCACCGAAGGGTGCAGCGGGGTCGGAGATGAAGCCGCGGTTCACGCCCACCATTCCGGCATCGATGCGCTCGCTCACCCGTAGCGCGCGGGCCAGGTCAGAGGTGTAGACGTAGGCGGCCAGACCAAAGGGCGTGGCGTTGGCGAGAGCCACGCCCTCGTCCTCGGTGGAGAAGGCGACCACGGGAGCGACGGGACCGAAGATTTCGATGTCCAGGATCGGATCGTCGGCAGACAGCCCGGCCAGGACGGTGGGGGGATAGAACGCCCCGGGACCCTCTGGTCGCGCGCCGCCGACGAGCACCTCGGCACCCGCGGCAATGCTGGACTGCACCATGGCGTCGATGTCTTCCGCAGCACGCTCGTTGATCATCGGGCCGACCTGCGTGGTCGGGTCCTGGCCCGGACCCACGCGCAGTTCGCCCATCGCGGCGGCCAAGCGCCGGGAGAACTCGTCGGCCACGGATTCTTCGACGATGAAGCGATTCGCCGCGATGCAGGACTCACCGCCGTTGCGCATCTTGGCGACCATGGCGCCCTCGACGGCCGCATCGAGATCAGCGTCAGCGAAGACGACGAAGGGAGCGTTGCCACCGAGTTCCATCGAGCAGCTCACAACGTTGCGGGCGGCAAGTTCGAGGAGGGTGCGCCCGACCTCTGTCGAACCGGTGAAGGAGAGCTTGCGGGTCCTCGAATCGTCCAGCATTGCCTCGGCGACAGCACCCGAACGACGAGAGGGCAGGACATTGACGACCCCCGCGGGAACACCAGCCCGCTCCATCACCACGGCGAGGGCGAGGGCCGTGAGCGGCGTATCCGAGGCGGGCTTCAACACCACCGGACATCCAGCGGCAAGTGCGGGGCCCATCTTGCGGGTGGCCATCGCGGCCGGGAAGTTCCACGGCGTGATGAGCACGGAAACGCCGATGGGCTGATAGACCGTGAGGATGCGCTTGTCCCCATTGGGAGCAGTCTGGACGTGGCCGACCGCGCGGACCGCCTCCTCGGCGAACCAGCGGAAGAATTCGGCGGCGTAGGTCACCTCGCCTTGGGCGTCGCCTCGGGACTTGCCACTCTCGAGGACGATGAGATCGGCGATCTCGTCGCGGTTCTCGATCATGATCTCGAAGGCCTTGCGCAGGATCTCCGCGCGCTGCCGCGGCGCGGTGGCAGCCCACGCATCCCAGGATCGCGCGGCGGCGTCGACGGCACGCTGGGCATCCTCAGCGGATCCGCTCGCGACCGAGGCGATCACCTCACCCGTCGCGGGGTCGGCAACGTCAAAGCGCGCGCCGTCCGAGGCTTCGACCCAGGCCCCATCGATGTAGAGATTGGTCAGCCGGGGGTCGTCGAGGGGGTAAAGAGACACCGGTGCTCCTTCGGTTGGGCAGTCGAATCAGTACGCGTTGGTGACGACGAGCTCTTCAGCGGGGAAGAGCGTGAGAAGTTCGGCGCCGTCTTTCGTGACGACGAGTTCCTCCTCGATGCGGGCCGCGGAATGCCCGTCATCCGCCGGCCAGTATGTCTCCAGGGCAAACACCATGCCCTCCTGGACCTCGACCGGGCTGGTGAGGGAGTTCAGTCGGCTGATGACCGGACGTTCGTGCAGGCCGAGACCAAGCCCGTGCCCAAACTGAAGCCCGAAAGCCTCCATCTCCGAACTGAATCCGAACTCCTCAGCCTTCGGCCACAACTTGGCGATATCGGCCGTGCTGACGCCCGGCTTCACCATGGCGATCGCCGAATCGATGAGTTCCCGTGCCTTCTTGTAGGCATCGCGATGGGCCTGCGTGGCGCGGCCGACGGCGAAGGTCCGGTAGTAGCAGGTTCGGTAACCGTTGAAGGCGTGGATGATGTCGAAGTAGGCCTGGTCACCGGGGCGGATGTAGCGATCGGAGAACACGTGCGGGTGCGGGCTGCAGCGCTCCCCCGCGATGGAGTTGATGGCCTCCACCTGCTCCGACCCCATCTCGAGCAGGCGCTTGGTGGCGAGGGCCACCACGTCGTTCTCCCGGACTCCGGGCTTCAAGAATTCGTAGATGTCGTGGTAGACCCCATCGACCATGGCCGCGGCTTGGCTGAGGAGCAAGATCTCGTCACGGTTCTTGATCTGCCGCGCGTCAAGCATCACCTGCTGACCGTCCTGCACAGTGATTCCGGCAGCTTCGAGTTCGCGGAGGATGGGCATCTCGATGACGTCGACGCCGAGTGGCATGTTGGCGACGCCCTCTTCACGCAGGATGGCGGCGATCTCCTGCGCCGTGCCGTGCGGCAGACCCGATTGCGGAGCGATGGCGCCCTGGAGTCCGTTGTTCCCGCCGCGCGACTGATCGGGCACCAGCCAGGGGGAGTACAGGCGATGGTTCTTGGCGGCCGAACCAAAATCCCAGATCCACGGTTCGCCGGTCCGGGTGAGCAGCGCCCACCGCTCGGTCTTGTTATAACCCCAGGTGCCGATGTGTGTTGCCGTCAGGTAGCGGATGTTCGACCCCTCGAACACGAGAAGCGCGCCGAGGTCGCTGGCCTCCAGTGCTTGCCGCGCGCGAGCGAGCCGGTAGTCACGCAGCCGGTTGAAGTCGACGCGCTCCTCCCAGTCCACGCCGATGATGCCGGGGGCGGCGATGCTGGTCTGGGCGAACTCGGATGCGGGGCGGGCGGACATGGTGACCTCGCTCTCTGGGGTGTCGGGTCCCGGGGGACGCAATCGAGTGTAGGGGTAATCGACGCAATCGATTGCACTGATCCCGGCAATTGGCCTAGCCTCCCGCTATCGGATCACCCGACCGCCGTCTGGAGACTGCCGTGCCCTTCGTCGTTCGACCCGCCGACCGCCTCCCCGGCACCGCCTCCGACGGCATGCCCGTCGAGTGGGTGATTGCCCCTGATCGGCTGCCTGATCGCCGCTTGTCAGTCGCCGTCCTTCGCCTTGATCCGGGCGCGACGTACGACCTGCAAAGTCCGGAGGCGGGGCTGTGCTGGTTCCAACTGTTGTCGGGAAGCCTTGAGGTTGACGGTCAACAGACGACCGTCGATCACATCGTCATGGTGGCCCACGGGCGAGACTGCGCCATCGTGGCACTGGAGCCTTCGGTGCTGCTGCTCACCCAGGTGCCCCGGGCGCAGGACGGTTCGGGGGCGGCGGATCTGCGGCGGATTGACTGGTCCACGGAGCCGGTGCTGCTCAGCGAGCATGACTCGCGCCGCCGCATCTACCTCGCCAGCACGGGACTCTGGGGGACGGAAGCCGTCAAAGGCGAGATGATCATCTATCCGCCGGGCGCGATCGGGGCTGCCCATCACCACGAGGGTGCGGAGCACTTCCAGTTCATCGTGTCCGGCGGGGGCACCGCCGTTCTCGGTGATGATCGGGTGGAACTGGGCGAGGGAGACCTGCTGTACAACCTCGAGAACGAGGTCCACTCCTTTGAGAATTTGCGCGATGAGGACATGGTGTTCGTCGAATTCTTCGTGCCGGGGCGCAATCGAACGGTGTGGGTTCCCGGTGCGAGCGCCTGTGCGTGGAATCCCTTGGACACCGACGTCTTAGGCCGCCCCGCAGCGCGACGACTTCAGGCACACGTGCACGGTGAGGGAGAGGTCTAGGAGGGACCATGGCGCGTATTGGATTTATCGGCCTGGGGGACATGGGTCAGGTCATTGTGCCGCGACTCCTGGCGGCCGGCCACGAGGTTGCGGGGTGGAATCGCTCACCTGGCAAGACCGCGGCGTTGGTCGCGCTAGGCATGATCGAGGCGCAGACTCCCCGAGCCGCGAGTGAGAATGCCGACCTCGTCTTGTCCATCGTGACCGATGCGGCGGCGGTTCGCGCGGTCGCGCTGGGCGGCGACGGAGTTCTCGCGGGCCTGTCCGAGTCGGGGGTCTACCTCGACATGAGCACGATCTCTCCAGAGGCGAGCCGCGAGATCAGCGCGGCCTTCACCGATGCTGATCGCGTCATGCTCGATGCGCCTTTGTCCGGAAGCCCGGTGACGGTCGAGGCGGGCAAAGCTTCGGTGATGGTGGGTGGTGATCGCGACGCGTACGAGCGCGTTCGACCGGTGTTGCTGGATATCGGGCCCACGGTGTCGTACATCGGGCCAAGCGGTACGGCGGTGCAGGCCAAGCTTTCGGTCAATCTGCTGCTCATGGTGGAGGTCATCGCCTTTGGGGAAGCCGTCGCCCTCGCCGAAAAGGGTGGCGTCGAGCGCGAGGCCATTGTCGACGCGATCTTGAACAGTGTTGCCGCGTCCCCGGTCCTGGGCTATCGCGGCCCCTTTGTCCTCGAGGGCAAGATGCCAGCGAAGCCGCTCGCGGATGTCACGCTCCAGCAGAAGGACATGACCCTTGTTCTGGAGCAGGGGAGACTTCTCGGGCTGCCGCTGCCGCTCGCATCGTCAGCCAACGACATGATGAATGCTTGTCGCGGCATGGGGATCGATCGCAATGACTTCGTGGTGGCGCATCGCGCCTACCGCAAAATGGGAGGTTTGTCGTGAAGCCTGAGGACGCGGTATTCCACACCAACCTCGCCGACATACCCTTGGTACCCGGTCTGCGCCGCGATGAGGGCTGGGTGGACATGCAGGTGCAGTTCCTGCTCGACAAGCACAATCTCGGAACCGATGACTTCCTCCTCGGCTGGACTGTCCTGCCTCCTGGTGCCATGCACGACCGACATCGTCATGCGCACTGCGATGAGTTCTGGATCGTCATCTCCGGCGAGGGAGTGATGTACTCCGGCGACGACGGGGTCACTGCCGCGCGAGCCGGCGACATCGTGTGGACACCACGCGGTCACTGGCATGGGTTCCGCAATGACGGTTCGGAGGATGCTGTGCTGGTGTGGGGGTGGCGTGGCGCCGGATCCCTCGAGGACTCCGGATATGAGGTGCACCCGGACCATGGCTGAACAGACATCGGGCGATGAGCGGGTCGATGCCGGCCTCGCCGCCCTCGCCCTGATGCGCCGCGACGCCGAGGATCAAGGACTCCCGCCGGTCGGGTGGAAGGTTGGCTTCGGGTCGCCCTCGGGGTTGGCTTTGTTCAGCCTCGATGCGCCCATCATCGGATTTCTCACCGAGGCCGGCGCGGTGCCCGCCACGGAGGAGGTCGACATTGCCGACTGGGTCGCTCCCGTCGTGGAGTGCGAGATCGCCGCCTTCGTGGCGCGAGACATTCCGCCGGGGACCTCAGCGTCGGAAGCGGTGGCGTGCGTCGTCTCGTGGGCTCCTGCCTTTGAGTTCGCCGACATCGACGCTCCTCCGACGAATGTCGCCGACGTCCTGGCTGGCAACATCTTCCACCGGGGCTATCGCATCGGTGAGCGCTTTGACGGGACTGCAGACGCGGTGAGCGTGCTCAGCGCCGAGGTCGTCCTGAATGGTGAGCGCAGTGTTGTCACCGACGTCACCGCCCTCACCGGTGACCTTGGTTCGGTGATTGCTCGGACTGCCGAATTAGCACCCATGATCGGGCGCGGTGTACAGGCCGGCGATGTCATCCTCACCGGATCCATCATCCCTCCGGCCCCGGTACGACCGGGCTCGGTCATCACCTACCGCCTGTCTGACTCACCGACGATGGCGGCAACCTTCACGTGACCGCATTAGGACAGTCTTCGCGCGCCGTTCCCATCGCGATCCTCACGACGTTCGCCACCTTCATGTTGGTGAGTCTGCAGATCCGCGGAGTCGGCGAACTCGTCTCTCGCGGTGCCTCGCCCATCGCGGTGGCCGGGAGCACCCAACTTCTGCAAGGCCTCGTCACGCTGGGCTTGATCTTCGCCCTTCGTCCGCTCCGCGAGGGGGTCCGTCGGACCTTCGTGGGAGTCCGATCGGGGGAGATTCCCCTGTGGACGTTGGCGGGTGGTTTGGCAGGGGCACTACAGATTGCCGTCATGGGTCTGGTGTCGCCGATCATCGGCATCGCCGCACTCACCGTCCTGCTCGTCTCGGGGCAAACCGTCAACGGACTGCTGGTGGACCGAGTAGGGCTGACCCCCGGAGGTCGTCGCGCGGTCACCCCGACGCGCATCTTCGGTGCCCTTCTGGCGGTGCTCGCTGTTTCGCTGGTGTGGGTCGGCAACAGCACGAAGGCCGAGTACTCGGCTGAATGGTGGGCTGTCGTACTCGCGATTCTGGCCGGCGCGGGGGCCGCCATTCAGGCTGCGCTGAATGGCCGAGTCGCCAGCCTGTCGGGCCAGCCTGTGGTGGCGGCCGAGGTGAACTTCCTCGGGGGCGCCGTCGTCATGTGGCTGCTCGTCGGGGTGCTCGTGCTTGCGGGGTCCCGTCAATCACCGGTGCCCGATGCGGGATCGGCCTGGCTCTACGCCAGCACCATCTTCGGCCTGCTGCTCATCGTCAACATTTCCTGGGCCGTCAAGCACCTCGGGGTGCTCGTGCTCAGCCTGGTGGGCGTTGTCGGTCAAATCTCCGGGGCCATCATGGTGGACTTTGTGCTTCCCCTGCCCGGATCTCATTTCGCCTGGACCCTGTTGCTGAGCCTCGGGGTGTCCGTCATTGCGGTGGCGGTAGCGACCCTGGGACGACGTGCCGCGCTCGCCCGCGAAGCTCAATAGGCCCTCGCTAGGGTGAGGGCATGACGGCGACCATCCTCGACGGCAAGGCCACGGCCAAGGCTGTTAAGCAGGTACTCACTGATCGCGTTGCGGTCCTCAAAGCCCGTGGCATCACGCCCGGACTCGCGACGGTTCTCGTGGGTGATGATCCGGGGAGTCACGCCTATGTCGGTGGCAAGCACCGTGACTGCGCCGAGGTAGGGATCGCGTCCATCCGTGTGGACATGCCTGGTGACTCCACTCAGGCTGACGTCGAGGACGCCGTACGAGCCTTGAACGATGACCCGGCCGTCACCGGATTCATTGTCCAGCTACCCCTGCCCAAGGGATTGGACAGCAATCACGTTCTTGAACTGATGGATCCGCTGAAGGACGCGGATGGGCTCCACCCGATGAACCTCGGTCGGCTGGTCCTAGGAATCGAGGCACCGCTTCCGTGCACTCCGCGCGGCATCGTGGAATTGCTCCGAACCTATGACGTACCGATCAATGGTGCCGAGGTGTGCGTTGTCGGTCGAGGAGTGACGGTGGGTCGCCCCCTCGGTCTACTGCTCACCCGTCGTCAGGAGAACGCCACCGTCACCTTGTGTCATACGGGAACGCGTGACATGTCCGCGCACATCGCGCGAGCCGACATCGTCGTCGCCGCTGCCGGTGTCCCGCACTTCATCACCCCGGACATGATCAAGCCGGGTGCGGCACTCGTCGATGTCGGCATCACGCGGACCGATGCCGGTCTGCTCGGCGACATCGATCCGGCATGCGCGGAGGTCGCGGGTTGGCTGGCACCGATGCCTGGTGGGTCGGGCCCCATGACGCGGGCCATGCTGCTCGCCAACGTTGTTGAGGCTGCCGAGCGGTCCTCGGGTTGATCAGATGACGGGTATGGCTTCAGTTCATCCGCTGCGTCCTCGGCCGAAGCGTTGGTGGCGGCAGTGGCCGATTGGTGTCGTGCTCATCGGGGTCGTCGCATCTCTCGTGGTGGTCGCGCTGGACCACTTCCGCATCGGATCACTCATGCTGGCCGGCAGCCTCGTGCTCGCATTCGTCCTACGACTCGTCCTGCCGTCCTCACAGATCGGCATGCTCGCGGTCCGATCGCGCACAGTGGATCTCGTCGTTCTGGGGACTCTCGCACTCGTCCTGGCGGTCTTTGCGCTCTGGGTGCCACCGCCGCCGGCCTAGTGAGTGGATGGCTAGAAGTCTCCACCCCCGAAGCTACCGCCGCCCCCGAAGTCTCCACCCCCGAAGCCACCGCCACGACCGAAGTCGCCGCCGCCGAACGTGGTGCCGTCAGGGCCTGGCTGTCCCATCGGCGGTGCGGCCTGGGCGGCCGGGGCGGCAAACGTGCTCGCCAACATCGTGCCGATGAACAGTGCCGGCATGATGTCGCTCCAACTGCGGTAGTAGCCACGCGCGTAGGGAGCGTAGGCCGGGCCGCCCTGCCAATAGGGCACTCGCTGACCTCCCGCGTCGACCTCCCGCGGTGTCGGGCGTCCTCCCGAGTTAATCGTGTTCTCGCAGGCGGCACAGACCGGCACCGGGTGTGCCGCTCCGCCCTGGGGTGCCCAATCGATGTCGTCGACGCTCGGTCCGTGGCGGGGATCGACGAAGCACGGGGCCCGATGCGCCGGCTCCGGTCGGCCATCCATCCGCGCTTCGACACAGGCCAATGCGTATCGACCCTTTTCAAGTTCGCCGGTCGCCGCGGTGATATCTGCGTCACTGGAGGCCGTGGCTGTGGAGTCGCTCGCCGCCGAGTAGGCGTCCAACGCCTTCTGCAGATCCGCCCGCCCAGCCTCGTCAAGTCGGCTGTCGGTGAGGTCGAAGGAGCCGAGGCGTTCGCCGAGTTCGGTGACGTCCTCGTTGAGGACCGCGCGTACGGTATCGAGTCGCTGGGCCTGCTGCTTCTTCCCACGGCGGCGTAGGAAGACAAAGCCGATTCCGCCAAGCACTACAAGGACGACCAGCGGAATGAGGATGGGAATGCCACTCCCGGACGATGTGGGGGATGACTGTGCCCCGCTACCGGAACTGTTGTTCGCGGCGGCACTGTCGTTGAACTGCGCATCGACACCGGCGACAAAGGCTTGGAGGACGGCGTACACGCCGTTGGCACTGTTCTGCGCGAAGGCGGTGTCCGCGATCTGCCGAACCGAACCGGAGGTGGAACCGGCCCGGAAGGAATTGCCGGCCACCATGGCGTAGACACCGTCGCGTCCGACCGACGCCTGGATTTCGCTCAGGAGGGCGTCCGCGGAGCCGTAGGCCGTGACGTCCTCCTCGGGCAGGACCGCGATGAAGATCGGTAGTCCCGTGTCGGTGATCTGCTGCTGCAGCGCGGTCACCTGACCGGTGGTGAGGCTGAGTTCGGCCACCGGGTCGTTGTAGACAGCCTCGGCGCGCAGGATGTCGGCGATGGCGTCGATGGTCGCATCCGCGCGGGCTAGGGAGGAGCTACTGAGGATGGCGACGAGTGACAGGAGGGCGAGGACGAAGAGACGGCGCACCATGGATCGACACTACCCCCGATTGACGCGGTCGATCAGTCCTTGATCTCGCAGAGCACCGTGCCCGTGGGGACGGTGGCGCCCACAGCGGCGTCAAGCCCGGTCACGATCCCCGCCTTGTGGGCCGTAAGGGGCTGCTCCATCTTCATGGCCTCAAGCACCACGATGAGATCGCCTGGTGCGACCTGCTGCCCCTCTTCGACGGCCACCTTGACCACGGTCCCCTGCATGGGTGCGGCCACCGCATCGCCGGAGGCCGCCGATCCGGAGGATCGATCGCGCTTGCGGCTGGCCTTCGCCGGCCCGGACTTGTTTGTCGACGCGCCACCGAGGCCGGCGGGCAGCGTGACGGCAAGCCTGCGGCCGTCGACCTCGACCGTCACGGTTTCGCGTCCGGCAGATACCTCGGGTGCGTCGGCGGTTCCGGTGTAGGGCGGGATCGTGTTGTTGAAGCCGCCCTCGATCCAGCGGGTGTGCACGGTGAAGGGTGCGTCGCCCTCAGGAGCGAATGCGGGGTCGTCGACGACGGCGCGGTGGAAGGGGATGGCGGTGGCGATGCCTTCGACGACGAACTCCCGCAGCGCGCGTCGGGACCGCTCTAGTGCCTCCTGCCGGTCGCGTCCGGTGACGATGAGCTTGGCGAGAAGGGAGTCGAAGTTGCCGCCAATGATGTCGCCCTGACCGAAGCCGGCATCGACGCGGACCCCGGGACCGGCCGGCTCGACCCACTCGGTGAGGACGCCGGGCGCGGGGAGGAAGCCGCGGCCCGGATCCTCACCGTTGATACGGAACTCGATGCTGTGTCCGCGCAGCACCGGGTCGTCATAGTCGATGACCCCACCGTCGGCGATGCGGAACTGCTCTCGGACCAGGTCGATGCCAGCGACCTCCTCGGAGACCGGATGCTCCACCTGCAGTCGGGTGTTGACCTCGAGGAACGAGATGGTGCCGTCTTCACCGACGAGGAATTCGCACGTGCCAGCGTTGTAATAGCCGGCTTCCTTGATGATGGCCTTCGAGGCCGAGTACAGGGCGTCGACCTGTTCATCGGAAAGGAAAGGCGCCGGAGCTTCCTCGACCAATTTTTGGTGCCGACGCTGCAATGAACAGTCACGCGTCGAGACCACCACGACATTGCCGTGCTGATCGGCCAAGACCTGTGTCTCGACATGGCGTGGGTTGTCCAGGTAGCGCTCGACGAAGCACTCGCCACGACCAAACGCGGCCACGGCCTCGCGCACGGCAGAGTCGTAGAGCTCGGGGATCTCTTCCAGGGTGCGGGCGACCTTGAGGCCGCGCCCGCCGCCACCAAAGGCCGCCTTGATCGCCACCGGTAAACCGTGCTCCTGGGCGAAGGCGACGACCTCGTCGGCTCCGGTTACCGGATCGGGCGTACCGGGGACCTGTGGGGCTCCCGCGCGCGCCGCGATGTGTCGGGCGGAGACCTTGTCACCGAGTGATCGGATCGCTTCCGGTGGCGGTCCGATCCAGGTCAGCCCGGCGTCGATGACCGCCTGGGCGAAGTCGGCGTTTTCGGAGAGGAACCCGTAGCCGGGGTGCACGGCGTCGGCTCCGGCCCGGCGAGCCGCGTCGAGCAACTTGGCAATGTCAAGGTAGGTCTCCGCCGCGGTGGCGCCACCAAGCGCGTACGCCTCGTCAGCCATGCGGACGTGCAGGGCCTCGCGGTCGGGGTCGGCGTACACCGCCACGGAGGTCAGGCCGGCATCTCGGCAGGCGCGGGCAACACGTACGGCGATCTCGCCTCGATTGGCGATGAGGACCTTCTGCACGCGCTGCAGTCTAGGGACCCCCCTCTGGCAAGGTGTGGGCATGTCGCAACTGCCCCTGATCCTCGCCTCGGCCTCGCCGTCCCGGCGACGACTGCTCGAGCAGGCTGGGCTTGCCCCCCGCGTCTTGGTCAGCGGCGTGGATGAGGAGTCCATCGAGGAGCGGATGCGGCAGCAGCCGGTGCCGGAGGTGGCCCTTGCGCTCGCCCGGGCCAAGGCGGAAGCCGTCGTGACTACGGACCCGCTGCCGGAGGGCGCGCTTGTGCTCGGCTGCGACTCCATCTTCGAGGTCGACGGCGTACGGCTGGGCAAACCACCGACACCGGAGGAGGCCATGAGGCGCTGGCAGCGCATGCGTGGGCGACCCGGATTCCTGCACACGGGTCACTGGCTGATGGACACTGCGTCCGGTCGCGCTGTCGGCGAAGCGGTCACGACCGTGGTGCATATGGTGGACGCACCGGACGATGAGATCCGCGCCTACATCGCTACCGGCGAGCCGCTCAAGGTTGCCGGGGGATTCACCCTGGATGACCTCGGAGCTCCGTTTGTCGCCGGTATTGAGGGTGACCCCGGCAATGTCATCGGAGTTTCCCTGCCCGCCGTTCGCCGACTCGCGGGCGAACTCGGTCACCCGTGGCCGAAGGTCGTCGGCTGGTAACTGAGCGGGGGCGGGCCGCTCAGCGGGGCAATGACGAGGCGCGCCAGGCGCCCGGGCCGGAGCCGAGCCGCGGTCGCGTCTGGCGGGCCGGCAGCGCCCATAGGCTTCGGGGCTTGCGTGCCGGTGGGTCGATCGCGGCACGCAGGCTTGCCACGGCCGCGACGACCGCAGCAACTTCGGCCGGTGTCGCGGGTCCGTGATTGACGATCGGCTCGTCGGCGTCGCTCATAGCGGGATATTGCCGTGCTTCTTGGGCGGGCGGCTGGCGCGCTTGGTGCGCAGCGCCCGCAGGGCTCGCACGATCATCGGTCGCGTTTCCTCGGGGAGGATGACGCGGTCGATGTAGCCCCGCTCGGCGGCGACGTAGGGATTGGCCAGGGTTGCCTCGTACTCCTCGATGAGCCGAGCACGCTCGGCCTCGGGATCCGCGGCGTTGGCGAGTTCTTGGCGATAAAGGATGTTGACGGCACCCTGCGCGCCCATGACCGCGATCTGCGCGGTGGGCCACGCGAGGTTGATGTCAGCACCGAGGTGCTTGGAGCCCATGACGTCGTAGGCGCCGCCGTAGGCCTTGCGCGTGATGACGGTGACGAGCGGGACCGTGGCCTCGGCGTAGGCGTAGATGAGCTTGGCGCCGCGTCGGATGATGCCGTCCCATTCCTGGTCGGTGCCGGGGAGGAAGCCGGGGACGTCCACGAAGGTGAGGACGGGGACGTTGAAGGCATCGCACGTGCGGACGAAGCGAGCGGCCTTCTCCGAGGCTTCGATATCGAGCGTGCCGGCGAACTGCATCGGCTGATTGGCCACGACGCCGACGGGGCGACCCTCGACACGACCGAATCCGCAGATGATGTTGGGCGCGAAGAGCGGCTGCACCTCGAGGAACTCGTCGTCATCGAGGACGTGCTCAATGACCCGGTGCATGTCGTAGGGCTGGTTGGGTGAATCTGGGATCAGCGTGTTGAGTTCGCGGTCGTGCTCGCTGATGTCCAGGTCCGCCTCCACGTCGTACGTCGGCGGCTCGTCGAGGTTGTTGCTCGGCAGGTAGGACAGGAGCGCGCGCACGTAGTCGAACGCGTCGGACTCATCGTCGGCCATGTAGTGGGCGACACCGGATTTGGTGTTGTGGGTCCGGGCGCCGCCGAGCTCTTCGAAGGGGACGTCTTCGCCGGTGACCGTCTTGATGACATCCGGGCCGGTGATGAACATGTGCGAGGTCTTGTCCACCATGACGATGAAGTCGGTGATGGCAGGGGAGTAGACGGCCCCACCCGCGCACGGACCCATGATCAGCGAGATTTGCGGGATGACGCCGGAGGCCTGCACGTTGCGATTGAAGATCTCGCCGTAGAGGCCGAGTGACACGACCCCCTCTTGGATGCGTGCACCACCGGAGTCGTTGAGCCCGATGATGGGGCAGCCGGTCTTGAGCGCGAGATCCATGACCTTGACGATCTTCTCGCCGAACACTTCACCGAGGGACCCACCGAACACGGTGAAGTCCTGGGCGAAGACGCAGACCGGTCGACCGTCGACGGTGCCGTAGCCGGTGATGACGCCGTCGCCGTACGGCCGACTCTTGTCGAGGCCGAAGTTGTGTGAGCGGTGACGGGCGAGACCGTCGAGTTGTTGGAACGAGCCCGGATCGAGGAAGGCCTCGATGCGTTCCATCGCGGTGAGCTTGCCCTTCGCGTGCTGCTTATCGATCGCCGCCTGGCGCCGCCCGGCCGCTTCCGCGCGACGCTGAAGGAGTTCATCGGCCTTCTCGGCGGTGGTGTGTGGCGCATTCGCCGCGGGAGTCGAGGTCACCGTCGTACCTTAGCCGGGTGAGCGAGGACTTCGGCGCGGCCCGGGAACGTCGGCCGCTGAGCGAACTGCCGCCCCTGCTCGGTTGGGAGCCGTGGCCCCCGCCGAGAATCGTGGCGACGACCGGCTCCACGATGATCGACGTCGAGCGGTTGGCCGGGCAGGGGGCCCCGGAGGGCTCGGTGGTGGTCGCGGAGGAGCAGACCGCGGGCAGGGGCCGTCGGGGCCGGCACTGGGAGTCGCCGCAGTACGCCGGCCTCTGGATGAGCCTGTTGCTGCGACCGGAGCGCTCTATCGATCGCGTCGGTTGGCTGCCGCTGGTGGTCGGTGTGGGGGTCGTCCGAGCCCTGCGTGCGGTCGCCGGCGTCGATGTTCGACTGAAGTGGCCCAATGACGTGGTTGTCGTGCGCGACGGTGAGGTCGGGAAGGTGGCCGGACTGCTCGCCGAGCGGCTCGCGGACGGGGCGGTCATCATCGGACTGGGCGTCAATGTCTCCCAAGAGGTGGACGAACTCCCGCTCGGCGGGACGTCGTTACAGCGTGAGGGGGCGCGGGCGTCTCGTGAGGATGTCCTTGCGGGGGTACTCGCCGAAGTAGCCAGTGCCTACCGATCCTGGCGCGATGGGGTGGATTTCGCACCCCTCTATGCCGAATTCTCGGCGACGATCGGTCGGCGAGTCCGAGTGCAAAGACCCGGTGGTGACGTCGTCGGCGTTGCTGCGGCCCTGGGTCACGGTGGGGAGCTCGTGGTGGTGGATGACGAAGGGGGCGAATACGCAATCACGGCGGGTGATGTGGTGCATCTGCGTCCCGCCAACGAGGCATTCGGCTGATCTCCTCGGAGCCATGTGTCACGATTCAACCATGGGTTATCCGACACGGTTGCTGGGCGATGGCGAGATCATCGAGTTTGAGATGAAGCCGCACTGGCGAGGACTCATCCTCCCCGTCATTGAGCTCATCCTCACGATCTTCATCGGCACCTGGCTCTATGTCTCGCTCGGCAATTGGTCGTGGAGCGCGGGCGGCTTCGTGGAGACCGTGGGGCGTCCCATCATCATCGGTGTCGGCGCGATCATCCTCATCGTCTGGGTGATCCGACCGTTCATGATCTGGCTCACAACGCAATACGTCTTCACCAACCGGAGAATCATCACGAGGGCAGGCGTCATCGCCAAGAAGGGCCGGGACATGCCCCTGGCCAAGATCAACAATGTGTCCTTTGACGTCGGGGTCATGGGTCGCATCCTCAACTACGGCCGACTGGAAATTACCTCCGCGAGTGACGAGGACCTCATCATCGACGACGTCCCCAACGTTGAGGTCATCCAGCGGGACGTCTACCGGCTCCACGAGGAAGACGACGAGCGGCGCCGCCGACGGAGCATTGACCAGGGCGGCGACCCGGTTCCCCCCAACGATGGCACCTGACCCAACGTCGGCACTCGACCGAATCATCCTCGGCGGTGAGCCGATCTACACGCGTGCAGATCTGTTGGAGCGTTCACGCGTCCCCGACCAACTCGCCCGCACACTGTGGCGCGCCCTGGGCTTCCCCGACACCGGGGGTGCGCGGGCGTTCACCGACATGGACCTCCGTGCGCTGCAGACAGTGGGGCGGCTCATTGACGAGCAATTGCTTGATGAAGAGACGGTGGTCGTCATCGCTCGAAGTCTCGGTCAGTCCACGGCGCGCTTGGCAGACTGGCAAACCGAGGCGGTGGGGCGTCTCCTGGCCGATCACGGTGAACTACCCGACATCGACGATGGCCTCGATCCGGAGTCCATGGATGCCATCGCCGCACGTGCCGGTGAGCTGATCGGACCGCTGGGGCAACTCTTGGACTACGCCTGGCGGCGGCAGTTGGTCGCTGTGCTGGATCGGCGGCTCGCACGCGCCGAGGTGGCGGCCGAGGAGGCTGTCGCCACCGTGGGGTTCGCCGATCTGGTGGGCTTCACCCGCCTCAGCCGGCAACTCGTCGATGCCGATCTCGCAGCGCTCGTGGAGTCCTTCGAGGCGGCGAGCGCCGACGTCGTGGCCGCGACAGGCGCCCAGTTGGTGAAGACCGTGGGCGATGAAATCTTCTTCGTCGCTCAGAGCGCCGAGATCGCGGTGGACACGGCACGGCAGTTGCACGATGTGCACCGTCTACTGCCGGAGGTGCCGCAGGTGCGCATTGGTCTGGCAACCGGACATGTCCTACGCAGGATGGGCGACGTCTTCGGCGCCACGGTCAACCTCGCCAGTCGGCTGACGGCGTTCGCCCGCCCAGGTATGACCCTGGTGGATGCGGCTACGGCCGCCGAGGCTCAGGAGTTGCCCGGCGTACGTCTGCGCCAGCAGGCACCGCGGCGGGTGCGTGGTGTCGGAATTGTGCGGGCGTTCGAGTTGGTTGAGGTGAGCAGCGAGCACGGACGCCGATAGCGGCGCAGCCCGGCTAGATCGGTGTGACGGCGTCCCGCTCGGCGAGTTCGCGATCGGCGTCATCGTCGGGGATCGCGGGGAAGACCCACTTGCGGTAGGACCAGAAGCGGAAGAGTGTGCCGAGGGCGAGCCCCACGACGTTCGCGCTGATGTTGTCGGCGAGGACACTGTCGAGGCCGAGTGCATAGTGGCTGAACCACAGGCAGGACAGCGCGATGATCATCGCGATTCCGTTCAAGCCGAAGAACAGCAGGTACTCCCGCCCCATGTGGGTGCGTCCACGGTGCCGGAAGGTCCAGAAGCGGTTGCCGAAATATGCGAAGGTGGTGGCCGCGATGACGCTGATGGCCTTGGCGGTCAGCGGCTTGTCATTGAGGGGTCCATCGCCTCCGGCAAACATCAAGATGTTGAACAGACCGACATCGATGACGAACGCCGACAGTCCCACGACCCCGAACTTGGCAATCTCCCGGGCAAGGACGCTCAGCGAGGAGCGCACCCGATCGAGCCACGACGTGGGCACGACGGAGTTGTTGAGACCTTGCTGGGACACAGCGTGAATCGTAGCCGCCCGGGGTGGGAGGTTGCTCCACCACAAGGGGGGCACGAGTAGGGTCGCGCTGTGAATCCGGTCACGGGTGCTCCGCGCGTTGGTCTCGTCGGAGGTGGACAACTCGCCCGAATGACCGCGGCTCCGGCGGCCGCCCTCGGTGTGGACCTGCGTCTCCTCGCGACGGATCGCGGGGAGTCCGCCGCCCAGGTCATTCCCGACGTCGTCTTCGGTAGCCATACCGACCTCGCGGCCCTCACCGCCTTGGCGGAGGGGTGCTCGGTCATCACCTTCGACCACGAGCACGTGCCCCCGGCCCATCTGCGGGCCCTGGAAACAGCGGGGATCGGCGTACAGCCGAGTAGCGCCGCACTTGTGCACGCGCAGGACAAGATCACCATGCGTGAGGCCATCGAAGCGGCCGGACTGCCAACGCCTGCGTGGCGGCACGACTTCACTGTCGATGATCTCCGCGGTGTGGGTGATGCGCTGGGCTGGCCGCTCGTGCTCAAGGTGTCGCGCGGGGGGTACGACGGTCGCGGCGTGTGGGTGGTCGAGGACGAGGCGCGGGCGCGCACGGTCATGGAGTCGACCGAACTGGTCCATGGGGCGGCGTGGCTGGCGGAGGAACTTGTGCCCTTCACGCGCGAACTCGCGGCTCAGGTCGCACGGTCACCGTCCGGTCAAGCAGTCGCCTACCCGGTAGTGCGCACCGTGCAGGTCGACGGGATGTGTTCCGAGGTCGTCGCGCCGTGTCCGGACCTACCCGAGGCGAAAGCCCTCGAGGCACAGCAGATCGCCTTGCGCGTTGCCGAAGCCCTAGGCGTCACCGGGATGCTCGCGGTGGAGCTCTTCGATGCGCCGCAGGGCCTGCTGATCAATGAACTGGCGATGCGGCCCCACAATTCCGGGCATTGGACGATCGACGGTGCCGTCACAAGCCAGTTCGAGAACCACCTGCGCGCGGTCCTTGATCTCCCCCTGGGCGACCCGCGATCGACGGCGCAGTGGTCGGTGATGGTCAACGTCGTCGGCCCACGCGATATCGAAGGACTACCTCCGCTGACCGATGCCTTCCGTCACGTGATGGCGCGTGACCCCGGTGTGCATGTACATCTGTACGGCAAGTCCCTGCGCCCCGGACGCAAACTTGGCCACGTCACAGTGGTCTCGGACGACCTTGCTGACGCCCTCACCCGGGCACATCATGCGGCCGACTACCTCATGGGAGTGATCAATGAGTAACTCACCGACCGTCGGGATCATCATGGGCAGCGACTCAGACTGGCCCACGATGGAAGCGGCCGCTCAGGCGCTGCAGGAATTCGGCGTGCTGTATGAGGCTGACGTCGTCTCGGCCCATCGAATGCCCCGCGAGATGCTGACGTACGCCGAGTCGGCGGTGGAGCGCGGACTCAAGGTCATCATCGCCGGAGCCGGTGGAGCGGCTCACCTCCCCGGGATGGTGGCGTCGCTGACGCCCCTGCCGGTGATTGGCGTCCCCATTCCCCTGACCCATCTCGATGGCATGGACTCGCTGCTGTCGATCGTGCAGATGCCCGCCGGGGTCCCGGTGGCCACGGTAGCGGTGGGCAATGCCCGCAATGCCGGGCTCCTCGCGGTGCGCATCCTGGCGGCGAACGACGAGGAGTTGCGTGAGGCGATGGTCGAGTTCCAGGAAGGCCTCAACCGCACCGCGCAGGAGAAGGGTGCGAAGGTTCGCGCCCATGACTAGCCACGATTCGCGCGTGTACGGCGAGCCCGAGACGGTCCGTCACGTTCTCGATGACTCGCACCTATGGTTCGTTGTTGGTCTGGGCAACAATCCCGAGCGGGACGCGTACGGCATCGCACGGCTCCTGCAGTCCCGCGGCAAGCGCATCGTCCCGATCTATCCGCGCGCCGAGGTCGTACACGGTGAACAGGGGTATGCGACCATCGCGGAGGCGGCCGCAGCCGTGGGCGCTCCGGACGTCGTCGACATGTTTGTACGCGCCGATCGCGTGGGGCCGTTCGTCGATGAGGCCATTGCTGTCGGCGCCAAGGCCGTGTGGCTACAGCTCGGCGTGATTGACGAGGAGGCTGCGCGGCGCGCGCTCGATGCAGGACTCGATGTCGTCATGGACAACTGCCCGGCGATCGCCTGGCGCTAGTCGCGTCTCTGGCGGAAGTGTGCCGCGAGGGGGACTCGGGCTAGGCGGACGGGCGGCCGAGGCCGCGGTAGGTCCAGCCGGCGGCGCGCCATCGGACCGGGTCAAGTGCGTTGCGGGCGTCAATGACGTGGCGCTCGGTCACGACCTCGGCCACTGCGGCCGGGTCGATATCGACGTAGTCGCGCCACTCGGTGAGCAGCAGAAGCACGTCGGCATCCCGTGCGGCATCCAGGGCGGTGTCGGCGTAGACCAGGTGGGAGAAGAGTTCGCGCGCGTTGTCCATCGCCCGTGGGTCGTGCACGATGACGTCCGCGCCCTCCGTGTGCAGGGCGGCCGCGACATGCAGGGCGGGGGAGTCGCGGACGTCGTCACTATCGGGCTTGAACGCTGCACCCCACACCGCGACGCGCTTGTCCCGTAGGCGCCCACCGACGGCCTCACGGGCCATGTCGACGGTGCGGCTGCGACGCCGCTGATTGATCTCATCGACCTCGCGCAGGAAGGTCAGTGCCTGGTCGACCCCGAGTTCGCCGGCCCGCGCCATGAAGGCGCGGATGTCCTTGGGCAGGCAGCCACCGCCGAAGCCTAGGCCAGCGCGCAGGAATGACGACCCGATGCGCGGGTCCATCCCGATCGCCTCGGCGAGCAGCGTGACGTCGGCACCGGTGGCCTCGCACACCTCCGACATCGCATTAATGAAAGAGATCTTCGTCGCGAGGAATGCGTTGGCCGACACCTTCACCAACTCCGCCGTAGCGAAGTCCGCGACCAGCATCGGCACGCCATCATCGAGAAGCGCACGGTAGACCGTGCGCAGCGTCTGCTCGTCCTCGGCCGACTCCACACCGATCACGAGGCGATCAGGATGCAACGTGTCCTGCACCGCGTGGCCCTCGCGCAAGAACTCTGGATTCCACGCGACATGCGCACCGGACTGGGCGAAGCGATCGCGCATCTGTGCGGCCGTGCCGACCGGCACTGTCGACTTGCCCACGACGAGCGAACCAGCGGCGGCGTGTGGGACGAGGGCCTCCACGGCGGACCACACCTGGCCCATGTCCGCGGCGTAGGAGCTCGCCCGCTGCGGAGTGCCCACGCAGATGAAATGCACCTCAGCACCAGCCGCGGCCGACACGTCCGTGGTGAAACTCAACCGACCCGACGCCAGCGCCTGTTGCAGCACCTCGGGCAGACCCGGCTCAAAGAACGGCACCTGCCCAGCCGCCAGCGCGGCGACCTTGGCCGGATCGGCATCAATTCCGACGACCTCGTGACCGAGTTGCGCCATACAGGCCGCATGGGTCGCCCCAAGGTAGCCGGTGCCGATCACGCTCAACCGCATGCGTGGAGCCTAAGGGAGGGGTGGGCGTAGGCTCAGATGCGCTCCCGCTTCGGCGGGTGATGGTGGCGTCCCGCTGTTGCGGGCCAAGGAATGGGAGGATCCGTGGCACTGGTCGCAAACCCCGACTTCTCGGTCTATGAGTTGCCCGAGGAGCACCGTGAACTGCGTGCCGCTGTGCGTGCGCTCTCAGAGAACAAGATTGCGCCCCGAGCCGCGGAGATCGACGAGACCGGTGAGTTTCCCCGCGACGTCTACGACGCCCTCGTGGCGGCTGACTTCCACGCCATTCACATCCCAGAGGAGTACGGCGGCCAGGGCGGAGACGCGCTCGCCGCATGCCTCGTCATCGAGGAAGTTGCCCGCTCTTGCGCCTCAAGTTCGCTGATCCCCGCGGTGAACAAATTGGGCACCATGCCACTGATGGTCGCCGGCGATGACGACCTGCTGCGGCGCTACTTGCCGAGCGTCGCTTCGGGCGAGGCGATGTTCTCCTACTGCCTGTCCGAGCGCGAGTCCGGGAGCGACTCCGCGGCGATGCGAACGAGCGCGAAGGCTGATGGCGACGGCTGGATCATCAACGGGCAGAAGAGCTGGATCACCAACGCGGGTGTGTCGGACTACTACACCGTCCTCGCCGTCACCGATCCCGATGCCGGAGCAAAGGGAATCTCCGCCTTCGTCGTCCATGCCGACGACGAGGGGGTGTCGTTCGGGGCGCCGGAGCGCAAGCTCGGTGTTCACGGGTCACCGACCCGCGAGGTCCTCTTTGATCACGTCCGAATTCCCGGTGATCGCATCGTCGGTGATCCGGGTACCGGCTTCCGCACGGCCATGACCACCCTGGATCACACGCGCATCACCATCGGTGCCCAAGCCCTCGGGATCGCCCAGGGGGCTCTCGACGCCGCCGTCGCCTATGCGAAGGAGCGCGAGCAATTCGGCAAGCCGATCGCGTCCTTCCAGGGCATTCAGTTCATGGTCGCCGACATGGCGATGAAACTTGAAGCTGCGCGTGCGCTGGTCTACAAGGCGGCCGCGATGAGCGAGCGTTGCGATGGTGACCTGTCCTTTTATGGCGCAGCGGCCAAGTGTTACGCCTCCGATGTGGCCATGCAGGTCACCACGGATGCGGTGCAGATCTTCGGTGGCAACGGCTACACCCGAGACTTCCCCGTGGAGCGCTACATGCGCGATGCCAAGATCACGCAGATCTATGAGGGAACCAACGAGATCCAGCGCCTGGTCATGGCCCGAGCCCTTCTGCGCGGCTGAGGTGGCTCTCGATCCGGTGCCGGACAAGCCCTCACTCGACCCGGTCCCTTCCAGTCGCTCCCGGGCCACTCTCGCTCGCGTGATGGGCGTGATGGACGCCAATAACTACGGCAACGTGCATGGCGGGGTCATCCTCCGAGCCGTGGATGAAGCCGGTGCTGTCTCGGCGGTGAAGCACTCCGACGGCCCGTCGGTCACGGCACTCATCGATCAGATGGCGTTCCGTGAACCGGTCAAACTCGGGGATCTGCTCACGACTCGCGCGCAGGTGAATTGGACCGGCACCACCAGCATGGAGGTCGGCGTTCGTATCACGGTGGAGCGCACGGGAGTCGAAGGGGAAATTCACGTCGGCACGGCGTACCTCGTCTATGTCGCCATTGATGCCGAGGGTGAGCCCCGCAAGGTCCCCCCGCTGCAGCCTGACGACGATGAAGACCGCCGACGGTTCGCCGAGGCGGAGATCCGCCGGGCCTCGCGGCTCGGTCGACGTCAGGCGATCGAGGAACTGCGCCGCCACGGCGCCGAATAGTGAGTGCCGAGTAGTCAGCTGCAAGCGGCTAGCGGTTCGATCGGGGAGCGCCGAGCAAGAAGCCAGCGCCCCAGGCGAAGTGCATGGTGGGGAAGACGACGGGCAGCCATCGTGCTGCTGATCCACGGAGTCCGCGGGCAGCGGATGAGGATGCGACGGCATCGGCCATGAGGTAGATAGCCGGCTGACTCGCCCCCAACGCTGCAAGGCGCGGTTGACGAGCGAGTACGCCTCCGGTCGCCAGCAGCACACCCACGCCGACCGCCAGCAGTGTCACCGGCGGTGCTAGGTATCGCAGCGACACTGTTTCGGGATGACGACGCGCCACCTCACGCCGCCACCGGCCGTACTCGAAGTATTGCCGGGCCAGGGTCTTGACCGAATTCCGCGGCCGATAAGTCACCCGCATGCGCGGCGTGAACCAGACCTGCCCCCCGGTCTGTCGGATGCGGTGGTTGAGCTCCCAGTCCTGAGCTCGCACCATCGACTCGTCGAAGCCACCGACGCGCTCCAGTGCCGATTTGCGGAAGCAGCCGAGGTAGACGGTCAGCGCCGGTCCCTCCTCGCCTCCGATATGGAACGCCGCACCGCCGACGCCAAACCACGAGGTCATGGCAGCGGCAACCGCCTGCTCGAAGTCGGTCACGCCCTCCGCGCCCATGATGCCGCCGACATTGTCCGCACCGGTCGCCTCGAGGGTCTCCACCGCGACGGCGACGTAGTCGGTCGGAATCACGGCGTGTCCGTCAACGCGAACGATGATGTCGTGGGCGGCCGCACCGATGGCGATGTTCAGGCCCGCAGCCGTACGACCGCTGGGGTTGCGTGCCAAGGTGACCCGTTCATCATGTGTCGCGAGATCTGCTGCGACGTCGTCGGTGCGGTCGTGTGACGGACCGAGAGCGAGGACGACCTCCAGCGGGCCGGCGTACTCCGAAGCGAGGATGGCCGTGACCGCCTCCGCGAGGTGCCGCTCCTCGTTGAGGACGGGCATGATGACGGACACGCCCGGAAGCGATGCGGGGGTGGAGGGCGACACAGCGGTCAAGGGTAGCCTCAAGCATTCGCAAGACGGATCCGTGGAGGTGCGGTGCGTAGTCGAGCCATGATTGCGATCGCGGCCGTCGTGGCTGCCGGGCTGCTCGCGGCGCTGGGCTGGGCGCTGGCGTGGCCGACTTCGGCCATCGTCATCGTCGCCGTCGTAGGCCTGGGTGGGGGCGCCGCAGCAATGCAGGCGCTGTTATGGCTGCGCGGCATCGCCAGCCGCATGGCCCGTATCGACAACCGACTCGAGGCTATGCGCGCCACGGGGGATCGCCGTCACGAGATCATGCTGCGTTCCTTCCGCGAGCACCGGAAGTACGTCGGCGAGGCGGCCGCTGCCGCGCGCCGAGCAGACAACCGTGATGACATCGCGAAGGTTGCGGGCGAAGTGAAGAAGCTCCCTCAGGAAATTCGCGAACTGCGACACAACCTCACCCAGAAACTCGACGACCAGGTGGTCCTGCTGGAGGACTATCAACAACTCATGCGCCTGGTCCCCATGCCGCTGCCGATGCCGCGACCGGGTACCTGGGCCGCATCGGAGGACTACCTCCTGTGGCTCGCCGGATTCGTCCTGGAGCACCGACCGGGCCTAGTGGTCGACGTGGGGAGTGGTCAGTCCAGCGTGTGGATGGCCGGGGCCATGCGCACCGCCGGCTACACCGGCAAAGTGGTCGCCATCGACCATGACCCGGACTTCGCTGACGAGACGCGTGCACTTGCGCTGCGTCAGGGAGTGGCGGACTGGCTGGAGATCCGCTGCGCGCCCTTGGTGGATCACTCCATCGATGGCCGGGCGTGCACCTGGTACGAAGCCTCCGTCTTGTCGGGACTTGACGGCATCAACCTGCTGTCTATTGATGGGCCGCCCGGCAAGGGCAACCCGGAAGCACGCTGGCCCGCCTTCCCGCTGTTGCGCGACCATCTCGCCCCTGGGGCAGTCGTCGTCCTCGACGACATGATTAGGGCTGATGAGCAGGCCATCGCCGAGGATTGGCACGCGCGCTACCCCGAATTGAGCCGCGTGGACCTCGCCTTCGAGAAAGGCGCGGCAGTCTTCACTGCCCCCTGAGGTTTCGCGGCCCCTGAGGTTTCGCGGCGCGGGATCGTGAACTTCGGGAGAACTGCGATCTCCCGGGCCGCCCTTCTTCATCAGTGCGGGCGAGTTCTGCTCAGTGCACGAGCCGGATGGCATCGCGGGAACTATCCGTCAACCAGCACTGTGGTTATGCGCAGCGGACCTTGTCTGCCGTCGTGGGGTCGGTGATCGCGTCGTTCTCACGGTCCACGTTGGTCTGCTCGCCGCCACCGGATTGCTGGTTGTTGTCGACTTGCGCCCCGATGACGACGCTCTCGACTCCCGCGTACGTCGAGCCGAGCACGATGGTGATCGTCGTTGCCGATTCGTCAGCAACGGTCGCCGCTCCCGGGAGTGCGGCGAGCACGGTGCGAGCAGCCTCTGCGAACGGCGCGTCATGACGGATCTCGGTCTGCACGTAGTCCGAACTCGGCGCGTCACCGATTTCGACGACTGTGTAGCCCTCGGCCTCCAACGCGGCGGCGACCTCGGCTGCGCGCCCCGCGACCCCGCTGCCGTTGAGCACGCGGACGGTGATCTCTTCGGGGACGACCGTGAGACCGTTGTCCACCTGCTCCTTGGACTTGCTGGCCGAGGCGGACTTCTTCGGCTTGATCCAGGGCTCGTCATTGGCCATGGACTGCCACACCAGCGGCGCCTGCTCGGCATCGACGAGGACGTTCTCGCCGTCCCCACGCTCTACCCAGGGCATGGTGAGGAAGGCGATATCGCCGGGGGCCATCCCCTTCACGCTGAGCGCGAGATCACGCAGCACGTCAATGTCAGCGAGCCCGGGGTCGGTCGTGAGCCCGCGGGTCGCCGCGTCGAGGGTCGAGTAAAGCTTGACCGGGTTGAGCAGCAGGCCCGTCGAGGAGGCCTCGCGAATCATGGAGGACAGGAACGCCTGCTGCCGCTTGATGCGGCTGAGATCGCTGCCGTCGCTCAACGTCTTGCGCGCCCGGACAAAACTCAACGCTTGCTCGCCGTTGACCACGCTGGTCCCCGCGGGCAGATCGAGATCGCTCGACGGATCGAGCGCCGGCTCGGGCAGGCAGACCTCGACGCCGCCCATCGCGTCCACGACCTCCTTGAAGCCGGTGAAGTCGATGACGGCGAAATTGTCGATCGTGAGGCCGGTCATCTGCTCGACCAACTTGACGGTGCAGCCAGGACCGCCGATCTCGAAGGCAGTGTTGAACTTGGCCTCGAAAGCGCCGACGGTTTGGCCGTCGACGGTGCACTCCGGGAGCATCACCCAGGTGTCGCGAGGAATGCTCACGGCCGTGGCGAACGACCGGTCCTCGGACAGGTGCAGAAGGATCGTCGTGTCTGAGCGCTCGCCGGTGTAGACATCGGGGTCGCCGTACTTCTTCGAGGTCTCACCTGCTCGGCTGTCGCTGCCCATCAGCAGCACGTTGACCGCCGAGTAGTTGCCCTCTTCGTCGACGACGGGTGTCGGGACGAATTCGCGACCGGTGGTTTCGCTGATGTCCACAGCGGTGATGTTGCTCTGCAATTTGGACGAGGCCACATCGATGCCAACCCCGGCCAGCGTGAGAACGAGGACTGCGCTCGCGGCGACAGCAGCAATGACCCGGGGCCATCGCCGGCGGACCGGGGGTCCGCCTACCGGGCTCGAGGGCGCGGGGATGGGGGAGGGCGCAGCGGGTGAATCGGACACGCTGCTCCCTTCCGTGGTGGTGACTCCCAGAGTAGAGGCGACCGGGGCTCGGACGCCGGTTGACCCGGTCCGGTTCCCGGCGCGTCGAGCCGTTCGTCTGTGAATGTGATCAGAGTGACCTCTGAGAAGGGTGAGTCGCCTTGACACCGAAGGCCCCTGATGGGGCACCCTCCTATGGTGAGGAGTGTGGGTGCGGTGACGGCTGCCCTGGCGGGCTTCACCCTAGCCGCCGGACTTCTCACCGCACTCCCCGCCACCGCCGCTCCGGACGCCGAATCTTCGGCGAGCGATCCCATTCGAGCGACCGTCCGCTCAGTCCCCCTCGACACCATCGATCCGGCCGGACTCGTCACCTCCCCGTCTGCCTCGACACCGGTGGCCGTGGCCGGTGAGGACCACCCGGCCGAGGACCATGGCGACGACCATGGCGCCGCTGCGGCCGCCACTGCATTGCGCCCCGCGGCGGCGATCCCGGCGACCTCGACCAAACCGTTCGGCCTGGTCGGTCTCACCGCGGACACCCCGTTTGCTGAGGGCACACGCATCGTCATGCGCGTGCGACAGGGGGGCGAATGGCTGCCCTGGATGGAGGTCCCCGCGGCATCCGAGCACCTCCCAGACCCGGGCACCGATGAGGCGGAGCGTGCTCGTTACTCCACCGAGCCTGTCCTCACCAATGAGGCTGACGGAGTGCAGGTGCGCGTCGATACGCCCACCGGCACCCTCCCCACCGACACCGAGCTGGTGATGATCGACAACCCCGAGCGCCCTTCGGACGCCGACCTCGTCGGGCAGCCGGTAGCTTCGACGGCCCGCAATGGGGTGAGCAAGCCCACCATCATCACGCGCGAGCAGTGGGGTGCCGATGAGTCGCTTCGCCGCGGCACGACCCAGTACTCCGACACGATCAAGGTCGCCTGGGTGCATCACGTGGTCTCCACCAACGACTACACCGCGGCGCAAGCGGCCCAGCAGATGCGCAACGTGTACAGCTGGTTCACCGAGGGCATCCAGGTCAATGACTTCGGCTACAACTTCATGGTCGATCGTTTCGGTCGCCTCTACGAAGGTCGTGCTGGCGGTGTCGATAAGGCTGTGATCGGCGCGCATACTTCGGGCTTCAACTCCGAGACGTTCGCCGTGTCCTTCCTCGGCAATGCCGACACGCTCAACCCCAAGCAGGTCACCAAGGAGAAAATCCTCGATTCCATCAGTGATCTCATCGCGTGGAAGTTCGAACTCTTCGACGTCAACCCCCTGGGCAAGGCGACACTGACCTCGGCCGGGCCCGGTCCCGGTCAGGGCACCACGTCGATGTACTGGCCGGGTGAGAAGGTCTCCATCGAGACGATTTCTGGCCATGGTGATATCGGCAGCACCTCATGCCCGGGAGAGTTCCTGCGGCCGACCATGGCCCATCTCCGGCTCGCGGTATCCGCCCGCCAGGGCCGCAACTTCTATCCGCCGTCCATCAAGGGCAATGGAACACCGTGGGGCGCTGGCGGGTCGATCATCCTCAACCCAAAGTCCAACGGACCCATGGACGCCACCCTCACCGTGTCCAATGCCTGTGGCGATCCGGTACGCACGATGTCCGCGTCCACGCCCGAAGCGGCAACCGTGACGTTTAGCTGGGACCAGCGTGACGACAAGGGCAAGCAAGTCCCACCGGGTCTTTACACCTTCAGCATCAGGGCCACGAGCAATGGCAAGGATCTCTTCCCGTGGGAGGGCACCGCACGGATCTCGGCCACGGCTGACTCGCCCCCCGATCCTTGTACGCCGCCCGAGCAGTTCACCATTGCCGGGACTGGATATGGCCACGGCGTGGGGCTGTCGCAATGGGGCGCCTTCTCGATGGCTGAGGCGGGGTGGAGCGCCGATCGCATCGTCCAGTATTACTACCCCGGCACCAAGGTGAAGTCCCTCGACGATCAGTCTGACGTGCGGATCAGCCTGCTCTACCAAAAGCCGGTGGCGCATGCCCGCGTGGAGGGCCTCTCTGGTTCCGGAGCGCAGATCGAGATCTCGCTCGGTCCGCGCAAGACCGTTGTCGTCGATGCCAACGCAAGTCTTACCTTCAAGAACGAGAAGAAGTACGTCAGCGTGCGCCAGACGGTCGATGGCAAGACGACAAAGGTCGGCCGTGCGCGCACGATCACTTTGCGTTGGTCGGGCACACGCGACCCCGGCCCCACCGGCTCGACTCCGGCGGTCCTCAATGTCGCCGGCCCGGATGAGAACTACGTCGACGAAGGACACCGGTACCGCTACGGCACGGTCGAGATCGCTCCGGTCAAGGCAAGCAGCGGCCGACGACTCGCCGTCGTCAATGTCCTGCGACTCGGCGACGAGTACCTGCGTGGCATCGCCGAGGTCGTGCCGACGTGGCCGCAGGCTGCTCTGCAGTCGCAGGTGATCGCTTCCCGCGCGTACGCGCTGTCGAAGCTTGAGGCCGGCATTCGCAAGGACTGCCTGTGCCACATGGACGACGGCGACGGCCCCTACTACGACCAGACGTTCAAGGGCTACATCGTTGAGTCGGGGTACGGCGGTGACAACTGGACGAAGGCCGTGGAGGCTACGCGTTCGGGAAGCCAGGGTCGTGTCGTCACCTACAACGGCGACCCGATTCCTGCCTTCTACACCGCGGCCACCGGCGGCATGACGAACTCCGCCCAGGAAGTGTGGGGCGGGGCTGGCTACCCGTGGGCAACCCCGGTGGACGACCATTGGAGCCTGGAGGCCCCCGGCAATCCCTACCGTCGCTGGAACGTCGTCATCAGCCAGGCGCAGGCCGAGGAAATCTTTGGTGTCGGTGACATCATGACCATTGATGTCACCAAAGCCATGGAGTCCGGAGCCGCCAAGGAAGTGACGGCGCGGAGCCTGGACGGCCTGCGTAGTTCCCTCTCTGCGTCAAGTCTGCGCTCGACGTTGTCGATGCGCTCGACGTACATCACCGCGATCACTGAGCAGGACGTGGCTGGCGACGTACCGCTTCCCAAGGGGGGTGTCACGCTGCGGGCCAACCCCAAGGGTGACGTCAAGGACGGCACGGTTGTCACGTTGTCGGGGCAGATCAAGAACCCCAGCCCCGGCATGGTGGTCTTGCGTCAGGTCCAGGTCAACGGTGGCGAGTGGCAGGACCGCAATTCGGTGGTCGCTACCGCGGACGGGCGCTTCGCGCTATCGGTCAGTGTGACCGGCGTCGGCAACACCTATGTGTGGCGTGTGATCGTGATGGACAGCGGGGTCCCGGTGGCGCGCAGTGGCACGCGCGCGTCCACCGTGCTCTAGCGCGCAAAAGCGCGAACGGCGTTCGACGCCATCACCGAGAGCAGCGACCTGCTCGACATGATGGAGAGTGCGCTACCGAAGGATCCGATCGAGAGCAGGCTGCCAGCGGAGCCGATAGAGCCGAATGACAAGACCGATCCCACCGATCCAATGGACAGCACTGAGTTGCGACTGGCAATGCACAGGAACGAATTCGTCGATCCGATGCTCCAGCGTGACGATGTGCTCATGACCCTCCCTCGTAGTACGTCGCGCCCTCAGTGGCGAGAAGCGCGTCCACATCTGCATCGCCGGTCCTGGTCGATTCATCGTTGAGGAGAACGACGGACCCGTTGATGGCCAGGGCCACCGGCAATTGAGTGAGGTGCACTTCGGCATCGTCGCAGCGAACCGCGAATCGGGCCCCCTCCGGGATCTCGCGTCGCTGTGCGAGGTCGGTGGCCCGGCGCATCACCTGGGCTGCCGTCGCATCACCGAAGAGCGGCCAGTCATCCGCCGGCTCGTCGTAGGGGATGAAGTCGTCTGGGTGGCTGCGGGCAGCGACCGCCGCCTCGATCACTCCGGGTGGCACCGGGCCACCATCGGGAAGACCGAAGGGGGCCAGAGACACCAGGACGATGTCCTGCGCTCCATCGCAGAATTCGAGGTATTCCCGTGACGTGACGGTGACGGGTTCGGTTGCGTCGGGGACGTATACCGCGCCTACGAAGGCACACGCCGCCCACCACACGGGTCGTTGCCAATGACACGGGAGACGGACGCCTACACGGTCCCCGGGTTCGACGTCGAGTTCGTCGCGAAGGAGCCCGGCTGCCTTCGCTACGGCATTGAGGAAACTTGTCGAAGACAGTTCCATGCGTTCGCCGGTGCCGGGGGCGAGGTAGGTGAGCAGGGGTCGACCCGGGTCCTGACGCTGTCGACGGATCAGGGCGGCGTACGGGGTCATAGGAGGCACGCTAGCCCGTAGGCTCGGGGGGTGCTGTCCATCACCGCGCCCGAGCAAGTGGCCGGGCTCGCGTGGTGGCCCTTGGTCGTCGTGGTCGTCGCACTGATCGCCTTCAACGTCGTCAACAATCGTGTCGCCCCACAGGACCACTACCTCCTGTGGGCCTTCGGCGGGTCATTCGGCCTGCTGGCCATCGGTGTCCTTGACGGCAACAGTTGGACCGACATGGGCCTGGGCTGGGGCTACATCATTCCGGGGTTGATCTGGGGTGTCGGCAGCGTCGTGGTGGTGACGGTCGGCTACCTCCTCGCGGCTGCCTTTCGCAAGGGTCGGGACGCGATGCACGATGAGCGAGTGGCGAGCCTCAGCGGGCCACGTCTGATGTTCCAGGCGCTCGTCGAAGTTCCATTCGGCACAGTGCTCTTCGAGGAAATTGCCTTCCGCGCCGTGCTGTTCTCGATGCTGGCGCGCCGCTTCGGTGTCGTCCCGGCGATCATCATCTCGTCAATCCTCTTTGGGCTGTGGCACATCCTGCCGTCCATCGGGACTCACGAGCAAAGTGCCGCCCTGGGCTCGGTCGTCGGTGAAGGGCGACGCGGGAACATCCTGGCGGTGGCGCTGTCGGTCCTGACCACGTCAGTCGCGGGAGTCGTCTTCGCGGGATTGCGACTCGTGTCCGGTAGCGTCCTGGCGCCGATGGGGCTGCACTGGGCGACCAACGGGATGGGCTACTTCTTCTCGTGGACCATCATTCGATTTCGAAACCGACGCAGGTAGGAAAACAGCGAGGGAGCAAGGGTGTCAGCAGAGGATTCACGCGACACGGTCGCGGCTGAGGAGACCACGAAGACGGTCACCAAAAAACGTGGCTTCTGGACGCGGTTTATCGACTCGCCTCTGCCGCCGAGTGAGATGACGCGGGCTCAGCGGCGGTACGACTCTTTCTCTTCACTGCCGATGTTCTTTGTGGCCATGGTGTGGCTGGTGTCGAGTTTCTTTACCTGGGCTCCGTCACTACAGCCCCTCTACGGCTGGGAGGGAGTCAAACTCAGTCTCTTCTCTTACGTCATCTTCGCGATCGACTTCGTCATCCGCTTCGTTCTTGACCCCCACAAGCGAAACTTTCTCAGGCGCAACTGGCCCTTCCTCGTTGCGCTGCTCTTTCCGCCGCTCCGCATCCTGCTGGTCATTGCTGCAGTGCTCCGTGTTGCACGGGACCGTAATGGCCTGACAAAGATGGTCGGCCTCTACGCCGTCTACGCCGTCCTCTTCGTGGTGATCTTCGGCGCGCTATTCACTCTCCTGTTCGAGATCAACGCGCCCGGTGCCAACATCACGTCGTTTGGCGATGCGGTCTGGTGGGGTTTCGTCACGGTGACCACGGTCGGGTACGGCGACTTCACCCCCGTCACGATCGGTGGTCGGATCATCGCGGTGGGCATCATGTTCACCGGCGCTGCCGCTGTCGGCGCCGTCACGGCGGCGGTCGCCTCACGATTCATCAATACCAACCGATCCTCGAACGAGGATGCTGGCGAGGACGCGAAAGACGATCACGACGCGCCATCACAGAATTCCCATGAACCACAGGAGCCACAGCAGACACACCAGTCAGAGGGAACTTCCTCGGAGAGTGAATTGATGTCACGCATCGTCGCTCTTCAGCACAGTGTCGAAGAGCTCGGTCGGCAGTTGGCCGGTCGCGACGCGCAGACCCCGGGTGAATGACACCGCACGCTCCTTCTCCTACGATGACGAAACCACGTCCGCCCGCCGAAGGAGTTCTCCACATGGATTCGCACGCCGCACATCTCGATCCGAGTGATGCGGCAGCGGCGCTTTCGGAGCGGGATCGACGCATTCTGGAATTCGAGCGCCAATGGTGGAAGTACGCCGGTGCCAAAGAGCAGGCCATCCGAGACCTGTTCGACATGAGTTCCACGCGCTATTACCAGATCCTCAACTCCCTGATCGATACGCCAGCGGCACTCGCGGCCGACCCCATGCTGGTCAAGCGGCTTCGCCGAATGCGCGCTGCCCGGCAGCGCGTGAGGTCGGCCCGCCGACTCGGCATCGATCTCGAATCGCGCTAGCCCCATGGTCTGGCGCGTCCCGGAGGTCACGCCGACCGAACCCGCGGGACTGTTAGACGAACGACAAGCCCTTGACGCGCAACTTCGCTGTCAGCGTGAATCCCTACAGGAGAACTGCGCCGGACTCGATCACGAGCAGCTCTCCATCCGCCCGGTGGCTACCTCACTGATCTCCCTGCTCGGGATCGTCCGTCACATCACCGATGTCGAACGCTGGTGGTTCCGAATGAACGCGGCGGGGGAGCGGCTGGACTTCCGCTATGACCCGAACCTTGACGACAGTGACTTTCGTGACCTCGATTCGGTGTCGGCCGAGGAGGTCTTCACGACCTACTGGGCTGAGTGCACGGCGGCGGACTCCGCGGTCGCCGGTCTGTCCTTGGACGACACCTTCATCAACGACAAGCGGCAGGCTCGGCTGGATCTGCGGTGGGCCTATCTACACATGATCGAGGAGTACGCGCGGCACAACGGACAGGCGGACATCATCCGGGAACTGATCGACGGGCGGTCGCACCGCTAGGTCGCCCGCACCTGCTCGTCCGGTGCGGTGGTGACGCTGGCCAGGGGTGGCCGTTCAAGTCCTTCGACGTCGTGCTCGACCGGCTGGAGGTGCGCCCCTTCCCGCACAAACTGCACGATGCTGCCATCCTGATCGCCCCGCTCATTGCCCAGTGGTGCGTCGAGGCGGGCCAGTGCGGTCTGCCAGATCTCCGCGGCCATGCGTCCAAGGTAGGCCTCGCCATGGTGGCGATGCCGCCGCTCGCCGAGATCCACCTGGGCGATGGCGTCGAGGCCGCGATGTTTCGCCGTATCGAGCAGAAGGGCGATCTCGACACCGTAGCCGCACGGAATGGGAAGTGACTCGAAGAGCGATCGGCGGATGGCGTATTCGCCAGCCAGTGGTTGCACGATCCCGGACAGTTCGGGCCAGTGCAGGTTGATGAGCGGGCGGGCGACGAGTTCGGTGACGCGGCCACCGGCCTCGGGCACTCCGGCGAGCGTGCGCGCGTAGGCGGCCTTGACCAACTCGACCTCTGGGTCGACCAGGAGTGGTCCGACGAGGGCCGAGAGGTGGGCAGGCTGGAACGACAGCAGATCCGCGTCTAAGAACACGACGATGTCCGCGTCGGTCGCGGCGACACCGCGCCACATTGCCTCGCCCTTGCCCGGCAGGCTCGGGATATGGGGATAGATCTCATTGGTGGCCAGGACCCGAGCTCCGGCGGCACGAGCGACGGACCCGGTGGCATCGGTGCTGTCGGAGTCGACGACGAGGAGGTCATCGATCAGGGGATGGCTCCCACCCATGGCGTGCTGGTGAATCTGCCGGACGAGTTCGCCCACCGTGGACTCCTCGTCGCGGGCCGGGATCACGACAGCCACGGTGCGGGTGCCTTTGATGCCGGCGACGTGGGCGAGCGGCCACTCAGCTGCCGTGCTCGTACGCCGGGATAGCCAGGCGCGAGCGAGCGGATGCACGGAACTAGTCTGCCGTCCCGCAGTGAGGAGTGCGCGGGGAGTCCGAAACGGGCGCTTCGGTCGCACCGTGGGTCGCGGGGGCTCGGGGACCGGCTGCGGCGGGGCCGAGTCAGTTTGCACTCTCCGGGTGAGAGTGCTAAAACTGTGTTAGCACTCGACGACCTCGAGTGACAGACCTGACCGATGAGAGGCCGCAGGATGCGTCCTCGTCCGTCGCGGGCATCGGTCGCCCCCGCAGGAGGCGAAAGCCTCCGCACGTTGTTCCTGGGAGGAACTCCACCCCATGGCAAAGATCATTGCATTCGATGAAGAGGCCCGGCGGTCGCTCGAGCGTGGCATGAATGTCCTCGCTGACGCCGTCAAGGTGACCCTCGGCCCCAAGGGCCGCAACGTCGTGCTCGAGAAGAAGTGGGGCGCTCCCACGATCACCAACGATGGCGTGTCCATCGCCAAGGAGATCGAGCTCGAGGACCCCTACGAGAAGATCGGCGCAGAGCTGGTCAAGGAGGTCGCCAAGAAGACCGACGACGTCGCCGGTGACGGCACGACGACGGCGACCGTCCTCGCTCAGGCGCTTGTCAAGGAAGGCCTGCGCAACGTCGCGGCCGGCGCCAACCCGATGTCCCTGAAGAAGGGCATTGAGAAGGCAGTCGATGTCGTCAGCCAGCAGCTGCTCGACATGGCCAAGGACGTCGAGACCAAGGAGCAAATTGCTTCCACCGCCGCGATCTCCGCGGGCGGTGACATGGAGGTCGGCGAGCTCATCGCCGAGGCCATGGACAAGGTCGGCAAGGAAGGCGTCATCACCGTCGAGGAGTCGAACACCTTCGGTCTCGAGCTTGAGCTCACGGAGGGTATGCGCTTCGACAAGGGCTACATCTCGCCCTACTTCGTCACCGATCCCGAGCGTATGGAGGCGGTCCTGGAGGACCCCTACATCCTCATCGTCAATTCCAAGATCTCCGCGGTGAAGGACATGCTCCCGATCCTGGAGAAGGTCATGCAGTCCGGGAAGCCCCTGATGATCCTCGCTGAGGACGTCGAGGGTGAGGCGCTGGCCACGCTGGTCGTCAACAAGATCCGTGGCACGTTCCGCTCGGTGGCCGTCAAGGCCCCCGGCTTCGGTGATCGCCGCAAGGCGATGCTGCAAGACATCGCGATCCTCACCGGCGGGCAGGTCATCTCCGAGGAGGTCGGCCTCAAGCTGGAGAACACCGGCCTGGAACTGCTCGGTCGCGCTCGCAAGGTCGTCGTCACCAAGGACGAGACGACGATCGTCGAGGGTGCGGGCGATCAGGATCAGATTGCTGGCCGGGTCAACCAGATCCGCAACGAGATCGAGAACTCTGACTCCGACTACGACCGCGAGAAGCTCCAGGAGCGCCTTGCCAAACTGGCCGGCGGCGTCGCTGTCATCAAGGTTGGCGCGGCCACCGAGGTCGAGCTCAAGGAACGCAAGCACCGCATCGAGGACGCCGTTCGCAACGCGAAGGCAGCCGTCGAGGAGGGCATCGTGCCCGGCGGTGGCGTCGCCCTCATCCAGGCGATGGTGGCTGCGACTCCGAAGATCGATGCCCTCGGTCTCACCGATGAGCAGGCGGTCGGTGCCGACATCGTCCGTCAGGCGATCAGCGCTCCGCTGCGGCAGATCGCGTTCAACGCCGGCCTCGAGGGCGGTGTGATCGTGGAGAAGGTCAAGGAGTTGCCCGCGGGCCACGGCCTAGATGCCGCGACCGGCGAGTACGTCGACATGATCGCGGCCGGCATCATCGATCCGGCCAAGGTCACCCGCTCGGCGTTGCAGAACGCCGCGTCCATCGCGGGCCTGTTCCTCACGACCGAGGCGGTCGTGGCGGACAAGCCCGAGAAGGCGGCCCCGGCGATGCCGGGCGGCGACATGGGCGGCATGGACTTCTAGGTCCGTCGAACACCAGAAGGGGTGGTTCCCAAGGGAACCACCCCTTCTGCCATGTCGGGGGCGCTAACGTCGGGAAGTGACTTTCACCGGATTCCCACCCGCTGCGTTCGCCTTCTACGAGCAACTCGCCGCGCATAACACCAAGGCCTGGTGGCAGGACAACCGATCGACGTACGACGACGCGATCAAGGCGCCGATGACGGCGCTCCTGGAGGGGCTGGAGCCGGAGTTCGGTGAATTCAAGATCTACCGACCGTACCGGGACACCCGGTTTAGCAAGGACAAGACTCCGATCAAGGATCACCAGGGCGCGGTCGTGATGATCGAGGACGCCGTCGGTTACTACGTACAGATCTCTGCGGCCGGACTCATGGTGGGCGGTGGACTGTATGCCCCCGCCCCACGCCAACTCGCCCGGATGCGCGCCGCTATCGACTCTCCAGCCTGCGCGACCTTGGAGTCCGAACTGGCGAAACTCCGCCGAGCGCGTCCGTCCTGGGACATCGACGGGGCGCCGCTCAAGACTCGTCCCAAGGGTGTCGCCGTGGACCACCCCCGGCTGGAGTTGCTACGCATGACCCGGCTGATCTTCACCCGCACGTACGTCGACGAGTCGATGCTGGCCTCACCCAAAATCCTTGCCACCGTGCGCCGGGACTGGCGGGCTATCACGCCCGCGATGGACTGGCTCGCCGACCATGCGGGTCCCGAGGGGGATCCCGGCAGCGATCCCCTGCCGTAGGCTCCCCCCATGGATCCGGAGGACGTCCACATCCAAAGATCCGGCGACAACCGGGCGACATGGTCCGACCTCCATGGAGGAACCGGGGACATCGACGTGCAGAGATATTTCGAGCGGCGAATGCCCTGGCCGATCGAGGTCGAAATGTGGGTCATCCCGGTGGGGGCTTCCGAAGGGCCCCACATCCACGACGAAAACGACCCCGATGGATATGCCGATGCACGCGAGGTCTACCTCGTGGTGGAGGGCCAGGCGCGGGTGACGCTCGATGGAGTGGAGTACGACTTCGGCCCTGGCGATGCCTTTGTGGCCGGATCGCGCGTCTGGCGGGGGATCGCCAACGTCGGTCCGTCGCCGTTGCGCATCGTCATCGTCAACGACCCTGGACCCCTCTTGGCCGACGCGAATTCCTAAGCGGCGCCTCGCTTGTCCTGAGACCGCTGTGGCAGGCTCCGCGGGTCGGCAGTAGCGGCACGTGAACCACTCCATGCTGTCCAGGCCCGCTCCGCGGCCGTGCCGACGATGTCGGTGATGCGATCGAGAAGCGCGGCGTCCGCGACGAGAGGGGGGGATAGTTGAATCACTGGTTCGCCGCGGTCGTCTAGTCGGCACAGCAGTCCGAGGTCGTCCATATGCTTGGATAGTTCGCTACGAAGCAGCCAGTCGGCCTCATCGGCATCGAACAGTTCCTTGGTCTGACGATCCTTGACCAGCTCCAACGCCCAGAAGAAGCCCATTCCGCGTACGTCGCCGACCATCGGGATGCGGCGGAGTTCTTCGAGTCCAGCCTCGAATCTCGGCGCGAGGTCGCGAACGTTTTCGAACACGCTATCGCGCTCGTAGATCTCCAAGACCTTGTCAGCGATCGCCGTGGTCAACGGGTGCCCGGAGTAGGTGAGGCCATGCATGTAGGTCTCGCCACCGGTGACGAAGGGTGCGCTGATGCGGGGGGTCATCAACACGCCGCCAAGCGGTGCGTGACCGGCGGTGACTCCTTTGGCGAAGGTGACGATGTCGGGCCGGCCATCAAATAACGTCGAGGCGAACCATTGCCCGACTCGGCCGAAGGCGGTGATCGTTTCGTCCGCCACGAGGATGATTCCGTAGCGGTCGCAGATATCTCGGAGCCCGGCCCAGTATCCCGGAGGCGGAACGAACGCGCCGCCGGAATTCTGCACCGGCTCGGCGATGATCATCGCGACCTGGTCAGGTCCGGCGAAGTTGACGGCCTCCTCGACCTCGGCGAGCAGTGCCGCCGTCAATGCCACGGGATCGGCGCCGGCCGGGTGGCGGTACGCGTTGGTGTTCGACACGAAGGTCGTTTGCACGGCCATCGGCTCGAATGGTGTCCGACAGTCGGTAAGGCCGGTGAAGCTGAGAGCGCCCATCGAGGTGCCGTGGTAGGCGAGTTTGCGCGCGATCGCTTTGGTGCGTTGCGGCTCCCCATTGATCGCGTGCCACTGGCGAATCAACTTCCATGCCGACTCAACGGCTTCGCCGCCGCTGTTGGTGAAGTAGACGCGATCCATTCCCAGCGGTGCCGCGTGCCCGGCGAGTCGCGTGGCAAGGCGCGCGGCAGCCGGATGGGCCAGGTACCACGTTGGCGTGTAGGGCAGGATCGCCAACTGCTCGGCAGCGGCAGCGCCAACCTCGGCACCGTAGGAGTGACCGAGGTTTGTGCAGAAGAGGCCGGAGAGGCCGTCAATGAAGCGCCGCCCACGATCGCTGACGACCTCGCAGCCTGCACCGCGGACGATGACCTTGCTGCCGGCCTCGGCGTACTCGCCCATGTCGGTGAAGTTCAGCAGCAGGTGATCTCGGGCCTGCTGACGTGTTGTTCCGGTGCCCTGTTGCTTGGCAGGGTCCATGGCTTTCACATCCCTTGATCCTGAGTAATCGTTCAGGATCCAGGGAGGTTAACACCCTGAATGGCCGCTCAGCAAGGTTCGGTGCCGCGTGCCGGGTCGCAGTTGTGTCGCAACCGGGTGCCGGACGCGGGGTGTCACACGGGCATTCGTAGTTCGGTCACAGCGCCCTGCCACCACAGATCGGAGAGGCGTTCGGGAGTCATTCCACGGTCGCCGAGTGCCAATTGAATGGCCAGTCCGTCCATGAGGCTCGCCAAGCGCATGGCCGAGGCGTCGGTGTCGGCAGGATCAAAGTCACCGGTGGCCTGACCCTCACTGATGACCTCTCGAAGGGCCGATCGCCACCGTCGATCCAGCGACTCCCGCGTCGCTCGGGCATCGTCGTCATGCAGGGCTCGCACCCACAGTTCAAGCCAGAGGCGCCAGTCGCCGACCGCCGGCCCCATGCCGGCCGCGAGATCGGCCATGTGGCGCAGGCGTTCAACGGGTCCGGCCTGCTCGCGCAGATCTCGATCAAGGTCCTCGTAGAACTCGTCCTCAAGGAGGGTGAGGGCGGCGTTGAGGGCTCCAGCGAGGGACCTGAAGTGATAGAGGATCAGTCCCTGCGAGGTGCCAGCAGCATCAGCGATGTCGGAGACACGTGTGCCAGCGAAGCCTCGGTCACGCACGACGTCAACGGTGGCGCGCAGGATCCGGTCTCGCCGTTCCTCCGGTGCCTTGGCCGACAATGCATCTTGTGCCAACGGACCTCCCTGACCGACACCAGTCTGAACGGACGTTCAGGTAGCCTGGCTCTCATCGCCCATTCTCCCAGTACCAGGAGCGCCATGGCCACCGATCCCCGGTACCTCGAACTTCAGGCCCGAGTTGCCGCGTTCGTTGATGACGTCCTGATCCCTCTCGAGGTCACGGCTGAACTTGCCGGCGGCTCGCTTCCGGCCGACACGCAGGCGCACGTACGCACAAAGGCGTTCGACTACGGCGTGAACGGAGGCCCACATTCGGTGGAGCATGGCGGCCACGGATGGTCGACGACGGAGTGGTTCCTCGTCGAGGAGCAACTGGGACGGACCACGAACGGAGTTTCGTGGTACATCCCGAACGCCTACAACGTGTGGAAGCACGCATCGCCGGCTCTACAGGAGCGGTGGCTCATTCCGGCCTTGCGCGGTGACCTTCATGACGCGTACGCCGTGACCGAAGCCGAAGCCGGCAGCGATCCCTCGGGGATGACGACGACGGCACGCCCCCTTGATGACGGTCGATGGGTCCTCAACGGCGAGAAGTGGTTTGTCACGTTCGGCAGTGTCGCCTCGGTCATCGTTGTCATGGCCTACGCACTGGTTGACGGCGAGCGGTTGCCGACCCTCTTCGCCGTTCCTGCCGACACACCCGGTATCGAAACGGTGGCGGACGTCCCCTTCACGCACACCTATCCGCACGGACACCCAACCCTCCTGTTCACCGACGTCATCGTCAGTGACGCCGACATCATCGGAGGTATCGGCGAGGGTGAGGATCTGCAGCGCATGTGGTTCACCGAGGAGCGCCTGGGAATCGCGGCGCGGTCCGTCGGCGCGATGCAACGGCTCATCGAGGAGACGATGGACTGGGCGACGGGACGCGTGCAGGGTGGCGCTCGGCTGATCGACCACCAGGGGGTGAGTTTCCCCTTGGCCGATAGTGCCGCCGACGCAGCTGCCGGACGCCTACTCGGGTTGGAGGTAGCGTCCATGGCTGATGCGGGCGCGGACCCCAAGTTGGTGCACGGCAAGGCCTCCATGGCCAAACTCTTCTGCTCCGAAGCGGCCAATCGGTGCGCCGATCGGGCGCTGCAGATCTGGGGTGGCCGCGGTTATATGCGGACCACTGCCGCTGAGCGCTTCTGGCGCGAACTACGGGTCGATCGAATCTGGGAGGGCACCTCCGAAATCCAGCGTCTCATCGTGGCGCGCTCGCTGGAGCGCCGCGGCGTTCAAGCGATGCTCACGTGAGTCGTTTCGACCGGCTGTTTTCGCCTCGATCTGTTGCGGTGATCGGCGCAACAGATCGCGAAGGAACCTACGCGCACAACACCCTGCTCAATCTGGCGCGGGCCGGATTCGCCGGGACGGTGATCGGCGTACATCCGACGCGTGACGTTGCTGCCGGCATCCCTTGTGTGCCATCGCTGCGAGCCGCCGGCTCCGTGGATGCGGTGGTGGTTGCCACCCCGGCGCAGTCTGTGCCCGCCTACCTGCGTGAAGCCCGGGAACTTGGATGCGGTGGCGCCATTGTCTACGCGGCGGGTTTTGCCGAGGCTGGGAACGTCGGGCTACAGGCTGACCTCACTGATGCCGCCGACGATATGCCGGTCATCGGCCCAAACTGCAATGGACTTGTCAGCGTGACGGCGCGCGCGCCTTTATGGGGGGACGCGGTCAATCTCCCGCAGTTGCCGGGTGGTGTGTGCCTGGTTTCCGAGAGTGGAAATGTCGGTGTTGTCGGAATGGCGCATCGCGGCGGGCTGGGACTCCACACGGCGGTATCAACCGGAAACGCGGCGGCGGTGAGCACTGCCGAGATAGTTGAGTACCTCGCGGTGCAAGAAGGCATCGGTGCCATCGCCCTCTATCTCGAGGCTGATGGGGATGGCGCCGCGTGGTGTCGAGCCTTCGCCGCATGCGCTGAACGTGACGTTCGGATCGTGGTGTTGAAGGTCGGCCGTAGCGCGAAGGGTGCGGCAGTCGGCGCCGCACACACCGCAGCCATCGTGGGGGACCACGGGGTCTTTGCCGCACTGGTGCGCGAGGCGGGCGGCGTACTTGTGCGGCAGCCGTTGGAGCTGCTGGAGACGGCACGGGCTCTTGCGCTTGGCCGTCGTGATCCGCGGGGAGTCGGCATCTTGACCTGCTCTGGTGGCGACGCGGGCATCGCGGCCGATCTCGCCGAGGACTTCGGGGTACGGCTTGCCGAACTGTCGGTTGAGACGAGCGAAGCCTTGCGAGAACTGCTTCCCCCTGCCGCGACCGTTGCTAATCCGCTCGATCACACCGCGCTTGTGTGGGAGGACACCGAGGCGATTTCGGCGTTGACCGAAGCCGTGGGACGCGATAGCGGCGTCGGCCATCTCGTGTACATCCAAGATGAGCCTCCCGGCCTGCCCCAGGCCACCGTTGATGAGTGGCGGGCGACCCGTGCCGGGGGTGTCCTTGGCGGGGAGCGGTCGGGCCATCGCACCTTGTTGGTCGCAACGACCCCGGGACAGGCGGCCGATGGTGTGGTGGCGGGTCTCGACAACGCGCTGCGTGCGCTTGCCGTGCTTCAGGAGCGCCCACCCGATCCTGAACGTCTTCGAAGCATGGCCGATATTGCGCGGCATGCGGACAGTCGCCCGGCACTTGCCGAAGATGTCGCGAAGTCACTGCTGGCCCACTATGGCTTGTGTGTACCGAGAGGGCTGGTTGTCGACACGGCGTCCCAAGCGGTCGACGCCGCATACGGGCTCGGGCTGGATGTCGTGCTCAAGGTGGTGCGTGCTGGCCTCCTGCACAAGTCGGAAGTCGGTGGGGTCGTTCTTGATGCGCGCACACCTGATCAGGTTCGAGAGGCGGCAGACGCACTGTTGTGCTTGGCGCCGGGCGACCGGGTCCTTGTCGAAGAGCGGGCACCAGCAGGACTCGAAGTGCTTATCGCCGCACAGTCTCACGGGGTCGTCCCCACTGTCACGATCGGACTCGGCGGTCTGTGGGCGGAGGCGCTCGCGGACATCGTTGTGGTGCCGCTGCCGGCCGATGCCCGGCGTATTCGACGCGCGATCCGCGACCTACGCGCCTGGCCATTGCTTTCGGGAGCGCGCGGCGGACCTGTGTACGACGTGGACGGACTCGCCGAAGCGGCAGCGGCAGTGAGTCGGGTGCTCCTTGAGGAGGAACTCTCGATCGTCGAAGTGAATCCGTTGATCCTTGGCACCGCGAAATCGGTTGCAGTTGACGCCGTGATCTCCTGAAGTGGCGATGTCGTTGCGAGCCGACGATCCGCGGCCCTAGACTTTCTGAATGGCCAATCAGTTTGCCCCCGCGCCGCTCTCGGACGCCGACCTTAATCGCTCGCTTGCGCCCTTCGGCGAGAGCCGAATGTTGCCGCCCGCGGCGTACACGTCAGAGGACGTCTTTGCCTGGGAATCGGAGCACTTCTTCCGCGGCTGGCAATGCATTGGTCGCAGCGATGACATCGCTGAGGCAGGCATGCAGCGAGCAGACAAAGTGGGTGACACCACCGTGCTGCTGGTGCGCGCCGAGGATGGCGTCCTTCGTGCTTTTGCCAACGTATGTCGCCACCGCGGCCATGAAATCTTGCCGTGCGGTGGATCCACCAAGGCTCGGGCCATCACCTGCCCCTATCACTCCTGGTCCTACAAACTGGACGGTGAGTTGTTCAGCGCCGCGGGCTACGGCGGCTTCGGCGACTTCGAGATGGCTGACTTCCCCTTACGGCCCATCGCGGTTGAGGAGTGGCACGGCTGGGTCTTCCTTGATCTGTCTGGGCTGGCCGGCCCCCTGAGCCAACACGTTGCCGGTCTTGAAGAGCGAGTCGCGCAATACACGCCCGAGCGGCTCAAGGTCATGGGACGTCACGAGTATGTGATCGAAGCAAACTGGAAGATCATCATCGAGAACTACCAGGAGTGTTATCACTGCACATCGATTCACCCGGAACTGTGCCAGGTGAGCGCCCCGGAGAGTGGCGAAAATTGGGCGCCGTCGGCCGGTGCCTGGGTTGGGGGTTGGCAGGACCTGCGCCCGCGCGCCATCACTATGTCACTCGACGGGCATAGCGACGGTGTGTTCATTCCAGGATTGAATGAGGTTGAGCAGCGTCGCATTGACTACATCGGCGTCTTTCCTAATCTCCTCATCAGCCTTCATCCGGACTATGTGATGACCCATCGCATGGTGCCGCTCGGTCCAGGACAAACATGGGTCGAGTGCGCATGGTCGTTCCCACCCGAGGCACTTGAACTGCCCACGTTTGACCCCAAGTACGCAATGGACTTCTGGGATATCACCAATCGTGAAGACTGGGCGGCATGCGAATCGGTGCAACGGGGCATGGAGAGCGGTATGGCCCAGGCCGGACCTCTCTCCCCGGAGGAGGACGCGATCTACCAGTTCGTCACCATGGTGGCACGTGGGTACCTTGGCCAGCCGCTGGCGGCCAAGTCCGAACCCGCCACAGCCTGACCCCCCCGTTTGTCACCCAGAACCGTGTTTTGCGGCCAAATTTGGCTACGTAATCCCCCTTCTGGGTGACAAACCTGGGTCGTCAGTCCCGCAAGATCTTGCGGATGTGTGCCAGGAAGGGCGCCGGTCGGCTGACCCCTTCAACGTACGTCACGCGGACAAACTGGTGTCCGACGCGCTCGAGGTCTTGTTGCCGCGACTTCTCCTCGAGCCACCCGCGTTCTTCGGCGTACTTGAGCATGCCGTCCGCCTCGATGATCAAACCGAAGGTTCCGGGGGGCGTGTGCGGCAGATCAAGACCGAGATCTCCGCGGTAGTGACGGCCACTAGCGCCGACAAGGGGAACCTGCGTTGTTGGTCTTGGCAGCCGCGCCTCGATGATGCGACCGCGCACAATGCTTTCGAGTGGGCTTTCTGCACCGGCCTCGACAAAGGGCAGCGCGTGGGCAACTGCTTTCATGCCATGGCTGCGATGGATATCGGCTAACAGGCTCGCCAGCTCAGCTCGCACATCGGCCTCGACACGTCCGTCGAGCACCTCCATACGCATCGCTGCGTCAAGGCTCACCAGTGCAAAGGGAAGCGGGAGTCCGCGCGCGAGATCTATGGCCGTACGCAGGGGCGTCGTCATGAGAATGCCATGTGGACCGACCATGACGTGATGCTCCGGGACATTCCAGCGACGCGCCCGAGCGAGTAGTCGCCGCCCTCGCTTGCCCGGAGACCCGTTGACAAAGACGATCTCCGGTTCCTCGGGATTTGCGACTCGGTGAGGCGGCGTAGAAAGGCTGAGTAGAGCTGCCGACGTCGTAGCGCAGGCGGCAGCACCGGAATTCTCGGCTTGGAGCACCTGCAGTCGGGCCACCGCAGTGGATCCGATGGCGTAATCGAGCCCTGCAGCATGCCTACGGGATCCCTCAGGGTTGATGACGTACCAACCCTTTCCGATGCGCAGGAGCCCTCCACGGTCGCAGGCACGCTCAAGGCGCTCAGGAGATATGCCGAGATCTGCAGCGGCAACTCGATCAAAGGGGTGGTGGCTGAAGGCCGCGTGCAGTTGCGGCGTCGTCCGATCCGGGCGCTGGGATGCGGGAATGGTCATGGTGCGACCGTGCGCCGTGGATGCGAGTGGAGAGGCTAGTGGGATGGGTCCTGTGGATAGGCGCACACCGCAGGCGCTGTGGCTAAACCCGCCTGACCCCCTCCGTTTGTCACCCAGAACCGCGTTTTTCGGCAGGAATCGGCGGCCTAATGCCGGTTTTGGGTGACAAACGTGGGGAGGGGGTTAGGCGGATTCCATCGCGCCAGGGGGCAGCAGGAGCATGGCATCGGGCCGACAGTGCACCTTCACCTTCTCGCCGGCAGCGTGGTGACCGGAGTGTTCGCTAGGTCGCCGCACGACGAGTTCGTCACCGGTGGACAGCCTTACAAGCACGTCAGTCGTCGCCCCCTGGTAAACGGTTCGGGTCACCGTGCCGTCAATAGCGCCCGATTCCTCGGCTGTCGGCTCAAGGAGGAGCCGCTCGGGTCGTACAACGAGGTGCATGTCGGCCCCGGCCTCCGCGTGGCCACGGCAGCGGAGTACGTCGCTTCCAATTCTGACGCTCACCATTCCGCTTTCACTGCTGGCGACGACCTCAACGCTCAGCACATTGGCGCTGCCAAGGAAGTCAGCCACGTACGCGGTGGCCGGGGCGTCGTACACCTGCGCCGGTGTTCCGATCTGCTCGATCAGTCCCCCTGCCATCACGGCGAGGCGATCGGACATGGTGAGTGCCTCTTCCTGGTCGTGCGTGACATAGATGAAGGTCATGCCAAGACTTTCCTGGAGTGACTTCAGTTCGATCTGAAGGGTCTTGCGCAGTTTGGCGTCTAGGGCACCGAGCGGTTCGTCGAGGAGAAGCACGCTCGGCCCGAGGACGATGGCACGTGCGAGAGCGACCCGCTGCTGCTGGCCACCGGAAAGCTGCCCGGGCTTTCGCTTGGCGTACTTGCCCATTCGAACCATTTCCAGCGCCTCTGCCACCTTGCTCTTTGCTTCGGCCTTGCCCACGTTCTGATAGCGCAGCCCAAATGCCACGTTGTCGGCGACGGACATGAACGGGAACAGCGCGTAGTTCTGGAAGACCGTATTGACGGGTCGATCGTTGGCCGGAATGCGGGCCACGTCGACACCATCGATGCGAATTTCGCCTGACGTGGGTGTCTCGAAGCCGGCAATCATCCGCAGGGTGGTGGTCTTGCCGCATCCGGAGGGCCCCAGGAGGCTGAAGAACTCACCAGCCGCGATGTCAACGTCGATTCCACGAACGGCGGCGACATCCCCGTAGGACTTGTGCAGGTTCATTACTTGGACGCTGCCACCGCTCACTGGGCCTCCTCAGGCTCCTTGGGGCACTCACGCGCATCCGCACGATGTGCATCGCATTGTGCCGGTAGGTGCGGAATTTCTCCCGAATATGCCGAAGTACTTGCGAACAACTGAGTGGTGGTTCAGTCTAGGCACCATTCGCGCAGGCTGGCCCGCAAATGGAGGAGTCCCCATGACGAACCGCCCCCGCCGCCCCGTATCGCGTCGCCAAGTACTCCAGGCTTCCGCCTTGGCCCTTCCGGGGGCCTGGGCGCTGTCCTCGTGTGCGCGGGAGCAGCCCATCGGTGCGCCAAGCTCCAGTGCATCAGCCGGGGATGCTTCTTCGTCGGCTGGCGCCTCCGCTTCACCGTCCGCGACAGGAATCCCGATCGCCTCACCGCAGAACCCGGTGAAGTGGCCGATCAACCCTGGCAATGAGCCCATTGCTTCGGACCTTGAACCTGAGCCCAACGCGACTCTTCGCCTGTACAACTACCCGGACTACGTCTGGAATCGAGTCCTGAAGAATTTCCAGAAGGAGTATGCCGACTACAACGTCACCATCGAGTTGTCGACGTTTAACGACCTGCCTGAGGCGCTGACGAAGATTCGCAGCGGAAGCGTTCCCTACGATGTGGGCTTCCTGACATATAACTACCTCGGCAAATTGGTTTACGGAGACTTGATTCGTCCGTTGAACCACAGCTACATCCCCAACATCGTGGATGCCTGGGACAGTTTCCAGAATCCTTGGTACGACCAGGAATGGCAGTACACCGTTCCCTATACCGTGTACACGACCGGTATTGGCTGGCGGTCCGATTTGATTCCCGAGGACATCGGCGCTCGACCGGATCCCTATAACGTCTTCTGGGACACCAAGTACGCGGGGGAGCTCGCCGTCCTTGATGACGATCGGGAAGTGATCGGCATGACCATCCTTCGCAATGGCGGGACCGACGTCAACTCGGCTGATCCGGCGACGTTGGGCGCAGCACGTGACGCGATGCTGGAGATGCTCTCGCTAAGTCAGCCCCGGGTAACCATCACCGGTTACACCGACATTCCCGAGGGCACGCTGTCACTTTCGCAGTGCTGGTCCGGCGACATGATCACCGGGCAGTACTACATGCCCGAAGGTGTCGATCCCTCGGTCCTGCGCTACTGGAGTCCGCCTGAGGGCAACGGCCTCATCGGCAACGACTTCCTGTGCATTCTCAAGGGTGGCGAGAACCCTGTCCTGGCACATCACTTCCTCAATTACATGCTCACCAATGATGTGGCGCTGGAGAACTTCGGCTGGGTGGGATACCAGCCGCCCATGAAGTCGCTGTCGCCGGACACCATGGTGGCCGACGGATGGGTTCCGGAAAACCTCGCCTCCGCGGTCGTGAGGCAAGAGTGGTTCGACGTGGGCTACCCCTTGCTGGAGTTGCCGCCCGCGGTGGAAGCGGAATACCAGGCCATCTGGCAGCAATTCAAAGCTGGAGCCTGATCTTGGGCGGACGGCTCCAACGGCTGCTCTGGCCAATTCTCGGCCTGCCGTCAATCGTCTGGATCGTTCTTTTCTTCCTTGTTCCGCTGTACGTCGTCTTCTGCGTGTCCTTTGGCGATGTCGACCCGATCTTCCGGACGCCGATTCCGATCTGGAACCCGCTCGAGTGGCGCTTCGATCAGGTAGCGGTCGTGTGGGATCGCCTGGTCGGACCGGACAACTTCTACCTGCCACCGGTGCTGCGCACGCTGTACTACGTCATCATTGCCGTCGTCGCCTGCCTCGTGATTTCCTTCCCGGTGGCGTATTTCGCCGCCCGCTATGCGGGCCGCTACCGAGCACTCGTCCTCGCGCTGCTCGTCGCGCCATTCTGGATCTCCTACATGATGCGCATGCTGGCCTGGATCAACCTGCTTCAACCGGACGGCCTCGTCAACGCGGTCATCACCATGGGTGGCATCGTGCCACTCGACGTCAACTGGCTCAGTGGCAATCCCTTCACGGTCGTCATGGGGCTGATCTACGGGTACGTGCCGTACATGATGCTTCCCCTGTTCGCCGCACTCGATCGCATCAATCCGAGTCTGCTGGAGGCGGCTCGCGACATGGGTGCAGGCGGCTTTGATCTCTTCCGACGCGTTGTTTTGCCCATGAGTATGCCGGGCGTTATCGCTGGCACGCTCCTTGTGGCTCTTCCCATGATGGGTGACTACTTCACAACTGACATGCTGTCGAAATCGCCGAGTACCTCCATGGTCGGCAACCTCATCAACCTGTCGATCGCCACGCCGGGTCAGTCCGGACAGGCAGGAGCTTTGCTTATCCTGCTGCTTCTGGTCTTGCTTCTGCCGATGGTCTGGTACACCCGCAGCACGGCGAAGGCGGAGGTTCGGTCATGACGGTGTCGCCCGCTCCCGCCGAGGCAATTCTCGAGGAGTCGCAGCCGGGGGGCCGCCGATCGCGCCTCAGAGGGTCGTCCGACGCACGTGCGTACGGGCTTGCGACCATTACGACGATCTACCTGCTGTGGTCGCTCGTTCCTGTGGCGATTGTGGTGCTGTTCTCCTTCAACGCGGGCCGCTCACGGAGTACCTGGCAGGGTTTTTCGACCAGGTGGTACACCTGGGATCCGGATGGCTCGGTCCTCAACGACGAGTCCATCAGAATCACCCTGATGCACACGATCGTGCTCGGGATCGTGGCCACCGTCATCACGGTGCCGCTCGGTGTGCTCCTCGCCCTTGCGCTCGATCGCTGGCGCGGGCGGATTCCCGCAGGTGCGAATTTTACCGTGCTCATTACCTTTGTCATCCCTGAGATCGCCCTAGCGATCGGGCTGCTCTTCATGGTGACGTACCTCGCCACCCCCTTCGGTCTCGGGACAACCGCCCAGGTCGTCGGACTCGTGACATTCCAACTGGCCTATCCGGTCGTGATCTGTCGGGCTCGTCTCCTCACGATCGGCACTCACTACGAGGAAGCCGCCCGAGACCTGGGAGCCACGGCACTCGGCGCTATTCGCCGAGTGATCTTGCCGATGCTCTTCCCAGCCATCCTCGTGAGCGCCATCATTGTCTTCGCGGGCGTACTCGACGATTTCGTTATTGTTCGCTACCTATCGTCTGGTGCGGCGACCGAGACCACGTCGATGCGTATCTATCAGACTGCGCGAGCCGCACCGACCCCGGCGCTGAATGCGATGGCCACCATCATCCTGCTCGTCTCGACGCTCGCCATCGTCGCGGGCTGGCTCTTCTACCGACGGTTGAATCGCCGTAGCGGGTCATCCACCGATCTCGGCTCGTTTGCTGGGCAACTCTGACGCTCCTAAGGAGGAGATGTGACCACCCTGCCGAGCCGTGCTCGGTTCGTCATCGTCGGCGGCGGCGTGATTGGTTGTTCGATCGCCTACCACCTCACCAAGCTCGGGATCAGTGACGTTCTCCTCATCGAGAAGGATGCGCTGACGGCCGGAACAACCTGGCACGCGGCGGGCCTGATTACCAGCGCTGGTTTCCACGACGAGACATCACTATGGATGTGTCGCTACTCCCGCGATCTCTATGAGCGGCTCGAGCAAGAGACTGGTCATTCGACGGGTTTTCGGCCCGTCGGTCACCTCTCTGTGGCCACGACCCCCGAACGCATGGAGACGTTGATCCGCGAACGCGACTTCCAGGTCGGCTTCGGCGTTCCGAATCAGATCGTGACGCCGGAGGAGATCGCCGAACTGTTCCCGCTGGCGAAGGTAGACGATCTCGTGGGGGGGTCTTACGTGCCGGATGAAGGGCGTGCTGATCCCGTCGGAGTGGCAACCTCCATGGCGAAGGGCGCCAAGATGGGCGGAGCCACCATCGTGGAGGGGGTGCGCGTCACCGGGTTCTTGCACGAGGGGGATCGCATAACCGGGGTCACTACCGACGCCGGCGATGTTGCGGCAGAGACCGTGGTCCTCACCGCGGGCCTGTGGACTCGGCAGTTGGCCGCCAAGGTCGGCGTCGATGTGCCGCTTCAGGCCGCCGAGCACTACTACCTGCTGACCGAACCCATGGCCGGGGTCCATCGTGACTTGCCGATCATCGAGGATCTCGACTGCTACGGCTACTTCCGCGAAGAGGGCGACGGCATGCTGGTGGGACTCTTCGAGCCCGAGGCGGCTGGCTGGCACCCCGAGGGAGCACCGGAGGAATTTGCCTTCGGCACGATCCCGCCGGACTGGGAGCGCATGACACCTTTCCTCGAACGTGCCATGGAACGCATTCCCACCTTGGCCGATGTGGGTGTGCGCACCTTCTTCTGCGGCCCGGAGAGCTTCACGGCCGACGCCGCACCCATGCTCGGTCCGGCGCCTGAGGTCGATGGCCTGTGGATTGCGGCGGGGCTCAACTCCGTGGGCATTCTGCTCGGGGGAGGTGTCGGCAGCATCATGGCGCGGTGGATGACCGATGGCGTGTGCCCGGTTGACATCGCGGGCTACACCGTCGAACGAGGTCTGCCGTTTCAGAACTCCCAGAGATTCCGATCCGAGCGCATCGTTGAGCAACTCGGCGTCCTCTTCGGTGATGGTGGGTACCCGACCTTTCACAATCACACGGCACGTGGCATCCGCCGCTCGCCACTCCACGATGTGTGGGCGGCTCGCGGTGCGCACTTCGCGGACTCGGCCGGCTGGGAGTTCGTCGAGTGGTTCTACCCCGAGGGCGAGTCGGAGAAGGAGATTCCCTGGACCTGGTCTCGCGGCTTTTGGACTCCATGGGTTGCCGAGGAGCACCGCACGGTGCGGGAGGCCGTCGGTGCGATGGACATGACGTTGATGTCCAAGTTCCTCGTGCAAGGCCCAGACGCTGCGGCGATCCTTGATCGACTGAGCGCGAACGCTGTCGCTGGTCCGGTGGGCCACGTGACCTACACCCAGTGGTGCAATGAGCGAGGTGGTATCGAGGCTGATCTCACGGTGACGCGAATGGCCGAGGACCGATTCATGGTGATCGTGTCTGATGTTACGCATCGCCGAGTCGAACGCATGCTGCGCGATGAGGTGCGCGAGGGCGAGTTCGCCACGGTTACGGACATGACGGCGGCGTACTGTCTGCTGACCATCCAAGGACCGAACTCGCGCGAATTGTTGCAGCGTGTGAGTCCCCATAATCTGTCCGAGGAGGCCTTCCCCTACCTCACCGCGCGCGAGATCGAGGTCGGCTACTCGAGGGTCACCGCCTTGCGTGTCACTTACGTCGGCGAACTGGGCTTTGAATTGCTCATTCCCAGCGATCAAGCGCTCTCGGTATGGCAAGCCATTGACGCCGTGGGAGGGGACCTCGGCTTTCGGCCTGTTGGCCTCGCCGCCATGCACGGGTTGCGCCTGGAGAAGGCCTACCGCGACTACGGGGTGGATATCGATGTCACCGATACCCCCGTCTCGGCCGGTCTCGCCTTTGCCGTGGCCTGGGATAAGCCGTCGGATTTCCGCGGCCGGGCAGCACTGGAGGCTGTTCGTACCGATCGCACGAGTCGATTGGTTCCGTTGCGCCTCGATGATCCCGAACCGCTGCTCTACGGCAGCGAGCCGGTGCACAAGGACGGCGTACGCGTGGGGCACCTTCAGGTGGGCGGGTTCGGTCACACTCTTGGCACGTCGGTCGGGCTCGCCACCGTGGACCATGCTGAGGGAGTCACCGCCGATTGGCTGTCGAGCGGCGGCTTCGAGGTCATCGTCAAGGGACAGGCGTACCCCGCGACCCTGCAGTTCCCCCCCTTCTACGACCCCGAACGCAAGCGGGTGCGCTAACCGAGATGGAGCCCCGCCACGCCGTCCTGTTTGAGCCGGTGACGATCGGACCCAAGACGCTCCCCAATCGCTTCTACCAAGTCCCACACGCCACGGGGTTTGGCGCCATCAAGCCACGGACCCAGGCGGCTTTCCGCGGCGTCAAAGCCGAGGGTGGCTGGGGCGGTGTCTGTGTGGAGTACGCGCCGGTGTCTCGCGATTCTGAGGAGACGCCCGCAGTCTCCGCTGAGATCTGGGATCAGCAGGATCGCGACAATCTCGCCCTTACCGCGGATGCAGTTCACGCACATGGCGCGCTGGTCGGCATCGAACTCTTCCACGGTGGCGCCTACAGCGTCAATGGTGCCTCCCGGGCTACACGCATTGCGCCGAGTGCCCGGGGAGTGGAGTTGACCTGGGGTTCTGGCGCGCGCGAAATGTCGGCTGAGGACATCGCGCGAGTGCAGAGGGACTTCGTAGCCGCTGCGATGCGGGCTCGGGACGCTGGCTACGACATCGTGTACGTCTATGGGGCCCACGGATACCTGCTCACCCAATTTCTCTCTCGAGCCACCAATCATCGGACAGATGGGTACGGCGGATCGCTGGCCAACAGGGCCCGATTCCATCTCGAGACAGTCGAAGCGGTTCGCGCGGCGGTAGGAGCGGACTGTGCCATCGCGACCCGCATGTGCATCGACGGACGCGACTCCATTCCGGGAATCCACATTGAGGAGATGCTCGAGGTGGTGAGCATGCTGGACCCGGTCGTGGATCTCTTCGATGTGAATGTCGGATCCTGGCCGGAGGATTCCGGTACGTCGCGCTACTACCCGGAAGGGCATGAGCGGCCATGGGTCACGCGTGTGCGCGAGGCGACGAGCAAGCCGATCGTCGGCGTGGGGCGCTACACCAGCCCCGACCTCATGGCCTCGCTCATTCGGTCGGGGACCGTTGATCTCATCGGCGCCGCGCGGCCCGCCATCGCCGATCCCTTCCTTCCGCGCAAGATCGCGGAGGGCCGGTATGGCGAGATTCGCGAGTGCACTGGCTCGAATATCTGCATCCTCAAAGAGGAAACTTTTGCTCATGTGGGCTGCGTGCAGAACCCAACCGCTGGTGAGGAATACCGCCGTGGCTGGCATCCGGAGGAATATCCGCCCATGGATGATCCTGACCGAGCAGCGCTTGTGGTGGGTGCGGGCCCAGCAGGAATGGAATGCGCCCTCACCCTCGCTCGCCGAGGTCTACACGCCGTCCACCTTGTGGACAGCGAGTCTGAGATCGGGGGACACCTGCGCTGGGCACGTCAGTTGCCCACCCTGGGCGACTGGGGACGCATCATTGATTGGCGCGCGATCGGGCTTCGTCAGCAGCCGGCCGTCGAGATCATCACGGGACATCGAATGACAGCCGATGACATCGTCGACTATGGCGCGGACATTGTCATCATCGCGACGGGTTCACGCTGGGCGGCCGACGGATCGCAGCCGGGCACCACCGAACTCATCGAGGGTGCTGCGGCAGCCCTGACACCGGAGAGCATCATGGCGGGGAAGCGACCCATTGCGGGAGCCCCGGTTGTCGTCTATGACGCTGAGGGCTACTACGTCGGACCTGGAATGGCCGAGTTGCTGGCGCTCGAGGGCTACGACGTTCACCTGGTCACCAACCATCCCGTCATCTCCCCGGTGTCCGACGCGACCTTGGAGGGTGACTTCCTCCGACGCCACCTTCACCAGTTGGGTATTCAGCTCGTCCCCGGGGTCACCGTGACCGCGGTGGACGACACCGGTGTACGCGGAGAGACCCTGTTGGGTGAGGACTGGGAGCTTCCCGGCGGCACGCTTGTACTCGTGACCCACCGCCTACCCGACGATGTACTCGCTCGTGAACTCCGGGAGCGAGGCGTTCGAGTGCACGTGATCGGGGACGCACTCCTTCCCGCGATCGTGTCCGAGGCCGTCTTTGATGGCCATCGACTCGCCCGTGAAATCGACGGGCCGCATCCGGACCTTCCGCTCCACTACGCGCGTGAGCGGCCGCAGAGGGCGGGTTGACCGATGGACCGGCTGGCGGACACCACGCTCACAGTTGCAGGCTTCGCCGAAGACGCCGAAGCTGAGCCGAACTCCAAGGCGCAGGTGGTCATCGTTGGCGGAGGCATCATCGGAGCCAGCATCGCCTACCACCTTGCGCTAGAGGGCATCACTGATGTCGTCGTCTGCGAGCGCAACACCTTCACCAGCGGGACCACCTGGCATGCGGCCGGTCTCATCGCCGGAGCTCGCGGGACGATTACGCTAACCGGGTTGGCCTCCTATGGCCGTGGTTTCTACTCGACGTTGGGGCAACTCAGCGGTGTGGATGTGGCCTTCACTGCACCAGGATCTCTGAGTCTTGCCCGCTGCTCGGCGCGCGCGGATGAACTCGCCTACGCGCGTGATATTGCTGACCACTGTGGCATTGAGGCACACCTGGTCGACCCGGCGGAGGCGCAACAGTTGTGGCCATTGCTCGAGGGCCGGGACATCGTCGCCGGCCTGTACTTCCCCGGCGATGGCTACGTCAATCCTGGCTATGCCGCACTGGGTATGGCCAAATTGGCACATGACCTCGGGGTGACAGTCCGTGAACACTGTGCCGTAACCGGACTGCAGGTGCAGGACGGTCGCATCACCGGCGTACGCACGACCCGTGGACCGATTGCCGCGTCGACGGTGGTGCTCGCGGCCGGTCTGTGGACCCGAGACCTCGCCGCGACCGTTGGGGTCGCCGTACCGCTTTTCGCGGCGGAGCATGTGCACGTTCGCTCCATGCCCCTGTTGGAGGGCGTCAGCGGCCTACCGGTCCTCAGGGACGTGGATAACAGCTACTACATCCGTCCCGAATCCGACCGACTCTTGCTGGGTGCCTTCGAACCCCGTGGGATCCCGAGACCGACCTCAAAGATCGCACCGGGCGGACATGCGACCTTCGATCCCGATTGGGCGCATATCAGTGCTATCAAGGAGGCGGCTGAGCGCGCCGTCCCCGCGCTGGCGACGGCAGGCTACGACCGGTTCATTAATGCTCCGGAGAGTTTCACTCCGGACACCACTTTGATCATGGGCGAGGTTCCACACGTTGACCGGCTCTTCGTTGCCGCCGGGATGAACTCGCAGGGCATCATCTACGCCCCGGGAGTGGGTCGCGAACTGGCTCGCTGGATTGCGTCCGGTGCACCCTGTTTCGACTCCAGCGCCGTTGATATCGCTCGCTTCTCTCCGCACCAGGCCAATCGTCGATACCTGCACAGCCGAACTCGCGAGAGTCTGGGACGCCTGTATGCCATGCACTGGCCGGGCTACCAGTCACACACTGCCCGCGACGTCCGAGGCACGCCACTGCAGATGCGGCACCGCGCAAGGGGTGCCGTGATGGGTGAATTGAACGGGCTTGAACGCCCTTTGTGGTTCGGGTCACCGGAACTCGAGCAGGCATATGACTTCCGTCGCCCCGGCTGGCATGAGGCGGTCGGGCGCGAACATTCGGCGGTCCGTGATCGTGTGGGACTTCTTGATCTGAGCGGCTTCGCCAAGTTTGAGGTGGCCGGCCCAGGGGCGCTGGAATGCCTTCAACATGCGACGACTGCCGATGTGGGTATCCCCATCGATCGCGCGACGTACACCCTGTTCCTCAATAGAGCGGGGGGAATTGAGTCCGACGGTACTGTGACCCGCCTGGCCGACGACCGGTTCCTTGTCGTGACTCCCACGTCAAGTCGTGCTCGCATGCTCGGCTACCTGTCCCGTCATGCGCGAGTTCACGGCGCAGTCGTCACCGATGTCACCTCGGCCAGCGCGGTGTTGGGCGTCTTTGGTCCGCACAGTCGCGACTTGCTCAGCCGCGTGTCTCCCGAAGACTGGTCAGATTCAGCTCACCGCTATTTTGGCGGTCGGCGCGTAGAGATCGCGGACGTCTTCGCCTACGCATTGCGCGTGAGTTTCACCGGTGAACTCGGCTATGAGCTCTACTGCGAGACCGACACCGCGATGAACGTGTTCGATGCCCTCGTCGATGCTGGTGATGATCTGGACCTGGCTACGGTGGGCTACTTCGCGTTGGACTCGCTTCGGCTCGAGAAGGGCTACCGGCACCTCGGCCACGACATCGGACCAGTCGACAATCCGTTGGCCTCGGGATTGGGCTTTGCCGTGGCCCTGGACAAGGCTGCTGACTTCACTGGACGACGGGCCTTGGCAGATCTTGAAGCCGAGCGATCAGCCAGCCGCGTTCTGCACGTTTGCCTGGAGGATCCGGACGTGCGGTTGTGGGGGGAGGAGTCGATCTACGTCGGTGGCGAGCAGGTTGGCCACATCACGAGCGGGACTTTTGGCTACACCCTTGAGCGGTCGGTGGGGCTTGCGCGGGTGATTGGGCCAGGCTGGTCCGACGATGTGGATGTGAGCGTTCGCGTGCGCGGGACCTTCCATCGGGCGAGGGCGAGCCTCACCCCCATCTACGACCCTGGAGGACTGCGACTTCGTGGCTAGACCACCGGTTCCCCACTCCCCATGGCAGGCTATCCGCCATGACGCATCCGACCGGGACCTGGACGCTTGAGTCTGGCCCACGCATCACTCTCCAGACCGAGAAGATCGGTATCTCTTCGCTCGAGGTCACGGCCCCGGTCACCGGTGGACGGTTGCACGTTGTTCAGTCAACGGTGGCGCTCCGACTCGAGATGTCGCTGGCGAAGTTGAAGGCGTCGAACTTCCTCATGCAGGGTGCCGCGCGTGCGCTAGTCAAGCGCTTCGACGGGGATCTGCTGATCTTCGACGCTGAAGGTGAGGCTGCGTCGATGCCGTGGGCGGTTGCCGGCAACGCCAAGGCCGGCCAGGTCGACGTCCCGATGGCTGTGGACGCGACCCCGCAGCCGGGTGACTCCCCGCGCAGCCTGCTCCTTGGCGGCACCGTGACGATGGATGACATCGAAATCCCGATCCCCGGACTGTCCGGGATCAACTCGATCACCTTCACCATCGACGGGAAGGTCGGTCTCAGCCCTGCCTGAGGTGGGCTAGGCGCGGTCGAGATCCTCGGCGTCCATGATTCGGTAGGCGTACCCCTGCTCGGCAAGGAAGCGTTGGCGGCGCTGGGCGAAGTCTGCGTCCACCGTGTCGCGTGCCACCACGGTGTAAAAGCGAGCCGTTTTGCCGTCCGCCTTGGGGCGTAGCAATCGACCCAGGCGTTGCGCCTCCTCCTGGCGGGAGCCAAACGATCCGCTCACCTGCACCGCGACCGACGCCTCGGGGAGGTCGACGGAGAAGTTGGCGACCTTGCTCACGACGAGGATGCGCACCTCCCCCTGTCGGAAGGCCTCGAATAGACGCTGCCGCTCGGTGGCACTGGTCTCGCCCGTGATCGTCGGTGCGTCGAGGTGCTCGGCGATCTCGGCAAGTTGGTCGAGGTACTGACCGATGACGAGAATCTGCTCCTCGGGGTGACTCGCGACGATGGACTCAACGATGCCGTGCTTGGCGGGAGTCGTCGACGCCAGTCGGTAGCGGTCGTCGGGCTCGGCCGTCGCATAGACCAGGCGCTCGTCGTTGGGCAGGGAGACGCGGACCTCGACGCAGTCCGCGGGAGCGATCCAGCCCTGCGCCTCCACCTCTTTCCACGGCGCATCAAAACGCTTGGGGCCGATGAGAGTGAAGACATCGCCCTCGCGACCGTCCTCACGAATGAGTGTCGCGGTGAGACCCAGTCGCCGCCGGGACTGAATGTCGGCGGTGAAACGGAAGATCGGCGCCGGGAGCAGGTGCACCTCGTCATAGATGACCAGGCCCCAGTCGCGGGTGTCGAACACTTCGAGATGGGGGAAGACACCCTTCCGCTTGGTGGTCATCACCTGGTACGTCGCGATCGTGACGGGGCGAATCTCCTTGCGAGCGCCGGAGTATTCGCCGATCTCCTCGTCCGTGAGGGTGGTGCGGGCGAGTAGCTCGGACTTCCACTGGCGCGCCGACACCGTGTTCGTGACAAGGATCAACGTTGTGGCCTGGGCCTGCGCCATCGCCGCCGCGCCGACGATGGTCTTGCCAGCGCCACAGGGTAGGACGACGACACCGGAGCCACCGGCCCAGAAGTTCTCGACGGCATTACGCTGGTAGTCACGCAGGTGCCAGCCGTCCTCGCGCAGCGCCATCGGATGCGCTTCACCGTCGACGTAGCCCGCGTGGTCCTCCGCTGGCCACCCCAGGGTGAGAAGGACCTGCTTGAGATGCCCACGCTCGCTGGGATGGACGATCACGGTGTCATCGTCGATGCGTGCACCGACCAGGGGTGCGACCTTTTTGCTGCGCAGAACTTCTTCGAGCACCGGGCGATCGGTGGTGATGAGTACGAGGCCATGTGCAGGGTGCTTGGCGATGGTCAGGCGGCCGTATCGGTCCATCGTCTCGGCGATATCGACAAGGAGCGAGTGCGGCACGGCGTACCGGGAGTAGGTAAGCAGGATGTCGACGACCTGCTCGGCATCGTGTCCAGCCGCGCGCGCATTCCACAGGGCAAGGGGAGTGATGCGATAGGTGTGCACATGCTCAGGGGCCCGTTCGAGTTCGGCGAAAGGCGCAATCGCGCGTCGACAGTCGGCCGACGATGCATGGTCGACCTCAAGCAGCAGCGTCTTGTCGCTTTGGACGATGAGTGGACCGTCGGTCATGGCGTTCCCTGGTCGAGTACGGCCTGACACAGGGCGGCGAGCAGGGCAGTGCGTTCGGGCAGGGCCGACACACTGGCCCATTCATGATCGGCATGAGCGCCATCACCGACGGCGCCGAGCCCATCGAGGGTGGGAGTGCCGATGGCCGCGGTGAAGTTGCCGTCGCTCGCGCCACCGACGGCGCGCGCGCCAAGACCGGTCAGCCCCATCGCGGCGGACAGGCCGACGGCGAGGGCAGCAAGGTCGCGGCCGGCGGACTCTTCCATTGCCGGACGATTGATCCCGCCACCGATGATGGCCACCGCCGCCTCAGGGTGGCTCGGCTGCCAGCCACGCATCAAGTCATCGATGCGGCGTTGCTCGTCCGCGGTCCAGGCTCGCACGTCGATCCCGATGACGGCGCGGTCGGGAACGGTGTTGTCGGTGACACCGGCCTTGGCGGTCGTCGGAGTGACCGTCGTGCCGTGCTCGGGGTCCGCCCACGTAGTGCAGTGCCGGACGAGATCGGCGGCTTCGACAAGGGCGTTGATCCCTCGTTCGGGATCGAGTCCCGCGTGCGCCGCACGCCCGACGATCTCCACGATGTACCAGGACGTGCCCTTGCGGGCCAGTTTGAGGTCGCCGTCGATGGAGGCTTCGAGGACGAAGACCGCGTCGGCGTCGGCGGCGACCTTCTCGATCAGGTCGCGCGACGTACCCGATCCGATTTCCTCATCGGTGGTGAGCAGCAGGCCGATCCCGTCGTCAGGGGCTGCCCCGAGGAGTGCAGCAGCGGCAATGGCCTGCACCACTCCCACCTTCATATCGAAGACTCCGGGTCCACGCATCGCGTCGCCATCCACCCGCCAGGGCAATCGCTCCAACGTCCCGATGGGCCACACGGTGTCGAGGTGTCCGAGGAGGAGCACCCGCGGACGCTCCGGCCCCCACTGCAGCACCGGGCGTCCCCCCACGTCGTGAACGCGTGGCGATGAGCCAAGCCAGCGCTCGACAAGGACGGCGGCGAGGTCGACGCAGCGGCGGCAGGAGTCCAGATCGGCACTGGGGGACTCCAACTGCACGAGTTCGGCCACGGCTGTCACGAGGTCGTCCTGCCGCGCCCGAGCTTGGGCGAGGAGGTCCACAGGGTCGACGGTGCGCATCGGACCATCGTGCCGCATGACGGCCGATTCGGCTGCATCGGCTAGCGTCGCTCCATGGCCTTTGCCCCCGAATCGATTCGGCGTGCCTGGGCGGCTGCCCGGACAGCGCAGGAGGCCTCCGCCGTCGTCATCGATGTGGCCGAGAGCGCCGCGGACCAGACCCATGTTCGCGAGGTGCTGGACCATGTGTGGCCGGGGGAAAGCACCCAGGTCACACCCAACCTGCTGCGTGCCCTGGTGCACTCGGGGTCCTACTGCTCGATCGCGCGCGATCGTGAGTCAGGCCGACCCCTCGGTGCGGCTCTCGGGCTGGTGGGGCGATCCGAGGAGGTGTCGGGTGGGGTCTTCCTGCACAGTCACATGGCCGGAGTGTGGGAGAACTCCCGGGATCGGCACATCGGCACTGCCCTCAAGTTGCACCAGCGCGCCTGGTCGATGGCCGAAGGGATTCCGGTCGTCGCCTGGACCTTCGATCCACTCGTTCGACGCAATGCCTTCTTCAACGTAGTGCGTCTCGGCGTACAAGTTCGCGAGTATCACGAAGACTTCTACGGCGTCATGACCGACGCGGTGAATGCGGGTGATCGATCGGACCGCCTGGTGGCCTGGTGGGATCTCGACTCATCTCGGGCATCGTTGGCCGCTGCCGGGGAGTTGCGTGCTCCGAGTTCGGCGGCGATGGCGGATATCGCGCGCGCGTTTTTGGTCGACGTCGACGGCGAACCGGTCACACGCGCGGCACCGACTGCGGTGGAGTCGGTGCTCGTGCATCTGCCGTCGGACGTGGTAGCGATACGTCAGGCAGATCCGGAGCGCGCGCTGCGGTGGAGGTTTGCCGTCCGCGCTGCGTTGCAGGCGGCGTACGACGTAGGCCTGCGCGTGTCGATGGTCACGACCGAAGGGGCCTACGTACTCGAACCGACCGAAGGGACGCAGGTGTGAGCCGCATCGATCTCATCCGACTACGTCGGATCGATATGCCGCTGGTGCGGCCCTTCCGGACCTCGTTTGGCACGCAGACCGCCCGCGATGTGCTCATTGTCGAGGTCGTCACCGAGGGCGGCGTGAGTGGCTGGGGCGAGTGCGCAGCCATGGAGTGGCCGGGATATTCGGCGGAGTACGTCGACGGCGCGGTCGACGTACTCATCGAACACCTCGTCCCGCGAGTGCTCGCCGACCGCACCCTCGATCCGCAGCGGGCGCACGATCAATTTGCGCGGCTCATGGGTCATCCGATGGCGAAGTCAGCCCTCGAGACAGCCATCCTCGATGCATGGTTGCGCGAGCAGGGGCAGTCGCTGGCGGACTATCTCGGTGCGGTTCGCGATGACGTCGACTGTGGCGTCTCTGTCGGTATCCCGTCGAGCATTGACGCGCTGCTGACAGAGGTCGCGTCCTACGTCGATGCTGGCTATCGGCGCATCAAGCTCAAGATCGAGCCGGGTTGGGATCTGGAGCCCGTACGTGCGGTGCGTGAGGCGTGGCCGGATATGCCGCTGCAGACCGATGCGAATCAGGCCTACACGCGCAACGACGCGGCTCTCCTCGGCACCATGGACGATGCCGATCTGCTGCTCGTCGAGCAGCCGCTCCCGGAGGATGACCTGCGCGGCCATGCGCTGTTGGCCGAGCAGATCAGCACACCGGTCTGCCTCGACGAGTCGATCATCTCCACGGCGGTTGCTGACACGGCGATCGCGTTCGGTGCCACGAGCGTGATCAATATCAAGCCGGGTCGGGTCGGCGGCTATCTCGAAGCGAAGGCCATTCACGACCTGTGTCTCGACCGTGGTGTCCCCGTGTGGTGCGGCGGCATGCTCGAGACCGGCATCGGACGTGCGGCGAATGTGGCGCTCGCGGCCCTGCCCGGATTCACACTGCCGGGTGACACCAGCGCGTCAAGCCGGTACTTCGCCACCGACATCACGGAGCCGTTCGTGCTGCAGGATGGTCGACTGCGGGTGCCGACCGGTCCGGGAATCGGGGTCGACCCGATCCCGGCGCTCCTGGACGAGTTCGGGACCTGGTCGACCGTCCTCGACGGCCGCTAACCCCCACTCGCGGGAGGGGGGTCTAGTCGGCGAGGCGGGCGGCGCCGAGGCGGGCGACCGCGACGCTGCGAATCTGCCCGGTCACCCGATCAATCGCGGTCAACGTGCCTCCCGACATGCGCAGCGGCTCGACAAGGTATTCCTCATCCCCCTGGGACACCCACACCGGCAAGGCCTCCCCGATGGCCTGTCGCAGGACCGCCACCGTGTCGGCCGCGGCCATGGGATCGAGTCCGACGCGCTCACTCGATACCTCGCCGCTGGCGTCCAGGAGCGTCGCGATGGCGGCGCGGATCAGGGCCGGTGTCGCATCGCGCCGCGTGACCGTCGCGGGAGGTGGCGGCGTTGGCGCGCGTCGGCCGCCAGGGCGAGGAAGCACGGTGTGGCCGTCATGATCCTCGGCGACCGGGTGCAGTCCCAGCTCGCGCACGAGGGCGACGGCATCCTCGATCCGACCGCGGATGGCGAGCACGGTCGACGCGATCGCCGTGAATCCCAACTCGGCCGCGCGCGGATGTGCCGTGATGGTGGCGAGGATTGCGGGGTCGTCGCATCGCAGGTACGCCGTCGCGAGCCCAATACGCACCACGCCGTGCGCACGGGCCGCGTCTTCAATGAGGTAGGTCAATGGCTGCGGGAGCGGTGTCCGCGATACCCCCGCGAGGAACTCCAGCAGGGTGGTCGCATCGCGACCCGCGTCGATTGCGCGCCGGATTGAGGCATTGGTGAAGCGGTAGACCGTGGCCCCGCCGGTGCTCTCTACCTCCGCCATAAGGCGCAACTCCCGAGCCACGTCAGGAATCAGCGGGCCGGGCGCGACGGCGGTGAGGTCCGCCTGGACGAGGATGTGATCGAGGGGCGCGGGAAGTGCCTGGGCCGCCGTCGTCAGCGGATCGGAATCCAGGAGTCCAGCGACGGCGGCGCCCAGGGCGGCGAGGGCGTGGGCGCCGGTGAATCCCAGGGTTTCCAACTCCGCACTGATTGCCGCGACCCGTGTCGCGCGCACGGCTCCCGCATGACGCGGGGCCATGAGGTCGACCCCGCGCACGACTTCCTCCACGTGAGCCGGGGCAACCCCGGGCCCGAGTTCGTGCAGGACGCTGAGCACCTGCTCGCGCAACAACGGCAGACCACGCCCACCCATGTCCTCGGAGAGGGCATTGCTGCCGTCGTCAACTCGATCGGGTGACTTCGCCATCGTGAGGTAGGTGCGTGCCACCGTGATCCACTGCTCGGGGAGCGAGGCGTCATGCCAGGCGTCGTACGTCGTCGTAGGACGCCATCGCTCATCGAGATCACCATCGCGGCCGATCAGCCCCGCGGTGTAGGCGATCTCGAGTAGGAGGGCGGTCCGATGACTATCAAGGTCCAGCAAGCGCGCGGTCGCGGCGAGGTCTCGCACACCGAGGCCGCCTTTGCGTAGCACTGCGGGGGCGTCGTCGCCTGACCAGGCCTCGGCGATCGCGGTAATGCCCATCACGGTGGCGAGCGCGTGCTGACCCGCCGTGCGTTCCACCCGCACCGGATCATGCTCGACGGTGGCCAAGGGTGTCGGCGGCCATTCAAGGGCGTAGCGCGGCTCGCTCTGCAAGGCTTCGCGCACCGTGCGCACCAGGCGCAGGGCCTCATCGTCGCCCCACAGCAGCGCGAGGTCGCGCAGGTGATCACATGCGTCGGCAGCCTGCCCCGGAACGGCGTCGGCGATCACCGACCTGACGTAGTCCCCCGTGGCCGGCTCCTCGATCCGGGAGAGGGCATGGGCGGCGGCCAGCGTCGGAGCATCGAGCCGGTCGAGTGCACGGGCGACCGATGTCGAACTCGCTGCCCGTGCCGCCAGGGCGGTGATGTCGGGCGGCACGGGGTGCAGCAGGTCCGGGCGCAGCGTGAGCAGACGGGCGAGGTCGTCTTCGGGACGTCGCCGCAGATCGTCGGCCAGGCTGCGCGGAGTCACCCGATGACGTTACCCCTAGGCTCAGGGGGTGGGATTCGTCGGCTTCGACCTCGACATGACCCTCGTTGACTCCGCCGACGGCATCGTTGCCTCCGTGCAGTACGTGGTGGGGGAGTACGGCGTCCATGCCGACGGGGACGAGATCCGCTCGACGATCGGGTTGCCCCTCGACCACGTCTTCCCTCGCTGGCTGCCCGACGAGCCGTACGACGTGCTGCTCGCGGCCTACCGCGCGCACTACCGCGTCAACGGAATCCCCCTGACCGTCCCGATGCCCGGGGCCGCCGCCGCGATCGACGCGGTGCGCGCGGCGGGCGATCGCGTTCTCGTAGTGACGGCGAAGTACGGCGCGGTCGCCGAACTCGCGCTGAATGCGGCAGGACTTGATGCCGATGAGGTGGTCGGTGACCTCTTCGCCGAGGGCAAGGCCAGTGCTCTGCGTGAGCATGGTGCCTGGGCCTACGTCGGAGATCACCCCGGGGATGTTCGGGCCGCGAGGGCCGCACAGGTACACGCGGTCGCGGTCGCAACAGGTCCGACGGGCGCCGCAGAACTGTTCGAAGCCGGTCCCGATGTGGTGCTCGCTGACCTCACCGAACTGCCGGCCTGGCTCGCCGCTGCGCGCTAGCGGGTGTCGTGGCGGCGGCGACTACGCGCCGACACCACCAGGCCGAGCAACACCAGGGCCAGCCCTACCCCGGTGAGCATGGAGAGGAACCACCACAGCGACGGCAACTCCAGCGAGGGGAAGACCAGGGGCAGCAGGGCCACGAGGGTGCAGGCCAGGCCCACGATCATCACCACGGCGCCGATGCGCAGGAGCCGGTCACCGGGGGCGGACTCCAAACTCATGCAGCCACCCTAGGGGGGCCAAGCCGTAGCCCGGCGACTAGCCTTGGGGGGCTAGCGCAGACGGACAAAGGAGATGCCATGCCGACCGGCAAGGTCAGGTGGTACGACGTGGACAAGGGCTTCGGCTTCCTCGCCTCGGACGACGGTGAAGATGTCTTCGTCCACGCCTCTGCGCTGCCCGCGGGAGTGACCTCGCTCAAGCAGGGAGCCCGCGTTGATTTCGGAGTTGTCGATGGCAAGCGCGGCAAGCAGGCACTCAGCGTGACGGTCCTTGATCAGCCGGTGTCCGTGGTCAAAGCGGGACGCAAGCCCGCCGAAGACATGGCGGTCATCTTGGAGGACCTCATCAAGTTGATGGACGGTGCGTCGAACCAACTGCGCCGTGGTCGCTACCCGAGCGATGAGCATTGCCGCAAGATGGCCGCGGTCATGCGCGCCGTCGCCGATGACTTCGACGTGTGAGGTGCCCGTGCGAATCCGAACTCTCGCCGCCATGCCCATCCTTGCCGTCGCCGCCCTCGGCCTTGTCGCGTGCGAGAAGCCGGCGCCGGGTATTTCGGTGACATCGGGTACGACGACCGCCTACCGCGAGGCGCTGTGCTGGTCCTTTGACGGATCTGCCCTCTCGGCCGAGAACTGCGCGCAGGACCTCGTGACGAACGCGGTCGATGGCGGACAGGCCGCACGGATACCGGTGATCCCGGGGACCACGATCGGAATCAGCGTCGACCCCGTTGTCGCGGACACCGGCTGGTACCCGGTCATCGGCACGCAGAAGTTGACCGAGCAGCCGCTCACGACGACCTACTACCGATTCACCTACCCCGACCTCCAGGAGGTTCCTGCGAGTGGGGTGCCGCTTCAGGTGGTCGCGGCCGACGGCGCCGATACCGTCGGCCTGTGGGTCTTCGCCCTGGTGCCAGGTCGCGGGGTCAGCTGATGAGCGTCGACAGCGTCCTCGCCAAGGCCGTGGACCTTGCTCGCGCTGCGGCGCAGGAGGTGGCGACGGCGAACTCCGTCGGTGATCACCTCGAGGTGCTCCCTGAGGACGACCGCGTGGCGACGCACTACTTTGCCTGCGCGGATCCCGGGTATGTCGGATGGCGCTGGTCGGTCACCGTGGCCCGTGCCGCGCGCGCCCGGGTCGCCACCGTCGACGAGGTGGTCCTCCTTCCTGGCCCGGAGGCCCTGGTCGCCCCTGCGTGGGTGCCGTGGTCGGAACGGGTGCAGCCGGGCGATCTCAGCGTCGGTGTCATCTGGGAGACGCCGGCGGACGATCCGCGACTGGTCGCCGGCTTCACAGGCGTGGACGACCTTGATGGCCTCGCCGATCGCGCTCCGGTGCATCCGTCCACCTGGGAAATCGGCCTCGGTCGTGAACGTGTGCTCTCCGAGCGCGGTCGAGACGAGGCCGCACATCGTTGGCAGGACAGCGAGCGCGGTCCCGGATCAGCCATGGCCCGGTCGGTCACGCTGACCTGCTCCACCTGCGGTTTTCTGCTGCCGATTGGTGGTCCGTTGGGGCAGGCGTTCGGTGTGTGCGCCCAGGTGATGTCGCCGGCCGACGGTGCGGTCGTGTCCCTGGCATTCGGTTGCGGAGCTCACTCACAGATTGCCGTGGCTGAGCGCGAACCCACACCGGAGCCGGTCACCGACTTTGTCGGCTTCGACGTGCTAGATCTCGGCCACTCCTGAGGCGGGAGCCCGTGGGGCGTGCCGCGACCGAGCCCGCCGAGCTGACGCCAGGACCATGCCGGGCACACCCAGAGCTGTTCCGAGCGCGCACACCATGACCACCTGTCCGGTGTAGCCCATGAGCAGGACGACGGCCAGGGCGATCGCCCAGAGCACAGTGCCGAGCGCGAGAGCAGCGATGCCGCTGTCGTCGCGGGTGCGCAGCGCGGGGTTGGCCATGATCTGCGTCTGGGTCAGATCGTCGCGCGGGGTCCCGTCCACAGGCTCACGGTATCGCTTCGCCTAGTCTGTGGGCGTGGATCATCGGGTGCGTCGCTACGTGACGATCGGCGTACTCGCAGCCCTGGTCGTGGGCGTGATCATTGCGGCGATCGTGTCGCGCTAGGCCCGCTGACCTGCTCCTCCGGAACAGGCTTGGCGAGGAGCAGGATGAAGCTGACGACGAAGCACGCGAGCATCACGGCGAACGCCGTCCGGATACCCCACGCATCGGCCAGTGCCGCGAGGAAGAAGGGTGCGATGCCGCTCACGATTCCGATCCCCGCGCTGGTGAGCCCCGCTGCTCGATCCGGCTGACCGGCCGAGGCACGCATGGCCCGGGAAATCCCGAGCGGGAAGTGCATGCCGATACCCGATCCGGTGATGAGGAAGCCCAAGATCATCAAGAGGGGTCCGGCCACGAGGAGCGTGAACAGGAATCCCACGGCAGCCAGGATGATCGCGCCGGCGAAGACGCGTTCGCCGGAGATGCGTTCGACGATACGAGAGCCCACGAGCCGACCCAGGATCATGCCGGTAACGATGGCCGAGATGGATGCGGAGGCGGCTGCGGCGCCCAGCCCGCCGCGCTCGCGCAGGAGGTCGGCTCCCCACTGCAGCAGCGTGAGTTCCACGCTCGTGAGCAGGATGAGTGTGAGGATCGCCCACCACATGAGGGAGGGCAGCCGAGACCTTGGCGCGATGCGCTCGGCCTGTGTGCCGACATCGAAGGCTGCCAAGCGACGCCCCCGCGCTACCTCAAGTGCGATGGCCATGACCACCAATAGCGCCATACCGGCCCGCCAGCCCAGCACTGTCGTGGCTGCCACGCCCACGGCAAACGTCGCCAGGAGGGACGTGACGCTGGCGACCACGTTCCCCTCGGTGATCGCGGCATCGGCGGCCGCGCCCTGCCGTGCTTCGAGGAAGGCGCTCGCACCCACCGCGCTGATGCCGGCGCCCAGGGACCCAAGAAAGGGTCCGAGGGCTGTCCACCACAGGGGGCCGCCGGAGATATAGATCGTCGTTCCCGCGGCGACGAGCAGGGCCCCCGTGCGGAGCAGCGCTCCACGGCCCCACCGCTCCACGAATCGGGCTGCGCCCAGGCTGCCGGTAATACCGCCGATCGCGAGCGCGGCGCTCAGGACGGAGGCGGTAACCCGGGTGAGCCCTTGGTCATCGCGGAGCAGGGTGAGGGAGGCACCGAAGCCGTACACGAACCAGCCGAGAAGTCCGAGGGAGGCGTAGGCAAAGACCGTTTCCCGGTCTCGGATCGGGCGCGTCCGGGGGTGGACGGCTCCGGTCACAAGGCGTCGACGACGTAGTCGATGCAGCGAGTCAACTGACGGACATCGTCGGGCTCCACGGCAGGGAAGACCGCGACACGAATCTGATTGCGGCCCAATTTGCGGTAGGGCTCGGTGTCGACGATTCCGTTGGCGCGCAGCGCCTTGGTGACCGCTGTAGCGTCGATGCTGTCATCGAAGTCGATGGTGGCGACCACAGCCGATCGCTTCGCCGGATCCGCGACGAAGGGCGTGGCAAAGCCGGACTTCTCCGCCCAGTCGTAGAGAACACCGGAGGATTCGGCGGTCCGAGCGGTGCACCAATCGAGGCCGCCGTTGCCATTGAACCAATCCACCTGCTCGGCCATGAGATAGATGGTGGCGAGCGCCGGGGTGTTGTAGGTCTGGTCGAGCCGGGAGTTGTCTACAGCGGTTTTGAGGTCCAAGAACGCCGGCGTCCAGCGCCCGGTGGCCGCGATCTCCTCGACTCGAGCGAGCGCCGCGGGCGACATGAGTGCGAACCAGATGCCGCCATCGGATCCGAAACTCTTTTGCGGGGCGAAGTAGTACACGTCGGTCTGGGTCGGGTCGAGCGGTAGGCCTCCCGCGCCGGACGTGGCGTCGGTGAGGATCAGAGCCCCAGCGTCGGCACCGGCCACGCGCGCGGGGGCGATCGCGACACCGGTCGAGGTTTCGTTGTGGGGGGTGCAGTAGGCGTCGATGCCGGACTCGGCGCTGAAGGTGGGCGCGTCTCCGGGCTCTGCCGTAATGATGGTCGGGTCACCGAGGTGCGGGGCGGTCTTGGCCGCCTTGGCAAACTTCGCACCGAATTCACCGAAGGACAGGAACTGCGCTCGATCGCGAATCAGACCGAAGGTCGCGACATCCCAGAACGCCGTGGAACCGCCGTTGCCGAGGATGACCTCGTAGCCCTCGGGCAGCGAAAACAGATCTGCGAGACCGGCGCGCAGCCGACCCACCTGCGACTTCACGGTCTTCTGCCGATGCGAGGTGCCGAGGTAGGTGCCTGCCACATCGAGCAGGCCGCTCACCTGCTCACGGCGCACCTTCGACGGACCAGCGCCGAATCGGCCGTCAACGGGCAGGAGTTCGGCGGGGATGGAGAGAAAGTCGCTCACCGGGACAGGCTACGTGCCTGCCCGCTAACGGCGTACGGGGGGACGCCGGGATTCGCGTCCGTCCGGGACATAGCCCGAGGGGGCGACCATCACCGGGTCCCACCCGGGCACCGCCTCGGGGACGCGCGGCGGCGGACCGACGTAGCGGGCGGACGGCCGTACGAGGCGTCCGGTGCGCTTCTGCTCCAGGATGTGGGCGCTCCAGCCGGCGAGCCGGGCACAGGTGAACATCGAGGTAAACATCTGCGCGGGGACCTCGGCGAAGTCCAAGATGATGGCCGCCCAGAACTCGACGTTGGTCTCCAGGATCCGGTCCGGTCGACGGGCTCGGAGTTCGGCGAGGGCGGCCTGTTCGAGGGCGACCGCCGCGTCATAGCGCGGGGCGCCCAACTCCTGAGCGGTGCGACGGAGCACGCGGGCGCGGGGATCCTCGGCGCGATAGACGCGGTGCCCGAAGCCCATGAGCCGTTGTCCGCGGTCGAGCACGGAGCGGACATAACCCTCAGCGTCGCCGGTGCTTTCGACCTGTTCGATCATGCCGAGCACGCGCGAGGGTGCCCCGCCGTGCAGCGGTCCGCTCATCGCACCGATCGCACCGGAGATGGACGCGGCGACGTCGGCCCCGGTGGAGGAGATGACGCGCGCCGTGAAGGTCGAGGCGTTCATGCCGTGCTCGGCGGCGGAGACGAAGTAGGCATCGACAGCCTGCACGTGACGTGGGTCGGGCTCGCCGCGCCAGCGGACCATGAAGCGCTCGACGATGGTCGCGGCCTCATCGATACGCGACTGCGGGACCATGGGCAGTCCGAGGCCGCGGGCCGCTTGCGCGACGAAGGACATCGCCGTCACGGAGACGTCGGCGAGGTTGGTGCGAGCAGTGTCGTCGTCGATATCGAGGAGCGGCTTCAAGCCCCAGGACGGCGCCAGCATGGCGAGGGCCGCCTGCACGTCGACGCGAACGTCCCCGGAGTGCACGGGAATCGGATACGGCTCGGCGGGCGGGAGTCCGGGGTTGAATTCGTTGTCGACGAGGAGGCCCCAGACATTGCCGAAACTCACCCGGCCCACGAGGTCCTCGATGTCGACCCCGCGATACCGCAGGGATCCACCCGCGCGGTCGGGTTCGGCAATCTGGGTTTCGAAGGCGATGACGCCTTCGAGGCCGGGCACGAAGTCGCTCATCCCCCCATTCAACCCTGAAAGTCGGTCGTGATGGGATGCGGTTCGTGGACGACGCCCATGATCTGAGGGGAATGCGGGTTGCCTATGGCCTCGAAGCCTCCCCGGTGGCCGGCACACTGACCGAGGACGACCTCGCGGCGACACCGCTGGCGCAGTTCCGACGCTGGCTTGCCGATGCCGTGCGGGCCGAGCTCCCCGAGCCCAACGCCATGGTGCTCGGCACCGTGTCGCGGGACGGCGTACCCAGTGCTCGTACGGTCCTGCTCAAAGATATTGATGCGCGCGGGCTGGCCTTCTATACAAACCTGGATTCGCGCAAGGGACGCGAACTCGCCGAAACCGGTCGCGCCTCCTGCGTGTTCCCCTGGATCGCCCTGCATCGTCAGGTCGTCGTCAGCGGATCCGTCATCCCCGTGCCGCGAGAGGAGGCCGCCGAATACTTCGCGTCGCGTCCAATCGGTTCGCGCTGGGGAGCGTGGGCGAGTTTCCAGTCGCAGGTGCTGGAGGGTCGTCAATCGCTGGACGATCGCTACGCGGAAATTGCCGAGCGCTTCCCCGAGGAGGTGCCTCTGCCGGACTTCTGGGGCGGCTGGATCGTGGTGCCGGAGTCGATGGAGTTCTGGCAGGGCCGCGACTCGCGCCTGCACGATCGACTCCGCTTCCGGCGCGTCGACCCAGACGCCGCGATGGATGACGCGGACGGCTGGCTCGTCGAACGGCTGTCGCCCTAAGGTGGGCAGGCTCTTCGCTGACCTCACGCCCCTGCGCGAGAGCGCGCCCTTCCGGCGGCTGTGGATCGGGCACAGTGTGGGGACCGTCGGTCAGCAAATGACCGGCGTCGCGGTCGCGCTCCAGGTCTACGACATCACCGGATCGTCCTTCTCGGTTGGTCTCGTCGGACTCTTCCAGTTCGTTCCCCTTGTCGTTCTCGGACTATACGGCGGCGCGCTGTTGGATCGTGTCGATCGACGCCGGGTCGCACTCTTCGCGACGATGGGCCTGTGGGGCTGCACGGTGGCTTTGGCGGCTCAGGCGTTGGCCGGTGTGGGATCGGTTGCGCTGCTCTACGGCATCATCGCCGTGCAGTCCGGCTTCTTCGCCTTCAGCAATCCCGCGCGCAACTCGATTGTTCCCCGGCTCGTCCCGATCGGTCTGTTGCCTGCCGCGAATGCGCTGAACACCCTCACCTGGGGGATCGCCTTCACCCTGGGGCCGGTGCTCGCGGGCCTCGTCGTCGCCGCCGCCGGCACCACGACCGTGGTCTATCTCATCGACCTCGTGCTTTTCGCCGTGGCCGTATGGGCGATGTGGCGGCTGCCCTCACTCCCTCCGGAGGGAGTGGCCCAGGACGCCCCGCGCGGCTGGGCGAGCGTCCTGCAGGGCCTGCGCTTCCTGCGCGGCAAGCGCAACCTGCAGATGTCCTTCTACCTCGACATGGCGGCGATGGTCTTCGGGATGCCGCGCGCGCTCTTCCCCGCGATCGCCACCATGTGGTTCGGCGGATCGGTGGCAGATGTCGCGCTCGTGGTGGGCCTTCTCTCCGCTGCTCCGGCCGTGGGATCGCTCATCGCGAGCAGCCTGTCCGGCCCGTTGGGCGGCGTACGACGGCAGGGCCTGGCGGTCTTCATCTCGATCCTGGTGTGGGGCTCGGCCATCGCGGTCTTCGGCGTGTGGCATTGGTTGCCGGCCGCACTCGTGCTGTTGGCGATTGCCGGTGGCGCGGACAGTGTGAGCGCGATCTTCCGGGCGACGATCTTGCAGGCGGCGACCCCGGATGACTACCGCGGCCGGCTCCAGGGAATTCACACCGTGGTCGTCGTGGGCGGCCCGCGTCTTGGCGATGTGGAGTCCGGCGCGGTGGCGGCGCTGTTTGGGGAGACGATCTCGGCGGCATCCGGTGGACTGCTGTGCATCGTGGCCGCCGTGGGCTTGGTGGCGTGGGCGCCACGATTCCTCAAGTACGACGCCCGCGACCCCGTGCCCTAGACCCGAAGGACTTCCTAGCGGGGGAGAGCGGCAGCGAGCAGGGTGGTCGCCAACTCATCCGGGGTGATGCCCCGGGCCTTGGCCTGCTGCCGCAGTCTCTTGCGCACCGACTTCGGCACGCGCACGCCGAGGTCGACGTACTTGTCCTTCACCGCGCCGGTGATTGCATCGGCGGCGGTGCCTTTGGTGGTGATGCCGTCATGACCGGTACGCCGTTCCGGACGACCACTGACCGGATGCAGGCTGGCGTCGGGGGCCTTGGTGAGCGCGGGGCGCGGTTCCGGCTTCGACATGGGACTCCTTCAGGTCACTTCCGGTTAGTGAAGTACTCGATCGAGGACGTCATCGAAAGCCTCCACGGCTTCGCGAGCACCGGGAGAGGGCCAGGCTTGAATCGGCACACTCGCACCTTGCGCCTGCTGCACCGCCGAGCGCTCCGGAATGGGGGGATCGATGATCAGGTCGGGGAACGCCATATGCAGTTCCTCGAGTCGATAGCGATGCTCGGTCAACTGCGTCCGCAGCCGGTTGACACAGATCCCGACCGGACGCAGGCGCAGGTTGAGCGTGTCACGGGCCGCATCGATGGCGGCCAGCGCACGGGTGGCCCCCTGAAGGGCGAAGAAGCCCGGCTCGGTCACGACGAGTGCACCGTCGGCGGCTGCGAGTGCGTTGCGGGTGAGTTCGTCCAGGGACGGGGGGCAGTCGATGAGGACGAGGTCGTAGTGGTCGGCCACTCCGGTCAGGCTGACGCGCAGTCGGGTGGCGGAGTCGGGCCCCTCGGGCCGGTTGCGATGGGCCAGCGCTTCTTCGCTCGGGACGGCGTGGAGTCGGGGACCCCAACCGGAGGGAACCACGGCATCCTTGGCGATCCCAGGCCGACCGTCCGCGAGGACGTCGCCGAGGCTGAACAGGTGGGGCGGGAGGTCCAGGGCCGCCGTCGCATTGGCCTGCGGATCGGCGTCAATGACCAGCACGGACATGTCGCGGGCCCAGGCGGCACCGGCCAGCCCGAGGACACAGGTGGTCTTGCCCACCCCGCCCTTGAGGGAGAGCACAGCGACAGTCGTCATGACAGTCCAGTGTGTCAGGTCGCGGTGCCCACTTCTTTCATGCGGGCGAAACGATCGAGGGCGTCGAGCCGCTCTGCCGCGTGGTCGACGACACGCTCGGGGTAGCCCCCGTCGTAGCCACCGAGGACCTCCCATGGCTGATGAACGGCCTTGCCGGGCAGATGGGCCAGCTCCGGCACATAGCGTCGGACGTAGTCCCCGTCGGGGTCGAAACGTTCACCTTGACCGACGGGGTTGAAGACGCGGTGGTATGGCGAAGCGTCGGTGCCGCAGCCCGCCGTCCACTGCCATCCATGGGAGTTGCTCGCCAGGTCGGCATCGCGTAGCCAGCGCATGAAGTGCGCAGCCCCACGCTGCCAGGGCAGGTGCAGATCCTTCACGAGGAAGGACGCGACCACCATGCGCACGCGGTTGTGCATCCAACCCTCGGTGAGGAGTTGGCGCATTCCCGCGTCAACGAAGGGATAGCCGGTCTGTCCGGCCGCCCAGGCCTCGAACAGTTCATCGGCGCGGTCGCCGCTGTCCCACGCGAACGCGTCGTCGAAGCGAGCATCGAGTGACTGTCGAGCGCTCGTTGGGCGCTGGTGCAGGACATCGGCATAGAACTCGCGCCAGGCGATCTCCTTGCGGAAGACGTCCTCGGCTTCGCTGTCGCCAAGATCGGCGAGCATCGTGCGCGGGTGGATCTCACCCCATTTGAGGTGATGACCCATCGCCGAGGTTCCGTCGATGGCGGGCAGATTGCGATGATCGGCGTACTCCTGGAGGCGCTGGTCCCGGAACGCCGCCCAGCGTTCGAGTGCGGCCTCCTCCCCGGCCGCCGGGAGATCGAAGGGCAGGTCGGGTGCGCTGGGGATGCCATCGCACTCCTCGGCCATCACCCAGGTGACGTCGGGATCCGCGGCCGGCGCACGCCAACCATGCCTGCGCCAGGCCCGATAGAAGGGCGTGTAGACGCGGTACGCCGTGCCGTCATCCTTGGTGACCCGACCCGGCGCGACGGCGTACGGCGAACCGGTGACCACGAGGTCGATGCCCTCGGCTTGCAGGGCCGCGCGGACAGCCTCATCGCGCTGCGCTCCGTAGGGACCGAAGTCGGCAGCGATATGAACTGACTCGGCACCGGCGCGGCGGGCGACGTCGACCACGCGGGCGACGGGATCGCCGTGCTTGACCAGGAGCTGGCCGCTGAGGTCGGCGTCCAGGGCACGCAAGGAGTGCGCCAGGTAAGCGCGGCGGACGTCGCTGGCCGGCTCCCACAGGGCCGGATCGACCACGAAGAGGGGCACCGCGGAGCCGTCGCGTTCCCCGGCCGCGGTGAGCATGGGGTTGTCCGACAGGCGTAGATCGCGACGGAACCAGGCGATGTCGGGCATAGGGGCAGGCTAGGGGGTCGCGCCGTCCCGGGCATCCGGTGCGTGACTTGCCGGGCGCGGGAGACGGGGGTGGGGTTGAATGCTGACGTGAGCGATCTCATCGACACGACCGAGATGTACCTGCGGACCGTCTTCGAACTCCAGGAGGAGGGCGTGGTCCCCATGCGTGCGCGGATTGCGGAGCGGCTCGGCCAGAGCGGCCCGACGGTCTCTCAGACGGTCGCGCGGATGGAACGCGACGGGCTCCTCACCGTCGAAGGCGACCGCCACCTCGAACTCACTCAGCGGGGCCAGGAGTACGCCGCGCGTGTCATGCGCAAGCACCGAGTCGCCGAATGCCTCCTGGTAGATGTCATTGGTGTGCCCCTGGAGGAGGTCCACACCGAAGCCTGCCGATGGGAGCACGTCATGTCCGATGCCGTCGAGGCGCGCGTACTGGCGCTTCTCGATGGTCCGACCCACTCACCCTTTGGCAATCCGATCCCCGCCCTCGCCGAACTCCTGCCCGATGCCGAGTCCTCCGGGCTGGTCGACTCGTCGGGTGCCTCTGGAGCCTGGGTGCGCCTGGCGGATGTGGGTGGCCCGGAGGTGACCCGGGTGACCGTGCGCCGCATTGGCGAGAGCGCACACGCAGATCCCGAGGTGGTGGGGCGGCTGCGGAGGGCCGGCGTGGTTCCTGGAGGCACTGTCCAGGTCCAGAGCGGCGCCGAGGGCCTGCTGGTGGGGTCGGCGGGGGAGTACATCGAGCTGCCCCTTGATGTGGCGTCCCACATCGCCGTAGAGCCACTGGGATAGGTGCTGGGTTAAACGGTACCCCCCAGGGTATTCTTGGGCTACTCGCGCGGCGCCGCACCGGTGCCCGCTGGCCCTGGAGGTTGTTATGCCGCCCATCACGCTCGATGAGGTCTGCCAACGCGATGTCGTCACCCGCCTCAAGCGGATCCAGGGGCAGGTCGCGGGCATCATCGCGATGATCGAAGACGGTCGGGATTGCGGCGATGTGGTCACCCAGTTGGCCGCCGCTTCGCGCGCCTTGGACAAGGCCGGCTTCAAGGTGGTCGCCAACGGTCTGCAGCAGTGTGCGAGTGCCGAAGGTCGCGGAGAGAAGCCCGCGATGAGTGCCGAGCAACTCGAAAAACTCTTCCTCGCCCTGGCCTAGGCACTCCAACTGACTAGCCTGGCGTCATGACGCCGCCTCGCCGCCCCGATGCCCTCGCTGTCCTTGCCGACGGATCACTCACCGGGCAGGTCGCCCTGGTCACCGGCGGTGGCACCGGGATCGGCCGTGCCACCGCCGAGTTGTTGGCCCGCCTCGGCGCCACCGTTGCGGTGACCGGGCGTCGCGCCGAACTTCTCGAGGACACTGTGGCGGCGATCGAGGCCGCCGGCGGTCGCGCGTCGGCGTACCCCTGCGACATTCGCGAGCCCGAGCACGTCGACGCGCTGATCGATGCGGTGCTCGCCGACCATGAGCGAATCGACCTGCTGGTCAACAACGCGGGCGGGCAGTTTGTATCGCCTGCCGAAGACATCTCCTACAACGGGTTCCGTGCGGTGGAGCGACTCAATCTCGACGCCACCTTCTACATCTCCACGCAGGTCGCCAAGCGCTCGATGCTGCCGAACGGTTTCGGCAAGATCGCGAGCATCACCATGTCGATGACACCGCACCGCGGCATCGTCGGGATGTCACATTCCTCCGCGGCGCGGGCCGGTGTCGAGAGCCTTACGGCGACCTGGGCACAGGAGTGGGGTGGCCGGGGTATCCGGACGATCGCGGTGGCCCCAGGCATCGTGCACACCGAGGCCTGGGAACGCTACGGGCTCGACCCCGATCAGGTGGCCGCCGTGGTCCCGATCAAGCGCCTGCAATCGGTCGATGATGTCGCCGCGCTGCTGGCGTTCTGGCTGTCACCGGCCGGGGACTACATCACCGGCATCACCCTGGTCGCCGACGGCGGCTTCAACGTCACCGGGCCAACGCTGTACTAGTGACGCGCTACCCGTGACTGCGTGGGAGCTGGGCGCTCGCCTACCGAGACCCTTGCGCAATCCACTAGGACCGCGGTGCGCAGCCTGACCGCCTAGTCATCGAGGACGAGGGACAAGATCTCCATGTCCTTGCCGTCGCGGACATCATCTGAACGCGTACCGCAAACAGGGCAGCACAAGTCAGCGGTGCCGGCGAGCAGTCTGTCCGCGTCACACTGGGGGCAGTGGATGACGACGGGCGCGCGCTCGACATGGAGCGCTGAATCCGCGAGCGGTGTCTCCCGCGCGGCCAAGTCGTACGCGCGGACGAGCGCCTCGGGGACGATCCCCGTGAGGACTCCGATGCGCACGCGGACCTCGAGCACCTTCGGAGCGTCCGGTGGGAGCGCGTCGACGACGGTCGACACGATCGCCTGTGCAGTAGACAGTTCGTTCCCGTAAGCCGCCATGCCCATGACTATAGGTATGTGCGCCCGCAAAGAGGCCGCCTCGTTCTTTCGTCAGATCACGGGGCTTAGCCCGGCAATGTGACGAAAGAACGCCCCTATTCGGGGGCGGTGAGCTCCCAGGTCTCGCCGGAGACCCGCAGCGGAATCCCGGAGCGGCCGCGGGGGCCGAGCTTCACGCCGAGCACCTGGTGCAACTGGATCGTGTTGATGTCGAAGCCGAGGCGCGAGGCCGCCATGTAGAGACGCCACACCCGAGCCGTTGGCAGGCCGGCCTCTTGGACGCAGGCATCCCAATTGCGCTCGAGGTTCTCGCACCAGTGCTTGAGCGTGAGCGCGTAGT
>JAURFD010000009.1 GCA_030827125.1 Candidatus Nanopelagicales bacterium
CGCCATCTTCGTCCTGGCCACCAAGTCCATCATCACCGGCGGCATCCCGGCCGTTCCCGCCAACGTCGTGTCGTACCTCATCGCGGCCCTGGCGCTCCTGCCAGTGCTGGTGCTCGCCCCGCAGTCCCTGAGTTGGCTCGCCTCGGGGGCGGGCGTCATCCTCGCTCTCTACATCGGCTTCTTCGCGATGGCGTTGCCGAATGTCCTCTGGGTCAAGGGGCTCGGCGCACTGTCGCCGGGGCCGAGCTCGACGTTGATGCTCGCTGAGCCGGTCGTCGCGACCACGCTCGGCATCGTCGTCCTGGGTGAGACTCTTGCCTTCGCGGGGATCGTCGGACTTGTCCTCGTCCTGTGTGGGCTGCTCCTGCAAGGCATCGCTCTCACCCGGTCAGCAGACGAGGAGCCGCTCGCGCCGCTCTAGCGAGCCCCCTAGTCTGCGGGGGTGGCCGCAGCAGAAACGATCAATGGCGTCGACGTCGAGCACCGCGACATTCTCACCAACGGCGTACGCCTGCACTGTGTGCTTGCGGGTCCCCCCGAGGGAGACCTCGTCGTTCTCCTCCATGGCTTCCCGGAGTACTGGCGGGGCATGGCCAACCCACTCGTGGTGTTGGCGCGGGCGGGGTTCCGGGTCGTGGCACCGGATCAGCGTGGGTACGGCCGCAGCGAGAAGCCGGACGGCATCGACGCCTATCGAGTCGAGGAACTTGCTGCCGACGTGACCGGGATCATCGACGCGCTCGGCTACGACAAGGCGGACATCGTCGGGCATGACTGGGGCGCGGCTGTCGCCTGGTGGGTTGCGCTGACCGCGGCAGATCGCGTCCGTCGACTTGTCATCGTCAACGTGCCCCATCCCAGCGTGTTCGCCAAGACACTGCGCAGCAGCCGTCACCAACAGCGCAAGAGCTGGTACATCGGGGCATTCCAGGTGCCCTGGCTCCCGGAGCGCGTCGCCTTCGGACGCCGGATGGCCAATGTGCTTCGGCGTACGTCGACACCGGGAGCGTTCAGTGACGACTACCTGGACTCGCTGCAGCGCGAATGGCGTCGACCGGGGGCAGCGACATCAATGGTCAACTGGTACCGCGCGTCCGTGCGGCGGCGTCCCGAGCGCCTGGCCGACAAGCGCGTGCACGTGCCGACGATGATCATTTGGGGGCGGCAGGATCTCGCGCTGTCGGAGGCGATGGTGCAGCCGAGCGCGGACCTGTGTGATGACGTGCGCCTGGAGTTCCTCCCCGATGCCACCCATTGGGTCCTGCATGACGAACCGGAACGTACGGGTGAACTTCTGGTGACATTCCTTCGCGGTTAGGTCGCGGACCTGTCATCGCGCACCGAGGCCGCCAAGACAGCACCTAATTTGCACGGTTCCGTGACATTCCTGCGACATGCCGTGAGTGACGATGGCCCTACCACGCCACATAGGCGCCACGGAGAGGAGGACGTCATGAACGCCACGCTCGATCGCTTCCGCACCACGCTTCAGACGTCGGATACCGATGCCACCTGGTGGGCCGACGTCGCCCGTTTGAGCGACCAGCTGCGCGCCGACGCCGAGATCGTCTTCACGCTGGGGGACTACCCCGCCGAGATGCGCGACCGCGCATCTCGACTCAACGAGAAGGCAGAACGACTGCGGGCGGAGATTGCCGGCCTTCGCCGATTCGCTGCTGATGCGGCCCCCGATCGGTCGCGCGTCAGCGCCGTGAAGGAACGCGCTGACTGGGTCCTGCGCGAATGGGACCGTCACTTCCGTCGTGTGACCACCTTTGTGGGCGACGCGCATTGGCGTGACCTGGGCGTCGCTGGCTAGGCGCACCCACCCCCACCCCCTGCATGAAGGGCGACCCGATATTCGGGTCGCCCTTCGGCATGTGCTGGGACGTTTGGCCCTGCCCTACCTGTCTGTGGAGGCGCACCGTGGAAGTGACTGGTCCTCAGCAGATGGAAGGGGGGTCCCGTCATGAGCATCTCGTTCAAGAAGATCGCAACTGGCTCGGCCGCATTCTTGGCGGCCGTCGCCGTCTCCATCCCGGCTGCGGCTCCCGCGAATGCGACCGTTGCCGACCCCGTCGTCGCCTCCGATACACAGGTGACAGCACGGGCAAGTGGCGCCTATACGTGGATGTGGAGCGACGGCGCCACCGGCCGGCGCCGTACCTTCACGAAACGCGACTATGGCTACGCGGCAAACCTGCCCTACCTGGTCGTGGAGGCGTCGTGCGCTGGTGGGGCGCGAGTCGGTGACGTCCTCAAACTCCAATTCCAGGACTACCGCGGGAAGTGGATCACTGAGGATCGCCACTGGGTCGCTGACTGCAACTCGATCGGCTACTTCGAATTCAATCCCTACACCTCGTCGGGCAAGTGGGCCGTGGGTGCGTACAAGTACCGCCTGATCGTGTCCGGTGCTCGCTTGCGGGCCCGCTTCACGATCATCTTCGCGCGCCGCTAGGGCCGTCCGGTAGGGGGCCGCGTGACGGGACCGGCCCCCTACGGTTCCGTGCACGCCCAACCGCCAGTTCTTGGGCGAGGTCGTGGCGCGCGACGAATTCGCCTAGGGTGGTCTGTCGTGACCCGCGTTCGACTGATGGCCGATGACGACAATGCTCCCCTCGCTGAAGCGCTTCGCCAGGCACCTTGGGAATCTTCGGCCGGCATCGAGATCGTGTCGGACCAAGCCGACGCCGTCATCTGGTGTCTCACCGAGCCCACCTCGTGGGATGACGTTAGGGCCGGTGTCACGGGGATGGGCCTGCCCACGATCGTCGTGGGCCCTGGGATTCCCGCGGATGGTGCGGCGAGCCCGCCCCACGAGATTCGCCTGCGGTCACAGATTGCCGATCTCGGCGACGATGTCCTCATCCACGATCGGGTTCGCGCACTGACGCAGGCGGCTGGCGAGGTGCTGGTTACGGCCAACATCGCGTTCACCGACCTGCCGGTGGTGCGTTGGGATGACACGTCGGGACTGGCTGCCATGTCCGTGGGGGAGGAGCCGGAGTCGTGGACCCGGCGGCCGTTCCTGCGACTCGTCCATCGATTGCTCCATCACATGACCCGGCCGGCAGAACAGGCAGAGCCGATCCGCGTTGGCCTGCTTGGATACGGCGCTATCGGGCATGAGCATGCCGCCGCTATTCGCACCACCCCCGGGCTTGAGCTCTCGCTGGTCTGTGATGTGTCGTCCGATCGCCTTGCCGTGGCCCGTGAGTTCACGCCCGGCGTCAGGACCACGACCGATCCTGATGAGGTCACCGCCGCGTCCGACGTTGACCTGGTCGTCGTCTCCACGCCGCCCAATACGCACGGGCAGTGGGCCATCACCCTCCTGGACGCGGGCAAGCACGTCGTGCTGGAGAAGCCCATGGCGCTCACGGTGGCCGAGTGTGACGCGGCGATCGAGGCAGCCGAGCGCGCGAACCGACTCCTCGTCGTCTACCAAAACCGCCGCTTCGATCCCGATTTCCGAGCGATCGCCGATCTCATCGACGCGGATGAGCTCGGGGAGGTTTTCCACCTCGAGGCCTTTGTTGGTGCCTACCAGCACCCCTGCAACTACTGGCATTCGGACGCTGACGTCTCCGGCGGTGCCCTGTTCGACTGGGGCTCCCACATCATCGACCAGATCCTGCAACTGATGCCGGGAGAGGTCGCCACGGTGACGGCGCGCAACCACAAGCGGACCTGGCATGACGTCACCAACGCCGATCACGCGCGGATGACGCTGCACTATGCGGATGGCCGAGAGGCGACGTTCATCTATTCGGACCTCGCCGCGGCACTTAAGCCGCGCTGGTATCTCGCGGGGACCGGCGGCGGCATTGTCGGTGACTGGCGCCGGGAGCGGGTCATCGCCCGGACGCCGATCGGCACCCTGGACGAGGATGTCCTAGCGCCGGCTGACTCACCGCCCGACGTCTGGCTGCATGGGCCGGATGGTCGCGTGGCGCAGGTGCCCGGGCGTCGAGCTTCGGCTGGAGAGTTCCATCGTCAGTTGGCCGAGCGGCTCCTCAGTGGCATGCCGATGACGGTGACGGCTGAACAGTCTCGTCGCGTGGTCGCGATGCTCGAGGCCGCGGAGCGTTCCGCAGCGAAGGATGGGGCCCCGGTCGTCCCGGATTAGTCCGCTGAGTAGGCGATGTTGAAGGTGTTCGACTCCGCGAGGGTTGTGCCGGATCGCACCAGGACAACCTGGTATTTGCCGACCCCCGGTTGGTAGCCCTCGACGTCCGTCTTGATGACTCCTGAGGCCGGGACTCTGAACGAGTCGAAGTACACCCAGTTGTTCATCCCCATCACGCGGAACCGTGCGGACAGGCCGGTGCGACGTACCGCGGGCGTCACCGTGATGGTGCACGGGATGTCGACGCGGATCTTGCTGGCCGACTTGTCGCAGCGCAGCGAGACGGTGTACTTGAGGGCTGTCCACGTGACGCTGGTGCGCTTGGAGTAGGCGAGCACCCGGCCGCTCGAAGAATAGAGAGCGGCGCGGTAGTCGACCTTGCCGTTGGACTTGCGAGTGAGTGCGATGGTGGCCGTGCCGTTCGCATCGAGGGTGGTGCGCTTGGTCGTGTACCAGCCGAGGGAGTTGCTGCGGACCTGGAGGCCGACCTTGAGGCCCGCGGCCTTGGCCTTCGGCCCGGCGGTGAAGCGGAAGGTGGCGTCGGTGTAGGTCATCGACCGTGTGGGGGCCTTGAGCGAGACGGAGTAGGAGGTGGCGGTCGGACTCGGTGTGGCCCGTGCAGCCACCCCCGGTGTGATCGCCATCAGCATTCCGAGGGAGAGGGCCGCAACGGCGGCACGGACGACGTACATGATGGGCCTCCCGTTCTGGCAACGCTGCTTTACTCCACCGTAGGTCCGATTCCGGGCACCAAAGCAGGGCCGAAGGTCCGTGCGTGTCCCTCGGTCATTCGGACTCCCACGGGAATTCATGTGACGATGGGGTGTCTTGCTCTCGGGCCCGCCATGGAGGTGCACGGTGAAAAAGTTCCTTCGACCGCAGGTCTTGATCCCCGCTGGTGTGGTGGCGGTCATCGTCCTGGCGCTGGGGATGTACATCTTCCAGCCGTGGAAACTCTTCACCACGACCGAGGTCAACGAGGCACTCCCGACTTCCGTTGCTGATCTTGAGGTCGACTCCGCTCCGTCGAGCGAGCCCTCTGCCGCCGCCTCGACTTCGGCGGCATCAGGACAGTCGGCCTCCCCGTCTGCAGATGCATCGAGCGAATCGGCTACGGAGCCCGCACCGGAGCCCAAGCCGGAGCCCGTTGTGCTCGCCGCGGGTGAATTCATCTCCCACGAGCACGGGACGTCCGGCGAGGCCTTCATCCTCGAACTCCCCGACGGCACGCGCGTCCTACGCATTCAAGACCTCGACACCAGCGACGGTCCGGACTTGCAGGTGTGGCTCACCGACGCTCCGGTGATCGACGGCGTCGATGGATGGGGCGTCTTCGACGATGGGCGCTATGTCAATCTGGGTGATCTCAAGGGCAACGTCGGCAACCAGAACTACAAGATCCCGGCCGACGTCGACCTGGCCGACTATTCATCTATCTCTATCTGGTGCGCGCGATTCGCCGTGTCCTTCGGGGCCGCGGAGTTGGCGAAGGCCTGAGTACGGCTGTGGCTCTGGCTCACGCAGGCTCGAGCCACTCCTCGTGGATCTCTGCGATGACGACGTGCGACGCGTCGGATGATGCGATGTCGCTGCCGTGGAACCGCAGGGTGTAGAGCGGCAGATAGGGCTCATGGTGGTCGAGTGGGTTGGCCACGACCCCGTACGTAGCGATGACCGTCCCGGCAACGCCCTTGGCATACGACGGCGTGCGGGGATTGATGGTCTCCGGGTCGGCGGTGCGGCGGACGCGCACGCGGTCCCCGACGGCGAAGCGCCCATTCATGGCATGACTCCGTCGAGGCCGCGTGCCACCGCCTCGTCGCTGTGAGGGAGCTGGCCGGCCAGCGCGGTGCCGACGAGCGACTCGGGGGTGACGAGTTCGGCGAGGTCCTCCTCGGTGAGACCCTCGGTGCCCGCGGGCCGCTGGGGAATCACCATCCAGCGCACATCCGACGTCGAGTCGTGCACCCGAATCTCCACGCCATCGGGCACCTCCAGGCCGAATGCCGTGGCGAGCATGCCGCGGGGGTCGGTGAGGACCTTCTCCTTGTAGCCATCGGTGCGGTACCACCAGGGCGGATTGCCCAGCAGGTCATGCGGATAGCAGGAGCACAGCGTGCAGACGACGACGTTGTGAACGTCGTCGGTGTTCTCCGCGATGCCCAGGATCCCAAGCTTGCCGGGTGGGATATCGAGATCACGCACGGCCTCGCGCCCCTGGGTGAGCAGTCGGGTGCGGAAGTCCGGATCGACCCAGGTGCGCGCCACGATGCGGGCGCCGTTGCGCCAGCCGATGGAGCGAAGCGACGTGATGCGCTGCTCGAAGGCTCCCTCGGCAACCTCCCCCCGATCGATAAGCGCGCGCTGCGCAGCCGCAATGAGTAGTTCGCAGTCGGCCAAGGCCGACTCGATGGCGGCAATTCGCTCCAGCAGGGGCTCGGGATAGGACCGCTTCGCGAGGCGGAACCGCTCGTCGTAGTCGCCGCGCTCAAGTCGGGTGTCCTCAATGGCGATGGCAGCACTGCGGATCGGCACCTGCAGGGAGAGGATCCCGATCACCACGGCGTTGAGGCGATCCTGCAGTGCCTTGATGCGGTCGTCAAGATCTGACTCCGCGGCGGGTGTCTCCACAGGCGCGAGGCTCTGGGCTGCGCGCAGGAGGTCGGGCAGTGGCAGGTAGCCGCGGCGTGCCATGTAGAGGAGCCGCGACTCAAGGCGCTTGCGACGGAAATACTCGAGGTCCGCGACGATGGCCGCGACGTTGGCGTCGGGGTCCTCCAAGTGCATGTGGCCCGGTGGGTGATCGTGATCGTGGTCATGATCGTGCGCCATGTCAGCCTCCAGTGGCGAGGGATGAAAGCAAGCGGTCCGATCGCAGTATGCCTGGTGTGGCGAATGCGTGAGTACCAGCGCGCCCGGAGGGATTCGAACCCCCAACCGACCGGGTAGAAACCGGTTGCTCTATCCATTGAGCTACGGGCGCCGTGCCGCACATTCTGGCATCGACCATCCACAGGGCTCGACCCACCGGACTGTCCCCAGATCGGCTCAGGTCGAGTCGATGCAGCCGTTGCCGGGGGAGTCTGGCTGGCACCCGGCCCGTGTGGCCCATCCGAGGAGAGGTTATGAACGAGATCACCATCACCGGCAACATCGTCTACACGCCGCAACTGCGCAGCGCTGGTACTCAGCGCTACACCCGCTTCCGCCTGGCCCACAACCACTCCTACCGCGATGCCGAGACCGGGGCGTGGCGGGACAACGGCACGACGTTCATCGAGGTCACCTGCTGGCGCAATCTCGCCGAGAATGTGTGTGCGTCTTTAGGGCGAGGCTCACCCGTCATCGTCACCGGTCGGCTGCGCTCATGGGAGCGCGATATCGAGGGCGCCGAGGGCAAGACCGAGCACCGCACCTATTTCGAGATCGAGGCCTCCAATGTGGGTCCGGACCTCCTGCGCGGCTCGACACGTGCGGTCGACCGTCGTACCGAGCAGGTCAGCCGTCAGGAGGACGCCGCAATCGCCGAAGCACTCGGCGTGCCCAGCGGCAGCCCCTTCGAGCCGGCCCCGGGAGCGCTGGTCCCCGCTGATCCGGCGACGGACGTGCCCACGCCCGACGAGCAGGTTCCTGCTGCTTGACAGCCGACCGGAGGCCGCAACGGTCGGCCAACTAGGCTCTGGCCCCATGGCCGAGTTCATCTACACCCTCCGCAAAGCACGCAAGGCACACGGCGACAAGGTCATCCTTGATGACGTCACCCTGTCGTTCCTGCCCGGCGCCAAGATCGGTGTGGTGGGCCCCAATGGCGCCGGCAAGTCCTCGCTGCTGAAGATCATGGCCGGTGTGGATCAGGTCTCCAACGGCGATGCCATCCTCACGCCGGGGTTTTCGGTCGGGATCCTCTTGCAGGAGCCCATGCTGGACGAATCCAAGACCGTGCTGGAAAACGTAGAAGAGGGGGTCGCTGACACCAAGGCGATGCTCGATCGGTTCAACGAGATCAGTGCCGCAATGGCTGATCCCGACGCTGACTTCGACGCTCTCATGTCAGAGATGGGCACCCTGCAGGAGAAGATCGACCACCTCAACGCGTGGGACCTCGACTCCCAACTAGAGCAGGCCATGGATGCGCTGCGCTGTCCCGCCGGTGATGCCGACATCACGGTGCTCTCCGGTGGCGAGAAGCGACGGGTGGCACTGTGCAAACTCCTCCTCCAGCAGCCGGATCTCCTGCTGCTCGACGAGCCGACGAATCATCTCGACGCCGAGAGCGTGCAATGGCTCGAGCAGCACCTCGAGAAGTACCCAGGCACCGTCGTCGCCATCACCCACGATCGCTATTTCCTCGACAACGTGGCCCAATGGATCCTCGAACTCGATCGCGGCCGAGCCTTCCCGTACGAGGGCAACTACTCGACGTACCTGGAAAAGAAGGCGGCTCGCCTCAAGGTCGAGGGTCAGCGCGACGCGAAGATGAAGAAGCGTCTCGAGGACGAACTCGACTGGGTGCGCTCTAGTGCACGGGCGCGTCAGACTAAGAGCCGGGCACGCCTGGACCGCTACGAGGAGATGGCGGCCGAGGCTGAGAAGACCCGCAAGCTCGACTTCGACGAGATCCAGATTCCGCCCGGTCCGCGCCTGGGCAATGTCGTGGTCGAGGCCGACCATCTCACCAAGGCGTTCGGCGATCGGATCCTGCTCGATGACCTGTCCTTCACCCTTCCCCGCAACGGCATCGTCGGTGTCATCGGCCCCAATGGCGTGGGCAAGACGACGCTTTTCCGCATGATCGTCGCGGCGGCCCAGGGGGGTTCCGACGACAAGGATGAATTGCCCACCTCCGGCGACATCAAGGTCGGGGAGACGGTGAAGTTGTCCTACGTTGATCAGAGTCGCTCGGGACTCGATCCGGCCAAGAACGTGTGGGAGGTCGTCTCCGACGGCCTCGACTGGATCAAGGTTGGCAACGTCGAGATGCCCTCCCGCGCTTATGTGTCGGCCTTCGGCTTCAAGGGCCCGGATCAGCAGAAGCCATCCGGGGTGCTGTCCGGCGGTGAGCGCAACCGGTTGAACCTCGCGCTGACGCTCAAGATGGGCGGCAACCTGCTCCTTCTCGACGAGCCGACCAACGACCTCGACGTCGAGACGCTCGGATCGCTGGAGAACGCGCTGCTGGAGTTCCCCGGCTGTGCGGTGATCACCTCGCACGACCGGTGGTTCCTGGACCGGATCGCCACGCACATCCTGGCCTACGAGGGCGATTCGCAGTGGTTCTGGTTCGAGGGCAATTTCGAGTCCTATGAGAAGAACAAGGTGGAGCGCCTCGGCGCCGAAGCCGCCCGTCCCCACCGCGCGACCTACCGCAAACTGACCCGGGGTTGATGGGCCTCATCGGGGCCAAGTTGCCGGACTCCGTTGCGGGCGTCACGCTAGCCATATGACCGAGTCGGCCGACACCCATGGCGGTGACGCGTGACGTCCACGGCCACGCAGGTCACCCTCCCCGCTCATGAGGGCCGGCTCCTCGGTGCTCACCTCGATCGGCTGCGCAACTGGGATGCCGGCGCCTCGGTGCGGCTCGTCGCCCGGGGTCAGGCGATCGGCGTTTACTCCGCTCCGCCGATGAACGTCCTGGCCTTCGCCGCCCTGCCTCTCAGCCGCCCCGTCGCCGAGGAGATGGACGTCACCATGACGCTGTCCTCCCTCAGTACCGCTCTGGAGGCCGGGGCCGAAGGGGCGACGCTGACCATGAGCGATGACGTGCTCACTCCGACACCGGCCCTGTCGATGCTGCCCCCCACAGACGCCTGGCATCTACCGATTCAGGGGGTCGCGGGTGATGTCATCCCGCTCGTGGAGGAATCAATCACCGAGTTCAAGACGCGGGCGCCCTACGTTGCCGACACTCAGATCCTGGCCGACCAGATCTGGGACCGCGCGGCCTTCGGTGGATTGCCGATGCGAGTCCTGCACGCCGCCCGTCGACTGGGCTTCCTCGTCGACGATGGTTCGCGTGTCACGGCGTGTACGACGTCGGGATGGAAGCGGTTCACCACCGTGCGCGGACAGGTCTTTTTGCGCACGGTGCCTCCGGGCCAGCGGCCCCTCCGTGTCGTCCGGTGACGGTTACCCGTCCGCGTTCACCATCGCAAAGGCTGCCCGACTGAGGTAGTCCCAGAGTTCGTCCTCGTCGGCGGGCGGCATACCTCGGGCCTTCACGGCGGCCCCCATGTGCTGGAGCCAGCGGTCGTGGGCGTCGCGGTTGACCTGGTACGGCGAGTGCCGCATCCGAAGTCGTGGGTGGCCGCGCAGGTCTGAGTAGGTCGTCGGGCCGCCCCAGTACTGCTCGAGAAACATCCTCAGGCGCTCCTCCGCGGGTCCGAGGTCGTCCTCGGGATACATCGCCCGCAGGACCGGATCGGCGGCGACACCGGTGTAGAAGTCGTGCACGAGGGCGCTGAAGAACTCATGTCCCCCGAAGCGCTCGTACGGGCTGGTCTCGCTGGCATCGCTCACCGGTCCATTGTGGCCGGTCGATGTCAGACCGGCGACCTAGCCTGCCGGGTATGGATCATCAAGTGGGTCTGGGCACCCTCACGGCGGTGGAACGACGACAGACCGCGCGACTGCGCCGGGCGATCCGCGACAAGGGCTGGGCGCTGTCGCAGGGGTGCATCGAAGTCGACGGTCGGCACGTGGAGGCTCGCTACACCGCGGGCCTGACCCGGCAGCATGGGCATCCCGAACTCATCGTGGTCGGCTGGCCCATGCCTCGGGAACGCGATGTCCTCGAGGGAATCATCGATCATGTGGCGACGGGGCAGGCCCTGGAGCCGTGCTGGGTTACCTTCGGCGATCGACGCTTGGCACTGGTGACCGTGGACCACCCCGAGCTCCTCTGGCTCACCCACCTCGTCTACGGCCTCGAGGGTCATCCGGTCAGCGCACTCCAACTCGTCGCCCCGGATGATCGTGGGCGCTGGCCCTGGGCTGGCGGGGACGGCGTACTCCTCGGCCGCTGGCCTTTCGACTAGGTCCTGCTGAGCGCCCAGCCGGCCGCTCAGGCGTGCGCGACCTCGTCGCCGACACCGTCGATGACGTGGCGGAAGTCCACGGTCGCGTCAAGCCCACACAGCAGTGCGACGGTGCCCATCACCGCGCGATGTTCGAGGAGGTAGTCCGGCGGGAACCGTAGTCGACTGGCACCTTGAAGGGCCTGAACCGGGTCCTGGAACTGCTGGGACCGACCCTGCAGCCATTCGCGGCTGAAGGTGAACTCCTCGCGGGAGTAGGGGCGCACGTCGGGGTCGAGCATCTCGATCAGTTGGGCGGTCGTCGTGGACTCGGCGACGAGGCCTGCATCGCGCCACGCATCGAGCACCTCGTCGTCGCGGCCCTCGGTGGTCAGGATCAGCGTCTGGGCGAAGAGGTGCGTAAACAGCCCGGAGTCGTCCGCGACACTGCCGAAGTCGAGCACGGCGAGGCGGTTATCGTCGAGGAGGCGGAAGTTGCCCGGGTGCGGGTCCGCATGCGTGGCTCCCACCAATCGGGGGGACCAGAAGCAGAAGCGGGCCAGGGCTCGTCCCGCAGCATCGCGACGGTGGGCGGGCTCGTTGGCAAGGGCGGTGAACGGTGTCCCGTCGATCCACTCGGTCACGAGGATTGTCTTGGTGGCCATGAGGACCTTGGGAATGACGATGCCCTCGGGCTCCCAGGCTCGACGGAAACTCTCTTGCCATTCGGCCTCGTGGGTGTAGTCGAGTTCCTCGATGAGACGCTCGGCGTGCTCGTCGATGAGCGCCTTGACGTCAAGGGTTGGCAGCAGTCGACCCACGAGCGGGGCCATTGCTCGAAGTTGGAGCATGTCCGCCTTGACGACCTTCGGGGCATCGGCGTACTGCACCTTGATGGCGACTGGAGTCCCGTCGGTCCAGGTGCCGCGGTGCACCTGACCGAGGCTGGCCGCCGCGATGGCCTCGGGTTCCACCGTGACTCCGGGTGGGAGTTGCGCGAGCTGCTTTTCGATGGTCTTGAGGGGCTGCGGCTTGGCGTCCTCATAAAGGCGGGTCAGGGCGGTGAGTTGCGCGGCCTGCTCCGGCGGCAGTGCCGAGGAGAAGACGGCGAGTGCCTGACCGAACTTCAGCGCCGGTCCGCGGGCCTTCGCCAGCGCGGCCGTGAGGGTCTCGACGGACGCCGCGGTCGCCTTCGCGTACACCGCATCCCGGTCGGCACCGAAGGCGGTGGCCGTCGCCGCACCCGCGAGTCGTGCTCCGGTGCTCACTGGAACGGAAGCCAGTGACGCGGCGCGTCGAATCAATCCCATGATGTCCTCATCACTCAGGCGGCTGGTGCCGCGCCATCGGGCTGCTGGTCCGGGAGACGCCCTGCCTCGTCAACAGTGTGACGCGCCATCGCGGGGAATACGAATCGGTGGAAGGGGGCCACCGACCACCAGTAGGCGTGGCCGCTCAGGCCGCGGGGCACGAACAGGGCGCGCTGGGTCAGGCGAGCTCCATCAGGCGTGGGGTCGATGGTGAACTCGAGCCAGGCGAGTCCAGGCATCTTCATCTCGGCCCGCAGGCGCAGCAGTCGGGGTGGAATCCGCTCCTCGACGCGCCAGAAATCAACCGCGTCCCCGACCCGTAGGCGTTCGGGATCGCGACGGCCACGACGCAGCCCCACGCCACCGACGACGCGGTCCATCGCGCCACGGATCTCCCACAGCAGGCGCGCCGACTTCCAGCCGTGCGCTCCACCGATGCGCTCAACCGAGCGCCACACCTGTTGCGGACTGGAGGACGTCTCGACGACCCGCACATCTGTGTAGATCGTGCCGCCACTCCATTCAGGGTCGGACGGGAGGGGCTCGCTCGGCGCCCCCGGGTAGGACGCCGACGACCACCGCGTCGTGACATCGCGATCGCGCACTCGAGCCAGGGCCAGTTCGACGGCCCGGTCAAAGGGCAGCAGGCCCTCGGGAGGGTCGGGGATGAGGCGTCGGATCCGGTCATCGCGGCATACCGCCGGATGGCGCAGGGATTCGACGAGTGGGCGGGCTAGCGACCGCGGGACCGGTGTCACCACTCCGACCCAGTGACTGGACAGGCTGGGCGTGAGCACGTTGATGGGCCAGATGATGCGACGACCGAGGCCTGCCACCGCGGCGTACCGCCGCATCATTTCCTCGTAGGTGAGGACCTCAGGGCCGCCAATGTCAAAGATGCCGGTGACCTCGGGCGGTAGATCGGCGGCGGACGTGAGGTAGCGCAACACATCGCGCACCGCGATCGGCTGCGTGCGCTGACGTACCCATCGCGGCGTCACCATGGCTGGGAGGCGTTCGGTGAGATAGCGCAGCATTTCGAAGGATGCCGAGCCAGAGCCGATGATGACGCCGGCGCGCAATTCGATTGTGGGGACTCCGGATGCCGCGAGGATGCGGCCGACTTCGACGCGCGAGCGCATATGCGGGCTGGCGCTGCGCTCGGCACCGACCGGAGCGAGGCCGCCGAGGTAGATCATGCGTTGCACGCCTTCATCACGCGCTGCCGCGGAGAAGTTCGTGGCGATACGGCGTTCCTCACGTTCGAGCTCGTCGCCGCGCTGAAGTGAGTGCAGGAGGTAGTAGGCAACCTCCACTCCTGCGAGGGCGTGGTGAGCGGCCTCGGGATCACCGGCATCGCCCGCGATGACATCCACCCGATCGAACCAGGAGCGATCGCGCAGTCTCTCGGGATGCCGCGCGAGGACGCGCACCTGATGCCCGGCGTCGAGCAGCAGCGGGACCAGTCGGCCGCCGATGTAGCCGGTGGCGCCGGTCACCAAGATGGTTGACATGCCCCCATCCTCGCGCTGAAAGGGCAGGTTCGCAGCGCAGCGCCGGTAGGGTCCGAATTACCGCGGACCTTCCGGTGCCGACCGGCAGCGCGGAGGCAAGTCGATCAAGGCTGCCTGGGCGTCGTGGGCCGGTGTTTCGGTGATCGGGCCTTGGGGAGCCGGGATGCTCATCTGGACCCTCAACGAGCGTTTCGGCGATCGCTAGCGCCTTCTTTCGTCACATCAGGGGGCTTAGCCCGGCAATCTGACGAAAGAACGAGCGATCGCTAGTCCATCCCGGTCCAGCGCGCTGCGAAGGCAAGGATGTCTGCGGACTCCTCGACCGAGCGGTTGAGCGAACGAGCCCCATGGCCCACTTCGCTCTCGCCGCGGAAGACGACCGGACGATCCGAGGTGGTGGCGTGCTGGACGGCGGCGCACATCTTGCGGGCGTGCATGGGATCGGTGCGCGTGTCACTGTCGAAGGACACGAACATTGTCGCCGGGTACGCCGTGCCATCGCTGACGCGGTGGTACGGCGAATAGCCCAGCAACCATTCCAACTGCTCCGGGATGTCCGGGTCTCCGTACTCCACCGTCCAGGTCGGTCCCAACTCTGACGTCGTGTAGCGAATCATGTCGAGCAGGGGCGCGACGCAAATGACGGCGTTCATCAGGTCCGGCCGCTGGGTCATCGCGGCGCCCACAAGAAGTCCGCCGTTGGAACCACCGTTGACTGCAAGTTGCTCCGATGTTGTCCATCCATTGTTGATGAGCCACTCAGCGGCTGCGTGGAAGTCATCGAAGACGTTCTGCTTGTTGCCGAGCATGCCGGCCCGGTGCCACTCCTCGCCTTCCTCGCCACCACCGCGCAGGTTGGCAACCGCCCAGACACCGCCCGCCTCGACCCACGACAGGATCGTCGCGGAGTACGCCGGCGAGAGCGGAATACCGAAGCCGCCGTAGCCGTAGAGGATCGTTGGTCGCGGGCGGTCCGGCTCCGCGGTGGGGGAGATCACGAACATGCGCACCTCGGTGCCATCGGCCGAGGCGTAGGTCACCTGCTGCGAGTGCACGCTCGGCACTTCCACGGTGCCGGGAGGGGCTTCCCACACCGCGATATCCCCCGTCCGCTCGTCGAAGGAGTAGACCGTAGGCACTGTCGTGTGGTCGGTGTAGATGAACCACCCCACCGAACCACCGGCGGGCTGCTCCAACGGGCCGGCCACGGTGCCCGCGCCGGGAAGCTCAACGTGTCGCAGCAACTCGCCGGTCTCCAGATCGTGAACGGTGAGTTCGCTCACGACATGCCGCGTCCACGCAACGAGGAGGACCGGCCGCATGATGTCGGGGCCGTCCAAGATCGCGTAGCCCTCGAGGACGGCCTCAGGATCCTCGGGGAGGAGTTCGCGCCACTGGTGCGTGAAGAGTTCATCGGGTGTGCAGACCAGCAGGCGGCCGCGCGGGGCATCGAGGTCGGTGGAGATGTAGAACAGGTTGTTGCGACCGACATGGATACCGGTCTGGGCGTCGATGTCGCCTTGAACGAGGCGGAACGCCGGAGACGTGGCCGGGCTCGCCGTGAGATCGGCCATCCACAGGTCATTGCGCGGCTCAGTGCCCTCGGACGCCGAGATTTGCAGCCAACGGCCGTTGCGGCTGACTTCGACGCCGTAGTAGTTGGTCTTGTTCATGCCCGCGCCGAAGATGAGAACGTCGTTCTCGTCCGCGTCCGCGCCGACGGTGTGCAAGTAGACGCGACGGTGGAACTGACGCTCGGCCTCCGGTAGCAACTCCGGCGCGATTCGGCGTACGTAGTAGAACTGCTCACCACCGGGCAGCCAGGCAACGGGGGAGTAGCGGCAACGGTCGATGCCGTCCTCGAGGCGCTCGCCGGTGGCGGTGTCGATGATGGCGAGGATGGACTCCTCATCGCCCCCGACGGAGTACTGGAGGGCGACTCGATCACCCTCCTTGCTCGGCTGCCAGGAGTCCAGCGTCGTGAGACCGTCCGGATCTACGGTGATGGGATCGAAGAGGACGCGTGGCTCGCCGACGCCGAGTCGGACGTAGAGCACCGGGAACTGTTGCCCCGGGTCGCGGCGGGTGAAGAAGGTCCAGTCGCCCCGACGGTAGGGCGGGGACACTGAGCCGGATCCCATGAGGGCCTCGATGCGCTCGGCGAAATCATCGCGTCGCACCCATGCCGCGCGTTCGACCTCCATGAGGTCATCCTGGGCGGCTCGCCACGCTTGCGTGCGCGGGTCATCGGCGACCTCGAGCCAGCGGTAGGGATCAGGGACCCCGCGTCCGCGATAGTCATCGACGAGGTCAAGTCGCTCAGCGTCTGGATAGGTCGGCACTCGTCGACCTTAGCCCCGGCGAGACCGACTCGGCAGCCGGAGCAGGCCCTGGGCCGTGGCCGCTCCGGCCACGACCAGGAGTCCCCCGAGCGGTTGGTTCCAGCCCAGCGGCTCACCGAGGAGGACCGCGCCGGCGATGATCGCGACGAGGGGGGTGAGGAAGGCGACCGTGCTCGCGGTCGTGGCATCCGCATAGGTGACGACGCGGAAGTTGAGGACGTAGGCGATCCCACTCCCGAGAGCACCGAGGGCGAGCACGCTGAGGAAGGGCCCGGTGGTCACCGGTCCGTTGGTGACTCCGGTGACGAGGGACAGCGGAACCGTGACCAGCAGGCCACCGATCATCAAGGCTAGGGACATGGTGATGGGTGAGATTCGTTCGCGAGCCGTCGGTCCGGTGAGGTAGCGGCGCGCGTAGGGGAAGGCGATGCCGTAGCAGCTGATGGCGCCGAGCAACGCCGCGATCCCCAGCGGACTGCCGACGAGTGCCTCGGGGCCGATGACCACGATGATGCCGACGAAGCCCACGATGAGTCCGACAATGCGGGCGGTCGTGGGCTTCTCCTCTGGGAAGGCGATGAGGATGGCCAGGAGGGTCATCAGCGGTGCCGCGCCGTTGAGGATGCCGGCCAGCGCCGAGGAGACCTGCGTCTCGGCGAAGGCGAAGAGCATCCACGGGATCGACACCCACAGCAGCGAGGCAACAAAGAGATATCGCCACGACCAGCGCGGTGGCATTGCTGCCCGCGTGATTACGGTGACGATGACGAGCGCGATGGCGCCAAAGGAGATCCGCCCCACGGCGACTCCGAGCGGGGTGAACGACTCCAGGCCGACCTTGATGAAGAAAAAGGAGAATCCCCAGATCAGCGCGAGCGCCAGGTAGGACGGCAGCCACGTCGCTACTCGCCCCGTGGACACCGGAGGACCCTTTCAGGTGACGGCCAGTGCCGCCCAACCGCCCCTTCATGGCGGTGCCTCGCGGCTACGCTCGAACGGTGACCGCACTCCATGACCTCACTGCGCTCGAGCAGGCTGCAGCCATCCGATCGCGCGAGGTGTCCCCGGTCGAATTGACCGAGCATTACCTTCAGCGCAGCGCCGACCTAGGTGACACTGTGGGTGCCTTCATCACCTTGACCCCCCAACGAGCTCTCGAGCAGGCGCGTGAGGCCGAGCGGGTCGTGCGGGATGTCGATGACCCGGATCAACTCTCACCGCTGCACGGGGTGGTCGTTCCGGTGAAGGACCTCAACAACGTTGCGGGCGTGCGGTGCACTCGTGGCTCCACGGTCTACGCCGACACGATCGCCGACGTCGATGACTACGTCGTCGAGCGGATGCAAGAAGCGCACCTGGTGATGACGGGAAAGACCAATACCCCGGAGTTCGGGCTGCCCTGCTACACCGAGAACGACGTCGCGCCGCCCGCGCGCACGCCGTGGGATCTGTCGCGATCGGCCGGCGGATCCAGCGGTGGTGCGGCCGCGGCTGTCGCGGCCGGCCTCGCCTCCGCCGCGCACGGATCGGACGGCGGTGGGTCCATCCGCATCCCCGCCAGCGTCTGCGGGCTCGTCGGCCTAAAGCCGTCTCGGGGCCGCATCTCCAACGGCCCCTGGGGCGAATCGGTTGGGGAGTTCGGCGTCAACGGCCCGATCGCCCGCACGGTTCAGGACGCTGCGGCGCTCCTCGATGTCATGGCGGGCGCTTTTGTCGATGATCCGCATCCCGCGCCGCCGCTGCCGCACGGCACGAATTTCCTCGCGGCAGCCGGTCGTGAACCGGGGACGCTGCGCGTTGGTCGGTTCGCCACACCGGTGATTGCCGACACGTCGGTGGACCCGCACTGTCTCGCGGCCTACGACGAGGCGAGCGCGCTCCTGGAGCAGCAGGGGCACATCGTCGAAGACATCGGCGTACCGATTCCGCGGGACGCCGTACCCGCTTTTGAGACGGCCTGGAGCGTCATGTCGTTGCTGACCCCGGTGGCACCCGGACGTGAAGTGGATCTCCGTGACCTGACGCGACATCTGCGTGCACGTGGGATGCACGCCAGCGGGGTGGGCCTTGCCAGTGCCGTGTCCTACATCCGACTGCTCGCGCGTCGCGCGCTGAAGGCGCAGTCGGCGTACGACGTGATCCTCACGCCCACCCTGGCGCGGCCGCCGGTGCCGGTGGGTTTTTTCACGGAGGGAGATGCGGCTGACGACTTCACTCGGCAAAAAGAGTTCACGCCGTTCACGGCCTGGGTCAATGTCACCGGTCAACCCGCCATGACCTTGCCCCTTTACTGGACGGAGGAGGGACTGCCCATTGGCGTACAACTGGTGGGGCGTCTCTACGATGAGGCCACTCTCATTTCCCTCGGGGCTCAACTCGAACAGATGCGCCCCTGGCTTGGTCGACGTCCGGAGGTCTGGTGAGCGAGCCCCTTCTCGATCCGCTCGCGCGCGCCTACGGCGTGGCCCTGGACTACTGGGATCAGTCCGGCGTGCAGCGGCGAGTCCCGCACGGCACGGTCGCCGCCGTTCTCACCGCACTCGGTGCGGACCCGACGGATGAGGAGTCCCTGGAGCGGAGTCTGCGCGACCGCGAGCTTCGCGACTGGCGGCGCATGCTCCCACCGGTCGTGATTGGGGTCCAGGGTCGATACACCCACGTGTGCGCACACATCCCGCACGGCACCTCGCTGCGGGTGTGGATTGAGTGCGAGGACGGCAGCCTCATCGAGCCGGCGCAGAGCAATCGTTGGATCGACCCGCGCGACATCGACGGCGTGCTGACCGGTGAGGCGACCTTCGTCGTCCCCTCCGACCTGCCGCTTGGTTGGCACACGGTGCACGCGCTGGGGGAGGGAGTGACGGCACGTTGCCCTCTCGTGATCACCCCGGCGCGATTGGAGCCGGCGGCCCTGGAGGGTGGTGCGCGCCTCTGGGGACTCATGGCGCAGATCTATTCCGTGCGTTCACATCGCTCGTGGGGCATCGGGGATCTCGCCGACCTCGCAGATCTCGTCGCCTGGAGCGGCCACGCCTTGGGAGCTGACTTCCTGCTGGTAAATCCGCTGCACTCCGCGGCGCCGCTCATACCGATGATTCCCTCGCCGTATCTCCCCATCACGCGACGGTTCCCCAATCCGCTCTACCTGCGCATCGAGGACATTCCCGAGTACGCGTACCTGCGCAGTCGTGATCGCAAGGCCATCCGACGACTGAGCAAACCGCTGCGTCGACTGACCGGAGAGTTGCTCGACCGCGACGCATCCTGGCTCGCGAAGTCCGAGGCGCTCGAGATGTTGCGCGCAGTCCCGCTGACCGGAGGCCGACAGGCCCAATACGACTGCTTCGTCGAGCGCGAGGGTCAAGGACTTGTCGACTTCGCCACCTGGTGTGCGATCGCGGAGGAGTACGGCGTCAATACCGGCGAGTGGCCCGAGGAACTTCGCCATCCACGCGACGAGGCCGTTGCTGTGTGGCGCGCGGAGAACGTCGATCGGGTCGAGCGGCACCTATGGCTGCAGTGGCTCCTGGACGAGCAATTGGCCCGCACCCATCGGGTGGCCCACGACGTGGGCATGCGCGCCGGCGTCATCCATGACCTCGCGGTGGGCGTGAGCGGGGATGGCGCCGACGCCTGGGCACTGCAGGACGTCCTCGCCTCGGGGGTCTCCGTCGGCGCACCCCCCGACATGTACAACCAGAAGGGCCAAGACTGGGCCCAGCCGCCCTGGAGCCCGACGGCACTGGCGGAGGCGGCGTACATCCCCTATCGCGACATGCTGCGCACAATCCTTCAGCACGCCGGCGGCCTCCGCGTCGATCACATCCTCGGGCTGTTCCGGCAGTGGTGGATCCCGCACGGTCGTCCTGCCGACGAGGGCACCTTCGTGGCCTTTGATTACGAGGCGTTGGTTGGCATTCTCGCGCTTGAGGCCCAGCGTGCTGGCGCCGTCGTCATTGGCGAGGATCTCGGCACCGTCGAGCCGTGGGTTCAAGATGTACTGCGCGATCGGGGCATCCTCGGCACCTCCATTTTGTGGTTTGAGCGCTGGGAGGGGGGCGCGCTCAAGCAGCCAGAACAGTGGCGACCCGATGTGCTCGCCAGTGTCGCGGTGCACGACCTGCCGCCCACCGCGGGATATCTCGCCGGCGAGCATGTGCGCATTCGCGGCGAACTCGGTCTCCTCAATCGATCCGAGGAGGAGGAGCGCGCGGCCGACGTGGCCGGCACCCAGGAGTGGCTGGACCTCGCCGCGGCGCGCGGCTGGTTGGGCAACGACATGGCCATCTCCGACCAGGTTGCCGCGCTGCATCGGGTCGTCGCGGCCTCGCCCGCGCGCCTGGTGGGCATTGGCCTACCCGACCTCGTGGGTGACGTCCGTGCGCAGAATCAGCCGGGCACTGACCAGGAGTATCCCAACTGGCGCGTTCCGCTGGCCGATGCCGACGGCGTACCGGTGGCCTTGGAGGATCTGCCCAGGGCGAGCCTGCTGCCGCGGCTCGTCGAAGCGGTTCGCCCCACCAACGCGAGAGCCTTCCGCGGTCCCATAGGCTAGGCGCCATGCGAACAACAGCCCGAGCCCTCGGTGCGGTCGGCGTCACCGCGTCGGCGTGGCTGCTGACCATGGGAAGCGCTCTCGCCGAGACAGGTGTGGTCTACGACGGAGATGAGCCGGGGCGCGGATTTACGCCCCTGGAGGTCCTCGGCATCTTCGTCGGGATACCGGTGGCGGTTCTTCTCGTCATTGTTCTTGCGGTCTACGGCCCCGGCTGGGCGCGTTCTCGTTCGGGCGGCAGCGATGAGCCCGGTGAGCCGATGTGGCTGTCGAGCCCGGCCGGCACGATGGCGGCGCCGAGTGGTCCCGGCATGTTGACGGCAACCCCGACCGATCACCTGGAGAAGGGTGGAGCCAGTGCCCGCTGGTGATGTGACGCAGTCGCAGCGTGTCGAACTCGAGCAGCTGCTTCGCCACGCTGAAGAAATGTCCGGCCTGACCTTCAGTCTCTATTTAGGTGCGTGGCAGGGCGGACGCGCTGGCGCGGAGGCGTTCCTGGATCGTCTCGCGGACCCCGATCGCAGCGTGCTGGTGGCGGTGGATCCGGCGGCGCGTGAGTTGGAGATCGTGACCGGGCGCCTGGCACGGATTGCGCTCGACGATCGGGCCTGTGGGCTGGCCGCGATGTCGATGACGAGTTCGTTCACCAACGGTGACGTCATCGGCGGGCTGCGCGATGGATTCGCCGTCCTCGGCGAGCACGGTCGTCGCAATCGTGTCGAGTACGTCGGACAAGACTGAGCGCACCCCAGCCGCACCCTGTGAGTGCGGCACAGGTGGCCGAGGAATCAGGCGTCGGCGGCGCGGGCGCGCAGGGCTCGCTGGACTCCGTCGCGGCCCTCACCCACGAGACGGCGCAGTGCCGGATTGAGTCCCTCGCGGGCGAGGAACTCGTCGGTCAACTGCACGGTGTCCGGCTCCACGATGAGCATCGGATAAAGCCCCATCGCCAGCGACTGACCCATCTCCATCGTCTGGACATCCCACGCCCGAACGATCTCGGCGAAGTAGCGCTCTCGGAACGGGCGCAGCAGGTCGACCTGATCCGGCTGAACGAAGCCCGCAATAGTCGCCTCCAGCAGGGCATTGGGCAGGTCGGTGCGCTCCATCGCTTCCGCCCAGGCCAGATCCTTGGCCTCGGGGGAGGGTCGGGCAGCACGGGCGATGGCCGCTTGGCGGCGTCCGGTCGCGGTGTCATCCGTGGCGAGTTCGGTCTCGATCGCATCGAGGTCAACCCGGCCGGTGGCCGCCAGCCGTTGCAGCAGCGCCCAGCGCAGATCCGTGTCCACGGCGAGTCCGTCGAGGACCACGCTGCCGTCCAGCAGCGCCGCGACCGTGTCGAGGTGCCGTGGGGTTCCGGCGCTGCCGATGAAGGCGCGGACAAAGGCCAGTTGGTGATCTGAACCGGGTTCGGCCTGGCGCATGAGCCCATCGAGAGCGTCGGCGAGCCGATCCCGGTACGCCTCGCGATGCCCCGCGGCGGCGTAGATGTCGATGGCGGACTTCACCTGGCGAAGTGTCTGCTGGACGACGCCAATGTCGGACTCGTGCGGCAGTCCGCTGATGACCAGGTCGACGTACTCCCCGGTCGGCACCTCCGCGTCGCGCACCATGTCCCAGGCGGCACCCCACACCAGAGCTCGCGGCATCGCCTCGGTGAAGGCGCCAAGGTGATCGATGGCGGTGCGCCAACTGCGCTCGTCAAGGCGAACCTTGGTGAAGGTCAGATCGTCGTCGTTGAGGAGGAGCAGGTCCGGCTGGCGCTGCCCCGAGAGTTGCGGCACCGGCGTCACCTCACCTGTGACATCGAGTTCCACCCGGTCGCGGCGCACGAGTTCATCACCGACGAGGTCGTAGAGACCCACGGCCATCCGGTGTGAACGCAGCGTGGGAGCGACGCCCTCGGGCATACGCGGAGGTTCCTGGCGAATCGCAATCTCGGCGTACGTGCCGTCCTCGTTCACGGCGATCTCCGGACGCATGAGGTTGACGCCACTGGTTTGCAGCCACTCTGCGGTCCAGCCGGACAGGTCGCGGCCGGAGACAGCCTCGAGTTCGGTGAGCAGATCCCGGAGTTCGGTGTTGCCCCACGCATGCTTGGTGAAGTACGCGTTGATACCGCGAGTGAAGTTGTCCTCGCCGACCCAGGCCACGAGTTGCCGCAGCGCCGACGCTCCCTTGGCGTAGGTGATGCCGTCGAAGTTCACGCGAACGGCGTCGAGGTCGACCATGTCGGCTGCGATGGGGTGGGTGGACGGCAGCTGATCCTGGCGGTAGGCCCATGCCTTGCGCAGGTTCGAGAACGTCGTCCAGGCGTCGGAATAGCGGGTCGCGTTGACATTCGCGTGATGCGAAGCCCACTCAGCGAACGACTCGTTGAGCCAGAGGTCGTCCCACCACTTCATCGTGACCAGGTCGCCGAACCACATGTGCGCCATCTCGTGCAGGATCGTGTTGGCGCGTTGCTCATACGCGGCGTCCGTCACCCGCGACCGGAAGACAAGGTCCTCGAGGAAGGTCACGCAGGCGGCATTCTCCATGGCACCGGCATTGAACTCGGGCACGAAGAGTTGGTCGTACTTGCCGAAGGGATAGGGCACGCCAAACTCCGCCTCGAAGAAGGCGAACCCTTCCTTCGTCAGACCGAAGATGTCGTCCGCATCGAGGTACTGAGCCAGCGACGCGCGGCAGAAAACCCCGAGCGGGTAGGTGCCGTTCGTGCCGACGTACTCGTCTCGGACGACGTGATACGGCCCCGCGACCAACGCGGTGATGTACGTCGACATGCGCGGCGTGGGGGCGAAGTCCCACCGGGCGACGCCGTCGCCGAGCGGGACGGGCTCGGGCGTCGGCGAGTTGCTGACGACCTGCCAGTGGTTGGGTGCCACGACGTGGAGCGTGAAGGGCGCCTTGAGGTCAGGTTGCTCGAAGCAGGCGTACATGCGTCGCGCATCGGCGGATTCGAACTGGGTGTAGAGGTAGACCTCGTCATCGACCGGATCGACAAAGCGATGGAGTCCCTCGCCGGTCCGCATGTAGGCGCACTCGGCCCGCACGATGAGGACGTTTTCTGCCTCCAGATCTGTGAGTTGAAGGCGTGCGCCATCGAATGCCGTTGCGGGGTCGAGTTCGCGACCGTTCAGATTGGCGCTGAGCAGCGTCGGGGCGACGATGTCGATCCAGGTGCTCGTGCCAGGCTCGGAGCAGCGGAAAGCGACCGTCGTGGTCGAGCGGAAGGTCTCCGCTCCCACCGTGAGATCGAGATCGACGTCGTAGCCGTCGACGGCGATGATGGCGCTGCGCTCGGCAGCCTCGGCGCGGGTGACATTGAGATTTGCGGGCACGGGCTCATCTTCGCAGACCGGAGAAGAGCGGCGCCCGGTCGCCACCATGCGGACGGGGGCGCATGCCACTAGCGTCGCGCCGTGGCTGAGCGCATCCCCGTCGATTTTTGGTTCGATCCCATCTGCCCCTGGGCCTGGTTGACCTCCCGCTGGATCCTTGAGGTGGAAAAGGTCCGGCCGATCGAGGTTCGTTGGCACGTGATGTCCCTCGCCGTACTCAACGAGGGCAGGGATGTGCCACCGCACTATCTGGAGATGATGGGCCGGGCTTGGGTGCCGGTTCGCGCAATCATGGCCGCCCAGCAGGATCACGGCGACGCCGTAGTCGGTGATCTCTACACCGCCGTGGGAACGCGCATTCATCCCGGTGGCGAGGAGGACTGGGCGAAGGCCGTTGGTGAGAGCCTCTCTGAATTGGAGCTCTCAGCGGATTACCTCGCAGTCGCGGAGACCGATCGATTCGACGAGCAACTGCGAGCAAGCCACGCCGAGGGCATTGACCTTGTGGGCCAGGATGTTGGCACTCCAGTCATCGCGGTGCCCGGCCCCGAGGGTCGGCGAATTGGGATCTTCGGGCCGGTCGTGACCCCGGTGCCGCGGGGTGAGGCAGCGGGACGGCTCTGGGACGGAACCTTGCTCGTTGCGAGCACGCCCGGATTCTTTGAGCTCAAGCGAACGCGCACCGTCGATCCGATCTTCGACTAAACCCGTAGAGACCAAACCGTTGAGTGGCGAGTTGTGGACGGTTTTCGGCGTAAAAACCGTCCACAACTCGCCACTCAACGGACGGAGGCCCGCTTGGGGTAGCCGCGGAGCGCGAGTGCTTCGGTGATCTTGCGAATGAGCAGGCGGGGTTGGCGTAGATCTTCGGCCACGATGGTGATCACGAACCAGCCGTTCCGGGTGAGTCGATGGCGGCGGGCCGCATCCTTGGCCTGCTGCTCTCGCGACAGATGGTGCTCGCCGTCGTACTCGATGACGATTTTGAGGTCGAGGTAGACCAGATCTCCGCGAGCAAGGAACTCCCCGTACTCGTCAAAGATGTCGACGTTGGGCTCTGGCATGGGCAGACCCGCTTGGCCGATGAAGACACGTGCCACCGACTCCTGCGGTGATTCGCTTCGTGCGTCGAGAAGGGCGGCTGCCTTGCGCACATTGACGATCCCGCGTTGTTTCCACGAGCGTTGGATGACCTTGTGAAGGGTGTCTGGATCAAGCAACCGCCTTCTCAGCAGGTCATCGCCAAGGGCAACAAGGCGGGGCAATCTGAGCGCGCTGCCGAGGTCAATGAACGTGCGTTCTCCGGTGGTCACGGGGATGCCGTCGGTGAAGGTTCGCTCGTCATCCGGGAGGTCCCTTCGGTGGCAGACGATGGCGGCCCGGGATAGGTGCCGCCCGCCCGCGGGCACGGTGACGTGCGGGCGCGACATGTCACACTCACCGGGAAGCGGAGCGCCCAGGATCAGACCGGCGGTCCGCTCGCTGAAGGTCGCGTCTTCGGGAAGAACCAGAAGGGTCGCTTGGATCAGGTCGAGCGGGCCGGTGAGGTGGCTGGGGAGTCGTGCTCCTCGTGTCGGGGAGACCCAGCCGCGTTTGCGGAACCTCCAGTGATTGGTGCGGTCCGTGCGGTGGGCTTGGTCGGGCGTGGGAGTTGATCCATCGGCGAGGGGGGACGTGGTGGGCGGTGTCTGCGTCATGGGAGGACCGTGGAAGGCGGGGGCCTCCCGCGGCGAGGAGCTTCCTCCATGTTGTGGATGAGAGGGAGCGCCCAGCCCTGTGCATTCCACCCAGCCCTGCTTGTTGAGTGGCGGGTTGTTGACGGATTTTCCGTCGAAAACCGTCAACAACCCGCCACTCAACGGGTGAGTGAGCTAAGCGCAGATGCGCATGGGGCGCCCGCGACCGTCCCGGCGGAGCGATCCGGCGGGTAGCGTGACCGCCGCGCCGCTCGCGATGCGCGCAGCCGACCACGCACACGCGATGGCGTCCAGTCCGTCATCGCCGTACGCCGGGTCATCGAGATCGGGTAGCCATCTGCGCAACAGGTCCAAGCGCCGGGCACGGCCCTCCGGTGTCTTCTTGCGCTCGTCAACCGGATGGCCATTCATGAGGGCGAAGGCCAATTCCGGGTGGCACTCCACGAGACATTCGTCGTCTGCCAGATCGTCGACCTCGCTGATGGCAGCTAGCAGGTTCCAGGACTGCCGCGAAAGAGCCTTGCCCGAGACAGCACGACTCGCCGCACATGCTGCTTCGTAGTCGGTGATGTAGGGCAACGCGGCACGCGGCGGAGCGGGGAACACCCGTGACCCGTGCGGGCGCAGGATTCTGCGCGCGGCGACATCACATGCCCGCGAGCCATCATCGGAAAGCCCGATCGGCATGTCGATGGCGATGACGCGAGCTTCTTCGTCGAGCAGAGATGCGAGTGTTTCGCGGTATTCCAGCGACACCAGTCGCGCAGGCGACTCATCCACGCCGTGGGGGACGTCGACCGTCGCGACGACCCACCCGCCACGTCGTCCATCCACTCCGGCCACCAGCACCTGCCGATCGTGCCATGTGCTGGCAGACTCAGGGGCCATGCCCGAAGGTCACGTTGTCCATCGCCAGGCCCGGCGCATCAATCGGACCTTCCGCGGCGATGAACTACGCGTGAGCAGTCCGCAGGGTCGGTTCGCCGATGGTGCTGCGCTCCTCGACGGTGCCACGATCACGAAGGCCGATGCCCTGGGCAAGCACCTCCTCGTGGACTTCGGTGAGGACCGGGCTCTTCACGTCCACCTTGGCCTCTACGGCAAGTGGCAGTTCGGCACCGGTGAGGCTCCGGAGCCGCGGGGTCAGGTGCGTCTGCGCCTGGAATCCGATGATGCGTACGCCGACCTCCGCGGCCCGACCGCCTGCGAGGTCTTGGCGCCGGCGGAGGTAACCGCCCTCGCCGCGCGCATCGGGCCGGACCCCATCCGCAAGGACGCTGATCCGGATCGGGCCTGGCAGAAGGTCTCCCGCAGCAGGGCGCCCATTGGCACATTGCTCATGGATCAGTCCGCCTTTGCGGGCGTGGGCAACATCTATCGAGCCGAGGCGCTCTATCGAGCAGGTATTGATCCCTACCGTCCTAGTCGTGAGGTGAGCCGGGCGGAGTTCAATGTCATGTGGGACGACCTCGTCGTGCTCATGAAGGACGGCGTACGCCGCGGACGCATCAACACCGTGCGGGAGGAACACACGCCCCGAGCGATGGGTCGACCGCGTCGCCGCGACCGGCACGGCGGCGAGGTCTACGTCTATCGCCGCGAAGGCCAACCCTGCCTGGTCTGTGGCGATGAGGTGGCCTGGTCGGACATGGCCGGGCGCAACCTCTATTGGTGTCCCACGTGCCAGGCGCACTAATTCGAGTGCTGTCAGGCAGAGGTTGTTCGCGGGTGTCGGATCCCGGGATGGTCGGCCGGCAGAGTACGCCGGATGACCCACCAGGATGCGGCCACGGTGATCGCGACCAAGCCGTAGAACAGGAACGGCGTCGCACCAAGCCAGGCGAGTTGGTTGTTCTGGATGAGCGGGATCTGGATGGCGGCACGCACGAGGCTGAGGATGACCCACAGCCAGGTCACTCGTGAGTACGCGCGAAGCAGGTCCGGGTCCTTCCGCCAGCGCATTCCGGTGCCCATGAGCGGGCCGATGATCACACCCATGAGCGGACGCCGAATGAGAATGGAAATGGCGAAGGCGAGGGCGCTGAGAATGTTGGCGAGTACGCGGATCTGGAAGAAGCCGAGCGGGTCGTCCTGGTAGGCGGCGAACAACGCGGCAATGGCCACACCAAGCAGTCCGGTGATGACCCGAACGGGCTTCTCTCCGCGCACCATCTTGGCGATGGCCAGGACAAGTGCGACCGCCAGTGAGATGCCGACGGCGACGAGCAGATTGTTGCCCGATGCGAAGTAGCCGAGCACGAACAGCACCGTGGGCGCCATGGATTCCACGGCTCCCCAGGGACCGCCGAGCAGCATCGCGACGGGATGCCGGTCGGCGTCCACGTCGGCGTCCGGGTGGATGCCCTGGAGTTCTTCGACGACCTCGGCCTCAGACTCGCCCGGTTCGCGATCGGGGTCTCGGGTGGTCACACCGACACGATATCGGCCCGTCTCTCAACAGCCACTGCGCCTCAGGGGTCGGTTCGCGACGTAACGCCGACCACGCGCTGGCTCAACGCCAAGGAACGCCACACGGACTCCTTGACCGCGACCTTTGACGAGAGGCGGGGTGCAATGCGATCCGGGTGATTGCACGGCGCGCATGGGAACCGGCTTCGTCAAGGTTGTGACGCGCAAGATGAAGCCGTTCGAGTACTCCCTCCTTTACATCACCGCAGTCCTGCCGCCGGAAAACAGGCGCTGAGTGGGGGCTTCGATGTCACCGAAGCTCAACCGAGACCGGTTCGCGTGCGGTGTCTCGTCGATGACCCACTGCATCGAGAAGTCCTCTCCGACCTCGTGTGCCACAGCTAAGGCAACAGCGGCGAACGGCGCAGGCAAGGACGTCATCACGTGGCAGCAGCATCACGCCGTCTACTCGATCGACGTCCCCGATTTCACGTTAAGCACCATGGCTGGGTGCGGTATTTCCGTCCTGGTGTCCGTGACCGTGCAGGCGCTCAGGGCAACTCGGTCGTCGTGGATCCGTTGACAACGAAGAGTGGTCGAGCACCCTGTACGCGATACCGGGTGACAGTCACGCACCCTGAGGGATAGCCCTCGCGACGGCGTGGCAATGAGAATCCGCCGCGCAAAACACCTACGATTTCGCCCATGCGCCACGCCCGTCCGCCGCAGCGATCGCGCGCTGCGCTCCTGGGAATCATGGCGCCGTTGGCCGGCGCGATTGTCGCGGGTTTTACCTGGGGCATGATCACATCGGCGTCTCCCAACCTGCCCTCTGCGTCGGCCGGCGCGCCTACGTCGTCCGCCCCGGTCGCGGCACCGAGCGCGACGGCGTTCCCCAAACCCACAACCGAGGCGGTTGCGGTCCCCAAGGCCGTCGCCGAGGAGGCGCCTGCACCGCCAGAGAACGACATCGCGGCCGATGTGGTCGACGATCAGGACTGGGGCGAGCCCTTCGTCGACGACCAGTGGCCCATTGACGAGAAGGGCGATGGTTGCGCGGCGCCGGTCTGGCCGGCCGCCGCGCCCGGTGCTCCACGCGTCCTACTCATTGGCGACTCCCTCTTCCGAAATGCTCGCGGGATGCTGGAGGAGTCGCTCGCGGCCAACGGTTGGGTGCCCACCGTTCGATGCTGGGGGGCGAAGGGCACCGACTGGGGCGTCGGCCAGGTCGAGCGAGCCCGTGAGTTGGAGCAGTTGCCGAGCACCGTCGTCTTGTCCTTCGGAACCAATGACATCTGGTGGCTCGGCATCCCCATGGAGGATGCGGTTGATCAGATGATGGCCTCGCTCGGCACTGAGCGGGACGTCTACTGGGTCAACCTCTGGTACAACCAATCGGCGTACGACGCCCTACCCGACCCCGGTCCGGCCAATGACATCCTCGAAGCCAAGGCTGCCGAGTACCCCAACTTGCACGTGATCGACTTCTCTAGCGCGTTCCAGGGCCTCGCGTCGGCCGGCGTGGACGTCGGCTGGACGGACGGCGTACATCTCAATGACACAGCGAACGCCCTGCGCACAGAGATCATCGTCGCCGCGTTGAACAACTAAGGGGTAGCCCTCGGTGAGCAGGCTTCAGCCGACCACGTTGACCCGCAGTGGCCGATTGATGAGAAGGGCGACGGCTGCTCGGCGGCAGCTCCAAGCCGAAGCCCAAGCCCACTCCCGAGCCGACCCCTACGCCTTGATGCGCGCTCCGGTCGGGTCGTACATCGGTCGTAGTGAAGCGATGGCGGGGTAGCGCACGCCAGCCACATCGATCTCCCATGTGCCGGTGCTCAACGTCTCCGCGGTGACGGGTTCCCCGGTCTCGATCATCGCCAGCCCAACCGCCCCGCCCAAGGTGTGGCCGTAGCTAGCTGCCCGCACGTAGCCCACGGGGGTGCCATCGCGGTAGACCACCTCCCCATGGAACATCAGGGGCTCGGGGTCCAGCAGGCGTACCTGGGCCAGCCGCCGCTGCAGTGCGCCGGACTCTCGGAAGTCGGCAACGGCTTGACGGCCGATGAAGTCTTTGTCCCAGTCGATCGTGAACCCCAGACCGACCTCGTGTGGTGTGTCCGTGTTGTCGATGTCGTGGCCAAAGTCCCGATAGGCCTTCTCCATGCGGAGTGACGACAGTGCCTTCAGGCCGACGTGCGCCAGGTCGAAGGCCGCCCCGGCCTCGACGATGAGGTCATAGACATACGTCGCCTGCTCGGTCGGGACGAAGAGTTCGTAGCCGAGTTCGCCGAGGTAGGTGATTCGCGCGCACAGCACGCGAGCAAACCCGAGATCAATCTCGCGAGCCGCACGGAAGGGGAAGGCCTCGTTGGACAGGTCGGCGGACGTGATCGACTGCAGGAGTTCACGCGAACGCGGCCCCTGGATGTTGATCTGTGCCAGCCCGGATGTGACATCGGTGACCCACCCACGTTGACCATCCAAGTGACGCTTCAGCATCGTCTCGACATGTCGATGTGCCGTGTCGGAGGCGACAACGAGGAAGCGGTCCGAGGCCAACGTGGTCACCGTGAGGTCTGCCTCGAGCGTGCCGTGGTCGTTGAGCCATTGTGTGTACGTGATCACGCCTGTAGGTCCGTCCACACGCGCGGTGCTCATGCGATCAAGGACAGCACCAGCATCGGGCCCTTGGACAAGGAACTTCGCCATGAAGGACATGTCCATCAGCCCCACCGCCTCGCGAACAGCGCGATGCTCGCGGGCCCATTGCTCGAACCAGCGCTGCCGTCCCCAGCTCAGTTCGCCCGGGTCGGCGATCTGTCCCGGTCCGGCGTACCAGTCGGCACCCTCCCAACCGGACACATCGCGGAAGTAGGCACCCTGCGCCTCTAGGCGATCGTGAAGCGGTGAGCGTTTAATGCCGCGCGCCGTCTTCATCGACTTCCCTGGGAAGTGCGTCTGGTAGACCATTCCCAGCGACTCGACGGTGCGTGTTGCGCGGTACTCGGGGGCCAGTTGATAGGCGTGCAGTCGATCGATATTCATGCCGGTGACGTCGATGTCGGGAAGCCCATCGACGATCCACGTTGCGATGGCGCGACCAATCCCACCGCCGGTGAGGATGCCGATCGAGTTCAGGCCCGCCGCGACGAAGTACCCCCGTACCTCGGGTGACTCACCAACGATGGGGGAGAGGTCGGGCGTGAACGACTCTGGACCGCAGAAGAACGTGCGGATGCCGACCTCCATCGAGGCCGGCACGCGCGCCATGGCTTTCTCGAGATAGGGACCCATGCGCTCCCAGTCGGGTGGGAGGGTGAGGAAGGACGCGTCCTCGGGAATCGCGTCCACGTGCCACGGGGCGCAAACCGGCTCGAAGAGGCCAATCATCATGCCGTCGCCCTCGGGGCGGTAGTAGCCGTAGGAAGCGGGATCCTCGAGCACGGGCAGGTCCGGATCGAGGCCGGGGATCGCGTCGGTGAGCAGGTAGTAGTGCTCCGCGGCCTGATTGGGCACCGTGACACCCGAGCGCTCGGCAAGTTGGCGTGCCCACATGCCCGCGGCGTTAACGACGTACTCGCACTCGATGTCACCCGCCGGCGTGCGCACTCCGACGACGCGGCCAGCCTTGACGATCACGTCGAGGACGGGTGTGCTCTCGAGGATCGTCACGCCCTGCATACGTGCGCCCTTGGCCAACGCCATGGTCGCATCGACGGGATTCACTCGACCGTCCTGTGGCATGTAGAAGCCCGCGAGCAGATCGTCGGTACGCGCGGGAGGGAAGAGGTTGGCCACTTCCTGAGGGGAGATCTCGTGCACCTCCGTGCCCATCAGCCGATTGAAAGCGGCGACTCGTCGGTACTCCTCGAGTCGGCCCTCGTCAGCGGCAACCTCAATGAGGCCAATGGGCGCGAAGCCCGTTGACTGGCCGGTCTCGGCCTCGAGTCGGGCGTACAGATCTCGCGTGTAGTGACGCATACGGGTGGAGGTCTCGGAGAAGGACCCGAAAGTCACCATGAGACCCGCGGCGTGCCAGGTCGTGCCCGAGGTGAGTTGGTCGCGCTCCAGCAGGAGGGTCTCAGGGCCCCAGCCCAGATGACCGAGGTGGTAAGCGACCGACGTGCCGATGATGCCGCCGCCGATGACGACGACGCGGGCGCGATCAGGGATGCGTGTGGCGATCACAGGCTGACGCTACCGGGTGCAACGCGACCGCGCGGCGTACCGTGTCCTTATGGGTTCAGTGACCGTGCGAGCGTCTGGCGTGATTCCGGCGCCGGTCGACATTGTTCGCGGGGTGCTCCTGGACCTTCCGGCGCAGCCGGAGTGGTTCCCGGGCTGTGTGAGCGCCGTGATCCTCCAGACCGATGACGATGGCAGGCCGCTCCGGGCCCGTCAGGTGAACGACGTCAAGGTGGCGAAGGACGAGTTCGAACTTGTCTACGACCAGCAGCCGCAGATCATGTCGTGGACGCTGGTCGCGCCTAGTTCGGCGCAGAAGTCTGCGAGTGGCTCGTGGTCCTGGCGTGAGGCGTCGGGCGGCACCGACGTCGAACTTGAACTCACGATCGAGCCGGCCATTCTGCTGCCGGGCTTCATGGTCAAGAAGGTGCTCGGCGATTCGGCGAAGGCGGCGGTGAAGGGGTTGCGCGAGTACTGCGCTGACCGAAGCTAGCCGTGGATGGCGTGCTCGGCGACGGGCATGCGCACCCGCGCCTCGACGTGCGCCATGGAGTCGGCGGCGACGGCCTTGCCGATGTCACTGCCGTACGACTCGGCCATGGCGTCCTCGGACTCGAACCACAATTCGGCGATGCCGTCGAAGGGACCCTCACCGTCAACAAGATTGAAGCGAATCCTCTGCACGTTGGGCAGCGTGCGGGCCAGTGGCGCGTGCTCCTCGAGCCACCACTGCGCGAACTCCTCATGAGTCATGTCCGAGCGGCGAACCAGGCCAATCATCAACTTCATCTCAGGCCCCCGGCTTCTGTACGCGAGCATGGGGGCGTCCGCCGGTCGACAGGACGAGCGAGATCACGATCTCGTCGGCGCGTGGAGCATCCGGCAGTGAGGTCTCGGCGGCGTCCATGTCATCGAAGACCCATCGGTCATCCTTGTTGCCGATCGGCATCGTGATGGTGCTGCCGGGGACTCCGACCTTCTTGGTCCCGGGAATAATGTCGGTCCCCCCGCCGATGGCGGCCCGGACCGGCGCACCGAAACGTGGGTGCAGCACGGCAGCCGTGTGCTCGAGTTCGCCGTCGGTACCGACGATCGCGCCCTTGCCGTATCCACGTACCTGATCGGGGGTCACGCCAGCCGACGCGAGGACCTCCAGGGCGCGCTGGACCAGGTACGAGGCGACGTCAGCGCCCAGTTGCTCGAGTTCTCCCAGATCAGCGACAAGTGGTTGGCCGGCAATGGGATTGGCCACCGCCGCGGTCGCCACGACCTTGCGGGTGGGCGGCGTCACGGCCGTTCCTGATTCGCGGTGCACCTCTAGGAGAGTGACGCTCAGCGTCCGGATGTCAGCCATGGTGTCCCTTCCGTTGACCGCCTCAGCCTGCCAGATCGGGGAGCGGATTCGCCGAAGTGCCCTCGGTGATGATGATGACGACGGTGGCGTCGTCCTCAAGGTGGAGGTGCCTACGTCGACTGCCCGACCCATCTCCGCACAGGGTGCCGCGGCTCGCCGCGAGTCCGGCACCACCGCACGGACCGGCCGCAATGCCGAGTTCCGCAAGGTCTCGTGCCGCCTGCACAGCGTCGGCATCCGTGACGGTGACCGCCGCATCAAGCCCTCCGACGATGAAGGGCCACGCCAGACCTGACGGGGTTCCGCAGTTCAACCCGGACAGCACGGTGTGGGCCGTCGGCACGGTGACCGAATGTCCCGCGGCCAGGCTGGGCGCCATGCAAGCGGCTGTTTCCGGCTCGACGGAGATCACCGCCGTGGCGTCGGGTGTCTCCGCTGATCGGTAATGGACCAGAGCAGCGTGCAACAGGGAACCCACCCCGGTGGGGACAAGGATAAGGTCGGGGGCCGGCAGGCCCTGCTGCCACAGTTGATCGTCGATCTCGGCGAAGAGCGTGGCGTAGCCCTCGACGATGAGCCGCGGGATCTCCTCGTAGCCCTCCCATGAGGTGTCCTGGACCAATACGCCGCCGTGCTCGTCGGCGAAGTCGGCGGCCGCACGGACGGCGTCGTCGTACGAGCCGTCGACCTCGGTCACGGTGGCTCCCTCTTCGCGGATGGCGTGCACGGCGCTCGGGTGCAGGCCGGGCGGCACGATGACCTGTGCTGCGCGTCCCTGCTCACGGGCGAAACGGGCCACCGCTCGCCCGTGGTTGCCATCGGTCGCCGTGACCACGGTGGTCGCGTCATCTCGCCCGGCAAGGGCGCGGTCCACCGCCCAGGAAGCGCCCAGTGCCTTGAAGGCTGGCAGGTCCAGCCGCAGCGACTCGTCCTTGGCGAAGACCCTGCCCACGTTGAGCTCGCGGGCGAGGTCGGGGAGCGAGTGGAGAGGCGTGGGGGAGTAGGTCGGCAGTTGCCGATGGAAGGCGAGGGCGTCCGGGGACGGTGGATCGCAGCGCCACCGTCGATCGCGGTCATGGGCGAACCAAATCGGAGCGGTCATGCGCTGACCTTCAGGGCGTTTGCGGACATGTCAGGACCATCCTGCGAGAGACGACAAAACGCAAGCGTGTCATCAGGCCAGTAGGGTCGCGGTCCGAGGGAGGTGCCATGGAGCAGCGGATGCTCGGTGAACTGGCGGTTAGCGCGGTGGGCTTGGGCTGCATGCCGATGTCGTGGGCGTACAGCGTGGCTGATGCGGACCCCCAAGAGTCCCGGGCGACATTGCATCGCGCGGTCGAACTCGGGGTCACGCTCCTGGACACCGCCGACGTCTACGGTCCGCACACGAATGAAGAGACAATCCGTCGCTTCATCGTCGAGGACGGCCTGCGAGACCGCGTCAGCATCGCGACCAAGGGCGGTCTGGTCCCCATCGATGCAACGTCGTACGGCAGGGACGGTCGGCCGGACAGCATCACCAAGGCGTGTGAAGCATCCATGCAGCGTCTGGGCGTTGATTACATCGACCTCTATCAACTCCACCGTGTCGATCCTGATGTCCCGATCGAAGAGACCTGGGGAGCTATGGCGGCGCTGGTAACTGATGGCAAAGTCGGTTTCCTGGGACTGTCGGAAGTGACCGTGGAGGAGATTGCCCGAGCCGACGCCATCCATCCGGTGTCCAGTGTGCAGAGCGAACTCTCGCTGTGGACCGAGGAGAACGTCGTCAACGGCGTGCTGGCCCACTGCGAGGCGCACGGCATTGGGTTCCTCGCCTACGCTCCACTGGGTCGGGGCTACCTCACCGGCACGCTCACTGCCGAATCGATCGGCGACAGTGACTTCCGATCTGGCAACCCCCGGTTCACGGCGGAGGCTCTCGCCGCCAACCAGGCGATTGTCGATGGCGTCCAGGCGGTGGCGGATCGTCTCGGCGTCACAGCGGCCCAAGTCGCCCTGGCGTGGGTGCTCGATCAGGGTCGACATGTGGTGCCGATCCCGGGAACGAAGCGGCGTCGGTGGCTCGAGCAAAACGTGGCGGCCGCTGCTGTTGTTCTCGATGAGGATGCTCGCAAGGCGCTGGCCTCCCTTCCGCGTTCGGTGGCTCCGCGGTACTGAGCCGGCGTGGCGCGCTGCCTAAGGGCACGACCGGCCATCCTCGGGGCCATCGGCCTATAGTCGGGCGGTGATCACGCGACTGGCGGTGAATGCTGGCCTCGTGGCGGCGGTCCTGGCTGTCGCCCCGACCGCCCACGCGGTGGCTCCCGACGCGGCGAAGAACGCCGTGCTGACGTCGTCCACGGAGGCACGTGCGGCGACGCAACCGAATGTCATCATCGTGCTCACCGACGATCAGCGCTACGGGACTGAAGTCGGCATGCCGACCGTCATGAACGAACTCGCGGCCAAGGGGGTGCTCTACCCCAATGCCTTCGTGCCGACGTCGTGGTGCTGCCCGTCGCGAACGAGCCTTCTCACCGGCAACTTCTCGCACACCACGGGCGTCTGGGAAAACACCGCTGCCGTGCCCTACGGCGCTTGGCCGGCGTTCAACCAACTCGGCGGTGAGCAGGACACCATCGCCACACGCTTGCAGGATGCCGGCTACCGCACGGGCATATTCGGCAAGTACCTCAACGGCATTGACAAAGCTCCCGAGGGGTTCATGGCCCCGGGCTGGGACGTCTTCGATGCCCTCATCCGACCGGGGCCGTGGGAGTACGGCTTTGTAGGCGAGAGCAAGACACCGAAGACCTCTCGGCAGTACCTCACCGATGAGTTGGCCGACCGGACCGTCAATTTCATCGAGTCCACCCCGCCAGACCAGCCCCTCTTCGCGTTCGTGACGCCCTACGCGCCGCATCTTCCCTTCGTGGCGGGTCCCTACCGGGGCGCCGCGAAGAAGGCGGGCGTCATGCCGGCGGTGCGGGCGGCCAGCGGGTTGCCCAGCCCCGCCGTCAACCAGCGCGACATGTCTGGCTACCCCGATTGGATGCAGTCGCTCACCCGCTCGCATGTCTTCACCAAGGGCAAGGCACACAAACTCAGCACGGTGATTCGTCTGCAACAGGACATGTTGATGGGGATCGATGCCGCCGTCGCGGACATCCTGGATGCGCTGGATCGAACCGAGCGACTTCGGGACACCATCATCGTCTTCGCATCGGACAACGGCTACCTCCTGGGTGAGCATCGCCTCCAACGCAAGAACACGCCATACGACGCGTCCGTGCGCGTGCCCCTCGTCATCCGATACGACCGCGCCATCAGCGCAGGACGCATCGATGACCGCATTGCGGTGGCCAACGTCGACGTCTATTCGACGGTCTTGGAACTTGCCGGTGTTGGGGGAGCGGACGTCGACGGCCGTAGCCTGCTGAATGCTCCGCCCCGTGACGGCCTGGTCATGGAGGCCGCGCCGTGGCGTGGGCAGGGCCGACCCGCGTACTGCGGGTGGCGTGAGGAAGATTTCGTGTTCTGGCGCTACACGACGGGCGAGGAAGAGGCCTATGACTACGCGGCTGACCCCTATGAACTCCGCAACGTGGCCGCTGATCCTGCCTACGCCGATCGTGTCGATGTGGCCCGTGAGCGCGCACGTGTCGAGTGTGATCCGCTTCCCCCGCTCTTCACCTGGGAACGTTGATCTCTGACAGGATCGGGGCCGTGGAGTTCACCATCGTCTCGCGCGACGTCATCGTCGTGCCCAGTGCACCGGAGGAGCCGGGCGCGACCGGTGTTCTCGCAGGCATGCGCATGGTGCTCGGTGCCGCCGCCGAGGTCATGGGTGCGGCGGCTGTTGCGGCGGGCAGCGCGGCGTTCTCGGCTCTCGAGGCGGTGGCCGGGCCGCCGACCGCCGCCGTACTCGATCGGGTCGTGCCCACCGCGACCCAGGCCGTGGTCGAACGAATGAACATCACGACTGTGGTGGTCGACAACGTCGATCTGCGAGCCATCGTCATGCAAGCTCTGCAGCGGCTTGATCTCACCGAGATCGTCGTCCAGCGCGTCGACCTCAAACGCGTGGTCGAGGCTGCCCTCGACAGCATTGATCTCACCGAGATCGTCTTGCAGCGCGTCGACCTCGAGCGAGTGGTGGATGCCGCCCTTGATCAACTCGACCTCACCGAGCTCGTGGAGCAGCGCGTGGACATCGATGCGCTGGTGGCCACCGTCGATCTCGAACCGATCATCGATCGTCTCCCGATCGTGGAGATCGCCGAGTACGTCATCGAGATGGTGGACTTGCCCGCGATCATCCGCCAGTCGACCGGCGGTGTCGCCAGTGACGCGATCGACGCCGTACGACTGAGGTCCTACGCGACCGACGTCGCTGTCGCGCGCATCGTCGATCGTGTGCTGCCACGCCGCGGCCGCGACCTCGAGGCGCCCGGCGACCCGGAGTCGCTGTCGGGGGGTGATGCGAAGTGACGTCGTTCGGTCAGTGGCGCGCCGCTGGCGGTGCCGGCCATCTCAGCGAGGACCTGAGTGTTCCGGAGCCGGCTCGCGCGTTCCAGGGGGAGCGGGCGGGATTCACCTCGCGCTTCCTCGCGGCGGTGATTGATGTGAGCCTGGTCGCGCTGCTCATGATCGGAGTGTGGTTCACCCTGGTCATCGTCCAGGCGATCTTCACCCCCGGGGTAAACATCGATGCCCCCACGATGGGAACGCTCATCCTGTGGGGCTACATCTTCACGACGCTGTACTGGATGTTCGCGTGGGCCAACACGGGCCGCTCCCTTGGCGGGTGGGTGATGGGCGTCCGGGTGGTGAGTCCCCGCGGTCATCGTCTCGGCTTCTTCTATGCGCTTCTGCGGTCCGGGTTCTGCGTCGCCTTCCCGTTCGGGCTGCTCTGGGCGCTGGTGAGCAAACGCAATCGTTCGGTGCAGGATCTGGTCCTGCGCACCAACGTGATCTACGACTGGGCGCTGCGCCCGCCGTCTCTGCTGTCCAGCGACAGTCCCAAGTAACCCACCCCGCCCCCTCCGCGAGTGCGCAGTCGGCGGGGAGAAGAGCGGGTGACCGGGATCGAACCGGCACCACCAGCTTGGAAGGCTGGGGCTCTACCATTGAGCTACACCCGCGTGCCCGAAGGCGCCCCTAGGGTACCCGCTTGCGGCGGCCACTCTTGCGCCCGGCCATGGCGCTCTCGTGTTGGGCGATCAGTTGCTCGACCGACGCCCCTTCGATCGCCCGACCCACCACATCAAGGGGTAGGTCCTCAAGACGGCGGAATCGGACACAACTCTTGCCCACGTCGTACCTCTTTCCCGTGGCCCGATAGTCCGCTTCAAAGATCTCCCGCAGTTGCGGGTCGCCGTAGATGCCATGGAGGTAGAGCGACATGCAGTTCTTCTGGCTGGCTAAGGCCGTGTGCAGGAGCGGCTGACCGTTGTAGGTGTCGGCGAAGGTCTCCAGCGGGACGACGTAGGCGATCATGCCCCAGGCCATGGTCTCCTCGAGACCGGTCGGGAGGGCCTCCACGATCGATCGCCGTACGACGGTCATCGCCTGCTGGCGATCGTCGGCCAGGTCTGCGAGGTAGTCCTCGACACTCGTTGCTTCGGACCGCATGAACCCCAGGCTAGGCGACGCGGTCGAGGCGCCCCCTAGACTTGGGCGGCTCGCCGCGGCGGGCAGCGGGGTGTGGCGCAGCTTGGTAGCGCGCCTGCTTTGGGAGCAGGAGGCCCCCGGTTCAAATCCGGGTACCCCGACCGTTGTGCCTGACCGGCACCCGATCCGGTCTGCGCGGCGAGCCCGTCGGGCCAGCAAGTAGGCTGGCGCGACCTTTTCATCCCGATCCGCATCCAACCCCGATCCGCAGGAGCAACCGTGAAGAGCACCGTCGAGACCCTCAGCCCCACGCGGGTCAAGCTCACCGTCGAGGTGCCCTTCGACGAACTGGCACCCAGCCTCGATGCGGCGTACAAGACGATCGCCCAACAGATCACCATCCCGGGCTTCCGCAAGGGCAAGGTTCCCTCCCGCGTCATCGACCAGCGCGTGGGCCGTGGCGCTGTGCTCGAGGAGGCCGTCAACGCGATGCTGCCGCAGGCGTACAGCGATGCCCTTCGCGAGAACGAGATCATTCCGCTGGGTCGTCCCGAGGTGGACATCACCGAGATCTCTGATGGCGAGGCCCTGACCTTCACCGCCGAGGTCGATGTCCGTCCGGAGTTCGACCTGCCGGCCTACGACGGCATCGTGGTCGAGGTCGAGGACGCCGAGGTCACCGACGAGAACGTTGAGGAGCAACTCGAGGGCCTGCGTGGCCGGTTCGCCACGCTCACCCCGGTAGAGCGCGCGGCGGCCGACGGCGACATCCTCCTGGTGGACATCTCCGGTGCGGACGCCTCCGGTGCGGTCATCGAAGATCTCAGCGGTAACGCCCTGTCCTACGAGCTGGGCACCGACGGCATGCTGCCCGGCTTCGATGAAGCCGTTCGGGGGGCCACCGCGGGGGAGACCCGCACCTTCGAGTTCACCCCGGAGGCCGGCGAGTACGTTGGTCAGCCCCTCACCGTCACGGTGACCGCTTCAGCTATCCGCGAGCGCGTCCTTCCGGAGGCTGACGATGACTTCGCGCAGATGGCGTCGGAGTTCGACACGATCGAGGAGCTCCGGGACGACATTAGGACCCGACTCGGTCGCGTCCGCGTGCTCGAGCAGGCCATGCAGGCGCGTGGCAAGGTTCACGAGGCGCTCCTGGAACTCGCGGACTTCCCGCTGCCCGAGAGTGCCATCCAGGCGGAGGTCGAGGAGCATTTCGCCGACGGTCATGCCGGGGACGACGCGCACCGCGCCGAGGTGGAGAAGGAAGCGCGTGACGGTCTGCGGAGCCGCCTCCTGCTCGACAAGATCGCCGAGGCTGAGGAGGTCGCCGTGGGCGAGTCCGAGCTCTCCTCGTGGTTGGTCCAGAACGCCCCTCGCTACGGCATGTCCCCCGACGCCTTCGCCCAAGCCCTGGTCCAGGCCGACCAACTCCCCATGGCGATCTCCGACATCCGTCGCGGCAAGGCGCTGGCCCTGGTGACCAGCAAGGCGCGGGTGGTTGACGCCTCCGGGCGCCCGATCGACCTCGAGGCCATCGACGAGCAGGCTCGGGCCGCCGAAGCCGCGGAATAACCCCCGCGCCATTGAGCCCAGGGCGAACACTCCCCGGGCCGGGATTAGTCGGGCGGGTTGCGGCGTTAGGGTCAGGTATGCCGGCCACGAGGCCGGGACATCGCACCGGCACGTGCCGGGTGAGAGGAGATCGGCGTGGGCATGTCCATCGATCTACGGACCGGGGCTCCGGGTATGGCCGGCTTCGGCGACATGCTCGATGAGCGGCTCCTGCGGGAGCGCATCGTGTGGCTTGAGGGCGAGGTGCGCGACGAGAACTCCAACCGCATCGCCAAGCAGCTGCAGGTGCTGGCCGCGGAGGATCCCGAAAAGGACATCACCCTGTACATCAACTCCCCTGGCGGCTCCATCACCGCGGGCATGGTCATCTACGACACCATGCAGTTGATTCCCAACGACGTCACGACCATCTCGATGGGTCTGGCCGCATCGATGGGCCAGTTCTTGCTCACCGCGGGTTCACCGGGCAAGCGCTACGCGACGCCGAACACGCGCATCATGATGCACCAACCGCTCGGGGGCATCGGTGGAACCGCCTCGGATATCAAGATCCAGGCGGAGCAGATGCTCTACATCAAGAAGCGCATGGCCCAACTCATTGCCGAGCACTCGGGTCACTCGGTCGAGGAGATCGAGGCGGACTCCGATCGCGACCGTTGGTTCACCGCCGAAGAGGCGCGTGACTACCGCCTCATCGACCACGTCTACTCCACCGCCGCCGACGCCCCCGGAGCGTCCTCGTGATTGAGGACACCCGCACTCGAGGAGATCACATGACGACCCAGTCGGGCCTGCACCTGCCCTCGGCGCGCTACATCTTGCCGGAGTTCCGGGAGCGCGTCGCCAACGGCGAGCGTGTGCACAACCCCTACACCAAGCTCTTTGAGGAGCGCATCATCTTCCTCGGAGTTCAGATCGACGACGCGTCCGCCGATGACGTCATGGCGCAATTGCTATGCCTGGAGTCCCTGGATCCCGATCGGGACATCCAGATCTACATCAATTCCCCCGGTGGCTCGTACACCGCCATGACCGCGATCTACGACACGATGCAGTTTGTGAAGCCGCAGGTCCAGACCGTGTGCCTCGGGCAGGCCGCCTCGGCAGCCGCCGTGCTGCTGGCCGCGGGAACGCCCGGCAAGCGCTTCGCCCTGCCGCACTCGCGCATCCTGATCCACCAGCCCTACACCGAGGGCGGCGGTCAGGCGTCTGATGTCGAAATCCAGGCCAACGAGATCCTGCGCATGCGCGAGGAGATGGAAACGATCCTGTCGCTGCACACCGGTCGCGACAAGGAGCAGATCGAGAAGGAGATCGAACGCGATCGCATTCTCACCGCGGAGGCGGCCAAGGAGTACGGCCTCATCGATCAGGTGATCGCCTCGCGCAAGGTTCTCGCGGGCTGATCGATCGCTACTCGCGGGTAGTGCGCCGCTGAGAGGTTGTTGCGCTGACGGCTGAACGCGCCGGAGCGCCAATCCCACCCCTCGGCGGGCGAGTCGGGGTACCGTCGGTCCTCAGGGACAAGTGCGTCGGTCGGATGTCGGCCCGACCAGTTCAAGGGAGTGGCTCGTGGCTCGAATCGGCGACGGAGGTGATCTGCTCAAGTGTTCTTTCTGCGGGAAGAGCCAAAAGCAGGTCAAGAAGTTGATCGCCGGGCCCGGCGTCTATATCTGCGACGAGTGCATCGACCTGTGCAACGAGATCATTGAGGAAGAGCTCAGCGAGTCCAGTGACGTCCCGTTCGACGAGCTCCCCAAGCCCCGCGAGATCTACGAGTTCCTCGACAATTACGTCATTGGCCAGGAAGTCGCAAAGAAGGCGCTGTCCGTCGCGGTCTACAACCACTACAAGCGCGTGCAGGCCGGAGCCAACACTCGGGGTCGTGATGACTCCGTGGAGTTGGCCAAGTCCAACATCCTCCTGCTCGGCCCGACCGGGTCGGGCAAGACGCTGCTCGCCCAGACCCTGGCTCGCATGCTGAACGTGCCGTTCGCCATCGCCGATGCGACCGCCCTCACCGAGGCCGGCTACGTCGGCGAGGACGTCGAGAACATCCTGCTCAAGTTGATTCAGGCGGCGGACTACGACGTCAAGCGTGCCGAGACCGGCATCATCTATATCGACGAGATTGACAAGGTCGCCCGCAAGAGTGAAAACCCGTCGATCACGCGCGATGTCTCCGGCGAAGGCGTCCAGCAGGCGCTGTTGAAGATTCTCGAGGGCACTACGGCTTCGGTACCTCCCCAGGGTGGGCGCAAGCATCCCCACCAGGAGTTCATCCAGATCGATACGACGAATGTCCTGTTTATCGTGGGCGGCGCCTTCGCGGGGCTCGATTCGATCATCGAGCAGCGCATCGGCAAGAAGCGCGTGGGTTTCACCTTCGATCTGGTCTCGCACGCTGATGGCGAGGCCCCCGCTGAGGCGCAGACCGATGACATCTTCAGTCACGTGATGCCGGAGGACATGCTCAAGTTCGGCATGATCCCCGAGTTCATCGGCCGTCTGCCCGTGTTCACCTCGGTGACGTCTCTCGACCGCGGCGCCCTTGTTCAGGTGCTCACCGAGCCGCGCAACGCGCTGGTGAAGCAGTACCAGCGACTCTTCGAGCTCGACAACATCGAGTTGGAGTTCACCGAAGGGGCGCTTGATGAGGTCGCCGACCAGGCGCTGAAGCGCGGGACCGGCGCTCGCGGCCTCCGCGCGATCCTCGAAGAGGTTCTTCTCAACGTCATGTACGACGTCCCGAGCCGGACCGATGTCGCCCGGGTGGTCGTGACCGAGGAGACGGTGCGCGACAACGTGCTGCCGACCCTCGTGCCGATCGAGGTTGAGACCCCCAAGCGCCGAGCGCGCAAGGAATCCGCCTAGACCGCACATGCGGATCTTCTGTCTGGGCACGGGGCGTTCGGGCACCACCACCTTCACGCGAGCCCTGGAGCACGCGACGAACTACACCAGCGGCCATGAGTCTCGAGCGTCCATGCTGGGCGCAGAGCGGCTGGACTATCCGGACTGGCATGCCGAGGCGGACAACCGCCTGACCTGGATGCTCGGTCCCCTGGGGGAACGCTTCGGTGCCGACCCGGTCTACGTGCATCTGACGCGAGATCGCGATTCGGTGATCGACAGCTTCCGCGAGCGACACCGCGGACGCATTTCGATCCTGCGGGCCTTCGGCTTCGGCATCATCTCGCGCCGTGATCCCTACTCCGATGACGAGTGGGCCGAGGTTGCGGCGACGTACGTCGACACGGTCACCGCAAACGTCCGCGCCTTCCTCACTCACCAGCCCCGTGTCGTTGAGATGACGCTGGAAGCGCCCCTTGATGGGTTCGCACGGGTCTGGGACATGGGCGGTGTCGACGGCGACTACTCCGCGGCGGCCGCGGAGTGGACCGTGCGCCATAACGCCCGCCAGTAGTCACCTACTGCTGTTGAGTGGCGAGTTGTTGACCGTTTTCGGCGCAAAAAGCGTCAACAACTCGCCACTCAACGAAGGTCTAGGCCAGGGTGACCGCGACCTCGATGGGCCCGTCCGTGGACTCGAACCGAAGCTCCGCGATACGTCCGGCTGCGCACAGATCCGCGGCGGCCGTTTGGATCCTCGCCGCAGACTCTGCCGGGCCACGCACGACCGCGTCGGACACGTCGGCACGCATCGAGACCTTGGCCTCGCTCTTAGCCTTGCGGACAGCAGAGAGAGCCACCGCCAGGTCAGCAACGGTGCGCCGGTCCCCGTCCGCTGCCACGGTGCCGAGTTCGTCCGCGGAGGGCCACGTCTGGAGGTGCACGGAACCCTCCTGCCACCAGGACCAGACCTCTTCGGTGACAAAAGGTAGGAACGGCGCGAAGAGCCGCAGTTGGACATCGAGCGCGATGGCTAGCGCCGCCTTGGCAGAGGCCGCGGCGTCGTCGCCCTGCCCGCCGTACGCGCGCTCCTTGACCAACTCGACATGGTCGTCAGTGAAGGACCAGAAGAAGGTCTCGGCGAGTTCGAGGGCGCGCGTGTAGTTGTACTGCTCGAACGCCTCGGTGGCTTGGCGCACGGTCTCGGCCAACTCAGCGAGCATCGCTCGGTCAAGGGGTGCCGTTACGGCGGACGCATCGGCCACGGGGTCGAAAGCCAGGACGAACTTGGATGCGTTGAGGATCTTGATGGCCAAGCGGCGTCCGATCTTCATCTGCCCGACGTCGAACGCCGTATCAGTTCCCGGTCGACCGCTCGCTGCCCAGTAGCGGACCGCATCCGAACCGTGCTCATCGAGCAAGCCCATGGGGGTGACAACATTGCCCTTGGACTTGCTCATCTTCTTGCGGTCAGGATCGAGAATCCAGCCGCTGATCGCGGCATCGCTCCAGGGCAGACGATCGAACTCTAGGTGGCTACGCACCACCGTCGAGAACAGCCAGGTGCGGATGATCTCGTGGGCTTGCGGACGCAGGTCCATGGGGAACACGCGCGACCAAAGGTCCTCGTCGCGGCTCCAACCGCCCGCAATCTGTGGGCTCAGTGACGACGTCGCCCAGGTGTCCATGACGTCGGGGTCACCGACGAAGCCACCGGGCTTGCCGCGCTGACCTTCGTCGTAGCCGCGCGGCGCCTCAGCGCTGGGGTCGACGGGCAGGTCGGCGTCGTCCGGAGTGATCGGCCGGTCGTAGACCGGGTTGCCATCGGAATCCAGCGGGTACCACAGGGGGATGGGCACACCGAAGAATCGCTGTCGCGACACGAGCCAGTCTCCGTTGAGGCCTTCAACCCAATTGTCGTAGCGCACCTTCATGTGCGAGGGATGCCAGTGCAGTTCCGCTCCGCGCTCTAGCAATTGGCCGCGGAGTTCGGCACCACGGCCGCCATTGGTGAGGTACCACTGCCGCGTGGTGACGATCTCCAACGGGCGCTCGCCCTTCTCGAAGAACTTCACCGCGTGAGTGATCTCGCGAGGCTCGCCGACCATGTCGCCGCCCTCGCGCAGCATCTCGACGATCGCTTCCTTCGCGGAGAAGGCGGTCTTGCCCGCCATCGCCGAGTATGCGGTCGCACCGGCCTCCGTCTCTATCCAGGCGGGGGTCTCCTGCGTGAGGCGGCCGTCCCAACCGATGATCGGGCGCGTCGGCAACTGCAACTCGCGCCACCAGGTGACGTCGGTGAGATCGCCGAAGGTGCAGATCATGGCGATACCGGAGCCCTTCTCTGGGTCGGCCAGCGCGTGGGCCACCACCGGGACCTCCACCCCGAAGAGCGGTGAGCGCACAGTCGTCCCGAAAAGCGGCTGATAGCGCTCGTCATCGGGGTGTGCGACGAGTGCGACACACGCCGGAATGAGCTCGGGTCGAGTGGTTTCGATGAAAACTGGGTCGCCGCCGTTGCTGCGGGGGAAGCCGATGCGGTGGTAGGCGCCGGGACGTTCGCGGTCCTCCAACTCGGCCTGGGCTACGGCAGTGCGGAAGGTGACATCCCACAGGGTCGGTGCCTCTGCCTGATAGGCCTCGCCACGGTCGAGATTGCGCAGGAAGGCGCGCTGGGAGACGGCGCGCGCATTGGCGTCGATGGTCTGGTAGGTCTGCGTCCAGTCGATGGATAGACCCAACCGACGCCACAGTTCCTCGAAGGCCTTCTCATCCTCGACGGTGAGTTGCTCGCACAGTTCGACAAAATTGCGTCGCGAAATCGGAACCTGGTTCTTGGGATCGGGCTTCTCCGGTGGCGTGAAGTCCGGGTCATAGTGCAGCGAGGGCTCGCAGCGGACGCCGAAGTAGTTCTGCACGCGGCGCTCGGTCGGCAGACCGTTGTCGTCCCAGCCCATCGGGTAGAAGACCGTGTACCCGCGCATGCGCTTGAAGCGGGCGATGCAGTCCGTGTGCGTGTAGGAGAAGACATGCCCCACGTGGAGCGACCCGCTCACCGTCGGGGGAGGGGTGTCGATCGAGTACACCTCGTCCCGCGGACGGGTCCGGTCGAAGCGGTAGGTCCCCGACTCCTCCCAGACCTCCACCCATCGCTGTTCGATGCCGTCGATGGTGGGCTTGTCGGGAAGGCGAGCGCTCATGGGCGCCCATCCTAGGAGGCGACTAGGGTGGCGGCCGTGGCGGAGGCGGGCGAGACGAACGATCAGGTTCCCAGTGACTATGCGAGCATCACGGAGCAATTGCTCGGCCGATGGCCGGAGAACGCCATTGAGCCGTCTCTCACGCGCATCACCGCGGTCATGGATCTTCTCGGGGAGCCGCAGCGGGCGTATCCGGTCATTCAAGTCGCCGGGACGAACGGCAAGTCGTCCACCGCGAGGATGATCGCCAGCCTGCTGCAATCCATCGGTCTTCGTGTTGGTCTCTATACAAGCCCGCACCTCGTGGATATGCGCGAGCGCATCGAGATCGACGGGGAGTTGATCTCAGCCGAGGATTTCGTCCAAGCCGCCGGAGATGTCGCGCCCTTCATCGCCGCGGTGGACGCGCGTGCCGAGGCCGAGGGTGGCACTCCCGTCACCTTCTTCGAGACCATGACGGCGATTGCCTTCGCCGCGTTTGCCGACGCGCCAGTGGATGCGGCGGTGATCGAAGTTGGTCTCGGGGGTAGCTGGGACGCGACGTCGGTGTGTGACCCCCAGGTCGCCGTGGTCACGCGTATTGATATCGACCATGCAGAACTGCTCGGCGACACCATTGAGCAGATTGCCGGAGAGAAGGCCGGGATCATCAAGCCGGGTTCTTTTGCGGTGATCGCGAGTCAGGACGAGGAAGCCGTCCCGGTACTCGGCGCGCGCGTTGCCGAGGTCGCCGTCCCAGCCGCGTGGGAGGGCACGTCCTTTGCCGTATCCGAACGCTCCATCGCCGTCGGCGGACAACTCCTCACCATTCAGGGGCTCGCCGGCGTGTATGAGGATGTGTTCCTGCCATTGTTCGGCAAGCACCAGGCGGAGAACGCTGCCGTGGCCCTCGCGGCGGTGGAGGCGTTCGTCGGCGGAGGTTCCACTGCTCTCGACGCAGACGTGGTGCGGGATGGATTCGCGGAGGTGACCTCGCCGGGGCGCCTCGAGATCGTCCGGCGAGGTCCCACGGTCGTTGTGGATGCCGCGCACAATCCGGCCGGGGCGACGGTTCTGGCCCATGCGCTCAGCGAGGCCTTCGCCTTCACGCACCTCGTGGGGGTTGTGGCCGTATTGGCCGACAAAGACGCGCGCGGACTCCTGATGAGTTTGGAGCCGGTTCTCGATGAGGTCGTCATCACGCAGAACTCGTCGCCTCGATCGCTGCCAGCCGACGATCTCGCCGCCGTCGCGATCCAAGTGTTCGGATCCGAGCGTGTCGTTGTCGAACGTCGCCTGCCCGCTGCCCTCGACGCAGGGATTCGCCTTGCCGAGGAGGCGGACACGTACGCCGCGTCCGGAGTCATCGTGACCGGCTCGGTCGTCACCGCCGGTGAGGCGCGTGGGCTCTTGCTTCGAGGGCGCGCATGAGGGTGTTGGGAGCCTCGGTCCTCGCGCTCGAGGCGATCGTGGTCATCCTGGCGATCCCGGTGGTCGTGGTGGTCGGCACGGTCAATGTCACGCCAGTGGTCGGGATCACGGCCGGCGTGCTCCTCGCTGTTGCCCTGGTGGTCCTCGCGCGCTACGTCACGCGCCCGTGGGCCGTCCCAGTCGGTTGGGTGTTGCAGGTCCTTGTCGTCGCGACGGGCATTCTGGCCCCGCCGATGTTCATCGTCGGCGGCATCTTCGCGGTGCTGTGGGGGGTTGCTATCAAGCTCGGTCGCCAGGTCGACTCTGGCTCCGATCCGGGCACACTGGCCGGATAGGCTGCGGGCTCGACGTTTCAACGACAGGAGAACCCGTGAGCGAGCGCACCCTCGTCCTCATCAAGCCCGACGGCGTCGCCCGTGGACTGATCGGTGAGGTGATCGGTCGTATCGAACGCAAGGGCTTCACCATCGTCGCCCTCGACCTGCGCACCGTGCCTGCTGCCGTCGCGGAGGCCCACTACGCCGAGCACAAGGACAAGCCGTTCTTCAGCGATCTCGTAGCGTTCATCACCGGTGGGCCGCTTGTTGCCGCCGTGATCGAGGGCCCGGAGGCGATCGCCTCGTGGCGCACCATGATGGGGGCCACGAACCCGGCGAACGCCGCCCCCGGCACCATCCGTGGTGACCTGGCCACCGAAACGCAGTTCAACGTCACTCACGGGTCGGATTCCCCCGAGTCCTCCGCCCGCGAGATCGCGCTGTTCTTCCCCGACCTGGTGTGACCATGCGGACCCGCAGACTCGTGCGCCTGGCTCTCGCGGCGGGTGCCGGTGCCGCGGGTGCCTACGCTGCTTCGCGACCCACACTGATGCCCTGGCCCGGGCGGATCCGTCCCGCCGTGGTCGGTTCGGTCACCGCCATGACGGCGACGACGACGTACCTCGTTGCCGGTGCCGCGGGTCTGCGCAGTTCAACGCCGCCCGCATCGGTGCGGGTACGCCGCGCCGCCGTCGCCGCGGTTGGGTCGGCCGCGGGCGTCGCTGCGGTGCGCGGTGGGATGAAGGTCGCCCGACAGCGACTGGCTCCTGCCGGGAGGGCCATCGAGGAGGGTGTGGCGCAACCGCCAACCGCCACGGAGGTCAGCGGAGGTCCCGGTTCGCTCGTCGATTTTGAGACGGTGGGGCGTGAGGGCGCCCGGTTCCTCCACAGTTCTGTTCCCCCCGAGGTCATCGAAGAGGTCAGCGGAAAATCCCCAACCGATGTGGGCATCCGCGTCTTCGTCGGATTTGATACTGCACCGACGCCACGTGACCGCGTCGACCTCGCGCTTGCTGAATTACGCCGGACCGGTGCCTACGACCGTTCACACCTACTCATCGGTGCACCGGCAGGGAGCGGTTATGCGAACTCCACTCCGGTCGACGTCCTTGAGGTCCTCACCGGTGGAGATTGCGCTGCGGTTGCAGTCGGCTACGGCCTGCTCCCGTCGTTCTTGTCCCTCGATCGGGTACCAATGGCGGGCGAGACACAACGACTGTTGATCGAAGGCATCACGGCCGATCTCGCCCAACGCGAACGTCGGCCACGACTTCTCCTCTATGGCGAGAGCCTCGGTGCGCGCGTCCAGGAAGCGGCCGTTGCCCGAGGTTCGGCTGACCTCGACTACTTCGGTGTTGACGCTGCCCTGTGGGTTGGGACTCCCGGTGGCGCCGAGTCCATCGCGTTTCATGCTGCGGTCGCCGGAGAGTCGATCACGGTTGATCGACCCGAGCAGATCCCCACTCCCGTGCCCGAGCCTCGCCCCCGCGTGTGGTTCCTCGAGCATGATGGGGATCCGGTGGTGCGCTTCGCTCCTGACGTCGCCTACCGACGTCCGGCCTGGCTGGCGCAGGAGCCGCGGGGTCGCAACGTTCCTGAGGCCATGCTGTGGTCTCCCGGGATTACCTGGGTCCAGGTCCTCGTGGACACCCTGTTCGCCACCCACGTCCGCCCTGGACTGTTCGAGAGCCGCGGGCACGATTACCGGGCCGATCTCGGGGCTGTCGTCACGGCCGCCTATGACCTCCCGTGCTCCGCCGAGGCTGCGGATCGTCTAGAGGCGGCGCTGCGAAGCCTGGAGATTGCGCGCGCGAAGCGCGTGGGAGAGGCTTAATCGCCTCAGGGACTTGGGGGTAACGCCCCCAAGGCCGTACCATGTTTCCCTTGCGTCACACTAGATTCGTCTGCTCGCAATCAGGGAAGGCCCGCCGTTGTCCAACACGATGTCCTTCGTCGGCCGCGATATGGCTGTGGACCTAGGGACCGCTAACACCCTGGTCTATGTCCGTGGCCGTGGCATTGTGCTCAATGAGCCATCGGTTGTCGCGATCAACCAAAACACCGGGGGCATCCTCGCGGTGGGAGCCGACGCCAAGAAGATGATCGGCCGTACCCCGGGCAACATCGTGGCGATCCGTCCCCTCAAGGACGGCGTCATCGCGGACTTCGACACCACCGAGCGGATGCTGCGCTACTTCATTCAGAAGGTCCATCGCCGCCGCCACCTCGCCAAGCCGCGCCTGGTCATCTGCGTCCCCTCCGGCATTACCGGTGTCGAGCAGCGCGCGGTCAAGGATGCGGGCTACGCCGCGGGTGCCCGAAAGGTCTACATCATCGAAGAGCCGATGGCTGCGGCCATTGGCGCGAACATGCCGGTGCACGAGCCGACCGGCAACATGGTGGTGGATATCGGCGGTGGTACGACCGAGGTCGCGGTGATCTCACTCGGTGGGATCGTCACCTCGATTTCCATCCGCGTGGGCGGTGACGAACTCGACAACGCGATCATTCAGTACGTCAAGAAGGAGTACTCGCTTCTGCTTGGCGAACGGACCGCTGAAGAAATCAAGGTTGCGATCGGTTCGGCCTTCCCGATGCCGGATGAACCACACGCTGAGATTCGCGGACGCGACCTTGTAAGTGGCCTGCCACGAACGGTTGTCGTCACCGCTGAGGAAATCCGCCGCGCGATCGACGAACCCGTCAACGCCATTGTGGACGTGGTGAAGACCACTTTGGACCGCACTCCGCCCGAACTCTCCGGCGACATCATGGATCGCGGGATCGTTCTCACCGGTGGGGGAGCGCTACTCAAGGGTCTTGACGAACGGCTTCGTCACGAGACTGGGATGCCGATCGTGGTGGCAGATGATCCGCTGGATTGCGTCGCCATGGGCTCGGGCAAGTGTGTGGAGGAGTTCGAGGCGCTGCAGCAGGTCCTCATCTCCGAGCCGCGACACTGACGCCGGTCGCCTCATGCGTGACGGCCGCACGAATCGCATCGTGCTCGCGATCCTCGTGTTGCTCTCCATCACGCTCGTCATCATTGACCTTCGCGGCAGTTCCTCGGGCCCCACGGCCGCCATCCGATCCGCTGGCGCTGCCGTGTTGGCTCCGCTGGAACGAGTCTCTGGGGCGATCTTCGGGCCCCTCCTATCGCTCGGCGACTCGCTCGGCAGCCTGGGGGAGAAGGATCAGCAGATCGCCGACCTGACGGCGGAGAACGCTCGCCTGCGCGCCGATCTCGATCTCGTCGCCAACGAGAAGGCGCGCGTTGCGGAATTGGATTCGCTGCTGGGACTTGTGGGCAACAACGGATACGTCACGGTGCCTGCGCAGGTGATCGCTGTCGGACCTGCGCAGGGATTCGCGTGGACCGTCACGATCGACGCCGGAACCCGGGACGGTGTCGAGCCGCAGATGTCGGTCATCAGTGGTGCTGGTCTCGTGGGCCGGACGATCTCGGTGACTCCAACGACCGCGACAGTGCTCCTCATCGTTGATGCCACCTCATCGGTTGGGGCGCGCCTCGCCGGCACGTCCCAAATCGGCATTGTGTCTGGCAGCGGCCGCCAGGATGCGCTGCAGATGCAGCTGCTTGACCCGCTGGCCGTGGTGGACGTCGGCGACATCGTGGTGTCCTTCGGTTCGGAGGCGGACCGACCCTACGCACCCGGGATCCCCATCGGCACCGTGCTGGAGATGCGCGGCACAGAAGGTCAGTTGACCCGTTCCGCACTCATCCAACCGTATGTCGACGTGTCTCGGCTCGACATCGTCGGAGTCGTTCTTCGCGTGGACGAGCGCGCACCGCGCGAACCACTTCCGATGCCGACCCCGACTCCCACGACCGATGACTCCGTCCTCTCACCGCAAACAGATGACTCCGTCATCCCAGAGGAATCCGCGGCACCTGATGAGACGGCGGTGCCGTGATGGTCATTCGACGGATCCTCCTGTGCGCGGTGCTGCTGTTGCTCGCGGTGGTACTCGAAGTGACCCTGCTCGCCCCGCTGCCGTTTCCCGGGGCCACGCCGCCGCTGGTGCTGGTCACCGTGGCCGCTCTGTCCTTCGCCTTCGGCCCGAACACGGGTGCCGTATGCGGCTTCATCGGCGGACTCTTGCTCGATACGGCCCCTCCGGCCGCAGGCACTCTGGGCATCACGGCCCTGCTGCTCACCCTGGTCGGCTACCTGCTCGGACGCCTCGGTGATCCCAACGACCGACCGCTGTTCTTGAGCGTCGGCGGCACCGCGGCCGCAGGTGGTCTCGTGGTCCTTGGAGCCGCAATTCTCGGTGGTCTGCTGGGCAATCCGCGCATTCAGTGGGGCGACGTGCCGGTGATGGTTATCACGGCAGCCCTCTACGCCGCCTTCCTCGCGGTTCTCCTTATCCCTCTCATTCAGCGACTATCGCGCCGACTGGTCCCCGAAGCGTTCGCCCGATAGTCGGACGGTTGTCTCCGCGTCCGGAGGGACTCGCAGGGAGTGGCGTCGTACCGTGGTGGTCAGCAGGGGCAGATCGCCCTACTGCGGCATGCCCGTGCACCGGGTGACCGGCGAGGCCGAGCAAGGGAGGTGTGGTGAGCGACCGCTCCAATATCCGCCTCGTGGTGCTCGGAGTGCTCATCATCTCCCTCATCAGCACCCTGCTGGCACGACTGTTCTACCTGCAGATCGTCGTAGGTGATGAGTACGCGGCTCAGGCGGCCAGCAACTCCACCCGCGAGGTCGTCACACCTGCCGTGCGCGGTCTGATTCTGGACCAGCGGGGCCGTCCCATGGTCGCCAACCGCACATCCCTGGTCGTCTCCGTCGACCGGTCGATTCTCGCTCGCGAGGAGGACGACGGTGCCGCAATTCTGGGGCGCTTGGCGCAGACCCTTGAGGTCACGCCGGAGTCGCTCGCCGAGCGTCTGCTGCCGTGTGGCAGCGAGGGTGCCCCGCCGCTGCCTGTGTGCTGGGACGGATCGCCGTACCAGCCGGTGCCGGTCGCCAAGGATGTCCCGACCCAAACTGCACTGAAGATCATGGAACGACGGTCCGAGTTCGCGGGAGTTACGGCGCAACTCGAAGCCGTGCGCGAATACCCCTCTCCCTACGATTCGAATCTCGCGCACGTGCTCGGTTACGTCGGTCCGGTGACGCAGGAGCAGTTGGACGCCCAGGGAGAATCTCAAGACCCAGCGCGGCTTCGTGCCCGCGACCTGGTGGGTCGTAATGGTCTCGAGGCCCAATACGACAGCGAACTACGCGGCATTCCTGGGATCACCACGCTGGCCGTCGATCAGGTTGGGCGAGTCACGGGCACCGTCAGTGAATCGGATCCGGTTGCTGGCAACTACGTCGTCACCAATATCGACGCACATCTCCAGGCCGTTGTAGAGACGGCCCTCGAGGATGCCGTTCTTCGATCTCGCGAGGCCGGTGAGATTGCCGACAGCGGTGCCGCGATCGTGTTGGACGTGACGAACGGGGCCGTTCTCGCGATGGCGAGTTATCCGACGTACGACCCCCGACTGTGGGTGGGAGGCATCTCGAACTCGGACTACGAGAAGCTCCTGGCCGACAAGGCGCTGTCCTCCAATGTCATCCAGGGCACGTTCCCCCCGGGGTCGACCTACAAGGTTGTGACGACGGTGGCGGCGGCACGTGAGGGCTACGACCTCTATGGCACGTACGACTGCCCGGGTGACTACACCGTCGGGTCGCAGCGATTCCGCAACTTCGAGTCGTCCGCGTATGGTCCTATCACGTTGGAGCGCGCACTCGAGGTGTCCTGCAACACCGTCTTCTACCGCATGGCTGACGAGATGTGGCTGAAGTCCGGCGGCCTGTATGCACCGGACGGAGCACCCGATCCCATCGCCGATGCGGCGGACTCATTCGCGCTGGGTCGGCGCACCGGCGTGGATCTGCCCAATGAGGCATCCGGACTGGTCTCGGGTCGCGAGGAAAAGCTCGCGGTGTGGGAGCAGCGGCGCGAAACCTGGTGCGCCGACGCCAAGGACGGCTTTGCCGACCTCCGGCGGGAGAATCCGCGGTTGGCGGAGTACTACACCGCACTCGCCAAGGAGAACTGTCTGGACGGTTTCCGGTGGCGCAACGGTGACGCCATCAATGCCTCTATCGGCCAGGGTGACACGTCCATCACGCCCCTGCAGTTAGCCATGGCTTACGCCGCGATCGCCAACGATGGCACCGTCTACCAGCCGCAGGTGGCCAAGGCGATCGTCACCAGCGGCGGCGAGGTCGTTCGGCAGTTTGACCCCGTCGTCCGCGGCGAGGTGCAGGCGCCGGAGGGCACTTTTGAGTTCCTGCGGGCGTCACTCTCGGGTGTCACTTTTGATGGCACCGGCAAGATTCCTTTCGAGGGCTTCCCGCTTGACGACATCCCCATCGCATCCAAGACCGGCTCCGCACAGGTCTTCGGTGACAAGTCGACGACCGCGTGGTACGCCAGCTTCGCGCCCGCGGACAACCCGCGCTACGCGGTCATCATCATGGTGACCCAGGGTGGCACCGGGTCGGTCACCGTCGGTCCGAGCGTGCGGACGATCTACGAGGCGCTCTTCGGAGTTGTCGATGGTGTTATCGACCCGGCCCAGAGCGTCCTCGTGGGCGGTGAGCCATCCAGCACCTTGCCGGTGGTGCGGCCGGACGGGATCCCCATCGTGCCCGAGAGCGACACCCCATCGCCTGATCCGGCAGCTACGCCATGAGCACCGCGGAGTCGCAACGCTTCATCGGCGCCCGTCAGCAGGAGCGCCAGTCATATTGGCGACGGCTGGACTGGTGGCTGCTCCTTTCCGCGCTCATCTTGAGTGTGGGCAGTTCGGTATTCGTCTGGTCCGCGAGCCGCTCGGATCTCGCCGGTGACGATCCGCAGTACTTCCTCAACCGACACGTCATCAACATCGTTATCGGCCTCGTTCTCGCATTCATCATTTCTCGACTGGACTACCGACTGCTCCGGGCATACTCACCGGTGTTCTACGGGCTGGCGATCTTCGGGATCCTCCTCGTCTACACCCCGCTGGGGGCGACGATCGCCGGCGCGCGAGCGTGGATCAAGTTGCCGGGCGGGTTCACGATGCAGCCATCGGAATTTGCCAAGGTGGCCATCGTTCTCATCCTGGCCGTCGTTCTCGCGGAAAAGCGTGATGCGGAGACGGAGCCCCGTGATCGCGATGTGGCCCTGGCGCTGCTGCTCGCAGCGATTCCTATCGGACTGGTCCTTCTTCAAAACGACACGGGCACCGTGCTCATCATGTGCACGATCGTCGTGACCATGGTGGCGGTTTCCGGCGCGCGTACGCGATGGGTGGCCGGCCTGCTTGTCGCAGGAGCGACCGCCGCCGTCGTCGCGTGGCAACTCGGATTCGTCAAGGACTACCAAATCGCGCGATTGACCTCCTTTGTCAACCCGGACGACGCAGCATCGACGGCGGCGTACAACGCGACCCAGGCGCGCATCGCGATCGGCGGTGGCGAGCTCTGGGGGAGAGGTCTGTTCCAAGGACCCCAGACGCAGGGCAATTTCGTGCCGGTCAACGAAAGCGACTTCATTTTCACCGTGATTGGGGAAGAGGTCGGATTCGTAGGCGCCGCACTCTCCATCCTGCTCCTGAGTATCGTGCTGTGGCGCGGCATGCGGGTGGCCCTCGGTGCTCAGGAACTCTACGGTCGTCTCGTCGCAGCCGGTGTCGTCGCCTGGCTCGCCTTCCAGACCTTCGAGAACATCGGAATGAATCTCGGCATCATGCCGATCACCGGAGTCCCGTTGCCATTCGTCTCCTACGGGGGCACCTCGATGTTCGCCTCCTGGATAGCCCTGGGCCTCATCGAGAACGTTCGAATACACACGCGGTCCTAGTCCCGGATCGGCCGGTAGTCTTGGCGGCATGTCCCCCGAGTCAGTCTTTCCTGCGCTGGAGGCGCTCCTGCCCCGCGTGCAGAAGCCCATTCAGTACGTCGGAGGTGAGGTCAACGCCGTCATCGCGGAATGGGACGCGGCCGACGTGCGCTGGGCCCTGATGTACCCCGACGCCTACGAGGTGGGTGCACCCAATCAGGGCGTGCAGATCCTCTACGAGGTCCTCAACGAGGCCGAGGGTGTTCTCGCCGAGCGCACCTACGCGGTGTGGCCCGATCTCGAGGCACTCATGCGGGAGCACGACGTTCCCCAGTTCACGGTTGACTCTCACCGACCCGTCGGCGCCTTTGACCTGTTCGGCCTCTCCTTCTCCACCGAGCTCGGCTACACGAACATGCTCACCGCCCTCGACCTCGCGGGCATCCCTGTCCTTGCCCGCGACCGCAGTGACGGCCATCCGCTCGTTATCGCGGGGGGACACGCGGCGTTCAATCCTGAACCCATCGCTGACTTCATCGATGCTGCGGTCCTCGGCGATGGCGAGGAAGCCGTCCTGCGCATCTCCGAGATCGTGCGCGACTGGAAGTCTGCAGGGCAACCCGGTGGACGTGATCAATTGCTCGCTGACATCGCCGCGTCCGGCGTCGCGTACGTACCGGCGTTCTATGACGTCGAGTATCTCGAGGATGGCCGTATTCGTCGTGTCGTGCCCGCGCGAACCGGAATTCCTTGGCGCGTCGCGAAGCACACCGTGATGGACCTCGACGAGTGGCCGTACCCGAAGGCACCCCTGGTGCCGTTGGCGGAAACAGTGCATGAGCGTATGAGCGTGGAGATCTTCCGCGGGTGCACCCGCGGCTGTCGCTTCTGTCAGGCCGGCATGATCACGCGGCCCGTTCGCGAACGGAGCAAGGCCGGCATCGCCGAGATGGTCGATCGTGGGCTGGCCGCGACCGGCTATGAAGAGGTAGGTCTGCTCAGCCTGTCGAGCGCTGATCACTCCGAAATCGCCGAGGTGACGACGTATCTGGCTGACTGCTACGAGGGTTCCCAAACCTCACTGTCCCTGCCGAGCACTCGCGTGGATGCCTTCAATATCGATCTCGCGAACGAGCTCTCGCGCAACGGTCGGCGTAGCGGTTTGACCTTCGCGCCGGAGGGTGGCAGTGAGCGGATGCGCCGCGTCATCAACAAACAGGTGACCGAGGACGATTTGATTCGCACCGTCGCTACCGCGTACGGCGCTGGTTGGCGTCAGGTGAAGCTCTATTTCATGTGTGGGCTGCCCACGGAGACCGATGACGACGTTCTGCAGATTGCTCGCCTTGCTCGCGAGGTCATTCGCGTGGGCCGGGAGGTGAGCGGACGACGTGATATCCGATGCACCGTGTCGATCGGTGGGTTCGTGCCCAAGCCGCACACGCCCTTCCAATGGGCCGGCCAACTCGATCACGAGTCGACCGATGCCCGCCTGGCCAAGCTTCGTGACGCCATTCGGACCGATCGGGAGTACGGCAAGTCCATCGGCTTCCGCTACCACGATGGCAAGCCAGGCATCATCGAAGGCCTGCTCTCCCGGGGCGATCGCCGCGTTGGTCAGGTCATCCTCACTGCGTGGCAGCGCGGTGCCCGCTTCGATGGCTGGAGCGAGCACTTCGACTTTGATCGCTGGGCGGCGGCGGCCGCGGACGCACTCGCAAAGGAGCCGGTGGACCTCGATTGGTACACCACGCGCGAGCGTCAGCATGCTGAGGTCCTGCCCTGGGATCACCTGGATTCCGGTCTGGATCGGGAGTGGCTCTGGGAGGACTGGCAGGACGCCATCGACGAGGTAGGTGTCGAAGACTGCCGGTGGCATCCGTGTTCGGACTGCGGCGTGTGCGATCAACTCGGCACCGAGATTCAGGTGGGTCCCACGGACCTGGGACTACCGGAAATCCGCGTGAGCGCACTCGCGTGAGTCGCAAGCCACCCCGGGACTACGTCGCTCCCGTCCAGCGTTTCCGCCTGCGCTACGCCAAGCGCGGCCGACTTCGCTTCGCCAGTCACCGCGACTTCCAGCGTGCGTTTGAGCGGGCCCTTCGACGGGCCGGGGTACCGATGGCCTACAGCGCGGGCTTCAGCCCCCACCCCAAGATCTCCTACGCGAACGCCGCGCCGACCGGCACAGCGAGCGAGGCCGAGTACCTCGAGATCGGTGTGGCCCGGGAGTGCGACGCCGATGACCTCAGGGTGGCGATCGACGCGGCCCTACCCCCCGGACTCGACATCGTGGACGTCGTCGAGGCGCGAACCTCGGACTTTGCGGCTCGGCTGCAGGCGAGTCGCTGGCGTATTGCCCTCCCCGGCCTCACGGCCGAGCAGGTGGCGGCTCCCCTTCACGAACTGCTGGGCCGTTCGGAGTGCCTCGTCGAACGCCTCACCAAGAATGGCGTCCGGACCTTCGACGTGCGAGCGGCCCTCCTCGAGGGGCGCGTTGCTCCTGCGACGGATGAGCCTGATGCCTGTGCGATACTGACGGTGGTCCTACGACAGGCGACCCCCGCCGTAAGACCGGACGACGTCCTCGCAGCCCTGCGTAGCGTGGCCCCCGCTCCGGTGGCCGACGGGTGGCACCAACCGCCGCCCCAGGTGACCCGTGAGCAACAGGGACCGCTCGATGAGGGCGGAGCCACCGACGTGATTGTCATCGGTGATCCGCTCGCCGCAGACCGCGAGGCGACCTGAGACTTTCTCGGCCCGGGCCACCGGGTCGAGCTGGCAACCGCCACCACGTGGTGAGAGCCGGATAAACGCAAGGTCCTGCGCGGCGCCTCGGCGCCCGGGACCGTGAGAGGACACGAGACCACATGGTCGACACGACCGACGAGCCCACCGGCTCTAGCACCCCGGCACGACGCACCCCCCGCAAGGCCGCTACGAGGCCTGCGGGTCCACCCAAAGAAACCGCTGAACACGCCCGGAACGAGGACAAGCCAGCGAAGAAGGCCGCCGCCAAGAAGACGGCGGCCAAGAAGGCCACAAAGTCAGCGGAGAAGCCGTCCGCGACGCAGGACAAGCCGGCGAAGAAGGCCGCCGCCAAGAAGACGGCGGCCAAGAAGGCCACGAAGTCAGCCGAGAAGGCTCCCGCCAAGAGTGACGCCGACGACAAACCGGTGGCCAAGAAGGCCGCGCGCAAGTCTTCGGCGAAGAAGACTGCAGCTGAGTCCAGTTCCGCTGCGGCATCCGCGGAGATGAAGGCCGCGCCGATCGCTCCGATCTTCCAGGCCCCCGACGAGTCCGCGCCGGTGAAGCCCACGCGCTCGCGCCGGACATCTAAGAAGGCGGCTGCGCCGGACACCGAGACGGAGGCACCTGCCAAGGCCCCTGTTGAGGGGGCCAATGAGGCCGATGGTGATGCCGCCAGCTCAGGTTCGTCCCGTCGCCGTCGCCGCCGTGGGGGTCGAGGCCGCCGCGGCTCGTCCGGCTCCGTCGAGGGCGCGACTGAGGGAGCGGCCGGCGACGAGGCCGCCGATGATGACGAGGCCTCCGCCACCGACACTCCCGACGATGGTGGAGCCGAGGATGGCGGTTCGGGTTCGTCCCGCCGTCGCCGTCGTCGCCGCCGTCGCGGTCAGGACGCGGGGGCCGATCCGGACGATCCCGAGCGCACGATCGTTCATGTTCGTGAGCCGAAGAGTTCACGCTCCGAGGAGGCCACGGCTCTCAAGGGTTCCGCCCGTCTCGAGGCCAAGCGACAGCGACGCCGTGAAGGTCGCGACGCCGGTCGACGCCGCGCGCCGATCCTCACCGAGGCTGAGTTCCTCGCCCGACGTGAGTCGGTTGAGCGGGTCATGGTCGTGCGTCAGGCCGGCGATCGCACGCAGATCGCCGTTCTTGAGGATGGCGTTCTCGTCGAACACTACGTCGATCGCGGGACCTCATCGTCGATGGTGGGCAATGTCTATCTCGGTCGCGTGCAAAACGTCCTGCCGTCCATGGAGGCAGCGTTCGTCGATATCGGTCGCGGACGCAATGCTGTCCTGTACGCCGGTGAGGTGAATTGGGATGCCGCGGGACTGGATGGCCAACCCCGCCGGATCGAAATGGCACTGAAGTCCGGTGACCCGGTGCTCGTCCAGGTGACGAAGGACCCGGTCGGCCAGAAGGGCGCCCGACTCACCAGCCAGGTTTCCCTGCCCGGTCGCTACCTCGTCTACGTACCGGATGGTTCGATGACGGGCATCAGCCGCAAGTTGCCCGATACCGAACGCTCTCGACTCAAGGCCATCTTGAAGAAGGTCATGCCCGAAGGCGCTGGCGTCATTGTTCGCACTGCTGCCGAAGGGGCGAGCGAGGAAGAACTCACGCGCGACATCACTCGCTTGCAGGCGCAGTGGGAGGACATCGAGAAGAAGGTCAAGTCAGCGACGCCACCGGCACTGCTGAGCTCGGAGCCGGACCTCGCCGTCAAGGTGATCCGCGACATCTTCAATGAGGACTTCGCCAAGCTCGTCGTCTCGGGTGCTGAAGCACAGTCGACGGTGCGTGACTACGTCGCCTCCGTTGCTCCAGATCTGCAGGAGCGCGTCGAGACGTGGACCGGACCGAAGGACGTCTTCGCCGAGTATCGGGTGGATGAGCAGTTGACAAAGGCGCTCGACCGCAAGGTGTGGTTGCCGTCAGGAGGCTCGCTCGTTATTGACCGCACCGAGGCGATGACGGTGGTTGACGTCAATACCGGCAAGTTCGTGGGTCAAGGCGGCAATCTCGAAGAGACCGTGACCAAGAACAATCTCGAGGCAGCTGAGGAGATCGTCCGACAACTTCGTCTGCGCGACATCGGTGGCATCATCGTCATCGACTTCATCGACATGGTGCTCGAGAGCAACCGCGACCTGGTGCTGCGCCGCCTGGTCGAATGCCTCGGCCGTGACCGCACCAAGCACCAGGTAGCCGAGGTCACCTCGTTGGGTCTGGTCCAGATGACGCGCAAGCGCATCGGTGGGGGACTGCTGGAGATCTTCTCGACCACCTGCGACTCCTGCGGTGGCCGAGGCCACCACGTCTCGCTGCATCTGCCCGAGGACGACGCGAAGCCCGCCGTGGTCAAGGCGGGTCGCCGCCGGGGCAAGGGTGTGGACCCCGCCGACGTCATCGCCAAGACTGCGGCCGCGGAGGACGAACCTGTCGGGGCGGACGCCGACGAGCCCGCACTGTCTGCCGAGGGTGACGAGGGAGCTGAGGAGAGTTCGTGAGGCGGACAGGTCCTGCCGGCGGGCGTGCCCCCCGGATTGGCCCCGGACCGTCTCCATCAGGTAACCTTGCCCGTCGGCGCTGACGCGCCCGATTCGCCCGGCCCCAGGGTCGGATAGCCCAAGGAGCACCACGTGTACGCCATCGTTCGCGCCGGAGGCCGGCAAGAGAAGGTCGCTGTCGGCGACACCGTCGTCATGGATCGCGTCCAGGCCGAGCCCGGCGCCACCGTGAGCCTCCCGGCCCTCATGATCGTCGACGACGGCGCCGTGACCGCTGACCCGGCCAAGCTCGCCGGCGTCTCCGTGACCGCCGAGGTCGTGGCGCATGAGCGTGGCCCGAAGATCCGCATCCTCCGCTACAAGAACAAGACCGGTTACCGTCGACGCCAGGGGCACCGTCAGGACCTCACCCGCGTCAAGGTGACCGCTATCGAGACGAAGGCGTGACCCATGGCTCACAAGAAGGGTGCATCGAGCACCAGGAACGGTCGCGACTCCAACGCACAGCGTCTCGGCGTCAAGCGGTTCGGTGGTCAGCTTGTCGGCGCCGGCGAGATCATCGTGCGGCAGCGCGGCACTCACTTCCACCCCGGCTCCAACGTCGGGCGCGGCAAGGACGACACCCTCTTCGCCCTCAGTGAGGGGCGCGTTGAGTTCGGCACCTTCCGTGGTCGCCGCGTCGTCAACGTCGTCGCCGACGCCTGAAGTCGAGCGGTCAGCGGACCGCCATGACCACTTTCGTTGATCGAGTAGATCTCCACGCCGCTGCCGGCGACGGCGGGCATGGCTGTGCCTCCATCCATCGCGAGAAGTTCAAGCCGCTCGGTGGACCCGACGGTGGCAACGGTGGTCGCGGGGGTGACGTCGTACTCACCGTCGATCCCAATGTCACGACGCTCATCGCCTTCCATCATCGGCCGCACCATCGCGCGGCGAACGGCAAGCCGGGTCAGGGTTCGCATCGCAACGGGGCCAATGGCGACGATGTGATCCTTCCTGTGCCGGACGGCACCGTGGTGACCACTGCCGACGGGACGGTCCTCGCTGACCTCACCGGGGCCGGCACCTCCTTCGTTATCGCGGCCGGTGGCCGCGGTGGACTCGGAAACGCCTCGCTCGCCTCCCAGCGACGCAAGGCGCCGGGGTTTGCGCTCTACGGCGAGCCCGGTGAAAACCGAGACGTCGTCCTGGAGTTGAAGTCCGTCGCCGACGTTGCGCTGGTCGGCTATCCGAGCGCGGGCAAGTCGAGCCTCATCGCCGCCCTGTCCCAGGCGCGACCGAAGATCGCGGACTATCCCTTCACCACCCTGGTGCCGAACCTTGGCGTCGTCACGGCCGGTGATGTCACGTACACCATCGCCGACGTGCCCGGGCTGATTCCGGGGGCTAGCGAGGGCAAAGGTCTCGGGCTGGAGTTTCTCCGTCACATTGAGCGTTGTTCTGTCATCGTCCACGTGATCGATTGCGCATCCTTGGAGACGGAGCGCGAGCCTCTCGCCGACCTCGACATCATCGAGGCCGAACTCGCCGCGTACGGCGGGCTGGAGGATCGGCCGCGACTGGTGGCCCTCAACAAGGTCGATCTGCCGGACGGCAAGGTCGTCGCGGACATGGTGGCCCCGCTCCTTGCTGAGCGTGGGTTGCCCGCCTACGAAGTGTCGGCGGTCAGCCACGAAGGGCTGCGGGCGCTGTCCTTCGCCATGGCAGCGCTCGTCGCAGAGCATCGAGCCGCCCGGGAGATCGTGGTGGCACCGCGCATCGTGGTGCGTCCGAAGGCCGTCGACGATTCCGAGTTCGAGGTTCGGCTGCAGAACTCCCCGGAGACCGGCGAGCCGATTTACCGGGTGACCGGATCCCGCCCCGAGCGCTGGGTTCGTCAGACTGACTTCGGCAACGAGGAGGCCGTGGGTTATTTGGCGGACCGCCTAGCTCGACTGGGGGTGGAGGAGGAACTGCTCAAGGCGGGGGCGACTCCTGGCAGCACGGTCGTCATTGGACCGGGCGATGACGCCGTGGTCTTTGACTGGGAGCCCACCATCGGTGCGGGAGACATTGCCGCACGCGGTCCCCGCGGAACCGATCGGCGCTTGGAGGACTGGTGAGCCCGGCCGCAGCACGTCGCGCGGTCGCCGATGCGCGCCGCATGGTCGTCAAAGTGGGTTCGTCGTCGCTCACGCGCCCCGGCGGGGGAATTGACGAGGGGCGCGTGGTCGATCTGGTGGCCGCGATCGCCGACCGGGCCGAGCAGGGCACCCAGGTCATCCTCGTCTCCAGTGGAGCCATCGCGACCGGCTTCCCGCACCTCGGGCTCACCCGCCGCCCGCGTGACCTGGCGACGCAGCAGGCGTCAGCGAGTGTGGGCCAGGGTCTGCTGTTGGCCCGCTACTCACTAGCGTTTGCCGAGCGGAGCCTCACGGTCGGTCAGGTCCTGTTAACGGCCGACGACACGATGCGTCGGTCGCACTACCGCAATGCGCAGCGCACCCTGGAGCGCCTGCTCGACATGGGCGTCATCCCGATCGTGAATGAGAACGACACCGTGGCCACCGATGAGATTCGATTCGGGGACAACGACCGACTCGCGGCGCTCGTGGCGCACCTGGTGCGGGCCGACGCTCTAGTTCTCCTGTCCGACGTCGACGGCCTGTTTGACGGCCCACCGGGCAAGGGTGACACGCGTCTGGTGACCGAGGTCCGGGACATGGCCGACCTGGAAGCCATCGCCATCAGTGGGAGTGGATCCGGGGTCGGCCTTGGCGGCATGGCGACCAAGGTCGAGGCAGCGCGAATCGCGACGGCCGCGGGCATTCCCGTCGTCCTTGCCCGCGCTGGCCACGCTGCCGCCGCCCTTGCCGGCGAGGCGACCGGCACCGTGTTCGTCCCCGCGGGACGCCGTACCCCCACGCGTCTGCTGTGGCTGGGACACGCGAGTACCCCCCAGGGGCGGCTTGTCCTCGATTCGGGAGCGGTAGATGCGGTCGTGCGTCGGCGGCTATCCCTCCTGCCCGCGGGCATCACCAGTGTTGAGGGGTCCTTCACAGCGGGAGATCCGGTGGACCTCCTTGACGAAAACGGCCACACGATCGCCCGCGGACTGGTCAACTTTGATTCAGCAGAACTGCCCGAGTTGCTCGGTCGTTCGACGCGGGACCTCGCGCGAGAGCGCGGACCGGCGTATGAACGGGAGGTCGTTCACCGAGACGACCTCATCGTCCTGGACCGAGGGGGCCAGCAGGCGTAGGCGATAGGAGCGGCGATGACCTCAGCGGATATCTCGCCTGCGCCGCCCGTCTGGTTCGTGACTGTCACGGTCGCCGGCGCTGTCGTCGCCGAGAGTGACATTCGAGCGGGGCTTGAGCGCCTGGCCCATGAGCACCCTTTCCTTCTGTCCGGCCGGTACGCCGCGGATCGAGCCGAGGTGCGCTACTGGGAGGAAGGTCCCGACGCGCGCACTGTGATTGAACTCGCCCTCGGCCTGTGGGACGAGCACCGCGACTCTGCGGAGTTGCCCCGCTGGTCCGTCGTTGGTGTCGAGGTCATCGACCGGGAGACATTCCACCGTCGCGGCCGTCATGTGGGTAGTGGCCCGGGGCTCATCGCCGCGGGCGGCGTCACCCCCCTGTGACCGCCTCCGCGTAGCCTTGTCCCATGTCCGATGATCGTGCTGCCATCCTCGAATGTGCTCGGCGAGCCCGCGCCGCGAGCACCGCTCTCCGGTCCCTAACACGAGATGACAAGGACCGGGCCCTGCGCGCATGTGCCGAGGCCCTGCGCTCCCAGTCGAAACGCATCGTCGAGGTGAACCGGCACGACGTGGAGCGTGCCCGAGAGGCTGGCACCGCCGCCGGACTCGTCGACCGGCTCACCCTGGATGCTCCACGGCTCGAGGCCATCGCCAACGCGCTCGATGAGGTTGCCGAACTGCCCGACCCGGTCGGCGATGTAGTGCGTGGATACACGCTGCCCAACGGGCTCGAAGTCCGGCAGCTTCGGGTTCCCCTCGGAGTTGTCGGAATCATCTATGAGGCGCGCCCCAACGTCACCGTGGATGCGGCCGGGCTGTGCCTAAAGAGCGGCAACGCGGCGCTGCTGCGTGGGTCATCGTCGGCTCAGTCGACCAACGAGGTGCTCGTGGATGTGCTCCGTGAAGCCCTCGTCGAGTCAGGCTTGCCCGCGGACGCCGTTCAGCTGGTTCCGGGCACGTCGCACGAGTCGGTCAAGCACCTCATGACCGCGCGCGGATTGGTCGATGTGCTCATCCCTCGCGGTGGTGAAGGGTTGATCCGCAGCGTGGTCGAAGGCTCCACCGTGCCGGTGATCGAGACAGGAGTGGGCAACTGTCACGTGTACGTCGATGCTGATGCCGACATCGACAAGGCAGTGCGGATTGTGGTCAACGCCAAGGCGCAGCGGGTGAGTGTGTGCAACGCCGCGGAGACGCTCCTGGTGCATGAGGCTATCGCCGACCGCTTCCTGCCCGAACTCATGCGCGCCTTCTCCGCGGTGGGGGTGACCGTGCACGGTGACGAGATGCTCTGCTCCTATGCCGCGGCGGCGGGGACGTCCCATGCGCCCGTGACCGACGACGACTGGGCTGCCGAGTACTACTCCCTGGACATCGCCGCGGGGATCGTGCCCTCCGTGGACGCTGCCCTGGATCACATTCGACGGTGGTCGTCCGGTCACACGGAGGCCATCGTCAGCGACTCGCAGACGGCCATCCGACAGTTCGTCACCGGAGTCGACTCGGCGGCCGTCATGGTGAACGCCTCCACCCGATTCACCGACGGTGGGGAGTTCGGGTTTGGGGCCGAGATCGGCATTTCCACTCAGAAACTGCATGCTCGAGGACCCATGGGGCTCGCCGAACTCACGACGACGACCTACGTCGTGGTCGGCGACGGCCACACCCGCTAGGCTGACAGCAGCGATCGTCTAGGAGGACACATGAGCATGCTCGCCGCCGCCATCTGGGCCAGCGAAGAGGCCGGCATGGCCGAGAGCGGTTCTGTCGTCTCTCCCTATGTGTTTGGTGGGGTGGCCTTCGCGGTCCTCGCGCTCCTGCTGGTCATCACGTTGATGATCGACGTCGATTGGTGATCGGACACCTCCTTCGATGCGCATCGGGGTGATGGGCGGCACCTTCGATCCGATTCATCTCGGCCATCTGGTGGCCGCCTCCGAGGTGGCCCACACCTTTGATCTCGACAAGGTCGTCTTCGTGCCCACGGGGCAGCCCTGGCAAAAGTCAGATCGTCCGGTGAGTCCCGCGGAGGACCGCTATCTCATGACGGTCATCGCCACCGCCGCCGATCCTCGCTTTAGCGTCTCCCGTGTTGACGTTGATCGCCCCGGCCCGACGTACACCGTTGACACCTTGCGGGATCTGCACCGAGAACTCGGCGAGCACGACTACTACTTCATTACCGGTGCCGATGCGCTCGCTGACATCATGAGTTGGCGTGATACCGATGAGGTGCTGCAGTTGGCACACCTGGTGGGTGTGACGCGACCCGATCACGTCCTGGTTGATCCCGGGCTCGCCCCGGGGCGTTTCTCCCTTCTTGAGATCCCGGCGCTGTCGATCTCCTCCAGCACCATCCGCGAACGGGTCGCGCGGGGGGCGCCCATCTCCTATCTCGTGAGTCCGGGTGTGGAGAGCTACTTGCTCAAGCGGGAGTTGTATCGGGACTCACCGTGAGTGTTGCCGGTCGTGTGCTGACCGTCATCGTGGGTGCGCTGGTGGTCGTCCTAGGCCTCGGAGGGCTCTCGCTGATCCTCAGCGGCGAAAGCGAGCCCGAGCCATCACCCTCACCCACCTCCACGCGCCCAGTGGAGCGCACGCTGCTGCTCCAAGTGCTCGACGCGGAGGGGTATGCGCTCGGCAACTTTGTTCTGGGAGTTGAGCAGGAGCCGGATTCGACCACCGTGTTAACCGTTCCGGCGAGCCTGCTGGTGGGTGCTGGAGATGACACCAGGACCCTCGGGATGACTCCCAAGTCGACCGACACTCTCGCCGCGGTGAAGGGAATCGGGGCGACGCTGAACCTCCGCGTCGATGCTGCATTGACGCTCGATCGCCTCGCCTTCGCCGGACTGATTGACGCAGTGGACGACATCTGGGTGGACTTGCCCACGGCGGTGCGATTGCCCGAGGTCGGCGAGCCGGCGCAGACCCGCACTCTCGGCCCCGGGTGGGTCAAATTTGATGGGCTCGCCGCCGCTGACTATGCGGTCCTGCGATTGCCCGGTGAGGACGAGCAAGCGCGCATCGCCCGAGTGCAGCAGGTCGTTGGGCTCGCTCTCGAGGGACTACCGCGGAACGCCGAACGGATGAGGCAATTGCTCACCAGTCTTGGTTCCCTCGCCCAGTCGACGGTGCCCACCGAGGAACTCGTGCCGTTCCTCTTGCAGGTTCGGTGGGACGTCAACTTCGGCGACGCGCGCTACGAGGTGCTCCCGGTGACCATCGTGCGCGATGGGGTGCGTCCAGCGTCGATCCCGGCCCCGGGAGCGCTCGAGTTGGTCGCGGAACTCTTCCCGGACGCGCTCCTCGAGGGTGGTGTGACAGGCTGACCGGGTTATCTCGACGAGGAAGGCAGGTACCCCGTGCCCGCAGCACCGGAAGTGATCGAGCTTGCTCAGGCGGCGGCGGAGGCCGCGGCGGACAAGCTCGCGACCGACATCGTGGCCATCGATGTCAGCGAGCAACTCGTGATCACGGATGTGTTCTTGCTGTGCACCGGCGCCAATGACCGACAGGTGCGAGCCATTGTCGACGCGATCGAGGAGCGCATGCTCACATTCAAGGTCAAGCCGCTTCGTCGCGAGGGCGAGAAGGAGGGCCACTGGGTCCTGCTCGACTACGGGGACATTGTGGTGCACGTCCAGATGGCAGAGGAGCGCGTCCACTACGCGTTGGAGCGCCTGTGGAAGGACTGCCCCGACATTCCCCTCAATATCGAGACTGAGCGCTAATGCGGCGAATCGCCATCTGGCGACACGGCCGGACATCGTGGAACGCCGAGCACCGTTTCCAAGGTCAGTCCGACATCGAACTCGACGATGAGGGCCATCGTCAGGCTCGACGTGCGGCCGCCATGCTCGCAAGCATGAGCCCGAGCCGCATCGTGAGTTCAGACTTGAAGCGGACCCGGCAGACCGCTGCGCCCCTGGCTGAACTCACCGGCCTGCCCGTGGATTCCGATGAGCGCCTTCGTGAGACATACGCCGGCAAGTGGGAGGGGATGACGCGGGACGAGATCAAGGCACAGTACGGCGAGGCTTTGGAACGCTGGCCGGTCGATCCCTTCATGCAGACCGGCATGACCGGGGAAACGCGCCTTGAGGTTGCTCTGCGCACCGCTGCCGCAATCGATGAGGCAGTGCACACCGTGCCCCCTGGCGGCCTGCTCGTTGTCGTGACCCACGGTGGTGCTGCAAGAGCGGCAATGGGGCAACTCATGGGACTGCCGCCAGAGCATTGGGCGTCACTGGGAGTCCTCACGAACTGTGCGTGGTCGGTGTTGCTCGAGAACGGTCCACCGGGACCGCCGTGGCGCCTTCAGGAGTACAACGCCGGCTCACTTCCGGAGCCGATCCCGGTGGACGGGGTGTGGCCGGCCGACGATCGCTGAGGGGGTATGCTTGCCGGGCTCGTGGGCCGATCGTTGGCTCGGCGGGGCTGTAGCGCAGCTGGTAGCGCACCTCCATGGCATGGAGGGGGTCAGGGGTTCGAGTCCCCTCAGCTCCACGTCCGGCGCATCCCACAAGGATGCGCCGTTGACATGTCCGGACGGGGCTGTGTCCGTCTGCGTTAGAGAGACAGCCCGATCGGCCAGGTGTCGGTGAGGCGGTACCCCATCGGATAGGGGTCCGACGGGTCGAGGACCAGCGTCGTCAGGTCGGTGATCCAGGCCTGTCCAGCGACTGAGGGCACCACTGCCGGGATCCCACCCACGGTCGTCTCTGCTTCGATGCGGCAGTCGAATCGCGAGTCGATGATCGAGGTGTGGATGAAGCGCTCGCCTACCGCGATTTCACCCCGGGCGTGCATAACGGCCAGTCGAGCCGATGTGCCGGTGCCGCATGGGGACCGGTCGCAGCGGCCGGGGGACACCACCACGGTGTTTTTTGCGGTGAGTACGCCGTCGACACGTTCAGGGGGAAGGGTGAATTCGCAGATCGTGATGCCGGGGAAGTCCGGATTCTCGGGATGGACGGCGTCGAGTTGCTCGGCGGCGGCGATCTTGATCCGCTCGCCGAGGTCGCAGATGTCTCGCGCCTCATCCGGAGTGATCTGCAGGTCGAATCTGCGGGCGTCGACGATCACGTAGGCCATACCGCCCCAGGCAACGTCGACGGTGACCGCGCCGACTCCCTCAACCTCGACCGTGGCGTCCAAGTGGTAGACGAAGGCCGGTTGGTTGGTGAAACGCACGCTGGTCACCTTGCCGTCACGGACCGTGCACTCCAACGGGATGAGACCGGCAGGTGACTCGAGCACCAAGCGCGTGATCGGCTCCTGCGCCGGCAGCATCCCGGTCTCCAGCAGCACGGTGGCCACGCAAATCGTGTTGCTGCCCGACATGACGGGGTACTCGATCGATTCCATGATCACGTAGCCGGCGTCCGCGTCAGGGTGGTTGCTCGGCAGGATGATGTTGGCGTTGCGAGCGACCTGACCGCGTGGCTCGCTGAGGATCAATTGGCGCATCCAGTCGCGGTCCTGGGCGAGGTAGTTGCGCTTGTCGAACATTGTTTCGCCGGGCACTGGGCCGAAGCCGCCGACGATGACGTTGCCCACTTCACCTTCGGCATGCACCCCGACGACCTGCACGGACCTGGTGAAGTGCATCGTCATTCCTCTCCTGGATGGCACGGCGTACAACCGCCTTGACCCTAGCCGAGCGGCTGTTCAAAGAGCGTCGGCTTGCGAGCGGTAGCCTGACGGCGCCATGACGGACCGTCACCTGCTCGTCCTCGGAGACTCGCTCGCCTTCCACGGTCCCGAGCGCGCCGAGCGGCCTTCTGATCCCCGGCTCTACCCACAGGTGGCTGGTCGCCTCCTCGGCGTCGATGTCGACCTGGTTGCTCGCCAAGGGTGGACCGCTCGAGATGCCTGGTGGGCTCTCACGAAGGATCCGGTCGTGTGGGGGGAGTACCTGCCGCGCGCGGACTACATGCTCATCGGGGTTGGGGGCATGGATCAACTGCCGACGCCCGTGCCGACCTGGCTGCGCGATTCGATCCCCTATGTGCGCCAGGGACGTATCCGTCGGGCGCTCCGGGGCGCGTGGAGTTCGGCCGTACCACCGGTGGTACGGCGTACCGGAGGACCGCTGCGCACCCTCCCGCAAGCTGCGACGGACCGATATCTCACGCGCATCGTTCAGGGCGTTCGGTCGATGCGACCCGATCTGCCGATCGCGCTGCTGGGACCGTCGCCGTGGTCTGGTCCGTACTACCCCTCGACGCGAAGCCATGCTCCCGCTGTCGCGGCCGCCTGCCGCTGGGCTGACGCGCATGGGGTTTCGTACGTCGATATCGAGCCCCTAGTCGCTCCGCGGCTCGCCAATTGCAACCCCGATGGGATGCACTGGTCCTGGGAAGTCCACGCCCTGGTGGGGGAGGCGGTCACCTCGGCGTTCGAACCGCCGAGGGGAAAGTCGTGATCTGGCTCGCTTGGCTCGCTGCCGCCGGTGTCATCGCGATCCTCGACTGGTGGGCCGTAGGCACCGATCGGCGCAACATCGAGCGCTGGGCGAAGCCCGGCGTCATGGTCTTCCTCATCGTCGCGGCCGTGCTCATCCCTGCGGAGTCGGACTGGATTCGTTGGTGGATCGTCATCGGGTTGACCTTCGGGATCGCGGGTGACGTACTCCTTTTCCAGGACCGTTTCATCCCGGGCGCTGCAGCGTTCCTCGTCGGTCACCTGGCCTACATCCTCGCTCTGGTACCGATCGAGCATCCGCTCCCCGCGGTGGTCTTCGGCCTCGTGATCGTAGGTGCCTTCGCCATCAGCCTGGGCCGATGCATCGTGCGCGGTGCCTGGCGTCAGTCGCCGGTGCTCGGTGGGATCGTCGTCGCCTACATGATCACCATCGGCGCCGTCGTCGTCCTCGCCGTCGGCTCGTGGTCGACGGTGGTGGGCATCGCCGCACTGCTCTTCATGGCGTCCGACACCCTGCTCGCCTGGGGCCGCTTTGTCGGATCGGCACCGGGCGGGCGCGTAGCCGTGATGGTGACCTACCAAATCGCCCAGGCTGGATTCGTGCTGGCGATCCCCACGCTGATGCCCGTCGCCTAACCTTCGGTTATGACCGCGGCCCCCCACTCCAAGCCATCCTTTGTTGACCGCACACCCCGCTGGCGGGCTCGGTGGGCACTTGCGGCATTCGTCGTCACAGCCGTCATCACCCGCGGTATCACTTTGACACTGCACCTGCGCGGGGCCGGCAAGGACGGCGGCTTGGTCGTCGCCGGATTGCACATCCATCACATGGTCTTCGGCCTCATCATCCTGGCCGTCCTGACCTTCGCCTTCGTTCTTTTCATCGGCGAGACGACTCGGTGGGGGAACATGGCGTGGCCGCCCATCCTGTTCGGTATCGGCTGGGCCCTCGTCCTAGACGAGTCAGCCCTCATCGTCGCGCTGTCGGATGTGTACTGGCAGCCGTTGGGTGACCTGAGCTACTGGGTCATGGGCACGTTCGCCCTCGCCCTCCTCATCGCTTCCATCTGGGCCCCCGACAAGTCCGACGGTTACTAGGTGAAGGACCTCCCACCCCCGCCGAGTGTCGAGGTACGGGGTGAATTCGGTGAACATTGACCCCGTACCTCGACAGTCGGTGGAGGGGCTGCGGCAGATAGGCTCGTCCCCTTATGGATGAGGCGACCGAGACGTACGACGTCGAGACGATCCAGGCCCGCTGGCTGCCGGTCTGGGACGACCTGCAGCCCTTCCGGTCGGGGGCCGAAGGCGATCCGCGCCCGACCAAGTACGTCCTCGACATGTTCCCCTACCCCTCCGGCGACCTCCACATGGGCCACGCGGAGGCCTATGCCCTTGGTGATGTCATCGCCCGCTACTGGGTCCAGCGCGGCTTCAACGTCATGCACCCCATCGGTTGGGACGCCTTCGGCCTCCCGGCGGAGAACGCCGCCATCCGCCGTGGCGAGGACCCGGGTCTGTGGACCTACGAAAACATCGCCCAGCAGAAGGCGTCCATGCGGCGTTACGCCTGCTCCTTCGACTGGGATCGCGTCCTCAACACCTGCGACCCGGAGTACTACCACTGGAACCAGTGGCTCTTCCTGCAGATGTACGACCGTGGCCTCGCCTACCGCAAGGCCTCCAATGTCAATTGGTGCCCCAACTGCCAAACCGTTCTTGCCAATGAGCAGGTGGTTGCAGGGTTGTGCGAGAGATGCGATTCAACAGTTACAAAAAAGAAGTTGAACCAGTGGTACTTCAAGATCACCGATTATGCCGATCGATTGCTCGACGACATGGCGCAACTCGAGGGCAAGTGGCCGGAGAAAGTGCTGCTCATGCAGCGCAACTGGATCGGTCGGTCCCAGGGAGCTGAGGTCGACTTCGTCATCGAGGGCCGCGACGAGCCCGTCACCGTCTTCACCACGCGCCCTGACACGTTGTACGGCGCCACCTTCTTTGTCGTCGCCGCCGACTCCGACCTCGCCGCTGAACTCGCTGCGGGCACGGATGCTGAGGAAGAGTTCGCGGCGTACCTCGAGAAGGTCAAGCAGACCTCCGAGATGGATCGCCTCAACAACGACCGCGACAAGACCGGCGTCTTCCTGCAGCGCTACGCGATCAATCCGGTCAACGGCGAGCGCATCCCTGTCTGGGCATCCGACTACGTCCTCGCCGACTACGGCACCGGCGCCATCATGGCGGTGCCCGCCCACGACCAGCGCGACCTCGACTTCGCGCGCACCTTCAACCTGCCGGTGCGTGTCGTCGTCGATGCGGGGGAGGACCCCGCCGAGACTGGTGTGGCCACCGCCGACGATGGTCCGCACGTCAACTCCGGTCCGCTCGACGGACTCGACAAGGCCGAGGCGATCGCGGCGATCATCGACATCCTGGGGGAGCGCGGCACCGGCCACGCGTCGATCAACTACCGCCTGCGCGACTGGCTGATCTCGCGCCAGCGCTACTGGGGTACGCCGATCCCGATCATTCACTGCCCCGACTGCGGTGAGGTGCCGGTCCCGATCGATCAGTTGCCGGTGACATTGCCGCCGGCGCAGGGCCTGGATCTCAAGCCCAAGGGCACGTCGCCGCTCGGTGCTGCCACCGAATGGGCCACCGTGGCCTGCCCGCGTTGTGGTCGCGATGACGCCCAGCGCGATCCCGACACGATGGACACCTTCGTCGACTCCTCCTGGTACTACCTGCGCTATCTCGATCCCCACAAGACCGACGGTCCCTTCGCCGTCGACGAGGCCAAGAAGTGGATGCCGGTCGACCAGTACGTCGGCGGCGTGACGCACGCGATCCTGCACCTGCTTTACAGCCGGTTCTTCACCAAGGTGCTGTTTGACATGGGCATGGTCGACTTCACCGAACCCTTCACCCGTCTGCTCAATCAGGGCATGGTCGTCATGGACGGTTCGGCCATGAGCAAGTCGCGCGGCAACCTGGTGCGGCTGTCCGACGAATTGGCCGTGCACGGTGTGGATGCCATTCGTTTGACGATGGTCTTTGCCGGGCCACCCGAGGACGACATCGACTGGTCGGACGTGTCCCCGTCGGGGTCGAAGAAGTTCCTCGCCCGCGCGTGGCGACTCGCCCAAGACGTGAGTCGTGACCCGGGTGTCGACTTCACCACCGGCGACCTCGAACTCCGCAAGGTCACCCATCGCACGTTGCACGACGCCGAGCAGGCGATCGAGTCGTTCCGATTCAACGTGGCCGTTGCCAAGGCGATGGAGTTGGTCAATGCGACGCGCAAGGCGATCGACTCCGGGTGCGGACCGGCTGATCCTGCCGTGCGCGAGGCGACCGAGGCCGTTGCGATCCTGCTCAGCCTCACCGCGCCGTACACCGCCGAGGACATGTGGCGTCTGCTCGGTCATGCGCCGTCCGTCGCCCGCGCCGGTTGGCCCACGGTCGATCCGGCCCTGCTGGTGCAGGAGTCGGTTACTTGCGTCGTGCAGGTCGCGGGCAAGGTGCGCGACCGCCTTGAAGTGTCGCCGGACATCTCCGAGGAGGCGCTGCGTGGGTTGGCGTTGTCCTCCGATGCCGTCACGAAGGCACTCGAGGGCAAGGGCATCAAGACGGTGATCGTCCGCGCGCCCAAACTTGTCAACATCGTCCCGGAGTAGTCGTGGCCCGTCAGGGGCCCACGCCCACCCTGCAGGCAGGTCCCGTCACGCTGCGCGGGCTTCACCTGGACGATGTCGAGGACATGACCCTCGCCTGTCAGGACCCCGAGACGGCGCGGTGGACGACGGTGCCCTCACCCTATGAGCGCGAGCATGCGCTGGCCTTTGTCGAACGTCGTACCGGCACACCCGTCGACACCGAACGCGAACGCTGGGGGATCGAGGTCGGCGGTCGCTGGTGCGGCAATATCTCGTTGCGACCCGATGATGCGGGTCTCGCTGAGATCGGCTACCTGGTGGCCCCATGGGCGCGGCGGCAAGGAGTGGGCAGCTTGGCGGTCTGGCTGGTGTGCGACTGGGGCTTCCGCGAGGGCGGACTCGAGGTCATCACCTGGCACGCGGTGGTGGGCAATGGCGCCTCCAAGCGGCTGGTCGAACGCGTCGGATTCCATGTCTACGCCGACATCGCGCGTCGGCGCATGCTCCATCACGGTGAACGGGTCGATGTCTGGATGGGTGACCTGTTGCCCGATGATCTCGTCTCGCTCGACTCAATGCTGTCCGGCCCTGAAGCGCCCGCGTGATCGAACTCTCAGGTGACGAAGCTCGACGGGCCGCCCTCTGGGCGCAGGGCCTGCTCGGTGCGCGACCGGCACCCGAGTCACCCAGGAAGCGCGAAGAGTCAGTCATTGACATGCTGGGGGATCTCGGTGCGGTTCAACTGGACACCATCTCGGTACTGGCGCGCTCCCATGAACTCGTCGCCTACGCGCGGCTCGGCGCGCTAGGCCGCAACGCGGTAGAGGCCGCGTACTGGAACGGTGATTCGGCGTTCGAGTATTGGTCCCACGCGGCGTGCATCCTGCCGATGGAGGAGTGGCCGTGGTTCGCCTTTCGCCGTCGTCACTATGCGCGCAAGGGGGAGCGCTGGCATGGCGTGCCGCAAGCGTCCTTGACTTCCATCACCGAACGCCTTCGACTCGAAGGCCCCCTCACCACGCGCGAACTTGGCGGCGCGAAGAAGAGTGCTGACTGGTGGGATTGGTCGGACACCAAGATCGCCGTCGAGTGGCTGCTCGACATCGGTGAGGTTGTCGTCACGCGTCGGAGCGGGTGGCGCCGGGTCTACGACCTGCCTGAGCGAGTTGTGCCGCCGGCCCTGCGTCAGCAGACCGGCTGGGGCGATGCCGATGGCATCCACGGGCCCGATGACGCTGAGTGTCTGCGTCGGCTCACCGAACTCGGCGGCCACTCTGTGGGGGTCGGCACCGCCGGTGACATCGCCGACATCCATCGACTCGGCGTGAACGACGTCAAGGCGCACATCGCTGACACCGACCTGATCGAGGTCACGGTGGCTGGCTGGGGTCAGCGCGCCTGGGCCTCGCCGCAGGCCCTGGAATGGCTGGGTACGGCGTCGCGCACGAGATCCCGAACGACCCTGCTCTCGCCCTTCGACTCGCTCATCTGGAACCGCGAACGAATGGAACGCATCTTTGACATGCCGCATCGGATCGAGGCCTACACGCCCGCGGCCAAAAGGGTCCACGGGTACTTCGCCATGCCGGTCCTGCACGGGAGACGCCTCGTGGCCCGCGTAGATCCCGCACGGTCCGGGGGCGCCCTCATGGCCAAGCGAGTGACGTTGGAGACCGACCATCGAGGGGTTCCTGCCCGCGGAGCCGTCAAGGGTACGGCGAGGGCCTTGCAAGAGGCAGCCTCCTGGGTCGGCCTAGAGCGGGTGACGGTGGACGAAGTCAGACCGTCTTCGGCAGCGGCCTCGCTACGGTCGCTGCTGCCCGACTAGCCTGGACAAATGCCCGTCGCCCTCGTGACCGACTCAACCGCGTATCTCTCGGCCGAGCTGCTCCGCAACACCGGCATCACGGTGGTGCCGGTGCAGGTCATCGTGGGTGGTCGCGCCTACGACGAGACGGCCGATGAGGCCGGCGTGCGCCGGGTCGCCGACGCGTTGCGGGCCTGGCAGCCGGTGACGACCTCGCGGCCAGCCCCGGAGCGGTTCCGTCAGGCGTTCGCTGCTGCGGCCGCGGGCGGAGCCGATGCCGTCGTGTGCGCGACGTTGTCCTCCCGGATGTCGGGAACCTTCGAGTCCGCCGAACTCGCGGCCAAGGAGGTCGACATCCCCGTCCATCTCGTGGACAGTCGGACGGTCGGCATGGGGCTCGGCTTCGCCGTGCTCGCGGGCGCGGAGTTGGCGGCCGCTGGTGCCTCCACCGACGATGTCGCTGACCTCGTCGAGCGCAAGGCTCGCGAGTCCACGTCGCTGTTCTATGTCGACACCCTGGAATACCTTCGGCGCGGCGGTCGAGTCAGCGCTGCGCGGGCGGCAGTGGGCCAGGCCCTTCAGGTCAAGCCGATCCTGCAGATTATCGACGGCGAGGTCGTGCCGCTCGAACGTGTGCGCACCTCGACGAAGGCGATCGCGCGCCTGACGGAGCTAGCCCTCGCGGCCACCCTGGGTCGCTCGGTGGAGATCGCTGTACAGCACCTTGATGGCGCGGAGCGGGCTCGCGTCCTCGCCGAGACACTCATCGACTACCTCCCCGACACGCGTGTCGTCGAGTCTCCGCTCGGGGCGGTGGTGGGAGCCCACACCGGGCCGGGCATTGTGGCGGTCGTGGTGTCGCCGCTGCTCGGTCGGCAAAGCCCGTAGCCCTCCCGGGCCGATCCCCTTTCCCCAGGGTCGCCACCCCTGCTTCATCCCCAACCTGGTTCACCACGGCGGTGCGCGGGGGTGGGCGAACCTAGCGTGCCCCGGTGACGTGGAGTCCTCGAGCCCTTCGCGCGTTGGCCGTCGGATTGGCCGCGCTGCTCGTCGTCGTGGGCTACTGGTGGTGGGCCGGTCGGGCGCGCTCCGTCACGCCCGTGCCGACCGACACAGCGGCCGGGGTCGATGACACAGGGATCGTTGCCGAGGTGGTCGTTCATGTCGCGGGCAAGGTACGCCGACCCGGGGTGGTGCACCTGCCTGCCGGTGCTCGAGTCATTGACGCTGTGGAGGCTGCGGGAGGTGTCCGCGACGGTGCCCCGGTGGGGGACCTCAATCTCGCGCGGGTCCTCACGGACGGTGAGCAGATCGTGGTGGGACGGACACGGCGTAGCGGGAGCTCCGGAGGTGGACCGACGACATCAACGAATGAATCGAGCACCACGATCGACATCAATGCTGCTTCGGCAACCGAACTCGAGGCCTTGCCGGGCATCGGGCCGGTCCTCGCGGGACGGATCGTGCAGTGGCGCACCGACAACGGACCGTTCACCTCGATCGAGATCCTCGGCGAGGTCTCGGGAATTGGCGACTCCCTGCTTGAGCAGTTGCGTCCCCTCGTCCGCGTATGACGTGGACGGTAGGCGACTCCCTCACGCGCCACAGCGAGTCGCATCACGGCGGAGCCGCCCTGTCGTGGCGACTTATCCCGGGCGCCCTCCTCGCGTGGGTGTCGGTGTGGGTGATCCTGCTGAACGCCGATCACCTGAGCCCGACCGCCGTTGGCGTCGCGTCCGGGGTCGCACTGATCGTCGCCGTTCTGCTCTGGCTCCTCGCCCGCCGCAGGGTGCGGGTGTACGACTCCACTGCTGCCCTCCTGATCGTGGCCGCGGCGCTGGCGGCGACAACGGCCTACCTCGCCGATCTCACGACCGGGCCTGTCCACGACTATCTCGGTCGACGTGTCACGGCCGAGGTGTCGGTGGTGGGAGATCTGCGATGGCGCGACGGTGGCACACCCTGGCAACCCGAGCCGGTACTCGATGTGCGAGCCCATCTCACGCGCCTCGAGGTTAACGGTGAGGTGTGGGATGTCGGCGCTCCGATCCTGCTGCGTTTGCCGCCCGATGCGACGCCACGGGTGGGGGCACTTCTCCGGGTGTCGGGCACGCTCGGTGACGGTGACGTGCTGCGCGGATACGCCGCGATCGTGGCACCCACGACGGTGACCGAGATTGAACCCCCCGGCATTCTGGGGACCATTGCCGGAGGCGTGCGTCAATCACTTACGGCGGCGCTCGAGGGTGGCGAACCACGTGCTTCGGCTCTCGTCGCCGGCTTGGCCGTCGGGGATGAAACGCGACAGCCACCCGAACTCGCCGACCAGATGCGGGTCTCCGGGCTGTCACATCTGACTGCCGTCTCCGGGGGAAACACCGCGTTGGTCGTGGGCGCCGTGATTGCCGTAGCCACGCTCGCGGGAGCGGGAGTCGTGGCTCGGATCGTCAGTGCCGTCGTCGCACTCGGGCTTTTTGTCGTTGTTGTGGGACCTCAACCGAGTGTCTTGCGGGCCGCGGTGATGGGGTTCGTTGCGCTTCTGGCTCTGCTAGCCGGGGGGCGACGAGACGCCCTTGCGGGGCTGGCCTTCGCTGTCGTTGTCCTGCTCGTCCTGTCACCCGGACTGGCCGCATCCTGGGGATTCGCGCTGTCGGTGTGGGCCACAGCCGGGCTCGTCCTCCTCGCCGGTCCGCTCGCCGAGCGATTGCCCTGGCGGTCGACCCGGGCCCGGGCCGTCGTGGGAGCGTTGGCACTTACGTCGGCGGCGCAGATCACCACCGCTCCGCTTATCGCATCCTTCGGCAATGGGCTGAGCCTCGTCGCGATACCGGCCAACCTGTTGGCGGCCCCGGCGGTCGCCCCGGTCACGATCCTGGGCCTTGCCGCGTCGCTGGTCGGCCTGATCTGGCCCGCCGGTGCTCACGTGATTGCGATGCTGGCTGAACCGGCCGCCGCATGGATCGCCTGGGTCGCGCAGGTGAGTGCGCAGCTGCCGCTTGCCACGATGCCGTGGCCCGGTGGGTGGGTGGGGGCTCTCCTCGCGTTCGGGCTTTCGGCGGGAATCGCGTACGGGATTCGCCGACGTCGGGGCCGCCATGAACGACGTCTTCAGGGGCGCATCGCCGCCATCGTGGCCCTGGGCGCCACCGCTGTCCTTATCTTCGGACTTCGGCTTCCCGAGCGCGCCGGTTGGCCGCCACCGGACTGGATCATGGTGGCCTGCGATGTCGGCCAAGGCGATGCGGTGGTGCTTCGCGGGGAGTCGGGAACGGTTCTGGTCGATGCCGGCCCGGATCCAGACCTCGTCGACCAGTGTCTGGACGACCTGTCAGTGGATCATCTGGACCTGCTGATCCTCACGCACCCGCATCGAGATCACATCGGTGGTGTCCCGGGAGTGCTCGCGGGTCGCACCATCGATACTGCGGTGATCTCACCCCTGCGCGAGCCCGCCGATGGCGCACGCGACGTGGATGAGTGGCTCATGGGGATCCCCGTGGAGGTGGCCACGGTGGGTCGCACCTACGAGGTCCGCGACGTGCGACTCACCACCCTGTGGCCCCAACGGATCATTCGCGGCCCCGAGTCAGCCCCCAACAATGCCAGCGTGGTCATGCTCGCCGAAGTGAGGGGAGTGCGCATCCTCCTCTTCGGTGATGTCGAGACTGCTGCGCAGGTCGCGCTGCGAACGTCGTTCCAGGTGCGTGGGGTCGACGTCGTCAAAGTCCCGCACCACGGCTCCCGCCTACAGGATCCGGCAATGGCCGCCTGGACGGGGGCGCGACTCGCGATCATCTCCGTGGGTGCCGACAACGGATACGGCCACCCGGCACCGGAGACCCTGCAGCAGTGGGCGGCGACAGGCGCGCTGGTGGCACGCACTGACGAGGCGGGAGACGCGGCCGTCGTGGTCAGCCCGAGGCTCGGGCTGACCACCCGTCGACGCTAGGTCCTAGCCCTGGGGGCGGAGGCTGGAGTGATGCGTGGCGATGAGCCAACGTCCTCGGTTGTTCTTCTCCCACACAAAGGTGAAGCGCGCTGGGGCCTTCACAGCCTTGCCGTTGGCATCCGTGTAGTGGAATGTGTATAGACCCGAAGCCCACCGGGTGCCATGTACGCCACCGCTCGCGAACGACTGCGTGGTCACGCGTAGGTTCTCGTAGCAGTTGAGCGAGTCGAAATACCCCTCGATGTTGTCGCGCCCGACGACCTCGTCGGTGAAGGTGGCAAGAAGGACGCCGCGGCCCCGATACAGCGCCGCTTGGTTGGCGCCATCGCAGGTGCCCGCCGAGGCTGCCAGTGTTGAGGTCCAGGTGTTGTACAAGGAGCGTGACGAAATTGCGGCGTTGGCCGGGCTGGTGGCAAAGCCAAGCCCAGCGAGAGCGATAAGGGATGCGGTCAGCAGTCTGAGTGTGCGCATGAAGGGGGACCTTCCATCGGAGTCGTTTCACTCACACGCTAGGGATCGTGCAGTGTCCGATATCGGCTTTTGCGTCAACGACTACTCTGGATCGACGCGTGATGCGGTCCGCACGACGTACTCCTCAAGTTCATGGAGTTTTTGGTCGCTATCGAGGGCTTCACCGCGGCGCAGTCCACCCTTCATGGCCACGTCGAGATCACTCAGCGTGACGGCCGCCCGCGCAAGGCGATCGGGTCGCCATCGCTTCGCCCTCGCCCGAATATTGCGCAGCATCCAGTCCTGACTGATCCCGGTCTCGGCTTTGACGTCGGCGTCGCTCATCGTGGACGGCAGTGATTGAACCTTGGCGATATTGCGCAAACCAGACGCGACGGCGGCCGTCACGGCCGGACCGACTCCGCCGCGGCCGATGGACTGGGCGGACCAGCGCAGATCCCGCAGTGCGTCGACGGGCCGGCGCTCCCAGACGGCATCGGATATGCGGTAGCCCTGCATGTCGGCGACCCCGGCGAAATACAGGTGGACGTGTTCTTCGGTAATGGGTCCGCTTTCGACATCCGAGCACAGTTGGGCGATCGCCCCGACAAGCAGGGGCAGGTCGTGACCAACGGCTTCTTGAAGGGCGCGCAGGGCCTCGGGTGTGGACTTGCGTCCGTGCCTCCGTACCTCACCGGCGAGGAACTCCGACGTTTCGCGGCCCTTCTTGATCGCCGGACAGGCGACGTCCTCCGCGCCGGCAGCGCGCAGCGCGGTCAGAAATTTCTTGCCTTTGACCCCACCCGGATGGAGTACAACGAGAGCCACACCCTCGGGAGGATCGGCCAGGGCCTGTTCAACCACGGCGAATATCGGGTCTTCGAACTTGTCGGCGTCGCGAAGGATGATGAGGGTCGGTTCACCGAAGAGGGTGGGGCTCAGCGCTTCCAGGAGGTCCGACTTCGCCTCGTCGTCACCGAGGGTGATCTCGCGGCGGTCCGGGTCACGGCCGAAAGTGTCCCGAGCGGCAGTTCGCGCCTGGGCAAGCGCACGGTCGACCAGGACCCGCTCGGAGCCCACGATGAGAGTGAGCGGGAGGCCGGCCATGGGGTCAGCATGCCACGCCGGCCCGTCATCTCGACCCGTCATCCCGACCCCGGAAAAGCCGTCAGGGCCCGATCCCATGGACCGAGCCCTGACGGGCAGAAAAATATTGGGTTCGAGCGACGTGCCTTAGAGCGCCGCGGCCTGCGCCGAGATAGCTGACTTGCGGTTGGCGGCCTGCTTCTTGTGAATCACGCCCTTGCTGGCGGCCTTGTCCAGCTGGCGGCACGCCTCCTGGGCGAACTCATTGGCCTTGGCGGCGTCGCCGGCTTCGGCGGCCTCACGGAATCGACGGATGTGGGTCTTGAGCGAGGACTTCACGGCCTTGTTGCGCTGCCGCGCCTTCTCATTGGTGCGGTTGCGCTTGATCTGCGACTTGATGTTCGCCACGGTCCAGCCCTTGCCTGTCGTCTCGTTGAGCCCGGTTGGGCGGCGCTGCCGCCCGTTTGGACTAGCCCGCCAGACGGCTGGGCCGAAGGGTAAGGGTACCCAATGGGGCCGGTTCACCCCAAATCCGGGTCACGTCCCCCTCTCAGCCCCACGTTTGTCACCTGAAACCGCGATTGCGTGGCCCCGACGTGGACGAATCCGCGGTTCTGGGTGACACACGTGGCCCGGGAACGCCCAGAAGGGATCGGTGGGTCTCTCGTGCGAGGATTCTCAGGTGCCCGCCCCTGCGCCTGGCCGGACCGACCCGGCCATCATCCGCAACTTCTGCATCATTGCCCATATCGACCATGGCAAGTCGACCCTGGCCGATCGCATGCTGCAGATGACCGGTGTTGTCGACGACCGGTCCATGCGGGCGCAATACCTCGACCGGATGGACATCGAGCGGGAGCGCGGCATCACGATCAAGTCGCAGGCGGTTCGCCTGCCCTACCGCGGTGACGACGGAGTGGACTACGTCCTCAACCTCATCGACACCCCGGGTCACGTGGATTTCACCTACGAAGTGTCGCGGAGTCTCGCCGCGTGCGAAGGCGCGGTCCTCCTCGTCGATGCGGCCCAGGGCATCGAGGCGCAGACGCTCGCCAACCTCTACCTCGCTCTCGAGAACGACCTGCAGATCATCCCGGTGCTCAACAAGATCGACCTGCCCGCGGCGCAACCGGAGAAGTACGCCGCAGAACTCGCGCACATCATCGGCTGCTCACCGGACGACGTCCTCAAGGTGAGCGCGAAGACCGGAGATGGTGTCCGCGAGTTGCTCGAGGAAATCGTCCGTCTCGTGCCGGCACCTATCGGCGACGCGGACGCCCCTCTGCGGGCCCTCATCTTTGACTCGGTCTATGACACCTACCGCGGCGTGGTGACCTACGTCCGTGTCATGGACGGTCACGTGAGCCCGCGCGAACGCATCACCATGATGTCGACAAAGGCCGTCCACGATCTCCTCGAGATTGGTGTCATTTCGCCAGAGCCGATGCCCAGTCAGGGACTCGGGGTGGGGGAGACCGGCTACCTCATCACCGGGGTGAAGGATGTTCGGCAGTCGCGTGTGGGTGACACGGTGACGTCGGCACAGAAGGGCGCGACGCAGGCGCTCGGCGGCTACCGCGATCCCAAGCCGATGGTCTTCTCCGGGCTGTACCCCATTGATGGGTCGGACTACCCGGACCTGCGTGACGCCCTCGACAAGCTCAAGTTGAACGATGCGGCGCTGGTCTACGAGCCGGAGACTTCGGTCGCCCTTGGTTTTGGTTTCCGCTGCGGCTTCCTCGGCCTGCTCCACCTGGAGATCGTGCGTGAGCGTCTGGAGAGAGAGTTCAACCTCGACCTCATCTCCACGGCACCGAACGTCGTCTACAACGTCGTTATGGATGACGCCCGCGAACTCGTCGTGACGAACCCATCCGAGTTCCCCACCGGCAAGGTGGCCGAGGTGCGTGAGCCGGTGGTCAAGGCGACGGTGCTGGCCCCCTCCGACTTCGTGGGCACGATCATGGAGTTGTGCCAGGGGCGGCGCGGAATTCTCCTCGGTATGGACTACCTCAGCCAGGACCGCGTAGAACTGCGGTACACCCTTCCGCTGGCCGAGATCGTCTTCGACTTCTTCGATCAACTCAAGTCGCGCACCAAGGGTTATGCGTCCCTGGACTACGAGCCCAGCGGCGAGCAGATCGCCGATCTCGTCAAGGTGGACATCCTGCTCCACGGTGACACTGTCGATGCCTTTAGCGCCATCGTGCACAAGGACAAGGCCTACGCTTACGGCGTCGCGATGACGGCCAAGTTGCGCGAACTCATCCCGCGCCAGCAGTTCGAGGTGCCCATTCAGGCGGCAATCGGGTCACGCGTCATCGCGCGCGAGACCGTGCGCGCCATCCGCAAGGACGTGCTCGCCAAGTGCTACGGCGGCGACATCAGCCGCAAGCGCAAGTTGCTGGAGAAGCAGAAGGAAGGCAAGAAGCGGATGAAGATGGTCGGCCGCGTTGAGGTGCCCCAGGAGGCCTTCATCGCCGCGTTGTCGACCTCCGACGAGCCCGCGAAGAAGTAACGCGCTACCGCGACGTCGCTAGGGCAGCGGCTCGATTCGCATCGTCACCTGGGTCGAGTCCCCCATGTAGATCGCGAGGAAGTCGACCCTGTAACCGTTGCCGACGAGGCCGTACATGCCGTTTGCCCCGAGCGGGATATTGCCGTCCACAGCAAAGCCCTTGTTCATCAGATCCTTGGCGTAAGCCTCGACCGCGGCCATCTGATCACCGGGGGCGGTGAACGACCCGGTCCAGTTGGTGTCGCCCGCTGTGGAGCCGGCCATGATGACCTCGAAGCCGGCTGGCGGGGGCACCTCGCTCGGCCAGGAAGCAGGCAGGCCGCCGGTGCCGAACTCAATCGTGCCGTCGCTGCCCTCGACCTTGACGCCGCCGTCCTCGTCGAGTTGCACCGATGCGCTTCCACTCAGCGCATCGTTCATCGCGTCCTCGGCGCGATCGGTCGCACTGCCGCCACAGGCGGTGAGTGCGGCAAGGGAGAGAAGGGCGGCCGCGGAGGCCGCCAGGGCGCGACGCATCACTTCACGAGTCGCAGGGTGAAGGGATAGCGGTACTCCTCGCCACTGTTGTTCTTCAGTCCAGCAATGATGCAGAAGACGATGTTGAGAACCCACACGGCCAGAAGGATCAGCACCCCAATGAAGACGAGACTGAGCACGACTCCCACGACGTATCCGATAGCCACCGTGATCTGGAAGTTCAGTGCCTCGGTCGACTGGGACTTCACGAAGGCATTGCGTGGGCCGAAGATCAGCATGATGACCAGCGAACCGATGAAGCCGATCACGATGCCGGACAATTGCGCAATCATCGCCCACATGCGTGCCTCAGAATCAGACAGTGGCTGCTGGGCGGGAGGATTCGGACTGGACATGGGAACCCCTTCCGTTGGTTCACTCCCTACTGTACGCCGCACCCGGCGCCAGATGTCGCGATGAGCGCGAGACAATTCGACCATGTCAACAGGCGTAGAGCGCGATGCCTGGGGCTTCTATCTGCACGTTCCGTTTTGTGCCACCCGGTGTGGCTACTGCGACTTCAACACCTACACGGCCGCGGAGTTAGGTCCGGGGGCGGATCGGGCGACCTACGCCGACACGCTCATCGCGGAGATCACGCTCGCTCGTGAGTCCCTGCCCCAGGCGCCGCCGATCGATACTGTCTTCTTCGGCGGTGGCACTCCGACGCTCATTGGGGCGGACGACCTGGTGCGCGTGCTCGCTTCTCTTCGGGCGACCTTTGGGCTCTCTCCCGATGCTGAGGTGACCACCGAGGCCAATCCGGACTCGGTGAACGCGTCCGCGCTCGAGACACTGCGGGAGGGCGGCTTCACTCGGATGTCGTTCGGCGTTCAGAGCCTGGTTCCGCAGGTGCTGGCGGTCCTGGAGCGGACCCACACCCCGGGCAGATCCTTGGCGGCCATCGTCGAAGCCCGGGCCGCGGGGTTTGAGCACGTCAGCGCCGACCTCATCTATGCCACACCGGGGGAGACCGACGAGGACCTGCGGACCTCCGTGGCCCAGGTGTTGGACGCCGGTGTGGATCACATCTCGGCGTACTCACTGATCGTCGAGGACGGCACGCGACTTGCCGCGCGCGTTCGTCGCGGCGAGATCCCCGCCCCCGATGACGATGTGGCGGCGGAACGCTACGTGCTCATTGATGAGATGGCCAGTGCCGCGGGCCTCCCGTGGTACGAGGTCTCCAACTGGGCGGTGCCGGGGTCGGAATGCCGCCACAACCTCGGCTACTGGCGTGGCAGCGCGTGGTGGGGTGCCGGTCCTGGAGCGCACGGATTCGTTCAGGGACGCCGCTGGTGGAATCACAAACATCCGGCGACCTACGCGGCGGCGGTTGGGCGAGGTGAGCTGCCGGTTGCCGGTGACGAAGTTCTCACCGCTCATGAGATAACTGTCGAGAGCATCATGCTCGGCACCCGGTTGCGCGAAGGCCTCCCGCTCGCGAAGGTCGAGGGACCAGCGCTGGACGAACTAGCAGCCGATGGGCTCGTAGAGACACGAGATGCGGCGGTGGTCCTCACCGATCGTGGACGACTGCTCGCCGATGCCGTCGTACGACGGCTGTTGGATGATCCACCTTCTGCGCAGTGACCGCGGGCAATTCGTCCACAAGGCCGCGGAAACTGCGAAGACGGTGAAGTCGTGGCCCTATGGGCGGAGGGGGCGTCCCTCGGCATCGGTCGTGATCGTCGAGCCGCTGATGATCAAGATCCCCTCGATTAGGCCCCAGATGCTGCCGAGCCCGCAGGTGGCGATTGTCACGAGAATCTGCAGGACGCCGATGGTGGTGTAGCCCAGATAGAAGCGGTGGACGCCGAAGCCGCCGAGGAAGATGCCCAGCAGACCCGCGGTGAGCCGAGACTTCGCGTAGGGGTCGTACGGCGGATACGCCGGGTAGCCCGGATACGCCGGGTAGCCCGGCTGCGCGTAGTAGTTCGGTGGGTACCCGGGTGGCGGGGGCTGGGGAGGATACGCCGGCGGCGGAGCCTGAGGGGGATACGCCGGTGGTGGGGCTTGCGGGGGCTGATCGGCGCCGGTTGGTGCCTGCGGTGCCTGACCCGCGGGGTCGGGATCGTGGTGCTCGGGGGTGGGATTGGTCACGGGACCTCCTCGTCGACAGGACCCATGATGCCGGACGACGTAGACTGGCACTCCAAGTTGCCGAGTGCCAGGGCAGATTCCCAGGCCGATATCGCTCCCGGGAGGTGCGATGCTCGAGGAACGTCGCCTCGCGGTGCTCCGCGCCATCGTGGAGGATTACGTCGCCACCCGCGAACCGGTCGGGAGCAAGGCGTTGGTCGAACGCCATGGACTCGGGGTGTCCAGCGCGACCATCCGCAACGACATGGCGGCTCTCGAAGACGAGGGCTACATCGCCCAACCGCACACCAGTGCCGGACGCATCCCTACCGATCTGGGTTACCGCGCTTTCGTTGACCGCCTAGCGGGGGTCAAGCCGATGTCCGCCGCCGAGCGTCGCGCGATTGCCAACTTCCTCGCCGGTGCCGTCGACCTCGACGACGTGGTGGCGCGCAGCGTTCGACTTCTTGCGCAGATCACCCGGCAGGTGGCGCTGGTGCAGTACCCCTCGCTTGTCCAGTCGACCGTCCGACATCTAGAGATCGTGCGGATCAGCGACACGCGGTTGCTGTTGGTTCTCATCGCCGATACCGGTCGTGTTGAACAGCGTGCGGTCGACCTGCCCGCACCCCTGGACGAAGAAGCGCTCGGTCGCCTACGTCAGCGGGTCACCGAAGCGGTGACCGGCCAACGGTGCGAGGACTTTGCGGTGCTGCTTGGGGATCTCGCCGACTCCTTTCCGCGCGATGAGCGCGGCGCGGTCGCCGTCGTGGTGAGCACCCTCATGGAGACGACTCTGGACACGGTGGAGCAGCGAATCATGCTCGGGGGCACCGCCAATCTCGCGCGCAACCGTGACGCCTTCACCGTCAGCATCGAACCGGTCCTTGAGGCGCTCGAGGAGCAGGTGGTCCTGCTGCGCTTGCTCGGTGAAGTGTCCGGGGAGGTGAGCGTCCGCATTGGTCACGAAAACCCGGTGGAGGACCTCCAGGCCACGAGTGTGGTGGCAACGGGATACGGTCGTGGTGAGTCGGTCGTTGCGGGGGTCGGCATTGTGGGGCCCACGCACATGGACTACCCGGGCACCATGTCCTCCGTCCACGCCGTCGCGCAATACCTCAGCCGAATCCTCGACGAGAACTGATGCCTGTGGCCACCGACTACTACGCCCTGCTCGGCGTCGCCCGCGACTCCGGCCCGGACGAGATTAAGCGCGCCTACCGCAAGCTGGCTCGTGAACTCCACCCGGACGTCAACCCCGACCCCGCCGCGGTGGATCGCTTCAAGGAAGTGACCGCGGCATACGAGGTGTTGAGCGACCCCGAGAAGCGGCAGATGTACGACCTCGGCGGTGACCCTTTCCATGCGGGCGGCGGGGGCTTTGGGGCGAGTTTCGACTTCGGCGACATCATGGACGCCTTCTTCGGTGGCGGTCAGCCACGTGGACCGCGACCACGCGTACGCCGAGGTCAAGACGCCCTCATCCGGCTGCAGGTCGACCTCGCCGAGACGATCTTCGGTGCCGAACGCGAGATCCAGGTCGACACGGCCGTGGTGTGTACGTCGTGCGAGGGTGCCGGCACCGCGCCTGGGACACATCCGGCCACCTGCCCGATGTGCAAGGGCCGCGGCGAAATCCAAAACGTCCAGCGATCGTTCCTCGGTCAAGTCATGACCTCTCGGCCGTGTCCGCAGTGCCAAGGGTTCGGCACGACGATCCCGACTCCGTGTGTCGAGTGCTCCGGGGAGGGCCGCGTCCGTACGCGGACGACGCTTACCGTGAGTATCCCCCCGGGTGTCGACACCGGAACCCGGATCCAACTTGCCGGACGCGGTGAGGTGGGGCCCGGCGGGGGTGACCCGGGAGACCTGTTCGTCGAGATCGTGCAGATCGCGCACCCTGTGTTCGAGCGTCGGGGCGATGACCTGCACTGCGTCGTTGAGGTACCCATGGCCTCGGCGGCTCTGGGCACGTCGATGATCCTGGAAACGCTCGATGGGGACGAGTCGGTGCAGATCGCTGCCGGCACGCAGCCGCAAGCGGTGATCACCCTGCGGGGTCGAGGCGTTCCGCGTCTGCGCGGTTCCGGCCGTGGCGACATTCACATTCACCTCGATGTGCGCACTCCTACGCGGCTCACGGCCCGGCAGGAAGAACTGCTTCGTGACCTGGCCTCTGAACGCGGCGAGGAAGGTGCTCGCTTGCGCACTCAGGAGCAGTCGGAGGAGTCGGGCGGCTTCTTCTCCCGGCTCCGGGGTGCGTTCAGCGGTCGCTGATGGGACTGCACACCTTCCTCGCGCCAGCGTTGGACGATGCCGTCGTTGGCGGTGAAGTGCGCATCACGGGCACCGAAGCCCACCACGCGGCGCAGGTCCTGCGGGTGCGACCGGGCGAGCTCATTGACGTCGTTGACGGTGCCGGCCGTCGTGTCCATGGCGACGTCACATCCGCTGAGCGCAGTCACGTCACGATTCGCGTGATCTCCGTCATCGACGAGCCAGATCCACGGCCGCGGCTCACGGTGGTTCAGGCACTGGCTAAGTCGGACCGCGGCGAGCGCGCGGTGGAGACGTTGACCGAGGTCGGCGTCGACGTCATCGTCCCGTGGGCCGCTGCCCACTCCGTGGTTCGCTGGGATAGCGAACGGTCACGACGTGGTGTCGACCGCTGGCGGTCGACCGCGCACGCGGCGGGCAAACAGGCACGTCGGGCGCGGCTGCCGCACGTGACGGACGTCCACGTGACGGACGAGGTCGCGCGACTGGTGTCCACGGCCACACTCGCGCTCGTTCTCGACGAGGAGGCAGGCACGCCGCTCTCGGCGTACGACGTACCCGCTGACGGTGATGTCATCCTCATTGTGGGCCCCGAGGGGGGAGTCAGCGATGCCGAACGTGAAGTGTTCGCGGCGGCCGGGGCGTTGCCGGCCCGGCTTGGCCCAACGGTGCTGCGCACGTCGACCGCGGGCACCGTGGCGGCGGGAATCGTGCTCTCGTCGACGGGACGATGGCGAGATGGCAGGATGAATCCGTGAGTGAGTGTCTGTTCTGTGCCATCGCGGCGGGTGACATCCCTGGCGACGTGCTGGTCCGGACCGACCGCGTGATGGCCTTCCGCGACATCGACCCCAAGGCGCCGACCCACATCCTCATCATCCCCATCGAGCACTACGACGATGTGCCGTCCGTAGCCCTGGCCGATGCCTCATTGGCGGGCGAGATCTTCGAGGTGGCGGCCGGGCTCGCTGCGGCCGAGGGGATCGACCAGACCGGGCATCGACTCGTGGCCAACACCGGGCAACAAGGTGGTCAGACCGTCGGCCATGCCCACGTGCACCTGCTCGGTGGTCGCTCACTCGGCTGGCCGCCCGGCTGAACGGTACGATCACCCCACGATGACGATCACCCCCGCCCAAGCGACGATCACGGTTCCCTCCAGCCAACCCATGGTGGCCCTGCTGGGCCCGGGCGATGAGTTCCTCCGTGTGATTGAGGCCCAGTTCGCCGAGGCGGATATCCATGTCCGCGGCAATGAGATCACCATTTCCGGTGAGGGTGAAGACGTCGGACTCATCGAACTCCTCATCGCCGAGATGCTCGCGGTCCTGCGGACCGGCCAGGGCCTCACCAGTGAATCGGTCGAGCGCAGCATTGCGCTTCTGCGATCGGGGACCAGGCCCGCCGAGGTGCTGTCGACAAACATCTTGAGTTCACGCGGCCGCACGATTCGTGCGAAGTCGTTAAACCAAAAGCGCTACGTCGACGCGATCGATGCCAACACGGTGACCTTCGGCATCGGACCCGCCGGAACGGGCAAGACCTACCTCGCCGTGGCGAAGGCCGTTCAGGCCCTCCAGGCCAAGAAGGTGTCGCGAATCATCCTCACGCGGCCGGCCGTGGAGGCGGGGGAACGGCTCGGGTTCCTCCCCGGCACCCTGTCGGAGAAGATCGATCCCTATCTGCGACCGCTGTACGACGCCCTCCATGACATGTTGGATCCGGACTCGATCCCACGCCTCATCACCAGCGGGACCATCGAGATCGCGCCGCTCGCCTATATGCGCGGCCGCACGCTCAACGATGCCTTCATCATCTTGGACGAGGCGCAAAACACCACGCCTGAGCAGATGAAGATGTTCCTCACCCGCCTGGGCTTCGGTTCCACCATGGTGGTCACCGGCGACGTCACCCAGGTCGATCTGCCCGTGGCCACCACCTCCGGGCTGAAGGTGGTGCAGGGCATCCTCGAGGGCATGGATGACGTGTCGTTCTGCACCCTGACGTCGGCCGACGTCGTGCGGCACCGGCTGGTGGGACGCATCGTGGAGGCCTATGGACGCTACGACGCGGAGGTGGCGTCGGCACAGGGAATCGATGCCAAACGCCGTGGGCCGCGTCGGGCCTAGCGCGGTGAACACAGCCATGAACGTCGAGCGATGAGCATCGAGTTATGAATATCGACGTGTCCGATAGTTCGGGGACCGACCTCGCCGACCCCGAGCACCTCATCACGCAGGCAGCATTCCTGCTTGATCGACTGCGCCTCGATCCGGAGTGCGAACTGTCGATTGCCCTCGTGGGCGAAGCGGAGATGGAGCGACTCCATGTCGAGTGGATGGACCTCCCAGGCCCGACCGACGTGCTGAGCTTTCCCATGGATGACCTCAGCGTTGGGCCGTTGGAAGGGCCGGCACCGCTCGGTATCCTCGGCGACATCATCCTGTGCCCCACGGTGGCGGCCCGACAGGGCATTGAGGCGGGTCATTCGGCCACCGCAGAGTTGGAACTGCTGCTCACGCATGGAGTGCTGCACCTCCTCGGTTTCGACCACGCTGAACCCGACGAACACGCGGTGATGTTCGGGCTGCAGGATGACTTGCTCGCGGAGTGGCGTTCGCGGGAAGAGGGTTCGAGGGAGAAGGCATGAGTGCTGATCTGTGGCTGGTTTTGCTCGCCGTGGTGCTCATCGTGCTGACGGGCCTTCTCGTGATGACCGAGACCGCCGTTGGCCGTGTGTCGCGATCGCATATCGAGGACCTGGCCCGTGATGACGTCCGCGGGGCAGACCGGTTGCTCGTGGTCCTTGGTGACCGGCCGCGCTACGTCAACGTACTGCTGTTCCTCTCCACGACGGCTGCGGTTACCGCCACGGTCCTGGTCTCCTTTGTCGGCGTCATCAACCTGCGCGATGACCTTGGCTGGCCCACATGGGCTGCTCTCCTCATGATCGTCGTGGTTATGGTGGTGATCTCCTACGCGGTTCTCGGCGTGGCGCCGCGTACCCTGGGAAGGCAACATGCGGACCGGATCGCTCTGCGTAGCGCCGGAGTCGTTCGTCTCCTCGCCAGCGTCCTGAGTCCACTCGCGACCTTGCTCATCCTCATCGGCAACCTCATTACGCCTGGCAAGGGCTATCGCGAGGGTCCCTTCGCTACGCAGGCGGAGTTCCGGGAGCTCGTCGACATCGCCGGAGATGAGGACCTCATCGAGGACGATGAGCGGGCGATGATTCACTCGGTCTTCGAACTTGGCGACACGTTCGTGCGAGAGGTCATGGTCCCGCGGACCGAAATGATCTACATCGAGCGCCACAAGACTCTGCGCCAAGCGCTCTCCCTTGGGCTTCGCTCGGGCTTCTCGCGCATCCCGGTCATCGGCGAGAACGCGGACGATGTGATCGGCCTTGTCTATCTCAAGGATGTCGTCCGCCGGGTCTTCGACAACCGTGACGCGGAGCAGTCGGAGACGGTGGAGTCGCTCATGCGGCCGACGTTTATGGTCCCGGACAGCAAGCAGGTCGATGAGTTACTTAAGGACATGCAGGCGGCCCGCACCCACATGGCGATTGTTGTCGATGAGTACGGCGGCACCGCGGGTCTGGTGACGATCGAAGACCTCCTCGAGGAGATCGTCGGTGAGATCGACGATGAATACGACACCGCTGCACCGGAGGTGGCTCCGCTCGAGGATGGTGCATACCGCGTAAGTGCGCGCATGCAGGTCGATGACTTCGCCGACCTCATTGACGTCGACATCGACGGTGAGGACGAGGGAGTCGACACTGTCCTGGGGTTGATGGCCAAGCGTCTCGGTCGAGTGCCCATTCCCGGGGCTGTTGTCGATGTTGATGGCTGGCGGTTGCGTGCCGAGGAGGCGTCGGGCCGTCGCAACCGCATCGGTAGCGTGCTCGCTGTTCCCATGGCGCCGGACCCCCCCAAGGACGAGGTCGACGATGACGAGTGATGTGCCCGCGGGCCTGAGCGCCGAAGACGCCAAGCTCATGACGCTCGCGCGCGGGGCGCGCGGCCGGATTGGCAGTGCGCAAGGGGCTGCCCTGCGCGATGAGACGGGTCGGACTTACGCCGCCGCCGACGTCCGCCTGCCGTCCCTGTCGCTGGGGGCTCTGGATCTTGCGGTGGCGACCGCGGTCTCGTCGGGTTCCCGGGGAGTCGAGGCTGCCGTGATCGTGGGTGCGACACCGGAGAATCCACCGGACTTCGCCGCCCTGCGTGACCTCGGCGGCCCCGGCGTACCTGTGCATCTGGCCGCCCCCGACGGTTCGATCCTCGCCACGGTCCAGGCGGGGGAGTGACCCCGCTCGCGCGGCATAGGGGAGACTGGTCCCAATGAGTGAGCATCGCGCGGGGCTGGCCTGCTTCGTCGGACGACCGAACGCGGGGAAATCCACGCTCACCAACGCCATCGTCGGGACCAAGGTGGCCATCACGTCGAGTCGGCCGCAGACCACTCGGCACGTCATCCGCGGAATCCTTACCCGCCCTGACGCGCAATTGGTGATCCTCGATACCCCCGGACTGCACAAGCCCAAGACGCTGCTGGGGGAGCGGCTCAACGACCTTGTTCGCGAGGCCTGGTCGTCGGTGGACGTGGCAGCGCTGTGCCTGTCTGCTGATGCCAAGGTCGGCCCGGGCGATGCCTACATCGCCGGGGAATTGGCGCGTGCTCGACGCGGGGGCGCACGTGCGACCTTCGCCGTCATCACCAAGACCGATGTGGTGAGCCCTGCGCAGGTGGCTGAACGGCTGGTCGAGGCTGCCGAGTTGGGTGCCAAGGTGGGGCTGGAGTGGGCTGAAGTGGTACCGGTCTCCGCGGTGGATGGCGCCAATGTCGGGGTGCTCACCGACCTGCTCATCGGGTTGCTGCCGGCTGGCCCGGCCCTCTATCCCGATGGAGAGGTCACGGACGAGCCCGAGGAGACCCTCGTCGCGGAGTTGATCCGGGAGGCGGCCCTTGAAGGGGTGACCGATGAGGTGCCCCACTCCCTGGCCGTGGTGGTCGAGGAAATGTCCCTGCGTGAGGATCGGCCAGACGAGAGGCCACTTCTCGACATCTATGCCAACGTCTTTGTCGAGCGCGACTCTCAGAAGGCCATTGTCATCGGGAAAGGTGGCGCCCGGCTCAAGCAGGTGGGCACCAAGGCCCGACGCGGGATCGAGGCCCTCGTAGGAGTCCCTGTCTACCTGGACCTGCGCGTCAAGGTGGCGAAGGATTGGCAACGCGACCCCAAGCAGTTGCGCCGCCTCGGCTTCTAAGCCTGCGAGGATGGGCCGGTGCCCACGTACCGCGACGAGGCGATCGTCCTGCGCACCCAGCGATTGGGTGAGGCGGACAGGATTGTCAGCCTGCTCACGCGGTCACACGGGCGCGTCCGCAGCGTGGCCAAAGGGGTACGTCGAACCGGCAGCCGTTTTGGCGCCCGCCTCGAACCTTTCTCGCATATCGACGTGCAGCTCTACGAGGGCCGGTCGCTGGACACCGTGACGCAGGTGGAATCCCTCGCGAGCCACGGCGCGCACCTGGCGGAGGACTACCCACGGTGGACATCGGGAAGCGCGATGCTCGAGGCTGCCGAGCGACTGACCCCCGTCGAGAAGGAGCCGGCGACGCAGCAGTTCCTACTACTGGTAGGTGGGCTGCGAACCCTGGTGTCGGGAACCCATGATGCCTCGCTCGTCCTCGACGCGTTCCTCCTGCGCTCGCTCGCAATCGCCGGCTGGTCACCCTCCTTCGATGACTGCGCGCGATGTGGCCGCCCCGGCCCGCACCGAGCCTTCTCGATTTCCAGCGGTGGTGCGCTGTGCCCGGAGTGTCGAGGATCGGGCTCGACGACGCCGCAGCCGCAGACCCTGGAGCTCATGGGGGCACTGCTCTCGGGAGACTGGGCGGTCGCCGACGCCAGCGATGTGCGCTTCCGGCGCGAGTCCAACGGCCTCACCGCGGCGCTGGTCACGTGGCACCTCGAGCGCGGACTGCGTTCGCTGCCTCTCGTCGAGCGCACGCCGTAGCGCCACATCGTCCAATCCATGAGGGGGACGCGGCGGGGATGACAGGATGGGGCCGTGCCGATCGCTCCGACGCCCCACCCCTCCGGGGCGACCCCACCGGCCATCCCCGCCGACCTCGTGCCACGTCATGTGGCGGTAGTGATGGACGGCAACGGCCGGTGGGCCAAGGACCGCGGACTCCCGCGCACGGCTGGTCATGAAGCGGGCGAGTTTGCCCTGCTCGATGTCGTGCATGGGGCTATCGAGATCGGCGTGACCTGGCTCTCGGCGTACGCCTTCTCGACGGAGAATTGGAAACGCTCACCGGACGAGGTGCGCTTCCTCATGGGCTTCAACCGCGATGTCGTGCATCGGCGCCGCGACGAGATGAACGACCTGGGTGTCCGCGTGCGCTGGGCCGGCCGCCCCAAGCGGCTGTGGAAGAGCGTCATCAGCGAGTTGCAGATCGCCGAAGAGATGACGCGGACCAACGACGTCCTCAACCTCACGATGTGTGTGAACTATGGTGGACGAGCCGAACTCGCCGATGCCATGGCCTCGATTGCTCGCGGTGTTGCGGCAGGCCTGATCGACCCGGGCAAGGTCGACGAGCGCATGATTCACCGGCACCTCTACCTCCCCGACATGCCCGACGTCGACCTCTTCGTGCGCTCCTCGGGTGAGCAACGCACGAGCAACTTCCTGCTGTGGGAGTCGGCATACGCCGAGATGGTGTTCGACGATGCACTGTGGCCAGACTTCGATCGCCGCAATCTGTGGCGTGCCTGCGAAACGTACGCACGTCGCGATCGTCGCTATGGTGGCGCGCAGCCGAATCCCGTGGCCGAGTCGTGAGTGAGGCGCCAACCGAGCAGGCGCGCTACCGCCCCGGCAGCCTGGAAATTCTTGCGGTGGGTCTCGTCCTACTCGTCATCGGTCAGCGCTGGATCGTCGGAATCTTCGACGACCCGGCACTGCAGACAGGCGCCACCATCTTCGTCTCCATCATCGTCCAGGCGCTGCCTTTCCTTGTATTGGGCGTGGTCCTCTCGGGGGCGATTGCGGCCTTCGTGCCCGCGTCGTTCTGGCGACGCGCGCTGCCGAAGAACCCTGCCTTGGCCGTCCCCGTCGCCAGTTGCGCGGGGGTGGTGCTGCCCGGCTGCGAGTGCGCGTCGGTGCCGGTGACCAATGGGCTCATCGCCCGGGGTGTGACGCCGGCGGCCGCCCTCGCCTTCCTGCTCTCCGCGCCGGCCATCAACCCGGTCGTTCTCGCCTCGACCTTCGTAGCCTTCCCCGGCGAGCCAATGATGGTGGTTGCGCGCTTCATCGCCTCGCTCGCCACGGCGATGATCATGGGTTGGCTCTGGCTGCGCTTCGGCAAAGCCGACTGGTTGCGCATCGGTCCGCGCGACCACCTGGTGGGGAGCAACTCCTGGCACACCTTCCGGCTGACGGCGACCCATGACTTCCTGCACGCCGGCGGTTTCCTCGTTATCGGCGGTCTCACCGCGGCCGCGCTCAACGTGATCGTGCCGCAGAACTGGATGGATTCCGTCGCTGCGCAGCCGCTGCTCTCGGTGTTGGCGATGGCGCTGTTGGCCGTCGTCCTCAGCATCTGCTCCGAGGCCGATGCGTTCGTCGCCGCGAGCCTGAGTGAGTTCTCCCTCACCTCGAAGCTGGCGTTCCTCGTTGTCGGGCCAATGGTGGACATCAAGTTGGTGTCCTTGCAGGTGGGGACCTTCGGGCGTCGCTTCGCTGCGCGATTCGCACCCGCCACCTTTGTCTTCGCCGTGCTCATGAGCGTGCTGGTGGGGTGGTGGTTGCTCACATGAGACGTGAAGTGCAAGCCATCGTGCTCATCCTCATCGGGGGAGCCATCCTGCGGATCTCCATCGGTGATGCCTACCTCAACTACGTCAAGGCCAACATGCGGATCTGGCTGATCTTGTCCGGGGCGTTGCTCGTTGTGCTCGGTGGCATGGCGCTGATCGACGTGCTGCGCAAGGGGCGGCGTAGTGATGAAGCGACGCCTCACGACGAGCCGCACGAGCACGACGACGGCCACGGGCACGGCCACGGGGGTCCGCGCTCAGCGTGGCTCCTCCTCCTACCCGTCCTCGCGATCTTCCTCATCGCTCCGCCACCTCTGGGCGCGTATGCGGCGGCTCGGGATACGACCAACGGCGTCCAGCCGCGCGAGGCGAAGGCCCCGCCCCTGCCCGAGGGGGATCCGGTACCGATCTCCGTGTCGAGCTACGTCAGTCGCGCTGTGTGGGATGACGGCGCTTCGCTCGAAGACCGCAACGTGCAGATGACCGGCTTCGCGACACCCAACTCCGAAGGCGGCTGGTGGCTCACCCGGCTCGCGATCTCGTGCTGCGCGGCCGATGCGATCGCCTACAAGATCCAGCCACTCGAGGTGTCCGACCTCCCGGCCGATACCTGGGTGACCGTTACCGGCCACTGGGTGCCCGGTGGCGGCACAAAGTCGGACACGGCAATTCCCCTGCTTGTCGTTGACTCGCTCGAACAGGTAGCGCAGCCGGAGAATCCTTACGAATAGTTCGATCTCGCCGGTGGGCTGCTCGACCACGTGCGTCCGTCGGGTCCGGTTCCGGTGACTTCGTGGTTGGGCTCGCCTTTGAGGTGCCAGCCGGCTTCGTGAACGAGGTGGTGGTGGTGCCAGCACAAGCCGATGAGGTTGTCGCTTCGGGTGGGGCCGCCGCGGGAGTAGTAAATGAGGTGGTGGACCTCATCGATCCGGGCCCGGCAGCCGGCGAACCGGCAGTGCCGGTCCCGTCGTACGACGAGTGCGCGCATGGCCGGTGGGATGACCCGGCTGGCGGTCCCGAACGCAACCAACTGTCCGTCGGTGTCGATGAGCAGGGGTCGGAGGGTGGCGTCGCAGGCAAGGCGTCGGGCGGTGTCGGAGGTGATCGGCTGGTGCGGGACGCCGAAGCGGTCGAGCCACCCGCAGTCCACGCCGGCCTCGCCGGGTGCAGCGGTCAACGTCTCGACGCTCACCGTGACGTTGATGGTGGGCCGGGTCCCGGCGACGGAGGCGAGACCACCGTCGGCCGGAGTGGCGGCACCGGCCAGGGTGAGGATTCGGTGCAGGGCTTCGATGTTGCGGGCCCCGGTCAGTCGGTGGTCGATCGGGTCCAGTTCAGGGGGTTGGATGGGGGTGCCGAACACGTCGATCTCCCACGTGGCCCGATCCGCCGGATCGGGGTCTGAGGTGGGGCCGTCCTTGGCAGCGTCGGCGTCATTGTCTTGGGCGACGGTCCGGCGGGCCGCCTCTAACGAGGCGATGAGGAGTTGTCCGACGTCGGCGGGGAGCATTCCGTCGACCCGCACCGCGCCATCGAGCAACGTGGAGGCGCGCAGGTAGTAGTCCCGTTCCTTGGCCTTCGTGTCCTCCTGGGCGGCGATGGGGTCCAGCCGGTGGCACATTGCGGTCAACGACCGGGCGAATGCGGCCGGTTCCCGCTCGGCCGCCAGGGTCACGATCTGCGGCTGCGCGAGCTTCAGGTGGCCCTGCAGGCGGGGGAATGCTCGGGCTACCTCCCCGAGAACGGTCACGTGCTTGACCGAGATCTCGCCGCGGCGTAGTGCCGCACCCATCTGGTCGAACACGGCGCATTCGCCTGCGGTGGTGAATACTCGCCGCGCAGAGCCGAACCCGTCCTGGGTGCGGCCCCGGACCCATCCGGTGGCATCGCGGGCCCCGTCCGCGGCCCAGGCGCCCGAGTGGACGAACCGGTGACCCACCGCGGCGAGCGCACCGTCGACCTGCCGGCGTACCTGCAGCAGGTCCAGCAGCGCATCCCCGAGTTGAGCCTCACTCAGCTCCGAGGCGTCCAGTTCGGCGAGTGCGTTGGTGGCTGCGCGCAGCACCGCGACCGACTCGGCCAACACCACATCGGCGTTCAGGACCTCGGCAACGGACATCAGGGGCACCCCACAGCACAGGAGGAAACAGGAAAGGGGATCGGGTGAGTGACCCGCGGCCGCTGCGCCATCTTCCGCGGCCCGCCAACAACACATCTATCAATAGACCTGGACCACCCACGCTCTCAACAGGCAGGTGATCCGCCACTACTCGCGGGAGTCCGAACCGGTCCGGGCTTGCACCGGACCACACTCACTGTTCGAACACATGTACGATTCTATGTGAGGGGTCCGACATCGTCAACCCCAAAACCCCAGCAACACCAACGTTTTTTTCACAAGCTCTCCCGAGCCACTCCCGAACCTGTGGACGATTCCTCAGGCGCAGTCAGGGCAGACGCCGAACACCTCGACCGTGTGTGCGACATCGGTGAATCCATGTTGAGCGGCGACTTCCTCGGCCCATGACTCGACGGCCGGCGCTTCCACTTCGATGGTGGCGCGGCAACGGCGGCACACCAGATGGTGATGGTGATGCTCGCTGCAGCTGCGGTAGACCGACTCGCCATCGTCCCGAACGATCACGTCAACCACGTCGTCGTCGACCATGGTTTGGAGCGCGCGATAGACGGTGGTGAGGCCGACGCGATCGCCCTGCTGTCGCAATACGTCGTGGATCTCCTGCGCGGAGAGGAACTCGTTCGCCGCACCCAAGGCGGCCGACACGGCGGTGCGCTGCCGAGTCTGGCGACGTGGTGCTTGCTCAGGCATGGTCATGCTCCTGCACCGGCTTCTCGGCGTGCGGATGGCGATGGCGGCGTCGCCGGAGCGGGATGGCGATGAGAGCGGCCACCACGAAGGCGGCGAGCGAGAGCAGCACGATCGATGGGCCGGGTGGCACGTCGAGTTGGAAGGACGTCACGAGGCCGGCGACGGAACATGCGAGTCCCACGACGACAGCTCCGATTGCCGTCCCGCGGAAGGATCCGGCGATCTGCTGTGCGGCGGCGACCGGGACGATCATGATCGCGCTGACGAGCAACAGTCCGACGGTCCGCATCCCGATGACTACGGTGACGGCCGCAAGGACGGTGAGGAGTACGCCGAGCCGCGTTGTGCGGATGCCTTGGACGTGTGCCACGTCCGGGTCGAGCGTCATCGCGAACATCTCGCGACCGAAGATTACGAGGATGATGACGACAACGATGCTCGCGCCGACGAGCCATGCGATGTCCTCGACGGCCACGGTGGACAGGGAGCCGAAGAGGTATTGGTTGAGTGCGCTGCTCGCCTTGCCCGACGCCAGTGCCGTCAGCATTACGCCGCCCGCGATGCCGCCGTAGAAGACGAGGGCGAGCGCGAGGTCACCCGCGGTGCGACTGCGTGACCGAATGACCTCGAGCACGAGCGCTCCGAGTGCCGCGACCACCAGGGCGGTAGGAACCGGTGCGGACCCGACGAGGAAAGCCAGCCCCACGCCGGTCAGGGCGACGTGTCCCATGCCGTCACCGAGGAGTGCGAGGCGTCGCTGCACCAGGAAGATGCCGATGAGGGGCGCAATGACGCCGATGAGCGCTGCCGCGATGAGCGCGCGTTGCATGAAGTCGTACGTGAGCAGGTTCATGCGGTGTTCCCCGGATCGAGCAGTCCCGGTTCCTTGCCGCGGGCGATGACTTCCTCACTGTGATGCCAGTGCCGCTCGGTGAGATGCTCGGGCACCGGCGGCGGTCCGTCGTACAGGACATGGGATCCCACGCCGGTGCGCGAGCCAAGCACGACGATGCGGGAGGCCAGCGCGGAGAACGCGCCGAGCTCATGGGTCACGAGCAGGACGGTGCGTCCGGCTTGCTGAAGGTGGCGGAAGGTCTCGGTGATGCGTTCTTGACTCTCCGCGTCCACGCCCGCGGTGGGTTCGTCGAGGATGTAAATATCGGCATCCTTTGCGAGTGCGGCGGCGATCATGACGCGACGCTGCTGGCCCCCGGACAGCGAATCGAAGCGGTCCTTGCGGCGGTTCGAAAGTCCCACGAGGTCAAGCGCGTTAGTGACAGCCAGTCGATCTCCACGCCGTGGAAGTCGCCGCCTAGGGGAGATGAGGCTGGCTCCCACTACTTCGTGGACGGACACGGGCACGGCCCCAGCGGAGTGCAAACGTTGCGGCACGTAGGCGAGGCGCGACCAGTCGCGGAACCGGGGGAGGTCGGTCCCGTAGATCCGCACAGCGCCACCTGTCAGTGGAATCAGCCCGAGCATCGCCCGCATCAGCGTGGTCTTGCCTGAGCCGTTCACGCCCAGGATGGCCGTGAAGTCACCCGGATAGATGTCCACGCTGATGTTCGACAGGACGCAGGATGCGTCGAAGTCGACGCTGACGTCGTCGCAGCAGATGGCGGGAGTGGTCGCGTCCATCGCGGAAGCCTAGGCGCACCCTTGACCGGACTGGATCGCAGCCAAGTTTGCGAGCATCAAGGACACGTAGTCCTGTGTCGAACCCTCGGCCAGGCCCTCGATGGGATCGAGGACAGCGGTCGTCGCTCCGGTCTCAGCCGCGATGGTGTTCGCCACCTTGGGATCGACGAGCGTCTCGTAGTAGATCGTGGTGACGCCGTTGGCGCGCACGAAGTCAGCGATCTCGGCCAGGCGCGCGGGGGAGGGCTCTGTCTCCGGGCTGATGCCGGCGATTCCCACCTGTGCGAAGTCGTATTGGGCGGCGAGGTAGGCGAATGCTTCGTGGCTGACGACGAGGTCGCGACTTCGGCACGTGGCGGTTCCCGTCAACCACTCATCATTCAGTGCTGTCATCGCGACGTCGAGATCGCTGCTGCCTGCGGTGACGGCACCCTGCAACGACGGGTCGAGGGTTGCAAGTCGATCGCGAATCTCAGCACCGATGATGGACATGTTGAGGGGGTTGAGCCACACGTGTGGGTCGCCGGCCAGTGCATCGTGGCCGTCGTCGCCGTGATCGTCTTCCTGCTCGTCGCTGTGCTCCTCGGCGGGAAGCAGGGGGATCTGCTCGGTGACATCGAGTGCGTGGTCCGCGGCCACCTGGTCGATGGCATCGTCGAGGGCGGGCTGGAAGCCGGGCACGTAGAGCACCAGGTCCGCCTCGGCGATCTGGGCCACCTGCGCAGGGCTGAGCTCGAGATCGTGCGGTTCAGCGCCCGGTGGCGTGAGATCAATGACGTCGACGTTGTCCCCGCCGACCTGAATGGCGGCGTAGGCGAGGGGATAGAAGGCCGCGACGACGGTGGTGCGTCCCTCAGCGCTGGCACCGCTGTCAGGAGAACTGCCGCCGCAGGCGGAGAGGCCGAGGGCGGCGACGCAGGCGAGCGTGGCTACGCGGGTGTGGGGAGGGATGGAAAAGCGCGGCACCAGGCCAGTCTGTTCTTAATGGAAATGATTGTCAATTTCTCTAGGATGCTGGAGAGCTAGATCTGACCCATGGCCTTGAGGACGGTGAGCCCGGCCAGAGCCGCGACGACGATGAGCCGCAGGAGCCGCCCGGACGCGGGGATGGCCGGCCACGACAGCACGAGCAGCCAGGCGAAGAAAACGGTGAGCAGACCCAGGATGAGTGCCCCTAGCCAGGCAAGCGAGCCGGTCTGGATCATCCCGAGGACGAGCAGGACGGCGAGGGCGATAACCACGAGCCAGCGCGGCACACGGCTGAGTCGGGTGATGAGCGGCAAGCTGACGCGCTGGAGTGGGGTGAGGCTGCCGGATGACTTCGGCGGGGGAGTGGGGCTCCCCCCGCTGGGGGCAGGTCCCCGGGGACCGCGTACGCCGGGTCGCTCGTCCTTCATGCGTTCCCTTTCGTGGGCCCTTCCACCGGGGCCCCCTCGTGGCACCCCGATCCGGCCGCGGCCGCTAGAGGCCTACGGTGGTCCCATGGTGCCAGTGTTCGACCGTGAGCCGATCCCGGGGTTCATCACCGCCCTGCGCTTCCGCAGCATTCAGCCTGCCACCTTGCTCGCCGAACTCCGCACCGCGGTGGACCTCCTGTCGTCATTCGACGGCTTCGTTGATGCTCGGTTGGCTCGCGCCGTCGACGACTCCGAACTCATCGCGCTCACGCTGAACTGGACGACCGTAGGGGCCTATCGGCGGGCCTTGTCGTCGTACGACGTGAAGGTGTCCGTGGTGCCGCTGCTATCCCGGGCCATGGACGAGCCCACGGCCTTCGAGGTGCTGCAGGTGAGTGACTCGGAGGGCAGTGTGACGGCCTCAGGAACACTCGCGGCCGATGCCGGCACAGTCTCCCTGGGTGAGGCGGCCGCCGAGCGCGTCACACCAGAACCGTCATGAGCCCACGGTTCGCCAATCTCGCGGAGGGCGGCGTTGCGGTGGCTGAACTGCTGAGCCCTCCATCAGAGGCGATCGTGCTCGCCATCCTCCCGAACGGAGTGCCGCCCGCGCTGGAGATCGCGGCCCGCCATGGTTTGGCCGTGTACGGCGTACGACTTGATCGCGACGACGTGGTGCAGGTCATCGAACTGGTCGTGGCTTCCGACGGCGCAGCGGCAGGTGTCGATGTCACCGGGCGAGCGGTGATCGTCGTGGACGACGGGGTGGAGACCGGCAGCGCAGCGCACGTTGTTGGTCGCGCACTTCGCGACGCGGGCGCAGCGAGTCTCATCCTTGCCGTGGCCGTGTGCCCCCGCGAGGGGGAGGCCAGGCTCGCGCTGCTGTACGACGAGATTGTCGCGGTTGATCGCCCGATGGTCCGGCGTAGTTTGCGCTGGCACTACGAGGACTTCGATGTCCTGGACGAGGTGGAAGCCCTCCGCCGACTCAGTGAGCACGACGCGTCGTTAGGCTGAGGCCTTCCATCCCATCGTCCAGGGCACACGCCACGTGCCCGGAAGCCGGAGTAGCCACCATGGCCGATCGCATCGATTCCGTCGTCAACCTGTGCAAGCGGCGTGGGTTCGTCTTCCCCTCGTCCGAGATCTACGGCGGCACTCGCTCCGCCTGGGACTACGGCCCCTTGGGGGTTGAACTCAAGGACAACATCCGTCGCCAGTGGTGGCAGGCCGTGGTGCGGGGCCGGGACGACGTTGTGGGAATCGACTCGTCCATCATTCTCGCCCCGCAGGTGTGGGAAGCCTCCGGACATGTGTCGGCGTTCGTCGATCCGCTCACCGAGTGCAAAAACTGTCACAAGCGGTGGCGCGCCGACCAACTCATCGAGGCGTACGAGGAGAAGCACGGGTCCGCGCCAGCAGATGGCCTCGCTGACATCGTGTGTGCCAACTGTGGCACCAAGGGCGAGTTCACCGAGCCCAAGGATTTCAACGGCATGCTGCGCACCACCGTAGGCCCGGTCGAAGATGCGGGGGCGATCCACTATCTGCGACCAGAGACCGCGCAGGGCATCTTCGTCAACTATCTGAATGTCTTGAACTCCGGTCGCAAAAAGCCGCCGTTCGGCATCGGTCAGACCGGCAAGAGCTTCCGCAACGAGATCACTCCGGGCAACTTCATCTTCCGCACGCGCGAGTTCGAGCAGATGGAGATGGAGTTCTTCGTCAAGCCGGGCACCGATGAGGAGTGGCACGAGTACTGGCTGCAACAGCGATGGGACTGGTACGTCGACCTCGGGATGAACCCCGAGAACATGCGCCTGTTCGAACACCCCCAGGAGAAGCTGAGCCACTACTCCAAGCGCACCGTCGACATTGAGTATCGATTCCTCTTCGCTGGCTCGGAGTGGGCGGAGCTCGAAGGCATCGCCAATCGCACCGACTATGACCTCAAGACGCACTCCGAGCACTCAGGGACCGACCTGACCTACTTCGAGCAGGACACCGAAGAGCGCTGGATCCCCTACGTCATCGAGCCGGCAGCGGGCCTGACGCGATGCGTGCTGGCCTTCCTTCTCGATGCCTATGACGAGGATGAGGCCCCGAACGCCAAGGGTGGCGTCGACAAGCGCACGGTGCTGCGCTTCGACCCGCGACTGGCCCCGGTCAAGGCTGCGGTGCTGCCGCTGTCCCGCAACGCTGACCTGTCGCCCAAGGCCCGTGATCTGGCGGCGCAGCTGCGTCGACGCTGGAACGTCGACTTCGACGATGCCGGCGCCATCGGTCGCCGCTACCGCCGCCAGGACGAGATCGGCACGCCGTACTGCGTGACGGTCGACTTCGACACCCTTGAGGATGACGCCGTAACGATTCGCGAGCGCGACTCGATGGCCCAGGAGCGGATCCCGCTCGCCGGTATCGAGGGGTGGCTGGGCGAGCGCCTGCCCTCCTGCTGAGGTTGAATAGATACCCCCTGGGGTATGCTTACCCGCATGTGTCATCGAGTGACGTGCAAGAGATGTGAGAAGGCGTCGTGGTCCGGCTGCGGGCAGCACGTCACCCAGGTCCTCAAAGGGGTACCCAAGAATCAGCGCTGCAAGTGCACCCAGGCCGAGCTGGCGCAATGGAAGAAGGAGCACTCGCTCTTCCACCGGCTCTTTGGCAAGAAGTCTTCAGTCTGACGATGGCTCGCTAGGGTACGGGCTCCACCATCGTCAGGAGTTCGGCGTGCTGATCGGGATCGACTGGGGCGGCACCAAGATCGAGGGTGTCGCCATGGAGCGCGACGGTCGTGAGCTCCTGCGCATTCGAGAGGCGACGCCGCGCGGCGACTACGACGGCTGTTTGCGCCTTGTCGCCGATGTTGTGCGCCGCCTGGAGGTCGAGACCGGCCAGCAGGGTTCGGTCGGAATCGGCATCCCGGGCTCGCTGGAGCCGGAGTCGCGCCGAGGCAAGGGCGGAAGTTCGACCTGGATCAACGGAAGGCCAGTGGAGGCCGACCTGCGCGCCACGCTGGGTCGAGAACTGCGCATCGAGAACGATGCTGACTGCTTCGCGGTGTCGGAGGCGATTGATGGGGCCGGGGTAGGCCACCGGGTGGTCTTCGGCGTGATCATCGCCAGCGGGTCCGGTGCGGGGATTGCCGTGGATGGCCGTGCCCATCACGGCCCGAACAACAGTGCGGGGGACTGGGGCCACAACCCGTTGCCCTATCCGCGGGACGACGAGGTGCCGGGCACCGAGTGCTATTGCGGAAAGTACGGCTGCATGGAGACCTGGATATCGGGCTACTCCTTCGCCCGCGACTTCATCCGACACGGTGGAGGTGACCTTGCTCCCGCGCAGATCATGGAAATGCGCCGCAGTGGTGACGAGCGAGCCGACCTCACCTATCGGCGCTGGGTCGATCGCGTGGCCCGCGGACTCGCTGTCGTGGTCAACACCGTGGACCCGGATGTGTTTGTCATGGGCGGAGGGATGAGCAATATTGACGAGATGTACGAGGACCTACCCGAGCTCGTGCGCGAATACGCTTTCAGCACCGTATTCGCTACGCCTATTCAGCGAGCCCTACATGGAGACTCGAGCGGCGTGCGCGGTGCTGCCTGGCTGTGGGGGGAGCGATCATGACCGAACAATGGCTGGAGGACCGTTACGCGGTCGCCTGCGAGGTCCTCGCGGAAGCGGCCGACATTGCCCTGCGCTTTTCGCGTGAGCGCTCATCGCTGACCATCGAAGCGAAAGGCCCGCAGGACCTCGTCTCGCAGGCCGACCGCGAGGTCGAGGCGCATATCCGGCGCCGATTGATCGATGCCTTCCCCGAGGACGCTTTCGTCGGGGAGGAGACCGGCAGGGGGGGCGCTGAGGGCGCCACCGGCGCGTGGGTCGTCGATCCCATCGATGGGACGCAGCCGTTCCTGCTGGGGCTGCCCTTTTGGTGCGTGTCCATTGCGTACGTACGTGATGGTGAGCCGGTGATTGGAGTGATCAAGAATCCGACGACCGGGGATGTGTATGCCGCGTACCGTGGCGGCGGCGCGACACTCAACGGTGTGCGGACATCGGTGCTCTCGGCGGATCGGCTTGATGAGGGCGTGACCGGCGTCGGCTGTTCGAGCACCACCACCCCTGGGGACCTCGCACAGATCATGCAACGGCTGCGTGAGCAGAACGGCATGTACCTGCGAGTGGGCTCCGGTGCCCTGAACATCGCCTACGTGGCTGCCGGTCAACTCATCGGGTACGTCGAAATGCACATCAACGGCTGGGACTGCCTCGCTGCCCTGTGCCTGTGCCAGGAGGCGGGGGCCGTGTGTAGTGACTTCATCGGCTCCTACGGCATCGCTGGAGGCGGGAGAGTCGTCGTGGGAGCACCCGGCGTCTATGACGCGCTCGTCGATCTCCTACCCACCTAGCGCAGGGATGGCGTAGGGTTTGAATCATCAAGCATGACTGAATATTCATGCAGCGATGAGATTTCGGGAGGTGCCCTGTGTCGGAAGCGATCGTCGCGATCGACGCGGGTACGTCGTCGGTCAAGGCCCTACTCGTCGATGTGCCCAGCGGTGCGGTCCTCGCACGTGCGTCGGCTCCGCTGGCCTTGCACACGCCTAGACCCGGCTGGGTCGAGCAGGATGCCGGTGAACTCATGAACGCGGTTGATGCGGCCGCGGACGAGGTCCTGCAGCGCAGGCCGGATGCCACCGTGTTAGGCATCGCCATCAGCAATCAGCGCGAGTCCGTGGTCGCTTGGGATGCGGTCACTGGCGAGCCCGTCGGCCCACTGCTGAGTTGGCAGGACGCGCGCATGGCTGAGTTCGTTGCTGGGTTCGATGACGACGTACGACACCTCGTGCGCCAACGAACTGGACTGACCCTCGACGCGATGTTCTCGGCGCCCAAGATGTGCTGGCTGCTCGACAATGCGGCAGGGGATGACGTGCGACTTGGCACGGTGGACTCCTGGATCGTCCACAACCTGACGGGCTCGTGGTCCATCGAGGCCGGCAATGCCTCGCGAACCCTGCTACTTGATCTAGCGACGGGCACATGGGACGACGAACTGCTCGAGGTGTTCGGTATCCCGCGCAGCGCGCTGCCCGAGGTATCGCCTTCAGATGCCGACCTCGGTGTCACGCGCGGCCGACCTGCCATCCCCGATGGCATGCCCATCCTGTCTGTGCTCGCCGATTCCCATGCTGCGCTATACGCCCAAGGCACGGATTCGCCGGGTGCGGGTAAGGCGACCTACGGGACCGGTACCTCGGTGATGATTCCGCTCGCGGCCTTGGCGCCCCCTGCGCAAGGGATCGATACGACGATCGCCTGGTGGACCTCCGGACCGACCTACGCGCGGGAGGGCAACATCTTGGCGACGGGCCAGGCGCTGGACTGGACCGCGCGTTTGCTCGCCGCCGGGGATAACCGCTCCGGCGGTGAAATCCTCGGCGAACTTGCGCATGGCGCACAGGACTCTGGTGGGGTCACCCTCGTGCCCGCCTTTACCGGTCTGGGCGCTCCGCATTGGGATCGCGCGGCCACGGCGATCCTGAGCGGTATGTCGGCCACGACGACACCGGCCCAGGTGGCCCGCGCGGCGTTCGAGTGCGTGGCCCATCAGGTGACGGACCTCGTGGAGGCGATGACGGCCGATGGGCACGTCACCTTGTGTCAGGTGCATGCGGACGGCGGTGCGTCGACCTCCGACCTACTCATGTCCGTGCAGGCGGATCTTCTCGGGCTGCCCGTGGCCCGCGCCCGCGAATCTGCCCTGTCACCCCTCGGGGCGGCACATCTAGCTGCCCGTCGGCTCGGCACGCCACTGCCGCCCATTGACCGTGAACAGCCCACGACCCCCACGATGTCGCCCGCCGTGCGCCAACAGGTACGGACCCACTGGCGTGTGGCCGTCGCTCGCTCTCGGTTCACCCCCACCCACCCCGAGGAGAACGCATGACCGACTACCCGCCCTTCGGTGCCGGCCTGTGGCACTTCGCCAGCTACGTCGACCGCTATGCCACCGACGGCTACGCGCCACCGGTCAGCACTCTGGAGATGATCGAACGTGCCGCCCAGGTGGGGGAATTGTCGGCTGTGGATGTGCCCTACCCCTTCACCCAGGGCATCGGTGTCGACGAGGTTCGCGACGCGCTGCGGGCGAACAACCTCTTCGTGACGGGAATTACTCCCGAGATCTATCTGCGCCGATTCAGCAAGGGCGCTTTCACGAACCCCGATCCGGGAGTGCGGGCGCAGGCGCTGGAGTTCATGAATGAGGCTGCCGACATCGTGCGGGCCCTTGATGGCCAGTACCTCAAGATCTGGCCCGGACAGGATGGCTGGGACTACCCCTTCCAGGTCAACCACCACGACCTATGGGCCCTCGCCGTCGACGGCATGCGGGATCTCGCCGCCGCGAATCCCGATCTGCGCATCGCTATCGAGTACAAGCCGCGCGAGCCACGGGTGAAGATGACGTGGGACTCGGCCGCGCGATCGATTCTCGGTATTCAGCAGATCGGGCTCGACAACGTGGGCGTACTGCTGGACTTCGGGCACTCCCTGTACGGCGGCGAGTCTCCGGCGGACGCGGCCCAACTACTCATCGACCATGGCGTGCTTTACGGCATGGATGTCAACGACAACTTGCGTTCGTGGGATGACGATCTCGTCGTCGGCACGGTCCATCTGACCGAGATCTTCGAGTACTTCTACACACTGCGCATCAATGACTGGGAGGGCGTGTGGCAGCTGGACCAGTTCCCCTTCCGAGAGGACACGGTGGAGGCGGCCCGCCTATCGATTCGCACCCTGAAGGCTCTCTATCGCGCCCTTGATGACCTCGACATGCCGGCGCTGCAGGACGCGCAGGCGCGCCACGACGCCCTCGCCGCGCAGCGGATCGTCCAGACCGCACTGCTCTCTTCCATGGCCGGTCACGAGTGACGGCGACCCCGGCCGAGCTCGCCGACGCGGCCCGCCGGGTGCGTTTGCGCGACCTGCACATGGTCGCCGACGCCGGCATGGGGCACATCGGCGGCGAGTTCTCCGTCACCGACATTCTTGTCACGCTCTACCTCGGGGTGCTCAATCTCGAAGGCGGTAGCGAACGAGATCGACTGATCCTGTCCAAGGGGCACGCGGCAGCCGCGCTGTACTCCACCTTGGCGGAGGCCGGACTCCTCGACGAATCCGAGTTGGCCAGTTTCACGCGGGCGGAGTCGGCGCTCAATGGTCACCCGGCCAACACGAAGGTGGAGTGGGTCGAGGCCAGCACCGGCCCGCTCGGCCACGGCTTGCCGATCGGGGTCGGGATGGCGCTCGGGGCTCGCCTTGATCATTCCGACCGTCGCACGTTTGTCATCACCGGTGATGGCGAGATGCAGGAGGGGTCCAATTGGGAGGCGCTCATGGTCGCGGCCCATCACGGTCTGGATCGCCTGACCTTGATCATCGACCGCAATGGTCTGCAGCAGGGCGCCCGGGTTGTCGATACCAGTGATCTAGAGCCGCTTGCGGACAAGTTGCGTGCGTTCGGCTGCGCGGTGGTTGAGGTCGATGGGCACAATCACGCGGAGTTGCTTGACGCTCTCGCGAGCGCGCCATCCGAGCCGGGAAAGCCCACGGCGATCATTGCGCACACGCACAAGGGGCACCCGGTCTCATTCATGTCCGATGACCCCGGGTGGCACCACCGGGTGCCGTCACCGGATCAGGTTGTTGCTGCGCGCGAGGAGATCTCCCGATGACGTTGCTCCATGATTGCCGCGACGCCTTCGCGTCGACGCTCGTCGATCTGGCGGAGCACGATCCCCGCATCGTGACGGTCGTCAACGACTCGGTCGGGTCGAGCAAGCTCGGCGAATTCGGTAGGCGATTCCCCGACCGCCTCATCAACGTCGGGATCGCCGAGCAGGCCATGGTGGGTGTCGGGGCCGGACTTGCGGCCAGTGGCAAGATCCCGTTCGTCTCGGCGGCCTCATGCTTCATGACCGCTCGGGCACTCGAACAAGTGAAGATCGATGTGGCGTACTCCGGTCACCATGTCGTCCTGTGTGGGCAGAGCCCTGGCGTCGCATACGGCGAGCTCGGCTCCACCCACCACTCGCCGGAGGATCTAAGTTGGCTTCGCGCTATCCCTGGCATCACTGTGGTGGCGCCGGCCGATCCGGCGGAGACGAGCGCTGCCGTGCGATGGGCGGCCGCACATGACGGTCCGGTATTCCTGCGCGTCAGCCGCATGGGCGTACCGGACATCGCCGGGCTCGATGGCGAGTTCGTACCGGGGAAGTCCGCGATGCTCCGTGAGGGGGACGATGTGACGATCATCGCTACCGGCACCGCCGTCGCGCCGACGCTGGAGGCGGCCGATGTCCTTCACGCGGAGGGCATCAGCGCCCGCGTGCTGGCCATGGCGACAATCTCGCCCCTTGATCGCGAGGCCATCGTGACGGCGGCGCGGGAGACCGCGGGAATCGTCACGGTGGAAGAGGCCTACGTCTGCGGTCTCGGAGGGGCCGTCGCCGAAGTCGTGGTCGAGGAATATCCGGTCCGAATGCGTCGTGTTGGGCTGCGTGGATTCGCCCCAACCGGGTCCACGTCCTGGCTTTTCGCGCGTGCCGGAATCTCGTCGGTCGGCATCGCCGACGCCGCACGAGCCTTGGCTGCGGGTCGTTGAATGGTGGTATCCGGTGATTGGGCGCAGGCCGAGCTCATGACGAAGGTCGCTCGGCTCTATCACGAGCAGGGCGTGACTCAGTCGGAGATCGCTCGCCGTCTCCATGTGTCCCAGGCCAAGGTGTCGCGACTGTTGGCGCGAGCGCGGGATGAAGGCATCGTGCGTACCACCGTGACGGCGCCACCGGGTCTCCACCTCGATCTCGAGGACGGTCTGCAGGAGCGATACGGACTCGATGACGCGGTGGTCGTGGCGGATGCGTCGAAGGGGGTTGACCCATCAGGCGACCTCGGGGCGAAGGCTGCTCCCTATCTCGAGGCCACCCTGGCCGGCGCGGGGGCCCTGGGTGTTTCGTCGTGGTCGGCCACCCTGCTGGTGGCAGCGGAGGTGCTCGGGCGCACCGCGGGGGGGTTGACCCACGTGGTCCAACTCGTAGGAG